>NZ_CP196385.1:1245000-1442580 GCF_058508565.1 Fructobacillus sp. ESL1117 | reverse complement strand
TAGTTTTCTCGATGTTTTTAAAGCGATTCTAAAAGGGCGAAAGATGAATTCTTTCGCCCTTTTATTAACGGATAAAATCCGAACGTTATTTTTATTAATCAGCGAATTGTCAATTAACATCAATTAGCATCAAAAGACGTGAATGTCGATGGCTGGATTGTCGTCAATAATTCACGGATTTCATCCGCACTCTTAAAGACCAGCTCCTTCGGTAACTGTTGCTGTAATGCCTGATAGTTAATCACATGAAAGGAATATAATGACTCGGCATGGCCTTCCTCTTCAACTGCAGTAGCCAGCTCACCCAAGCGCCAATCGTCAAAATTAGTTACACCGACCTTTTGAAAAGCGGACAAAATTGTTCCCAAAGAAGTTTTCTCCTCATGATGATGAACCTTAACTGCCCAAAAATGATCACCAGTATCTTTTTGATGCACTAAAAAATAGGGAATATCGTGGTCATATGCAATAACCGTTGCTGCTACCATTGTCATCTAGTACTCCTCAGCTAATTCTTTTCTTTGCTTCCTCAATCCAACCTGGCAAGGCTAAAGCAATTGGTTCAAAACCGTAGTCCAAATGATAGTTCGTCCAGAAATGTCGTTTCACACTATTGTTCTTGATAATTGGCGTGTCTTTAAGTGGCATGATGCCAACTTGACGAAGGGAAAGCGAAATCTTACCAGTATACTGATCAATATCCAATACAATCACCTGTACCTGGTCACCGACTTCCAATTCCCCGTTCAAATCCTTGACAATCCCTGATTTGAACTCCGAAATATGAACCAAACCTTGAGTTTGCTCGTCTAATTTGATAAAGCCACCATAGGGCTGAATACCAGTAACGGTTCCTGTCACTAGCTGTCCAATTTTATAAGGCATCTTTTTTCTCCTACTGTCTTCATTATAGCAAAAAGCGCCCAACACTTTTAGTGAAGGACGACTTTTTCAATGATAATATCATCGATTGGGCGGTCAGCATAGTCAGCTTTTGCCTTAGCAATCTTATCGACAACATCCATCCCAGCCACAACTTGACCAAAGACAGTATGCTTGCCATCCAACCATGGGGTTCCCCCATTTTCTTGGTAGGCAGTTTGAATTTCATCAGGTAATCCCTTGAGGGCTGCCTCCATTTGCTTAGGAAAATGACTCGCCTGAACAATGAAGAACTGTGATCCGTTTGTCTTTGGTCCAGCATTAGCCATTGACAAAGCGCCACGGAGGTTAAACAAGTCATCTGAGAATTCATCCTCAAAGGGCTTACCCCAAATACTTTCACCACCACGACCAGAACCATCAGGGTCTCCCCCCTGAATCATAAAATCAGGAATCACTCGATGAAAGATAACGCCATCGTAATAACCTTCCTTGGCATGGGTCAAAAAGTTTTCAACCGCCTTGGGTGCTTGTTCTGCAAAAAAAATCAGGTCAATATTACCATAGTTGGTTTGCAGAGTGGCTTGTGCCTCTTGCGCCGCCAAATCTAACTGCGGAAAATCAGCCATCTTATTCCCCTTCGTCCTGAACAACGGGGTTAATCACAACATCACCCGCCTCAACTTCTTCTAAAGCTTGTCCGACTGATTTATTGGAATCAAACTTAACCTTCGTTGCTGGCATCCCGGCATCCAATTCACGGGCGCGCTTTGAAGCCAAGGCAATCAACTTATACCGTGAATCAACTCGTTCTAACAGCTTATCTACTGATGGATACAATAACATGTGCTACTCCTTTAGTCCGCAATTTGGTCAAATACCCGGTTAACCTTCAAACGTTCAGCAGTAATAATTGCCTTAATTCGGTCAACGGCTAACTCGACGATATCATTCTCGACGGCGTAATTATAATTAATCATCTTTTTCAATTCGTCCTTAGCAGCTTCAACGCGTTGGTCGATGACTTCAGGCGAATCAGTCCCCCGCCCCTCTAAACGAGTGCGGAGATTTTTAATATCAGGTGGAGTCAGAAAAATATAAACCCCTTCTGGCATTTTCGTCTTCACTTGCAAAGCCCCTTGAACGTCGATTTCCAAGAAAACATCCTTACCAGAAGCTAAAGTTTCATCAATGAAAGAACGTGGCGTTCCATAGTAATTACCGACGTATTCGGCATATTCCAACATGTCGCCTGCCTGAATCTTTTCTTCAAATTCATCACGGGAAACAAAGAAGTAATCCTGGCCGTCCACTTCACCAACTCGTGGCTTACGAGTTGTTGCTGAAATGGAATAACGGAAATCCACACCGTCATCTTCAAAGATTGCCTTACGAACTGTTCCTTTTCCGACACCAGATGGGCCTGAAAGGACGATTAACAAACCACGTTGTGTCATGCTCTTCCTCTTTAACATCAAAATCTACTTTAATGTTTGTATTTTACCAGAATTTTTCCCATTATTCAACGATAGCCTCAAGTGGTCATTCATTTTCCAGCCTAATTCTGACCTTCCTGTAGCCAATTTAGAAAGCCTGTTCGCCTAACGATAATAAAGGAAAAAACAGCTTTAAATCAACCCCAAACTAGTTCTTAACAAAAATTTAACCAGGAAAAGCACTTGCAAAACCAAACGTTTGTTCGTATACTAAAGTCAACAGTGAAAGAGGAGGCGGTCTCATGCAAGTCAATCTTGATAACCGTACTTATTACAATCAAATCATTAAGCAAGGCAAGCATGTTTTTGCCCGCTTACGCGAACACTTTGCTGTCGTTCCATTGAAACAGCAACAAAATAGTCAAGAACTCATTACGCGCTTAGAGTTGGCCATTAATTTACAAGAACCCGTTGACGTTCAGATGAACTATGGCTTTGACCAAGAACAAATTCAGGACTTTCATGGCGTCCTATCTCAGACACCAGCCGGTGCTTTGTTAATTCAGGATCAAAAGACGAAGCAAATTCATCAATTGATGCCAGACCTTTTGCGCCATATCTCGTTTTCATAATTCTGCTAAAAATGCCTGTTGGTTTTCATTGAAGACCAACAGGCATTTTTTGTCTATTTTTCTATAACTAGCTCTTCAACGTCAGCAACCGTTAGCTGGCCAAGAAGCTTGTTCAAGGCAGCGACATCCAAGTAATGATCAACGCCGGCCAAGCCAGCTTCCATCTTCTTAAAGTTCGTCACAGCCTTCTTGCTAGCCAAGAACTGCAGGTAGCGAGTGATTTCGCCTCCTAAGCCATCCAATGAGTCGAAAACAGGTTGCCAATACTCAAAGAGATTCTCTTTGATAAAGGTAGCAATCAAGCTGGCCGTCCATTGGTGATGGTCAGCCTGGAACCTTTCAGCCAAGCCCTGATGCAGGGACTGTAAAAGAGCCATTTCCTGGTCCGAGACGACCCCAGCAGTTGATGTCTTTTGGAAGGTTGCCACCATCCGCTTTCCAAAAGCGATTTCTTCTTGGACTTGGTCTGCCGTTAAAGCAGGTGTTAAAGGTTTTGCATCAGCATTTTTTAACTCAGGTAAGGTAACCGTTAAGCCACGAAAGACCTCCTGAATCGTTTCCAAGTCAAAGTCATCGGCATCCCCATTTTGCTTTAAGAATTTAAATTGCAGGTCGTCAATTGCTGATGATTCGTTCATCAGCTTGGCAACATCCTGACCCTGGAAGCGGAAGTAATTAACTGCCATTACCGTTCGCATAATCATTTTCCAAAAGTTTGGATCAAACTTAGTCGTTTGCACACCATAGCGTGGTGAAACCTGCCCTTCCTTGGCCAAAAAGGCTTGGATATCATACAAAACTGGCGTCAACAAAACAAAGTAGCGCCAATCTCGATCAGTTGACTGGACCAATGCGGCTTGCATCGCTTCGTTTAAGTTGACAATCACCCGTTCATCACTAGTAAAGGCAGAGAAATTCTGCTGCACCATGGTGGCAATCAAGTCATCCAAGAAGAATGAAGCCGCTTCAAAGACTGCTGGCTGGTAGGCGTTATTCTTGGTCAAAAAGAACCGTGCTCGCAAGAAACCGGCAAATTCATTGTAATCAAATGGTGCTAACTTCTTATTTTCACGAAACTTGTGCTTTGTATTTTGATGTTTAAATGCTTTAATTTGTGCTGACTTCCCTTGTTTCACAATCGGCCTCCTACCTTAAATCGATAAATCGAGTTGATAACGTCCATGACCAAACTCACGTAGTTTAAATTGGAAGATCTGTTCCTTACGCTCCAAGTTTGGCGTTTGCACCTTAGCCTGCAAGTCACCCTCAAGCTCCGCAACTTCAATGGCCTGGTTAATAGCAGACATAACTGGTGCAAAACCCTTTGGGTCCGCGGAGGCGTAAAAGAGCTCTGCATTCCCATAAGTATTTGAACGACGAACTAGGTTGACAGACACTTTAAAGCGGTTGGCCTCAAAGACCAAGTGGTTATAGTTAAAATCATGTGCGTATAAAAATAGTGCGGATAAAAATTCTCCGGCTGGGTACTTATCAGACATATTGTCTTCCCTTCTCGTTCTTTTTGGTAATCGGTACCTGGTTAAGTAATACATTCCTAGCATCAGGAATAAGCACGCCTGTCATCAACCAAGACCACATTTATTGGCCTGCAGCAAAGCTGATTTTTAACCTGGTCAAAATCAGGTCTTAGCGTAAGGTCACAATTGTAGCACCATCTCCGCCGGCATTGGCGGAGGCAAAATGAAAGTCCTTAACCCGGCGGTCGGACCGGAGAAAATCAGTGACTCCCTTCCGCAATGCCCCGGTCCCCTTCCCGTGAATAATCTCCACTGAGGAAAGATTGGCCAAAACCACCGTATCCAGATAGCGGTCCAAATCAGTAATAGCCGCCTCATAGCGCACGCCACGGAGGTCAAGCTTCGCCTGAACACGGCCCGTTGCTGAGCCACTGTGAGCCGTCTTGGCAACCTTTTGTCGGTGCTGCTTTTGCTTTTCTTTTTGAGCTTTGGCAGTTGCTTCAGTCTTCGTGAGGTCATCCTCATCAACTAACATCTTTAAGATGCCTAATTGGACTTCCCACTGACCATTCTTATGCTTTTTCACCAAGGTTCCCTGCTGGTTATAAGATTGAACCACCACATCATCCCCGGGAGCAAGCACCTTAGCTTTTTTGGCCTTCTGGAGAATTTTATTTTTCTCCAAATGGTCACTTTGATGCAAGGAAGAAATTGCCTGTTTTTGCTTTTGCAGATCCTGCTCGGACAAACCAGCTTTTTGGCCACCGGCCAAGCGCTCTTTACGAATAGCCTTAATTAACTGGTCAGCCTCTTTTTTGGTTTTCGCAACCAGGTGGTTGGCTTCCTTTTTGGCATCCAGCATGACCTTGGCCTGATTTTGCTCCAACTTTAATGTCTTTTCTTCTAGGAGCGATTGTTCACTTTGAACTTGAGCAGTCTTTTTTGCCAAATCAGCTCGCTCACCCTTGGCCAATTGGCGCTGATCAACCAAGTCCTGAATCATCTTATTCAGATTTTGGTCCTCTGGATTAACCAATGACTGGGCATCTGCTAACAACTCATCGTCAAAGCCTAAGCGCTTGGCAATCGCTAAGGCATTCGATTGGCCTGGTACACCAATTAAGAGCTGGTAAGTTGGCTTGAGCGTCTCGACGTCAAAGACCATTGAGGCGTTTTCCGTTTCTGGGCGGTCATAACCGTAAAGCTTCAATTCTGGATAGTGGGTCGTGGCGATGGTTTTGGCCTGCAAAGACCGGGTTCGATCCAAAATAGCCATGGCCAAGGCGGCCCCTTCTTGAGGGTCTGTTCCGGCTCCCAATTCATCAAAGATGACCAACGAGCGGTCATTTGTTTGCTGCAAGATTTGCTTGATGTTCGCCATATGTGAAGAGAACGTGGATAAGTTCTGCTCAATTGACTGTTCATCCCCAATATCAGCAAAAATCTGCTCAAAGACCGCCACTGTTGATGGCCGACTAGTCGTAATAAAGAGTCCCGACTGAGCCAACAGTTGCAAGAGTCCCAACGTTTTGATGGTAATTGTTTTTCCACCGGTGTTAGGCCCGGTAATAATCAATGTCTGGTAGTCAATGCCAAGACTGATATCGTTTTTAACAGCCTTGTTTTCCCCAATCAGCGGATGCCAAGCCTGGTTTAAGGCAACCGATTGGTCAGTTGACAACGCTGGTGCCTGCGCATTTTGGCTTTTAGCTAACCGTGCCTTAGCATTGGCAAAATCCAACTGGCCCAAAATCAATGCATTGGTTACCAGATCTTCACTATGCAAGGCCAATTCAGCTGAAAGTTCAGCTAAAATCCGGTTTTCCTCAGCTCGAGCCAAAACATTTAATTCTGACCACTCGTTGGCTAATTCAACAACCACTTGCGGTTCAATGTAATAAGTTTGCCCACTTTGACTTTGGTCATGAACAACACCCGGAATTTGGTGCCGGTATTCGGCCTTCACCGGCAAAACATAGCGGTCGGACCGCTTTGTGACAATCGGTTCCGAGAGATACTGGGCTGATTTTCCCCGGGTATACCCTTGTAATTTTTGTCGGATAGCATTCTCATGCCCCGTCATTCGTCGTCTCAGACTTGAAAGCAAAGAGGAGGCAGTATCCAATACTTGGCCGGTCTCATCGATGGCCTGGTCGACCTGAGCCGTTAACTCCGGCAAAAGTACCAAGTTAGCTGCTTTAGCAGCCAGGTGGTCAACTGAACCAGCTAAATCATCATCCTGAATACCTTCAAAGAAATGAACAATCGCGGCAGTGGCGGTTAGCACCTGGGCCAAACTAACAATCTCTGCCCCATTCAAGCTTGCCTGGATTTCCAAGCGACGAACCTGATCTTTAATATCCACTAAGGCTGGCAACAACATGCCACCTTTCAATCGATCAATCAAGACAGCCTCATTGGTTTCTTGCAACCAGGCAGACACTTGGTCAAAATCAGAAGATGGTTGCAAGTGGTCAACTAAGACCCGGCCTTGTTCTGTCTGAATAAAGGGGTATAACTGGTCTTTTACCTTTTCATATTCTAATGTCTGTAAGACTTTTTCATTCATACTGTTTGTTCCTTATTATTTAAAGCCACCATTGATAAATCTGATTCGAAAGAATCGGCATGGTGTTCAAAAACTGATTTAAAATCGGACTTTGGCTAAACTGCATTTGCAGCCAAGCATTGGGGACAACCGACAAGACTTGCAAAACCACAAAGCTTAAAACCACTCCGATTCCCAGATACAAGATACCACCCAACAAACCATCAAGTGCCCCTAAAATTGGCAACCGGCGGATAAAGCGAATTGGGCGTAATAGATAATGGCTAACAAAGGAGCCCAGGATCATCACGACCATAAAGGCCAGACCCGATGATAAGAACTGAGTTCCTTGGTGAGAAATTTCTTCTGGCACGCCCGGACGAGAGAACTGTCCCGAAACCCAGTTGGAAAAAAGATCAGCGAGTGGCTTAGAGTAAACCGTGGCCATGTAAAAAACTAAAGCAAACACAGCTAAACGAGCCAAAACATGGACCAAACCTTCCCGATAACCGGACAGGGCCATGAGAAAAATTACAACAACAAAAATCAATGAAAGAATCATTTCCAAGCTCCTATTTTGGCGCAATTCTATCTGGCTCTCCCCTGACCAAATGCGCACAATTCACATACTTAATAAGGTCAATTATACCATTAAAACTGCTATAATTAAGTGGTTACTACCCCATTTACCAAGAAGAAAGCGGGCTTCAATGCAAAGCGTACTATCCTTGTCAAAGGCAACCATTAAAAAATGTCAGGACTACTATGCTGGTCACCTGAAAGCAACCGCACCGACTGGCGCGCTCTTTCAGGCCCAAACAAATGAAACAACCATCACAGCTTACCATTCCGGTAAAGTCCTCTTCCAGGGTGCAAATGCTAGTCAAGAAGCTAGCCGATGGGCCAATCAGCAATTAGACCTCAATAAAAAGGGGGAAAAAAGAGTCAAGGTGAGACCTCAACACGATCAACCTGGCCAAAATCTTCCTGCTGGTTTTCAAAATTGGAGTGTCATTGGTTCTGATGAAGTTGGCGCCGGAGCCTACTTTGGCCCACTAACAACAGCAGCTGTCTATGTTCCCAAAGATCAAAATGCTTGGGTCAAAAGTCTCGGTATCGCTGATTCTAAGACGCTTACCGACGAAAAGATTAAGAACCTCGCGCCAAAAATTATCGACCGCCTTCCCCATCATGTCGTCAACCTGATGCCGGATAAGTACAACCAATTACAGCAAAGTAAACAAAACGTGGTGGCAATGAAGGCTCTTTCGCACAACTTTGTCTTGGCAACTGTCTTAAAAAAAATCAGTCCTGCAAAACCGGATGGCTTCTTAATCGACCAATTTGTAGCCCCCAACTCTTATTTTCACTATTTGAAAAAGAACCAGCAAAAGCCAATCGTAGCAGATCAAGTCTACTTCAGCACCAAGGGTGAGCGCTACCATCTTGCAGTGGCGGCAGCTTCAATTCTAGCCCGCTACGTCGAACTGATTTCGATGGCCGAGCTGAGCCAAGAAGCCGGTATTCACCTACCAATCGGTGCTGGTAAGGAAGCAGACCGCGTCGCTAGTCAACTCATCAAAGAAGGAAAAGATTTGAGTCACTTTGCCAAGGTTCATTTCGCCAACACCCAAAAGGCTCAAAAATTAGCCCAAGAGTAAATGCTGCTCATTGCTGGTCAAGGGCTCAAGGACACTTAGGATTGAAAAATAAAACAATCACCCATGACCACTCTATCCCAGCCAACATTTTACTGAAAAGAAAACCACTAAGCAGAATTACTTGCCTAGTGGTTTTTTTACTTGTCATCGTTTAAGGACAAGTCGTGTTCACTAATTTCAATATCGTTGCGGTCCTGATCTTCTTGATCAACAACTTGATTTGCCAGTTCTACTTTCTTAGCAGCCAAACTTTCCTTAGCTTTCGAAACATAGGGCGCCAAATTATCTTGAACGCGACTAGCAGCCTGCTTGGCCTGGTCGGCCTTAGCCTGAACCTTTTGCTTAAGTTCATCCTTTTGGTCTTCATGCAACAACTTGTAGGCAGCGGTAACACCAAGGCCAAACAAGAAACCGGCAAAAATACCATTCGTTGCTTTTGACATAGCAATTCCTCCGTTACTTTTTATTTTTTTTAGAGAAGAGACCGAAAACCTTCGACAATGCTAACGTAGCACCAGCCTTTGAAATTGTTCCCATCCCCGCTAAGTTATTCGATGCCTTACGAACCGAACCATTCAAATCTGACACTGTCTGTGATAAATCAGCAGCAGTCTGAACAGTAACATCTAGCGTTGCCATCTTATCGTTGACATCATCCAACAATATATTTGTGTTCGCCAAAACCTCGTTAGAAGAGCGAGCGATGGTATCAATATCAGTTGTTAAAATGCTGACCGATCGCGTTAAGCGCAACAAAAAAATTCCGATAAAAACAACTAAAAGCAAAAATGCTAAGGCAAAAATTAAAATTGAAAGTTCCCCAATAGTCATAAAGTAAGATTCTCCTCTCGTTTCATTAAAGAACAGATGACTTGTTTTTATTGTAGCAGACTTAAACCATTATTGCAGGCTCAGACCTGAATTTAGTCCCTCAAATAGAAAAAGCCCCAAGGGGCTTTTCATTAACGCGCGTAATCAACTGCTCTAGTTTCTCGAACAACCGTCACCTTGACGTGACCTGGATATTCAAGTTGTTCTTCGACTTCGGCCTTAATATCATGGGCCAAAACCGTTGCTTGAATGTCGGTCACTTTGGCAGGCTCAACAATCACACGAACCTCCCGACCGGCTTGGATAGCATAGGCTGATTTGACACCCCGATAACCATCCGCAATATTTTCAAGGTCAGTCAGACGCTTGACGTAGTTTTCCAGCGATTCCGAGCGAGCACCCGGACGAGCAGCGGAAATTGCATCCGCTGCTGCGACCAAGTCAGCTAGTGGTGAAATTGCCTCCGTATCGCCGTGGTGGGCGGCAATGGCATTCACAACCACTGGTTTTTCCTGATACTTTTCAGCTAAACGAACGCCTAGTTCTACGTGAGAACCTTCAACTTCCGCATCAACAGCCTTACCAATATCATGTAAGAGACCAGCACGCTTTGCTTGTGCAACATCCATTTTAAATTCGGCAGCCATCAAACCGGTGATCTTTGCTACCTCAATTGAGTGTTGCAAGACGTTTTGCCCGTATGATGTCCGATAATTCATTCGACCAATTAACTTGATTAAGTCTGGGTGCAAGCCACGCAGTCCTAGTTCAAAGACAGCCTCTTCACCCTTTTGACGAATATTTTCATCCATTTGGCGACGCGCCTTTTCAACAGCTTCTTCAATCTTGGCTGGATTAATTCGCCCATCAGAAATCAAAGCCTCTAAGGCGTTTTTAGCAATTTGGCGACGTAGGGGATCAAACCCTGACAAGACAACTGACTCTGGTGTATCATCGATAATCAAATCAATTCCAGTCAATGCCTCAAGCGTTCGAATGTTGCGGCCTTCACGACCAATAATTCGACCCTTCATCTCCTCACCAGGTAAGTTCACAACAGAAACTGTGACATCTGAAACAGTGTCAGCAGCTGAACGCTGGATTGCTTCCACGACCACGTTTCTTGCCCGTTTTTCGCCTTCACTTTTAGCATCAATTTCATACTCTTGAATCAGTGCTGCTCGTTCACGATCCAACTGAGCACTCGTTTCGGCTAGGATTTGCTCCTTCGCCTGTTCTCGAGTTAATGCCGCAATTTCCTGCAACTTCTCTTCTTGTGCAGTCAAAGTAGCCTGCGCAGCATCAGCCTTTTTTGTGGCTTTTTCTAACTGGCTTTGCACCTGGTTTTCTTTTTGAATCAGCGAAGCATCTCGCTGGTTCAAAGTTGCGTCTTTTTGGTCCAAAGTATCTGTCCGATCCTGCAGACGGCTTTCCTGGGCTTCAACCTTTTTTTCCCGCCCCGACAGTGATTCAATCACCTCATGACGGTACTTTTGGGCCAAGTCCTTGGCGTCAACTTCTGCATCCCGTTTAATACTTTTGGCTTCATCATTTGCTTGTTTTAAAATGTTTGCTGCAACCTGCTTGGCGTTATTTAAGCGCATCTTGTCTAAGATGCGTTTTACAAAATAGCCACCAGCCAAGCCGATTATCAAAGCAAAGAATGCTGAAATAATAATCATACCCATCGTATTTTCTTCCTTTCAGCAGTGAATTTTTTCTCAATTCACAGTTCTAGTATAGACAAAAATAGTCTTTGGGTCAATTAGAAAAGAGAATGTCTTTTTCTTGTTTTTTTAATCAAATATTTTAAAAAGCTTCGATAAAATCAAAACAAAAGTACCATTAATCAAAACAGATCTGTTCTTAAATGCCATCAGAACAGACCTGGTATGCTTAATTTTTAAAACGACGATTTAAGTCACGTTCCTGGTCGCGCTTTTTAATCGATTGTCGCTTGTCATATTGCTTTTTTCCATGACCGACACCAATTAAAACCTTAGCAAAGCCACGTTTCAGGTAGACCTTTAAAGGCACAATTGTTACCCCGGGTTCCTTCGCTAATCCGTTTAATCGCGCGATTTGCTTTTTGTGCAAAAGTAACACCCGGTTACGCAAAGGATCAACATTAAATTGATTACCATTTTCATAGGCCGCAATGTGAACGTTGGTGAGGATGGCTTGACCGTTATTAACGGTCACAAATCCATCGCCAATCGTAATTTGACCGGCTCGAACTGATTTAATTTCAGTTCCAGTCAAAACAACTCCGGCCTCCATGGTTTCTTCAATTGCGTAGTTAAAGAGAGCCTTGCGGTTTTGCGCCAGGGCTGGATCGTCTTTGATTTTCTTTTTGGCCATCCGCCTTCCCTTCTGCAAATCTTAAAACTGCTTACTTTCGATGGTTAACCTTAAATTGATGCTTACTGTTACTTGAGCCACCCTTTTTTTGGCCCGGCTTAACTGATCGATTCGCATTATGACCATTAGTACCACGATTACGTTGTTGGCTACCAGCCGTCTTCTGGCCATTTTGTCCGCCAGGATGCCGGTTATCACTAGCAGCATGATGATTGACACCATGACCATTAGACTTCTGGTGAGAGCCATGGCCGTGACCAGCGCCCTTATTCTGTCCACCACGACGGTTGCCACGACCATTGCGATCACGGCCAAACTTGCCCTGATTTTGTTGCGGTACTCGAATATCAGTTGTTGGCGCTGCTTCAGGATTCAAGAGAACAAAGTCAACGGTTGATTCTTCCTTATTGGCACGAATTACCTTGATTTTTACCTTTTGACCAATCTGGAAAATATGGTGCTTTGACCGACCAATTAAAGCAGCGTGTTTTTCATCATACTCATAGTGGTCATCGGTTAGGTTTGAGATGTGAACCAAACCTTCGACTGTGTTTTCCAAGGAAACAAAGAGACCAAACTTGAGAGCGGCATTCACGACACCATCAAATTCCATGCCAACCTTATCTTCCATGTACTCAGCCTTCTTCATTGAGTCAACCAATCGCTCCGTATCGATGGCTCGACGTTCACGGGTTGAAGTATCAATCCCGATTTGTCCCAATGACGAGGCATACTTTTCTTGTGCTTCAGCACCCGTTCCGTTTTTGGCATACCACTTAATCAAACGATGCACTGTTAAGTCAGGATAACGTCGGATGGGTGAAGTGTAGTGCGTATAGTAATCAGCACCCAAGCCAAAATGACCGAGTGGTTCTGGTGAATACTTGGCCTGCTTCATTGCTCGCAGCATCATCGTTGAAATCATTTGCTCTGCTGGATCATCTTTAACTTGGTCCATCAAAGTCTGTAACATCATTGGTGTCACCTTAGCCGGATCGCCCTTAACAGGGTGCCCCAAGGCCTTAGTAAACTCGAAAAAGGACTGTGCGCGTTCTTGGTCAGGCACTTCGTGAATCCGATAAAGGAAAGGAACTTTCAGACGGTCGTAATGTTCAGCCACAGTTTCATTGGCGGCCAACATAAATGATTCAATCATCCGTTCGGCTGTGCCCCGTTCGCGGACAACCACGTCAATTGCCTTCCCGTTCTCATCAACGACAATTGAGGCTTCTGGTGTATCAAATTCAATCGCACCACGACGAACACGCTTTTGGTACAAAATTTGGTGTAACTCACCCATTTGATCAAACATATCGGTCAAACCACTGTATTCTTCCCTAGTCTGATCATCACCGGCCAAGATTTCATTCACGGCCGTATAGGTCATTCGTGCATGAGAACGAATAACTGATTGCTTAATTTCATGGTTAACAACCTGACCTTCTCGGTTAATTTCCATTTCCACGGACATCGCCAAGCGCTTGACATCTGGGTTCAAAGAAGCAATCCCGTTTGACAATTTTTGAGGCAACATCGGAATCACTCGGTCCGTCAAATAGACAGATGTTCCCCGGTTGTAAGCTTCCTGATCGATGGCCGAGCCTGGACGCACATAATGCGAAACATCCGCAATATGGACACCAAGGTGGTAGTTACCGTTATCCTTTTTCCATACCACAACAGCATCGTCAATATCTTTGGTATCGGCACCATCAATCGTTACCAATGGTTGGTCCGTGATGTCTTGACGACCCTGATAATCTTCTTCTAAAACTTCATTTGGAATTGCATCAGCCTCAGCCATTACCTCATCAGGGAAATGATTTGGCACCTTCTTATTTTCAACAATTTGCATGATGTCCATGCCGGGTTCGTTTTCATAACCCAAAATCTGGGTCACAGAAACTAAGAGTTGCTTGGGATGAATACGGTCAGCAAAGCGGTCAACTTCTGCCACCACTACCTGACCGTCGTGCAAGTCTAAACCATCTTTAGCTTTTTGCACCAAAACCTGGTAAGAACCAGCCTTCTTATCGTTTAAACGAATTTGGCCCAGCGTACCCTCTTGCTGCGATCCTGCCGTATAAATACCAACAAGGCGTTGGTAGGCATGATCAATAATTTCTTCAACACGGCCCTCAGGACCACGGTCTTCGGACTGTGCCGGTTTCACCATCGAAACGCGAACAGTATCACCTTGCATTGCCTGTCCAGTATTGTCAGGGGCGATAAAGTAGTCAGGTAAGTTTTCATCATAGCGGACAAAGCCAAAACCTTTATCATTGGCCTTGAATTCTCCTTCAATTTCACCGCTGACTGCTTGGTATTGGTAAGCATCGCCCACCTGCTTAGCCGTCTTAGCAACGACCATTTGGTCCAAAACACCCACTACCTGTCTGTAGCCGGCTGCATCATTCATGCGCAGACCATCAGCCAAATTCTGTGCCGTAAAGGCCTGAGTTGAATTGGCCTTCAAAAAGCCCGCGATTTGTTCTTTTAATTGCTTTAATTCCATTATTTTCTTAATGTTCTCCTAAAAATGGTAAATAAAAAATCAGTCTACAAAAAAGTAAACTGACCTTTCAATTAATGAGCGGCAATATACATCAAGGCCAAGGCAATAATGAACCAAATGGCTCCCAAAATGGTTGTTGCCCGACGCAGCACGGCTTCAAAGCCGCGTGACTTTCGCTCGGTAAATAAATCGGCTGCCCCACCAGACAAAGCTGACAAAGCATCCTGTTGTTTGCTGGGCTGCATCATGACTGTCACGACTAACAGAAAACCGACAACCAGCAAAAGGATGGTGAGAATATTCGTCACAATGACCGCCTCCACTCGCTATTTCATCTTTCTTAGTATAGCAGAACTTGCCTTAATTTCCAAGGCTCAGCCGGAACATCAAAATACCGCCAGCCACGGCAACGTTCAATGATTCTGCTTGACCCAAAATTGGAATGTAGAGGTTAGCCGTTGTCTGCTTGGCTAATTCTTTATTAATCCCTTGGCCCTCATTTCCAACAATCAAGGCACCCGCTGACAAACCTTGAATTTCTTGGTATGGCTTGGCTTGGTCGTTTAACTCAGAACCGTAAACAGGCAAGTTATTGTTTTCAAAGGCAGCGATCCAGTCATTCAAGTCGCCTTGCAAAACTTCCAAATGGAAGTGGGAACCCTGCATGGCACGAACGACCTTCGGTGCGTATGCATCAGCAGTGTCCTGACCCAAAACAACTCCCTTAAAGCCAGCAGCATCCGCTGTTCGAATTAAGGTACCAACGTTGCCTGGATCTTGGATGGCATCCAAGAAAAGCCAAAGACCGTCATGGACATAAGTCGGGTCAAAAGTCTTTTCGGGTAAGGTTACTTCGGCAAAGATTCCCTGGGGTGTCTTTGACCCAGCAATATGGGCAGCAACTTCCTTTGAAATTTCAAAAGCCGGCACACCATGGGGAACATCTGGCAAGTGTTCTGCCATCTGCTCTTCTGTTGCCATAATCGCGTGGAACTTTGCCCCCGCTTTGATAGCCTCCTGCACTAAGTGCCAGCCATCAAGCAAGTAAGTCTTTTGCTCAAGCCGTCCCTTTTTGGTGGCTAACTTGGCCCAAGCTTTCACCTTGGCATTTTGTTTGGATAAAATTCGTTCCATTATCTGTCCTTTATTAATTATTTCTCGTTACGGCGTTGTTGCTTACCGGCATTTCGTCGGCCCTGATCATCATCTGTTACATCTCGTGGTCGCAAGTCTTCCGGCCGAACACGACTCTGATTTGCTCCAAAAGCTGACGAAGCCGTTTGGCTCAACAAATCATCAGCCGTCTTCTTGAGAACAAAGTTCTTGTTCACATCGTCCTCTAACTTAGCATACAGCAAATGCACGATGAATGCTTGCAAAACAACGGTAATTCCACCAACAATAAAGTAAAGACCCAAGGCCCCAGATGAAATCAGGGTAATTCCCGCAATCATCACTGGTGAAATCCACAGCATCTGTCCGGCTGTCTTTTTTTGCTCAGCTGGCATGTGGATCAATGACAAGTATGCTTGAGCAGCATAAATCACAAAGACGATCAATGACAGCAAGATGGCAGGCTTTGACAAGGGTAACCCAAAAAAGGTAGCCGTCTTCAGGCCATTGGCATGTTGGATAGCCAGGTACAAACCAGAAAAGATTGGCAATTGAATTGCCATCGTTAACCAGGAAATTCCACCGGTCATCGAAACACCATTTTCACGATACAAGGTCATTGAAGCCATTGAAGCCGCTTGCTGCTCTTCTGGGGTCTTGCCACTCTTCACAGCCGCTTGAACCTTTTCCAATTCTGGTCGCAACTTCTGCATTTTTAATGATGACTTTGTCGTGTTAATTTGTTGGTTAACAAAGATTGGCAACAGAATTAAACGAATAATCGCTGTTAAGATAATAATTGCCCAACCAATGGCGTTCACACCACCAACCCACTTAGCAATCTCCGTCAAAATGTGGGCAATTGGTGTTGACACAAACCGATACATCCGACCATGAACGCCGTAACCACCGGTCATTAGGTAGATATCTAACAGGACAAACAAAATCGTGAATGTCCGCTTTGCTGATTTCATGAAAAAATTCCTCTTTTAATAATTTAATTAGTCTTAGATATTATAACAAGAATGTTCGCGAAAAACTTTCTTTTCTGAAAGCAAATAAAAAAGACTCGTTTGGCAACAGGTTACAGCTTCCTAAAAATTGGAAGTTAATAGCCAATCAGCCAATCAGTCTTTTTGATGGTTATCTGTTTCCCTAACTAGCGGGAAGCGCAATCGGAAAACCGAGCCGGATCCAAGCGCTGATTCAACCTGAACCTGGCCACCATAGGCAGCGACCATCTTTTTCACGATGCTCAAACCCAGACCATTTCCACCAGTTTGGTGTACCCGGGCCTTATCGACACGATAAAAGCGGTCAAAAACGCGATCCAAGTCTTCAGCAGCGATTCCTTGACCAAAATCTTGCACGCCAATATCGACCCAAGATCCAGATTCGGCCAAAGCTAGGTGAATCTCCTTACGGTCAGTTGAATATTTCAGAGCATTATCAATCAAAATAATGAGGAGCTGCTCCAAATGATCCGAACGAACTGCCACTTCAGCTGGTGCCCCCAAAGCATTATCCAATGTCCAAGAAAAATCAGGATGAACCATCTGCAAGTCGTGGTAAACCCGTTCCAAAACTGGTGTCACCTCTGTCTTTTCGGGCTGACTGCTGACCGTTAAGTTTTCGGCTCGGGTCAACATCAACATTTCGTTGACCAAGGTTTCCATCCGCGAAATTTCAGACAATGAAGAGTGAATTGAATCCTCTAGGACCTCTGGATCATCCTTTCCCCACCGTTCCAACAACTCCAAGTGCCCCTTGACGATGGCCACCGGTGTCCGCAATTCATGCGAGACATCTGAAACGAAATCCTGCTGCGCGTGAATAAGACCCTGGACCTTGTCCATTGTCTCGTTTTGCACCTGCCCCAAGTCATTCAGTTCCCTATTATAGGCAACCGGCTTGACTCGTTGCTCTGTTACTGGGTCCTCTTCAAAAGAGAGCATCGTTTCTTGTAACTTTTTAACTGGGCGCACTAAAAATTGAGCCAAAATCCAAGACAAGCAAATCGTCCAAATCACAGCGACAACGACCAAAAAAGCCCACCAATGGCTCAACTTCTCAATCGTTTCACCATGAATATTTGGCCCTAAAATCAAGTCCAAACAAAATAGGATTACGACTAACAATAGTAAAAACCCCACCGACAAGGCCAGCGTCAATAACGTCTGGATTGAAAGGGTCGGTGAGACAGCTTTTGTTTTCTGCTTGCTTGCTCTCATCTTAGCTCCGCATTACATAACCCGTTCCACGAACGGTTTGGATATAAGAAGTTTTTGATTCAGGGTCATCCAACTTATTACGCAAATAACGGATATAAACATCGACAACATTCGTTTCGATTTGTGTGTCAAAGCCCCAAACTTCTTTGAGTAACTTTTCACGTGATTGAACGACATTAATATTTTCAACCAACAACAACAGCAAATCGTATTCGCGCTTCGTCAAGTTAATGACTTGATCATCACGACGGGCAATCCGGTTTTCTTTCTCCAATTGCAAGTTCTTAAAGTGGATAATCGAAGGTGATTTATCGGCTGGATTTTGTTCAATATCAATTCGACGCAAAAGTGACCGCACGCGGGCCAAAAGTTCTTCAATAGCAAACGGCTTGACTACATAGTCATCAGCGCCATAATCCAAACCTGAAACCCGATCAATCACAGAGTCACGGGCCGTCATCATGATAATTGGTGTCTTTTTGACTTCACGCAAGCGACGGGCCACTTCAAAGCCATTTAATTCTGGCAACATCAAATCAAGCAAAATTAGGTCGAAGTCCTCGTTTAAGGCCTTGTCCAAGCCTTCACGGCCGTTTAAGACCGTTTCAACATCATAACCTTCGTGCTTTAGTTCTAAACTGACGAATTTCGCCAAGTTTTCTTCATCTTCTACAATTAAAATCCGACTCATATTTTCCCTCACGACGTCTCTGGATGCTCAATAGCTCAAGCGCCATCGAACAAAAATAAATAAGTTTTAATCTTATTCTACCATAAACGTCAAAATTTTCTCATTTTTTAAAGAAATCATCCAGTTTCGACAGGCGGGGATCAAGAACCTGTTTTTCTTCTGTTGCTTCTTCTTTTTTTTCTTGTTCTTGTTTGGCAAAATCCTCTTCTGAGATGACTTGCCAGTCTTGACCAGTTGGCAGGGCTGACCCTGCGGCCTCTTCTGCGGTCAAAATTTGACTCGGCAAAGCAGCTACCAAATTATCTAAGATAACCAAATCCAAGTCCAGATTGTTTTCTTCTAAGACAAAAACCGCCTCATCCTCATCAAAACGTTGTAAGCGTTCTTCATCCGCCACATAAGTCTCATGAACATCAACATCAGTTGACCAATCAACCGGTGCAAGTGACCGTGATGATGGCAGGATTAAATCAGCATGAACACTGGCAGACAAAACAATGTCTTCGTTTGTCAATGTCTTAATTGTCCCCTTAACCTGCACGACTGGTGCCTTAATAATTAAATCAGAAAAACGTTCATCAATCAAATATTGTAGGTCTAATTTTTCATCAATTACTAATGGACTTTGTTGAAACTTTGCTAATTGTTGCTTGGCGTACTTCATATTTTTACTCCTGACCTTGATAAATTGGCTTACGACCAACATCTTGCCCCTGCTTGGCATGGGTTTGACCAGCTAGCACCTGCCAGATTTGGCCCGCTTTATAATCGAGTCGTAAATTAGCTTTCGCCAACGACATGTCAACGCGTGAAATAATGGGTAGGGTTGCTTCCCGCTTGATTTCACTCAAATAGGCCTGACCCAGGTCATTAAAGCCAAGCAGGCGAATATAAGAATCCGCCATGGCAGCCTGCATTTGATCAACTTTAATATTCAAAAGTGTGTACAACAACGTTCGTTGAATTCGAGCAAAGGTGTAGCGCTTGGTCTTGACTGATTTAATAAAAGACTGGTAAGACTGTGGTCCTTCAACAGCCGCGGCAACCCCAGCCAATCGGTGTTCCAAGCCCTCCGCCATTTGATAAACCTGACCCAACTGTCCAACTGTATCAGTCAGCAGGCGGTAGCGAAGCAACTCAAAGAAAGGCTTTTCAAACGCTAAAGCAGTTGGCGCGGTTGACAGAGCCTCGAAGGCTTGCTCAGAAACGACTGGCCTGATTTTTTCAAACTTCCCTTTATGAAGAGCAAGGCGAATCGAAGAGGCAGAAGCAATCGTCTGCCCCTCCTCAAAGCTTTGATCATGGTAACCCGCTTGCAAACGACTAATTGGGTGCAAGTGCATCACTTGGCCACTCGCAACTACAGCTTTGGCATAGGAAAATGCCAAAATATCGTTTGGATCTTCCATTTTGAACCCGGTCTGTTCTTCTAGCTGCTGAGCATAAGCCGAAGCATAAGTCTGAGTCCGATCAGTAAATTGGCCTTCACTTTCGATTGCCGTGGCCTGCTTGGCCAAATCAAGAAAATCAACTTCCGGGTGTTCCGAACCGAAAACAAGGTCTTTGACCCCCAGTGCTTGCAAAATTTGAACGGCGCCGGCCGCAAACAAATGGCCAGGCTGGACTGCATAAAAAACTGGTAATTCAACCACCAAATCTGCACCGGCGGCCAAAGCTAGCTTCGTTCGTTCCCATTTATCCAAAATTGCTGGTTCACCGCGCTGAACAAAGTTACCAGACATTATCACCACTGCTAAATCAGCATTCGTTAACTCTTTTGCTTTTTTGATGTGATAGGCATGGCCGTTATGGAAGGGGTTATACTCTGCAATAATGCCGACTGCTTTCATGATGCTCCTCCTTTATGTGCCACAAAGAACCAACGATCATCCTGGTCATCAGCCGTTTTACGACCAAAATCAGCACTAATTTCTACTTGGTCAAAGCCAGCCTTATGCAAGGCCTTTTGATAGTACGCCAGCTCGTAAGTCTGCTCATGATGGACTTCCCGTACTAGGTTAAAGGCATCGATGCCCTCATTGTACAAAAAGAACTTTAAATCGTGATCAACAGAATTCTTTTCTTCACCGGGAAAACTAGTCCACATAAAAATTTGGTCAGGATCATCATCATTGTTATAGCAGTAATTGTCATACAAAACGTTGACTTGGTAAGGCGTAATCACATCAAATAAGAAGGTCCCACCCGGTTCCAAATGTTCATAAACCTGGTTAAGACCCGCTTGAAAATCAGCTTTGCCAGGAAGGTAATTCAAAGTATCCGCAAAAGAAACAATGACTGGATAACTTTCTTCCCAGTCTGAAAAATCACGAATATCAGCCTCCAATAAACGTAAATCAACCTTCGCCTCTTCGGCATGCTTTTGTGCCAAAGAGAGCATGGCTGGTGCCATATCTAAGAGATCGACTGTAAAGCCCTTTTTGGCAAGTAAGACAGCCAAACGACCGGCGCCACCACCCAAATCCAGCATTTTACTAGCGGGCAAACGGTCTTCTACAAAATGCTGCCAATCCACGTACAAGTCGCCATCGAAGAGATTGTCATAAAGGTTAGCAAAGGTTTGGTATGGTGTATTATTTTCGTCAGTCATCTTTTTCTCACTTAAACAGCATTGGCTGGTGGCTAGCCCATCAAAGACCAACCCCCAGCCAGATATCTTACTGATTGATTAATATACTTCTTCTGCGAGGTAACTCGTTAAGTCGACATTTTCAGCATCGAACCAAAGGCGGTCCAAATGGTAGAAATCACGAGACTCTTCATCAAAAACATGGACGATAATATCACCGAGGTCTAATGAAACCCATTCAGCACGGTCGTAGCCCTCAATATTGAGTACCTCACCCCCGGCTTTTTGGACTTCATCCTTGACTTCACGGACAATTGCTTGCACCTGCCTGCTAGAACCTGCCGATGTAATCACAAAGTAGTCAGCCAGCAAGGAAACCTTTTGCATATCTAAGGCGATGATTCGATCACCATGCTTGTTATCAATGGCGGTAACGACTGTTTGCAACAAATCCTTTGAATTGATGGTTGTCATGTAAACTCCTTCTTATTCTGCAAAATGACGAGCCCAGTCATTATAACTGGTGAAGGTCTTGGGATAGATTACGTTACCTTTTTCGGCCAAAAATGAGAGGGTGTGCTGTAACTGATAAAATACCCCCCGGTCCAAGGACTTATCCGTGATTTCTCGAGCCTCTTTGACGCCAGGAAAATCGCGACCAGTTTCCAAGTAATCGGCCATGAAAACAATTTTAGCTAAAGTCGGCATCTCAACGCCGGCTCCAGTTGTGTGCAACCGAACTGCAGCTAAAATAGCTGGATCATCAATCCCAAGTTCATCTTGGATCATTTCTGCTCCAACAACACCGTGCCAAATAGCCCGATTCCAGTTTTTCAAATCAGGATCCAAGTGAAAATGGTTAATTGCGGTCAAAAAGTCCTCAACAGGCCGTTCTTTGGCATAGTCGTGCACCAAGCCGGCCAAGGCCGCTTGGTTTTCATCCACACCATTTTCTTGAGCCAACCGACGGGCATAATCTGCAACGCGTAAGCAATGTTGAAATCGGCCTGCTGAAAGCTGAGCCGAAACTTTTTTTTCAACGACATGCCACTCTTCTTCAAAAGCTGTCATCTGGTCCCCCTCTTCACAAAATTTAGTGGAAAAGTCCTCTGACTAACGAATCTTTTCCACTTCAACTGAATACTTCACATACTTTGCATCGGTTGCTGGTTCGTACAAGACCAAGGTTTTCCCAATTACCTGGGCAACAGTCACCGTTGATTCTTCTTCAATAAAACTTGCCAAGTCCTTGGCTGACCAGTCACTCCCCTGTTGCAAGTTGACCTTAATCAATTCACGCTTAGCCAATGCTTTTTTGACCTCTGTCAACCATTCCTGGTTAGCTCCGGCTTTGCCAACAGAAAAGATAGGTGTTAACCCATTTGCCTGTGATCGCAGGTAGCGTTTTTGTTTTCCAGTTAAATTTTGCATTAAATCATTGCCTTTCGTAAGAAAACCCCAACTCCTTTAGGAGCATAGGCCTGGACGTGAATTCCGGCTGGCAGGGTAATAAAACCCAAACCAGCATAGACCAAGTCCATCTTTTCGTTAATTTTAAATTCATATTTAGCAAAGGCAACATTGTTATCGGCCGGTGCTGGTGTCAATAGTTGTCCCTTATGCTTGACATAGAAATCATCCGCACCTTGACGCTTCGTGCGGTGAATCATCAAATTATTTTCAAAATAGGCCGTAACGGCTGATTTTGCTCCATCTGCAGGTCCAGTCACCAAATCAAAGCGCGCTAAGGCCCCGAAGAAAAGTGTTTGATCCGGATTTAATTGGTAAGTCCGGGCTTTAATCTCAGCCTTTGGCAAAACATACTTTAAATCTTTATCAGTCACCCAGTGGGCATACTGGTCTTTTTTAATAATCCCGGGAGTGTCAATCAAGGATTGCCCATCATCTAGCGGAATGGCAATCTGATCCAGAGTTGTTCCTGGGAACCGCGAAGTCGTGATTAGCTCCTGAACACCTGTTTTCGACTTGATAATCTGGTTAATCAACGTTGATTTACCAACATTGGTTGTGCCAACGACGTACACGTCGCGACCATCCCGCAATGTATCAATTTTATCTAAAATTTGATCCAAATTCTTGGGATGGGCAGCGGAAACAAGTTCAATGCCAACTGGGCTAATCCCTTGTTCTTTTAGCTGTCCTTGGACCCAATTTTTTAACTTATGTTCCTTTAAGGACTGAGGCAAGAGATCAACCTTATTAGCAAGAACCAAAATCGGATTATCTTGGCCAACAAAGCGTGGCAATCCAGGAATTGTTGACCCTGAAAAGTCAAACAAATCCAAGACATAGACAATCAAAGACTTCGTCTTAGAAACCTGGTGCAACAAATTTGCAAAGTCATCATCCGTTAATTCAACAGGTTGAATTTCATTATAATGGCGCAAGCGGAAGCAACGTTGGCATAACAGTTCCTCAGCCATCAGCTGCTTCTTTAAGGCAGTAAGTGGCAAAAAACCAGCTTCTTCCTTATGATCAATTTGCATTTTAGCACCACAACCAATGCAGTATAATCCCTCAGTTAAGGCTTCCTGGACCTCTTCATCCGTCGCAATCGTTTGCACTTGTTCTTGCTCAAATTCTTTTTCTGTCATTAATTTTTATCATTTTCCCTAGCAGAAACAGCTTCCTTGAAAGTTGCATGCCAGATTAGTGGGTGCTTTCGATTATAAATCAGCTTTTTAGCTAGCTTTTCAAGTGACCGGTTGAGCCAAGTTTGCCACATGTCTGATTCGACCAATTGCTTGACCAAAACAGATTTAACACCAGCTAAGTGAGCTGCCCAAACGTCGGTTAGCATCTGATCACCAACCATCAACACAGCTTCTTTTTGCAATCCCTGCTTTTTGAGCACCTTTAAAATACCACGCGGCATCGGCTTCAAAGACCAGGCAACATAGTCAACATCCAAACCAGAAACGGCTTGCTCGACTCGCTCCCAGGTATTATTGGAAACGACAACAACCTCAATCCCAGCTGCTTTGATTTCTTTTAACCAAGCATGCAATTCTGGTGTCCCATTGGGGTTATTCCAAGCCAGCAACGTATTATCTAAGTCTGTTAATACGGCTTTTACGCCTTGGCTCTTTAACTCCGCCACCGATAAGTTATAAACGGACTTAACCGTG
This sequence comes from Fructobacillus sp. ESL1117, assembly GCF_058508565.1. NCBI lineage: Bacteria > Bacillati > Bacillota > Bacilli > Lactobacillales > Lactobacillaceae > Fructobacillus > Fructobacillus sp. ESL1117. Next base: position 1,418,462 of record NZ_CP196385.1, on the reverse strand, counting down.
TAGGTGGGCTTTAAAAAATTAAGGGGCATATTTGTCTTCCTTTTTTTATTTCCTCAGTTCCTATTATACACGATTAGACCTTTCTTCGAGCAAAAAAGGACCCCTTAACGGGGCCCCTCTGTCTTCTGATTTTTAAAGTTTAGTACCAACCATTGCTTTGGAAATGGCTAATAGCATTGGCAACAGAACCATAACGGGCAGCAATATAAGCCTGCATAGCCTGTAATTGGACGGCATAATTACCTTGGTAATTTTGGCCAGGCACATAAGTTGCATAAGCCGCAGGAGACAATTGTCCAATACCATAGAATTGTCCGTTTTGTGCATTCACGTTTCCGCCTGATTCACGAGAAATCAACCAGTTAATGTCCCCAGAGGCCGAGGTCGACGTGCTTGCTGTTGTTGTTGCAGCTGCCGTGCTTGTTGATGAAGTTTGGGCAGCAGTTGAAGTGGCCACAGGCGTAGCTTGCGCTGCCTGAGTTGTCGTTGTAGACAACGAAGTCACTTGGCTTTGACTGTTGGATGTATCATCAGATGCACTGGCAGTGTCATCATCAGATGAAGCAACAGTCTGGCTAGCTGCTGTATTTTCCAAGCTCTTGAGATTATCAACAGATGAAACGGCAGTAGAAACCTTCTTGGTGTTCACTGAGTCAGTCACCTTGACCGCTTGGTCAGAGGTTGATTTTCCTTTATTAAATTGTGTGTTGGCGGCAGTCAGTGCTAAACCGGCTACGGCCATACTTGTAAGTAAAACTTTATTAAACATCATGGTTATTATTTTCCCCAATCAATATTACGAGAATATTAAAACAGACAACGCTTCCGTAACGTTCGTTAGGAAAATATACAAACACAGTACGTTTTGTATAAGAAATACTCGATGTCGAGAAATTTGCGTTTATCTAAGTGTCATTTCTTTCGATTTAGCCACCAGTAAAGTGGCAAACCAGCTAGAACTATGATAACCGAAATTCCGATTCCATGCAAATCGTTAATAATTTCAGAAATCTCAACGTAAAGTGAACCCAAGATAGCCACAATGGGGATAACTGGGTACAACGGCATTGAGAAAGTTCTTTTTAGCCCATTTGGATCTTGTCGACGCAACTTAAAGGCACCAATAAAGACCAAAATATAGAACAAGAAAGTCACAAAGATCGCGTAATCCGATAATTGATCAGGATCTGTCAAGGCCATCATCAGGTAGGCGATGGCAACCATTAACCAAATTGCGGCATTCGGCGTCTTGGACTTGTGGTTGATTTTAGCAAAAGTTTTAGCGAAAGGAAAGTCTCCTTTTTTTGCCATTACATACAAAATCCGTGGAAACGAGACCACTTTCCCGTTTAAAGTACCAATCAATGAAACTAAAACAGCGACTGAAAGGACACGGCCACCCCAGTAACCAAAGGCATTCGTAGCCATCTTCAATGTGGTATTTTCACCAAGAGAAACAATTTCATTAGCAGTTAATGACCGATAAGCCCCATAAGAAATGCCCATATAAGCAACAATTACAATCAAGATGCCAGTAATGATTGCCCTTGGCAAAACCTTTTGCGGGTTTCTGATTTCACCAGAAATATTTGCTAACGTCACCCAGCCATCATAGGCAAAAAGAGTAGCCAAAACGGCAACCCCAAAACCGCCGGCACTTGAATGCGACATAGTTGTTACCATTTGGCCCAATGCATCATGCTTGCCAAAGAAAAGGCCAAAAATAATCAAGGCGACAATCGGCAACATCTTAATCACAGTTGTTAAAACCTGGAAGCCAGCGGAAAAATGATTTGGAATCGAGTTTAACAAACCAACCAAAGCGAGAACCACCATTCCGACAGGGAATGACCACATACTTTTTAAACCAAAGAGAGAAACAAATAAAACGCCAAAGTAAGCAGAAATTGCCCCCATCATCGCTGGGCCATAGAAAATCACCTGCATCCAACCAGCCAAATAGCCGATTGTTTTGCCATATAGGTGGGTCAAATAAGAGTAAATGCCACCAGTTTCTGCCATTTGTGAACCGACTTCGGCTACCGTCATGCCGGCAGTCAAGGTTAGAATTCCTCCCGCCAACCAAGCCCAAAGGGCAGTATTTGTGTCTCCTGCTGTTTGCAGGACGGATCCCTGCTTAAAGAAAATTCCAGAACCAATAATGGTTCCGATAACTAATGCTAACGATGACCAGAGGCCAAATCCTCTGTTCAACTTTTCTTCTTCTGCCATTAGTGGCCCTCCAATTTAGACGAAAATCAAACATTACTATTCTAGCATATCTTCGGACATTATAACTATATTTCCTCATAATCAATTTTATATAACAAAAAATACGAACATTATCGAATTTTTATCAAATTTCATTGCTTTATATTTATCAAAATTGAAAAAAGATACCATAATATTCTAACGAAGCACCATCTAAAAGGCAAGAAAAAAAGGACCTTGCGGTCCAATTTCATGCTAATTTTAAAGTTCTTGCTTCAAGTCTGCTGGTTCGAAGAGGTGCAAAACCTTGACGAAAATAAATTGAGTTAACAAACCAACCACGACAGGAATAACTACCCAGGCCAATAGAGCAACAATTGGTGAAATAAAGTTATTCATGACTGAACTTGGTACAGCAGCATCCTTAATCATTGACTGCAATGGTGAAACCAAACCAATATAACCGAAACCAGCCGTTGTTGGCGTTCCTTGGATATTAAAGATTGCCACTGCGATACTTGATAATGCACCAGCAAACATGAAGGACAAAATCATCACAGGCTTCTTAAAGATTGACGGCATCATGCCCTTCATCGCTCCCAAGAAGATAGCAACCGTTGTTCCCTTCTTATTCACCTTCCATGAATTCAAAAGTAAGACAATCGTTGTCGCAACGACACCCATGGCTGCCGCACCAGAAGCCATCCCATGCAAATTAATGGCCAAGGCAATTCCAACCGTTGAAATTGGTGTGATGATAATGACAGCGAAAGCCATTCCAATCAAGATTGCCATTGGTAATGGGGCTAACTTAGTGAAGACTTCCACCATATCCCCAATCCAAGTCGTAATGCGAGCGACATAAGGCGCAATCACCTTTCCAAACAAGCCAACGCCACCAGCAACGATAATTGGTGACAAGATAATCGCTACTGAGCCAAAGCCAGCTAAATATCGGTCAACTAGCCAAATAGCCAAAACGGCTAAACCAGCTACCAACATCGCATTGATCACATCACCGGCGCCGTTAGCAACAAAGAGCCGGGTTGGAACAGCTAATGTCTTACCAGAAACGGGATGTACCGTGCCAGCTTTAACCATTGCCCATTGGATTGAGTTGGAAGCAGCAACTGTCGCCAGTGCCACAACACCCGTGTCAAGCGCCTTCATCTTGAAGTTCATCGCCACAGCCATTCCGATTAGGAATGGAATCATTGATGTAAAAAGTGTCAAAATGGCTGAGTAATCAGCCCCAAGAGTTGTTTTACCCAAACCGGAAAATTGAATGATGTACTTCATCACGGCTGATGGTAACACACCAATTAAAATTCCTTGCGCGGATCCGGAAAGAACCTTAAAGAAAAAATCCTTCACGCCCAATGGCGTTTTACCGGAAAATTGTTCTGCTGTTGTCATATTTTTCCTCCGCTTCACGTCTCATAATTGTGAAGTTTTTATATTGCATAAAATAGTATAACAGGTCTTTTTTAAATTGTGAAGTCCATTACAGATATTTTTGTGCTGGTTGTCCTAATTTAATAGACTTCCACTTGTTTATAATCATTATTATTTCACTTATAAATCACTAAAACTTAACGTGAAATTCATAACTATATTATTATAGTTCGTAATTTATTGTTTTTTTATATCAAAAAAGCTAAAACCATTCCTGGTTTTAGCTAAAATCATTAATATTCTAACGCGTTGTCTGGTTTTTCATCATTAGCAAAGGCTAATGCAGCATTCATTGATTGGTAAATCATCTCGTGTATTGCCTTTGTTGTATAAAAGGCAACGTGTGGCGTGATTAAAACATTGTCACGAGCGATCAAGTCAGCCAACTTTGCATCAGGTAGCTTTTCATGCGACCAATCATGCTCAAAGATACCTACCTCCCCCTCGTAGACATCCAAGGCCAAAGCAGAAATCTTACCAGAGTCCAAAGCAGCAATCGCAGCATCTGTATCGATTAAGTTTCCCCGTGATGTATTGACGATCACAACGCCATCCTTCATCTTCGCAAGGCTTTCCTCATCAACTAAGTGAACGTTTTCAGGAACACCTGGTACGTGTAATGAAATGGCATCGGCTTGAGCAAAAAGTTCATCCAAAGTATCAACGTACAATCCTTCTTCTTGTAATTCCTTATTAGGGAACTTATCGTAAGCAATTACCTTAGAGCCGAAGCCCTTCAAGATATTAATTGCCTTACGACCAATGTTACCAGTACCGATAACACCAACAGTTTGCATCCGCATTTCACGACCAATAGTTGGTGCCCAACGCAAATCATGCTTAGCAACTTTTGCATCCATTGGCTTCGTCCGGCGCAGCAAACGAGACAATTGAATCATCGCGTGTTCTGCAATGGCATTTGGTGAATAAATGGGAACGTTTGAAAGGTTAAAGCCTAAATGCTTGGCCGCTACAAAATCAATTGTTTCCGTTCCAACATTGCGTAAGGACAGGTTCTTGATACCCAAATCAGCCAATCCTTCTAAGACATCTGCCCCATAAGGGTCGAGCTGTAAAGTGACAACAGAAGTGGCTCCCTTAGCTAAAGCAACTGTATCAGCGGTCAAGACTTCATTCGTGTAATCAACCTCAACAGTGGGATTTTCTTCTTGCCAGCTTTTCAAAGCCGGTACTTCGTCATCACGAACTCCATAAGCAAAAACTTTCATTTCGACCTCCATTAATCGAGCTATTTATCGCTAAAAGTATAATACGCTCTTTTGATTAAAAGGTCAATTAAATTGTCCAATTATAAAATCGTAATTTTTTTCTTAACACCGCTTACCAATAGAAACTTAAGCTGAATAACTAATCGCTTCTATTAATTTTTTAATTAACTAAAGCAACCAGCAAAGAAAAAAAGCTAGGAACAACTAGTCCTAGCTTCTTATAAATCGATTAAAACTTAACAGCGATCGCTGGTGTTTCACCCTTAGCAAAAGCAACAGCAGCATCAAATGATTGGTGAACCATTTCATCGACAGCCTTAGTAGTATAAAAGGCGATGTGTGGCGTAACCAAGACATTGTCACGAGCAATCAAGTCCGCAATCTTTGGATCAGGGAATTCCTTACCTGACCAGTCTTCGTTGAACAAGCCAACTTCGTTTTCATAAACATCCATGGCAAAGTCAGAAACCTTACCTGAGTTCAAACCGTCGATAACGGCATCGATATCCATCAAGTTTCCACGAGAAACGTTAACCAAGACAACGCCGTCCTTCATCTTAGCGATGCTATCCTTGTTGATCAAGTGATGGTTTTCAGGAACACCAGGAACATACAATGAAATGGCATCGGCTTGTGCATACAAGTCATCCAATGAATCAACGTACAATCCTTCTTCTTGTAATTCCTTATTAGGGAACTTATCGTAAGCAATTACCTTAGCACCGAAGCCCTTCAGGATATTAATTGCCTTACGACCAATGTTACCAGTACCGATAACACCAACAGTTTGCATCCGCATTTCACGACCAATAGTTGGTGCCCAGCGCAAATCATGCTTAGCAACCTTTGCATCCATTGGCTTTGTACGACGAAGCAAACGAGACAACTGAATCATTGAGTGCTCTGCGATAGCATTTGGTGAATAAACTGGCACGTTTGATACGTTGAAGCCCAATTCCTTGGCAGCATCGAAATCAACGTTGTCAGTGCCGACGTTACGCAAAGACAAGTTCTTTACTCCAACTTCAGCCAAAGCCGTCAAAGTTTCCTTTGTATAATCCAACTGTTGGTAAACAACAGCTGAATCAGATCCCTTAGCCAATTGAGCAGTTTCAGGCGTCAATAATTCCTGAGTGTAACCAACCGTTACATCTGGGTTTTTCTTTTCCCAATCTTCCAAAGCTGGCTTTTCATCATCACGAATGCCATAAGCAAAAACTTTCATTTTCGTCCTCCAAATTAACTTTCTAACAATATTATACACTAAAATTAGTCAAAAAATCTGGTTAAATTACTTATTTTTTCAAAGTAATTGGCTTTTCACCGGCCTTTTCCATGATTCCATCAATCAAACCATATTCTAAAGTCTCTTCAGCAGACATCCAAAAGTCGCGTTCCGTATCATGAGCAATTTCAGCCAGACTTTTACCAGAACCATCAGCCAAGATTTTGTTCAACTTGTTCCGAGTCTTAGTCAGTTGGTCAGCAATAATGGCCATGTCAGTTTGCTGGGTACCACCGGCAGCCCCACCCATTGGTTGATGAATCAGGTATTCAGCATTTGGCAACATAAAACGGTGTCCCTTTTCACCGGATGCAGCAATGATTGTTCCCATTGAAGCAGCCAAGCCCATGACAATCGTGGTCACCGGAGCCTTAATGAAGTTCATCGTATCTGTAATCGACAAACCAGCGGTCACAGACCCACCTGGAGAGTTGATGTACATTGCAATTTCCTTTTCAGGATCTTGAGCTTCCAAGAAAAGTAGCTGGGCAACAATTGACGTTGCCATACTATCCTCAACCTCACCTTGAACCAAAATAATGCGATCCTTCAATAAACGGGAAGGCAAGTCATATGACTCACGCCCATTTGCGGTTTGTTCTATTACTCCTGGCCACATAGCAATACTCCTTTTTGCTGTTCTTAAAATATTATTGTAACGTACTTTATCAAGAAACTAAAATCAAAACGAACGATTTCAAATTAAACATTATCTAAATCAAAATCCCCACCAGATTGGATTAAATCAGCTAATTTCGCTAACTTGCGCATGCGATGGTTGGCTCCTGATTTTGAGATTTCCAGAAGAGCACCAATTTCAGCCAATGAACCATCAGGATGATCTAGTCTGGCTCTGGCAAAATCAGCTAATTTGGCAGGCAACTCATCCAAGTCGCCAATCTCCTTTTGGATTATCAAGATAGCTTGAACTTGACTATTAGCAGCAACAGCGGTCCGTTGCATATTGGCAACGTCGGCATTATTCATTCGATTAACCGAATTGCGAGTGTCACGGGCAATGCGAATATCAGCAAAATGCAGCATCGTGTGAACCGCGCCAATTAGTTTTAAAAAGTCAACAATTTTTTCAGCCCGCTTCATATAAACAATGTAACCGGAATGCCGCGGGGTTACCTTGACTTGAAGAGTAAAATTTGTCATCAAGGCCACTAGCTGCTCAGCTAATTCTTCATGGCCAGTGTAGATTTCCAAATGGTAATTCGCCTTCTCGGGTGAGTTAACCGACCCAGAAGCCAAAAAAGCCCCGCGCAAAAAAGCTTGTTGCTTTTTTGAACTGTCCAATAGCCAGGCCGGTACCTCCTGGTTAATCCCCAATGGATCCACACCAAGCTCTTTTAGAATTTGGTCCACCTGACTTTGCAAAACAACCAAAAGTTTTTTTCGATCCGATAGGGCAGCCCGTTGATTAACCTGAACTTCCACCACCGCCGTTGGGTAAATTTGCTTAATCAAGGTGTAAATCCGGCGCGCAATGGCCGGATTTTCTGTTTGAACTCGGATTTCTTGGTTCATCCCCAAAGTCGAAACACCATTCATCTGCAACAAGGCAGCTAATTCTGACTTGGCAGCGTCATCTGAAACCATTCGACCGGTTAATTCTTTTTTCACTTCTGCTGCGTAAGACATCTTACTCCTTTGTTAGTGAAACCAATACGTCGGCCACTTTGTCCCCATCATGAAAGGCACCAGCATCACGCAAAGCCAAAAAATCCTTGGAGATACTTTGGGCACCCTCTTGTCGAATTTTGTCCGGGTCTTGGACAACTTGCTTTGAAATTTCACCCCACTTTTGGTAGTCAACAAAATCTGCCGGCACCTCTTGATTATTGGTTAAAACAAAATCAACCAGATTTTGCCCTAAATGACGGTTGAGAACAGCCAAATGTTCAGCGTCGGTGTAAGAATCCGTTTCCCCTTTTTGGGTCATAATATTAGCAATATAGACCTGCTTAGCACTGGTCGCTTGCAACGCCTCTTTAATCCCGGGAACAACAATGTTAGGCAAAATTGACGTAAAGAGTGATCCTGGCCCAAAGACAATTAAATCAGCTGCTAGAATAGCTTCAATTGCCTCAGGACAAGCTACTATTTCTTTTTCTGCTTGGCTTGGCTCTACCCAGACATGATTTAAAGCCTGGTGAGCAGCAGTTATGGCAGCCTCGCCCTCCAAAAACTGACCATTTTTTGTCTGAGCATGTAAAATTAATGGCTGCTTCGCAACAGGGTAGACATGACCCTTAATTTTCAAGTAATGAGCCAAACGGGCAATAGCGACCGAAATATCGCCAGTCATTTCTGTTAAAGCGGCAATCAAGAGGTTGCCAACTGCATGTTTTGCCAAAAAAGCATCATTTGTTTTAAAGCGATACTGAAAAAGGTCTAGTAATTCCTGATCACCGGATGACATGGCGACTAAGATATTGCGGATATCCCCAGGTGGAATAATGTTGACATAATCACGCAATAAGCCAGAAGACCCACCATCATCAGCAACCGTTACAATTGCCGTCAAATCAACATCATGCTGGATTAATGGGCGAATAATCACGGGCAAACCCGAACCCCCACCAATCATCACAATTTTTGCAGTCATCTTTCGATCCTCTCTGGTGCTTATACTAAGAGTATTTTACCATTTTTATGGGTTCGTAATGAAAGGGAAAATCAGAAATTTCTAAACAAAATCGGTAGTTTCATCAATTTCGCCTCCCAACAATTGACCGTTTTCTTGCATCGACCAATAGCCGTCATTAGTCACAATAAAAGCATCAAGGAGTGGCAAGCTTAAGTCCTGCCCTAGCTGATATAGTCGCTTAGTAAATTGCTTGTCTTGAACTGAAGGTCGTAAGTTCCCCGACGGATGGTTATGAGCAATGATAATGGCATAGGCATTGGCTAATAGGGCTCGTTGAAAAATTTCGCGCGGTGAAGCAGCCACCTCAGTCAGGGTACCGACAAAGACGACTTCCCAACCAATTACGTCTAATTGTGTATTCAAAAGAGCCAAAAAAAGTTGTTCTTGCTTTAAGGGGCCTAACTTTTCCTTTGCAAAAGCGCCAACCATGTTGGAATGTCGGGCAGAAAGTAAGATTGGTCTTCGTTCCGACAAAAAAGCCACACCTAAGTGCATCGCGATTAACAACGCCCGGTTCGGTCCAGGATTTTCAGCGATAAAATCAGTCTTTGTCTCATAATCGAGTTCCCAAAAAAGATATTTTTCAGGAAAATACAGCTGAAAAATCTCACTATTCTTGTGGCCGTTCTCACCAATAGCCTCGTAAAAATTAAAAACCTGATTTTTCATCATATTGCAATTCTCCTTCAAGCAATCAGACGAAAAAACCAGGTTAAAATTATCAAAAAAGCAAAACGGCTCTAATCCTTAATGACCATTGGGCCATCACCGGCACCTTTCATGACCTTCATCGACAGATAAACAGCCAAAGCAATTAGGATGACATCAAAACGATAAGTCCACTGAATACCATTCAATGTTGCTGCAGACATATTCGTTGCACCCCTTTGGAAAATTGAAATAATCGAAGCAGCCAAGGCGATTCCAACAGCGGCTGAGTAATTGTTAACTGCTGAAAAAATCGAGTTACCAGCACTATGAAATGCTCGGTCGAGATGTGAAATGGCATTGGTCATATTGTTTCCAAACCAGAAACCACCACCTAACTGGGTAATCACAAAGGCAATCGTCATCGACCAAACGGTAAATGGTACCAAGACAATCCAGACCATACCAAGGACAATGAATCCTAGACCAATCGCATTCGGCAGTTTAGGACCAAAGCGATCATACAAGTTTCCAGAGATAATCGACATAATGGCAAAACCAATAGCACCAGGGAAAAGAGACAGTCCCGCAACGCTTGAACTTTGCTTCAAAACTAACTGTAGCCCCATTGGAATTGCGTAGTTAAAGGTTAAGTTGACAACCTGAATTAAGACGGCCGCTAAGACCGCCTGGCGAAACATTGGCAGTGCAAACATCTTTGGTGAAAGTAGTGGTTCTGCTTCTTTTTGAGCATAGAAATAATATCCGAAGATACCAATTAACATCACTGCTAATGCCGTCAAGCTCAAAATATTGAAAAGACCATGACCAGACAAGCGGTCAACCGTGATTAAACCGCCAACAAAGAAGCAAGATAACAATAGCCAACCAATCAAATCAAAGCGGGCTTTCTTCAGCGGATCAATTTGCTGAATGGTAAACCAACCAACGATTAGGGCAAAGAGTTGGATTGGCAAAACCACCCAGAAAATCATGTGCCAACCGTAATAGGCCGTTAAGAAGCCACCAAAGGCTGGGCCCAAAGCCGGCGAAAAGGAAACAATTAAAGAGGCTAAACCAATCATCGTCCCCCGCCGGTTATCAGGAACCTGCTCAAAGACCACATTGTTCATTAGTGGTAGACCAACACCGGCACCAACTCCCTGCAACAGGCGGCCAAAAAGAATGAGGCCAAACTGGTTAGAGGTTGCATCAATGAAAATTCCAATCAATGACACAACCCCGGCCACCATAAACTGAGATCGGTTACTAAAGCGGGCCTTGAGCCAAGGCGACATAATGACAATCATGGATGTCAATAAAATCACCCCGGAGGTCAACCACTGGACCGTTGCTGAATCAACATGTAATTGTTTCATCAGGGCTGGGAAGGAAACGTTCAAAGCTGTTTCCAACATAATATCCGTAAACCCAAGTAAGGCAATCGCCAAAATACTCAAGATTAGTCGTGGGCTTAAGACTTTTTCTGGCATAATTTTCTCCTAACATCACTAATAAAATACAAAGAACCTGTAATCACAACAGTTTGCTGCAGATTTTCACTGAAGGCCTGGTCCAATGAATCATACCAAATCAGGTCCTGATTTGCTAAGTTCATCTGGTCTTTTTGTAGGCCAGGTCGGCCGGCAACGCCATCAAATGTCACCAAAGCCAACGTAATCTGCGGGTCTTGTTCAAGTTCCAAGAAAGCTAAATCAACATTTTTATCGGCCAAAGATCCAATAATAACTGTCACAGGACCTACCAGATTTTCCTTAATTGACTGATGCAAGGCCTGAATACCAGCCTGGTTATGGGCCCCATCTAAATAAATCTTTGGCTGAATTTGTTCAAAGCGTCCGGCCAAAAAAGTCCGATTCAAGCCTGCTTGAATCACTTCATCTTGCAAATCAGGTCGCCAAGTTTTCAGTGCTAACACTGCGGTCGCTGTATTGTCGGCTTGAAAGCTCCCCGGCAAAGCTGACTGGAAAGGCCCAACCTGCGCCACCAATACTGGACTGCCCATCTCTTGGGCTTGAGCTTCAATCACTTCTTTCGCTTCAGCTGTGACCCCTGGGCCAATCACCGTTTTTGCTCCCGGCTTGATAATTCCGGCTTTTTGACCAGCGATGGCTGCGATGGTGTCACCAAGCATTGCCTGGTGATCCAAAGCCACAGTCGTTATGACGGCAACCTTGGTTGTCTTTAAAATATTGGTCGAATCAAAACGGCCCCCAATCCCAACTTCAACTACAGCCAAATCCAGGTCTTGATCGGCAAAGTAGAGGAACATAATAGCCGTCACAACTTCAAATTCAGTTGGTGTCAGCTGACCCGCAGATGCCTGCTCTACTTGGTCAGTTGCTTTCTGAACTTGACCAGTATAAAAAATCAAATCAGCCGGTGTGATTAGTTCGCCATTGATTTGAAACCGTTCCCGAAAGTCAGTCATAAATGGCGACGTAAAAGTTCCAACACGCAGACCAGCTGCCTGAGCAACAGCAGTCACCATGGTTGCAACTGAACCCTTGCCATTCGTGCCAGTAATATGAATGGTTTCCGGCAGATGATCTTCGGGATGATCCAAAGCCGTCATCAGGGCCTCTAAGCGGGTGAAGCTATCTTTTTTACCAGCTTTTGGCCGGCCATGAATATAGGCCAAGGCCTCTTCAATTCTCTGCACTAACGGTTCTCCCAACTATAGTTCTAATATCCATTATAACGAGATAAAGGCAAAAAAACTGCTTGATTATGATTTGAACCCCAAAATTAGGATATCTCATTGGATAGCCTTGAAGAATCAGTTTGGCACCACTATCCTGATTGCACCAAAGATGATCACTAGTAATTTTTCCTTCTTTTGATTATTTGGTCATAGAAAACCCCGAAATTTGTTTGTCAAAATTTCGGGGTTCATCACGATGACAGACGGTTTTACACTTTGTAAGCCATAAAACCGACCGATTTGTATTGTATCTATTTTAGTCTTTTTCGCGAACAGTAAAGTCACGACGGCGGCGATTGCCACCACCTTGATGTCCACCACGGTTATCGCGGTTTTCAGAATGTGAACGGTTCCCACCACGGTAACCGCCACCATTACCATTACGACGACCACCGCCATTCCCGCGATAGCCACCACCATTACCATTTGAACGGCGGTTCCCACCACGGTAGCCACCACGACGTGATGATGAACCACCCTTGCGACGAGGCAAAGGACGTTCACGTGACAAAACAACTGGCGCGTTTTGCTTATCCAAACCAGCCACAGCAGCCAACAAACCAGCAGCCAATTGTTCAGCTGTGAATTGTGACGTCATTTGGTTAACTTGTTCTTGCAATTCAGCGGGGTTCAAGCCTTTAATTGTTGCGGCTGCGGTATCAATGGCCCCGTTAATTCGACCAATCCGGGCTTCCTTCAATGTTGCTGGTTGCAATGGCGTCATACGCTTCTTCGTTAATTCTTCAACAGCACGCAAGTAATCCATTTCATTTGGTGCAACCAATGTTACTGAAACACCTTCGGCACCGGCACGACCAGTACGGCCAATACGGTGAACATATGATTCTGGATCTTGTGGAATATCAAAGTTATAAACGTGACTCACGTCCTTAACATCCAACCCACGAGCAGCAACATCGGTTGCAACCAAGAGGTTAATTTCATGGGCCTTAAATTGGTCCAAGACACGTGAACGCATTTGTTGTGTCAAATCACCGTGTAAACCAGCGGCACGGTATCCCCGGGCTTCCAATCCACGGGCCAATTCTTCTACTCGACGCTTTGTCCGACCAAAGACAATCCCCAAGAATGGTTCTTGAATATCGATTGTCCGAGTCAGGGCATCAAACTTTTCTTCGTGACGAACACGAATGAAGTATTGATCAACCAAATCAGTTGTCAATTGCTTAGCCTTGATTTGGATATATTCAGGATTAGTCATAAACTTCATCCCGATTCGCTTGATAGCTTCAGGCATTGTTGCCGAGAACAACAATGTCTGACGGTGGTCAGGAACTTGAGCGATGATGGCCTCAATGTCATCCAAAAAGCCCATGTTCAACATTTCATCGGCTTCATCCAAAACCAATGTCTTCACACCGAAAAGCTTGGCAGTCTTACGGTTAATATGGTCCAACAAACGACCTGGAGTTCCAACTAAAATTTGTGGATGGGACTTCAAGCCCTTAATTTGTGGGCGGATATCGGCACCACCAAAGACGACTTGAACATTGACCGATTTATCAGAACCAAGCTTCTTCAATTCTTCGGCAGTTTGTATTGCTAGTTCTCGTGTCGGTGAGATGATCACGGCTTGGATGTTTTGATCATTCAAGTCGATGTTTTCCAAGATTGGCAAACCAAAAGCGGCTGTCTTACCAGTTCCTGTTTGGGCTTGACCGATAACATCCTTACCAGCTAAGGTCAAAGGAATTGTTTTTTCTTGGATGGGGGTTGCTTCAACGTAGCCGTGGGCTTCGATTGACTGCAAAATGGCTTGTGACAAGCCGAGTTCATTAAACTTCAAAATTATCTCCTTTTTGCGCACTGGGTCAGCGCGCCCTGACTCATTTCTGAGCCGTTTCCATCATAACGTGCCACCAGCACGTCAAAAATACGCCAAGCAGTTTATAGTCTAGCTGGGCTGACTAGTGTTTAGGAAGGAACCTTCGTTCCTGTTAACTTCTCATATAGGTCATGTGAGAGACCCTCAAAGCTGTGACCATGGTAATACTGATTTGCCAATAAAAGCACAGCGTCCTGGCTATTCTTGCCCAAAACAACGGACGGCTCAAAACCATTAAAAATCCCATGAGAGGTATAAATATTACCATAGCGGTAAAGACCTGAGACATAGTGAGCCGGCAAGTGCTGGACTAAAAGAGCCATTGGGTTTTGGAAGAAAGCACCATGGAAGAAGAGCCAATAAGCCCGGTAAAGCATCCCAGCTGACATTGCCAGGTTCCCAGTTCCAGTCTCTCGCTCATTTTCAACCTTAGTAACACCGGTTGGACTGGTGAGATCCTTTTGATAACCTAAGGCAGCCTGATGATCCTCTGCAAACCGTGTATAATCATCAATTCCGAGCTCGTACTGCTTGTTATAGTAGTCTTTAACCATTTTGTCAAAGGACTGACCCGAAATTTTCATTAAAATACCAGCCAACAATCGGTAATTAACCGGCTGATACGACCAACCAGCACCAGAACCAATCGCCACTCCGGTTTCCTGCGTATTATCGGCCGAGAACTGAGCATTATCTTGGTCAGAAGTAAAAGTCGTGGGTTGCAACTTTTGCTGCAAAGAAGAGGTCATCGTCAATAAGTCGCGAATCGAAATCTGATCAGCATTGGCAATGTTGGGGTAAAACTGACTCAAGTGATCATCATAGGAAAGCTTCTTTTCAGAAACTGCCTGACCGACTAAAACAGCTGTCAAAAATTTAGCGGAAGAAGCAATATGATAAACCGTTTGGGCACTGTTGGGCATCTGCTGACTATAATTAGCAAATCCATAACCCTGGTTTAAAATAATTTTGCCATCCTTAATGACTAAGGCTGTTCCAGTAAAATCTGCACTCTTTAATTTCTGGTCGATTGCTTGAGCAGTCTGATTTTGCGGACCAATGTCTTTTTTTAAATTTTTAACATTATCGGCCGAAAATATTTTTTGTTTAGACAAAATCGCTTGTGGACTAGCCTTAGTTAACTTTGCTAAACCAATTGCTCCCCCAATAAAAAGAATAATCAAGGTAATCGTTGACAAAGCTAGCCAATGATCCCGATACCAGAGTGTTTTTACTTTTTCTGGAAAAAGATCAACCCGTTTAAGCATGGCTTCCCCCCTGCTTGCCTTGATCAGCAACCAAATGGTCCACCACCTTTTCCAAGTGGATGCCATGACTGGCCTTCAAGAAGACACAATCATTGGCACTAAGGTTTTTTGTCAAATCAGTCATGAGTGCTGCCAACTGGTCCGTTTGATATAAGTGAACCTGCTCAGATAACAACGTTTCCTGCAACGCTGTTCCTAGGTTTTCCACCATCAAAGGGCCAACCAGGTAAACGGCTTTTGGTTGTGCCTGCAAGACGGCTTCCTTTAAGTCAGCGTGGAGAGCCGGTGCCGCTTCACCAAGTTCAAGCATATCGCCAAGAACTAAGACTAAATTTTCAGTATGATCCTTTGCCAACGCTGTCAAAACTTCTTTGGTGGCCGTTGGATTGGCGTTATAAACATCCGAAATGACCATTGCCCCATTAGCTGCTGTCAGTAACTGGGTGCGGTTTTTCGTTAACGCAAAATTTTTCAAGGCTAAAGCAATCGTTTGGAGGTCCAAACCGAAAGCTTGGCCAACACGAATTGCCGCCAAGGCATTCCTAACATTATAACGGCCCAGGAGCGGAATTGCAAATTCTTGACCCTGATCACTAAATTTTGTCTCCTGTAACGTCTCGACACAGTCATTTGGTTCCGGCCCAAAACTAACCGTCTTGGCTGGCAACCCTTTGGCGTCCTGCAAGAGTGGCTCATCTGTTGGAATCAACAATTCCCCATTCGGCTTTAGGCCAGCAATAATTTCCAACTTGGCTTTGGCAATGTTAGCTCGTGTCTTAAAGAATTGAAGATGAGCCTCACCAATCATGGTAATGACGGCCAAATCAGGTTGAGCCAATGTTGACAAAGCCGTCAACTGACCCGGGCGGTCCATGCCCATCTCCAAGACCAAAACCTCAGTTGTCTCTGGCATCGTCAAAATGGTCACCGGCAGACCAATTTCATTATTAAAATTAGCCGGCGTCTTAAAGGTTTGATACTTCGTAGCTAAAATCGCAGCAACCATGTCCTTGGTGGTCGTTTTTCCATTCGAACCAGTAATGGCAACGACCTTTGGCTGAACCGTTTGCAGGTAAAACTTTGCTAATGCCTGCAGGCCCACCAAGGTATCGTCAACCACTACCGCTGGTACAGTCCCATCAATAACATGTTGTGTCTGTGCTAGAACACCGGTGGCACCTTTTTTTAATGCCTGGCCAATATAATCATGGCCATCTTGATCACCAACTAGGGCAACAAACAGGTCCCCGGCTTTGACCTGGCGGGAGTCGAAGGCAACACCCGTCACCATTTGATTGGCCGGTCCCTGTAGACTACCCTTAGTTGCTTGTGCGATTGTCTGTAATGAAAGGTTCATAGCAATTAATTTCCTTGTTTAGTAAAAATTTGGGTGGCGCTTAGTTTTATTTATAAACAACCATCTTCTGATATCAATGGTACATAATCTTAATGCCTTATAAACAACCATCATCTGTTTTAAATAGCACTTAGTTTTCGTTCTTTTGTAAAACGGTAATCGTCTCAATATGGGCAGTTTGAGGAAATTGGTCCACCGGAACAACCGGCCCCTTAATCTCGTAACCCAAGTCTTGAAACAAGGCGACATCGCGGGCAGCAGTCACAGGGTTACAAGAAACGTAAACCACGCGCTCAGGACCCATTTCAGCAGTTTTTTCAATTAACTTTGGCGTCAACCCCCGTCGTGGTGGGTCAACAAAGACAACGTCTGGTTGAAACCCTTGCTTTTGCCAATCTTCAAACTGATCCGGGGCATCGCGCTCAATGTAACTGGCATTGTCAATCTGATTTAATGCCAAATTCTTCTTAGCATCCAGTACTGCTCCTGGTACAACCTCAACACCAATCACTTCCTTGACACGGTCGGCGACTGAAATTCCAATTGTTCCAATCCCCGCATAGGCATCAATGACGACATCCGTCGGCTTCAAATCAGCCAAGTCAGCTGCCTTTTGATACAGCTTTTCTGTCATTACCGGGTTAACTTGATAAAAGGAATTTGGGCCAATTAAGAACTTTTTCCCAAGCAATGTATCTTCAATGACCGCCTGACCAAAGAGAACACGGTTGTTGGCGCTTAATTGGACATAATCTTTTTTGGGTGCAAAGTTTAAGATTAGGGATGTCAAATCGGGCAAGGCAGCCACAATATCATCGACGAGTCCCGCCTCATCAGACAAGGCATCCTCATTGGTCACCAAAACCACCATTAACTGTTGGCTATAATAGCCTCGGCGAACCATCACATAACGAATGGCCCCCTTTTCTTGGTCCGGATCATAGGCAGAGATACCTCGTTTAGCAAGAATCTCACGGACGATGACAATCACTTGGTCTACCCTGGCATCATTGACATAGTAGTCTTCCATCGGTACCAAATGGTGGCTACCCCGTTGATAAAAGCCGGATAAAAGCTGCCCATCCTGCCACTTAAGGGGAACAACCGTTTTGTTGCGGTAGTAAGTTGGCGTTGTGTCCATCGTAATCGGATCAGCAACAGTCACTTGCAGACCAGCATCGTGAAAATTTTTTTGCACGATCTGTTGTTTAAATGCCTTTTGATTGGCATAGGCCCAGTTGACCAAGGGCGCCGTCCCGGCCTCAACCAAATATTGTCGGTCCTGATTTTTGCGTCCAGTACTCGCTTTAGCCCATGCCAAAATTTTTCCATAGGCGGAATACTTATCCACCTGGATAATTTCAATTTGAACTTCCTCACCAAGCATGGCATCAGCTAAATAAATCGGATACTCGGAAAAGCCAGCTAAAAAGGCCATCCCCATCCCATTTTGGCGAATTTCTTTGATAGTGACCGTCAACTTTTCATGTAATTTAACAGGTACGATTGTCTTTGCCATCATGCCTCCAACACTCTGCTTGGTGCTAACTCACCGCCAACAAATGCTTTTTCCACAAGCCAAGAAAAAACGCCCACCGAGGTGAGCGTTTTTATCCAACAACTTAGTCGTTGTTCTTGAAGCCGAAGTTAGCAAACTTCTTGTTAAACTTGTCAACCGCACCATCAGCTTGAGTAAACTTCTGCTTACCAGTGTAGAATGGGTGTGAATCTGAAGTGATTTCCATACGTACTGATGGATATTCTTGACCTTCAAAATCAGTAGTTGTGTCAGTTGCAACAACAGATGCTGACAAGAACTTCTTACCAGTTGCGGCATCAATAAAGACAACTGGACGGTAATCTGGATGGATTTCTTTTTTCATGAGTATCTCCTTAGCGCCCTGATTTTATTAAATCAGAGTCAGTTATTAACTTAACTATTTTATCACAGCGATATTATCCATGCAAGGTTAAGGCATCAAGTTAATTAAATCAACACCTTCAATTGTTAAATCAACGCCCAAAGAAGCTAATTTATCAGCCAAGCGGTCGTAACCTCGCAAAATATGAGTGGCGTTTTCAATCACGGTTTGACCATCGGCCATAATCCCGGCAATGACCAAGGCGGCGCCTGCACGAATCTCAGCCGCTTCCACCGTTGCGCCAACTAAACGTTCAGAATGGTTGACCTTGATTTCACCTGGGTTTAATGACGATAACTCTGCACCCATCCGTCGCAATTCGGCAATATGCTTATTACGCATTGGATAGATGGTCTCAGTAATCGTGCTTTCGCCTTCAGCTAAAAACAAAAGTGGTGTGATGGGTTGTTGCAAATCAGTCGCAAAACCAGGATATGGCATCGTCTTAATGGCAACAGGCTTCAAATCATGGCTCGGCCCAATAAAGACTGAATCCTCACCGATCTGCATATCAACACCCATTTCCAACAACTTTGAAGTGTAGGACTCCAAGTGTTCTGGAATGACGTTTTTGATGGTGACACCATCACCAAAGGCCGCAGCCATGGCCATGTACGTGCCCGCCTCAATCCGATCGGGAATCACTGTGTGGGTATTACGCGCTTCCAAGCGGTCAACACCCGTGATGCGAATCGTATCGGTTCCAGCGCCACGGATATTGGCCCCCATGTTGTTCAAGAAAGTCGCAATATCGATAATTTCCGGTTCCTTGGCCACGTTTTCAATAATCGTCTGCCCCTTAGCCCTTACGGCAGCCAAAATAATATTGATAGTAGCCCCAACAGAAACCGTATCAAGAGTTATCCGTGCCCCAGTCAAGCCGTGGGCAGTTGCGTCAAGGGTAATCACATCACCAACTTCAGTCACCGTTGCACCCAATGCTTCAAAGCCTTTAATGTGCTGATCGATTGGTCGTGATCCGAGGTTATCACCACCAGGAAAAGTCACCGTTGCTCGACCAAAGCGGCCCAGCAACGCTCCCATGAAGTAATAAGAGGCCCGCAATGATTTAATGGCCGTTGAAGGCAATTCAGATTCCGTGATTGTGGTTGGATCAATCGAAAGATCACCATTCGCGAAATTAGAACGAACGTTCATCGCAGCGAGAATATACTGTAAGTTTTTAACATCTAAAATTTGTGGAACGTTGTCAAAGTTGACCGGCGTGTCGGCCAGAATTGCGGCGGGAATCAATGCAACCGTTGAGTTCTTAGCTCCGCCAATGGTTACCGCACCTGAAATCTTGTGGCCACCGTTAATAATAATTTTTGCCATAAGGGCTATCCTACTTGTTTGTGGTTTTACCCTAATTATATCGTTTTTGTTACAACATGACAATCAAAATCAGCGGATTTCCGCACCTAATTCCGCTGTCAAAGTTGCCGTCATCTTTTCAAAGGCTGCTGTGACAACCGGTTCAACTAGGGTGTCAGTCTTGTCTTGATAAGTCAACTCATACGCCAACGACTTCTTCCCCACTGGCAGCCCCTGACCCGTATACAAGTCAAAGAAAGTAACATTTTGAAGGTAAGCCCCACCATTTGCTTTAATCACGTCAAAGACCTGCTGTTGGTCGATACTGTCATCAACCAAGACAGCCAAATCACGACTAATCTGTGGATACTTTGAAACAGGTTGATAAGCAACCGGTGCCTGTGAATGAGCAATGACTGCTTCCAGGTCAATTTCAAAGGCAAAGACTGCCGGCAACTTGGCATTCGCCAAAACAGCCGGATGAATTTGACCAACAAAGCCAAGGTAAGTTGAACCAAGATAAACATCTGCCGTCTGCCCCGGATGCATGGCTTCATGTTGTGAACTTTGTTCAAAGCGAACTGCATTTGAATCAAGGCCAATCGTTTGTAAATACACCTCTAGCCGACCCTTGATATCATAAAAATCAGCAGTCTCATCTTTTTCACCCGTTTGCCAGCTCGATTCAGCCACATTGCCGACCAAAACACCGGCTAAGTGCTCACGTTCTTCCGGCTGCACGTTTTCGCCTTGCGCCAAGAAAATTCGTCCCTGCTCGTAGAGGGCAATGTCCTTAATCGAGCGAGCCACGTTATAGGCCACGTCATCCAACAAACCAGACACAAGATTTTGTCGAATAGTCGTCCGATCCGATGACATTGGGTAGTCCAAGGCCACCACAGCCCGGTTTCGATCCAAATTAAAAGCTGTTGCTTTTTCAGGTGTTGTCAAGACATAGGAAATGGCCTGATCAAATCCGAGACTTTCCATAATTTCTCGACTAGCACGAATCTTCTTTTGTCGTGGTGTCAAATCACCAGGTGTACTTTGCCCTGCAACCAAAGCCGTTGGTAGGTTGTCATAACCGTAAAGACGGCCAACCTCTTCAATCAAATCAGCTGGAATCGTCAAATCCGTCCGGCGACCCGGAATGGTTACTGTGTACTGACCAGTTTTTTCATCGATTGGTAGCGCCAAGCGATTGAAAATAGCAGAAATTGTTGCCACTGACAAATCCGTTCCCAAAATTTGATTGATTCGATCCCGACCGATAGTAATCGTTTCTGGTGCCCGGTAAGCAAAGCCAAACTTGCTCAAACCAACAACAATCTTCCCCTTGGTCAACAAAGCCATTTCAGCAGACACTTGATCCAGAACTTCAAGGGTTTGATCCAAGTCAATTCCTCGTTCAAACCGGAAAGAAGACTCTGATCGTAGGTTATGACGGCGAGCACTTTGCCGCAAAAGACTTGGGTTAAACTGACCAGCTTCAACAACGACCTTCGTTGTATCAGCTGTCACTGCAACTGCTGGATTCGTGGCAATTCCTGCCAAAGACACAATTTGATCACCGGCCGCAACCACAATATCCTGGCCAGCACGGAGAGCCATCTTTTCTTCTTCGCCTTGAGGTAATGTTTCGCCCTCTTTTGCCAAGCGAACTTCCAACTGCATCGTTGCTAATTTATCCAAGTCATAAACATGCAAAGGTTGTCCCGTCAGCAAGAGCCAATAATTGGCCAAATCAGTAATCTTATTTTCTGGCTTGAAACCTGCATTCCACAGGCGACTTTGCAACCAGAGAGGTGATGGGCTGTTTTTAACTTGCCCCAAAACACGGACTGCATATCCAGTTGCCAAATCAGCGTTTCCGGCAACCGTCACCACGGCATTTGACTCTGATTGATCACTCAAGACAGTTGTCTGGGGTAGCATCACCTTTTGGTTAGTCATGGCAGCCAGTTCATAGGCCATCCCCCGCATCGACAAAAGGTCGGCCCGGTTCGGGGTTAAATCAGTATCAATTATCGGATCCTTGAGGCCCAAAACTGCGAGTGCATCATCTCCAGGCTTGACACCATCTTCTTCTGTGAAAACGTGAATGCCTTGCTCAAAGTCCAGTGGTGCTACAGCGTCGGCTACGCCAATTTCTTGCAAGGCAACCAACATGCCATATGAACTTTCACCACGGAGTTTTGCCTCTTTGATTGTCACCAAGTCGCCACTTTCACGGTCAATAATCTGAGCCCCGACACGGGCCAAAACAACTAACTGCCCCTCAGCCACGTTTGGTGCACCGGTCACGACCTGAATTGTTTCTTGACCATCAAAAACCTGTGTAATCACCATGTGATCAGAATCCGGATGTGGCACAACCGAATCAACTCGGACAACGACAAGACCGGACTGCTTAGCAGCAGCCGTTCCAACGGATTCCAATTCCACACTGGTCAATTCAATTTGCTGTGCCAAATCTAAGACAGCCTGTTCGCTCAAATCAAGTCCTGGCTGTAAGTATTCGTTTAACCATTTTAAGTTGGTCTTCATGATTAGTTTCCCCGCTTATTAAATTGATTCAAGACCCGGACGTCGTTTAAGTAGAATTGCCGAATGTCTTCCACGCCATACTTCAACATGGCAAAACGGTCAGGGCCTAAGCCAAAGGCAAAGGCTGAGTATTCTTCTGGATCAACACCATCCATCTTCAAAACGTTTGGATGGGTCATTCCGGCGCCCAAAACTTCAATCCAACGAATATCTTCTGGCTTGGTATCTTCCGTCACTTCGTTCCAAGAAACGTCAACTTCGACAGATGGTTCCGTAAACGGGAAGTACGATGGACGCAGACGAATTTGGTGCTTTTCACCAAAAAGTTCCTGCATAATTGACAACAATGTCCCCTTCAAATCAGCCATGGTAATATTCTTACCAACAACCAGACCTTCCACTTGGTGGAATTGATGTGAGTGCGTCGCATCATCGGTGTCACGGCGGTAAACCTTCCCCGGTGCAATCATCTTCAATGGTCCCTTAGAAAAGTCATGCTTTTCCAACGCCCGTGACTGCACGGGTGATGTCTGTGTCCGCAGTAAAATTTCTGGTGTCACATAAAAAGTATCCTGCATATCACGAGCTGGGTGATCCTTCGGCAGGTTTTCCCGTTCAAAGTTATACTCATCCGTTTCCACTTCGGGTGAATCGTTTGGGTCATCAATCACTTGGTAGCCCAATCCCAAGAAATGGCTTTCGATTTCATCCATAATCTGTTGCAACACATGCCGATTACCCAACTTGGGCTGTGTTCCCGGCAGTGTTACATCAAGCGTTTCCGCCTGCAACTTGGCATCCATTGCGGCTTTTTCTTGAATAGCCTTCATGGTTGCTAAGCTATCTTGGATTTGTTGGCGAACCTGATTACCGACCTGGCCGACAGCCTTCTTTTCTTCGATTGAAAGGTCCTTCATCGACTTCAAAACTGTCGTGATTTTTCCTTTTTTACCCAGGTAAGCCACCCGAACTTGCTCTAAGTCGGCTCCCGTTACTGCCAAATCGGCCTCAGCTTGCTTAGCAATTGCCTGTAATTCATCAATTAATGTCATTCATCTTCCTCTTTTTCCAAATAAAAAGTCCCTTATGTTGTTCGCACAACATAAGGGACGTAAGAGAACTTCCGCGGTACCACCCAGTTTCTGACCAAAAGGCCAGCACTCTTGGCCGGTATCGGCGGCTTACCGTTGACTGTTAAGCCAAAGTCTCCAGACTGAAATTCGAGGCACCAACAGACGGTCTTACACTAGACACCGCTCGCTTTGCTACTGGCTGACCCCTACTAGGTCCTTCATCGTATTTCTAGTATAACAAAAATCAGGAAAACCGCCTAGCCTGTTTTTGACTAGCCAGTTTCAAAAATTGCGATTGATTTAATCGTTGACTTGGTCTTCAGCAGGTTTGCCCTCGAAAACTGCTAAGACATTTTTAACGGCCGTTTTAGCCACTTCAAAATCCGCTTCCTTGGAGTGCGCTGCAACGTGTGGCAAGACAAAGGCATTTGGCAGGGACAATAATTCGTTATCCGGACTAATTGGCTCCTGGTTAACCACATCCAGTCCTGCAGCAGCAATCTTACCAGATTTTAAGCTAGCAATCATAGCAGCTTCATCAATCACTGGTCCACGACCAACATTGACTACGACCGTACTTGCCTTCATCTGGTCAAAGGCCTTTTGATCAATCAAGCCAGTTGTGCTTGGCGTTGCGGGCAAAGCTGAAACAACAAAATCTGCCTGTTGGAAGATTTCATCGAGGTCAGCCATCCGACCATTGGGAACGTTGCGCTCATGACGCGCATAGGCCAAAACGTGAACACCAAAACCAGTCAATAATTTGGCGATTTCTTGCCCAATATGTCCAAAGCCGATAATGCCAACAATCTTGCCTGAAACTTGCTGGCCACTCTTACCAGCCATATAATTGGCTGCCTTCTTGTCTGTAATGGCATCGTGGCTGGTTTCAAACAAACGACCAGCCATCAACATTAACGTAACCGCTGTTTCAGCAACTGCACCGGCATTAGCACCGGGTGTGTTCGTGACGGCAATGCCACGTTGACTAGCAGCCTGCAAGTCAACGTTGTCATAACCAACACCATGACGAGCAATGACCTTCAAGTTTGGGAAACGGTCCATGACCGCGCCGTCAATCTTATACATCATCAAAATGATGCCTACGACTTCATCATCACTGGCAAAATCCTCTGATGTTGCCTGTGGGTTTGAGACGATTTCCAAGCCTGCTCGCTTTAATGGAGCAAGTGCATTTTCATCAATCCCATCAAATACTAAAATTTTCGCCATGATTATTGAAACTCCCTTCTTACTTTGCCTGACCAAGTAATGCCTCAAGCTGATTTAACCGATCTTCAAAGACGGCAAAGGCTTGATCTAAGTATGCGCCTTCTGTCATATCAACGCCAGCCTTGGCAATAACTTCTAATGGACTAGCTGAGTTACCAGCTTTCAAATAGTCCTTATAGCGTTTTGCCTCACCCTTTTCCAAAATGTTTTGGGCCAGTGTTGTGGCAGCCGCTTCACCAGTAGCGTACTGATAAACGTAAAAATTGTAGTAGAAGTGTGGAATTCGTGACCATTCATAAGCAATTTCTGGGTCCTTAGTCAAATCAGGACCATAGAACTTTGAATCCAAGTCGCCATAATAATTGGCCATCGCTTCGGCCGTCAGTGGCTGGCCAGCAGCATCTTGATCATGAATCCAAGCTTCAAAGTCAGCAAATTCCGTTTGACGGAAGACCGTGCCCTTAAAACCGTCTAAGTATTGGTTCAAAACATAGGCTTGAACCTTAGGGTCATCATAAGTCTTCAGCAGGTAGTCCGTCAAGAGGGCCTCATTAGTCGTTGAAGCAATTTCGGCCAAAAAGATTGGATAATCACCATAGTGGTAAGGCTGGTTGTGCCGAGTCAAATAAGAATGAACGGTGTGACCCATTTCGTGTACCAAAGTATAGACGTTATCCAATGTATCCTGCCAGTTCAGCAAGATATAAGGGTTGGTATCGTATGCGCCACCAGAATAGGCACCTGACCGTTTGCCCTTGTTTTCAACAACGTCAATCCAGCGCTCCGCAAAGGCCTTCTTGACTACTGCCAGATAATCATCACCCAATGGTGCTAAGGCTTTTAAGGCGATTTCTTGTGCAGCATCATAGGTAACAGGCAAGTCAACATCATCTGTCAAGGAAACGTACAGGTCGTATGAATGAACTTCTTCCAAGCCCAAGACTTCCTTGCGCAATGCAACGTAACGATGCAAAAGTGGCAGGTTCTTTTCAACACGGTCAGTCAAAGTATCATAAACGGCTGTTGGAATCTGATTGGACAGCACGGCCGCTTCCTTCGCGGATTGGTAGTGACGAGTCTTCGCCAAGAAATTATGTTTCTTAACCGTTGAAGACAGCGTTGAAGCGAAAGTATTTTTCAACGACATATAAGCGTCATAAATGGTCGTAAAGGCCTGCTGCCGTGTTGGCTGGTTCTTAGAACGCAGCATCACGCCGTAGAGGCCGTTCGTCAATTCTGCGACTTCACCGTTTTCCGTGACGACATCACCAAAGTCCATATCGGCGTTGTCCAGCGCCGAGAAAGTTTGTTCAGCCGATGACAAAACAGTTGAGGCACCGGCTAGCAGGGCCTCTTGATCTGCGGGCAGTGTGTGTGCCTTTTCTGAAAGCAAGACATCGAAGAAATGACGGTAAGGCACCAGAGCCTGATCTTCTAGGTAAGTGGCCAAAGTCTGTTCATCAATCGCCAAAACTTCCGGTTGGAAAAAAGCGGTTGCTTGGCTCACAGCGGCTAATAGGTCTTGAGTTTGGGCGTAGACACCAGCGTAGTGGTTGTTTGTCGTATCTTCATCATATTTTTGATTGGCATAAACGTAAATCTTTTCAAATGACCGTTCGATTTGCAGATCTGTTTCCAAACCGGCCAACAGAGTCTGGGCAGAATCACCAAGGTGCCCGACATACTGGTCCAAGTCGGCCAAGCTATCCCTCAAAGCGGCAAACGCTTCTTCAAAGGCCTGGTCATCTGCAAAGACTGTGGTTAAATCCCAAGTCAGTTTGGCTGGCACTTCTTGTCGTGTGATTTGTCCCATGTAGTTGTTGCCCAAGGCATTGACTTGCTTCAGGCCCCCCTTTTTCTTATATTTTAATCATTTTAACATAGCAATCTCAATCTGCGACAAATTGCAGGAGCTTTATCACTAGAATTTTACTGTCTTGTAAGCAAATGACCCCGCTGGATGCCAAATCAGCATAAGTCGCTTGCAAGATTTTTTCTTGGTCCTGAAAACTGGGATAAAAATACTGCCTTAAACGGGCACTAAGGCTTTTTTCAGAAATCCAATGGCTAAGGCCAACTCTTTCCAACAACAAAACAAGCACTAACCTAAAATGCCAGTTTGGAACTGCTAGGCCAAAGGCTTGTCCTAAAAGACACCAGTCCGGGATTTGGTCAAGACGATGTCCCTGTTCGTAAAGATAATTAATCAAATCAAGGTTAATACGGCCCTGAACCATCAGCAAGGTCAGTTTAGTTCGTTGGTAGAGTAGGTGCTGGGCCAAGTCACTGGTTGGGCCGACTAACCTTTTCTGGTTAATTTCTGACGGTAAGGTGAACTGTTTTTCTGGGCGCTTGCCCTTAACTGCACTCAAGAAGGCAGCCCCAAAACCAGTCCGGCTTTCATACTGCAGCTTATGAAAGTCCGTCTTAGAAAAATTAAAGCGGGTTTCAAAGCGCTTCTGCTTAGGTACATAAAAAAATAGCCGACCGTCATCAAGAAATCGACAAGTTAATTCGCCTGACAAACGTCGGTGATAGTAGTCAGGTCCCAAAACCCACATAACCTCTAGTCCGAGACTATGTAGGCCTTGATTGCGTTCTTGCAGACGTTTCTTACCAATTGGTGAACATTGGTACTCGATTGCCAAATCTTTTCCTTGCGATCGTTTCACCAATAAATCAGGGCGCTGACTAATTTGCCTTAAAACAGGTTCGACTACGACCTGATAATCTTTTGCAAAATGTTGGTAAAGCGCCATCTTACCCAAAAGATGATCGATTGTTTCACCTTCTGTAAAGGCATGGCAGCCCGTTTGGACCTGGTGAGCAAAGTGGGCTACATTTTGTTGTCCCTGACGAAGAACAACCGGTTTTTTACAGGCCGGACACTGGTAATTTTCACTTCGATGAGCCAGATTGGCAAAGCAATATTGATTGAATGAATTAATCGCAAGTAACATAAAAAGGGCCTCTCAGTCAGTTAGACGAGAAGGCCCTTTAAAATTATTTTTAATTAATTTAAACGCTTCTTTAACCAGTTTGAGAACCAAGTCAACAGCGTAATCACAATCATGTAAATCAAACCAATGATCGCCCAAACACGGAACCCTTGTGAATTCCGGGCAACAATCAGTGTTCCCGTTTGTGTCAATTCCAAAATTCCGATGGCAGACAAGATTGACGTGTCCTTCAAGGTAATGATGAACTGGTTGACAAACGACGGCACCATAATCTTCAAACCTTGCGGAACAACTACCTTAGCCATTGCTTTGCCATAAGGCAATCCCAATGAGCGAGCCGCTTCCATCTGTCCTCTGTCAACAGCTTCAAAACCACCGCGAACAAAGGCCCCAGTATAAGCGCCCTCATTCAAAATCAGCGTCAACAAACCGGCCGTGAAAGCTGGAATCTTCGTTCCAATAACGCCTGGCAAACCAATGTAAATGAAGAAAGCCAAGACCATCAGTGGCAGACCACGGAAGGCGTAAATAATGGTTGTGGATAACCCACGTAAGACCTTTGACTTTGCCACACCCATCAAACCAAGCAACAAGCCCCACAAAGAAGCAAGGATAATACCAGCAACGGTCAACTGGATAGTCTGCACCAGACCATCAAAGAAGGCCTTCTTGTTTGAGCGCAAGATGCCCCAAGTTGAGTTGTTATCAGAAGCTGAACCAGTAAAGTTTTTTTGGTCTGATTTCAAATACTTATCAACAATCTTTTGATAAGAACCGTCAGCCTTCATTTCCTTCAAGGTCTTGTTAAAATCAGCAATCAACTGTGGGTTTTGTCCCTTCTTAACGAAGAAACCATAGCCACCGGCATTACCTGGGTTGTTTGGATTCTTAACTTCCAAATCCAAGCCGTTTTTAATGGCGTACTGGATAACGGGCATATCCTCAAAGGTGGCAGCACTGTTACCGTTGACAACATCGTTGTACATGGTATCAGTATCGTTAAAGTACTTAACCTTAAAACCGTACTTTTTTTGCAAAGACAAACCGTAATTTGAAGCAGCAGTTCCAGACTTCAAGGCAACCGTCTTGCCCTTCAATTCTGATAATGACTTAATCTTGGAGCCCTTCTTGGTAATCCAAGCAACACCAGTCTTATAGTATGGATCCGAAACATCATAGACTTGCTTTCGTTCGTCTGTGATCGCCATTCCAGCAATAATCCCATCTGCCTGGCCGTTTGCGACCATTTGAGCAGCTGCGTTAAAAGACATTGGCTTCAATGTATAGGTGAAATGGTTTCTCTTAGCCACTTCTTTCAAAATATCTTGGTCAATCCCGACGTACTCATTATTTTTGTCTTGGAAATCAAAGGGTGCGTAAGTCGCATCAGTTGAAATGACATAATTGGGTTCGGCGGCACTGGCCTTCGTTCCAAAGGCAAAAAAGCCCAAGAAAAGCGTTAACGCCACCAAAATCGGTTTTACTCGTTGGTTGACCATTGTATTCATTCTTCCTATCTTTACGTGTTAGCGACCAATTGACCTTAGGCTTGCATCACCTTTGACAAGAACGTTTGCAAACGTTCGTTCTTTGGCGCATTAAACACTTCTTCAGGCGTACCAGATTCTTGAATCTTACCAGATTCGAAGAAGACAACCCGGTCAGCCACTTGCTTGGCAAAGCCCATTTCGTGGGTAACGATAATCATCGTCATTCCTGACTTTGCCAAATCCTTCATGACATCCAACACATCGCCGACCATTTCTGGATCCAAGGCTGATGTTGGTTCATCAAAGAGCATGATGTCTGGGTCCATTGCCAAAGCACGGGCGATAGCAACACGTTGCTTTTGTCCACCTGACAATGAATTAACTGATTTGTCAGCCTTATCAGACAGACCAACAGTTTCTAACAATTCCTTTCCACGCTGATCTGCTTCTTCCTTGGTCATCTTACCCAATTGAACAGGTGCCAAAGTAATGTTTTGCAAAACCGTGTAATTGTTAAAGAGGTTAAAGTTCTGGAACACCATTCCGATGTTTTCGCGAACCTTATTAATATCAGTCTTTGAATCAGAAATGTCATAGCCATCAACTTCAACCAAACCAGAATTTGGCATTTCTAACTGATTTAACATCCGCAAGAAGGTTGACTTTCCGGAACCAGAAGGTCCAATCATTACAACAACTTCGTTGGCCATCACGTCCAAAGAGATGTCACGCAAAACATGGTTATCGCCATATGACTTATTAACCTTATCAACGTGTACTTTCACTTGCTTTTCTTCACTCATGCTCGTGTCCTTTTTTCAACCCAGTTACTCAACCATGTAAGTAACGTAATTACAATTAAGTATATCACAGCGATAATTGCCCAGACACGGAATCCCTGTGAATTCCGAGTAACAATCAACGTACCGGTCTGTGTCAATTCCAAAATACCGATTGCAGACAAGATTGACGTGTCCTTCAAGGTAATAATAAATTGATTAATAAAGCTTGGAATCATTAACTTCAAACCTTGCGGAATAATTACCTTACGCATGGCTTTTGAATGTGAAAGCCCTAATGAGCGAGCCGCTTCCATCTGACCATCGTCAACGGAATTAAAACCACCGCGAACGAAGGCACCTGTATAGGCTCCTTCATTTAAAATCAGGGTCAAAACACCGGCCGTAAAGGCAGGAATCTTCACACCAATCACACCAGGCAAACCAATGTAGATAAAGAAGGCCAAAACCATCATTGGCATACCCCGGAAGATATAGATGATGGTTGTTGCCAGGCCACGCAAGAACTTTGACTTGGCCACACCCATAACGCCCAAGAGCAAGCCCCAGATCGTTGCCAAAACAATTCCAACAATTGTCAAGTAAAGCGTTTCCTTCAAACCAGTCCAGAAGGCGGATGAGTTTGAACGCAAGATACCAAAGACAGAGTTGTTATCTGCGGCTGAACCAGTAAAGGTTGACGCCTTGGCATCCAAGTACTTGTTGACAATCTTGTCATAAGTACCATCCTTTTTGATAGCCGCAAAGCCCTTGTCAAAGGCAGCCAACAAAGCAGCATTAGCACCCTTCTTAACGGCAAAACCATAGTCACCAGCGTTAAATGGATCCTTTGGATTTTGAACCTTTAATTCTGTTCCGTTCTTAACGGCATACTGCAAAACTGGCAGGTCACCGAACGTTGCGTCCGAATTGCCGTTGATGACATCACGGTATGAAGTATCGGAATCAGAGAAATAAGTAATCTTGAAACCATACTTTGCTTGGATTGATTCGGCGTACTGTGCACCGGCAGTCCCGGTCTTCAAAGCGACCGTCTTCCCTTTCAAATCAGACAAGGACTTAATTTTTGAATCCTTGGCCGTTGCCCAACCAATTCCACTCCGGTAGTAAGGCGTTGAAAAATCAAAGACCTGACGACGGGCGTCAGTGATTGACATTCCAGCAATCACCCCATCGGCCTGGTCAGAAGCAACGGCCTGGGTAGCGGCGTTGAAGGACATTGGCTTTAACTCATATGTAAATCCTTCACGCTTGGCAATGGCGGCCAAAATGTCTTGGTCAATACCAACGTACTTATTGTTCTTATCTTGGAAATCAAAGGGTGCGTAAGTAGCATCCGTGGCGATAATGTAGTGGGGTTCGCTGGCCGAAGCTGGCTTTTGGCTTGCCACACCAAAGGCCAGGAAGGCTGCCACTGCAGTCACCAAAGTCATTAGTACTTTTTTCATAATAACCTCTTTTTCATAATGTTCCTATTATATCAAAAACTAACAGGGCATTTACTGACAATGTCAGTTTTTATTACGTTAGTGGTCTAGTCCGAAAGGTTGAATGGAGTCTGCTATAATAGACTTCATGACTAATTGGATTACCCAAACAATCGAACCGTGGATGCCCAAGGGGGCTTTAAAGGCTAAGGACGACTATGCCAAAATCGCTCAAACAAGCGGTTTCTCTCTCCTGCCACTTGAACGCTACAACGATCAACGCTTCTCAAAAGAAGAGCGGCAAAAGCACATCGAAGCGGCACTCAAGCTGATTGTACCGGGTGATACCGTGGTCCACCAATTTCCAACCTACATGAGTGCTGATTTTGAAGCCGAATGGTTGACAGCTATTCAAGACAAAAAAGCTAATTATGCCTTATTAATTCACGATTTCGAACCATTCCGAGTAACAAAAGCTGACCCGACAGAATTCGCTTTGGCACAAAAGGCCAATCTCATCATCACCCATTCACAGGCAATGAGCGAATCCTTAGCAAAAATGGGTGTTAATCAAGCTACAATTGTTCAACCCCTCTTTGACTATTTGGGTCCTAATCCACCCCTTGCCAGTTATCAAAAAATTCTAAATTATGCCGGTACTTGGCAAAAAGCCCCCTGGTTACAAGATTACCAAGGGCCAGCACTAAAGTTATTTGGCAACCGGCCTAAAAAATGGCGTGATTGGCAGATGCCAGCCGACATTCAATGGGCTGGCAACTTTGAACCTGACGACATTCAAAACCACTTAAGTGCTGGGTTTGGATTGCTTTGGGATAGCGACTTTAATACCCGCCACTATCAAAGCTACACGAAAATCAATGCCCCACATAAGGCCAGTCTCTATCTCAAGGCTGGGTTACCAATCATTGCCTGGCAAGAAAGCCAGATTGGCCGGTTAATTGACCGCTACCAGATTGGCTTTACTATCAAAGATTTAAGCGAACTAGAGGCGCGAATGAAAACCATCACGGCCGATCAGTATCAAAATTGGCAAACGAACCTCTTGCCACTGCGAGAACAGGTCAGCCAGGGGGCCTTTACCAAAAAAACACTCAAAGGCGTCACTGATTTTTTTCATAAAAACTAGTCAATTGACCATTAGCACATAAAAAGCACCGCGAAGCGACCGTTTGACTTGGTCGGTTGCAGTGCTCTTTTTTTATACACCAAAGATTTTAGCTACTTGCGCTTGAACTTTGTTCAAGTAAGTTTCCTGGTCAGCCTCAGATTGAGCAAATTTTTCGTCGTCAATTTTTTGGCCATCAAGGATCAAGGCATCAGCCATCAGTGCTGTTGCGTCGGCATAGTCTTGGTAAGCTTTCGCCAACGTCTTGTGGGCACCCATAAAACGAACGGGGACAGTCAAGGCGGCTAAAGTCTTTGCGTTTTCTTGGTAAACAGCCACAGCATCATCAAATTCCGCCTTTACTTCGGCAAAATCAGCCTTAGGCATGTCAGCGACTGCTGATTCTTGCTTAGCTGAGTCCAACTTAACGAAAAATGGTGAAACGCTGTCAGCTGTTTCCTGTGTCTTAGTCAAAACATCTTGAAGTGCTTGAAGATAATACTGTAATTGCTTGGGGTTAAATTTGGCCACTATACTTTATCCTTTATTGAAAAATTGTCGTTGTACCCATTTTACCAGTTCGACAATCACAATGATAGAAAAAGCTGCTAGGACAACCGTCAACCACTGGTGACTGTCAAGGTAAGTCACGTGGAAGATTGGGTTCAATGGCTTGATAAAGACAACGGCCATCATGGCAAAGAGTGAGAAAACTAAGGCCCAGTTGAAGAACTTATTAGCAAAGGCCTGTGGTCCCAACTCTGATTGGTAAACACTCTTTACATTAATGGCATTAAACATCTGCATCAACCCTAAGGTCATAAAGGCCATCGTCAAGGCATCCCCGTGAATCAATTCTGATCCCTGGTGCTCTGGGAAGGCCAAGGCAATGCCATAAACCGCCAAAAC
Source organism: Fructobacillus sp. ESL1117 (assembly GCF_058508565.1). Classification (NCBI taxonomy): domain Bacteria; kingdom Bacillati; phylum Bacillota; class Bacilli; order Lactobacillales; family Lactobacillaceae; genus Fructobacillus; species Fructobacillus sp. ESL1117. The sequence goes on along the minus strand of NZ_CP196385.1, from coordinate 1,384,981 downwards.
AAGGATGGCTTGCATCGTTCCCTGCCAAATAATGGCTGGGCCGACACCGCCAGACAAGAAGTTAGCAGTTTTACCACGTGGCTTCTGTGACATCACGCCCTTCTGGGCTGGTTCCAATCCCAGTGCAATCGCTGGCAAGGTATCGGTTACCAAGTTGATCCACAGGATCATAACAGGCGCCAGCACTTCCCAACCAAGTAATGTCATCATAAAGATGGCAATCACTTCGGCCAAGTTCGATGCCAGCAAGTACTGCAAGGCCTTTTGAATATTGGCAAAAACCTTTCGACCTTCCTTCACAGCCGCAACAATTGTTGAGAAATTATCATCGGCCAAAACCATATCGGCCGCTTCCTTAGACACTTCCGTTCCGGTAATACCCATGGCAACGCCGATATCGGCAGTTTTCAAGGCCGGCGCATCATTCACACCGTCTCCGGTCATGGCCACGACCTTGCCCTTACCTTGCCAGGCTTGAACAATCTTAACCTTGTGGGCTGGTGCAACTCGGGCATAGACGCGCACATCCTTAACCCGATCTTGGAAGGCCTCTTCTGACATTTCATCTAATTCGGCGCCAGTCATAACCGCCTTGGTACGGTCATCTTCCTCCGTTAAGATGCCCAAACGACCGGCAATAGCAGCAGCAGTCTTAGGGTGGTCACCCGTGATCATAATCGGTTGGATGCCGGCCTTCTTTGCTTCAAAAACGGCACCCTTGACTTCGGGACGTTCCGGATCAATCATGGCAATTAAACCAACCAAGATTAAGTCCTTTTCCACCACATCTGCTTGCGGATTGTCAGGCACTGCATTCAAATCCTTGTAGGCAAAGGCCAAGACCCGGAGAGCCTGGTCAGCTAACTCAGCATTGATGTCTTGATATTTGGCCAAATCAGCCTCAGTCACGGGTCTGATTTGACCGTGATCTAAGACCTGACTGACTCGAGCCAAAATCGAATCCGGCGCTCCCTTAACAGTTGCCTCGTAACCTTTAGCAACTGGATGAATAGTCGTCATCAATTTACGTTCGGAATCAAATGGAATTTCACTGACCCGAGGCATTTGAGCCAAAGTGTCCGTATAGGCTGGACGGTACTTTTTATTAAAGGCAATCAAGGCTGTTTCGGTTGGATCCCCAACCAAGCCATCATCGATTTCCTTTGTATCGTTATTCAAAGCCAGTAAGTCGGCCAATTTCAACAAATCAGGGTTGACTTGGTCGGCTTCAAAAGGATTTTCAGCCTGCAAATCAACGATTTTCCCAGCCAAGACCAACTTTTCAACGGTCATCTTATTTTGGGTCAAGGTCCCAGTCTTATCGGAACCAATGATATCCGTTGAGCCCAAAGTTTCAACAGCGGGCAACTTCCGGACCAAGGCAGCCTTCTTGGCCATCCGGGCTGTTCCCAAGGCCAAAGTAACCGTCACAATGGCTGGCAATCCTTCAGGAATGGCTGCAACGGCCAAAGAGATTGAAGTCAAAATCAAGTCAATCACTTTGGCGTCTTGGGTAAAGTAACCGACCACGAATGTCAAAGTGGCAATCGCCAAGATTAAATAAGTCAAGATTCGACCCAGTTGCGCCAAATTTTCTTGCAGTGGTGACTTGGTTTCATCCGTTGACTGGAGGGATTTTGCAATTTGACCAACTTGGGTCTGCATGCCGGTCGCAATCACGATACCGGTTGCTTTTCCATAGGTCACATTAGCGTTCATAAAAGCTAAGTTTGCTTGGTCCCCCAACGGCAAGTTTTCGCCAGTCAAGACGGCATCCGTCTTTTCGACTGGCACTGACTCGCCAGTCAAAGTTGATTCTTCCACCTGTAAGTTAGCGACAGAAACCAAACGCAAATCAGCTGGGACAACGTCCCCGGCTTCCAGGTACACGAGGTCACCCACGACCAAATCAGGGGCAAGTACTTCCTGGTCGCGACCAGCACGTACTACTCTAGCCTTTGGTGTCGCCAAAGCCTTTAAAGCCTCGATGGCCCCTTCGGCCTTGCTTTCTTGAAAGACACCGAAAACGGCGTTAATAATCACGATGGCCAAAATAAAGGCGGCATCAGTTGTTTCCCCCGTAAAGGCGGCGACTAAGGCAGCAGCCAATAGGATTCCAATCATTAAATCCTTAAATTGGTCAACAAACTTTTGAAAAAGACTACGCTTTTTCTTTGCAACCAGGGCATTGGGTCCATCCTTTGCCAAACGGTCGCGAACTTGTTCTTCGGTTAAACCAGTTTGAGCATTTGTCTTGAGCTCGCTGGTCAAATCAGTGACATCAATTTGATATGGTTGTTTTGCCACAATTCTCTCCTTTTCTTACTACTCTCTTTTTTATCTGGTCTGGGTAAAAGAAAAAGACCCATACCAAACGCAAAAAAGCGTCATGGTATGAGTCTCACTGTTTAAGGCTGAGCCGGTGCGATAAAGCTTGCACGATATAAAACATTACTGTTTTGCTTTGACGGTTATCAGCCACGAACATTTCGTCAGTTACTCCCTCAGAAATTATATTATGTTTTCAGTATAACAGAATTTTTACAGCTGTATAGTAATTTTTGCTATTTCTAAATGAATTTAAAACATTAGAACTGTGCTTTCCTTGCCACAATGCATCAACAACATTTTGCTAGTGCCAACAAGTAAGATAAAATAGAGAATAATGACAAATGAGCCCCATATTAACTGGCACGAAAAGTGACGGTTAAAAAACTAATTTTTCTCGTCCAATTAAGCGAAAGAATCAAAGTACCGTTAACAGCGCTAATTTTTCATTTCTCAACTCGAACATTCAAAAGCCATCGTTAATCAGGAAAACAAATGACAAAAACAAGTATCATGTGGTTTCGCAGGGACCTGCGGCTCACCGACAACCAGGCATTACAGGCCGCCATCCAAAATAGCGATCAGGTCATCTTGATCTTTATTATTGACCCACAGCAAGTTCAAAACGATGCAAGCGTCAACCAAAGTGCCTTTTTTGCTAGCGTCTTACATTTTAAAGAGTCCCTTGCCAAAGACAATCTCACCCTCTTAATTCAAACTGGTTCAGTGATTGATATTGTCACAGAAATCAAAGCAAAAGTCCCTTCAGTCGGCGACATCTACCTGAATTTCGATGAGCGTGGTTACGGTCGCAAAAGGGACCAGCAAACCATCCGCTACCTTTCACAAAAACTTGGTATCGTTGCCCACCCCTTTTTGGACTTTACGCTAACCAGCGCTTCAGCAATCAAAAAGCAAGACGGAAGCGCCTATCAAATCTTTACCCCCTACTATAAAAAATGGCTAACCTCTAAAAAAGATCAGCCGTTGCCGGCTCTAGCCAGCATTGAAATTAGTCATAAACAGCTGGCAGAACCTTTCACAGACCACCTTGACGACCTCAAAAAGTTAATCAATCAAAACCACAGCTACGCCTACCAAGACAGTCTTGGTGAGCAACAAGCTGCCAACACTTTAGCGGACTTCGTCTCTCACAAATTAGTCTACTACGACCAGAACCGAGACTTTCCAGCCCTCGATGGTACGAGCCATTTATCACGGTACTTAAGAACTGGTGAAATTTCGATCCGAACGGTTTACGATGCGGTCAGCCGAAAACCAGCTAGTCTAGGCAAAGAGACCTTTATCAAGGAACTCTGCTGGCGCGACTTTTATAATATGATTTACACCATTTACCCTGACCAAAAGAACCAGGCTGTGAACACAAAGTTTCAAAACATCCCCTGGATCAACGATGAGGCACAGTTTGCAGCCTGGAAAAACGGCACAACCGGCTTTCCAATTATCGATGCGGCTATGCAGCAATTGAACCAAACTGGTTGGCTTCATAACCGCTTACGAATGATTGTTGCCTCCTTTTTAACCAAGGACTTACTGATTAATTGGACATGGGGCGAGCAATACTTCCAAGAAAAACTAGTCGATTATGATCCTGCTAGCAACATCGGTGGCTGGCAGTGGGCTGCTTCAACCGGCACGGACAGTGTCCCTTATTTTCGCATTTTTAATCCGTTCACCCAGGCCGAAAAATTTGATCCGGATGCTCAATTTATTAAGCAATACATCCCGGCACTGGCTGCTTTGCCAGCCGATAAAATCCACCACATCGACCGCCTGAGCGATGCAGACCAGCAAAAATACCAAGTAATCCTTGGAAAAGATTATCCAAAACCAATCGTCGATCATGCCCTCGCCCGCAAACGGGCAATCGCTAGCTATAAGAATTTAAATGCATAAAGGGAGAAGGAACCGGTCAGTTGGTTTCTTTTCTTTTTTAACATATCTTTAATGAGCTAAATCAGCTATGATTTTTCGAACAACGGTTTCTTGGTCAAGACTCACGGCAATAATCCTTTCACCTGCAACCTGTAATAAATCATGGGGTAAAAACCACTTTGCTAAATCAACCTCATTAAAGCCAGGGTTCTTTTTTTCTTGATGTCGCTTGAATGTCTCCTCAAATGGCAAATCATAATAATAAATAAAGCTTTGGTCAGCCTGTTCAATTAGTTCGGACAGCATTTTGCCATATTTCGCAGCTGGGAGAATCCCCTCAATAATTGTGTAACGACAATTTTTAATCCCAAACAAAGCAATCTCCTTGATTAGATTAATTGATAGATTTTTGGGTACATCTTTCACTCGTAGCATTGTCCGGCGGACATAGTCTTGCGGAATTAATAAATTATTTTCACCAAGTTGTTCATGTAATGCATTCGCAGTGACCGTTTTGCCACTACCCGAATTTCCTCGAATCACAATTAACTTTCCCATTTATATTACCTCCATCACCATCTCGTTGTTCCTAATATATCAATCAAAGACCACACGCCAATACCATGTCACTTCTAATAAAGCAGAGCCATTGCAATATCATTTTGTTAATACTATCAGCAATGTTTTTAATATAATAGTTCTAAACAAGGGCTAATTTAGCACTTTTATTAAAATTTTTATCATTTTTGTTGACAAGGAAGCGAACATCTTGTAGTATAGACACATCATATCAAACAAGTTGATCAGGAAAGTAAAAAGTACCCTTAGCCTAGAGACTTACCGGTTGGTGCAAGGTAAGGTAAGGAAGCTTTTGAAAATGACCTGTGATTGGCAACTACGACTCGGTTTACCGTTAGTAGTTGACGGATTGGCCCTCGTTACTTGGGCACACCATTCGGCTAGGATCATTCCCCGGGGCCCGATGGTTAGTGAGCAGCCTCGAGGTAACTTTGGGCAAAAACTCAGAATGGTAACGCGAAAGTCGCTTCTGTCTTAAATCTTAAAGATAGAAGTGGCTTTTTTTGTTGCTAAAATTAAAATCAAGACATCAGAATAAAAGGAGATAATAGCAAAAAATGTCAAAAAAAGGTTGGTTGATTTCTGGTATCGCAGTTGTCGCAGTCGCAGCACTAGCTTATACAAGCTTCGGCAATCACGGTACGAGTAGTAATAAAACGGTGACAGTCGGCATTATGTCAGCGAACAAAGATGACGATGATATTTGGAAGAGCGTTGCCCAAACGGCTAAGGATAAGTACGGTATAACGATTAAGTTCAAGCAGTTCTCCGATTACTCACAGCCAAACAAGGCTTTGCAAAACGGCGACATTGATTTGAACTCTTTCCAGCACTACGCCTTCTTAGATGCTTATAACCAAAAGAACGGCAACGAATTAACCTCAATCGGTGAAACCGCCATTAGCCCAATCCGATTATATTCCAACACATACAAGAATGTCAGCGACTTTAAAAATGGTGACACCATTGTCGTTCCAAATGACCCATCAAACGAAAGTCGGGCCCTTTACCTCTTAAAGTACGCTGGGTTAATTGAGTTGAAATCAGGATTGACGCTCGCAACAACTAAGGACATCACCGCAAATCCAAAGAATTTGAAGATTAAGGAAGTTTCCGCCGATCAAACTGCTCGCAACCTTCCTGACGTTCAAGGCGCCGTCATCAATGGTAATTATGCCCAGTCAGCTGGCCTAAAGTACCAGGATGCCATCTTCGTGGAACCTTTGAACAAGGATTCACACCAGTGGGTCAACATCATCGTTGCCCAAAAGAAGAACAAGAACAAGAAAATTTACCAAGACGTTGTCAAGGCTTACCAAACAAGCAAGACCAAGCAATTGATCAAGGAAAAGTATGGTGAATCAGAAGTTGCCGCTTGGGACAAACAATTTAATTAAAATGATTCGATAATATAGGAAAGAGAGAAAAATATTATGAGTGCAAAAAAGACGATTATTGGAATTGTAGCCGCCGCAGCCATTGTCGGCATTGGTTACTTCAGTTTCTTTAACCACGGTAGCCAGGGTGACAAAGTGGTTAAGATTGGGGTCATGAACGGTGACAAATCAGAAGACCAAATCTGGGCAGAAGCCGCCAAGACTGCCAAAGATAAGTATGGCATTACTTTGAAGACAGTTAAGTTTTCCGACTACTCACAGCCAAACAAGGCTTTGAGTAACCACGACATCGACTTGAACGCCTTCCAAAACTACCCATTCTTGGAAAACTGGAATAAAGCTAACAAAACGGACATTGTTTCAATCGGTGACACCTGGACAACACCATTACGTTTATACTCAGACAAGTATAAGTCAATCCAAGACATCCCTGATGGTAGCCAAATCGCCGTTGCCAACGATGTGACGAACGAAAACCGTGGTATCCACCTCTTGGCTGAAGCTGGTTTGATCAAGGTCAAGGACACCAACAAGGCCACACCAAACGATATCACCTCAAACCCTAAGAACTTGAAGATTGTCCCAGTCGATGCTTCACAAACTGCAACGTCATTGAAGGACCCTAAGTTTGCCGGCGCTGTGATTAACACGAACTTTGCCAAGTCAGCAGGAATCGACTTCAACACTGCTATCTACGTTGAAGGTTTGAACAAGAACACAACGCAGTTCTTTAACTTCGTTGCGGCCAACAAGTCCGATAAGGATAAGAAAATTTACAAGGACGTTGTCAAGTCTATCCAAACTGCTAAGACCAAGGAATTGGTTCAGAAGAACTACAACGGTGCCGAAATCACTGTTTGGGATTACAAGAAGTAATTCAATCATGCGGGCTTGTCCCGCGTACATATAATGACCACCACGAAAGGAAAATTACTCATGTCAAATCGTCAAGAAGAATACCTCACTTTTTTAAAAGAATTGATTGCCCTCCCCAGTGTTTCAGCAAAGCACGAAAAATTACCCGAAACGGCTGCCCTTCTGGGGCAAGCTTTGGAAAAGCTTGGTGGCCATGTTGAAGTCGACGACAGTTACTTTGCACCGCTGGTCATCGCGCACTTTCACAGTAACCAAGCCGATGCAAAGAACCTCATTATTTATAACCACTATGACGTTCAGCCAGCAGAACCCTTCAATCTTTGGGACCAAGACCCTTGGACTTTAACTGAAAAAGATGGTCATCTGATTGGTCGTGGTGTTGATGACGATAAAGGTAATATCACGGCCCGTTTCACAGCCTTAGCTGAATACTTAGACGAAAACGATGGCCAATTGCCCGTCAACATTACCTTCCTAATTGAAGGTTCCGAAGAAACTGCCTCACAACACTTGGACGATTACTTAGCTAAGCACCCAGAACTAAAAGCTGATTTAATCATCTGGGAGTCCGGTAATAAAGACGACCAGGGACAAATTGAACTTGGTGGTGGTAATAAGGGAATTGTAACTTTCGATGTGACGGCCAAGACAGCCGACAGCGACCTCCATTCCTCGTTAGCAACCGTTGTGGATTCTGCTGCTTGGCGTTTAAGTCAAGGACTGGCGACCCTCTTTGATCCAAAAACTGGACGCATTCAAGTTCCTGGCTTCTATGAGGATGTCATTGCCCCTAACCAGCGAGAAAAGGACTTGGTTGCCGCTCTACCAGGCACCAAGGAAGAATTTGTTAGGGGCCACCAAATCACTGCCCCGCTGTTGACCGACAAGCGTGGAGACGATTGGAAAAAAGCCCTGTACTTCGAACCAAGTATTAATATCGAGGGAATCTCATCTGGCTACGAAGGCCAGGGTGTTAAGACGGTTCTACCAGCGGAAGCAACCGCTAAATTAGAAGCTCGCCTTGTGCCTGGCATGGATCCAGACAAAACCTTAAAACAAATTCAAAACTTTTTGGCCGACCAGGGCTTCGCTGATTTAACAGTCACAAAGACCCTTGGTCAACCAGGCTACCGGTCAGACATGTCGGATCCTGAAATCGAAAAAGTCATTGACTTGGCCAAGGACTTTTATCCCGGTGAACCCGTTGTTTCCCCAACCTCACCAGGGACCGGCCCAATGGCCTATGTCAACAATGCTATCAAGGCCCCCATTATTTCTTTGGGGGTCGGCTACCAAGGCGCCTTAGACCATGCTCCAAATGAAAACATCCGCCTAACTGATTACGAAGACAACATAAAATTTGTTAAACTAATCATTGGTAGTTATGCTAATCACTAGCAGCAAACAGAAAGGAAAGTGCGTAAGCACCAGAATTTATCAATGACGAATCCAATTATTTCTTTAAAAAATGTTGATGTGACCTTCCAACAAAAGAAGCGAACCATTGAGGCGGTTAAAAACGTTTCCATTGACGTGAACCGCGGAGATGTCTTCGGAATTGTTGGTTATTCCGGAGCTGGTAAGTCCACTTTGGTCCGGGTGATTAACCTGCTCCAGGTTCCAACGAATGGCCGGGTCATCGTTAATGGCGAAACATTCTTTGACAATCAAGGTACTGGTAAAACCGGTGTCCAAATTAAGGCAAATGAGCTGCGCGACCGTCGCCGCAAGATTGGCATGATTTTTCAACACTTTAACTTACTCAACGAGCGTACGGTGGCCGAAAACGTTGCCTTCGCCTTGCAGCACAGCCCATTAAAGGCCGACGAAAAGAAGGCAAAGGTTGCTGAATTGCTTGAACTAGTCGAATTGACTGATCGAGCTGACCAGTTCCCTGCTCAACTTTCAGGTGGGCAAAAGCAACGTGTCGCCATCGCTCGGGCCTTAGCCAATGATCCTGAAATTTTGATTTCAGATGAAGCAACCTCTGCCTTGGATCCAAAGACAACCAACCAAATTTTGGCCCTCTTGAAGAAATTAAACCAGCAATACAACTTGACCATTCTTTTGATTACCCACGAAATGGATGCGGTCAAGGAAGTTGCCAACAAGGTTGCAGTCATGCAAGATGGTCAAGTCCTGGAAGAAGGTTCAACTTTGGATATCTTTACCAAGCCACAGGCCGCCTTAACGAAAGAATTTATTGAAACCGCCACAAACCAGGACAAGGCTTTGGCAACGATTGGTGAATCGGATGCCATTACATCCTTAAACGACAACGAAATTTTTGCCCGTCTAACTTACTCTGGTAACAGTACAAATGAACCATTGATTACCACCCTTTATCAGAAGTATGAAGTTGTCGCCAACATCTTGTATGGTAACGTTGAGATTCTCCAAGGAACTGAAGTTGGTTCTCTGTTAGTCATCCTCTCTGGCTCAGCCGACGGTTTGGCTGCCGGCTTGCAGTCCTTAAAAGACCAAGGCGTTACTGTTGATATCTTGAAAGGAAAGCAAGCATGAGTAATTGGTTTTCACAAACATTTCCAAACGTCGTTTATCAAGGCTGGTCTGGTGATACTGGTTGGTTAACAGCGATTAACCAAACAATCTTTATGACCTTCTGGTCTGCTATCTTCGGGGGTCTCTTGGGCTTAATCTTTGGTTTTGGCCTCGTTGTGACAAGCCCTCGTGGCATTACCCCCAACAAGGTTCTTTTCTGGATTTTTGATAAGATTGTTTCGATTTTCCGAGCAATTCCATTCATTATCCTTTTGGCCTTCATTGCCCCCGTTACAAAAACCATTGTTGGAACGCAAATTGGTTCTACTGCCGCTTTGGTCCCATTGTCATTGGGCGTCTTCCCCTTCTACGCCCGGCAGGTTCAGGTTGCCTTGACTGAAGTTGATGCCGGGATTGTCGAAGCTGCCCAGGCCGTTGGAGCTTCCTTTAGCGAAATCGTCTTTGGCGTCTACCTCCGCGAAGGTCGGTCCGAGTTGATTCGGGTGTCAACGGTGACGTTGATTTCCTTGATTGGATTAACAGCCATGGCCGGTGCCATCGGTGCCGGTGGTCTTGGAAACATGGCGATTGCTTACGGTTACAACCGTTTCGCCAATGACACGACCTTAGTGGCCACTTTCTTGGTTCTTGTCCTCGTCTTGATTGTCCAAGTCGTGGGTGACTACCTGGCTAAGCGCTATAACCACAAATAAAAAATCAGTACAAAAGGAGCGCAACACAATGTGTTGCGCTCCTTTTTTGTCAAATGATTCACGGTTAGTTAGCGAGTCAACTGGAATTCAAAGCGATCGCCAACATAGTATGAACGAACGTATTCAAAGGGGTGGTCTTCTTGATCATAAGAGACCTGACGAACGGCCAAAATTGGATCACCACGTTTAATTTGCAAGAAATCAGCTTGACGCTCCGTGGCCAATGCCGCTGTGACCGTTTGCTCGGCCCGACCTGGCTGAATACCGGCCTGGATTAAAGTGGCGTAGAGCGACTCTGTTAGGCTTGAACGAGTAAAATTATTCACCAATTTTACGGGTAAGGTCGTCTGTTCCAACAAGATTGGCTCATCATCGCCCAAACGCAAGCGCTCCATCACCAAAACTTCATCTTCTGGTTTGAGTTGCAAATGCTCTAATTCCGAAACGGATGGAGTCGTCACCTTATAAGAAACAGTCACAGTCTGGGCTTCCCGGCCTGATTTTTTCATCAACTCCGTAAAAGAAGTTACCCCTAGCGCCCGTTCTGAAACCTTTTTCTCAGCTACATAAGTTCCGGAACCAACACGGCGTTCCAAAATACCTTCGTCAACGAGGGTTTGAATCGCCTGACGGAGAGTCATCCGAGAAACGTGAAAGGATTCGGCCAAGTCACGTTCAGCCGGAAGACGTTTATTCGTCCCCCATTCACCAGCTGCAATGCGCTGACGAATCTCATTATGAATCTCAATATAGCGTGGTATAGCCATAATTATTGCCGCTCCTGACTGTCATTATCGGTTGAAAACTAGGATACCCTGTTAACATCTCTTTTCTCATTATAATTGGTCTAGGCAAATATTTCAAATCACTCACTCTTTTTTACTAAATTTTTGATTCACGACGCTCCATCTAATTTTTCTGTAATTCATCGAAAAAAATTCCAGAAAAAATTCTAAAAATCCTTGCAAAATGAACGAAAAACGGGTAATATATATCAAGTAATTGCCCCTTAGCCAAGCGGTAAGGCGGTGGCTTCTGGTGCCATTATGCGCTGGTTCGAATCCAGCAGGGGCAATACGATAACTTAGAAAAGGGCGGTCTTGCTAGTGTAAGGCCGCCTTTTATGTTATCTTGTTAGTATAGCGTAATTTCTTTACTAGGCTTCTAGTAGCAGACGAAATGGAGACAAAAGTGAACATCCGTCCTCTTGCTAAGCAAGATTTGCCCCATATCTACCAGCAAAAAAATTCACGGTCCGTGATGGCCCTCTGGTTTGAAGAACCCTTTAATTCCTTAGACGAATTAACCATCCTCTATGACCGCCACGTCCTCGATCAAAGCGAACGGCGTTTCGTGATTGAAGACGATAACCAATTCGTTGGTGTCGTTGAATTAATCGATATCAATACGATTCACCGTCACTGTGAAATTCAAATCATTATTGACACTAAATTTCAGGGCCAAGGCTTGGCCCAAAAAGGTTTGCGGGCCGGGATTGAATATGCCTTTTCTGTCTTAAACCTGCACAAGATTTACCTATACGTTGATGTAGAAAATCCAGCTGCCATCCACATTTATCAAAAATTTGGCTTTCAAGAAGAAGGTCGACTCAAAAAACACTACTTTGCCGAAGGACGTTACCATGATTCCTTAATGATGGGACTCTTCGCTAACGAATTTTATCAAGAAAAATAATCATTATGAAAACTGATGCCCGTTATACCAAAGCTGATGTTGCTATTCGTAACACCTTTTTAGAAATTTTGGCCCATAAGGACTTTCATAAAATTTCTGTCCAAGAAATCATTCAGCAGGCTGGTATTAACCGTTCAACCTTCTATGCGCATTTCTTAGACAAGGATGATTTGATGGAAACAATCCAAATGGATCTCTTAGAAGAAACCATGGGTGCTCTCCCTGCTCTTAACCTTGAAAACTTCGATGTTGCTGAAATTTTTGAACACCGAGCTGATTTTTTAGTCCAAAGAATTTATGAGCAAAAAGATTTAGCCGCCCTTCTCCTTTCAAAACATGCCGAACATTCCTTTGAAAACCGAATGGTTGAACAGGCAAAAAAGACCTTTTTCAGCACAACCGAAGGTCATGTTTTAGCCATTCCGTCGCGGTATGCCCTCAATATTCTGACTGGAACCGCTACAAATATGATCATTACCTGGATTCGTTCTGATTTTCAGGAATCAACTGAAGAATTTTCGGCCATCCTAGTGAAGGTTGTCCCACCACTTTTAACCAAAGTTATTCATGCCCAAGACTAACTTTTTTCAATCAAACCACCCACCAATGGGTGGTTTTTTGTTGGATAAGTGGTTCAAAACCAGGTTATCCAACTTTTAAGCAACGATTGTTGGTTTTATTCTTTGGACGATTTAATATACTAAAATTAGTAAACGAAACGAGGAAGTTCACATGAAATCATCAAATAAGTTGATTTTAAGTTTGGTTTTTGGTTTGACGATCGTCTTGGGAATTATGATGACCGCCTTCTCATTACCAGCCGTAAAATCAGGTATTAATAATGTCCCAATTGGTGTCGTTGCTCAAAATGATGCAACGTACGAAAAGTTGGCCAAGCCACTGTCCGATAAGGGCTTTAAAGTTAGCCAGTATGACAGCGAAAAAAACGTTAAATCAGCTATCAAGGAACGTAAGATTTACGGTGCCTTCGAAATGTCAGCAACCGGTGACTTGAGTTTGTACCAAGCAACCGCCGCTTCTGCAGCCGTTGCGCAAGCCTTGAACCAGATTGGTCAGGGGGTTGTTAGCCAACAAAAGGCCGCTGCTAAGGCCCAATTAGCCCCAATGATGGCACAAGCCAATGACGTCAACACGTTGAAGGCCTTGAACCAAAAGTCAGCAGCAATCGATGCGAAGACTTTAAAGGTTGTTGAATTGCGGGCCTTCCCTAAGGATGACCCTAAGGGAACTGGCTTAGCCGCCGGAGCCTTGCCAATTGCCCTTGGTGGTTGGATTGGTGCCGTTGCCATTGCTAACGTCATTAAGGGTAAGAAGCAAAAGTTTTTTGCCGCCTTGGCCTTCGCCTTCGTGGGTGGCCTTGGTCTGGTCGGTGTTATCCAATTCGGTATTGGTACTTTCGCTGGTAACTACTGGTTAACCTCACTGGGTGCCATGCTTGGGATTGCTGCCACTGCATTCTTTGTTTTGGGTATTTTGGAAGTGATGGGCAATGGCGGTTTGATTATTGCCGCCATCCTGTTGATCTTGCTTGGAAACCCACTTTCAGGGCTCTCATCAGCTCCTGAAATGTTGCCAAAGGGCTGGGGCTTTTTCGGACAACTCTTGCCACCTGCAGCAACCGGATCACTTTTGCGTGACATCGCCTTCTTCAATGGGAATGCCATTGCCTTGCCATTAACAGTTTTGCTTGGCTATATTGCCCTTGGTTTGATTCTCTTCGCCACCGGTAAGAAGTCATCAATCATTGTTTCTGAAACAACGACTGACTAATCAAAAATATTTTTTCTGCTTGAAAAACCGCTTACATGTCTGATGCCAGACAAGCAAGCGGTTTTTTTACTGTTTTTTCAAAAAATTGGTATTAAGTGGCGCAGAACAGCATTCAGTGGACAAGCTCAATCGCCCCACTATCCTTTGGTTGATTAGCCGCAAAAATCGTCTTTGTAGCAGCCCAGATTTTTTCAGCTATTTCTGGCTTATTCATCGTGTACAAATGGATGCCATCAACTCCTTGGGAAACCAATAATTGTTGTTGTCATATCCTTTTCTCCTGATGTTTTCTTTACTCCTGGCCGCAATAAAAAGCGCCCCTAGATCAACAACCACGTCAATCTAGGGGCGCCTTTTGGCACGGTACCACCCTAATTGTCTGCTAATACCAGACTTACTCAATACCCCAAATTACATCGGAGCAACACAAGATAACGGCTGTGAACCGTGGCAATCTCACGCAAACAGCGCTCGACCATCCAGTAACTCCAAGACCATCTTCCCTAACCATTTTTCTACCACTTCTCAGCATCATGGCTCTCTGTCAAAAATTCGGATTAGCTACTCATCTTTTCATTGTCTACTTTCATTCTTCAATTTTTAAAAAGGCCTGGTGTAAATCAGCCTTCAAATCGTTAATGTCCTCTAAACCAACGGAGTAGCGAACCAAGCCAGCCGTAATACCACGTTGATGGCGCTCGTCCACGTTCATTTCGGCATGCGACATCTTCGGTGGATAAGAAATAATTGATTCCACTGCCCCCAAAGAAACCGAGAAAATCGGAATCTTTAATGCAGCTACCAGCTGGCGGACATTGTCTTCGCTACCAATATCAAAAGACAAAACCGCCCCGCCCGATTTGGCCTGACTCCTTTGAACTGCATAGCCAGCATCCGCTGCCAAGCCCGGGTAATTAACCCTTGTCACCAGGGGCTGTTGTTCAAGCCAGCGAGCAAGTTCCAGGGCGTTTTGCGACTCCTTGTCGATTCGGGCCGCCAAAGTCTTAATGCCGCGCATCAAGAGCCAGGAATCAAACACTCCCAGCGTCGCACCCATGGCATTTTGGAGGAAGTAGATTTGTTTGCCCAGTTCTTCATCCTTGGTAACAACCAAACCTGCCAGAATATCGCTATGGCCGGCTAAGAACTTTGTAGCACTATGGACGACCAAATCGGCACCAAGGTCTAATGGCTTTTGCAAGACCGGGGTCATAAAGGTATTATCGGCAAAAACCAAGGCCCCGTGGTCGTGGGCAATTTGTGCTACTAAGCGAATATCCGTGACCTGTAGGGTTGGATTTGAAGGCGTTTCCACGTAAACCACCTTAGTATTATCCTGAAAAGCCTCTTCCAAATCAGCTGGGTTTCCTAAGTCCACAAAAGTAAAAGAAATCCCATACTTGGTCAAAACTTCCGTGACCAAACGAAAGGTTCCACCATAAACATTCTTGGTCAAAATCACGTGGTCGCCCTGGTTCAGCGTCAACAAGGCCGTTGAAATGGCTGCCATCCCCGTCGCAAAAGCAAAGCCCCGCCTGCCATGCTCTAGGTCGGCGATACTTTCCTCGACAACATCGCGCGTTGGGTTGCCTGACCGGGCATAATCCCAGTGACCAAAATGATCAAAGTCACGTTGCTCGAATGTCGATGACAACTGGATTGCTGGATTAATTGCCCCACTTTCCTTATCAGGTTTGGTCGTCGTTTTAATGACTTTCGTCCAATCAGAAAATGCATCCTTAGTCATGAATTAACTCCTTTTCTGCACCTAGTGTGTCCGCCACTGGTTCTTCCTCTTTGACAGCAGCCTCTGTCGCCCTTACTAGAGCCTGATGGAAGTCTAAAATCAGGTCCTCACTGGCCTCAATTCCACAGGATACTCGCAACAAGTTTTCTGTAATCCCCGTTTTTTCACGTTCAGCTGCTGTCATGTCGGCATGGGTTTGCACGGCCGGAACGGTTACCAAGGTCTCCGTTCCACCCAGACTTTCAGCAAAGGAAACCACCTTTAAGGCACCCAAGAAACGGTCAATATCGACTGATTGATTCACATAAATGCTGACCATGCCCCCGCGGCCAGGATAGCGCACTTCGTCAATCAATTTACTTTGGTTAAAGTCTGCCACCAAGGCCTGAGCGTTGTCTTCCTGCTTAGCCAGGCGCAAAGGCAGCGTTTTGAGGCTCCGTAAGAGCAACCAGGAATCAAAGGGGGCCAAATTAGGGCCAGTCGTGATTAGGTTTTGACCAATGACTGCAGCTGTTTCTTCAGTTTTACAAACCACTACACCGGCCAACAAATCATTATGCCCTGACAAATACTTCGTGGCAGAATGAACCACGATATCAGCCCCTTGATTCAGAGGCTGTTGAATCAAGGGTGTGTAAAATGTGTTGTCCACGAGCAATTGAGCCGAAACGGCATGAGCATGGTCGGCCACTTTTTTGATATCAATGACCTTCATGGTTGGGTTCGAAGGGGTCTCAATCCAAACAGCCTGACCATCATTTGCCAAAAGTCGGTCAAGTTCTTGATAATCTTGACCATCCCACTTGCTGAAGCGCAGGTGGTATTGTTTTGCTAAAAGATCAAAGAAACGGAAGGAACCGCCATACAAATCGTCAGAAACAATAATGTGGTCATCACTTTTAAACTGGCTAAAGACTAGTTGAATGGCTGCCATTCCAGAGGAAACGGCATAGGCCTTCGCCCCATTTTCCAGCTGAGCTAAGACATTCTCTAAGACGTCTCTGGTGGGTTCCGTCATCCGGGAATAGTCATAGCCCGTCGACTTACCCAGACCCTCGTGCCGGTATGCGGTCGAAAAATACAGGGGCATCGAAATCGAACCCGTTACATGATCAACTCGGTTACCCGCTTGGGCCAAAATCGTTTCAATCTTTTTTTGCCAAGAACAGTCAATTGCCATTAATTTTTACCTTTCTTTATGCCAATTATTTAATACGAACAAATTTTTTCCAAACTCTTCGCCCTCGTGAAGTTTTGGTTGATACCAACCGTGCACGCACAACCATCTAAGCGCAGTCGAACTTTCATTTGCCAGGTACACCCTTAAAACCATAGCAAGGTCTCTTCGCCACCCAGGCCTTTAAATCTTAGCCAAGGCCTGGTCCAAATCAGCGATAAGGTCGTCAACATTTTCCACGCCAATTGAGAGACGAATCAAGTCAGGCGTCACACCGGCTGCTTGCAATTCTTCCTCATTCAATTGGGCATGAGTCGTGGAAGCCGGGTGGATAATCAATGACTTCGCATCGGCGACATTCGCCAAAAGCGAAAAGAGCTTCAAGTTCTTAATCAATTCCTTACCAGCCTCTTGACCACCGACCAATCCAATTGTAAAAATCGAACCGACCCCCTTAGGGAAATACTTTTCTGCCAAAACGTGATAAGGACTATCAGCCAATTTTGGATACCTTACCCAGGCCACCTTTGGATGGTTATTAAGATAATCAACTACCTTTTCGGCGTTTGAAACGTGACGTTCAACCCGCAAGGAAAGCGATTCCAACCCTTGTAGCAATAAGAAGGAATTGAAGGGACTAATCGTGGCCCCCAAGTCTCGCAAACTTTCTGCTCGGATCTTGGTCGTAAAGGCTGACGGTGCCAAATCAGCAAAGATCAATCCATTATACTGAGCATTCGGCTTCGTGAAGCCTGGATACTTGCCGCTAGCTTTGTAATCAAAGTCGCCCTTTTCAACAATGACACCACCCATTGTTGTCCCATGACCACCAATAAACTTTGTAGCCGAATGAATCACAATGTCAGCACCATGGTCCAAGGGACGAACTAAGTAGGGTGTGCCGAACGTGTTATCGACAATGAAGAGAATTTGGTGACGATGGGCAATTTCGCCAATGGCCTCAAAGTCAACCAAGTTAATATTGGGATTTCCAATACTTTCCACATACACCGCCTTGGTCTTGTCCGTAATCGCCTCTTCAAAGTTTTGGGGATCATCTGGATCAACGAAGGTCGTTTTAATTCCTAATTTTGGTAGCGTAACCGCCAAAAGATCGTAGGTTCCACCATAAAGAGTACTAGCAGCAACAACTTCATCCCCCTGGCCAGCAATGTTAAGAATCGCTGCCGTAATAGCAGCTGACCCTGTGGCTAAAGTCACCCCAGCGGCAGCGTTTTCCAAAGCTGCCACACGATCATCGACAACTGCCGTCGTTGGATTGGTCAAGCGGGTATAAATATTGCCGGGTTCCGTCAAACCAAAGCGGTTGGCGGCCTGTTCAGCATCCTTAAAGACGTAAGAAGTTGTTTGGTAAATTGGCACGGCCCGTGACCCAGTTGCTGGGTCAACCGTTTGGCCAGCGTGGACTTGCAACGTTTCAAAGTGTAATTTCTTGTCGGTCATCTTTTTTCTCCTTATTGACAATCAAGTTCAACCAGTTTTGATAGAGTTGGTGGCTACTAGCCGTCCAGGTGTTTTCAATCTCTTCGCCCCGGTCATAATAACCTTCTGGATAATAGTTATCAGGCTCATGAATGGCCAAATGCTTAGCTAAGTCGCGCCGGTATTCAGCATCTAATGTTTTGACTTGGTACTCAGAATGCCCCGTCAGATAGGTCTGTCTCCTCTCTTCCGAATGTAGCAGAAGCGGTCCCGCTTGGTCATTAGTTAAGAGAACTTGTAAATCAGCTGGCAAACCCTCAACGTCGATCACTGACTCCGAATACCGCGACTGCGGTGTCTTGAAGTTGGCGAGGCCAGCGGTCAAACCTGATTTTTCAGTGGCAGTTGCTTGAGTTGGCTGCTTGGCCTCATATATTCCAAACAATTTTGCCGGTAAGCGCCGTTTTTTGATACCAAAATCTTGATACAGCGCTGCCTGAGCCGACCAACAGGCGTTGATTGTTTGATCAACATGGTCTTTGGCCCACTCCTTGACAGTCAAAAATTCCTGCCAGTAATCAACATCCTCAAAGGGCAACTGCTCCACCGGTGCCCCTGTCAAAATTAGGCCATCGAAATTTTCGTCCTGAATTTGGTGCCAACAGACATAACAGTTGGCGACCGCGTCCTTTGGCATCGTCTTGAAGTGGTGGCTACAGGCATATAGAAAGGTCAATTCGACATCCTGGTCCAAATCATTTAACAGGGACAAAAATTGTTCTTCAGTATTCTCCTTGGCTGGCATCAGATTCCAAACCAAGATTTGCACTGGTTGGCTTAATTTCTGATTTTGCCATACTTGCTTTTGGTGCAAGAACCCATTCTTTGCATTCGCCGTCATCGCCACTCTCCTTTTTAAAACAAAAAAACGCCCCTAGAATCACTATCAAAGTCATTCTAGGGGCGCCAAATAGTCTGGCACGGTACCACCCTATTGCTGGCTTATTGGCCAACACTTAAGACACTAAAGAAGCTATCTCTTAACACAATAACGTGTGTCAATCCGTAAGGGGCTCATCAGCAAGACTCACCGCTTATACCGTCACCAAAGACCATCTTCAACATTTGCTCAAATACCCGCTTACACCAGACCGGGCTCTCTGTTAAAATCAGCTGAACGTTTACTCATCTTTTCTCAGTATTTTATAATTTATCTGTTGAGACGTATAATAAACCGTTCTATTTTCTTTGTCAACAGCAATTTTATTTTTTTAATAAAAGCTGCTAGGCCCGATTGATTCAACTAAAAAAGCCTAACGCGCTGTTCGTCTGACTTTACCGTCACCGATCCCCATTTTTAATTACCAAAAATCGTTTTGATTCGCTAATCATATTTGAATTAAACCAGTCCAACAAGCTAAAGGTCATTTTGCTATAAACCTTGTTATAAAGCTTCTTTATGGCACTCAGCCGGCACCGCCACCGAGTTCCATAACCTAGAAGCAAGGCCTGCTTAACCACCCGAATTTTCAGACCAGATGTTCGAGCCGCAATTGATTTATTCAAACCGGCTGTCCGCATCCGATGCTTCATATTCTGGGTCTCTCCTAAATATTCTAAGTTGATTAGAGTATATTCATTAGAACAATTCTTTTTAAACGCCTGCAAAAGCAACTGAAAGATTACTCATAATCCTTGAAAATCAACGATTTCACCCACGCAAACAAGACAAATTGCAGTACAATAGTATCCGTATTGGAGGTGACGGATTTGTCTAAAAATTTATTTCCATCACATGAACGACTCCTCTTTGGAAGTCTCTTAACCTTCACCGCCGGATCGCTGGATGCCTATTCTTATTTAATCCACGGTGAAGTCTTTGCTGGTCTCCAAACCGGAAACTTAATCCTGCTTGGGATTAACTTGGGCAAAATGCATTTGTCAACTGCCAGTCACTACCTGATTTCACTGCTTGCTTTTGGTGTTGGCACTCTTTTAATCAAAGTGCTCCAACATGTACTAGAAAATAAAGGGGCCAGTAAGACAACCGAACGGCGCTTTGTCCTTTGGTATATGACGGCCATCCTGGTGCTGTCTGCCATCCTGCAGAAGCACGTTCCCAACCTCGTTGGCACTTCGATTCTTTCCTTTGCCGCTGCGGCCGAATTACAAGAATTTCGCAAACTCAAGGGGGCCCCATTTATGCCACTGATGATGACCGGAAACTTCCGGACACTCTACGAAGCCCTTTATGAAAGTCTCTTCCGTGGCAACACTAAGATGGCACAAACAGCCATTGATATCGCCACGGTCATCTTCACTTTCTTCCTAGGAGCGCTGTTAATCAGTGCAACAGTTCCCGTCTTGGCTGGGTTAGCCATCCTCATTCCAGCTCTGGTAACACTTGTTATGAGCCAACTGGTCACATTGAAATAAGCAAAAGCCTTTGACTGTCTTAGTAAAGGCTTTTTTCTTTTGACCCATTTACCCAATAACACTATCCAACGACCACAGGGAAAATTCATTGTACAAAAAAGGCAAGACGTTTCACAACGTCTTGCCTAAAATCGCTACCGGACTCATACCAGGTCTGCTAGCTACTTTTTAAAAGCATTCTTGGTTTTATCGGCAAAATCTTTGGTGGCATCTTTAGCATCGGCTGCAAAATCCTTTGCCTTGCCTTCAGCTTTTTTTGCCTCACCTTCCAACTTATCCTTTGTTGCATCAAATTTTTCTTCGAATGACATAGAATGTTCCTCCTTTAAATTTGATTGCCCTCAGTATACACCAAAGTCCGTTAATGTAAAGTAAAAAGTGACACAAAAAACGAAAAACTGAGCATACTAAGCTTGTTAAGATTAAAAGTGATTTACCTATTCCTTTTCATCTTAAAATGGTTCAAAATACGTTGCATCAAATTTAAAAATTATCCTCTGAAAAAGTCCCCTTTGAAAAATCGAGCAACTAAAACGACCAGCCCGTGCGAGATAGAGACAGTTAGTGGCTACTTTGTCATGAAAAAAGTCACGAAAAGAAGACAGGACACTTGGCGTCCTGTCTTCTTAAAAACTCGTGTTCTACAATCTTGACGCCCACTAACAGTACAAAAAACTTATTTATCAGTAAAACTGTCATGCAAGTGTCATGAACTTCTAAGAGTCACTAGTAATTTAATATTAACCAAAAGCAAGCAAAAACCGTGCATCATTTTGTACAAAAAATAGCCAAGCAAAATGCTCGGCTATCTCTTCGGCGAAATGTGTTCGATGCGTTAAAACAGTTATAGAAGCAATAACACTTGCTTTCTAGTCCTCCGCCTCTATCTGAACTCGTCCAAACTAATTTCAAGAGCATCCGCTATTTTGACCATATAGCTGAAACTTGATTGCTGATTCTTGTTTCGCTTGATAGAGTAAATGCTCTGATATGGCAAGCCTGTTTCTTTGGCTAGCCAATATGTTGTCTTATTTTTCTTGTTCAATTGCTTTTCAATTTTTTCCCCACATAAAATGTCTTTTCTCTATTGCTTTTAATGTTAAATTTGATATTATTATTTATGCGAACATCCGTTCGATTAGTCGCAAATTTGTTTTATCCATTTCCAAATAAATTGACATAGAAAGGAACAATAATATGCCAAAAAGTTCTAGTAGCCGAACCACTTCATCTAAGGTCGCCTCAAAAGCTTCAAAAGCATTAAGAAGTCGTTCAACAAGTCGTACCACCAAAACACTTGCTGGTAGCGCTCTTTCACAATCAAAATCTCGAAAAAAATAATAACTATTTTTTTTGAGAAACCAGACACAGTCACATCTGCGACTACTTTATCTGTTAGATCATGCACCAATTCGCTAAGCGTATTGATTAGTCCTGATTGATTGCTGATAACTTCTGCCTGTGATTTAATGATTTCGATATATTTTCTTAGTTCATTATTTTCTCCGTGGTACAATCAAGACATAAAATTTTTCCGACAAAATTTTATAACTAGGCTCGCTCTGCTAAGCGAGCTTTTATTTTGTCTTCTTTTTGTCATTACGTCCTAGTGTGTATCCAATTTCAAACGCTGTTAAACCAATAACTGCTATGGTGACAAGCGTGATTACAATCGACCAGATTTGATTAAATTCGCTCATAAGTTTCCCCTTACATCTTTGGTTTGTATCTGGTGATACTATCTAAAAATTCAGCCACCTTGTACTCAACGTAGATTGGCTTTTTACGCCCCGGAACGGACACATACGGAAAGCCTGGCATGGCCATCAACAAATTCATGTTGTCACGGGTTGTCCGAATTGCCTTAGCCAAATCACCGATTGTATCGAATATTCTTGAACCATTTATCGTTAATGGTTCAATTTCTTTGTCCATAACTTAAACCTCCTTTATTTTGGTATCCTTTAATTACTGGTAGTGACGTACCAAGTAAATTGAAAAGAGAATTATTATGATTTCAAATGAACAACGCTCTCACGATATGGCCATCGCTTATGCAAAAACATTCTTAGAGCAATCTTCATGACGTTCTGAATTATCAGACATGAGTGCTTTGAAGTATTTTTCGGAAAAGTACCACTTGGCTTACCATGAATTTTTATCGGTTCTTGAACACGATAACTAAATAAAGTCTGACAGCCTTCTGTCTTGAACATCAGGCTTAATAATTTTTTGAAGCAAATCTGAGACGATTTCTGCTTCTTCAATGGCTAAGTCTTTTTTTGTGAGTTGCCGTACAAAATCTTTCGCAACGGGCTTCAATATCTCTTTTTTATCTCTATATTCTTTAAAATTCATGCTTCTTTACCACCTATTTTTAAAACCAATTTTCGCCGTCATATCCAATGAAATCGAACAACTTTTGCAAATTGTCATGAGCCGCCGGACCGCTTGCATTGCCACTCAACAACTGCTGTACATACGACGGTGATGAATCAACGACTTTTGCCAACTGGGCTTGCTTGATTCCTTTCATCTTGAGATGAAATTGAAACTTGAAACGTTCTTCTTTAAGAATTCGCTTAGCTTCCTTTACTGACATGTGAAACCTCCTTTCTTTTTGATATGATTAAAATACTTGTTCTGCTATACCGTCCATTGAATTCAAACAGATTAGATGAGGTGATTATATGAGTACTGATGATTTTTCAGAAGAACTTCTAAACGAACGTTTTGATAAAACGACAATTTTATGCAAATTTTGTGGAGTGACTATTCCGCTGGCTCGAAATAATAATCACTTTAAATACTTTATAAATACTAAAAGTCAAACCTCATTTTTTGATTATTTCAAACAAGTTAACGCATCAAAGAAAAACCGACTCTATCCATATATTGAAATTCATTTTGTCGATTGTGCCACTTGTTTCAATACCACTATTTTTTCTTACTTGGTATCTAGTGAATCTGAATCAAAAAAGTTTTCAATGCAACCTATTTCGGAAGCGAAAGGCTATCCAGATTATGTTCCAGCTGAACAAGTGCAAGATTATTCAGAATCCGTTGCAATAGCTGAATTATCTCCTCGCGCTTCTTTGACTTTAGCTAGGCGTTGTGCCCAAGGGCTCATTCGTCATAAATTTCCAGGTATTAAGCAAGGAAATTTGTATCATGAAATCAAACAAATAAAATCAGAAATCAGACTATCTGAACTTAGAGCATTGAATTCTTTACGACATTTAGGAAATACAGGAGCACACCCCGAAGAACATAATTCTGAACTCGAAACTATTGAAATAGAGGTATCATCTGAAGAAGCTCAACATGCAATAACAATTATTGAATTTCTTATAAACAAGTGGTTCATCGAGCCCCATGATGATGAATTAGCTATTCAGCAAATTATGGCTGATGCACATAAAATAAAGCCAGAAGTTAATCTGGACGAATGATTCCAATCAAGTTCCCCTTAGTATCAAAATATTCAATCCATGCCTCGCGGCGATGAGGTGTTCGATCAGTGTTTAAAACTTCAACGTTAACTTGTACGCATGTAGTAAGCTAAATCTTTTTAACTGGGTTATTACTCATTTTTCTCCTGTTCATTTTGGAATAACTACTACGACATAATCTTCTGGCATCTTCAGATGCTTTTTTGTTTCAGCATAAACGTGGGTAATTTCAAACTCAATTACCAGTTACTGTTTCTCGTGGGTATGCCGAACAGCTCGTATACTCTGTTCTAACAGAGCGTTTTGTCGATGAAGACGATCAGGATTCAAAGGCTTAATCGTTTCGCTAAAAGTAACTTCTTTTTGAAGTTGCTTTTTTTATTCACTTTTGACATCTCATATTTCCTCCTTTCAGTAACAAATGTTTGTAATTTTTACTTCACTTTTACTCGATTGAGTACTAAAATTGCAACACAAAGCAACAAAACTATCACTTATTTAGCCCGCCAAGACAAGTAAGCTTTAACTGTTTTTTGTTTGTGCAATTAACTTACAAGAAAAAGTATATTACCTTATTGAGTAATTTTATTGTAAAAAACAAGGAGAGTGCCTAGTATTATGCTACTTGATAGAGTAAAAAAAGTTTCAAAATCACGTGGATTATCATTAAAAGAGGTCGCTATAAAGGCCAATATTGGTGAAAATTCGATTTACGCTTGGAAAAATAGAGAACCAAGTGTCGCTATTTTGCAAAAAGTAGCCGATGTATTAAACGTGTCAGCAGACTATTTGTTGGGTAGATCAGATAATATGAGTCCAATTGATTCATCAGACAGAACTACCGATATTGCTGACGGTACCTTAATCATGGCATTTGATGGTAAGCCAATACCTGATGAAGACCGTGAAAAGCTACTCGATTACGCTCGCTACATTATGAGTCAGAAAAAGGATAAATAAGTGGAAGAAATTTTAGAAGAACTTGAAAAAATTGCTATACAACACGACATCACCATCTTTGACGTTGATAGTCTTGAAAAAGATACGCCAGATTCTTCCATGAGTAACAATAAGTTGGTGCTAATGAATCCTATTTATACTAAATCTAGTTATGCCTTTCGTTTGGCTCACGAACTAAGCCATATTATGTATGGTAATAATTTACCTGATGCTATGTACCGATTTAGCCCCTATATTCAACGTGGCGAAGAATATGAGATGCACAAACACGCTATTGATATGCTGATGGGAATTAAACGACCGACGAACGTCCAAGCGTTTATGGAAGTTTACAAAATTCCATCATGGTTGTCAGAATATGTAGAGGCTGTGTACAGCCTGCCGGTTTAAGGAGAGAATAGATGGCGAAAGATTATTCAACAAAATTAGGTTCATGGTTATTTTTTTGTTTTATTTTTCCTCCTATTGTCTATGGTTGCGTCGCTCTTATTGTTCAATACACATACCCTGATGAACAATATGCAGGGCCAATTACTTTCTCTATTGGGCTTATAGCTGCAACATTGGTTCTTTCCAAAGAACTTAGTAATAACTTCAAAAAAAAGAACAAAAGTAGTAATAAGGAAATACAAGCCCTAGCAGAGACTACTCTATCTTCTTTAGTAGTTACCACGCTTATTATGTCTACTGTCAGCAAAACCAATAGCGAGATAAAAGTGCTGACACTATATTTACTTGCAATAATTGCAAGTTGGTGTTGTATGTTAATAGGAGCAATAAAAATCTCTAATATTGATGAGAAAACTAATAAATCAATTACTATGGAATTATTCAACAAGAGAAGAAATAAGAGAAGAAAATAAATGAGGAAGCTATATTACGCAGCAGTTTTTACATTCGCCATAGTTTCTGTTGCTTTATCTGGTTTGGATATAGGTGAATTAATATCCATCGCAAAAGAACCGTATTTTCTAATTGATAAATTTATTCTTATATTTTTTTGGACTGATTACATCGTTAGATTTACTAAAGCTGATAACAAATGGCATTTTTTTAAATCAAATCTATTCGATTTATTGGCAATCATCCCCTTTGATTCTGCTTTTTCAATGTTCCGAATTGCTCGAACTATTCGTTTACTAAAACTATTGCGTTTTGTTCGTATAATTGGATTCGCTGGTCGTTTTAAACGTAATTTAGTCAAGTTCGTCAATACGAACGGTTTCATCTACTTAATGAGCTTTGCTGTTGTTTTGATATTAATCTCTGCTGGTATTTATTCTTTAGCTGAAAATGTATCTTATAGTAATGCATTGTGGTGGGCTATTGTGACAGCTACGACAGTTGGATATGGTGATATATCCCCTACTTCAGCAATAGGACGTGGTATTGCTATTGTGCTAATGTTCGTCGGGATTGGGTTAATTGGTACAATTACCAGTACAGTGACTTCATTTTTTACACAAGAACAATCTGAAAGGTCAAAAGATGAGCTAAATCAGAAGTTGGATGACATCACTGAAAAATTGGAAAGATTAGAACGAAAATTAGGAGAGAAGTAAATGAAATTAAATAGTAAACAAAAATGGCTGATTGGTATTTCAATTATTGTCTACGTGGTGGTTATCGTTTTACATTTAATCGATGCTAGTGATCCAGACAGTGTCAATTACAAAGGTGGACACGCTACCAAAACTAGTGGAGGTCACAACTAATGGTTATTCTCGGATTTCTATTTATCATCTTTGGCGGCATTTATTTTATGTTCTGGGCAAGTTATAAAATAATGACATGGATACCATTTTTACTTATCCTAGCCGGATTCTTTATGACGCTTGATTTTATATTAGATCATTGGATTCTGACCCTATTTATATACACGATAATAGCCGTTGCTATCTTTTTCTATCTGGGTGACAATCAATCAGAAGAATAGCGTCCCTATTGGGGGCATAGATACACGATTAAGGCCCTAGGCCTTTTTGTTTGTATCAAAATGGAGAAATTATGGCTAGTTTTGTAAAAATAGCCCCTAACAATTGGCGGGTATTCACATCAATCACGGTAAATGGTAAAAAAAGCGACCTAGTAGACAAGGATTCAAAACTAAAAAAGAAGCTCAGTTGTGGGCTTCTTCTATTGAATCGGGTGTTATTGAATCAAAAAAAATAAATACGAAGATATGTTGTTATCTGATTATTTTGAAAACTGGGTCGATACTTACAAAAATGATTTGGAAAGTTCAACCGTGTACCAATACAAAAATACACTAGATAATATCAAAAAGTATTTACCACATGCTTTGTTGATTAATTTTATTCGTTCAGATTTTCAAAACTTTATTAACGAATTTGGTGAAACACATTCAAAAGAAACAGTTGCGAAGCGAAAAAATCACATCAGTTAGTCGCTAAAAGATGCATATGCTGAAGGTATTATCGACAAAGACCCGACTATAAGAATTAAATTGGTTGGTCTAAATGGAAAGTCAGAAGAAGAAAAATTTCTCGAAACAGATGAATTGATTAAATTAAATAATTATGTATTAGGAAAATTAGTTGAATTTCCGCATGCACGTTCCTATCTGGCTATTTATATATCTATTCACACTGGAATGAGAATTGGTGAAATAAGAGCACTTGAGTCATCTGATGTTGATTTTCAGAACAAAACAATTTCAGTCAATAAAGCATTGGATCAATACGGCCATGTTAAATCAACCCAAACAGAATATAGTAATCGTGTGATTACCGTTGATGACGATTTGTTAAATAAATTGAAAAGCATCAAAGGGAGCATTGCTAATATTAGTAACTATGGTGCTAGTAAGACACTCAAAGAAGCTATCAAAAAATTAAACATTAAAGATATTACATTCCACGCCTTGAGACATTCACATGGTAGCTTATTATTATCAAAAGGCGTTGATCTTAAATATGTCTCTAAACGTCTAGGGCACAAAAATATATCGACCACAATCGATATTTTTACTCACCTTTTGGATTCACAAAGAAAAGCAGAAGATGAAAAAGCTCTAAATATTATAAGTTCGTTTTTTTACTAAAAAAGTGTCACTCAAAAATAAAAAAAACGGCTAAAAACGTCCTAAAACGTCTGAAGAGTAAATATTAAAAAACAAAGAAAAACCGCTCTACACCAACCTTTAAGGCTGATATAGAGCGGTTTAACGAATGTTCCAATAAATGGCATAAATGCCGACTAGCGGACTCAAACCGCTGACCCCCTCATTACTAGTGAGGTGCTCTATCAACTGAGCTAAGTCGGCAAAATCAGTACCTAAATATCATATCAAAATATTTTGAATACTTCAACAATATTTTTTTTAAATATTGTGATACGGATGACAGGAATCGAACCTGCACGGATTACTCCACTGGAACCTAAATCCAGCGCGTCTGCCAATTCCGCCACATCCGCAAATCTTGACTTACCAGGCTAACTCCCGGTCTTAAACAACCGACAGACGCTTTGGCAACCATTTAATAATACTGGATTTCTTTCTCATCGTCAAGTAAAACTTTAGAAAAAACATTACTTTTTCAAAAGCACGACTACTGAGAATAACCAGAAATCTCGCCCTTTCAAAAAGCGCCACAGACAAAGTCTGTGGCGCTGATTTTTCAATAACTATTCATCAAATGTCTTCTTCGTTAATTCCGAAACCGACTGCTCTTTTCGTTGCGTCAGATGCAATTTATAAGCATACAGGATAATCGTTCGAACAATGGCATAGACCGGCACAACAATAATCATACCAACAATTCCCCAAAGGTTTCCTGCCCCTAGCAAGAGCAGCATCACCGTCAGCGGATGCATCTTCAAACTCTTACCAATTAGGGCCGGATAAATGATTGAACCGTTAACCTGCTGGACAATCGCCATCGTAATCACGATTCCAATGACCATCTTCCAAGAAAGTGACAGAGCAACAAAGATGGCCGGCACAACCCCAATAAAGGGTCCCACATAAGGAACAATATTCGCTACTCCGGCAATAAAACCAAGAAGCCAAATATATGGCAAGCCGGTCATCCAGTAACCAATACTCATCGCAAAACCAACAAAGACCATCTGAATGGCCTGACCTGAAATATAGCGTTCAATAGTCTTATCAAGTTGTCCGCCGAGTTCAAAGACATCCTGCGCCTTGCTCTTCGGGAAGAAATTTTTGACCGTTGGCAAAAAGTGATCCGCATCGTTTAGCATATAAAAGAGGATGATCGGTACCAGCAAAACATTGATAGTAAAAGAAGTTGCTCCCGCAATCACTGCTTGAAGAGTCCCAGCAGTAATTGAGAGAACCGAAGTCCCATATTTGGTTACAGATGTCCTAATATCAGTATCTGAAACCGAGATATTCATGCGTTTAAACCAAGGCTCCTTGACCATCTCATTCACCAGATCCTGTACATGCCTGATAAATGAAGGAATGGCATTAATCATATTCGTGATTTCATTTAAAATCAGTGGAACAAAAATAATGAAGGCCCCGCCAATAACAAATAAGAACAGGGCAAAAGTAATCCAGACTGCCAAAAATCGGGGCATCTGCCAGTTTTTGATTCTGATTTTTTCAATTAGCTTTAAAATTGGCTTCAAAACATAGTAAAAGAAGCCAGCGACCAATAACGGCATAAAAACCGTGTTGGCAAAGACTGCAATCGGATGCATTAAAAAGTCAAAACGAAAGACTAAGAAAATTAAGCAGGCTAAGGCCAGTGCCTCGATTGTCCAAAAAAAGATGGTCTTTAATTTATCATTTGGAAACATCATCAATCTCCCTTAATTGATCTAATAGTTTATATTGTACCTTCGGCAAGGCTAGTCCCTCTTGCTCTACTGGCGAGAGAAAAGCCATGTTGGTGGGTAGGTTTTGCTGCTTTTTAACTGGCAGATCGACTAACCAAATTTCCCAGCGTCGGTGGGAAAAGACGTGCACAACCGGTTTTAAGGTCAGCTGCTTCCCTGCTAATTCTTCGATTGATTCAACTTGCTTCAGTGGCAAGGTCCAAAAATTAGCGAGCAGACCGGTTTTTGGTCGGTGTTCATACAACAACCGGCCCTGAGCATCATAGGCCACTTGAGCTTGATAAATTTGTCGCAACGGCTTTTTCTTTTTTGTTTTGACCGGATACTGGTCCTCAACCCCATCACGAAAGGCCGCATTATACTTTTTGACAGGCGAATGCAGGGTGTCCGGATTATCCGTTTTCATATAAGTTGTACCCAAGTCCATAATTGCCTGATTAAAGTCACCAGGCCTTTCTGGGTCAACGATTGGTTCAATTGCTTGATAAAAAACCTTGCGGGTTTTTGGTTGAGCAATATCATCATCAATCTTCAGCAACCGGGAAAAAACTCGAAAAAAGTTTCCGTCAATGGCTGGCACTACCTGATCAAAGGCAATTGAGGCAATCGCTGCCGCTGTGTAAGGGCCAACCCCAGGTAAATTCTGAAGGTCGTCGGATGACTCTGGCCATTGGCCCTGCAAGTCATTAACTACATACTTAGCCGCCTTATGCAGGTTTCTAGCCCGAGAGTAATAACCGAGCCCTTCCCAAAGTTTTAACACTAAATCTTCATCGGCAGCAGCCAAATCAGCCACCGTTGGTAAAGCTTCCATAAAGCGGTTAAAATAGGTAATGACCGTATCCACTCTGGTCTGTTGGAGCATTAACTCCGAAACTAAAATTCGATAAGGATCTGTGTTTTGTCGCCAAGGCAAAGCCGCTCGACCTTCTTGGTCATACCAGGCAAGCAAGTCTTTGCGAAAGGCATTGATTGTCGTTTGATTCCAATTCTCCATAACCATTATTATAGCACTTGAAAACCAATCTCTTATCAGGTATAATTGTTTTCTGTACGATACATTTATTTTATCTAATATAAGGAGTTACACCATGGCAGTTAAGACACCATTGAATTCATTTGCCCGCGGCCGTAAGGTCGGACACGACTCTTCTAAGAAGAAGCGTCAGGCTGCTGTTGCTCAATTGCAACAATGGGCTAAGGGAAAGACAACTGAAATCCCTAACACAAGCACTAAGTAAGGAAAACTAGCATTCAGCTAGTTTT
Organism: Fructobacillus sp. ESL1117; assembly: GCF_058508565.1. NCBI lineage: Bacteria > Bacillati > Bacillota > Bacilli > Lactobacillales > Lactobacillaceae > Fructobacillus > Fructobacillus sp. ESL1117. Next base: position 1,353,893 of record NZ_CP196385.1, on the reverse strand, counting down.
TTTCTTTATTTTTTCATAAATCTGAAGAAAACTCCTTGTCTTGCCTGGTGTCCATGCTTATACTAAGTCTTGAGCAATCACTTTTTTGGAGACCAAACCTATGATTATTTCCGTCGAAAATAAACAACGCCGCCGAGCAGTCTTTGCCGCCCTGCTCTTTATCGTTCTGGCCGTTTTAATTGGCACCAATGCGTCTTTTTTGTCTGAAATGAATGAATCAGTTCGCTTCTTTATGACTGGGATTCAAACGAGTTACGGTAATGCCATTATGTCGGCTGCAACCTTCTTAGGTTCCCCACTCATGTGTCTAATTTATGCCGTTCTCTTAGCAAGCGTCTTACTATTGGCAAACTTAAAAATTCCAGCATTTTGGGTAATCTTTACCGCCTTTGGTCAAGTGATTTTAGCCCAAATCATCAAGTTCTTGATTCATGCACCGCGGCCCGTTGGTCATCTCTTAACAGATACCGGCTACTCATTTCCGTCACAGCACGTCGTTGCCATTTGGTCAATCGTTTTTATCCTGTTCTTGTTGGTAACACCAAACATTAATTCGATGATTTTACGAATTTTGCTTGACTGGCTTTTAATTACTCTTGCGCTGATGGTGATGCTCTCACGGCTTTATTTTTCTTCGCAATTTGTTTCAGACGTCGTTGCCGGCTACCTATTGGCTTACGCTTGGGTCGTCCTCTGTGCTAGCCTTTATCCGGCAGTTGCAACAACATTGAAAAAAAGCTTTTGGCGTTTCAAGGAACAAGAAATTTAACATTGAACAGGCTCGGTCACTAGTGACTGAGTCTTTTTTATTTGTCATTCAAACATGACCAACTAAAAAATCAGCTTTCCGCCAAACAAAAAATGCCTACTGCACAAAGCAGTAGGCATTCTATTTTATTAGCAGTTTAGTCTTCCTTGTAATCCTCGTCAGACATGGCTTCGACTTGTCCCAACAAGTAACCATTCCCAACCCCTGAGAAAAAGTCGTGGTTTGATGTTGAAGTTGAAATACCATTCATAACAACCGGATTAACCTGGTCAGCGTTGTCTGGGAACAACGGTTCCTGTCCTAAGTTCATCAAGGCCTTGTTCGCGTTATAGCGCAAGAAAACCAAAACGTCGTCGCTCCAACCAATTTGATCGTAAATTTCGTGAGTAAACTTTTCTTCGTTGTCGTACAAGTCATACAACAAGTCATACATCCAAGTCTTCATCTCTTCTTGTTCCGCTTCTGAAAGCTTATTAAAGCCGATTTGGAACTTGTAACCGATGTAAGTACCATGAACAGACTCATCACGCAAAATCAGCTTAATAATTTCGGCAACGTTGAGCATGCGGTTGTGGCCCAAGTAGTACAAAGGCGTGTAGAAACCTGAATAGAACAAGAAAGTTTCCAAGAAGACCGAAGCAACCTTCTTTTGCAATGGTGTGCCATTTTGGTAAACATCATTAATCTTGTTGGCCTTGTACTGCAAAAATTCATCGTGATCAGCCCATTCAAAGGTCGCATCGATTTCAGACTTATCGTTCAACGTTTCAAAGATAGAAGAATATGACTTAGCATGAACAGATTCCATAAATTGGATATTGTTCAAAACCGCTTCTTCTTTTTGGTTAACAGCATCGCGACGCAATGAAGCCATTCCATCTTGTGACTGTAAAGTATCCAAGGTTGTCAAACCACCGAAGACCAAGTTGTAAACCCGGCGTTCCGTATCATTCAAATCACCACGCCAGTTGCGCAAGTCGTTTGAAATTGGGACACGGGTGTCTAACCAGAATTGTTGGGTCAACTTTTCCCAGGTAGCCTTGTCCAAGGCGTCTTCAATATCGTTCCAGTTAATGGCAGTATATGAGCCGTTATTCACGTGTTCAACCATGTTATTCTCCTAATGTTTCCGTGATGCTTTGGTAAATTTTTTCTGCGTCATAAGAAGTCCCACGTAACTCGTAGTCTCCAATCACCGGCACCTGATACGTTTTAGCGTAGCGCTTAGCGGTCAAAATATATTGATCGTTAAAGTTACGGTTCCCCGATCCAACTACTCCCTTTATCAGGGTAGCATTGTCTTTAAAATCAATATAGTCCGCTAGGGCATTCGTAAAGATTTCAACAACCGCAGGACCGGTGCCAGTCCCGCCCGTCAAGTAGGTTGGTACAATTGCTACAAAAGGTTGGTGTTCCTCTTCATAATCGGTTTCATCACCAACCACTTTCGCGTCAATCGCGTCACCCTTTTCTTCAGCAACTGCTTGCAGTTTATTAATAAACGACTGGGTATTACCCTCAATGCTGGCATATAAGAGTCGGTATGTTGCCATCGACCTTTCCTTTCTAAACAGCATAGGCTGCTTGTCAGAGCTTTGAATCAGAATTATTTGATAATTTTTGAACAAAGCCCATGCAACGTATTCAATTTAACAGCTGGGTTGACAGCCGTCAACCCCTAAATATGTACGACTGAGCAGTGCTCAATCATTTGTGAACCCGGTAAACAAGACCAGGCCAACAATTGAACACTTATTCACAATCGCATTTTGCTAGAAAAATTTTCTAGCTTAAATTCTTGTAAGCGTATCCAATTAGAATTAAACCGTCATTAAATTGAGCAAGACTCACATTCGTTGATGCCAGCCTCTTGGTTATCATCCGTATATGTTCGGACATAATACAAAGACTTGATTCCCTGCTTGTACGCATAATTACGCAACTTGGACAAATCGCGCGTGGTCATCTTTTCTGTTCGACCATTCTTCCAGTCATACAGGCCTTCCGGAATGGTTGAACGCATAAAGAATGTCAAAGACATTCCCTGGTCGACGTGAGGCTGAGCGGCTGCATAGATATCAATTACCTTTTTCATGTTCGTGTCATAGGCAGAAACATAGTAAGGTAACGTCTCATTTGACAGGCCAGGTGCTGGATAGTAAACCTTCCCAATCATTCCTTCCTGTCGTTCCTCAATTTTGTTAACGATTGGCAACAAAGAGGCCGTGGTGTTATTAACGTATGAGATTGAACCGGTTGGTGCTACCGCGTGACGGTAAGCGTTGTACAAGCCGTTCTTTTGAACTTGATCACGCAATTCCACCCAATCTTCCTTCGTTGGCACGGGAAGATTGGCAAACAAGGCTTTCACCTTATCCGTTTTTGGACCCCAATCTTGACCTACATACTTTTCAAAGTATGTGCCGTCAGCATATGCTGATTTATCAAAGTCTTTAAAGGTTTCTTGGCGGTCCAAGGCAATATTCATCGAAGCCTTCAATGAATAAAAGTTTAATGTCATGAAGAAGACCTTGGTAAAGTCCAGAGATTCTTCGTCACCATACATCATCTTGTTCTGAGCAAAAAAGGCTGCCAGACCCATGGCGCCCAAACCAACAGCGTGGTTTTGTTGGTTACCATTTTGCACGGATGGGACCACATTCAAATCAGACTGCTCGGAAACAAAGGACAAAGCTCGGATCATCGCATCAACAGAGCCGGCAAAATCGTCCGTTTTCATCATATTGACGATGTTGATTGAACCCAAGTTACATGAGATATCTTCACCTAACGTTGTATATTCTTGTTCATCGTCAATGGTTGAAGGTGTTTGCACCTGCAAAATTTCAGAACAAAGGTTGGATGAAATGACCTTTCCGGCAACTGGATTGGCGCGGTTAACTGTATCGATATTAATGATGTAAGGATAACCAGATTCTTGCTGAAGCTTTGAAATTTCTTCTTCAACCGTCCGGGCAGGAATCATCTTCTTCGTGATCTTGTCGTTCTTCAACATGTTGTCATATTCAGCTGTAATATCAACATAATTGAATGGCATGCCGTACTCACGTTCGACATCAACTGGTGAGAACAAGGCCATTTCTTGACCCTTTTCAATCAAGTCGTAGTACTTATCGGGCACAATCAAGCCCAATGATAGAGTCTTCACGCGGACCTTTTCGTCGGCGTTTTCCTTCTTGGTTGCCAAGAAGGTCATCAAATCAGGGTGGAAGATGTTCAGATAAACAACTCCGGCTCCCTGACGGGCCCCAACCTGTGATGAAAAAGTAAAGGAATCTTCCAATAACTTCATCACTGGCACAATACCACCAGCAGAATTTGCAATGCCCATTACTGGCGCGCCGGCTTCACGAAGGTTTGACAAGTTAATGCCAACTCCCCCACCCATCTTTGACAACTGCAAAGCAGAATTGATTGTTCGGCCGATAGAGTTCATGTCATCGCTTGTTTGCAAAACGAAACAAGAAACCAATTCACCTCGACGAGCACGACCAGCATTCAAGAATGATGGTGTTGCTGGTTGGTAGCGTTGGTGAATCATTTCGTTGGCCAAGGCCATTGCTAAGTCCTCGTCGCCGTTAGCATAAAACAAAGCATTCAAAGCCACGCGGTCTAAGTAAGACTCAACGTAGTAAGCCTTATCATTCGTCTTTTGTGCATATTGGTTGTAGAACTTAAAGGCCGCCATAAAGGAACTAAAGTGGAAGTCTTGTTCCTCTAAGAAGGCATACATCTTATTGATGAAGGCCATGTCATATTTTTTGACCAGGTCCTTATCCAAAAAGTCGTTTTCAATCAACCAGTCATAATGAGCTTTAACAGAGTCAAACCGTTTTAAGTTTGGTTCAACATTTTCCTTCATAAAGGCTGCCAAAGCTTCCTGATCCTTGTTCAACTGAATCTGGTTGTCCTTTGGAATATTGATTTCGTTATTTAAATCAAAATAGGTGACCTGGGTGAGGTCAAGGTCCAATAATGACATATAATTCTCCTCGTTTTTTATAATTTGTTCGTTTCCTCTGTAAGAAGAAAAATTCCGCATAGACCAATCAGGACTAAGCGGAAAAAATTCGTGACGCTAAAAAACTTAGGCCGTCAAAGACTTCAAGGCATCAGGCTGAAAACCAGAGAAGGCTTCCTGACCAGCAATTTGAACAACGGGTGTCTGCTTAAAGCCAGCATCCTTCAATTGAGCAAGATACTCTGGTTGTTCTTCGATATTAATTTCTTCGTAGCCAACCCCCATGCTGTCGAGGTAGCGTTTTGTCATTTTGCACTGTACACAATTATTTTTGGTAAAGACCGTTACTTGAGCCATACTTTTTGCTCCCACTTTCTTTTATATTTTTCAAGCAATTCCCTGTTGCACCCGCATTTACAAACACTAACAAGCAATTGAGCTAATTACTAGTTTAGCCGATTTTCCTTAGAGTTCAAGGCCTAAAACTGTCCGCACAAACATTTGTTCGCCCGAAGGCCTTTCTAATAGGCTTTTGATTTTGCATATTTTTTAATTCACAATATTCACTGTCTTTTTGAAAGTGCAATCTAATCACTTTTGTTCCGACACATACGTTTACTTGAGCCCATATTAACGCCTTTTTTTGTTCAACACCAAGAATTTCGCTTGTGAAATCAGTCTGGGCGAGAACACTAGACCAATTCTAACGTTAATAAAGATTATCTTCTTTGCTTCATAAAGTTTGCTATAATGGAGGAAATATCTAAATTATATAAGTGAGGTAATAACTGTGGATTCTGGTCCCTCGTTCTTGTTGAATGCGTTCGTCATCATCTTTATTTTGTTGTTGGCGGTTTTGTTTACACTAACGGAATATTCTCTTGTTAAGGTGCGTTTGTCTGCCTTGGAGGCCCTTCAGGCTGATCGCGAAAAGCCATCAAAAAACATTGCACACGCCATTCATATGGTGTCACACCTAACGGAGTTCTTATCGACTGCTCAAGTCGGAATTACATTAACATCATTGATTTTAGGTTGGATTGGTGAGGAAACCGTTGCCGATTTGATTTTAGCAACCCATATCCTGCCAGCTGACTATGCCAAGCCTGTCGCTTCTGTTGCGGCCATCGTTATCTTTACGATTATTCACGCCGTCTTCACCGACTTGGTGCCAAAAAACATTGCCATTCAAGAACCAATCAAGGTCTTGTTGTTAATTGTGCGTCCAGTCCGCTTCTTTCATGTTGCCCTCTTCCCATTCATTTGGATTCTAGATCACTTATCAAATTGGTTAACCCATTTGATTGGTTTCCAGGTCACTAATGATGATGATATCTATTCACAGACGGAAATTCTTTCCTTGTCAAAGAGTGCTGCTGAAGCTGGTGAATTGGATACCGAAGATTTGACCTTTATGCAACGAGCCTTTGAAATGAATGATAAGGTCGCTGCTGACGTCATGATCGATCGCACATCAATGGATGTTATCGATGTTCATGACACGATTGCCAAGGGGCTAGATGAGTATTTGCAAAAGCGTCACTCTCGTTTCCCAGTTGTCGCTGACAACGATAAAGACAAGGTTTTAGGTTATGTTTTTAACTACGACCTTGTTCGCCAAAATCGAATTTCTGGGAAAAACCCCGTTGCTCAGATTATGCGTGACATTCCTGCCGTCCCTGAAAACATGGACCTACACGATGTCATGGATGAAATGACCATTAAGCGGTCGCCAATTGCCGTGGTCGTCGATGAATACGGTGGTACAGCCGGAATCATTACTGATAAAGACATCTATGAAGAACTGTTTGGTTCTGTTCGGGATGAAATCAACGATGAATCCGATGAATACATCGAAAAGCTTGGAAATCAACGCTACAAGGTTTCTGGTAAGACGACCTTGTACGATTTCCAACGTTACTTCCAAATTCATGTGAAGGAATTTGACGACGATGAGGCCGTTACCTTGACCGGTTACGTTTTGAAACGCGATCCTGATTTCCGAACTGGCGACTCCTTACGCATTGACAACTATCAAATTACGGCACTTGATTACGAAAATGCCTTTATCCCTGAATTTGCCGTCAAAGAGCTTGAAACCAAACCGGAACCTGACAACACAGATTCTGATGATGAGGATAACAAAAGCACTTCTGAAAGCAAACCGTCCATGTCTGAAAAAGACCGTGAGCGCTTAAAGTTTCAGCTTAAGGGTAAAGATAACGACCCCGAATAATGTTTAAAAAGTCGACGAATTTTCGCCGGCTTTTTTAATTAAAAAATCAGTCCGAAAGGTCAGCAAAGCATTTGGCTCGCCTGCCTTTCGTGGTACACTAGAAACAAGAAATCTTCCAACAAAAGAAGAAAAAATAGATTTGAAGGAGTCTTATTTCATGGCAGGAATTGATGTTTATATGGTCCGCCACGGCCAAACTTACTTTAACCTTTTACGCCGTTTCCAAGGATTTTCCGACGCACCGTTAACGGATGCTGGCATCCAAGATGGACACAAAGCCGGTCAACGCCTCGCCAAGATTCACTTTGATGGTGCTTACTCTTCTGATTTAACACGGGCCATCCACACTGCTCGCTATGCCTTGAGTGAAAATCAAGCACAGTCACCAGTTGAGCCAACTACTCTGCCCAACTTCCGTGAAGAAAATTTTGGTTCTTATGAAGGACGCGACTCTCAGGTTACATTAACTGACCTGAATGCTCGGGTTCCAAAAGTCTATAATGCTTATGCCGACATGGTTGGAGACCTCGGTATGCCGGCTGTAATGGATATTTTCCATGATGCAGACCCCTACCACCTAGCCGAATCCTACCAAGAATTTGTCAACCGCATTGAGGCTGGCTTTCAAGACCTTAAAAGTCGCCACCAAGACGGCGATAAGGTTCTGCTTGTTTCCCATGGGACAACAATTCGGGCAATCGCCGATTACTTTGGTCACCCTGAAATGGCTGCCCAATCGGTGCATAACGGTGCCGTCATGCACCTGCGCCTAAGCGATGAAGGTGCCGATATTTTGGCCTTCAACGACATCACGACCATTTTTGACTAAAACATTTCTTATTCGATTATTCCCAGACCGCTACTGAAAACAGGGCGGTTTTATTTCACAGAAAGGCCTGTGTATGCCTAAAACCTTTAAAGAAACATCACAAAAACCAAGCCGACCTGTCCTTTTGGCCGGCCTACGCACAGATCAAAAACAAAACCTAGAATATGAGTTAACAGAGTTGGAAAACTTGGCCTTAGCCAATAACTTACAACCAGTTGAAACCTTTCTCCAATCCTTGGACCGTCCCAATCCAGCTACTTACTTCGGTAAGGGTAAGGTAGATGAGCTCAAGATGGCTGTTGAAACCTATGAGGCTGATTTAATCGTCACCAATGATGAGTTATCCCCATCACAAATCAGAAATTTAGAAGCCGAAACTGGTGCAACAGTTGTTGACCGGACTGGCTTAATCCTTGATATTTTTGCCGAACGAGCTCAAACTAAGGTGGCTAAACTGCAAGTTCAACTAGCCCGCCTACAATATCAGCTCCCCCGGTTACGGACTTCAATGTCTGTTTCATTAGACCAGCAGACTGGGGCCGGTGGAGCCGGTTTTACAAGCCGTGGTTCCGGTGAAACAAAGCTTGAACAATCCCGTCGGCGACTGACCAACGAAATGGTCGCCATCAAGAAGGAGTTGGCAGAATTACAAAAGGATGCCTCAACGCAAGCCAAGCAACGGCAGGAATCAGAACTACCAACTGTTGCCCTGGTTGGTTATACCAATGCCGGTAAATCAACATTAATGAACCAACTCTTAGCCCGTTTCGGCCAAGGCGCCGGTAGTGACCAAAGCAAGCAAGTTTTCGAAAAAGACATGCTCTTTGCCACCCTAAACACCACCATCCGCCAGTTGACACTCCCCGATAAGACACAATTCCTGCTTTCAGATACCGTTGGTTTTGTTTCCAAGTTACCCCACCACTTGGTCGCTGCCTTTGAGTCAACTTTGCAAGAAGCCGCTCAAGCCGATTTACTCTTGCAAGTAGTCGATATTTCTGACGCCCATTATCAAGACATGATGACGACAACAAAGGAAACACTGACCCGTCTGGGCATCACAGATAAGCCGATGATTACCATCTATAACAAGGCGGATGTAGCCGAAATGGCCTTTCCACTAGTCGATGGTGATCAGTCGATTACCATTTCTGCCCGAGACCGAACTTCGCAAGACGAGGTTTTGACGCTTATTAAGAAGACGCTCTTTGCCAACATGGCTGAAGTCAGCCTCCACGTGCCCTTTGCAGACTCAAAAATTGTGGCTGAAATCTTAGACAAGCATGCCCTTTTAGCGCAAGACTTCAACGAATCCGGGACAACCATTCGTGTTTCCTTGAAACCAAAAGAAATCGAACAATACAAACAATACCTAGACTAAAAAAACGGCCTGACAATGACGTCAGGCCGTTTTTTAGCTGTTTGTTGCAAGTAGGCCTAAATTAATGATTTAATTTAGAAATCAGTATTAAGTAACTAAAAATAGCATACCCCTGCAAAGCCTATTTAAGCTTTTCTTTTATCTCCAAGAGGAGGCTGCGGCAAAAAATAGATACTACTAGTGAGAACAAAAATACGAACAGCAGCACCACAAATCAGACCTAACTGATAGCTAGGACTTCCATGTAAATTCTTAAAGACCCCAAAGCTAAAAAAGTACAATAGTGCAAATAGAATCAGTACCAAAGCCCAACGGTTTTTTAACAGATTGACCGGATGTTTAATTGTTGTGTACATCGCTACAATAGCTGAAATTCCCATAATCATTAATCCAATGCGAATTGCCGTTGCCAATTGAAAATAGTTGTTCATCACTGAAAGCCCCAGAAAAATAATATTAACAATATAGGAAACGGCATACAGTTTCTTTTGCCGATTAAACTGACTGTCAATCACTTCATAATGTTGAATCAATTCCATATCCTCTTTCAATAATTCATCCAAAGAAACGGCAAACTGATTACTAATTGCCACAATTTCGGCTATTCCTGGATAACTTTTCCCATTTTCCCAATTCGAGATCGTTTGCCTGGTTAAATGTAACTGTTCTCCTAATTGCTCTTGAGTCATCTTCGCAGACTCTCGTACCATCTTTATTTTTTCACCAATTAACATGCTATACTAATCTCCTTTGTTTACAATATAACGAGACACCGTCAAATTTTCTAGCAATTCTTTTTAACATTTTCTCCGTTCACCATGTCAAAAACTTTTTGCATCGAAAATAAGGCGTCAGTAGCCTAGCTAATCGCCCTTCATCAACCGACTACCGCTAAATAACCATAATGATTGTAATGATTGGTCCATACAAAAAGGACTAACAAGAGTCTTCTTGTTAGTCCTTTTGATCATGATTGCCCCTGCTGGGATCGAACCAGCGCATGGAGGTACCAAAAACCTCTGCCTTACCACTTGGCCAAGGGGCAGTCGTTAAGCAGTGGCTGTCACAAGGGCAGCAATGGGAGCGGTAGGATTCGAACCTACGAACCCGAAGGAACGGAGTTACAGTCCGTCGCGTTTAGCCAGACTTCGCTACACTCCCGTATATCTTTACGACCATAATAGTATACCAAGGTGACATGATTTGCGCAAGCTTTTTCTTTGCTTTCACTGGCCAAAAAATTGCTCAATTTGTTCCACTGGTTACCTCAGAAGTGTCTGACCAACTTGTCAGTTGCCACCAATACAACCAATATTAGTCACTATCTGACATGCCCACTAAAAAAATTCACTCTTCAAAAAATCGTTTTCTTGATAGGCTCAGCAAAGTCATCCGTTGACAATAACAATCAAATAACTAAGATTATTTTTTTGATGCTCGTCTCTCACCTTCTACTAACAGAGATCAGAAAAAAGCGGTATCGAACTCCGTCACAGTGTGGCTGTTGTTCGCAGCAAATGGCAGTCAAAAAAGCCAGTCCTTAAGGACTGGCTTCTGAGCATTACTAATTTTTAAGCAGAAAAATCAAAAATTCTTACTTGTGCTTGTTACCTGGGAAAACCCAGTTCCACTTACCAAAGATTTTCATCATGGCTGGCACAAAGAGCAAACGGACGATAAAGGCATCAAAGAAAATTCCAAATGAAAGTGCCAAACCAACTGATTTGATTGTTGGGTCAGGATCCAAAGCAAATGACCCGAAGACAGCAATCATAATCAATGCGGCCGTCACAACGATTGGACCTGATGACTGCATCGCCACCGTCACTGCCCGGTCGTTATCACCGGTCTTTGCATATTCTTCCCGGGCACGTGAGACCATAAAGACCTCATAATCCATTGCCAGACCGAAAATCAAGGCCGTTGCAATGATTGGCAAGAAAGAAATAATTGGTGCCCCCTTAGCAACACCGAAGAGTCCCTTCATAAAGCCTTCTTGGATGACCAACGTTGTAAAGCCAAAGGATGCCAACAATGACAAACCAAAGCCAACCATGGCCACCGCAGGCACGATAAATGAACGGAAAACAACCATTAATAAGATGAAAGCCAAAACAATAATCGTAAACGCAAAGAGTGGTGTGGCATCGTTAAGCTTCTTGGTGATATCCAAGTTCACGGCATTAATTCCTGTCATGGTAATCTGCGCAGAGTACTTTGACTCCGTGGTGGCAGAGTAATCCTTGATCTTATTAACCAAATCAGTCGTTTGCTTAGCCGCTGATCCCTTAGTTGGAATCACGACCATCATGGCATACTTGCCATCAGCACTAACTTGGTAAGGCTTAGATGCCTGAGCAATAATCGCTTGCTTAATTTGTGCAGCAGCTTGATCCTGTTGAGCTTGGGTTGGTGCCTGGCCTGTTGCTTGGGCTTGGGCCATCATCTTTTGCTGAGCTTCTTGGGTCAATTGCGTCTGCAATGTTGCCGCCTTTTGCTGGTCTACCGTCAATGGGGTCATCATCTTGACCCCATTCAGATCGCTAATATGTTTAGCAATCTTGACCAAGTTCGCTTCGTTGTTCGCTTGACCCTTATCAGTATCCAGCTTAACGACAGCAATCAAAGGTGAGTTAACTCCCTCCCCAAACTTATCAGAAATCATGTCATAGGCCTGACGCTCTGTTCGATTATCAGGCAGTGAGCCGTTATAAGGCATTCCCAAGCGCATGTTTTGCGCTGGTAGGGCAATTGCAGCCAAGGCCAAGATTGCTAGAATTGAAACTGTCCAAGGGTGGCCAGTAATCAATTTTGTAATCTTGGATGGGTGCTGAGCCATATGGTCAACAGTCTTATTATTGGGCTTAACGAACTTCGCACAAACGGCAATCAAGGCTGGCAAGAATGTCAATGCTGAAACAACTGCCACAGCAACGGCGGCAGCGGTTGCCAAGCCCATCGTTGTTACAAACTCAATCCCCGCAAAGGCCAAACCACAAACGGCAATAATCACTGTCACACCAGCGAAAATAACTGAACTACCAGCCTCAGACAGGGCCAAACCAAGCGCCGTCTTCTTATCGCCATTGGTATCAGCCAAATCAGTCCGATACCGGTTCAAGATAAAGAGTGAGTAGTCAATACCGACCGCCAATGACAACATCACTGCCAACGTTTGACTAACACTGGCCAATGTAATGACGTTTGTTCCGATAGTAATCAATAATATCCCGGAAATTAAGCCGACAAGCGCTGAAATAATTGGCATTCCAGCCGTCACAAAGGACCGGAACAAGACTAACAAGAGGACGAAGGCAATCGCAATTCCAATTAATTCGGACTTGCCTCCCAATTCCATCGGAGTAACCTTTACTGATCCGGTAAAGGCAACCTTGGTGTTGGAACTCTTCACCTTGTCGTTAAAGGTCTTCTTCACACCGTCGATGGCGTCTTGAGAAACGTTGGTTGAATCGGCCTTAAAGGTGATATCAACATATGTCGTCGTCTTATCAGCACTAATCACTCCCGTTGTATAGGGGTTTGAAATCGACTTAATGTCTGAAGAATACTTCTTTTGTAGCTGATCAATAGCAGAAGCCACTTCGGTCTTCGTATTGTCGTCAGCAACACCAGTCTTCTTATTCTGAATAACGGCCTTCATGGTTCCGCTATTCGGGTTCATCTTAAACTCTTTTTCAAGAGTACTTTGAATGTTGGTTGATGGAATACCAGTAATTGTTAAATTCGTGGTGTAATGAGAACCAAGTCCCACGGCCCCACCAATTAAAACAGCCACGGCAACCAACCAAACCAGGAAAGTTTTGAACTTATTTTCATAAATCCATTCCCCTAGACGTTTGAGCATGATGCTCCTCCTTTTAATGAATCATTGTCTATATTTTAGTCGTGATAAGTATATTATGAAAGGGATAAAATTGTTATACTGTCCCTTAGAGTGACAAATTTAAGAAAGTGTCTCATTTTCAATTCCAATGGCTAATAAAAATTACGACTTAATGCACAACCACATCATGGAAACAGCGGCTGCACTATTCGTAACCGTCCCTTTTTCCAAATTAACGATCAAGCAAATCTGTGAGGCCGCCAATATTAATCGCAACACCTTTTACAGGCACTTTGTTGATAAATATGCCCTGCTAGAGGTGATGCTCACAGAATCAATCACCCGTCTTTTTAATCAAGTAGACTTAGATGATTTTCGTCAACATCCATTTCAAGTTATCGCGACCATGAAATTTTCGGCAGAGATGTCAATCCTTGATTTTCAACTCAACGATTCATTGTTTCAGGATATTTTTGATAGTCTGATTTTTAAAATATTACAAGAATTTACCACTGACCAGGATTTTTTGTGGAGCCTTGGTAACATGTATATTATCCGTCTTTGGAACCATAGCTTAGCCAAACCGTATACGCTTCATGAGGGATACCCGATTTTTGACCAAATGTTCAATGAGAGAAAGTTCCCTGACAATCTCGACCATTAAGCAACAATACCATTCGTTGACCAAGAAAAAAGCCAGCTCACTTGAGCTGGCTTTTTCTTTATCTTTAACTTTTATCAGCAGAAAAAATTTGAAAGATGTCAGTTTTTCTTTTTATTACCCGGAAAGGCCCAGTTGGTTTTGCCAAAAATCTTCAGCATTGCTGGCACGAAGAGCAAACGGATAATAAAGGCATCAAAGAAGATACCAAAGGCTAAGGCCAAGGCCAAAGACTTGATGGTTGGACTAGAATTCAAAGCAAATGATCCAAAGACCGCCATCATAATCAAAGCTGCCGTGACCACAATTGGACCAGAATCCTGCATGGCAACGGTCACTGCTCGGTCGTTATCACCTGTTTTCAGATACTCCTCACGAGCTCGTGAAACCATAAAGACTTCGTAATCCATCGCCAAACCAAAGAGAATGGCCGTGACGATAATTGGTAAGAAGGAAAGGATGGGTGCTGCCTTGGCGACACCAAAGACTTCCTTTAAGAATCCTTCCTGAATAACCAATGTAGTAAAGCCAAAGGAAGCCAAGAGCGATAGACCAAAACCAGCCATCGCTACCGCTGGAACAATGAAAGAGCGGAAGACAACCATTAACAAGATAAAGGCCAAAACAATAATCGTGAAGACAAAGATTGGTGTCGCGTTATTCAGCTTTTTGGTAATATCCAAATTGACGGCGTTTACTCCAGTCAAGGTAATCTGAGCACCGTACTTTGCTTTCGTCGTGTTGTCTGAATAATCCTGAATCTTGTGGACTAGATTAGTTGTCTCAACTGCTTCAGACCCCTTCTTTGGAATAACGACTAACAGCGCATACTTGCCATCTGCAGAAATCTGATAAGGCTTAGTTGCCTGCGCCATAATCACTTGCTTGATTTGAGCGGCTGTCTGATCCTTTTGCGCCTGAGTTGGCAGTTGTCCAGTTGTTTGAGCCTGCAAGGCCATCTTTTGTTGGGCCTCTTGTGTCAGCTGCGTCTGCAAGGTCGCTGCCTTTTGCTGGTCAACTGACAAAGGTGACAATGTCTTTGTACCAGAGAGGCCAGTCAAATGACTGGCAATCTTGGCAACATTGGCCTCGTTAACCGCAGCTGATTGGTCGGTGTCTAATTTAACAACAGCAATCAATGGTGAATTAATCCCCTCACCAAACTTATCAGAAATCATGTCATAAGCCTGACGTTCCGTTTGCTTTTCTGGCAAAGAGCCGTTGTAAGGCATTCCCAAACGCATATTTTGCGCCGGCAAACCAATACCAATCAAAACCAATACGGCAACAATTACCACCAGCCATGGGTGGCTCGTCAAAAACTTCGTCAACTTGGCTGGGCTCTTGGCCATGTGATCGACCGTCTTGGTATTTGGTCGAATAAACTTAGCACAGGCCGCAATCAAAGCTGGCAAGAAAGTCAACGCTGACAACACGGCAATGGCCACCGCAACAGCAGCAGCAAAGCCCATGGTTGTCACGAATTCAATGCCAGCAAAGGACAAGCCACAAACAGCGATAATAACCGTCACACCGGCAAAAATAACGGACTTGCCGGCTTCTGACAAGGCATTTCCTAAGGCCAGTTTTTGGTCACCGTTTGTCTCGGCCAAATCAGTCCGGTAGCGGTTCAAGATAAAGAGCGCATAATCGATTCCAACTGCTAAGGCCAACATCACAGACAAAGTCTCAGCTACATTGGCAAGGGTTGCAAAATTCGTTCCAATGATCACGAGGAACAAGCCAGTCACCAAGCCAACCAGGGCAGAGACAATTGGCATTCCAGCAGTAATAAAGGAGCGGAATAGTACGAACAACAAGGCAAAGGCGATCACAACCCCAATGATTTCGGAAGAACCACCGATTTCAAACGGCTTTAGCTGGACGGTGCCAGTGTAAGCAACCTTTGTCCCACTGGTCTTCACTCGATCATCAAAGATAGAACGAATACCGGTAATCGTGCTATGGGACACTGATGTTGAGTTTGCTTTGAAGGTAATATCGACATAGGTAGTCGTATTATCAGAACTAACAGTATTGTTGGTATAAGGGTTGGCAATCGTCTTAATATCAGCAGCATACTTGTCCTGAACCTTGGCAATGGCCTTGGCAACATCCGCCTTGGTCTTTTCATCAGTGATCCCCTGCTGATTTTGAACGACAACCTTTAACGTACCACTGTTAGGATTCTGATGAAATTCCCGTTCCAGGGTACTTTGGATATTTGTTGATGGGACGCCACTAATCGTCAAATTTTCTGAAAAATGCGAACCGAGACCGATGGCACCGCCACCGACAACGATAATGGCCGCCAACCAAATCAGGAAGGTCTTCACTTTATTTTCATAAATCCATTCCCCAAGTTTTTTGAGCATTACTTCTCCTCCTTTTTAATCATCATGAACATTTTAGTGATTAATTTAGAAGATTTGAAGAGTCAAAAAATGTTACACTGTTTTAAAATGCAACAAAAATAAAAAAATGTTGCTTTTAGCGGGGGTGGGAAACTTTTATGGAAAATAAACGATACGATTTAATGCATCGCCACCTATTGCTGACTACTGGCGAATTGCTCCATGACATCCCCTTTTCCAAAATAAAAGTGAAGGAAATTTGTGATGCTGCAGAGGTCAATCGCAACACATTTTACCGTCATTTTGTGGATAAGTATGTACTTTTGGATGAATTATTAAATACAAGTGTTCAATCAATCTATGCGACACTCGACCTTGACCAGTTTAAAAAGTTTCCGTTTGAAACCATTAAAACCTTCCACTTTGATGGTACTATCGAAGTTTTAGAATTCCAACTACAGGACCGTGCCTTTGAGGACTTATTTTATAAGTCAATTTTTAAAGCCCTTTCCACTGTCACAACAGATCAAGAGTTACTCTGGTTAATCGGCAACCTCTACGTTGTCCAGCTATGGAATACCAGTCGCGATACTCCATATGATTTGCGTCGTGACTACCATCTTCTCGATCAAATTGTAGCCAACAAGCAGTTTCCGACAGCGAATGCTAGCAGCCATAGCAAGTAAAAAACGCCCAACAGGTACCGTTCATTTGAAAGTTAACTTTTCTTTCAGCTGAACGGCAAAACTGTTGGGTGTTTTTTTAACACCAATAGGAAATGAGAGCCAGTGTAAAAAATATAGCACCAATCAGCATAATAGCGACCACAACGATTAGTTCAATTAAAAATCTACTATAATTTTTATCGTCATCCGACATCCGGTCCCCCTACTTTGTCTATCTCAATCCATTTTTACCAGCAGATATTACTCAAAAAGTTAGCAATCACTCTTTCAATATTTTAACAATTTCTCTCAAATACAACAACAAAGTTACGTGATGAGCGAACTCGTGCAATAAACGAAAGACTTATGCCGATTAATTTTTGCCGTTCTCATGAGAATACCAGTTGCAGTTGCTAAACCAGCTTATCAGTATCAAGCTCGACTAATGCCAGACATTCTGCCAATTTTCTGACCGTTCTGGCGGTTTTTATATCTTTTAAAATGGAAACCTGCTACAATATTAGTACCGTATTGGAGTTATATCCGGCTTTTAACGCTAGCCGAGTCTCTACCGCCCGGCAAAAAGGGCGACTATCACCAAGGGTTTTTTGAGCACGCTTGGGTACTGCGTGCTTTTTTTGTTGTCTGTGGGATGGGGCTGCTCCAATATTTTTGTTTTTTTATCATAACTTTTGACCAACTGAGAATGATTGGTCAAACACAGGAGATCTCATGGAAACACCCAACCACCCCCTTCCAAAGTTTCAGGCCCTACTCTTAGGGCTGCAACACGTGCTGGCTATGTACGCCGGTTCCATCCTGGTACCACTGCTAATTGGAACGGCCTTGCACTTTAATAGTACGCAACTGGCTTACTTGATTTCAGTGGATATTTTCTGTACCGGTTTAGCAACACTCTTCCAATTGAAGCAAACTCCCATCACCGGTATCGCTTTGCCCGTTGTTTTGGGTTCATCAATTCAAGCAGTTTCACCATTAATTAACATCGGCTCAAGCCTCGGTTGGGGTGCCATGTATGGGGCCACAATCGTGGCTGGCCTTTTCGTTATCTTGATTGCCGGAACCTTCGCCCGCCTGCGCGCCTTCTTCCCACCAGTCGTTACTGGTTCATTGATTACCGTTATTGGTTTAAGTTTGATTCCAATCGCCCTGCAAAACTGGGGTGGCGGTAGCTTAACGGCCAAATCATTCGGTGAATGGCAAAACCTTCTAATTGGTTTTGTGACCATCGTTTTAACATTGCTCTTAATGAAGCTGGCAAAGGGCTTCTTAAAGGCCATTGCCGTCTTGATGGGCATTATTTTAGGAACCCTTTTTGCAGCCGTCCTCGGCCGTGTGTCATTGACACCAGTTGCTGACGCTGCCTGGTTCCACCTTCCCCAACCATTTTTCTTGGGAACACCAACTTTCTCATGGTCGGCCTCATTGACGATGATAATCATCGTCTTAACTGCTATGGTCGAAGCTACCGGCGTTTACTTTGCCTTGGCTGATTTGACTGGTAAAAAATTAGAACAAAAGGACTTGGCCCGTGGTTACCGCGCCGAAGGGTTCGCCGTTGTCCTTTCTGGAATTTTCAATACCTTCCCTTACTCCACCTTCTCACAAAACGTAGCGGTCGTTCGCCTTTCAGGTGTGAAGACCAAGCAACCCATTTACTATGCCGCTTGCTTGCTCTTGGTTTTGGGACTGTTACCAAAGTTTGGTGCCCTGGCTACCATCATTCCCTCAGCCGTTCTAGGTGGGGCCATGATGGTCATGTTCTCAACGATTGCCATTCAAGGTTTGCAAATCCTCGGTAAGGTCAACTTGAACAAGGAAGGCAACCTTTTGACGGCCGGCTTATCAATCGGTGCTGGCTTGGGCATTAGTTCAGTGCCAACCCTCTTGGCTCACTTGCCAGAGCAATTGCAGATGGTGATGACCAACGGCGTCGTCATGACGACTGTTGTGGCCGTTGTCCTTAACTTGCTTTTAAACGGTTGGCCGAAGGCTGCTCAAGCCGATAACGCTTAAGTTTACCATCTAAAAAATCTGCTGTTCCCCCAGGCGAAAAATCAGTCTCACTGATAACCAAACTGGGTACAAGGACAACAGATTTTTTCTTTTTTCCACACTCCTTTGATTGGTCCTACCTATTCTGGCGTCCAAGAAAAAAGGCCTGCGGGTAGGCAGGCCTGATTTGATCAAAGATAAAATTAGTGTTGAAGTAGGGTAATAATCGAGATGACTTGGATCCAGCCATTGTGGAAAACGTGCATGATAATCGAGGATGACAACTTATCCGTTTTCTTGTATACGTAAGCCAACGAAAACCCGACAATGGCATACGGTGGCAGGTCTAAAAGTGAGACCCAAGTGTAGGAACTCAGGTGATAAAAACCAAAGGACAAGGCCGACAGCACAACAACCAGCCAGGGAAATTTCACTGACTTGAAATAGCGGAAAAAGAGTCCACGGAACAGGATTTCTTCCATCACCGGTCCTAAGAAGACAATAATCAGTGAAAACATTACCAATGAATAATGGCCACCGACCTGCATGATATTATCAATGGCGGCTTGATTTTCCGTCGTCCCATGGGTCAACTTATAAAAGAACAAAATTTCAATTTCGTTCCAGATGACCATCCCCGACCAACCTAGGAGATAAGCTGCAATGATCGTCCCAAATTCTGACTTGGTGGGCCAGGCAATCGTTTTCAAAGAAAAAGATAATTTGGCCTTGTTCGCTTTCATGGCCTGCAGCCCAAAGCGTACAAAACAGTAGGCTAAACCAAGACCCAGTATCAGAACCGCATAGCGGTGCTGACCAGAAAAATAGACCGACCCCTGGATAAAGACCATTGCCGCATATTCCAGGGCAAAGAAGCCCAAAAAGGCCGCCAAATTTAATAGAAAGGTTTTGGTAAGCCTCATCCACTTGATGAGCTTGTCTTGCTGATTGGGCATCCACTTCATCAACTTGACATGTCTGTCTTGCTGATTTGGTAGCCACCTCATCAACTTGATGAGCTTATTTTGCTGATTTCGCATCCACGTAATCCTCATTTCATTAGTTTTTAATGTACCATATCTCTTGCAGAATGCCAACTTTTGCCCTTGTAGCAAGCTTTTCCCCTTGGTAAAATATTAATTAGATTGCCGCTTGTAAGCGGCCTTGAAAAAGGAGTCCTCATGAAGGAATTAGAAGCACGAATTAAAGAAGACGGCCGCGTCTTGGGCGCTGATATTTTGAAGGTTGATTCCTTTTTAAACCATCAAATCGATCCTAAGCTGATGCAGGCCATGGGTGCCGAATTTGCCCGCCTCTTCAAAGACCAGGACATTACGAAGGTGATCACAGTCGAAGCCTCTGGCATCGCCCCAGCCGTGATGGCGGGCTTGAGTCTTGGCGTCCCCGTCGTCTTTGCACGCAAATCAAAGTCGCGCATTCTCTCAGATGATGCCTACACCGCTGACGTCTACTCATATACAAAGCAAAGCAGCAACCAAATCAGAATTGATAAGCGTTTCTTATCAGCCGCGGACAACGTCTTACTAATCGACGACTTCCTCGCCAACGGCCAGGCATTGTTAGGCATGAAGGCTTTAGCTGATGAGGCGGGTGCGACAATCGTCGGGGCCGGCATTGTAATTGAAAAGTCATTCCAACCTGGACGCCAAGCTGCCATCGAAGCCGGCTTAACGAATATTCACTCTTTGGCTAAGATTGCCGCCTTTGAAGACGGCCAAGTCATTTTTGACGACCTGGACTAAGCCTAGGTCATGTCAACACAATTCAAACTGGACCGTCCTTGCGCCCTTTGACAATGCTTGGTACCGTTAATTAATCTGTTTGATTAGTCATCGGTACTTTTTTATTATCACTACAATCACTCTGTATCGCAAAAATTCCTATCGAAAAATCAATTTTCATAGAAGAAATAAAGCCATTGGCCAGATAACTGGCCAATGGCTTTTTAAATTTTATTAAAAGTCCCCGTCGGCAAAATTTTAATCAAAAAATCTGCCAATATCAACACTAGTAAGGCTGGAATTAGCCACAGGGGCATACTGATATTACTTTCATAGACCTTCGTTTGATAGTAGTAATCGACTAAAGATAGAAAAATTGCTACTGGTTCAATAATAAAAGCCCAGGAGGGTAAGCCCGTATCCCGATAACGTCGATAAGAAATTGACAAAAAAGGAATAAGGTTAAGCAGCCAAAAAACCGTTAATAGGAAGGTTACCAGGACTAACGTCACTAGGACGACCCAATAGGCCTTCGAGTTGTCAGCAACGGACGCAACTGTTTGCACCAAGTTGCTCAACAAGTACAAGACCAACGAATAACCCAGCAGACTAATCGCTGAGTTAATGAACATGACCGACCAATACTCCGAGCGAGAAGTCTGACCCCTAAAATGAAAATAATCTTCCCAGTATTTTTTGTATGATTGTATCAACCTTCTCACCCCCTCTCTGTGCCAATCAACCTCGACATTATACCATCAAGAAGCAATCTTAAAAATCCTGATGGCCGCCTTAACACTAAAAAACAGCCCAGCCGGGCTGCTTTGCATACCAATCAAGAACGGTGCCGACCGAAGGCATCGGTTGGTGTTAAGTTAATCACCAAGATGACAATTTCAACAATGGCCCAAAGAATCATGAGCCAAAGAGAATTTAAGGTACCACTGCCGCCAGCAGCATTATAGGCATCATTTAGTAAAGCTACTAGCGAAGCCCCTGGCAAGAGATAGGCTAAAACAACCAGAATAAACCACCAGCCACTTAGGCCAGTGTCAATAATTCGTCGACTTTGCAAAGACAAATTAGGAATAATTGTTAGCAACTGATACAAAACAACAAAAACAATCACAAAACCAGCTAAACCAGTCGCTGCTTGTGACTGACTGCCATCATTCAAGGCAGAGTCCAGTGCAGAAAAAATCGAACTGCCGCCAATAGCCGTTGCCACAATGCCAATTAGAATGTTGGCCAAAACAACCCACCAAAAATCAGACCGGGTTGATCGACCAGAAAAACTGAAGTACTTCTTCCAATAATCTTTATAAGCAGATAACATATCCATCCCCCATTTTACTTTTCTCTCAATCGCTTTTATCTTACCACTCTTCTTCAATAAGAACTACCAAAAAATGACTGATTTTTAAGTGTTTACCATCGTAAGTTAACTTGTCTCAAACGTTATTGCCAGATGAAAAGCCCGACCAACGGCCAGGCTTCAAAAAATTAACGTTTTCGTGCAAAGCGATTGGTTCCGGCTAAGTTAATGACCAAGAGAACCAATTCAACCACCGCCAAGGCCAAAAGCAAGAGGACATTTTGAACAATCGCGTAAGCAATGACTAATGCCCAAGCCACGACCGGAAGGACAAACCAACGGGCGCTCAGTCCAGTATCCAAGATACGGCGGTATTGCAAGGACAAGTTGGGAATAACGGTTGCTAAACCATAAAACAGTGAAAAAATTAAAGCCAAAGCTGCAATTCCCACAACCCCGAAACCAATGCCGGAAACACCATCATATAGGAATTGTTGTGCCAATCCCCAAATGGATCCTCCGGTTAGCAAAAGAACTACAACAGTCAAAAGGAGATTATCAAGGACCACTAGCCAAAAATCAGCTAGACAAGCCCGCCCAGAAAAGTCCAAATACTTACGCCAATAATTTTTATATGCTTGTACCATCATCATTGCTATCCGACCTTTCGAGCCCTCTATTGCTCATTGTAGCACCAGGGTTACCGAATGTTTAGCATGAACAAAAAAGGACCCACTTCCATGAGTCCTTTTCTGCAACTAACTTTTGTACGATGATCTTATTTTTCTTTCTTGAAGGCATCTGTCTTAGACACGCTGATGACAAAAACAGCTAAGTTTAAGAAGAAGATAGCAGCTGTAATAGCGCTGTTTTGTGCCGCAGCACTAATTGACAAAAACTTGCCAATCACAACTAAGAGAAACCACCATGGGCTAAGACCTGTATCAACGATTCGTCGGTACTGCAATGATAATCTGGGAATGAAGGTCGCTAAGGCATAAAAGAGAGCCAATAAGAGCAAAACGATTAGTAAGCCTAACATTGGCGTATCGGCTTGCGTAAAATGCCCATAATCAACATACTTCATGATGGGCCCAACAGCAACACCAGCAAAGACCGCTATCCAAAGCAACCAAATAATGGTATTGGCCAGGATAAACCACCAATAATCAGCTCGCGTTGTCCGACCGTTAAAGTTAACGTAATTCTGCCAAAACTTTTTGTACGCTTTAAACATTTTTTCTCCTTATCGCGTTACTCAAGTTAAAACCGCTTTGACTATTTTAGCATAAGACTTGGTATGATGACCACCGGGCTTGGTGAACTCCTAAAGGAGAAAAGCTCAGATAGAGGTAAGTCGTGCTATCCCTGATACCGTTTTTGAAAGTGATGAATGGGCTGGGAAACTGCTTTTGCTCAAGGCGCCGTCGACGACATCGTAAATGCTGATAGTTTAATCTCGGGGATACGATTTTTTTGACATAGTAAACTTGATTTAACCGGATCATTCGTTGCGCCTCATTAACACAATAATAATTAAAGTAATTTATTACGCCTATTTGAACCACTCGGGCGCCTGTGTTTTGGCGCTGTTGCATTTTGATTGATTGTGATGTTGCCGCATTGCCATTGTTCATAACAGTTAACCTCCTTTTGTACTAGGTTAGTGACATGGAGCTGCACTCGAAAATTATCCGTGTGCCGCCCCAAAAAAGTATTGGTTAAGTGCTTGAAACCATATTTGATGCAAATGACCACCAACCGAATCAAGCCACTCATATTCGGCCTCCTTTCGTTTTGATACCTCATTTATAAGGTAAAAAGCAAAGGTGCGCTAGCGTTTCCCCACACATTGTCAGCTCACTTCCCTAACTCGCAACATACCGAACAAACCAGTAACATTAGTCCGCAGCAAAAGTATAAAAACTATTTTCTCCCAGGGTAATTTCAGCAAAAATCAGCAAAAAAGGACAAACCACTCGTGGTTTGTCCAGAAATCATAGCTATCGCTGTCAAGCTTTTTTAAGTTAATGAGAAAAGTCCCCCATGCTTCGCATAAAGAAAACTTGGGAAAACCTATATATTGTCAAAGGCTTATTCACAGGTTGATGCCTTTGACTTTGAAAACTTCCTTATTCAAAATAAAAATCACCAAGTTCGTAAGTTTCAACTCGTTTAACAAAGAGTTGATGTTTTTCGACTAAATCAACGACGTCATCTAAATCTAACAAGGTAATTGGTGTTGACTTTGAAGGGTCCTTCGCTTCTTTGACCGCTGCCGGCGTAAAGTAATCAGTCGTAATCAAAATACCATAATCTGTTCCGTTTTGAATCGATCCACGAAAATCGCGAATATATTTATCACCCACCTGATTATTATAACGTTTCGATTGAATTGCCACTCGAGTAGTCCGCAATTCATCACTAACGAAATAAGCATAGCCATCTAAGCCGTGGTCCTGTGAAAGCTTCATGCCAATCTCATCATCAATTTGAGCACCCATTTCCTGAATTAGGCGTCGGCTAAACTTTTCGAATTTACTTGGATCCATCTTACGTAATCGGACCTTCAGTTCTTCTTTCCAGCTTTCGGTACTATCACTAATATCATCAGAATCATCCTCTTCAGGTTCAGGATCGGCTATCCGATTTTTAGGATCTTCAATGAGCTTTTGTGTTTCTTTTTTCGTTTTATTCTTCTTTGATAATTCCTTCATCAATTCGTCTGTTGCTGAACGAATTTTTTCACCAGTAGTTTGGCTTAAATCGAATTCCATCCCCTTTTCGGTTAAAACCAGAAATCTCGCTTTAGAATTTTCAATGCAGCCAAATAATTGCAAACGCTTCACTGCAAAATTAAAAGTGAAATCAAATGGACGATATGCAGTACCGGTTTTTTTAGAAACCTTTTCTTCCTGAATCATTGCATCAGAAATTCGTTCGTCTGTTTGCGGCAACATGTTTTTTGCCGTCTTCTTTTCCATCTTGCCACCTGCATTTTGCAGAATTTGAAGCAATGCCATCATGACAATTCCTTCTTTTGCTGCATTTTTAAAGTGTTTTTTTGCTTTTACGTCGTCTTTCATCCATTTTTACCTTTACATTGTTGTCAAATACAAAGTATTTTTTTCACATATAACCATGATAACATTTCTTGAATAGATAAGGTAAATTAGAATTATTTGCAACACTTGGGAACAGCGTAAGTTGGGGGAGGTGCTGCAATACGAACAGCCATCTAAATATATTGTTAAATCGACAGAATACGACAATAGCTTTTTAATCCCCGTTTTAACTGCTGGCCAGTCTTTCATATTGGGTTACACCAACGAAAATAATGGGATTAAAGAAGCAAGTAAAAAGAGGCCTATTATAATTTTTGATGACTTTACAACAAGTTCTCATTTTGTTGATTTTCCCTTTAAAATAAAGAGTTCTGCTATGAAACTGCTTAGCCTAAAAAATGAAAGTAGTGATTTTTATTTTATTTATCACATTTTAAAAAATGTTCAATACACGCCTAAGGATCATTCTCGGCAGTGGATTTCAGAATTTTCTAAATTTCATATTTTGATACCGAATAATGTTGAACAACAAAAAATAGGTTTATTATTCAAACACTTTGACAACCTTATCACCCTTCATCAGCGTAAAGATGATTTTTATCATGGTGAAAAATTATCACTCCATAAATTTTTTCACAAGTGAAAAATGAATTTTTTTCTTTTTAAAACCAATACTTGGGAACAGCGTAAGTTGGGGGAGGTTGCTGATATTGTTGGAGGTGGAACACCCAGTACTACGGAAGAAGATTATTGGAACGGTGATATTGATTGGTATACTCCCGCTGAAATTGGTGATAGTATTTATGTTTCTCACAGTGAGAAAACCATCACCAAATTGGGATTATCAAAAAGTTCAGCAAAGTTATTACCCGTTGGAACAATTTTATTCACCTCAAGGGCTGGGATTGGAAATACAGCGATACTAGGCAAAAGCAGTACAACGAATCAGGGTTTCCAGTCAATCGTTCCTGATGAAAATAGACTCGATACTTATTTTATTTTTTCACTTTCAAAGATGCTAAAAAAATACGGTGAAAAAATGGGAGCAGGTTCTACATTCCTAGAAGTATCAGGGAAAACGATGTCTAAAATGACAATATATTTACCTGATGTAGTTGAACAACATCAAATAGGTACATTCTTCAAACACTTTGACAACCTCATCACCCTTCATCAGCGTAGGTCACTTTCCCTTGTGAATTTAGCTTAATCCTGACAATGATCGCATAACCAAGTCAACGTCCTTATTTTCTAATTCTTGAATGATATGCAAATAGGTTTTCTGTGTAGTTGTCATACTTGCATGGCCCAATCGTCTCGCTACACTCGCAATTGATACCCCGGCAAATAGCAAAAGTGATGCATGCGTATGTCGCAAACCGTGGATTGATATCACTGGCACCTCGGACTTTTCACAAATACGGGCTAAAATATTATTAATTGTTGAATTATAAATTTTTTCGCCTGGGGCAACAAATATTGGCTTTTCATCTGGAAGTTCTTTTACCAATTCCGAAAATTGAATCACTGTCTGCCAGTCTAATTGAATTTTTCGCACAGAAGAATGATTTTTTGTCGGTGAAAATCCTCCATGACCTTTATAATTCCACGTTTTGTTAACAGAGAGCATCTGATGTGGAAAATCAAAATCCTTTGGCGTTAATGCTAGGGCTTCTGAAAAACGCATTCCAGTTTTAGCAACCAGTAGGATAAACCAATCCCAATTAATTTCTTGATCTAATTGCAAATTACTTAACATCGTCCGCAATTCAAACTGATTTAAATATTTAGGTTTCTTATCTCTGGGATGCTTTCCTTTGATGATAGCTTTTCTTGTCGGATCCCGTTCAACAAGACCCTCATCCACCGCATCAAGAATCGCTCCCTTTAATTGGTGATGAAAATCCATTGTTGTCTGTCGCTCATGTTCTTCTGCATAATTATTTAACAATTGTTGATAAGAAATTCTTGTTAAATCTTTAAGTTTCAAATCAGGCATTAATTTGACCAACCACTGGTGCGACATAATATATTTATCCATAGTCACCTCACGTATTGCTCCTTCCTTATAAACCGTGATCCATTGTTTATAGTACACATGAAATTTTTCGTCTTTAGCTATTTTTTCTAGCATCATCTAATCCTCCATAAATTACGTAATAATTTGTATTCACATTTTAAAAATACCTATGTGAACTAAGATTATTGTGCCAAATAAAATCCAAAAGACAAAAAAACAGGCCAATAGCCTGTTTCACTAATTTATTTATACAAACATTTTTTGCAACAACCCTTTTTTCTGTTCTTGCAAAGCATCAAGTTTACGCTGATGAAGGGTGATGAGGTTGTCTAGTTTGTCTATCAAACCGGATAGTTTTTGCTGTTCACTTATTTTTGTAGGAATTTCAATTTTTATATCACTCATAACATTATTCATGAGTTTAGGATTTCCTACATGCGAAACATATTTCCAAGCAGATTTATTTAGTATTTCTGCTAAAGCTTTATTTATATATCCATCATTGGATAATAAAACACCGTTAACATTAGTGCTGTAAAACCTACCCTTACGGTACTTCACAGTTCCTGCATTGGCACCATCGGTTGTCCATGTTATTCCCCCATCAAATAAATAGTCATGATAATAACCAAGTAAACCATTATTTTTAGTTTGAGATGAATAAACAGGATATGGGTTCACTAATGTTTTAATACTACTAACTTCTGAAACTGCTAATACTTGACCGCGTGTTACAATAAATAACTCTCTTACTTTACGCTGTTCCCAATCGTCAGTAAATCCATTAAAACGAATTTCTGGAATTTTTTCGTCTTTTTTCGGAAACATTTTTTGTAGTAAACTTTTTTTCTGTTCTTTCAGTAAATTTAACTTACGCTGATGAAGGGTGATAAGGTTGTCAAAGTGTTTGAATAATAAACCTATTTTTTGTTGTTCAACATTATTCGGTATCAAAATATGAAATTTAGAAAATTCTGAAATCCACTGCCGAGAATGATCCTTAGGCGTGTATTGAACATTTTTTAAAATGTGATAAATAAAATAAAAATCACTACTTTCATTTTTTAGGCTAAGCAGTTTCATAGCAGAACTCTTTATTTTAAAGGGAAAATCAACAAAATGAGAACTTGTTGTAAAGTCATCAAAAATTATAATAGGCCTCTTTTTACTTGCTTCTTTAATCCCATTATTTTCGTTGGTGTAACCCAATATGAAAGACTGGCCAGCAGTTAAAACGGGGATTAAAAAGCTATTGTCGTATTCTGTCGATTTAACAATATATTTAGATGGCTGTTCGTATTGCAGCACCTCCCCCAACTTACGCTGTTCCCAATCGTCATGAAACCCCTGAAAACGGATTACCGGCGCATTTTTATTCATGGCTGCCTCCCGCTAATAAGCTCTTTAATGAGTCAATCACCGCCTTGCTATCATCGTTTACGGCCAGTTGGTTAACCAGTTCTAGCAATTCCGCTTCTTCTTTCTTGATGTCAGCCTCAACTGACACGATGTCTTGATTGACTTTAACCAAATCAATTGGCTCTTCTTCTTCAAAAGTATCAACATAGCGTGGAATATTGAGATTAAAGTCGTTTTCGCGAATTTCGTCCATCGTTGCGACATGGGCATACTTTTCGACATCTTCGCGCTTCAAATACGTATCAACAATCTTTTCAATATCTTCTTGTCGCAGCTTGTTGCTGTTCTTTTGTTTTTCAAATCCCTTAGAAGCATCAATAAAGAGTACGTCGTCAGTGGCTCGGTTCTTTTCCAAAACCATGATGATCGTTGGGATACTTGTATTAGTAAAGATATTGGCAGGTAGCCCAATCACTGCACTAATATTACGGTTTTCCAGCAAAGCCTTTCGAATTCGTCCTTCAGCTGCTCCTCGGAACAAAATGCCGTGAGGTAAGACAATGGCCATTCGACCGTTATTATTCAAGTGGTACAAACCGTGCAGTAAGAAGGCGTAATCTGCCTTGCCCTTTGGAGCGACACCAAATTTAAAACGAGGATCATCTTCACGATTCTCGGCATCCCACTTTTGAGAATATGGTGGGTTTGCCATCACGGCATCAAACATTCGCGGTGAATCAACCCCATCAATGGTTCCGTCTGGCCAATCACCAGCTAGTGTGTCGCTGTTACGTAGATTAATATCGTTGTACTCAACACCATGCATCATCAAGTTCATCCGTGCCAAATTATAAGTTGTTGTAATTAATTCTTGCCCATAGTACTTGATGGCCCCCTGGACACCCGCATTCTTCATGTATGAAGCAGTAGTGATCAGCAAAGACCCTGAACCCATTGTTGGGTCATAGAGAGTATACGTTTCCTGATTTTCACGACCAGCAGTCAAAATTCGAGCCATGATATCCGAAACTTGGTGAGGGGTATAAAATTCTCCTGCTTTAGCACCAGAGTTAGCAGCAAACATGCCGATCAAGTATTCATAAAGGTCACCTAAGACGTCAGCATCAGTATCTAACTCAATTTCGTCCATCAAGTTAATCCAATCCATCATGGTCGCGGCACGAGTCTGAGCATTGGCCCCTAACCGTGAAGAGCCAAGATCAATATCTGAAAAAATACCAGCATAATCTGATTTTGCTTCCGGACTAACACCATTATCAAAGCGAGTTAAAGCATCTTTGACCATCATAATATTGAACTTATCAGTGTTAATGGCTTCCTTCCAATCGGAAAACATGTCCCCGGGCTCAATCACATATCCCAAAGTTCCCTGCATGAAGCTCTTTGCCTTTTCAGGGTCTTGTGCCCAAATATTGGCCCATTTTTCACCTTGTAGCACACCATCAAGCCAAAGTTGGGCCTTCTCTGACAAAAACTTATAAAACATAATCCCAAAGATGTAGTTCTTATATTCTGACGGCTCAATTTTTCCCCGTGTCTCATTCAATGTTTTCCAAATCAACGCTTGTCTATCTGCTGTTAATGCCATTATCTACTCCCAGTTAAAATTTTATAGTTTTGCAAAAAAGTTTAGGACATCATCTTCAAAATCAGCGATTGCAAAGAACCCTAATTTTTCTTCTTTTTCAATCTGCTTCAATTTTGTCTTTAATTTTGGATTATCGTTTAACCCGACTCCCGGCAAAAAGGCTTCATACGCTTCAATAATCGCATTGCCACTCAGGTGGTAGTCATCCGCCCAGCGGCGAATTGTCAATTCCTGTTGGTCAGACCTGACGGCTTTTCGTGTCTTATCCAACGTTTCAGTATTAAATGCTACACGGTACTTCCCGGAAACGATGCCATCTAAAATGTCGAGGATTTCATTGCGCTCGACATCAGTCATTGTCGCAATATGCTTTTCAATCTCCGCACGCTTTGTATCAACCGTTTCCTTCATGTATTCATTGATTAACTCAACCAATCGATCATAATCAATAATTTCACGACCATACAAATCAATTGCAATCTGGATATTCGTTAAATCAATCTGTTTTTTAGCTGGTAATTTATCGTTGACTACGTTCAAACGGGCCTGTAAAGCACTAAAATGACTATCATCTTTCAAATTCAGTGCAATCTTTTGACCATTCAACTCTCCTTGTGCATCAACATCAGCGATTTCATCACCGATTTTGTAGCCCTGCTGCACCAGTCGTTGGACTGAATGGTTGACTTCGGCGGCTAGTTGAACAAAGTGCTCACGCTCTTTTTCAGATGGCGGCGTTACACTAAAATCTTCGCCGGCCATGGTCTTTAATTCTTCAATTTGTGGAATCAAATTTTGGATTTGCTTAGCCTTTTTTGGAGCTAGGATATCATCAGTAATTAAGACCTTTTCCATTTCACTTTGATCTTGATTCAGCTGATCATGATCAGGCTGAGTATCGTTACCGCCTTGCGTATAAATCACGAGTGCGTTCTGCACCCGTTCCTCCATCATCTCCCCTTTACGGAAGAAACGAATCTTTCCATGCGGCTTCGCATTGCGGTCAATCGTTCGGTTGGTTCGTGACATGGCCTGAATCAGCAAACCTTCTTTCAGAATTTTATCCATATAAATCGTATTGACATATTTCGAGTCAAATCCTGTTAGCAATTGATCGGAAACGATAATCAAATCGAGTCTTTGGGGTGTTGCTGTCTCCTGGTCTTCCGTCAACTTTCTGTTATAAGGCTTTTTGTGGGCGATCCTCTTGGTAACATCCGTTAAGTAGGCGCGCTCAGGGTCATGATTACTAAAAAAATCATGCGTTCCATAAAACGTGGAATAGTCCTGCATGGCTGTCTTGAGCGACTCTTGTAAGTCGGAAGAGCCTTGTCCATTATCTTCATCACGAGAATAGGTCATTGCTACTCGCAAATTTGGCGCTAATTTTTTAAATAAGTTATAGTAAGCCACTACCGCCTGCTTACCGGAAACTGCTAACATTCCGTGAAATTGGTTTGGCTGCCGAACACCCATTTCAATCGGACCAGAGTGATTTTCGTTCCAAAGGTCACGAATATCTTCTACCACAGCCTCGCGGAATGGCAAAGAAGTGTAAACGGCTTTTTCCAATTCTTGCTCTGTGAAATCACTATCCGCTTCCTTTTCAATCGCAGGCGTGTAGTAAGAGACATCAAAACCAAGGACATTTTGATCGCTAATGGCATCTTTGATTGTGTAACGGTGTAAACGTTGACCAAAAACGTCATATGTTGAAACAGATCGTGTCGTCTTGACATCATTGACGTCATCACTATAAAAATTAGGTGTTCCCGTGAAAGCAAACCAAGTTGTTTTTGAAAAGGCCTTTTTAATATGGGCAACTGCATCACCACTAGCAGACCGATGCGCTTCATCCATCAAAATCACCATTCGTTCATCCGACTCCAGGCCGCCCTTGACAGCCTTATCCAATCCCTGGACGGTTGTTAAGAAAATATTTGACGGACCATTCTTTTGCTTTAGGGCTTTTCGTAGAGCCCCACCGTTGACAACTTGAATCCGTTTTTCAAACGTTTCATAAGCAAATGATTTAAAGTTTTCCGCCGTTTGATTCACCAAGTCAACCCGGTCCACGATAAACAAAACGTGACGGACACGTGGCAAGGCAGCCAGTAGCTGAGCAACCTTAAACGATGTGACCGTCTTACCACTTCCCGTCGTATGCCAGACGTAACCCCCCTCTTTTTCTACAAGATGATTATTCTCCATGACCCGCATCCGATCCATAATAGCCCGAGTGGCTTGAATTTGATAGGAGCGCATCACCATCAAATTATCATTATCAGCATCTGGAATCATATTCACAGTGACCAAGCGGTGCAGTGCCGGTATTCCCATTACCTGATGAATGAAAACCATCGCATCAGAGATATCTTTCCCGTCATCATCTCGCCAACCAAACAAAAATTCTCGGTTGTACTCCATGGAATTTTTCGGCCGCGCAAAATAGTGGGCTGAATGCTGGGACAGAATAAACATGACCTGCACGAATGAAAAAAGACCCTCATACATGCCATCTGAATCATATTTTTGGAATTGCTCGAAGGCACTCAGCTGATTAGCCCGTGACTCATCCTTTTCTTCTATATGTCCAACTGGCAAACCATTAATCAACAGCATAATGTCGATTCGTCGGTTATGGCCAAGCGTCCTTGGCAATTTGTCAAAAGTAACCTGGTTAACAATTTCATAGCGAGAATGACCACCAGCTACTTCATCACCATAAAAAATTTCAATTTCGAGTTGGCTACCATCGTCACGCGTTAGTGGCAGCGTACCAACCCCACCTGCACCTGCTAATAGCAACTGTGCGTCGTAAGGCGTTTTATTGTGCGTCAGTTCCAACTTTAAATTATCAAATTCATTATCAGAAAGGGGTTTATCTTTTAATTTGATTCGATTATTATCGTTGAGTATTTCACGCCAGTTTTGCTCTAATACTTCTGCTTTTTTATTAGAAAGATCTTCTCGGTAAGTCCAACCTTCCTTTTTCAGTTTTTCAATTACCGCTTGTTCAAATTTTTCTTCAGACATCGTTCTTCCATCTCCAATAAACCTAATCCAAAAACTGTATCCAGCACTGCAAATTAATCTATTTTTTCACATATGCTCTATATTTTACCTGATATAAGCATGATTTGCAGCGAACAATTCTGTTTAAGCATATGCTTAAATGAAAAAAATCAGTCAGCACGTTTCAGTTTAACTATGGTCAGCAAACCCACAGAACAGACTACACCAACAATTTTAATGATTGGTGATCCCATCATGAACGGCAGTGATTAGATTTGAACCAGTATTTCCTCTTTTTGTCTATTAAGCCGGCTTTTACTAGCAAAGCCACTACGAAAAACCAAAAAAGCAGGACCCACTTTATGGGCCCTGCTTATTCTTTTATTCATACACGAATAGGTTAATTAATATTGGTAATCGTCTGGTTTGCTACCAAATTTTTTCATATAACTAGCCGATTTATTCAAATCCTCTTTCGTAAATGTATATTGCTTCTTATTGTTAAAATACAAAAATAGTGGCGAACGGAAGCCAATCCAGTAATTCAATCCAATCCAGCAAAAGGCCATGAGCAAATCAAGCCAGTTAAACATTCCTGATGGAATCGTTTCTACTAAAAAGACAGTTGCAACCACTGACAAGATAATCGCGGTCAACAAACCGGGGTTGTAATAGCTCTTGAGTCCCACATTAAAGATAATTAGATGTCCGAATAGCTCAACAAAAGCAAAAATAACAGCGGCGAGAACTAACCAATGCCATTGGGGCAAGAATAGCGTTGGCAAATACACTGTAATCGCAAACCATTCGTTACCAAACAACGAGCTACTTTGGTTCAACTGCCATCGCGAAACAACGCGATTGACATTTCTCATTTCAACTTTAATTCCACCCCAAGCAAAGCCACCTGGGAGGCCAAATTCTTCAAAGAAATGTAAATGAATAAAAATTAAGCCCAATAACAGCATTCGTTGGTTGAAATCCCAGACAAACAATCCAAGTGCTAGGGCGTAGAACCCAGCTATAAATGGCATAAAATCATACCACTTCATAATCCATTTTTTCATTATTTTGACCTTGTTAACTGACAAAAATCCATAATTTCGTTATATCTTTTAATTTGCCAATGATTTATTGGGTACTTAGTATGCTTGTTCTTTAATAGCTGAACCGGAGCCACAATACCCAATAAGATACATACAATTAACACCAAGAAAGCTAGAAAAATGGTTCCCCAGTTTAATTTCCCTAAACTCGATAATTTATTAATATAAATTACACCGAGGGGCAAAAAAAGACCAACCGTCGTCACCATACCCGGGTTATACCATGCACGCAATTTAAGAGGCATTTGAATACAATGACCTAAAATTTGGAAAAGACTAAAGAAAATCACCCCCAGTCCTAACCAATAATAGTTAGGCAATAAAATCGCGACTAAGTAGATAACCCAAGCAATTGTATTAACTAACATGATGGAAAGGCCATTACCAGGATAATGATCAGCTAGAGTAGTTTCATCGTATACAACTTTATTGATGATGATTGGAGCACCACCGGGAAACTGGTATTCTTCAAACTGATGGGCGAATAGAGCAATCAAATTCCAAATCAGTAATATCTGAACTGCACTCAACGTTATCAAGTGGAATGCCAAAAAAGTCATTAAAATCAGACCAAGCACCGCTCCCAATCGATACCAATTATTTATTAAAAATTTCATTGTTAATCTCCTACAAATGACTCAGTTGTGTAATTTACATACTAATATTATAATTCTGATAACTAATAATAAATAGTGCCCGATTAGGACTTATACACAAATGAAGCAAATTGAGACATTTACCACCCAACATCGTCGTCAAAAGCAGATTGAAGAAACAAAAAATAACATCAAAATAGCCATGTTAGCGCTCATGCAAAATCAGGATATCAAAAAAATCAAGATTGCGGATCTGATGCAAAAAGCTGGTTATACTCGTCGAACTTTTTATCGTCATTTTTATTCCTCAGAGGATGTTTTAAAAAGCATTATAACGGACATCGTGTTTGAACTTTTTGCTTACTTAGATAATAAAGATACGGAACAAAATTTCGCTCAAACCGTTACCTTATTTTTTAACTTCTGGACGCAATACACAGCTATATTAAAAAAACTAAAACAGCAAAACTTGTCCTATTTACTGCAAAGTATTGCCTTTGAAAATATACAACAGAGTCAGCTAGCAGTTGTTTTAAAGCAACAGCAGAATCAAGTATATATTGAGTATTTCGCCTTGTCAGGTATGTTTTCACTCCTAACTATTTGGGTAGATGATAATTGCCAAAAATCAGTTGAGGAAATGGGCCAAATTGCCCAGGAAATTAAAGATGCAATCAAATAAAAAAGAACACCAGCAGGTGTTCTTTTCAACATTACGATTTACTTAACATTGTCTGTTTCAGAGAGCTTCTTTTGGTCAGAATCGATGCTATCAATCAACCACTTTGAGGCATCATCGTCATACTTCACATGGGCTTTCAACAAGAAGACCTGTGACAATGTACCAGAGCTATGCTTGTCGGGATCCGTGTCAGCCGAGTAGTTAAAGTCTTCCTTAATTTTAAAGGTGACATCAGCAGTCTGCTTTCCCGTCGCGTTCACATCTTGAATATCAATCGAACCGAAGTTAATTGATTCAGCTGTCCGCTTTGCAGTCGTCTTGTTGTTCTGAATCATTTCCATGAAGTCTGAGTAAGCTTTGTTGTTGCTACCATTCACGAAAACGTCAGATGCCGTCAAGTCACTAGTATCGAAACTGCTGTCTGACGACCCAGCTTGGGAGAGCAGCGACGTTAGATTTGCTAGCAAGGCATCGGCCCCAGTCTTGGTCAACTTTGACTTCGAACTAGACGAAGACGACGACTTATAAGCGTGCAAATCGATTTCAGCTGCTGCCTTATTCAAAACGGTAGCAGTCATCGTTCCCTTGAAGCTGTCACCATCACTCTCACCCTGGGCAACCATGTCATAGTTACCTGGTGCCTGATGTTTCACAGTAGCGACTTCATCTTCGTCAGAATCATCCACAATGACCTGATCGTTAGCCGTTACCTTCAAATCTGAGTGGTTTGTGTAGACTTGCAAATCAATCGGGGTCACCACCATTTGATACTTCGGGAAAATGAAAAACTGGTTGCCCGTTTTCTTTAAGTTAACGTTAAAGGAGTCGGTTTTCAAAAGTGATTCAACCCTCGTCTTTGTCATCCCAGTCTTCATATATTTAACTAGGGGAACCACTTCGCTCTTGCTAAGGTGCTTGTCAGTATCAGACCAAGTCAAATTCTGGCTGTACTGATCAGCATTATGGCTGTTCAAAACCTTGACCGCACGCTTCATTGATGAATCATATGAGTAATAGTGTTGTCCATAAAAGTAACCGGCCAGCAAAGCCAACACGATGATAATAATTGGCAACCGAAAACCATGTTTTTTGCTGACCGCTCGACTCTGACGATGGGGGGCAGTCGGCGCCTCTCCATTCGTAGCCGTGACTGATTTGGCAGTAGACGTCGGCGCTGCATATTGACGTTTCTTGACTTCATCAATTGATGGCTTCCGTCCGTACTTGTTTTCAAAATCTGCCACCCAGGCTTGCAAGCGTTCCCTTTCGGAACGTTCCTGCTGGTCAGTCGTCAAGGCAAAGCCGTTTGCCTTAGCGGCTTTAAATTCATCCAAGGAAGGTTCACGACCGTTTTCTTTTTTAAAGGCAGCCAGCCATTCTTGTTGTGTCATGAATAGGTCCCTCCTAGATTAATAATTAAAGTTGGCAATTGTACTGATCAATGACTTGAACATTGGTGTGATAATTACGATGTAACCGATATAAACGACGATTGCTGTCATGATTGCTTGAGAAATTTGCCACCAGATTAAGTCCAATTTCTGATCGTTTTCACGGTATTTTTGAACAAAATAAACAGCCGCAAGGTTGACAACAGCAAAGGATAACATTGGCAGCATAATTAAGATACCAACGTTAATCATAATTTCTTGAAGAACACTGCTAATATTATCAACACTTACCTTTGGCACCTGGGCAATAAACGAGTAGATAAAGCCAATAATAGCAAAGATGGCAGCGGCTGGTTGGAAAACCAAAAACTGGTTTACCAAATCCTTGAATTTTTCCTGTTCCTTAGTCACCAATGCCAATCCTGGCAACGCAGCAAGGAACAAGATAACAAAGACAAAGAAAAAGTTAAAGAAAACCGATGGTAAAATCCGGCCAGCAAAGCTCGCAATACTGCGACCATAAGAGTTGTCGTTTCCCACGACGTTTGCCAACGAAACAAAGATGCGGCGAACGAAGTTCCAGAAAATGCCAGCAGAACAAACCGTTGTCAAGGCAAAAGTCAACCAAAGGTAAAGCTGATTTGGATTTTCTTCATTGACATACTTCATTGGACGCAAGGC
The DNA here is from genome assembly GCF_058508565.1 of Fructobacillus sp. ESL1117. Lineage (NCBI taxonomy): Bacteria > Bacillati > Bacillota > Bacilli > Lactobacillales > Lactobacillaceae > Fructobacillus > Fructobacillus sp. ESL1117. Next base: position 1,316,575 of record NZ_CP196385.1, on the reverse strand, counting down.
CCGGTTTTTAAACCAAGAAAAGTAGTTCCCGGCGTGCTGCTTGACTGTATTAAAGGCTTTCCCCGCTTGTTCCTTGGTTTCTTCTACTCCCTTGCTGATTTGCTGACTATCGATCTTGATTTCAGGGCGATCACTTTGAGCTTGGCCATCTGTAAATTCACCCTTTTGCAAAGCAGCGGTAATTTCATCTGCATTTGGCTTGCGATTATTAATGAGTTCGAAATATTCTTCCCATTCATTACGACTTGTCATACTTTCTCTCCTTTATCACATTTAAATTAAATGAATATAATTTGATTGTAACACAAATCGGGTGCATTAAATCTGACACCACTGCACTTATACGACAAATCATTGCTTGCGTGTCTTTTTATTGCTTGATCCCAAGTATAGTGAATCTCAAAAAATAATCATTTGAACAAATGAACAAAAAATTTACCGGTAACTCGTGAACAATGGCCAAAAGAAATCAGCGTGTAATCTTTGACCGCAACCACCACCCTGTTGAAAATTTATTCTAACCAATTGATAAACTGTGGATTGCCTGCTCTCTTTCTTTATCTTTTCCGCCGCTTTGTTTCGTTACGCGAACGTAAAAAAACGCCCCTCCTCACCAACTTTTAGTCGACGAAGAGGAGCGCTTGCTCAATCATTGGTTATTTTGCTATCTTTTTGATGCACAGTCGGTACAGCTCTGGACGTAGTGTGCCTAAACTGCCCCTAACCTATGCCTTGACCAACTCCTTGATAAAAATCATCAACTTATAGGTTTCATCTGCTGAAAGGTAGGCCGTCTTGTAGCATTCAACTGCTTCAGCTGGGCTAGTTGGCTGTTCGCCCTCAATGTACCACCTTTCAATTTGTGGTTTTAATTCCTTAACCAATTCGGCATAGCCAAACTCCTGCTTACTTTCAATGGCAATCAAAGCATGCAAGATCGCGTGCTCGATTAAATTACAGTAAACCAAGCGGGTCTTTTGTTGACTGGCATACGGATACTGTTGAACCTTAATCATCGCCGGATCGGCCAAGTTGAGATACCGACTTTCATCAATATGGTGGCAATAAAGCCCCTCTGCCGTCCGGTCAATCGCTGCATTTTTGGGCAAAGAATACGTTTTGCCAACCAAAAAAGCCTGGTAGTTATCTTCAGCAAAGTAACTGTCCTTGGCCGGGCCATACTTTTGTAGAAGTTCCGCCACGGCATCAGAATAGGATAGTTTCAGCAATTGCATATATTGGTCGAGTTGTTCTGTCATGGCATGTCTCCTTTTGAACTCTTGAGTAACTTTCTTCCCCCCATCTTACCGCAACAACTACAAAATTTCTGGTCAATCACTCCTTTCAGTAAAATTTTTCATTGAAAAATCAGCCTCATCTTAAATATTTTTGCTAGTGCTCAAAAATTCGCCAACTGCGCACCCAGACTGCTTTTCTAGATGAACTTTACCCAAGAAAGAACTCACTATTTTCTCACTTTTCTCTAATTAATCCTTGACAGGTGAAAAAATATTCTTTATGCTGTTGTCAACAAGTTGGCGAAAAGCCAATGTTAATCAAAAAACGATGATCGGAAATTTTAGTTGACTTTGTTTTCACAGAAAAGCTGGATGTTAATTCGTGAGAACCGGCCAAACAAAACAACTAAATCGTGCCCGTGAGTTATCTTTCGAAATGAGTAGAAAGAATCGGTCAATGGCCCGTTACCGCCAAAGTCTTTTTTGACTTGCTGAGCTAGGAGTGTGCAAACCTTCTAGGAACTTGAGGTGGTACCGCGCAAAAACGCCCTCTGACAGACTAATCATCTGTCAGAGGGCGTTTTTTTGATTTATAGACTAGAGGAGAACAGATTATGACCACAACAACATTTTTTCAAAACCAATTTTACGGTAAGAGCATTTTGAAAGAAACTGATTTATCAGTCAACGAACTAAACTACTTAGTTGATTACGGTTTGCACTTAAAGGGGCTTGCCAAGCAAAATATCCACACCAAGCTACTGGCTGACAAGAACATCGCCCTGATTTTTGAAAAAAACTCAACACGAACCCTATCAGCTTTTACTACGGCTGCCAACGAACTAGGTGCCCACCCCGTTTTTTTGGGCAAGGATGAAATCCACTTATTCCACAAAGAATCGATTGAAGATACAGCGAAGGTCTTGGGTTCAATGTACGACGCGATTGAATTCCGCGGTTTTCGTCAATCAAGCGTTGAAGCCTTGGCTAAGTACTCTGGCGTTCCCGTCTGGAACGGGCTGACGGATGACTGGCACCCAACGCAAACAATTCCTGATCTGATGACCATCAAGGAAAACTTCGGTCACTTAGCTGGCTTAAAGGTCGCCTACCTCGGTGATGGTCGCAACAACGTTGCCCACTCATTACTAGTCGGTTGCGCCATGGCCGGTATCAACGTTGCCATCGTTAGTCCGGAATCATTGCAACCGGCTGCCGAAGTCGTAGAAATTGCCCAAGGTTATGCCAAGGAAACTGGTACCGAAATCACCATCACTGCTGATTTGGCCACCGGTTTACAGGATGCCAACGTTGTCACAACCGACGTTTGGGTTTCCATGGGTGAAGATAACTGGAAGGAACGAATCGACTTGCTCCTGCCCTACCAGGTCAACATGAACGCTTTGGCCATGACCGGTCACCTCGAGGACGGTCAGTTGATTACCCTTCACTGCTTACCAGCCTTCCACGACCTGCGCACTGAAGTTGGTAAGGAAGTTTATGTCAAGTACGGTCTCAAGGAAATGGAAATCACCGACGAGGTCTTCCAAAGCCAATACGGACGCCAATTCGATGAGGCCGAAAACCGTAAACACGGTATTAAGGCGATGATGGCCGCCACGCTTGGGACCCACTTTATTCCAAAGATTTAATGGTACCAGCCAAGCCAGAAATTGATCTTCACGGCCAGAACCAAAACCTAGTAATACAGAAAGGACACTTGCTATGAATGCCGCAATTACAGGCGTTACCGGTTATGCCGGCATGCAACTTTACGCCCTCTTACAAGAACACCCCGAAGTTGAAACCATCAACGTCTACCAACACGATTTGGACGATGCTATTCCACTTGTCGACCTCAACTCTCGTTTGAACCTGCCACATCCCCAACTAGCTTACCCATATGATAGCCAAGAAATCATGGCCAACAACGACCTGATTTTTCTTGCAACACCGGCCGGGGTCGCCATCAACTTAGCCGCCCCCTTCTTGAAGGCCAATTTCCCAGTCATTGATCTTTCAGGTGACTTCCGCCTCAAGGACCCAGCCGAATATGAAAAGTGGTATCATCTCAGCCCAGCTAAGGAAACTGATTTGCAAAACGCCTACTACGGCCTGGCCGACATTTACGAAAATCCGGGGGCCGCATACATCGCCAACCCCGGCTGCTATGCAACGGCAACCCTTTTAGGATTAGCACCTGCCGTCATGGGCGATTTGATTGAACCCGACTCGATTGTCGTCGATGCTAAATCAGGATTGTCCGGTGCTGGCAAGTCCCTGAGCTCATCATCACACTTTAGCCGATCAAACGAAAACTTACAGATTTATAAGGCTAACCAGCACAAGCATATTCCAGAAATCTTAGCTGAACTTAGGAAGTGGAACCCAAAGGTACAACACCTACAATTCATGACGACCCTGGTCCCAATTGACCGCGGTATTATGGCCACGATTTATACCAAGGTAAAGCCCGGCATCGACGAAATGGCTATCCTCAACTACTACCATGACCTCTACGACGAAGATCCATTCGTTCAAATCTGTGATGATTACCTCCCAGATATCAAGTCCGTCATCGGGACCAATAACTGCAAAATTGGTCTGACCTTTAATCCCGTGACGGGTTACCTGACCATCGACGCCGTCATTGACAATATGCTCAAGGGGGCCGCCGGTCAAGCTATTCAAAACATGAACCAGTTGCTGAACTATCCGGTGACTACTGGACTGGAATTAACAGCCTTGGCCTTTTAAAGACCGAGAATACCGTCAGACTTGTTAAGATTTCTGGCGGGATTGCTTCTGTGCTCCACTAGCTTCACAGCATGGTCCAATCAATGGCCACAAAGCCCTTGATTAACCGACTAACCTTGCCGGCACTTAGACCAACAACAGCAAAGACAAAAGTCCCTCTTTATATAGTAGAAAAGGAGAACTGCTCATGCAAGCAATTGACTTTACCTGGCCCAAAGGTTTCCAAACGGGCACAGCCCATGCGGGCTTTAAAGAAGACGACCAACTTGATATGGCCTGGATCGTTTCAGATGTTCCAGCCGTTGCCGCTGGTGTTTATACCAAAAACCAATTTCAAGCTGCTCCGGTGCAGTTCACTAAAAATTTGATTAACCAGAACCACAAGCTCCAAGCCGTCGTGATTAATTCTGGTAATGCCAATTCCTTCACCGGCCAAGAAGGACTGGACCACGCAGACGAAACCCACCAACTGGCAGCCAATCAGTTAGCTATCAATCCCGACCTCGTGGCCGTCGCTTCCACCGGTGTCATTGGCAAACAACTAGAAATGGAAAAAATCAAAGGGGGCCTAAATCAATTAAGTTTGACCCAAAAATCAGACATTGCCCATGCCATTTTGACAACTGATTCTTGCGAAAAGAAAATAACGGTTGCCGTCATGGTTGCCGGCCAGCCCGTTACCATTACAGGGATTGCCAAGGGCTCTGGGATGATCCATCCAAACATGGGCACCACCCTGGGCTTCGTTACCACGGATGCCAACATCGCCAGTGAGACCCTCCAGGACCTTCTTTCTGACTTAATTCAATCTTCTTTCAACCAAATCACGGTTGATGGCTGCATGTCCACCAATGACATGGTCCTCGTCCTTGCTAATGGTCAAGCAGAAAACGAACTGCTTGACCAAAGCTCAGCGCAAACCGACGCTTTGGCTGATTTCAAAGAAGGACTAAAGGTAGTGCTGGTTGCTTTGGCCAAGATGGTCGCCAAAGATGGCGAGGGGTCAAACAAGTTTGTGCAAGCAACCGTCGTCAACGCCGCTTCAGTGGTTGAGGCCAACCAGGTTGCCCGGGCAATTGTCGGTTCCAACCTCATCAAGGCCATGCTCTTTGGCGAAGAAAACAATTGGGGCCGAATTGTCCAAGCGATTGGCCAAACCCAAGCACAAATCAACCCCACCCATCTCGATATTTACTTAGCTGATATGCCTCTCGTCAAGGACAGCCAAAAAGTCTTGGCTGACAGAGACCAAGTAGCAGCCATCCTCGCCGAAGATGACATCAATTTGACCATTGACTTGCATGTTGGCGAGGCAACTGGTCAGGCCTGGGGTTGTGACTTGACTTATAAATATGTTGAAATCAACGCCGCCTACGAAGGTTAAGAGCATGATTGTCATTAAAATCGGTGGCAATGCCATCAGCCAACTAAAAGACGATTTCTTCCACCAAGTTAAGGAATGGACCAAGGAGGGCCAGCAAGTGGTCATCCTGCACGGTGGTGGGCAATTGATTTCTTCGACCTGTGTTTTCTTTGACTTGCCAACCGAAAAAATTAACGGGATTCGGGTCACACCACCAAGTGTTCTGACCCTAACCAGCCATCTGTTAACCAACGTCATCCAGCCTCATTTTCAAAATCAGTTGGTCCAAGAAGGTCTTCCAACCCTCGCCGTTAACCAGGAAGCTGGCCCCCTCTTTACTGCCGACTACCTTGATCAAGAAGTCTATGGCGAGGTCGGCCAGGTCACCGGCATTGATGAAGCGGTGCTAGCAAGGGTTAGCCAAAATGCAAGTTACCACCATCCGATCTTATTGGTCAATTCACTCGCTAGTGGTCCAAATGGCCTTCTTAACGTAAATGCCGATTCAGCGGCTCAAGCGTTGGCGACGGTGACATCAGCCGACCAGTTAATCCTCTTGACTGATGTCCCCGGTGTCTTAGTCAATGAAGAGGTTGTCACAGCCCTCAACCCGCTGTCAGCCAACCAATTAATTGACCAGAATTTGATTACCGCTGGCATGGTGCCCAAACTTCAAGCCGCATTTTCTGCCCTGCACCACGGTGTCCACAAGATTACCATCACCAATCGCCTTGGCCAAGGAACAAAGTTAGAACTATGATTCAGACAAAAAATCGACAACCTGATCACGCTTTTTGGGAGACTGCAAGCTTAAGCTTTTTTAAGTGCGCCTTCTTGACCACTTAGCAGTAAAAAAACAGCAAACAAGTTTCTGATTTTTCTAATCCTAAAACAGACAGTAGAACCAATAGGAGGCTTTACCATGACGACCACCATGCACACTTACGACCAATTCCCCTTTGACATCGTGGCTGGACACGATTCGTATCTAATCGATGACCAGGGAAAGGAATACCTCGACCTGACTGCCGGTATCGGTGTCTGTAACTTTGGTTACAGCAATCAACAAATTAAACAGGCCGTGGCCGACCAAGTGGAAAAGGTCTGGCATATTTCCAACTTATACCAAAACCAGCTCGCAGAAGAAGTTGCAAAAGACCTCTGTCCAGATGGTTACCAGGCCTTCTTCTGTAACTCAGGGACCGAGGCCAACGAGGCTGCGATTAAGTTAGCCCACAAGGCGACTGGCAAGCACGAACTCCTGGCCTTTAACTATGGTTTCCATGGCCGGACCACCGGTTCCTTGTCTGTTACTGGTTATCCCCACATCCAGGAAGGTTTTGCACCGCTGATGCCAGCAGTTAAGATGGTGCCTTTTAATGATTCAACTGCCCTCGCTGCGATTACCGAAGACACTGCTGCCGTGATTCTAGAAGTCATCCAGGGTGAAGGTGGGGTTAATGTTGGGCAGGCCGACTGGCTCCACCAAGTCCAAGACAAATGCCATGCAACCGGTACTCTTTTCATCATTGACGAAGTGCAAAGTGGCATGGGTCGGACTGGTTACCGTTTTGCCTTTGAACACGACGGTTTGGAACCAGACATGATAACCGTTGCCAAGGGACTGGCCAACGGTTTGCCGGTTGGAGCCCTTCTCGCTAAAAAAAGTATCGCCGAGTACTTCCAACCAGGTGACCACGGCACGACATTTGGTGGCAATAAAGTCGTAATGTCCGCCGCTAAAGCAGTGCTTAAGCAGCTGAATCCAGACTTCCTTGCGACTGTTCAAGCAAAGGGCAACTGGCTTTTTGACCAGCTGGAACAAAAACTTAGTCCGTTAGAAGGCGTAGCCGGCATCAGCGGTGCCGGTTTAATGGTTGGTATTCACTTAGCTGATTCTCTGCCTGTTAACCAAGTCATCCAGGCCCTCCACCAAAAAAGTCTCTTAACCCTTTCTGCCCGTGGCAACACACTACGTCTTCTGCCACCATTGATTGTTGATCAAATTGCTTTAGCCCAAGCCATCGATCAAATCGGTCAAACAATTCAACAACTGAGCACTGCTGACCAAGCCGTTGCCGTTCAATGACCTTAATGGTCATTTTTTATTTTTGAAAATTTTTGAATAGACTTAACGATGAAAATTTTCATCCGTCACGATTTGATTAGCTGATTAGGTTTCAATTTTTCCTAAAAAGCGTCAAGTTATTTTTGAAACAAGATAAAAAACACCCCTTTTTTATCTCTTTGACTAATTTTTTTAGAATCATTTTTTCTTTCATAAAAATCGCTAAAACGCCAAATTTCCGCCTTTTTTCTGAACACTGCCCCTTGGCTAACCCCAGAGTAAATGTCATCTTTCCTAACAAAAAATATTTTCCCATAATTTTTTCATCCTATGATAGACGAAATTACAGTGAAACACATACTTATATTAGTGATTTATGATAATTGTTCGTTTGAATCGATGATTCAAAGTAGAAGGAGGATGCTTATGGCACAACCTATTCAAGAGACTGAGATCAACCAAGACGGCACTAAGCGCTCTCTGAGCAACCGCCACGTGCAAATGATTGCCATCGGCGGTACCATTGGCACCGGACTTTTTTTGGGAGCAGGCTCAACGATTTCAAAATCAGGCCCGACAATTTTACTTCTTTACGCCGTATTGGGCACGCTCTTTTTCTTTATGATGCGCGCAATCGGTGAAATGCTTTATTCACAACCCGACCAACACACCTTCGTTGGCTTCATTTCTAAGTATTTGGGTAAGGGGCCCGGGGTCTTTGCCGGTTTGACTTACTGGTTGGCTCTGATTTTTGCTGGAATGTCCGAATTGACTGCCATCGCAACTTATGTCAAGTTTTGGTTCCCGACCTGGAATACGACTGCAATTGAAATCTCTTTTCTCGCCGTCTTGGTTGTGCTGAACATTTTGGCAGCCAGAGCCTTCGGTGAAACGGAATTCTGGTTTGCAATGATCAAAATCATTGCCATCATTTCCTTGATTGTGACCGGGATTTTCATGGTCATGACCGGCTTTAAGAGTCCCGGTGGAGCGACAGCCAGTTTTGGAAACATTTTCCATAACTTTAGCCTCTTCCCTAACGGCTTTAAAGCCTTCCTTGGCTCCATTCCAATGGTCTTCTTCGCGATGGCCGGGATGGAATTCGTTGGCATCACTATTGGTGAAACAAAGAACCCTCGCAAGGTGTTGAAGAAGGCAATTAACGAAACTGTTTACCGTGTCTTGTTGTTTTATATCGGCGCTTTGATCATCATCATGTCCATCATGCCCTGGACAAGTATTACCGCCGGTAATAGTCCATTCGTGCAAGTCTTCAAGTTGGCTGGTTTGCCAGCAGCCGCAGCCGTGATTAACTTCGTGGTTTTGACTTCTGCTTCCTCAGCCTTGAATAGTGTCCTTTTCTCTAGTGGTCGGCACCTCTACCAGCTTTCTCGTGAATTAGACTGGAAGCCCTTAGCTAAGATTGCTAAGGCCGGTATCCCAACGCCGGCCATTCTCTTCTCTAGTGCACTCTTACTCTTTGCACCGGTGATTGCTTCCATCCCATCTATCAACGATGCTTTCCAGTTCGTTGCTGGTGGTGCCAGTGACCTCTACTTAGTGGTTTACTTGTTGACGATGGTCGCTCACCGACGTTTCCGCGTTTCACCGGAATTCATGCCGGATGGTTTCAAGATGCCTTGGTACCGTTACACAAGCCCAATCACCATTGGGGCATTCGTTCTCGTCTTCTTGTCACTCTTTGCTAATCCAAACGATGTTATCCCGGCGACCGGGGCCATCATTTGGGTCATCGTCTTCGGTGGTTACTGTTACTTACGCTTCCGCAACCAAGAAGTAGCAACCATTTAATTTGCTGTGTTTCGTCCATTCAAGTGCCCGTGTGAACACGGGCACTTTTTAATGCGTTTCAATCAGCTTCCTTCTATTTATATGAGTGCATTCTATCAACCTCCTCTTTGGTACGTTCTTGGTAATTCCCGAATAAATCGAATCAAGCCGTCCAAATCAGTCCGGCCTTTCCTAACCCGGTCCCCGTAGCGCAATCACCGTCAACCGCTCTCCCTCTCTTTCTCCAGTCTAAGTTCAAGTCCCTCTTGACTTTATCTGTTAATCAAAACTGATTCTAGATTTCATATCATGCTTTGGCACATTTAATAAAAACTGTTTAAGTTTATCCAAAACTCAGGTTTGAACACCAGGCTTTGTGGTAAACTGATTTTGACGATGAATTCTAACCTATTAAGGCTAAAGCACCGCCAGATGTCGCCTGACCCTTCTTTTGTGAGAAACGGGCGGCTCTTGTTTGTTATTACAAACCGTAACCGAATGTCTGTGGGCATTCGGTTGCGTTTTGCATTCCAGAAATACTAGGAGATATTATGCTTGACATTTTTAAAGCCATTATTATTGGTATTGTCGAAGGATTAACAGAGTTCTTGCCAGTCAGTTCGACTGGGCACATTGATTTGGTTAGCCAATTCGTCCAAATCAGCCAGGGTAAAGATTTTGAAAACATGTTTGAATACGTGATTCAATTTGGTGCCATCATGGCTGTTGTAATTTTGTACTTCAGTAAGCTGAACCCATTTAGCGCAAAGAAGACTGTGCGGGAACGCCAGGATACCTGGGTGCTCTGGTTCAAGGTAATCATTGCTTGCCTCCCATCAATCGTGATTGGTTTGCCATTAAACGATTTCATGGATGAGCACTTGCACAAGCCAGCCGTTGTTGCGACCGCTTTGATTGTCTATGGTATCTTGTTCATTGTGATTGAAAACATCTACAAGAACAAGGCCCCTAAAATTAGCAGCCTGGCAACCATCGGTTACAGTACAGCGCTTTACATCGGTTTGTTCCAAGCCTTGTCAATCGTACCTGGTACCAGCCGTTCAGGGGCAACCATCTTGGGTGCCATTATCTTAGGTGCCAGCCGCTACGTGGCCACCGAATTTAGTTTCTTCCTCGCCATTCCAACCATGGTTGGCGTCACAATCCTCAAGGTTGGTTCATACCTCCTGAAGGGCAACACCTTCACGGGTGAACAGTGGGCCGTCTTGGCAACTGGAACCTTCGTTTCCTTCATTGTTGCAGTTATCGCTATCAAGTGGCTGTTGAAGTTCGTGCAAACCCACGATTTCAAGGCCTTCGGTTGGTACCGAATCGTTGTTGGTTTGATTGTCTTCGCCGTGATGTTTATGTAATTTCATCAAAAAAAGTCCCCGCTGAGGGGGCTTTTTTGATGCATAGAAAAAGACGAACCTGGCCGCAATTGCAGCTGAGTTCGTCTTTTCTTCTTGAGATATGGAAACTGATTTTTCAGCTTATCGACCAGCCTTTGACTGGTTAACGATTTGTTGGTAACGCTTAGAGGTTAGCCAGTAAATCACCAGGTAAATCAAGATCACAATCACCGTCATCGTGACCATGACTGGGATAAAAATTGTTGGGTCAAACAGTCCCAAGGTTTTGAAGACCGTCTTCAAAATTGGGAAGGCAAAGGCTGCGTTCAACATCAGCAACACAAGCGGCAAACCAAAGAGCAAGCGAATTTGGCGGTTAATCATTTGCTTGGTTTCCGCCAGGCTGAGACCAATTCGTTGCATCTTCTTGAAGTTTTGTCGGTCAACCAAGCCTTCAGCAACCTGCTTGTAGTAAACAATCAAAACCGTGGTAAAGGTCAACACAACAGCAGTCAAGACCCCGACAAAGACCAAACTACCAAAGACAGTTTCGATGCTTTGCACAGCATCGGCTCGGTCCGTAACCTGACCACCCGCCTGCTGGAAAATCTCGCTTAAGTCCTTGCTAAAAGCAATTTCGTTTTTCTTCGTGCCCTTCACATCGTAGGCATAGATGTGGGTCACCGCATCCGGCATGTCCGAGATTTCCACCTGGAAGCCACTATCGTTCGTGGCCGGTGCCTGAACATCCTTTAAGAAGGCGTTCAGCTGGCTTTGCTGGTTCACAACCAAGTAATCATAACTTGGGCCGGATGGTGCGGTTGAATCAGGTGCAGTAAATTGGTCGATGGTCTTCACCTTGTAGGTCTGGCCACCAATTTGCAATTTTGCTGGTACCTGCTGCTGATGTGTTGCGTAGATTCCGACCTCATCGCTGGCCAATGAAACAGACTGTCCCTGCCATTTCTTCAAGCTCTCGGTCGTCATGGCCCGGAATACAGGAGCAGACATGACATCCCCCGTTCCAGTAAAGCGGCTGATTCGACCCCCGCCACTAACCTTTACCAAGATAGCGTTAGTCGCTTCCAGTTCATGACTAGCGCTCAAAGTTAAGTTGTGCTTTTGGGCGCTTTGCTGGACCTGATTTAACTGGTCCTTTGTCAACGATTGTGGGCTCGTAATCGTTGTATCATATGGCAGGTACTGACCAAATTTGCTAGTTACCTGCTGCATTGAAATCGCTGCCGTCAAGGCCACGACGATGGTTGTAAACAGCAAAGCAACAGTGGCCAGGCCGGCCCCGTTATTCTTCACGCGGAATAAGAGTCCCGAAACGGGCACAAAATGCTTATCCTGATAGTAGTACTTTTGGTTCTTACGCAAGCGCTTTAGGAGCCAGCCAATCCCGACAATCATCACCAGATAAGTTCCGACAATCACCAAGCCGACCGCCCAGATAAAGGAGACAAGGGCATTCAAGCTTGGCTTAGTGGTCAAAGCCAACCAATAACCAGCAATTAGGATCACAAAGCCCATGATGCCCAAGAAGGCCTTCGCCTTTGGTTCTTTGGCCACCTTTTGGTCGGACTTGGTTAAATCAATCAAGCTTGTTCGACCAATTTTAAACCATTCAATCAGTGCCATCAGGAAAAACAACGCTGCGTAAATCAGCCCAACCGTGACCACCGTATTCCAGTCAAAAGAAACCCGATAATCCTGGTCCCCGGCCAACTGATTTAACACGGGAAAGGCAATAAACAGGGCACCGAATGAAGCCACCAGGCCAATGACCGTCGTGATCAACCAGAGGCCAAGCGATTGCCAGGCCACCACCATGGCGCCTTGAAAGCGCGACATCCCCAACATCGAAAGCGTCCCAATTTGTCGTTGCCGCCGACCGGAGACAAAGGAATTGGCATAAAAAATAAAGACTGCCCCGACCAAAAGTGAAAGGACTAAGCCCAAGACCATTACGGCCTTGATAATCTTGCCATATTCGGAAGTAGCAATACTGTGGTTGTTCCGAATGGCAAAGAACATGGCGTTAACCATCAACAAGAAGGCGTTAGCAAAAATAAAGAGGGCGTAATGGCGAAAATCTTTTTTGAGCGTCTGCAGTGCGAAGCGAAGACTCAACATCTTATTCACCTACTTTCGTCAACTCCGTTAGCTGGTTGGAGATGGCTGACAGGTATTCTTCCTGGGTCATCTCGCCCCGGTCTAAGGCAGTTTGAATCCGACCATCCTTGATAAAGAGGGTCTTCTTGGCATAGGATGCGGACAATGATGAATGGGTGACCATCACGATGGTCTGTCCCGCTGCATTCACATCCTGAAAAATCGACAACATTTCTTGAGCCGTTTTGGAATCCAAGGCTCCTGTCGGTTCATCGGCCAAAATCAATGCTGGCTGCGTAATCAAAGCACGAGCAGCGGTGACTCGTTGCCGCTGTCCACCAGAAATCTGACTGGGATACTTATCCAAAAGTTCTTGAATCCCCAAACGTGGGGCCAATTCGTTCAAGCGGCTATCCATTTCGGCCTTAGGGGCCTTAGTCAAAACCAATGGCAAATAGATGTTGTCGCGGTTGTTGAAAATGTCCAAAAGATCAAAGGACTGGAAGATAAAGCCGAGATTTTCGCGCCGGAAAACCGCCTTCTTTCCGTCTGATAAATCAGTGGTTTCCACCCCATTGAGCTTAATGGAACCCTCGGTTGGGTTATCAAGGGTGGCCATAATGTTTAACAGTGTCGTCTTACCAGCACCGGACTCGCCCATGATTGCAACATAGTCCCCTTGATTGATGGTCAGTGAAATATCTTGTAAGACCCGCTTGTTTTGGCTATCCGAATAGGACTTCTGTACGTGGGTTAGTTCTAGTAATGCCATTGTTCTTCTCCTTTAGTTCAAATCAATATCGCCGGACTGATTCAGCAAATGCAAATTAGCACCAGCGCCGTAACCGACATGGTAAGCCCGTTTCATTGAAAGCGCGCCGGACTTCGTTTCGGCCTCAACGATTGGCAACTGACTTTGCTCAACTTCAATATCGCCATTTTCGTTGGTGACTTTACCACCGCCGGTAACTGTCACTTGCTGCAATGTAATGTCACCATTTGTATTCCTTACTTGCACTTGATTAACGTTGATGCCTGTTAACTGAATATCACCATTTTCAGTTTGGATCGTCAGTTTTTGTAAATTCGCATTCTCTGGGATAGTAATCTCTAATCGTGTTTCACCTGATTGGAAAATCCTGTTTCTTCCTGATTTTTGACTCACAACCAACTGCTGATTTTCAACCTTCGACTCAAATAATGGCTGACCAGCAGAATCCAGTTCCTGGACAGCATAGTTGTCACCGCTTTTAACCACGATATCAAAGCTATTCGTGTTGACCTTTATTCCTTGAATATGGTCATTTGTCAGCTGGGTCTTGTCTGGACTAATATCGTGCGTTTCCGTTTTGACCCTGGTCAAATAGCGCGCCAAGGTAAAATCAATTTCCCCGGGCTTGGCTAAGACAAAGGAAACACTTGAGAGCACTACCCCCACACTCATCAAAAAGACACCTAATTTCAACGATTTTTTCATTAGCCTAAATCCTTTCCCAAAGTTCTACAAGCCAGCGACTTAGGGCAACAATTCCCTGAATAACCTTTTTCGTGACAAAGATAATACCTGGAATTACCAGGAACATCAGGCCAATAAAGATGATACCCAAGCCAGTAAAGAACAGTCCCGACCAAAGAGTATGGAACAATGTGAAGAGGCCGTAAATAAAGAAGGCGACACCAGCCGCCGTGGCCAATAACATCAAAATCGAGAAGACGAAGATGAGCATAAAGAGTGAAAAGAAGATACCACCAAAGAATGGTAGGGTTAGTGGTAACGTGATAATAATCAAGGCTAAAATCAAAACCCGATAAGCCGTTGTGTGCTGCGTTCCATAAGGCGGTACTTGTTCACCGTTCTCGGTATAATAATCTGTCTTAATTTTTGTTGCTAACTCTTCCGGTTGGCCCAGGCTCTTAATCGCCTCTGCATCCGATAAGCCACCGTCCTCAAGGTATTCACGATAATACTCTAAGATATCGTCCTTTTCTTTTGTTGGTAATCCTTTAAGTGCTGCTGCTAATTTTTCTAAATAGTTCATATTACTCTCCCAAAATGCCGTTCACCTGCTCAACAAAGGTCTGCCACTCTTTTTTAGCGTCAGCCAGCTGTTCCTCTCCCGTTTGCGTTAACTGATAGTATTTACGGGTTCGTTCATCAAAGATTGCCGACCGGGTGGTGACAAAGCCTTTTTGTTCGAGCCGTCGTAAGATGGGATAGGTTGTCGAATCAGAAATTGGAATAACTTCCTGTATTTTTTTTGTAATTACGTAGCCATAAAGTTCTTCTTCGGACAATGTCTGTAAAACAACCGCCTCGAGAACTAGATTCGGAATCTTTATTTTCATCATCATACTCCTTAACATCTAATACTATATGTCATATGATATAGTTTGTCAAATAGGATAAAACCCTCTTGAAACCCATATTTTTTTAATTTTAAAGAAAAAAAACTGTCAATCGCCACTTATCCGGTATCGCCAATCCGGTCGTTACCATCATGGCAGCACAAAAAAAGCCAATACCATTAATAACGGTGTTGACTACTAGCAAGAAAGATAATTCAACAACCAATTATCTGACTTTTATATCGTACTGATAAATCTGTTCCTGTCGATGACAATCCAAGGCAACAGGTCAGGCCAAAATACACAGCCATGATAAAGAAGCTGGCCACATCCTATTCTGATTTTGAATCATCGCCATTCAATAAAAAATTATAGGATTGTTTGATCTTATCCTAACGGATTTTTCCAATCCTTTGGTCGGCCCAACGCCCCATACTGCAAAAACAATTGAAGGCCCTCAATTTCTTCCTTACTGAGATCTTCTTCCATCTCGGCCAAATAGGTAAAGGCCCACGAAATCACCATCAACATTATGTTATCACTAGCCGGCGTATTAATTTCACCACTTGCTCGTCCCTTTTTAATCAGGGTCGATATCAAGGACATTTGCGTATTATATAAGTAATCATAAACAATCCTGGAATGCTTAATCACCCGTTGAAATTCAACAAAAATATTCTCACCTAAGAGCTCTTCACACTCTTCCTGCTCCTGTTTAAAAGCATTAATAATTTTGGCAAAGTTCGTCTCTGGGCCTTCTGCCATCATGACAATCGGCTCAAATCGTTTATGGTAAAAGTCCAAAACAACTTGTTCGGTTAGCTCCTCTTTGGTCGGAAAGTACTTATACATGGTGACAATTGAAATATCTGCTTTTGAGCTAACGTCCTTCATACTAGTTGCCCGAATCCCCTGATGTGTCATCAGTTCTGTGGCGGCAGCTAAGATCTTCTGCCGGTTTAATTGTTTTAATTCTTCTCTTTTCACAGGGTTTTGTCTCCTTGGTCGATAATTTATTTTATTATAGGTTGACTTTATTTTCAATAAAAGGTTTAATATGACTTAACAATATTAAAGTTTATTGTGAAAGGACACGTATGGCATATTTAGAATTAAAGAACATTAGGAAATCCTATTTCCTCGGGAAGGAAGAATTTCCCGTTCTCAAAGGCATCGATTTAAACTTCGATCTTGGCGACTTCGTTTCCATCCTGGGTGAATCCGGTGGTGGTAAGTCAACACTGATGAACATTATTGGTGGGCTTGACCGTAACTTCTCTGGTGAAGTTTTGGTCAAGGGCAAGTTGCTAGACCACAAGCAAGAAAAGGAATTAGATCGTTACCGTCGGGAAACGATTGGCTACATTTACCAGTCTTATAACCTGGTTTCACACCTATCCGTCTTAGACAACGTCTTAGTTTCATTAGACATGACGACGTTAAACAAGAAGGAACGCGAAAGCCGAGCCAAGGAACTTTTGCAAAAGGTTGGTTTGGAAAAACAAATCAAAAAGTATCCAAACCAGCTATCTGGTGGCCAAAAGCAACGTGTCGCCATCGCCCGTGCATTAGCTTCCGACCCTAAGGTCATTATTGCCGATGAACCGACCGGAGCCTTGGATGCCGAAAACACAACCGAAGTACTGGAATTGTTAAACGACATCGCCAAAGAAGGTCGTTTGGTCATTACCGTTACCCACTCGCAGGCAGTTGCCGATGCCGGAACACGAATTGTGCGTTTGGCCGATGGTCAAATCGAATCCGACGAGCGTCTCAAGCCTGCCTTTGCAACAACCGATAAAGAAATGCTTGGTTCCCGTCCATTACCTTTGATGGCCAGCATCCGAACTGCTGCTAAACATTTTAAATACAACATCAAGCATAATTCATTAATTATCTTGGGAACAGCGATCGGCTTGTTTGCCGTAGTCCTATTCTCAGGTCTTGGAAATGGAATTTCCGGCTATATTGGTGATCAAATTGCCAAGGTAGCCAACCCACAGTCGGTAACCGTCTCCCGCTATAGCAAGGAGACCGATGGTGAATCAAATGCTGCCGTCCTACTTGGCGGTGGTAGCAAGCAAGCCTTTACCGCCGACCAAATTAAGCAAATCAAAGACACTTCACATGTGTCAAAGGTTGAAAACTCTTATAGCGCTACCAACGTCAATACAACTTATAACGGTAAATCAGCAACGGTTACTTCATTGACCAACTGGACTTCAGAAGATACGACCGACTCAATCAAAGCCGGTAATGCACCGAAGGAAAATGAAGTGCTCTTAGACGAAACAACCGTGACAAAGCGCCTTGGTTTCAGTAACTATAAGGATGCTATCGGTAAGGAAGTCACGATGACTTACCAAGTCCAAAACGGACAGTCGGCTACTCCAGTGACATTCACTGCTAAAATTGCCGGTGTGACAAAGGCTAACAGCCAAGGTATCGCACAAGGATTAACCAGCACACAAACCATACAAGCTGCAATGGAAAAGTCTGGCCTATCAACTGCCCCAACGTCATTGAACTTGAAGGTTGATAATATGGACAACGTTAAGGCAACTACGAAGAAGATTGATCAAATCAAGGACAGCTCTTCTAACCGTCTTTACAAAACTTCTTCCGTTATGAGTATCATTGATCAAGCTCAGACTTACGTTAACTTAGCAACCAACGTTTTGGCCACTATCGCTGGTATCTCATTGATTGTTTCAGCATTGATGATTATTGTCACGATGTACATGTCGGTTTCAGCTCGAACTAAGGAAATCGGTATTCTACGTGCCATTGGTGAATCAAAGGGTGACATCCAATGGTTGTTCATTACTGAATCATTAATCACTGGCCTGATTTCAGCAATCTTTGCCACTGGTTTGGCCTTCTTGGCCGAAGCCGGTATCAACGCTGCCTTGAAGGGGACTGCAGATTACGCCTTCGTTCAGATTACTGCCGGTAATGTCACAACAGCCTTCGTCTTAGCAATCTTGATTTCATTGTTGGCTGCTATGCTACCAGCCCGTCGAGCTTCGAAGTTGAACCCAATCGATGCCTTATCAGCTGACTAAGCTTTCCTCATGGAATGAATTAATAAAAAATAATGAACCTCAGAATTGCAGCACAGTTCTGGGGTTTTTATGATGGCAAATGCAGGAATGGAGGGTCTCGGCTATTGCCGGAACGGCCCTAATGTTATTAGTAGACTCGCTTCCAGTTCTCAAAAACCATCAATTGTTGCAGAGAATTATTAATACGTCTACAGACCAAGTTTATCAAGCGAAGTAATCCTAAAGAATCCTTTCAATATCAAAAAACACAATATAACAGCGAAAAGAGTCGATGGCATTGAACCCTAAATTTGGTTAGCAACGTGTTTATAATAAAACTTAAAAATTACTTTTTGTTGGACGCTAGGATCGCAAGATACTCCTCAAATCCCATCATTTTTAGCTTGAGTATTTCAAGCTCGTTGGTTTTAAAATCAATTTCCCTTATCTTTTTATTATAATTAAATGATAAAATAATAGAAAGATTTTAATCAAGGGGAGAAGCTAGAATGAAAAATAGGTTTTGGATTTTCAAATGGAAAAAGTACAACAAAAAACTAACTCGTAATAACTCGGACACTCACACTTATTCTCGCTCAAGACATGGTTTATTCAAATCCACACTGCACCAAACATTATCAATCAAAGTGAGGTATCAATCATGATTAATTTATTACGCAATCAAGCATTTCGAGGATTAAGTCTAAGTACATTTTTCCAAGTTATTGGCATTAGCTTCTTTAATATTGTTCTGCTACTAATGGCCAAAAATACCAAAATGCCATCTTTTTGGGTTTCAGTAGTATCAATCGCAACAGTCCTACCTGGAATTACTTCTATTTTTCTTGGCAAAATTTCAAGCAGTATCAAAAATAAGACCAAGTGGGTTATCCTTCTGACCCTAACTCAAAGTCTATTTTTCGGAATACTAGCTGTTCTATTTTTTACGACGGACCAATATATTGCCTCCGCCATCATCGTTAATCTATTGTCGGATATTATTGGAGTCGTCATTAGCTTGATGAAAATGCCAATTATTCAAAATAAGGTTGCTGGAGAAAATCAGCAACAGGCGCTAGGCTTGTACCAGAGTATTTCCTTAATCATGGAGCCAGTTGGTCAAGGAATTGGCGTTAGTTATATGATGGCGACCCATAACTACGTGGTAGGGAGTATCATTAATGCCGTCACTTTACTGATTTCTGCCTGTATTTTATTTATCCATCGTCATGATCTAACATATGAAGAAAAAAATGTAGCAGATGGTAATGATCACAAAATTAAAATTCGGACGGTACTTCATTTATTTTCCGATATAACCGCAGTTCCAATTTTTAACATTTTATTATCGATTATTTTAGTTAATGCCTTAGGCACTAGTATTGATGGTATTTTAAACTTATATATCTTAGACAATCCTACGGTTTCTCCATTTCATTTTGGTACAACTATTTTACTAATCAACATCACCTTTGTTTTAGGTAGTATTTTAGGGTCAATTACCGTTAACGACATCCTCAAAAAGGCCAGCATTAAAACGTTAATTACCCTGGCTTCAAGCATCATCTTCTTGCTCTACGTTGTCCTATTATTAAATCTCAATATCATACTAATCTTAATAGTAGCTTTTTCTATTACGTATATCACGGGAAAGGTGAATCCTAAATTATATGCACTGTTAATGAAAAATAGTGATTCTAAGTCCCTCAGTATCATATTAGGCGTATTAAATAGTGTGTTAACGGTTGCAGCCCCCATCGGAAGTATTATTTTAGTTGGCGGTTACCCCATTTTTGGAAAATTACCAATCCTTTTATTATCAATGGTTGTCTCAATAAGCGTTATTATTTTGATTCAGAAAAGAACCGGTCCCCGGCTGCAAAAATAACAGAAACTATCACCGGTAATTGCTTTCGTTTCAAAGAAACCAACTGTCACATGTAGGGCACAAAAAAAGCACCAACCACAATCGGTTGGTGCTTTTCCATTTTTCTCGTAAAACGATAATATCAAGATTAACGCTTTGAGAATTCAGCTGTGCCTTTGAAAGCATGTCAAAAGGCTTAACATTAGTTTTTTTACTCACTGACGTTCATAGAAAACCATTCAAAAATTATAGTATTACTACCGCAACTACAACTACTAAACAGTACATATTCTAAGAAGCCAATCGCTTACCTAGATAATTCTTGAATTTTTCAGACATAAAGTTAGCTGGTATCTGTTTGCTAGTGATACTTGATGCCACAAATTCTTCAGAAGTTTTTTCCAATGATAACGGCGTTCGTGCAACTCTTCCATTATCATCCAGAGAAAGAATTCCTGAGTCCAACATTTTATGATGATTATTACACAACCAAAGTCCATTATCCCCGTCTGTCGCCATTGCTATTTTTTCTTCTAGGCTAATTTCAAGCTTTTTAATGTCAGCAACTGGGAAAATATGAGCTCCTTGAATAAGCTGAGGAATGTCACAGTCACAAAAAGCACAATGCTTAGGTCCCATTTTTTCAAGTAAATTAGCGATGTATGCCGGAGATCTCAAACTATCGTTCTTTTCAAATTCTTGCTTCTCGAGTTCCTGATCTTTCCTTACTACTTTAATTCCACTTTTCTTTAATAATTTAAGATCTGGTTTCGGAAGTTGCTTCAAGTTTTTCTCAATAAACTCATATAGTATAGTTGCCTTATTGTTTAGCTTCGACATGGCTAAAGCAATCAGAGTAACTTCTTTTTTACTTGCTCCATATACCTTTCCATATATGATGGTATTTCCATCATTATCGATGGTGGCATATGAAGAGTTATTTTGTTTCTTTTTTAACACCTTAGAACGATAATTAACAAAATCGTCAACTGTAGAAAAAGCAACGATATCTTTAGATAGGGCTTCATCCGCATTCAAGAAATGAGTTCCACTAGTCAACATGAGTCGATACATCATCATATGATAAGAAGTCTCAATGCTACTCTTAGAAACCTGTGGTAAAAAGTAAAAACATAGACGTTTGTTCATAGCTTTTTCTTCGGAAAAGAGAACCAAAGCTGTAGTAAAACTCTGAAAAAAAGAATTTCGTCCCTCAGACGCATTATCAGACAACGAAATATAGTTAGTCATTCCATCATATTTAATAACTACCAATCGGCCTTTATTATATGTTGAAACTTCTTTTCCTTTAGCGTTTTTTTCAGTTTCAATAAAATTAATATCGTAATCTTTTTGACCCGTTACTTTAAATACCAAATCTTCTAAAATATCATCCGTCAAAATATCTTGATAAGTTTCATCTCTTTTTTGAAATTGATTTTTAACTTCAATATGTGCACATTCAGTTTTCATAATTCATCACCAAAATCTCTTCTCTTTTACTTCCTCGCCAACCACTATTACCTTCAATATCGACAACATGGAAATCCGGATTTTCGTCAATCCAGTTTTGTAATTCATCATTGAATTCATCACGGTGCTTTAACACATACGAAAATAGAATCTTATTACCAGACTGATGTCTCTCCTCAATGAAACGGAACAGATTTTGTTCTAATTCACCATTCCACCCTTTGAAACCACGTTTACCGTCATTATACGAACCAGTCGTCAAACGATAAGGCGGATCTAAATAAATTAAAGTTTCTGGTCCGGACGGTATTACCATTTCATCAAACGATTCCGAATAAAAGGAAACATTCGATTCCTTGATTTTACGTGAAAAACTAATTAGCTTTTCATAGATTCGTTCATTAAACCATCTCATTCCAACTGGATTATTGAACCCCAATTTAGTATTGAACCGGATTTGTTGTTGGAAGCCATACAGGATGATTGTATATAGCATTTCCGGCTTTTGTTTCTCATCCGGTAGAGAGTTATAGAAATCACGAGCAGCCTTATATGCATCGCTATCAGCTGCTTTTAAATCGAATTTTTTAATATAGCGTTGGATGCTCTGAATCAATTTATACGTATCCATTTCAGAAAACATTTGAATGATCTCTTTAACTTTAAAGTTAATATCATTATAAATTAATTCTTCGCCCCTAAAATTAATTCCCACATTGAAGCCACCACCAAAAACATCGTAAATATTTTTTGATTGTTTAGAAAAGTAAGGAGCAATCTTACTGATTATTCTTGCCTTGCTTCCAATGTAGTTTAAAGGTGATTCATAAACAACATCGCATTTGTCTTTCAACTCAATATAGAAAAGATATTCAAAATGTTCGTTGTTCTTTTTGGTTTTAAAATTCCTATATTTTTTATACGGGATTTTTTTAAAGTCAAAAGTACCTGTTTTACCATAACGTTTCATGCTTGCTTCAATGAAGTCTTTAGACATTAAGCCATCATTGTTATAACTCAATAGTACATATTTCGCTTTGGTTGTTGCCAGCACCTGATCAAATAAAATTTCAGCTTTATTTTTCTTTGACCAATCCGAACGCATTGGTCCCGTTGGTCTTGAGCCTGTTACCTTACTGATATCAGGATTATCATTTTTTATTAACGTTTCAAAAATATGATATTGGGTTCCGTATTGATTTTGCGTATAAGGTGGATCTAAATACAATATATCTGCATCAACTTGTGACACAACATCTTCGATTTTTCCATTTATCGTTGTAACATCGCAAACTGGCTTTTCGTCGTGAGGAACAGGGAAAAACTCCATCTTTTTTAACGCTCGGCTATCCCAATGCTTTAAAAAGGCTCCATACACCCCTGCCGTATTTGCTACTTTCGACATAGATTCAATGAGTGAAGCCAATAAATAATCATATTCATCTCGACTCAAAAAATCGTTATCATACCATTCTTGTATTTGGTTACGAATATAATCAATTCTTCCAGCATTGAATTCCGAAAAGTACATTCTAGCTGTTTCAGCTGGGGAATAGTTTTTGTAAAAGAACCCATGTAGAATTTCATCATTCTTATTAATAAATTCAAAAGGATTAAAACCTAATTTTTTAAATTGGGTTTTGGAGCCCACTATTCTTCCCCTGGTGTAGACAACACTCCACTCGAGCAGATCGTTTATCACTAAATTACAATCACTCTTCAAAGAATCTGCGACAGCACCAGTTCCTGCAAAGGCATCGAAAAAAGTATATTTACTTTTTAATAAACCTTTTTTATTCAAAAAAGATTTAATATCCTCTGTAATTGTATCCTTATTTCCTAGGTATCGCACAATGACAACTCCAATTTGTTTAGTTTTGTATCTTAGCTAGTTGTGTTAGTCGTTTATTAACAATGGGTGAAAGATAATTCTCGTTACTATTATCTTGTTTAATATCTGCTACGTCATTCAAAGCTTCTTGATAAATAGAACTTTTTTCTGCATCAGTTAAGGTGATTAGTTCTTCAAACTCCTTAATAGCATTAGTTGAAATTATTTTTGAATAATATGTTTTCCATGTTCGTGAAGCATCGATATATTCATTTTCACCATTTTCTTTAAGAAAATTCATTTTATTATCATAGCGTGCAATAGTGTTGATCCAACTATCAGTCTCGATAATCAATTTATTGAATGCCATGTTTTTCAACCTGAAATAGTTTGCAGTCTTTTCATTTTCATCCAAATAAAAATCATTAATTCTATCAATTAAATACGTAAGATGTTCAAAAATAATACCTTCACTTTTCAGCCTACCGTAAATTTTATGTTCATAAAATGCAGGAATAGCATATGCACTTTCAAGACTTCTTTTGAAACCGTCCTCTGTATGGGGAAATTTAGTTAAGTTATACCCACAAAGCAAACGTAAAAACAAAATTTTTCCGTCAGTCTTATCTGCATATTCTTTTAATTTCGAATAATCAATACCTGCAATTAAACGTAGATAATCTCCGAACTTTTTGGCACCATCCAGAAGATTCCTTAAACATTCTTGAGTATATAAATTGTATCCCTTTGAAGTATTTAACGAAATTTGTGACTGCTTAACAATACCCGATTGAATATAAAAATGAAGGTTAACAGACAAGTTATGGTTATTAATCAGTTTAATGAAGGATAAAATCAGATTGGAATTAGCCTTTGTTGCGGAGCTCTTGAATTCTTCAACAAAATCTTCAATCGATATCGTTGCCACTCCGATAGTTCGCATATGATACTTTGCAATGAAATTTTGAATAACAGCCTCTATTGCATCACCTTCGGCCATTAATTGTTGACGAAAGTCAGAGAAATAGGTCCGCTCAAAAATGGCGTCAACAACTTCCTGTTTTTTCTCATCGTCATATTCATAGCGATGAAGCTTCCCCTTGTTTATGGTCGTACTTGGAAAGCTTTGCCCATTCACATATTCAGAAATTGTCTTATCTGGCAGCTCATTTTCACTATCTGATTTAGACTGAATTCCCATATCTGAAAGTATGCGACTTATCTCTGCTAGAGAAAAAGAGTTTTTTGCTTCTTTCAAAATTGAGTGAAAATTCAAAGTGTCTTCTTTAAGAAAAATAAGTCCCATTTTCCACCCCAAAACTAACTAAATATTCTCTCTTATTTTATCATTAAATAGCCTTACGTCAGCATTTCAAAATTACCTTTTCCAATTTATTCCGTTTTGTGAATACTTTATTTGTTCAAAACAATAAGATTAAACATGTTGAAGGCCTTCAACAAAAACAACAACGATAACAATAAAGAAAAAAGAGGTAAATTATGTCTTTTACGATAAACAATTTTAATTCAGGGTACAGTCAAGAAAATTACTTGAACTCTCCTTTAAGCAAACAAAATCCAATCTTACTTATTGGTAGAGGACTTAACAAAGTCCCTAAATTTGACGAGAACAGAAGACCTATTCCAAATACCGTAGATAAGACTCAAATTGAAGTTTATTATCCTGGTTTTGGAACTATGAATATTAAATTCTCACCGGATTTCACTCTGCCGAAAATTGCTGATCTAACTGAGATTGAACTACTAGAAGCTCAAGCTTTCATAAACGTGAAAGGAAGAATTTACGTAAAAGCAGAGGGGGTGAAGGCTGTTGGAAAATAAAGACTTAGTTCGATACTTAGAGGAAGTTTTAAATCAATCCCTTTCTACTGAAGAAAGTTCGATAAAGCAATCTTTCAAACTCATTATCGATTCACAAGGGATAGAGTTTCAACCCCGGCTACCAAATTCTTTGGTTATGGATTCAAATCTCTATTACAGGCTTTTCGATATTATGTTTTTTGCCCTGTATCCGAAATTCACTTTGATAAAACCAACAAGTATTTTATTCAAGATGAATAATGGGCCGATTGAAACAGCCAGATCCTTTTACTTCCCATACAAAATTGGTACATCAAAGCGTTTAATCGGCACTATTGACGAGTTATTAACTCATCAAAAGCCAAATCGAATCTCCCTAATGGATGGAATTGACTACGATTTCAATAAAGGTGTTCATGTTGTAATTACAGGTGCCACAGGGTCCGGGAAAACTCAGAGTTTACGCTATTTTTTAGAAATTAGTCACCGGCTCGGCCAGGTCGTGCTCATCGATCCAAAGAAAAGTGATGGTGCAAGATGGGCAAAACAGCATGAGGATATTTCTCTAGTTGTTCCAGAAAAAGGCGATCGTCCTGAAGACTTCCTGCCACGTGTAAACGAAACTTTATCGGATGCACTTGCCCTCATCAATGCTCGTCAAGATTCTCTGTATTGGGAAACCGATCAGATTTCTGCAAACTACCAAAACCTTGGGTATAAGCCAATTTTTCTCTGTATAGATGAGGTTGCAAGCCTATGTGTTGGGCTTAAGAAGTCACTACTTAATGATTTTCACTCATTACTTCTGCAAATAAGCTTGCTAGGGCGTGAAGCTGGAGTCTTTCTAATCTTATCTCTTCAGGAGGCTCGTCACGATCTGTTACCTGTTGCCGTTCGTTCACAAATGGGCGTTCGTATACTACTTGGTCGTATTGACAAGAATTCTGCTCAGTATCTCTTCCCCGAGATGCTGTCGAGTGATTTCTCACTGCCATCAGGTGGAAAAGGGAGCGGTATTATTTCAATCAACGATGGCGAACATATAGGAATTGAACCAATTTCTATGCCAACTATCTTAGGAGATTAACGATGACTGCACAAAATATCATTAATGTTTCTTTCTTTTTGTCCCTGATTGTAGCAGGCTTCCTGTTTGTATTTTATTGGATTATTAGTTTCCACAAGGGGTCTTCCACGAAATCAATTAGGCTTAGAAAGGCACTTTTAAGAGCCACAAATGGAAACAATCATCTTCTTGTTAACGTTGATTACACCTACAGAACCATTGTCGCTAAAAGTTGGGTGAAGCGTGAGGATAAAAGCATCACGCTCCACATTCCGATTAGAAATTTTTGGCAACAGGTAGATGATCGAACATACAACAATATCTTAACCGCTGTTAAATCAATACCATTCCAAAATTTTTTGCACGATGCCTTTCCTGAGTACAGTTTCTCAGCACCACAGCACACTGCAAAGTTCATCTATATTTCCGGTTCAAAAAATTGAGTCTGACCTGCTTGTCGTAGACAAGGACAGAGTCAGACTCAAAAATGTGCCAAACACATACTAAACTGCTCCCCTTACCCGCTGGGGCTTGTTATAGCGGGATAAACCTGTGCCGAAACCTCCAAAAAGGTTATCGGGCAGGGTACATAGAAAAAACACTGTGTCAGGAGGAATTCATATGCCTAAAAGAAGTAGAACCTTTATGTATACTCAGCAAATTCAGCATCTTCCCTTTTCGACGATAGAAGCATTTCAAGCACGACTTGAAAACATTGGTGTGATGGAATTTGCTTTTATCGTGCATGATCAAGATATGAATGATGGAAAACCTGTTGCTCCACATATTCATGCTGTTTTACGCTATCAAAATGCTCGAACCGTGGAAAGTGTGTCAAAACAAATTTCAGATAAGTCCCAATACATCGAAGTGTGGAATGGAAATTATTTCAACGCATTCTCGTACTTGGTCCATAAAACTGACGGTGCCTCTTCAAAATTTCAATATCCTGTTGATGCCGTTGTTTCAAATTTTGATTTCAAATCAAAAATCGAAACGTATAGAAGTAGTAAGCAAAATACTAATCAGCAAAGCACCAACCATATTCTAGATGATATCGTCACTGGAAAAATACGTTCAAAAGAGGAAGCATATCAGTTATTGCCTGGTAGTTTGTTATCTAAATCAGTTAACAACATCAATTCAGCTTTTCAAGCACGCCAAGTTCTCGAAGCGGAACGATGGAGAAAGGATAAAAAAGCATCTGGCGAACGTATTCATGTTATTTGGATTTTCGGTGTTGCTGGGACTGGTAAGACCCGGTTTGCTATTGATTTCTTCAAAAAGCTCAACATGAAATATTTCAAATCAGGTTCGAGCAAAGACCCCTTTCAGGGCTATAGCGGTCAACACGGAATCATCTTAGATGACTTGCGTCCAAATGAAGGTCTATCATATGCTGATTTACTTCGCTTCCTTGATCCATGGAACTTGGAAGCAATGGCAGCAAGTCGTTATTTTGATAAGGGATTGCAGGCTGATTATGTGATTATAACCAGTCCCCTCGGTCCTGTTGAATTTTACGACTCACTTTTTACGGACGAAATGGATGCTTTCGACCAGCTAACGCGAAGATTGGAGACTGTTCTGTATTTTGACCGTCAATCAATTATGGAATGCGAATTGATGAGTTTAAACTACAAATTGCAATACCGAGCTTCCACTTCAATTAAGGTGGAAAACCGTTGGTATGTTCCAGAAGAGGAACAATCAGAGGGCCGTTTTAATTTAAGCGAAATTCAAAATCTGTTCGAAGACGAAGAGAAAATTAATACTGATGAATAAACAAAAAAACATGATTGTACAGGTCGAGCCCTTAGCTGTTAGAAGAGAGGTATTAATCGAACTACTCCAGGTCTCTCCTGGGACTTTTGATCGTTACATACGCTCCGAGCCCGACTTTCCAAGAATACAAGTTGGTTCTACTGAACGATATCCAATTGATGAAGTTAAAAAATGGTTATCAAAACACTCAAACAATTAACCGTGATGATATACTTACAATGTTTAGTAGTTGTCAGATGCGGTCTTAAAAGAAAGGATTGCATATGGCAAAAATAAAAAAAATTGGTAATTACACTTATCGGAAAGGAAGGCCTCATCCCTGGACTGTTCAAATCAGTTTGGGAAATCAACGAATTGCTAAGTCATTCACGAATAAACAGGATGCAGAAAAGTGGGCATATACGCAGCACATGAAGCACCTAAAGTCCTTTGACTTTCAACAGTCTTTAACTACATTTCCAGAGTTCTTCTCATACTTCATGAAAGAAGAAAAATCTGGATATGTAAGTCATGCAACTTTTAGGAATTACGTTCAAACCCAAAAAGTTATCACAACACTATACAGGGGCCTACGGCTCCGGGACTGTACGACTGCTACCATGCAGCCTCCTTTAGACGAATACTCAGTAACTCATAGCGCAAAAACGGTTACTGAACATTTAAAGCGAATTCGCGCTGCACTTCGATATGCTCTAGAGATAAATGCTATTGATGTGAACTGCGGCCCTCGTTTGAAACAAACCGGTTATGAATTGGATTCTAAACGAAACCAGTCACTTTCGATGGAGAACTTTAAAAAGTTACGTAAACAGTTACTCGTTAACCACGATACAAAATTTAAGGTGCTAACTCTTTTAGCAACTGAAACAGGGGCTAGACGAGGTGAACTATTAGCTTTAACAAAAAAAGACCTACTTTCACATTCACATAGCATTTCGATAACAAAATCAAAATCTCCAACTGATGATAGCTTAAAATTGAAAACGCGCGGATCTAAACGAATAATCGATATTTCTGAAAGGGTCTTCGACATAGTTTCAAATCTTGAGGTAGAGTCGGATGGATATATATTCCCGACTAATTCATTCAAGCAATCATCGATGCTGAAAGATTTACTTCAACAATTAAAAATCCCGAACACCACTTTTCATGGTCTTCGAGATTCTCATGCATCTTTTTTATTTGCATCGTTCAACGATGATGTCGAAAATGCGATGCTGTATGTTAGTAAACGTTTAGGCCACGCTGACTTGCTAACCACACAAAGGTATTATGTGGAATTAATGCCAGAAAAAAAGCTCGTGCAAAATGCACAAGCTTTAGATTTCCTCTCAGAGGCGTTATAAAAAGATTTTTTTAGGTATTATTCCTACCAAGCTCCTACCAAGTAAGAGAAAAACCTTGATACAACAGGATTTGAAGCCAATTTGTATTAACGCTTTGAGAATTGTGAAGCCTTACGGGCCTTCTTCAAACCTGGCTTCTTACGTTCCTTCATACGAGCATCACGGGTCAAAAGACCAGCTTGCTTCAATGCAGGACGGAAGTCTGGGTCAACAACGAGTAATGCACGGGCGATACCGTGACGAGTGGCTCCGGCTTGACCAGAGAAACCACCACCATTAACGTTAACCAAAACGTCATAGTTACCCAATGTATCTGTAGCGTTGAATGGTTGCAAAACAACTTCACGCAAGTTAGGGAAAGGAATGTAGTCTTCGATTGACTTGCCATTCATAGTGATGGCACCGTTACCAGGAACCAAACGGACCCGAGCAACTGAGTTCTTACGACGACCAGTTCCGGCATATTGTACTGCTGCAGTCATATTATCGGCACTCCTTTCTTAGACCAACTTGTTGATGTCAAGTACTTCAGGCTTCTGAGCAGCATGGTTGTGATCTGCTCCAGCGTATACGTGCAGGTTCAAACCTTGCTTACGTCCCAAAGATGTCTTAGGCAACATACCCTTGATTGACAATTCCAACAACTTTTCTGGATCATATTGACGGTAGTTACCGGCAGTACGTTCCTTCAATCCACCTGGGTGGTTTGAGTGATGGTAGTAAATCTTGTCAGTTGCCTTCTTACCAGTCAACTTTACTTCACCAGCATTGATGATGATGACATTGTCACCCATATCAACGTTAGGTGTGAAAGTTGGCTTGTTCTTACCACGCAAAATAGAAGCAACTACTGTTGACAAACGTCCCAAAACGACGTCCTTGGCATCAATGATGTACCACTTCTTTTCGATTTCGCTAGGCTTTGCTAAAAATGTTGTACGCATGGCGCGCTCCTTTGATTAGTTGTTTACATGCTAGGTCGTTCCTTACCTAACTTTTACAATAAGTTTCCGGGGCTTATCGTGAGGTAAACAATACCAATAACCATTATAGCGACTAGGGCTTGTACTGTCAATTATTTTCCCGAATTTCTTACTGATTTTCCATCAATAAAATCAGTTCTATTCAAACTCATTTTCTTCAGAAAAGGATCACAAAAATTCTAATGTTCCCTTTTATGTTACAAAATATTTAATTTAATGTGACAAATGAGTCATTGTCGTGTTATAGTACCTTTATAGGAGGAATCCGTATGCTACATCTTAGAGATATATGGAAAACAAAGCCCTTCTGGATTTTTATCGCTTTAATGAGCTTAATCGTCCTTGGTGGTAACACTGCCATTGCTTCAGCTGGGCCAAACACCCTGCAACAGCAGCAACAAGCCCCCACCAAGTTCGCTCAACCAAGCACACCAATTACAAATATCAGTACTAAATACATCCTGATGAGGCAGGTAGATATCGCAAGCAAACATGCTGAGTAAGACGAGTGCCATTGGTTTGCTTTTACGACTGACAAAATCCAGATTCAATCATCGAAAGTGCTGGCTACCCGAATGCTGCCCGGTTTGCTGATAAAGACAAATTGGAGATTGATACTCTTCTCCCCGTCATTTCCATTAGTAAACCGTCGGACTAGCCACGACCCTCTACTTCTCCTCATTAAACTTTTCAGTTGACTGGCAGCACTGATAAAAAGGAGCCCCAACCATGAATAATGGTTGGGGCTTTTTGCTGTTGCCATTAAAATTTTTTACGATTACTCACCTGGGCTTCTCTACTGAGACCACTACACGACTTAATGAATAACTATAAGCCGCTCAAATTAGGCAAAAGTCACCACTTTAGTACCAGCATAGGCGGCTAAGCGAGCAGACTTAAAGGTTAATTCCAGCAACACCTCTTCTTCAGGGTGTGGGTGGTTCTTTGCGAAGACAGGGTTGGTGAAGTAAGATTGCACATCCTGCCAAGTTTTCTTGGAACGCACCATAGTTACTTGGTTGGATTCGATTCTAGCCCCGTTTTCATTTAAAGGCGTCATGATGGCAACTTTTGCGTTCTGGTCCAAATCAACAATCTTTGCCGTATCTGGCTGTGAAACCAGGTACCAGACGTTAGGGCGTTCTGGATCAGCCGCAAAGCCCATAATCCGCAAGCTTGGTTGATCATCTTTGGCCGTTGCCACAAAAATCAAACCCCGAGCTGCCTGAATATATTCCTCAAATAATGTCATGTTAACCTCCGTGTGTCGACTACCAGCACTTAATCAGCTAATAAAAAGTGTAAGCTGATTTTTAAAGTGAAAAAATTATCCGAACTCACAAACTATTATACGCTACTTCATCCAAATATAAACCGGCCGCTGGCGCCGTGTAACGTGCCTGTTCCCGGTCTTTGGCAGCAATCAACGCTGGAATAGCATCAACAGGCCGGCGGCCAGTGCCGATTTCCAGCAAAACACCAACCATAATGCGAATCTGGTTATACAAGAAGGCGTTGCCCTCAAAGACAAAAACAAGTTCATGCTCATCTTCTTTGACCTCAATTTCCGCTCTAGTGATGGTTCGAACGGTTGTGGTCGTTTGATTTCCAGAAGCAGCAAAGGTGGCAAAGTCATGTTCGCCGATTAAATCAGGCAGAGCCTGCTCAAT
Source organism: Fructobacillus sp. ESL1117 (assembly GCF_058508565.1). Lineage (NCBI taxonomy): Bacteria > Bacillati > Bacillota > Bacilli > Lactobacillales > Lactobacillaceae > Fructobacillus > Fructobacillus sp. ESL1117. Next base: position 1,284,656 of record NZ_CP196385.1, on the reverse strand, counting down.
TCGTTTGGGGTCCAAATGCCAGTGAAAGTGGCCAGTATAACGCCGCTTAAAAGGATCGACATAGTCCTGAGTCGAAACCCGATAATAGTAGCGCTTCTGATGGGAGGCAAAGCGGGCGTGAAAGTCATCTGAAACCTGGTCCACCTGCTTGATTAAAATATCTCTAGGTAAGATGGTATTCAAGCCCTTGCGGACGCCCGCTCCCGGGATATTAAAAGGCAGATCGAAGTGAACGACCTGACCATTGGCGTGAACGCCGGTATCGGTTCGTGAGGCCCCGACAACCTTAATCCGTTCAACGGGGTTCTTGCCCATCTGATTAACGGCCTTGATTAATTCTCCCTGAACAGTACGGTGGCGTTCCACCCCATTTTTACTTTGTACTTGAAAGCCTAAAAAATCAGACCCGTCGTAAGCGACAATCGCACGATAACGCGGCATCGGCGGCTCCCTTCTTGCTAGTTTTATTTAATTGATCCATAGTAATCCGATAAAAAGAAGGACAAACAGTCCGGTCGCCAAAACAGCCAATAAATCCTGCTTACTAAAGGATAAGACCCGATAACGGGTCCGATTATCCGCAGATTCAAAACCACGAACTTCCATGGCGTTGGCTAAGTCCAGTGCCCGCTGTAAGGCTCCGATAAAGAGTGGAATCAACAGGGGCAAAACGGCCTTTGACCGCTTGATCAGTGACCCAGTGGACAGTGACATCCCCCGCGACTTTTGTGCCTTCATCACCTTATCCGTTTCCAGCATCAGCAATGGCACAAAGCGTAAGGCGATTGAAAGCATCAAGGCCAGTTCAGCAACTGGTACCTTAATCACTTTTAAGGGCTTTAAGAGCGACTCGATGGCACTGGCAATGGCCGTTGGCGGTGTCGTCAGCGTTAGGGCTGTTGACATCAGAACAATCAACACAAAGCGCAAAACCACATAAAGGGCATTAACCAAGCCCGGCAGCGTAATTTTCAAAAACTGCCACTGGAACAAAACTGGTGTTCCTCCGGTAAAGAAAAGCTGGAGGCAGACGGTAAAGATGATTAACCATATCACAGGCTTAATTCCCCGCCAGTAAAGTCCAAGACTTTGACCCGTTAAAACCAGTGTTAAGGCCAAAAACAAAGTGGCAAGGGCATAGGCCGGCCAGGTATTAGCAAAAATTAAGAGAAAGACATACACCACCGTTACCAAAATTTTGGTTCTGGGGTCGACCCGGTAAAGCCAAGCTGTGCCGGGAATAAATTGACCAATCACAAGGTTATTCATCTCGGTCACCTCCAGTCAAAGAATTTGGCACAGTGACCTGATCCCAATCAACTTGTTCCTTGATTTGTTCAGCCAATTCGGCCACTGATTTTGGCAAATAATCAAAATGATAACCGCGGTCTTCCAGGTACTTTGCAAACGCCACTGGCTCTGGCAAATCCAAAGCATGATCCAAGAACCACTGCCGGTCACGCAAAAAAAGCTGGTCGGGCGCTTCAATGGCTGCCACACGACCGGCCTGCATCACGACTACTTGGTCTGCAAGCGCTAGCACCTGGTCCATCTGGTGAGAAATCAAAACAACTGTCTTCTGGGCGGCCTTCAGATCCCGTAGCAAGTTCAAAAGTTCCTCTTGCCCCTTGGGATCAAGGCCAGCCGCTGGCTCATCAAAAACCATAGCTTGTGGATCCATTGCTAAGACGCCCGCCAACGCCACTCGACGCATTTGTCCACCTGAAAGATCAAAGGGCGAGTGTTGCCAAAATTCTTCCTTCAAGCCAACCTGAACCAAAGCTTTTTTTGCGAGAATTTCCGCCTCTTCAGCATTCTTGCCAAAATTCTTAGGGCCATACATGACATCTTCTAAGACCGTGCTAGCGAAAAGCTGATTTTCCGGAAATTGGAAAACCATTCCCACCTGGGCCCGAACTGGACCCAATGCCTTTTCCTTGGTTTTACTGGTGACAACTTGGTCACCAACGACAACTTGTCCACCGCTTGGCAGCAAGAGTGCATTCAAATGCTGAACTAAAGTCGACTTGCCTGAACCAGTTTGACCAACAATGGCGGTAATCTGACCGGGTTCAACCGTTAAATTAATATCGTTTAGAATCTGCTCCGAATTTTTTCCGGCGCCATAGTGAAAACTTAATCCTTCAATGTTGATAGCCATGCTGCCAACTCCTGCTTCGTTAAATACTGGTTGGGTGCCTTTGGCAGGGCCTGAGCCAGTTGAGACTCAAACGGCTGGTCTAAGCCAAGTTCTTTGAGTGCCTGTCCCTGGACAAAGAGGTCCTGGGGTCGGTCGTCCAAGGCTAACTGACCGTCATTGATGACGACCACGCGATCCGCCAAGGCGGCCTCCGCCATGTCATGAGTGATAACAATGAGCGTCAGTTGGTCCTGGTGCTGGTGTTTCAGATCCTTTAAAGTCTGCAAAACAGCACTCTTGCCAGCTGGATCGAGCATAGCCGTTGCCTCATCTAAGATAATCACCTTTGGTTTAAGGGCCAGGACGGATGCCAGAGCGACTCGTTGCTTTTGTCCACCCGAGAGCGTGTGTGGTTCTCGGTCAGCAAAATCAGCCATCCCCACCTGTTTCAGGGCTGCTTCGATCATTGCTGGCATCTCTTCAGATGGTACCTGACGGTTTTCCAAACCAAAAGCAACATCGTCGGCAACAGTAGCACCGACAAACTGGTTATCCGGGTTTTGGAAAACCATTCCCACCTGTTCACGGACTTCCGCCAGTGTTGCAACTGTCAGTTCCTGGTCAAAGACTCTAATTATACCACTGTTGGCTTCTAATAGGCCCAGGATGAGCTTGGCAAGCGTTGATTTTCCTGATCCATTATGGCCGACAATCGACAGCCACTGCCCCTCTTGCACTGCAAGGTCAAAGCCATGAAAGAGTGGGTCCTGGTCTGGGTACCCATAAGTCAAATTGTTAATTGTTATTGCATTTTTCATTATCAACATTTTACCATATTTGCAGGCTGAGGGCCGGTCGCGGTAGTTTGGTCGGTGACGAGTTGAGAACCACTGCTTTAGTTAGTAAATGCGGCTTAATTTTTTCTAACTGATGCACTGAGCAACACCACAAAAAAAGCCGACCCACATGGTCGACTTATTATTCAATCCTCAAGGCTCAATCTGAAAAGTTCTCTGCCAGTCTTTGTATGGTTCTGATTTCATTTTGTCTGGACCTTTTTCAAGGCGGCGTTGATCCGATCAACCTGAGTTTGCTGATCAACTTTGATAATCAACCAAATCACCAGGTAGGCGGTCACAAAAATCAACCAAAAATTCCAATTTAAGATGCCATGAAAGCCACCCGTTAATTGATCAGTGAGAACGACTAAAGCGAAGGTACCTAAGAGGTGGATGACAATGGCCATCAAATAAGACAAGCGCTCAATCGTAAAAATCAAAGTTAACAGGCCAATCGCAGCACTCATCAAGAGGACGCCAACGATATCCTTTGTTGTGACTTTGATTGTTTGAGCAGACAGCAGCAGGGCTAGTAAATAGGTTAATGAGCCGTATTCCATACCACGGATCATCTTTAAGAACAATTTCTTCATTTTCTCTCCTTATAAGCCTAAGTGACCCATCAGGGTCTTAACATAACGCCGGCTGACTAAGGCTTGGTTGCCACCGGCCAATTCGGCCGTCATATTCCCAGAGAAGCTGTTTGATAACGATTGCAAGTGATCGAGGTTGATAACGGCGTGCTTAGAAATTTGAACAAAGTTTGCCTGACCGAGTCGATCGACAAAATGACCTAACCGCTCTTTAACTAAAATTTGCTGGCGAGTAGTCGTGATGACGAGCTGACCAGCTTCTACATCAATCAAAATCAGATCAGCCACCCTCAACAAAATAATTTCATCGGCTGTTTTGACCGAGAGAATGCCGAATTTTGTGGTAGTAGCCTGCGTGGTAGAAGGCGCCGAGTGGCGGACGCTCTCATCAAAGTTTAAATTTGCTGGCTGGACTGTGGACGCTTGTGCATCTTTCGAGAGCGATTGGTCAGCCATTCCTATAGATGATTTTAGTGGTACAGCTGGATTGGACGGTTTAACCGATTGGTAGCGACGCAAATAAGCCAACAAGTCTGTCACCGCTTGATTAGCTGCTGAGGCTTCAACCGTGACCTCCACCTGATCACCTTTCATTTGATGATTTTTTCGAAAATAAACTTCCACTAAGATACCCCAACAAATTTTATTTGGTCCTTGGCCGATTGCGACCATCGTGTAGAACCTGTACTAGCAATAATAGGCAACCACTTCCTATTAATCCTAACACAACCAAGTTGCTTTCCATCCCCGTCAACAAGTGTCCCCATTGGGCCCGAATGCCCATTTCTTGATTAAAGCTCTCGATGGCCCTACTCTGACCGGCAAAAGATGACGAAATTGTCTCATTCATCAGCACCTGACGGAAGAGCGTTGCCACATAAAAACTGGGTGTCACTTTCATCAATGTTTGAGCAAAATCAGGTAGGGAACCGATTGGGATATAACCACCGACCAAAAAGCCACTGGCGGTTCCAACAATCGTTGCCATCTTTGACAAATTGTCGACCGTTTCAATCCGATTCAAAATCAAGGCGTTTAGAAGCGTCGATAGCACAGCACTTAAGAGCATGACCCAGACGAGGCCAACTAAGCTTTCAGCCGTCAGGCTCAAGCCATCAACCATCACAAAGTATGTCGCCATCACAACAAAAACAACTACCTGCATCAAGAATCCCACAACCGCAGCACTCAAAAGATAGGCTGCACGGCGGGTGATTGGCTTGGTGTCTGTCAAGAAGAGGTCCGCACTGACGTGCGTCTCCTTGTCCTTCACTAGCTGTGAAAGAGCCGTCAGCGTCGTGGTAACCCCAGTAATCGCCAAAGTTCCACCAATCAGCCAGGTATCAAGGAGTTGATTTTTATGGGGAACACCGGACCAATCAGAACTGATACCCTTCTTCAAAAAGACAATGTAAAGAATAAAGGAAATTAGCGCGCCCATTAAGGACATCACTACCCCACTGCGGTTGCGAAAATATAATAATTGGTTTCGTTTCATTAGGGCAAACATTAGCGCACCTCCTGCCCAGTTAAGGCGATAAAGGCATCGTCCATTGTGCCCTGTAAGTACTCAAAATCAGTCACAGCGTCTTTATTTTGGCTCAGCAAGGCGATTGTTTCACTGGCAGTTAGCCCCTTAATCAGTAGCTGCTCTGCACCCTCGTGGCTCTTGCTTTCAAAGTCATAGCCCTGGCTAAGCAACCGTTCTGCCCCGTCTGCCTGGACTTCCAAACGCAACTGACTCGGTGCATATTGATGTTTAATTGCCTTTGCGGAGCCACTAGCAATCACCTGGCCATGATCGATGATCGCAACTTGATCAGCTTGGTCCGTTTCATCCAAGTAATGTGTCGTCAAAACAATCGTTAGTTGGTCTTTTCGCTGTAGGTCTTCTAGCAAGTGCCAAATTGCCCGCCTAGTCTGAATATCCAAACCGGTCGTCGGTTCATCTAAGAAAAGAATATCCGGCTTGTTCAACAATGCTCTGGCAATATCAACTCGTCGTTTTTGCCCACCTGACAATGTGCCATAACGTTGCTCAGCAAAGGTCATTAGTCCTAAGTCTTTAACTAAGGTGCCCACTCTATCTACGGGAATACCTTTGTACTGAGCAGCCCGAATTGCCAAATTTTCATGAACAGTTAATTCCCCGTCTAAGACGCTATTCTGAAAGACAACGCCAATTTTGGTTTTTTCTGCGTAAACGACTTCCCCACTGGCTGCTTGATCCAATCCCGTCAGCATCCGCATTGTTGTCGATTTACCCGCTCCGTTTGGCCCAAGCAAGGCTGTTAAGGACCCCTTTGCTATGGATAAGTTAATTCGCTTGACTGCTTCAAAGTTGCCATAGCGTTGACTCAAGTTAATTGCTTTTAAAATCATTTATCTCTCCTCCAACGTTTTTATTCTAACTATCTTCTGCTTTTATGTCTCAGATTCTTCGCCAAGCGGTTCCGTTTTGGCCCCAAGCGGTTAAAAAATCAGTCATATTAAGTATTTTCCAGTTGATTTTTCCATAATGTTCGAATGAATTCTAATATATATCAGCACAGCCCACATTACCTGCATTTTTGTAAACAACCGGTGTATAATAGATTGAAATTGAGGAAAAAAGGGATTCATGAATGTCCAAACAAACCATTGCAATCGTCGGAGCAGGATTATCTGGCGTTTACATTACTAAGCGGTTAGCCCGCAAAATTCGCAGAACTGATCATCAGATTCTGCTTTTTAATGATGGTAGCGAAGCGATGACCTTACAAAATGTTTTACCACAGATTGCTGTTAACACCGTTCCCGTTGAGGGCGCACGTTATGATCTCTTCCAACTTTTAAAAAATGACGAAAACGTCACCTTTATCAACCAACGAGTTGATGACATCAACTTTAACGATCACTTATTGATGACCAAGAAAAACGATTACCACTATGACTACCTAATTTTAACAACCGGTAGTATTGGTTCTGCCTTTGGTATTCCAGGTGTTGTCGAGCATGCCACATTATTTAACTCATTTAATGGCGCATTGGCTGTTCAAGCTGATTTAGAAGAATTCTTGGAACAGCAAAAAACAAATCCTGAACATAGCTTAAATATTACGGTTGTTGGTGGTGGGCCGAGTGGGGTCGAACTAATGGCCGAGCTAGCAAACTTTAAAAACCATCACAAAATTGACCCAGAACGAATTAGACTAACCTTGATTAATGCTAGCCAAGTTCTCTTACCAGCCTTAACGGAACCCGAATTAAGTCAAAAGGCAAAAGATTTTTTAACGAAACGGGGAGTTGAAGTCTTCAATAATACGCGTGTGCTTGGGATGACCAAGGACCGACTGACACTATTGGATGGCCGGCAACTATTCACCGACAAGGTCTATTGGGCCACCGGTCTACAAGTTGAACCCTTTTCCAATCGTTGGGGGATTGCCATTAACGACCATGGGCAATTAACCGTCGATAAGCACTTCCGGGTCTTGACCGATGAAGGCGCGCCATTATCAAACGTTTTTGCAGCTGGAAACATTGCTGCCTTTACACAAAACAATCAAGAAGGGCTACCCCAATTGGCGCTAGCTGCCGAATACGCTGGTAATATTATTATCAACAGACTGATTTACCAATTAGGATTAGCCAAGGACCATGGCAAGAGTGCCAAGGAACAAAAAAATCCTGGCTATTTTGTTTCCCTTGGCAAGAACTATGGTCTCACAAATGCCTATGGCCGCAATGGTTCTGCAGGACTGGTTGCACGTTGGGGAAAACATGCCATTAACCTATCATTTTTCGCTGGAATTGGCTCTGCTTACGGCTTCTTCCGTTACTTCCGCTATGGTCGTCCAAAGCGATAATCAACTAAATCGCCAACAAAAAAGCTCGAAACCAATTAAGGTTTCGAGCTTTTTGTTTATCAAGCAATTAGTCAACTAACTCCAAGATAACCATTTGTGCAGCATCGCCACGACGTTGCACAGTCTTTAAGATGCGAGTGTAACCACCATTACGTTCTGCAAAACGTGGTGACACTTCTTCAAACAACTTTTGCAAAGCAGTTTGTACGCGAATGTTATCGCCATCTTCCTTGACATCAGCAACTTCGTTACGCACGAACTTAGCGGCCTTACGACGGGCTGCCAAATCAGCGTGCTTTCCAAGCGTGATCATCTTGTCAGCTGTCTTGCGAACTTCCTTGGCGCGGGCTTCAGTAGTTTGAATCCGACCATTGATCAACAAGTCAGTCGTCAAGTCACGCAACATTGCCTTACGTTGTGATGAAGTACGGCCTAGCTTACGGTATGACATCGGTTAATCCTCCTTTTTCTAAACTTTTGATGAATATTAATCTTCTTGATGGAAGCCTAAGCCCATTTCGGTCAACTTTTCTTGAATTTCGTCTAATGACTTACGTCCTAAGTTACGGACCTTCATCATGTCGGCTTCTGAGCGATCAGTCAACTCTTCAATCGTGTTGATTCCTGCTCGCTTCAAGCAGTTGTATGAACGAACGGACAAGTCCAAATCTTCGATTGGAGCGGCATCAGCTGCAGTACTTGTAGCCTTTTCCGTTTCAACCATGACTTTAGTCTCTTGGGCAACAGGGGAAATATCCGTGAACAAGTTCAAGTGTTCTGTTAGAATCTTTGAACCAAGACTCAAAGCATCGCTTGGCTTGATTGAACCATTAGTCCAAACTTCCATGGTCAGCTTATCGTAATCGTCGCGAGAACCAACACGTTTGTTTTCAACGTGGTAATTAACTCGTTCGATTGGTGTGTAAATCGAATCAACCGTTAAAACACCGATTGGCATTTCATCACGTAATTGCTTGTTTTCTTCAGCTGAAGAATAACCCCGACCCTTTACAGCCGTAACCGTCATGTGTAATGACTTTCCAGCTGCCAAAGTTGCAATATGCAAATCTGGGTTCAAGACTTCAATGTCAGCTGATCCTGTCAAATCAGCTGCAGTAACGTCCTTTGGTCCTTGAACATCAATTTCCAAAGCGTGCTCTTCAGCTGAGTCCGTAGCGAAAACAACTTTTTTCAAGTTCAAAATCAACTGGGTCACGTCTTCTACAACACCATCAACGGTTGAGAATTCGTGGACCACACCGTCAATTTGGACTGTGTTGACCGCTACGCCAGGAAGCGATGATAGCAAGACACGACGAAGGGAGTTGCCCAAAGTCGTCCCATAGCCACGCTCCAGAGGTTCCACGATAAACTTACCGTAGTTGGCATCCTCTTCGATGTTATGAATATCTGGCTTTTCAAATTCAATCATCTGTTAACTCTAACCCCCTCTTTCAAAGCAAGCGCAATGAAATTAATTAAACACGACGACGCTTTGGTGGGCGTGATCCGTTATGGGGAACTGGGGTAACATCCTTGATTGACGTTACTTCAAGACCAGCTGCGGCCAATGCACGAATTGCTGATTCACGACCGGAACCAGGGCCCTTAACCGTAACAGCAACAGTGCGCATGTTAACTTCCAATGCGGACTTAGCAGCTGCTTCCGCTGCTTGTTGAGCAGCGAATGGTGTTGACTTACGTGATCCCTTAAATCCAAGGGCACCAGCTGATGACCAGGCAACAGCGTTACCTTGGGCATCGGTAATCATGACGATAGTGTTATTGAAAGTTGCGTGGATATGTGCCACACCAGATTCAATGTTCTTTTTCACACGACGCTTGCGTGTAGTACGAACTGCCATAATTTTTGCCTCCTTTTCAAATTCTTTATAATTTCTCGGGTTAGTGATGACTAACCAACATTACACAACTATGGTTGTGATAATCATTTCTCACAAAAGTGAGGCTCTTTTAGAAAAGGACAGCAGTCTTGCGACAATATGCCGTTTTCTTATTAAAGAGATTGGTAAAAAGGTTTTTACTTCTTCTTACCAGCAATTGCCGTAGCTGGGCCTTTGCGAGTACGGGCGTTGTTCTTCGTGTGTTGTCCACGAACGGGCAATCCCTTACGGTGACGAATACCACGGTATGAGGCGATTTCTTGCAATCCCTTGATATCAAGCGATACCTTACGACGCAAGTCACCTTCCAACTGCAAGTTCAAAGCAGCGATAGCTTCACGAATTTGATCTTCTTGATCAACCGTCAAGTCGCGCACTCGAACGTCTTCAGAAACCTTAGCCGTAGCCAAGATCTTTTGGGCAGTTGTATTACCGATTCCGTAGATGTATGTTAAACCAATGACAATTCGCTTGTCACGTGGCAAATCGATACCTTCAATACGAGCCATAACAATTTACCTCCTTTTAATATTTTGAAAGAACTTCTAAGTTCATTTTCAAGCGTTTTTTATCTTTGTAAGTAAAAATTACTTACCTGCGCGTTGCTTGTGCTTAGGGTTAGCTGGGCAAATAATCATTGTCCGGCCGTTACGCTTAATCACACGGCAAGATTCGCACATTTTTTTAACTGATGGACGCACCTTCATAATCTATTCCTCCTATTCGGTTAACTGATTATCGACCGTTTCACTAATTTTTAGCGGAAACGGTAAGTAATACGACCCTTTGTCAAGTCGTATGGTGACATTTCAACCGTGACACGGTCACCTGGCAAGATCCGAATATAATTCTTACGAATCTTCCCGGAAACGTGTGCTAAAATGACCGCACCATTTTCAAGTTCGACTTGAAACATTGCATTTGGCATCGTTTCTTTAACTTTGCCCTCAATTTCAATGACATCGTTGGCCACGCAGATTACCTCCTATGTAACCATCATTCAACATAATCGATAAGGCGGTCAACCTTATTGATTATACCAGGATTTCCCTGAATTATCAAGAAAAGCCTTTTAGTCCAAGGCATTCAAGACCGATTTTACATCAGAGTAAATTCGGTCTAATTCACCATTACCATCGATGGTGTGCAAAACACCATGATTTTCATAGTAATCAACCAAAGGCAAGTTGGCCTTCTTGTTGACTTCCAAACGGTGCGCGATAACATCCTTTGTGTCATCCGCCCGTCCCCGGTTCATTAACCGGTCAACCAAAACTTGGTCAGGAACTTCAAAATACAAGGTAGCCGAAACCTTGCTGTTCTTTTCGGCTAAGAATTGGTCCAAGAACTTTGCCTGTTCTTCATTACGTGGGTAGCCGTCCAGCATAAAGCCGTTTTCAACTACGTCAGGTTGCGATAGTCGATCAGCGACCATCGCATTCGTAATTTCATCAGGAACTAAGTTACCAGCATCCATGAAGGCTTTTGCTTTTTGTCCAAGCTCAGTTTCTTCTTTCATGTTGGCCCGGAAGATATCGCCAGTACTAATGTGAACCATTGGATAATCAGCAATAATCTTCTCAGCTTGGGTTCCCTTACCTGCACCAGGTAGACCCAATAAAATTAGGTTTTTCGTCATGATTGAACTCCTTTTAAACCAGCTTAACGGATGAAGCCTAGGTAGTTCTTCTTTTGCAAGAGACCATCGATTTGACGAATCAAATCAAGGGTAACCCCGATGGCAATCAGCAAAGAAGTTCCACCCAAACCAATCTTTTCATTAAGTCCCCATACATCAGATGCAATCAATGGTACCAAGGCGACAAAGCCAAGATACAAAGCCCCAACAAACGACAAGCGTAAGAGCAGCTTTGTGACAAACTTTTGCGTTTCGACACCAGGACGAACATCAACAATGTAAGCCCCCTGCTTTTGCAAGTTTTCAGCCAACTTTTCAGGATTGACCTGGACAAAAGCGTAGAAGTAAGTAAAGAGAATAATCAGAACAGTGTAAAAAATTGCTCCAGTTGTTGTTTGCATGGAGAAAATCTGCTGTAGGACTTTAAACCAGCCAACGTTACTATACTTACTCTGGAAGGCGAAGAGGATTGTCTGTGGTGTTGAAATCAATGACGAAGCAAAGATCACAGGAATCACCCCAGAAACATTTAACTTCAAAGGTAGGTAAGCTTCAGCCCCGTAGGAAGAAGCTGACCGTGTATATTGGATTTGCAAACGGCGACTTGCTTCATAAAACCAGGTCGTAATTCCGACAACCAAAATAATTGCCGTCAGTAAAACCGCCATGAAAATCCAGCCGGTAACCTTGTCGCTCCCACTAACTTGCAGAACATTTTCCTTGAAAATTTCCCACAAACCAGAAGGCATTTGAGAAATAATTCCAGAAAAGATAATCATAGAAACACCGTTTCCAAGACCCTTTTCGGTAATCATTTCTCCCAACCACATGGCAAAGAAAGTTCCAATGGTCATGACCGACCCAATCAGCAGGAAGGAGGTCACGTTATTGGTCTGCTTCACCAAACCATAGGCGGCTAAGGAGTTGAATCCAGCGGTAATTCCCACTGATTGCAAAAAGGCAAAGATAATGGTCAAGTACCGAGTAGCTTGATTCAGCTTCCGGCGACCAACTTCGCCTTGTTTACTCCATTCAACAAAACGTGGCACGATATCTAACTGCAGCAACTGCACAACAATTTGCGCAGTAACATAAGGCGAGACCCCCATCGCAAAAAGCGAGAAGTTCAGTAAGCCTCCACCCGAAAAAATATTTAAAATATTCAGCAAGCCTGAACCAGAAACTGAATTCAAGGCAGCAGGATTAACACCTGGAACAGTGATGTGAGTCCCAATGCGGTAAACAAAGAGAATCAAAATCGTCCAAAGCATTTTCTTACGAATATCTTTTTGTCGGATTGCATTAAATAGCGTGCGCCACATTTTAGATCACCTCGGTTGTACCACCAGCTTGTTCGATGGCCTTAACTGCAGCAGCAGAGAACTTGTGGGCCTTAATCGTCAACTTCTTTTCCAATTGACCATTACCCAAGACCTTGATTCCGTCTTTTTGGTTCTTTACTACACCGTTTTCAATCAACAAAGCAGGTGTTACTTCGGTGCCGTTATCGAAGTTGTTCAACTTGTCCAAGTTAACAACTGCGAATTCCTTGCGTGAGATATTTGTAAATCCACGCTTTGGAATACGGCGGTACAAAGGCATTTGTCCACCTTCGAACCCAAGACGTGTCTTACCACGGGCCTTTTGTCCCTTTTGGCCTCGACCAGCAGTCTTACCGTTTCCAGATGAAGTACCACGACCAACACGGTTACGTGTCTGGCGTGAACCCAAAGCAGGTTGCAATTCGTTCAAATTCATCGTTTGGTCCCTCCTTTTTCTAAATTTTTTTTATTTTACTTCTTCAACAGCAACCAAGTGAGCAATATGGAAAATTGCGCCACGAGTAGCTGCGTTATCAGGCTTCACCACTGAGCTTGACACACGGTTAAGTCCAAGTGACTTAACAATGGCACGTTGCTTAGGCAAGCGATGAGCCGCACTCTTAATCAAAGTGATTTTCAAATCAGCCATGTTATCGCTCCTTATTCAGCCAAGTGTTCCAATGAAACACCACGTAACTTTGCCACTTGTTCAGCATCCTTTAAGCTGTTCAATGCATCAAAAGTTGCACGAACAACGTTGACAGGAGTTGATGAACCCAATGACTTAGCAGTCACATCGTTGATACCAGCCAATTCCATTACGGAACGAGTAGCACCACCGGCGGCAACCCCAGCACCTTCCTTAGCAGGCTTAACCAGGATCTTACCACCAGCCCATTCACCAAGAACTTCGTGAGGAATAGTAGTACCAACTGTTGGTACAGTGATCAAGTTACGCTTTGCGTCTTCAACGGCCTTACGGATAGCTTCTGGCACTTCTTGTGCCTTACCAGTTCCAAAACCAACATGACCCTGCTTGTCACCAACGACAACCAAAGCACCGAAGCGCAAACGACGTCCACCCTTAACAACCTTGGTAACACGGTTAATTGCAACAACGTTTTCTTCTAATTCGCCTAATTCCTTAGGGTTTACGAATTCAACCATTTGTATTATTCCTCCTTTCCTTAGAACTTCAAGCCGTTTTCACGAGCAGCATCGGCCAAAGCCTTCACACGTCCGTGATAAACATAACCACCGCGATCGAAGACAACTTCTTCGATGTTAGCAGCCTTAGCATTCTTAGCGATCATCTCGCCAACTTTAACGGCTTGTTCAACCTTTGTACCGGTAACATCGGCACTTTGTGATGAGGCACTTGCTAGCGTTACACCCGCTACGTCATCAATTAATTGAGCGTAGATGTTGACATTAGAACGGAAAACGTTCAAACGTGGGCGAGCAGCAGTACCAGAGATCTTGCCGCGGACACGCTTGTGGCGTTGTACGCGAAGCTTATTCTTATCTGGTTTCGTAATCATAGCTGTGCTTTCCTTTTCTTTAAGTGGTTAAACCACTTTCAAATAATCTTTGTTTATTAAATGTAAAACGGGTTAAGAAGCGAAAAGCTTACTTACCAGTCTTACCTTCCTTACGACGGACAACTTCGCCTTCGTAACGAATTCCCTTACCCTTATATGGTTCTGGTGGGCGAATTGCGCGAATTTCCGCAGCAAAATCACCAACTGCTTGCTTTGAGATTCCAGAAATCTTGATAGTCAAGGCATCAGGAACTTCAACAGTCAAACCGTCGCGGTCTTCAAAGTCAACAGGGTGTGAATACCCAACTGACAGAGTCAACTTTGAACCAGACTTTGCGGCACGGTAACCAACACCGACCATCTTCAAAGTCTTTGAGAAGCCGTTAGTAACGCCTTCAACCATGTTTGAGAAGTTTGCAGTAGTCGTACCGTGCAATGCACGGTGCTTCTTATCTTCAGCTGCACGAGTAAATGATACTTCAGTACCATCCATGTGCATCGTGATTTCAGGGTTGATTGTGTAGTTCAATTCACCCTTAGGTCCCTTAACAGTCACAAATTGACCATCTTGCCTAACTTCAACGCCAGCAGGGATCGTAACGATTTTGTTTCCAATACGGCTCATGGTAAGTCTCCTTTCTTAGATATATTACCAAACGTAAGCCAGCACTTCGCCACCGACTTGCTTAGCACGTGCTACCTTATCAGTTACAACACCATTTGATGTTGAAACGATGGCAATACCAAGACCATTCAAGACCTTTGGCATTTCTTCGGCCTTGGCGTACTTACGCAAACCAGGCTTTGAAACACGCTTAATACCAGTGATGACACGCTCTTGATCTTCTCCGTACTTCAAAAATACGCGGATAACACCTTGCTTGTTGTCTTCCAAGTATTCTACATCACGGATGAAACCTTCTTGCTTCAAGATCTCGGCAATGCTCTTCTTCATTTTTGATGCTGGAATTTCAACGGAAGCGTGACGCGCCATGTTGGCGTTACGGATTCGAGTCAAAAAATCAGCGATTGGATCAGTCATAGACATCTATCGATATCCTCCTTTTATATTTTGAACGTCATCAAGAATTTGACACGCTCTTAAGTGCTTTAGACACTTGTCGCAAACACTTAAAAACGCGCCACCCAAATGAGTGACCGCATTTTTAAATTACTTACTTGGCAAAAGGCATGCCCAAGCCAGAAAGCAATTCGAAACCTTCTTCGTCGTTTGCAGCAGTCGTTACAATAACGATGTCCAAACCACGAACACGGTTAACCTTGTCAAAGTCGATTTCAGGGAAAATCAACTGTTCACGGATTCCCAAAGTGTAGTTTCCACGACCATCAAAGGCCTTAGAAGAAACACCGTGGAAGTCACGAACTCGAGGCAAAGAGATGTTAATCAACTTGTCCAAGAATTCAAACATACGTTCTCCACGCAAAGTAACCTTTGTACCGATAGCCATTCCTTCACGAAGACGGAATCCGGCGATTGACTTCTTTGCACGAGTGATAACTGGTTGTTGTCCAGCAATCAACTTCAATTCTTCAACCGCTTCATCGAGGTTCTTTGAGTTTGAAACCGCATCACCAACACCCATGTTTAAAACGATCTTTTCGATCTTTGGGGCTTGCATTGGTGAAGTAAAGTTAAACTTCTTGATCAAAGCAGGTTGAACTTCATTAACATATTTTACTTTTAATTCATTTGCCATGATAATGATTTCTACCTTTCAAAATAGATTATAGCTTGTTTTAGCCTAGCACATTGCCAGACTTCTTAGCAAAACGTACTTTCTTGCCATCTTCAAACTTAAAGCCAACCTTGGTTGGTTCGTTAGTTGATGGGTCAATCAATTGTACGTTTGATGCGTGGATAGGTGCTTCGATATCGATAACACCACCCT
The DNA here is from genome assembly GCF_058508565.1 of Fructobacillus sp. ESL1117. NCBI lineage: Bacteria > Bacillati > Bacillota > Bacilli > Lactobacillales > Lactobacillaceae > Fructobacillus > Fructobacillus sp. ESL1117. The sequence continues at coordinate 1,268,920 of NZ_CP196385.1, read as the reverse complement.
GTGGGTATTCGTTAGAAGGCTTTTGATGCTTCTTAACGAGGTTTACGCCTTCGACAACGACACGGTTCTTGGCAGCAACAGTCTTAGTGATTGTTCCTTCCTTACCCTTATCCTTACCAGCGATGACGCGAACCTTATCACCTGTTTTTACAAACATGATTGGCTCCTCCTAGTAGTATTAAAGCACTTCTGGTGCCAATGAAACGATTCGCGTAAAGTTGTTGTCACGCAATTCACGTGCGACAGGGCCAAAAATACGCGTTCCAACTGGTGACTTGTCATCCTTAACGATAACAGCAGCGTTTTCATCGAAGTTGATGTATGAACCATCAGTCCGACGCACGTCAGATACAGTTCGTACGATGACAGCCTTAACGACGTCACCCTTCTTAACGTTACCACCAGGGATAGCTTGCTTGACAGTAGCAACAATCATGTCACCAATACCAGCAACCTTACGGCCAGAACCACCGAGCACTTTAATCGTCAAGATTTCACGTGCGCCAGAGTTATCAGCCACTTTCAAACGACTCTCTTGTTGAATCATGGTTCATCCTCCTTGTTAGCAATAGTTTACGACGATTGGATTAAAGTCCGATTAGAGGATAACTGCCTCTTCAACAACCTTTACCAAACGGAAGTGCTTCGTTGCAGACAAAGGACGAGTTTCCATGATTTCAACAATATCGTTCATCTTAGCGATGTTCTTTTCATCATGGGCCTTGAACTTCTTAGTATAGCGAACTCGCTTACCATAAACCGGGTGGTTGATATAAGTATCAACAGCAACAGTGATCGTCTTGTCCATCTTGTCAGATACGACACGACCGCGGTAAGTCTTACGAGCGTTACGTTCTTCACTCATTTTTCAGCTTCTTCCTTTCGTCTTATTTGTTGGCTTGTGCCAATTGTTGTGCACGAATGACAGTCTTCACACGTGCAATGTCCTTACGAACTTTTGAAATACGGGCCGTGTTTTCTAATTGACCAGTAGCCAATTGAAAACGAAGGTTGAACAATTCTTCCTTGAATTCGGCTTCGCGCTTTTGCAAATCCGCAAGTGACAAAGCTTTTAATTCATTTGCTTTCGTCATTATTCAGCCTCCCGAGCAATAATCTTTGTACGTACAGGCAACTTGTGTTGTGCAAGACGCAATGCTTCTAAGGCAACAGGCTTAGCCACGCCACCAACTTCAAACATTACCTTACCACGCTTAACTGGGGCAACCCATCCTTCGGGAGCACCCTTACCGTTACCCATTCGAACACCAACACCCTTAGATGTATATGACTTGTGAGGGAAGATCTTAATCCAAACCTTACCACCACGCTTCATATAACGGGTCATTGCAATACGGGCAGCTTCGATTTGACGGTTGGTAATCCAGCTTGAAGTCGTTGCTTGCAAGCCATAATCACCAAAAGCCACCGTCTTTCCACCTTTAGCTTCGCCACGCATGTGACCACGGTGTACACGACGGAATTTAACACGCTTTGGTACTAACATGTCTGCTTCCCTCCTTACTTGTTCTTCTTCTTTGGCAACACATCACCACGGTAGATCCAAGTCTTGATACCCAAGTTTCCGTAAGCAGTAGCTGCTTCGTCCCATGAATAGTCAATGTCTGCACGAAGTGTGTGGAGTGGAACAGTTCCTTCAGTATACTGCTCGATACGTGACATATCTGCCCCGTTCAAACGACCCGAAACAACAATCTTAATTCCCTTAGCGCCGGCACGACGGGCACGTTGGATAGCACCACGCATTGCACGACGGAAAGCGATACGACGTTCCAAATCACCTGCAACTTGCAAGCCCACCAAGTGAGCTGACAAATCAGGCTTCTTAATTTCAACGATATTGATGAAGACACGCTTGTGGCGTCCACGTTCGTCAACATTCGTTAACTTAGCTAATTGAGTCCGCAACTTTTCAACTTCGGAACCACCCTTACCAATAACCATTCCTGGCTTGGCAGTGTGCAAAGTCAAATCGATACGTGACTTAGTTGAGCGTTCGATTTCTACGCGATCAACTGAAGCGTCCGTCAAGTTCTCTTCGATGTACTTACGAATACGCAAGTCTTCAAGAAGTTGGTTAGAAAAGTCTGCCTTATCAGCAAACCACTTCGCATCCCAGTCACGGATGACACCGACACGGAAGCCAGTTGGGTTAATCTTTTGACCCATTACTTTTCCTCCTTCTCAGCAACCACAATCGTAATGTGGCTTGTGCGCTTGTTAATTGCAGAAGCAGAACCCTTGGCACGAGGACGGAAACGCTTAAGCGTTGGTCCTTCGTTGGCAAATGCTTCCTTAACGATCAAATCTTCACGGTCAAGTGAAAAGTTGTTTTCAGCGTTAGCAACTGCTGAGTTCAAAACCTTATAAATATCTTCAGTAGAAGTATTAGGCAGGAACTTCAAAATTGCGAATGCTTCGTTGACATTCTTCCGACGAATCGTGTCAAGAACTAAGCGCGCCTTACGAGGGGCAACGCGAACGATCTTGGCGGTCGCCCGAGCTGATGTTACTTGTTCAGCCATTTTTCATTTCCTCCTTACTTAGTCTTCTTATCGTCGTTCTTGTGACCCTTGAACGTACGCGTTGGCACAAATTCACCTAACTTGTGACCAACCATGTCGTCTTGGACATAAACTGGAACGTGCTTGCGGCCATCATAGACTGCAATTGTAAATCCGATAAAACTTGGGAAAATTGTTGAGCGACGTGACCATGTCTTGATCACTGACTTCTTTTCTTGGTCCGCTTGGGCCTCAATCTTCTTAAGCAAGTGTGGGTCCGCAAATGGTCCCTTTTTTAAACTACGAGCCATTAGTTATCTCCTTCCCTTACTTACTCTTCCGACCGCGAACGATGAACTTGGTTGAGTTCTTCTTCTTATCGCGAGTCTTCTTACCAGCAGTCTTCTTACCCCATGGAGAAAGTGGACTTGGACGACCAACAGGGGCCTTTCCTTCACCACCACCGTGTGGGTGATCGTTAGGGTTCATTACAGAACCACGAACGTGAGGACGCTTTCCACGCCAACGGTTACGTCCGGCCTTACCCCAGTTGATCAATGAATGTTCTGAGTTACCAACTTCACCAATAGTGGCGCGGTTAGTGCTCAAAACCAAACGTACTTCACCTGAAGTCAAACGAACGATAGTGTACTTACCATCACGTCCCAAAATTTGAGCAGAAGCTCCAGCGGAACGTGCCAATTGACCACCCTTACCGTTCTTCAATTCGATGTTGTGAATCAAAGTACCTTCAGGAATAGCACTCAATGGCAAGGCATTACCGACCTTAATGTCGGCATCAGAACCAGATTGAACCTTATCGCCAACCTTAAGTCCCTTAGGCGCCAAGATGTAGGCCTTGATACCGTCTTCATAAACGAGCAAGGCGATGTTAGCCGTACGGTTTGGATCGTATTCGATTGCCTTAACCGTTGCGAACTTGTCGTCCTTGGTACGCTTAAAGTCAATAATACGGTAGGCTTGCTTGTGTCCACCAGCCTTGTGGCGAACTGTCATGCGACCTTGTGCGTTACGCGCACCGGTCTTTGACTTCTTTGCCAACAAACTCTTTTCGGGCGTTGACTTCGTGATTTCTGCAAAATCAGAAGTCGTCATGTTACGACGTCCGTTAGAGGTTGGCTTGTATTTCTTGATAGCCAATGTCTTATCCTCCTATTAAAAATTAACCTTCGTTAAAGATTTGAATATCTTTTGAGTCAGCCTTCAAAGTAACGATAGCCTTCTTCATCTTACGAGTGAATCCAACATAACGTCCTTGACGCTTCTTCTTACCGCGAACATTTGCGGTATTCAAACGTGCAACTTGTACATCGAAGATTTCTTCGATAGCACGCTTGATTTCTGGCTTAGTGGCCCGAACATCAACTTCAAATACATAACGCTTCATTTCTGTTTGCGCCATTGAAGCTTCGGTAATGATTGGGCGGCGGATAATATCGCGTGCATCCATTAGGCGAGACCTCCTTGGATTTCTTCGATCGCTGCTTGAACAACCACCAGCTTATCAGCGTTAACAACGTCCAAGACGTTGATACCGTTTGTTGTCATCACTTGAACGTTTGCCAAGTTACGAGCTGACAACAAAGCATTTTGGTTACCTTCATCAACGATTACCAAGGCCTTTGAATCAACAGCCAAGTTTGTCAAAACTTCTTTGAAGTTCTTTGTCTTAGCTTCATCAAATGCCAAAGCATCAACTACGACCAACTTGTTGTCAGCCAACTTTTGTGACAAAGCTGACTTCAAGGCTAATTGATAAGCCTTCTTGTTGATCCGGTAAGAGTAAGAACGTGGGGTTGGGCCGAATACGATTCCACCACCACGCCATTGTGGCGCGCGGATAGAACCTTGACGGGCACGACCAGTTCCCTTTTGCTTCCATGGCTTACGTCCACCACCAGAAACAGCGGAACGGTTCTTAACCGCATGCGTTCCCTGACGCATTGATGCGCGTTGCATCAAAACTGCATCAGTAATCACAGCATTGTTTGGTTCAACGGCGAAAACTGCTTCGTTTAAGTCCAAGTCAGCAGCCTTTGAACCATCTTGCTTTAATACAGCAACTTTTGTCATGATTGATTGTTCTCCTTTCTATAAAGTATTAAGCTTCTTCAGCCTGAGCTTCAGCAGCTGGCTTTGCGCCGGCCATCTTCACTTCAGGGTGCTTAGCATTTGTCTTAACAGTTGACTTGATTGTCAAAAGTGACTTGTTTGCTCCAGGGACGTTTCCCTTCAACAACAACAAGTTGTTTTCAACATCAACGTGAACAATCGCAATATTTTGCATTGTCCGCTTTTGGTTACCCATACGACCAGGCAAGAGCTTACCCTTAAATACCCGGTTGATGATAGCACCCATTGAACCTGGGCGACGGTGGTAACGAGAACCGTGACTCATAGGACCACGTGATTGACCCAAGCGCTTAATAGCACCTTGGAAACCATGTCCCTTAGTAATACCGGTAACATCAACATATTCACCGGCTTGGAAAGTGTCAACAGCAATTGCATCCCCAACGCTGTATTCGCCTTCCGCATCACGGACTTCACGAATGTAGCGCTTAGGGGCTGTGTTGGCTTTTGCAACGTGGCCTTGTTCAGGTTTGTTTGACAAAATCTCGCGCTTGTCTTGGTAACCCAACTGCAAAGCATTGTATCCATCAGTTGCTTGCGTCTTAACTTGCAAAACAACGTTTGGAGTAGCTTCAACAGCAGTCACGGCGATCAATTCACCAGATTCAGTAAAAACCTGAGTCATACCGACTTTACGGCCTAAGATACCTTTAGTCATGACTAATCTCCTTCATTTCATCGCTAAACTATTTTATCTAGCGGGGTGGTACTTTAAATTAGAGCTTGATTTCAATTGCAACACCAGCTGGCAATTCAAGCTTACGCAATGCGTCGACTGTCTTGTCAGTTGGGTTCACAATGTCGACCAAACGCTTGTGAGTTCGCATTTCGAACTGTTCACGAGCATCCTTGTACTTGTGGGGTGAACTAAGCACCGTGTACAATGTCCGTTCAGTAGGCAAAGGAATCGGACCGGCGATTTCTGCGCCAGTACGCTTTGCTGTTTCAACAATCTTGTCTGCTGATTGGTCCAAGATACGGTGTTCGTATGCCTTCAAGCGGATACGGATCTTCTTTTGTGCCATTTTCGTGCCTCCTCGTTGATTTTGTAAATCAGCTAACTCCGATCAAAAACCGACAACACCATTTGCGGTGTTTTGCGCGCCCTTGGCAACGCGGCCGCGCGTGTCGCAACCTTAATCATCATCGCTAAACGTTGATACACCAGTCTTTTTGAGGGGTTTGCATCGGCAACCCCAAAAGGCGTACTTGAATATAATAACAGAAAAACCCTTGACTAGCAAGGGTTTCTACGGATTTATTTTATTTTTTAGCAATTTTCTTTCGTTTAGAATCGATAATATTTTTTATCGTAATCACTGCTTTTAAGAAAAATTATTTATTTGAAAACTCTTACGGGTTTTACCTATCAAAAAATCAATGAGATCTTCATTTTATGACGATCGTGAAATCTTGAATTCTAGGAAAGCGTCATTATAGCGTTGCGTCCACTCTTGATTAAAAGTTTGATAAACCTGCAGTCGGTCCAGTGTCGCAGCGGATGGATAAAAGGCTGGATCGGACTTCTCCTCAGCTGGCAACAGCTCATAGGCCCCCTTGTTTGCCGTTGCATAACCAACGTATTCGGCATTTTGTTTAGCATTTTCAGGTTTATTTAAGAAGTTAATCAATGCGTAGGCCGCATCCTGATGCTTGGCATTCTTTGGAATCACCAAGTTATCAAACCACTCGTTGGAACCATCTTTCGGTACCAAATAAGCTAAGTCCGAGTTTTGTGACATTGCCTGCGCCGCTTCCCCAGAGTATGTTACCCCGATACTAGCTTCTCCCTGAGCCATATAAATCTTGAGCTCATCGGCCACAATGGCTTTGACATTTGGCATCAGAGTATCTAACTTTCCCTTTGCCGCTGCCAAATCAGCAATATTTTGATCATTAACAGACTTGCCTTGTGAAATCAGGGTCATCCCCAAAATATCACGGGCTGAATCGACCAACATAATTTGTTTCTTGAATTGTGGTGACCACAGTTTCGACCAGGTATCAATCTGATCAGCACTCACCTTTTTCTTATTATAGAGAATACCCAACGTCCCCCAGAAATATGGAACGGAGTATTTGTTGTGTGGATCAAAGGTCTGATTTAAAAACCGGGAATCAATATTGCTCATGCCGGTAATCTTGGACTTGTCCAATGGGGCTAATAAGCCTTCTTGGGCCATCTTATCCACCATGTAATCGGATGGAACCGTTAAATCATAATTGGTCCCCCCCTGCTTTATCTTGGTGTACATGGCCTCATTCGAGTCAAATGTCTGATAGTTCACCTTATAACCAGTCTCTTTGGTAAACTTTATCAGTAAATCAGGATCGATATAATCACCCCAATTATAGAAGTTTAAGACTTTTTCGCCACTGACCTCATCCTTACGACTATTATCAAAAACCGCCTTTCCGGCTACCAGGCCAACAACAACCAGTAAAATGGCTAAAATACTTAAAAAAACTTTTTTCATTTAACCTTCTCCCTTAGTTCCGGACTCTTTTGGCGCTGATTTAGATTTAACCGGTTAATAAAGTAGTAGGCCACAGCAATAGCCAAAGAAAAGAGAAAAATCAGAGCCGATAAAGCATTAATCTCTAATGAAACCCCCTGACGAGCTCGCGAATAAATTTCGACAGCTAACGTCGAAAAACCGTTTCCAGTGACAAAAAAAGTCACGGCAAAGTCATCCAATGAATAGGTCAAGGCCATGAAAAAGCCCGCCACAATGCCCGGCGTAATCGCTGGAATGGTGACCTGCCCCAAGACCTGAGTTGGGCGAGCCCCTAAGTCCTGAGCGGCCAAAACCAAATCCGGGTTCATCTCCTGCAATCGAGGCAAGACCATCAAAACCACAATTGGAATAGAGAAAGCAACATGGGCCAGCAAAACAGTGGCAAAGCCCAGTGAGAACTTCAAGGTCGTAAAGAGAATTAAGAATGCTGCCCCAATGATGACATCGGGCGAAACCAATAAGACATTATTCAGGGAAAGTAGAGTGCCTTTAACCGTTCGCCGGTGCACACGAAAGATGGCTAGTGCACCCAAGGTCCCAATAATGGTTGCTAATAAAGCGGACAGCAAGGCAACAATTCCAGTTTCAAAAACAATATCGATTAAACGGGTGTCCTGCCACAGTTCGCCATAATGCTTAAAGGAAAAACCAGCAAAGCCCTGCATTGTTGTTCCCGCATTAAAAGAATAGAAGACGAGGTACAAAATTGGCAAGTAAAGAATCAAAAACATCACGATCAAATATGGGGTTCTGATTTTTTTCATGACCGACCTCCCTTCTGCTTATCCTGTGTCAAGAGCATCGTAATCACCATCGCAACAATTAAGATTACTCCAATTGTCGATCCAAAAGCCCAGTTTTGAGTCACTAAGAAATGCTCTTCGATTGCTGTACCTAAAGTAATCACCCGATTACCACCAATCAGACGGGTAATCATAAAGAGTGACAAACTGGGGATAAAGACCGCTTGAATACCGGCTTTTACCCCAGGCATTGATAGAGGCCAGATGACTTTTTTTAAAGTTTGCCAGGAACTCGCTCCAAGGTCACGACTAGCAGCCGCCAACAATGGGTCGATATCACTTAAAACATTAAAAATCGGCAAAATCATAAAGGGGAGCTCAACATAGGCCGCCACTAAAAGAAAGGACCAGTCAGTAAAAAGTAACTGTATGGGGTGAAAGCCAACCGCTGTCAAAGTTGAGTTGACTAGCCCACCTTGCCCTAATAAACCAATAAAGGCATAAGTTTTCAACAACAAGTTAATCCAAGTTGGCAAAATGACGAGCAACAACCAAAACTGCTTATTTTTCAGGGTTGTCAAAAAATAGGCGGTTGGATAAGCAAAAACCAGTGTTATGACAGTAATTAAAAAGGCGTACCAAATTGAATTAAAGGTCATGGCCAAATAGGAACCTGAGGTAAAAAAAGCCTGATAATTTGCCAGCGTGAAATGGTGGTTTTGATCCTGCAACGACTCAAAGAGGAGCAAAAAAAGCGGTAACACTACAAAGCCGACGAGCCACAGACCATAAATTCCAAGATAAGCAGAGGTAAAACCCCGCTTTTGTTTTTTAAAAGACAGTGCCATTAGCCTTGTCCTCCCGATTGTGACTGACCATCCTGAGCAGCTTGCAAAGCCTCTTCGGCCTCTTCTTCACCGTAGGATTCCAGCCGGGCATCAAAGGCAGCTTCACTTTCGTTATAGCGCATAATGTGAATATCTTCAGGGTCAAAAGTAAGGCCAACCCGAGCACCAACGGTAGCCGGATTGGTCGCCTGAACCTGCCAGGTATTCATATCATCATCAACGGCCGTAATTTCGTAATAGTCCCCACGGAAAAGTTGGTCTTGAATAGTCACAACTAATTTACCGTTGGCCGGGTCAGTCAAATCCAAATCCTCCGGACGCAAAACGACTTCGACCCGCTCGTTTGGCCGCATACCGGCATCAACGTTTTCAAAATCTTTACCGACAAAATGAACTAGGTAATCACGTTTCATAATGCCAGGAACAATATTGGTTTCCCCAATAAAATCAGCAACAAAGTGATTAATTGGTTCATCGTAAATATCTTCTGGCGTCCCATTTTGTTGGATTAAACCATCATGCATGACAAAAATCCAATCGGACATTGCCAGGGCTTCTTCCTGGTCGTGCGTCACAAAAACAAAGGTAATCCCCAGGCGCTTTTGGATATTACGCAATTCCTGCTGTAATTCCTTACGCAGCTTATAATCCAAGGCGGACAAGGGTTCATCCAAGAGGAGCACTTCAGGGTCGTTGGCCAAAGCACGAGCGATTGCGACACGCTGCTGTTGACCACCTGAAAGTTCACTGATTTCCCGGCGCTCAAAACTTGATAGCTTAACCAAACCAAGCATTTCCCGGACCTTATCTTGAATGTCCTTTTCGGCCATCTTCTTTAAACGCGGACCGAAGGCCACATTATCAAAGACATTCATATTTGGAAAAAGGGAATAATTCTGAAAGACCGTGTTCACCCGTCTTCTTTCAGCCGGTACATCATTGATGACCTGTCCCTCAAAAAAAATTTTGCCCGCATCGGCTTGTAACTGACCAGAAATCAGTTTCAGAATCGTCGATTTTCCAGAGCCAGATGGGCCCAATAGTGTATAAAACTTCCCTGATTCTAAGACCAAGTCAATTTCCTTTAATACTGCCGTATCACCAAAAGATAAGGCGACTTTGGCAAACTCAAGAATCGGCATCTTTTCAACCATGTTACTTCTCCAATCATCATTGCCACCATCTTACAACAAATGAGACAACAGACCAAACTTTAAAATTTTATCAAAAACAAAAAACCAGGTTGCTAAGCAACCTGGTTTTCAGACAATGAGTGAAAGAAACAATTAAGCTTCCTTACCTTGTGCTTTGATAATTTCTTCTTGAACGTTCTTAGGAACGGCTTGATAGTGGTCAAAGACCATCTGGAAAGTACCACGTCCTTGCGTTGCTGAACGCAAAGTCGTTGCATAACCAAACATTTCTGACAAAGGCACTTGGGCCTTAACAGCCAAAACAGGTCCACGGTTTTCTTGTCCTTCAATCAAACCACGACGTGCAGAAACGTGTCCCATCACATCACCAAGGTTTTCTTCAGGAACAACGACATCAACAGCCATGATTGGTTCCAAAATAACGGCACCGGCAGTCTTTGAAGCTTCCTTCAAAGCCAATGAAGCGGCAATCTTAAAGGCAGCTTCAGAAGAATCGACATCGTGGTAAGAACCATCGTACAACTTGGCCTTCAAATCAACCAATGGGAAGCCAGCCAAAGGACCAGCGTTCAAGGCATCCTTCAAACCTGCTTCAACAGAAGGAATGTATTCACGAGGAACAACACCACCGACGATGGCATCTTCGAATTCGAAGCCAGCACCCTCTTCGTTTGGTGAGAATTCAATCCAAACATCACCATATTGTCCCTTACCACCAGACTGACGCTTGAAGAATCCACGCGCCTTAACATCCTTGGTGAAGGCTTCACGGTAAGCAACTTGTGGAGCACCAACAGTGGCTTCAACGTTGAATTCACGCTTCATACGGTCAACCATGATATCCAACTGCAATTCACCCATTCCGGCGATCAAAGTATCACCAGTTTCCTGGTTAGTAGTTGCACGGAATGAAGGGTCTTCTTCAGCCAACTTCTGCAAAGCAGTCGCCAACTTGTCTTGATCGGCCTTTGTCTTTGGTTCGATGGCCAATTCAATAACTGGTTCTGGGAATTCCATTGATTCAAGAATCAATGGGTGATCAACAGCAGTCAAAGAGTCACCAGTAGTCGTGTTCTTCAAACCGATCGCAGCAGCGATATCACCTGAGAAGACTTCTTCGATTTCAGTACGTGAAGTAGCGTGCATTTGTAGCAAACGACCAACACGTTCACGGGTATCTGAAGAAGTGTTTTGTACGTATGAACCAGATTGCAAAGTACCAGTATAAACACGCATAAATGTCAAACGACCAACGAATGGATCCGTCATGATCTTGAAGGCCAAGGCAGCAAATGGCTTTGAGTCATCGGCAACCAAGTCAACTTCTTCATCAGTCTTAGGGTCAGTTGCGACATAAGGACGAACTTCTAGAGGACCCGGCAAGTAATCAACAACGGCATCCAACATCATTTGAACACCCTTATCCTTGTAGGCTGAACCAGCCAAAACAGGATAGAATTCCAAATTCAATGTGGCGCGACGGATAGCGGCCTTCAATTCAGCGATAGAAATTTCTTCACCTTCAAGGTACTTTTCCATCAATTCTTCATCAACATCAGCAACGGCTTCAACCAAAGTTTCGCGCTTTGCTGTAACGATGTCTTGGTAGTCTGCTGGGATTTCACGTGGTTCCCAATTTGAACCCAAGTCATCAGTAGGCCAGTAAGCCTTTTCTTCGATCAAGTCAATAACACCTTCGAAGTCATCTTCGGCACCAATTGGCCATTGAATCGCTTCGGCATTAACTTGCAAACGTTCGTGAATTGAGTTAACTGACATTTCAAAATCAGCACCCAACTTGTCCATCTTGTTAACGAAAACAATTCGGGGAACGTTATAAGTCGTTGCTTGGTGCCAAACAGTTTCAGTCTGTGGTTCAACACCAGCAGCACCATCCAACACGGCTACGGCACCATCCAAGACACGCAAGGCACGTTCAACTTCGATTGTAAAGTCCACGTGACCTGGGGTATCGATGATGTTAACACGGAATGGGTTCTTTTCGTATTGGTCGAAGAATCCACGCCAAACCGCAGTAGTAGCGGCTGATTGGATCGTGATTCCACGTTCCTTTTCCTGTTCCATGAAGTCCATTTGTGAAGCACCATCGTGTGTTTCACCAATTTTGTGAATCTTACCTGTATAGTACAAGATTCGTTCTGTCGTCGTCGTCTTACCGGCATCGATGTGGGCCATGATACCGATATTACGAGTGTGATCAAGCGGGTATTCACGCTTTGCCATGATGATCTCCTAATTTTTTATCCTAGTTGCAACAAAAAGCGAGCAATATTTGTTCGCTTTTTTAAAAATTATGAGCCTATTAGCAGGCCCGTAAAAGCGAAACAAAATCCACTTTTACGAAAATCCTACCAACGGTAGTGTGCGAAGGCACGGTTGGCTTCAGCCATCTTATGTGTGTCTTCACGCTTCTTAACAGAAGCACCGTTTTCGTTGGCTGCGTCAATAATTTCCTTAGCCAAACGTTCTTCCATTGTGTGTTCGTTACGCAAACGAGCGTAATTTACCAACCAACGCAAGCCCAAAGTAGTCCGACGGTCTGGACGAACTTCGATTGGCACCTGGTAGTTAGATCCACCAACACGGCGGGCCTTAACTTCCAAAACTGGCATGATGTTTTCCATTGCTTGTTCAAAAACTTCCAATGGTTCGTTACCAGTAGTTTCCTTGATACGGTCAAAAGCTGCATACAAGATAGTTGAAGCAGTTCCGCGCTTTCCATCAACCATCAACTTGTTGATCAAACGGGAAACTAACTTTGAATTGTAAATTGGGTCAGGCAAAACTTCCTGACGCTTCGTATAACCTTTACGTGGCATGAGTTGTCCTTTCCTTACTTCTTAGGAGCTTTCGTTCCATACTTTGAACGTGAAGTCATACGGCCGTCAACTCCGGCAGTATCCAAGGCTCCACGAATAACGTGATAACGCACACCAGGCAAATCCTTAACACGACCACCACGGATCAAAACAACCGAGTGTTCTTGCAAGTTGTGACCAATACCTGGGATGTAAGCAGTTACTTCGTACAAGTTTGACAAACGTACACGAGCGTACTTACGCAAAGCTGAGTTAGGCTTCTTTGGTGTCAAAGTTCCGACACGAGTCGCAACTCCACGCTTTTGTGGGGCAACATTGTTTGTTGCCTTCTTCTTCATTGAGTTGTAGCCGAAGTTCAAGGCTGGTGACTTTGACTTAGTCGCTTGAGACTTACGTGACTTACGAACCAATTGGTTAATTGTAGGCATCCTACTATACTCCTTCATTCTTGTTTTTTCACAGTTCCAGGCGTATCGCTTTTGTCCATAAACAAAAGTGCTCCCGGAAGTCCTGCTTCGACTTGCCTTTACACAGGCCTTTTGTCGGTTTTACCCGTGCAAAAGGACTAATGACTTAAAAGCACGTTGAATATAATAGCAGGTTTAGAGCTAAAGTCAAGGGCTTTTACCCATTTTTTAAAGGTTAGTTGCACTTTTTTGGGGCCGACTTTCGTCTAACTCCCCATGACTAACATTCTACTATATTTAACCAACTTAATCATCGTCTCGCTGATTTTTTGCCTGGCCGACCGCACCAGCCAAAATCATTCCTTGTGGACAAAGCGTTCATACTGTTTCCATTGTCACCATGCTCTTTTTTGGTATGACCTCATGCCCGTTTTTTCAGGTTGGCTTTTAAAAGGGCGCTGTCGATACTGCCAGCGCCACTTTGCCAACTGGCGATCACTAGTTTTCCTGGAAGGCACTCTTCCCCTTCTTCTCACGGCGCTCTTTCACCATCATGACCTATGGATTCTTTGTTCTGCTTACGTTGTCCTTTACTTGGCCAAAGAAGATTGGGCCACAATGACCTGCTCCGCATGGTTAGCTTGGTTGTGGGTCGCTCTCTTAATCTCGTTTGTTCACCATCCCTATCACGGTTGGATTCTCACTATCTTAATTATTTTAGTCCTATGGCTGACATACCGTGGTTTTCTTGGTTCGGGCGACATACCAGTTTTAGCAATTGGCTTCTTTTCTCTAACTGAGCAGGTCCTGCCCCTTTTCTTACTCTGCTCCAGTACTAGCGCCCTAATTTATTTAGCATGCCACAAAAAAAATCAGCAAAGACGCCTCCCCTTCATCCCCTTCTTGTTTGTCGGTTTTGTTTTTGCAGTACTGCTTAGTCCTTTTCTGGTATAGGTTTTTATGATAAAAATAATCGCTCACACAAAAAGAGGTCAAACCCCTGGGGGCTTCACCTCTGTTAGCAAAAGCTCGATTTACCTAGTCTTTTGAATACCGGCCAGCAAATTTTTTACCATTCTGGTCGCCATTTGTTGCCCTACTCTTGAACGAGTTCGTCCTTTTTTTCGGGCATTTCATATTTCTTAATCTTCAACTTAATCTGACCATGCTGCGCACCGATTGTGACAATATCTTCCGTGGTAATCTCACCGTCTAAAAGCGCCTCTGAAAGCTTATCTTCAACCTCGGTCTGAATCACCCGTCGAACTGGGCGGGCACCGTATTCGCGGTCATAACCCGCATCAGCGATGGCATCAATCGCAGCCATTGTCATCTTAACCTTAATACCTTGTTCAGCTACTCGACGAAGCAAAGACTTGGTCATCAGGCGCACAATCTGTCGAACCTCATCCTTGGTCAAGGCATCAAAGACCAAGACTTCATCAATTCGATTGATAAATTCTGGACGGAAAGTTTCCTTGACCGTTTCGCGAATTTTGCCTGCGACGGCTTGGTCATCATTTTTCAAATCAGTTGAACCAAAGCCAAGCATCTTCTCGTCCCGCAACCGAGTTGCGCCCAAGTTCGAAGTCATGATAATCACGGTATTACGGAAGTTGACCTTACGCCCCTTCGCATCCGTCAAAAAGCCATCATCAAAGACCTGCAACATTAAATTAAAGATGTCTGGGTGGGCCTTTTCCACCTCATCCAAAAGAACAATGGAATAAGGATGGTTGCGCACCTGTTCCGTCAATTGACCACCTTGGTCATAGCCAACATAGCCTGGGGCTGAACCAATCAGTCGTGAAGCGGAGTACTGTTCCTGATATTCGGACATATCAACCCGAATCATGTTGTCCTCTGAACCAAACATGATCTCGGATAGGGCCTTGGCTAACTCGGTTTTACCAACACCAGTTGGGCCCAAAAATAGGAAAGTGCCAATTGGCCGGTTCGGATCAGACAAGCCTGAACGTGACCGGCGAATGGCACGGGCAACGGCTGAAACGGCCTTTTTCTGGCCAATGACCCGCTTGCCCAATTCCTTTTCCAGGTTCACTAAATGGTCGGATTCTGCTTTTTCAACCTGAGTCAATGGTACCCCGGTTTGCTGAGAAATCACCTGAGCAATGTTGGCCGGCGTCACCTTCAAACCAAAGCTTTGGTCCTTTTCTTGCTTCTTTTCCTTGCGAAGCAATGCCCGGTCAATTTTCTTGCGCAAGCTCATTTCTTTCAAGCGCAAATCAGCGGCCTTTTCAAAGTCCATTGCCGCAATCGCCTCATCCTTGGCCTGTTGAACCTTGACTAGTTCAACCCGGTCCTTGTGGAGTGGCGTGGCCCGATCAACGTCGTCAATTCGCACTTTCGCTGCCGCTTCATCCATCAAATCAATGGCCTTATCAGGTAAGAACCGACCAGTAATATACCGTGATGATAGATTAACGGCTGCCTCAACAGCTGCTGGTTCAATATCCACCTGATGAAAGTTCTCAAACTTCTTTTTAATGCCGTTCAAGATGGTGATTGCTTCGGCCGTTGACGGCTCATTAATTGTTACCTGAGCAAACCGGCGTTCCAAAGCAGCATCAGACTCAATGTACTGCTGATATTCATCAAAGGTAGTCGCACCCAACATTTGCAAATCGCCACGGGCAAGGGCAGGTTTGAGGATGTTGGCTGCATCAATGGCTCCCTCGGCGCCACCAGCACCAACAAGAGTATGCAGTTCATCAACAAAAAGAATTACATTCCCATCCGCTTCAATTTCTTCGATGACCTGCTTAAGGCGGCTTTCAAATTCCCCACGATACTTAGTACCCGCGACCAATGATCCCATATCTAAGGCCATTAAGCGCTTTTTCTTCAAAGAATCCGGTACCAAACCGGCCACAATTCGCTGCGCCAAGCCTTCAGCAATGGCGGTCTTTCCAACACCTGGCTCACCAACTAAAACGGGGTTGTTCTTCGTCCGCCGTGACAAAATTTGGACGACACGTCGAACTTCAGTATCACGACCAATGACGGGGTCTAGGTTTCCTGCCTTAGCAACTTCCGTCATATCTCGAGCTAATTTATCCAAGGTGGGCGTGCCCAGTTCCTTGGTTTTCTGCTGCTTTGCTCGTTTACGTAAATCAGTCACGCCCAGGCGCCGCAAGATTGCCTTGTTCATGTCTTTCAAGTTGACGTCTAAACCAATCAAAATCCGTGATGACAGGATACTTGCATCCTGGAGCAGTGATAAGAGCAAGTGCTCCGTTCCCACTTCAGCCTGGCCCATCAAGTCGGCTTGATCGGCTGCCCACTTCAAAATCGAAGCCGCCTTGGGTGAATATGGTAAGTAGGATTGCTGGTTAACATCCTGGTCCATTCCGTAGCCCGTAAACCGTTCGATTTCCTCTTTGATTTTGTCACTATTGATGTTAAATTCAGCCAAAACTTTAGCCGCCACGCCCGCTTGTTCCAAAGACAAGGCTAGGAGTAGATGTTCAGTTCCAACAGCACGGTGTTGAAAATACTTTGCTTGGTCTTGTGCCAACGACAAGACATTTTCTGCAGAGCTAGTATACTTGTTTTCCATTTTCCCTCCTTATATCATAACGGGGAATGTCAAATCCGATATTGGTACATATTATAACGCAAGTTCTTTTTTTCGGAAATAATTCTGAAATAAGAAAAAGAAAACCAAGGGCATTCCTGGTTTTCTTTTCTATGTTTTAATCTGGGTTCTTAAGACTTAGTTGCCACTGAAGATAAGCATTAATCAATGGGTCTAAACCGCCATCCAAAACTTCTTGTGGCTGGTTACTTTCATAATTGGTCCGGTGGTCTTTAACCATCTGATAAGGGTGCATGACGTAAGAACGAATCTGAGATCCCCAGCCGTTTTCCATCTTTTCCCCTGACAAAGCTGCCCGTTCAGCTTCCTGCTTCTCCAACTCTAACTGGTAGAGTTTTCCCTTCAAGAGACGCATAGCATAATCACGGTTGCCATATTGTGTTCGTTCAACGGTCGAGGAAACCACGATTCCTGTTGGTTCGTGGGTCAAACGAACCCCCGTTGAAACCTTATTGACGTTTTGTCCTCCCGCGCCACCGGAGCGGAAGACATCCATCTTAATGTCATCATCGCGAACTTCGACCTCAATACTGTCGTCCAATTCTGGCATCACATCAACAGAAACGAAAGATGTGTGGCGGCGGCCAGCGGAATCAAAGGGTGAAATTCGAACAAAGCGATGAACGCCCTTTTCAGATCGTAAAAAGCCGTAAGCATTGTGACCAGTAATCTTCAAGGTTGCTGAATCAATCCCAGCTTCATCACCGGCATGATAATCCAAAACATCAACCTTAAAGTCATGTGCTGAAGCCCAACGGGTATACATCCGATACAAGTTTGCACCCCAATCAGTTGACTCGGTTCCGCCAGAACCAGGATGAATTTCCAAAATAGCATTGTTGGCATCGTATTCGCCTGTCAACAATTGTTCAAGGTTATAGGCCTCAACATCTTTTTGTGTCTTTTCAACCAAGTTCGTTAATTCCTCTTGGCTGTCTTCATCCTCGGGGTCTTCTTCCACCATCTCGATTAAGACTTCGATTTCATCCGCCTGTTCGGATAGGTTCAAGAAAGAATCACGCCGATTCTTCAAGACATTGCTTTGCTCAATGATTTTTTGAGCCTTTTCTTGGTCATCCCAAAAACCTGGTTCTGTCATTTGGTATTCAAAATCAGCAATCTCTTCTGTTAGCGCATCCAAGTCTAGCGTTTTGGCAAAACGTTCGATATCCTCTTGGATCGCTGTTAGCGCCTGTTTGGCTGCCACTTTCTCCATGGCGGGTCCTCCCACATAAGAAAAGCGAACTGAGCGTTCGCTTTTTGTTTATGCTGTTAAGTTCGTACGAATCTCAGCCTTCATAAAGGTCCGAGTAGCATCGTATTCGATATCAGCAATCATTCGATTAAAGTTTGCAAAGGCTTCGTTTTGGTACTCCACCAATGGATTTAACTGGCCATAACCACGTAATCCGACACCTTGGCGCAAACGATCCAAGGCATCAATGTGATCCGTCCAGTGTTGGTCAACTGTCCGCAAGATAACGATACGTTCAAAAGCCAACAATTGCTCTTCGTCCGGTAAGTCTTGCTTCTTTTCAGCCAGGTTATCAAGGGCCAAGCGGTACAAGCGGTCCTTGATTTCTTGACGGTTCAAGTTTTGCAAACGAACAGCACCAAGGTTCTTAGATGTTAATGACGTTTTCACAAAGGCGGAAAGGGCATCCAAATCCCATTCCTTTTGATCCTTACCCGGTGTTTGGGCATCGACAACACGGTCGATCGTTCGCTTAACCATCGGCAACAAAACGTCATCCAATTTCTTCTTTTCATCCAAAACTTGGTCACGCTCACGATAAATCAGCTCACGTTGCTCTCGAACCACATCATCATACTGTAAGACATTCTTACGAGTATCATAGTTGTTTCCTTCAACTCGCTTTTGAGCTGATTCGACCGAACGAGTAATCCAGCGATGGGTAATCACCGTGTCTTCGTCATCCATGTTCATTCTTTGCAACATTGCCCGCACTCGTTCTGCACCAAAACGAATCATCAAGTCATCTTGCAATGACAAGAAGAATTGTGAAGATCCATGGTCTCCCTGACGACCAGCACGACCACGCAACTGGTTATCAATTCGACGTGATTCGTGCCGTTCTGTGGCAATCACAGCCAAACCACCCAAGTCGTCGATTCCAGGGCCTAATTTAATATCAGTTCCACGACCGGCCATATTCGTTGCCACCGTAACAGCACCACGTTGGCCAGCATTAGCGATAATTTCAGCTTCCTTCTCGTTGTTCTTGGCATTCAAGACATTATGTGGAATCTTATGAGCAGTCAGCAACTTCGCCACTAATTCAGAAGATTCAACTGAGCCGGTTCCCAACAAGACGGGCTGACCCTTCTTGTGCAGTTCCGCTACCTTATTGATAACCGCGTTAAACTTAGTCTTCAATGACGGGTAAAGCAAATCAGGCAAGTCCTGACGTTGGATTGGCCGGTTCGTTGGAATTTCGACGACCTCCATGTTATAGATTTCGCGTAATTCTTCTTCTTCAGTCTTGGCCGTTCCAGTCATACCAGACAACTTCTTGTACATTCGGAAGAGGTTCTGGTAGGTAATTTGGGCCATCGACTTATTCTCTTCACGAACCTCAACGCCTTCCTTGGCCTCGATGGCTTGGTGCAAACCATCTGACAGACGGGTCCCTTCTGAAATACGGCCAGTTGATTGATCAATTAGCTTCACTTCACCGCCTTGAACAACATAATCCTTGTCGTTCAAGTAGTTAAAATTGGCGCGCAGAGCTTGGTCAACATGGTGGGTCAAAGCCGTGTTTTGCGCATCGTACAAGTTATCCAGGTTAAAGAAGACTTCAGCATTTTTAATTCCTTCACTCGTTAATGAAGTATTCTTGCTTTCTTCATCGACCTTATAGTCTTCGTCACGAGTTAAGGTCTTAACAAAGCGGTCAACCTGTTGATACAAAGGTGAGACCCCTGAACCGGGACCAGAAATGATCAATGGTGTTCGTGCCGTATCAATCAAAATTGAATCCGCTTCATCAATCAAAGCGTAGTTCAAACCACGTTGCATCACCCGGTCTTCTGCCCGAGTCACCATGTTGTCACGTAGGTAGTCAAAACCAATATTGAAGTTTGTTGAATACGTGATATCAGCGTCGTAAGCAGCTCGTTTTTCATCAGGAGCAGCATCGCCAACGTTAACACCAACAGTCAGACCTAACCAGTTATAAAGTTGCCCCATTTGTTCAGCATCACGCTTTGAAAGATAATCGTTAACCGTGACAACATGCACACCCTGACCGGCCAGTGCGTTCAAATAGACCGCCATTGTGGCCGTCAACGTCTTTCCTTCACCGGTCTTCATTTCAGCTAAGTTTCCACCATGCAAAACGATGGCACCCATGATTTGCACTCGGTATGGATAAAGACCCAAAACACGTTTAGCAGCTTCTCTTGCCACCGCGAAGGCTTCTGGCAAAAGCGCATCCAGCTCTTTAGCCGTTGCTTTTTGTTTTTCAGCTGCAGTTGTCTTCCCAGCTAAAGCTGTTTGAATTTGAATTTGAAAATCTTGCGTCTTCTTTTGCAAGGCTTCATCAGACAGGGCAGCAACAGTGTCTGCGTATGACTCTACCTGGTCAGCAACCTTTTCAATCTTTTTTAATTGACGCTTCGAATTGTCGTAAAGTTTACGGACTGGATTAACCATGCTTGTATCGGTGACCGTTAAAAAAACGGACACACTCCCTTCATCACAAAATGTTCATTAAAATTTAAGAATACTACAGTTTAGTATAGCAAAAAAGCCGTGGGAATAACAGACTTGGCAGTCTGAAATCAACCAACAGCTTGGTTTTTTCTTAATGATGTGGCGTTGCCTGCAATGTTTTTTGGCCACCCAAATATGGACGCAAAACTGCTGGAACCGTCACTGTTCCATTTTCATTTTGGTAGTTTTCCAAAATGGCGGCCACTGTTCGACCAACGGCCAAACCGGAACCATTCAAGGTGTGAACCAATTCCAACTTACCGTCTTCATTCCGGTAAGTAATGTGCATCCGGCGTGCCTGGAAATCACGAGTATTTGATACAGAAGAAATTTCACGGTACATGCCTTGAGCTGGCAACCAAACTTCTAAGTCATGGGTCTTAGCAGCTGAGAAGCCCATGTCTCCTGTTGACAGCGTAATCACATGATATGGCAAACCTAATTTTTGTAAAATACTTTCAGCATTATTCGTCATCTTTTCCAGTTCCTGATCAGATTGATCAGGTTTAGCAAACTTAACCATTTCAACCTTATTAAACTGGTGCAAACGAATTAGCCCACGCGTATCACGACCCGCAGCACCAGCTTCCTTTCGGAAAGATGGTGACAAAGCAGTGATCGAAATTGGCAAATCTTCTGTAGGAATCGTTTCACCTGCATAGTAATTTGTCAAAGATACTTCAGCCGTTGGAATATAAGTTTGATTCAGACCCTCCACTCGGTAAGCGTCATCTTGGAACTTAGGATACTGACCGGTTCCAAACATTGCCGAATCGTTAACCACGATGGGCGTAATCATTTCAGTATAACCCTCTTCACGGTGTTGATCCAACATGAAGTTATACAAAGCCCGTTCCAAACGCGCACCATCACCAACATAGTACAAGAACCGCGCCCCAGAAACCTTGGCACCACGTTCAAAGTCTAAGATACCTAAATCTTCACCAATTTCGTAATGCGGCTTCAACCATGCTGGTGCTTCTGTCTTGACCAGTGGACGACCTTGGTAATCCGCTGGTTCCCAGGTTCTGATTTCAACATTGGCTTCTTCATCAGGACCAACTGGGACATCATCTTCGGCAATATTTGGCAAGTGTGCCGCCTGATCCTTAACCGCTTGGTCTAAGCCCTCTAACTCTTGGTCGAGATTTTTGATTTCCTTTGCGACGGCCTGCATTTCCTGAATAGCGGCCGATGCATCCTCTTTTTGGCGCTTAGCAAAAGCAATCTTGTCAGATGCTTCATTACGCTTAGCCTTGAGTTCTTCAACCTTGGCAATCACATCGCGCCGCTTTTGATCTGCGGCTAACAAATCAGCTAAGACACCTTCTTGCACACCACGATCAGTCAACTTTTGTGTTGCAACTTCTTGATTCTTTCGTAGGTATTTCAAATCTAACACGTTTGTTCTCCTCTTTGGATAATAAAAAGCGCCTTTTCATCCAACTATTCCTAGTCAAGGGACGAAAAAAGCGCAATCCGTGGTACCACCCTAGTTCTGCAAAACATGCAGCACTCAATTAAAGCCTGATAACGGTGGTAAACCGAGCGACATTACTCGCTAACGTAAATCTGTCGGAGTTTCGATATGACTCTTTTCACCATCCAGAGCCTCTCTATGTTGATCTACTTATAACAGAAATTTTCTTAGGTTTAGTATAGCGATTTTCATCCAAAAAGGCAAGACAGGGCGACGAACAATCACTAAAAAACACAAAAATAGCTGGACATGAATTAACTAACCGCTCAAATGTTTAAAGTATTCGTCATTTGGCAAACAAAACAAATAGTTAAAGAAACGAACTGCCAACAGAGCATCAGGAATCACATTGTACAAAAAAAGAAGACCAAAGTCTTCTTTGTCATGGGCCATCCAGGACTCGAACCTGGGACCTCTGCGTTATCAACACAGCGCTCTAACCAACTGAGCTAATGGCCCATCGTTTCGGCTCTTTGCCTAAGCGAATGACGGGAATCGAACCCGCATAGCCAGCTTGGAAGGCTGGAATTCTACCATTGAACTACATTCGCATCTTTTCTGGGTTCCCCCAATGGCGCTGGACGGAATCGAACCGCCGACACATGCAGCTTCAATGCATTGCTCTACCAACTGAGCTACAGAGCCAACTTTTCTTTTTCAGAAAACGGTCACAACGGGATTCGAACCCGTGATCTCCTGCGTGACAGGCAGGCGTCCTAACCAACTAGACCATGCGACCAATTGCGGGAGTAGGATTTGAACCTACGACCTTCGGGTTATGGGCCCGACGAGCTACCGAACTGCTCCATCCCGCGATAATATTATTTTTGGGGCTCAACCCGTAAGGAGAATGGGGGATTCGAACCCCCGCGCCGGTTTCCCGACCTGACGGTTTTCAAGACCGTTCCCTTCAGCCAGACTTGGGTAATTCTCCATGTTCTTTCAATCCACTTCCATGGACCATGTTGGACTCGAACCAACGACCGGACGGTTATGAGCCGTCTGCTCTAACCAGCTGAGCTAATGGTCCCAGCTCGAGTCATCGCGGCAGGGGGAATCGAACCCTCGACCTCTCGGGTATGAACCGAACGCTCTAGCCAGCTGAGCTACACCGCGATACTTTGCTGTAGTACTCACAGCGATCGGGACGACAGGATTCGAACCTGCGACCCCCTGGTCCCAAACCAGGTGCTCTACCAAGCTGAGCTACGTCCCGCTTTCTTTTTGGACTTTTCGCCCTAGACCTTTTGGGGGCCTTATGCACCTAGCAGGAGTCGAACCTGCAACCTTCTGATTCGTAGTCAGACACTCTATCCAATTGCGCTATAGGTGCATTATGCCGGCGACCGGGATCGAACCGGTACGATGTTTCCATCGCAGGATTTTAAGTCCTGTGCGTCTGCCTATTCCGCCACGCCGGCATCCAAGCGAACGACGGGATTCGAACCCGCGACCCCCACCATGGCAAGGTGATGTTCTACCTCTGAACTACGTTCGCATAATCATGCCGACTAAAGGATTCGAACCTTCGACCCCCGCTTTACAAGAGCGGTGCTCTACCAGCTGAGCTAAGTCGGCTGGATTGCCCGACGCGGCGTGCATATCTTGGCCTTCGCCAATGGACGATACAGGGATCGAACCTGTGACCCCCTGCTTGTAAGGCAGGTGCTCTCCCAGCTGAGCTAATCGTCCAAAATAAAAAAAGAAGTTCCCTTCTTTTTTATATGTATCGGCATCGCGTCGTCCTATCCTCGCAGCCAGCGTTCCGGCAACTACTTTCGGCGCTATAGAGCTTAACTTCTGTGTTCGAGATGGGTACAGGTGGTTCCTCTATGCCATCAACACGACACCTTTGAGCTTTTACACTCAAAACTAAATAATCCTTACTCTTCTTT
>NZ_CP196385.1:1122500-1242500 GCF_058508565.1 Fructobacillus sp. ESL1117 | reverse complement strand
ACCGGATTTCACGTGTCCGGCCGTACTCAGGATCCTGTCTAGAGGACAAAAGCTTTCGGTTACGGGGTTATCACCCTCTTTGACAACGCTTCCCAACGTTTTCACCTAACTTCTATCTTGGTAACTCAACGACAGTCCTACAACCCCAGCATGCAAGCACACTGGTTTGGGCTCTTCCCGTTTCGCTCGCCGCTACTCAGGGAATCGATTTTTCTTTCTGCTCCTGCTGCTAATGAGATGTTTCAGTTCACAGCGTATTCCTTCAACTATCCTATGTATTCAGATAGTGATAGCACTTCTATGTGCTGGGTTTCCCCATTCGGAAATCTCTGGGTCATAGCGTACTTACCGCTCACCAAAGCTTATCGTAGTTAGTCACGTCCTTCATCGGCTCCTAGTGCCAAGGCATCCACCACGCGCCCTTATTCACTTAACCACAACTTTTCAGTTGGATCAGTTTTATGAGTTGGTCTTCTTTCAGACCTGCGATTAAACCGTTCTTTTTAAAGAACTTGTGTTGTTTCTCGGTTCATTTAGATGATTCACCTCTGAATCATTTTAAAAGAATTTCTTGATTATTCAGTTTTCAATGTACTAGCTTTTGGCCAAAAGGCTTTCTTCTGGCCAATGGAGAATAGCGGGATCGAACCGCTGACCCCCTGCTTGCAAAGCAGGTGCTCTCCCAGCTGAGCTAATCCCCCATGCGCTGGTTGTGCTTCACGCACTCAAAACTAAACAAAACTTTGCACAAATCAAATTGACTCTGACGTCCCTGTAACGCTCCGATTATCCTTAGAAAGGAGGTGATCCAGCCGCAGGTTCTCCTACGGCTACCTTGTTACGACTTCACCCCAGTCATCTGTCCTGCCTTAGACGGCTCCTCCCTAAAAGGTTAGGCCACCGGCTTTGGGCATTACAAACTCCCATGGTGTGACGGGCGGTGTGTACAAGACCCGGGAACGTATTCACCGCGGCATGCTGATCCGCGATTACTAGCGATTCCGACTTCATGTAGTCGAGTTGCAGACTACAATCCGAACTGAGACGTACTTTAAGAGATTCGCTTACCCTCGCGAGTTCGCTGCTCGTTGTATACGCCATTGTAGCACGTGTGTAGCCCAGGTCATAAGGGGCATGATGACCTGACGTCGTCCCCGCCTTCCTCCGGTTTGTCACCGGCAGTCTGTCTAGAGTGCCCAACTGAATGCTGGCAACTAAACATAAGGGTTGCGCTCGTTGCGGGACTTAACCCAACATCTCACGACACGAGCTGACGACGGCCATGCACCACCTGTCACTTTGTTTCCGAAGAAAACAGCACTATCTCTAGTACCTTCAAAGGATGTCAAGACCTGGTAAGGTTCTTCGCGTTGCTTCGAATTAAACCACATGCTCCACCGCTTGTGCGGGTCCCCGTCAATTCCTTTGAGTTTCAACCTTGCGGTCGTACTCCCCAGGCGGAACACTTAATGCGTTAGCTTCGGCACTAAAGGGCGGAAACCCTCTAACACCTAGTGTTCATCGTTTACGGTGTGGACTACCAGGGTATCTAATCCTGTTTGCTACCCACACTTTCGAGCCTCAACGTCAGTTGCAGTCCAGTAAGCCGCCTTCGCCACTGGTGTTCTTCCATATATCTACGCATTCCACCGCTACACATGGAGTTCCACTTACCTCTACTGCACTCAAGTTCGACAGTTTCCAAAGCACTTCCACAGTTGAGCTGTGGGCTTTCACTTCAGACTTATCGAACCGTCTGCGCTCGCTTTACGCCCAATAAATCCGGATAACGCTCGGGACATACGTATTACCGCGGCTGCTGGCACGTATTTAGCCGTCCCTTTCTGGTATGGTACCGTCATGTAAAGATCATTTCCTACCCTTACCGTTCTTCCCATACAACAGTGCTTTACGACCCGAAAGCCTTCATCACACACGCGGCGTTGCTCCATCAGGCTTGCGCCCATTGTGGAAGATTCCCTACTGCAGCCTCCCGTAGGAGTTTGGGCCGTGTCTCAGTCCCAATGTGGCCGGTCAGTCTCTCAACTCGGCTATGCATCATTGTCTTGGTAGGCCTTTACCCCACCAACTAACTAATGCACCGCGAATCCATCAAAAAGTGGTCCAAACGGACCTTTTAACGTTTTGTCATGCGACAGCACGTTTTATACGGTATTAGCATCTGTTTCCAAATGTTATCCCCTGCTTTTCGGTAGGTTATTCACGTGTTACTCACCCGTTCGCCACTCGCTTGAAGAGTGCAAGCACTCTTCGCTGCGCGTTCGACTTGCATGTATTAGGCACGCCGCCAGCGTTCATCCTGAGCCAGGATCAAACTCTCATGTTAAAAGTTTGAAGATTGCTCTTCGATTAAACTGACTAGTTGCTATCTCTCGATAACGCCTATCCGTTTATTGTTTGTTACGAATTGACTTCGCAAATTTGTTTGTGACTACTTACCAAGTAGCCACCGTTACAGATTTGTTTGTTCAAAGTTTTGTTCAGTTTTCAATGTGCGATGCCTTGTTGGGCAACTCATTTATCTTACCTTAGCTGTGACCTAAAGTCAACAACTAATTTAGAAAGTTATTTGAGTTGCTTTGTTAGGGCAACTTGATTAGTTTATCAGGAATGTTGAAGCTTGTCAACAACTTTCTGATGAACTTTTATCAACTGCCGGTCATCTCTGACAACCAGCGCCTCGCTCGAAGCAGCTTTGCTTCGTAACGAACAATAACTAGTATAGCGCCTACCTGACTACTCGTCAATAGTTTAGCAAATAGTTTTTAACTAAAAAAACAAAAACGTTTTTTAAATAAAAAACGCTTAAATTTGTTCGAATTAAAACAAATTTAAGCGTCCATTTAGCATTCAACGTTCGGATATTAATTCAATTCCCACGTTTGTCCCTGTGGACTATCACGAACAACCAAACCAGTTATCAACAATTGATCGCGGATGGCATCCGATGTTTGAAAGTCCTTAGCAGCACGAGCCGCTGCTCGTTCTGCTAACAAAGCCTCTTGTTCTGATGTAAGAACAATCTCCTTTGTTAACTGTTCAATCCCAAAGATACCAAGCCAAGCTTGCAAACGATTGGCCAGGCACTCTAAGTCTCCTTGAGTTGCATTCTCCTGATTTTGTACTTTATTAGCGAAAGTGGTCAAATCAAAGATCACGGTAACCGCGTTCTCCGTATTAAAGTCATCATCCATCGCTTCAATAAAAGCCTCTTCCAATTCCGCTACCTGATTTTGCACCTGTTGTGAAACCTGACCAGCCGCTGCTATTCCTTTGGCAGACAAAAGCCCTTGATATGTCCGGTACAAGCGATCAAGTTCGCCTTGTGTTTGGTCCAATCGATCCGGGCTGTAAGAAATAGCGCGACGATAATTGGTTTTCGCCAAGAAGAACCGCAGACCCTGAGGATCGATATCCGTTTTCAACAAGTCGTGAATGGTAACAAAGTTCCCCAGCGACTTCGACATCTTTTCATCATTAACGTTGACAAAGCCGTTATGCAACCAATAGCGAACAAACTGCCGGTGGTGGTAGGACTCCGATTGTGCCAATTCATTGGTATGATGTGGAAAGGTCAAATCAATGCCACCAGCATGAATATCAATCGTTTCTCCTAACAGCTGGTCATTCATCACTGAGCACTCAAGGTGCCAACCAGGACGTCCCAATCCCCATGGCGATGGCCAGGCAACCACATCCGGCCGACTTTCACTCTTCCACAAGGCAAAATCCGTGGGGTCGTGCTTATCTTCTTGATCCTCTTCCCCAAGACGACCGGCAGCATTTTCCTCTAACTGTTCCATGTTCTGATGGGAAAGAGCCGTATAGTTTTTAAACTTCTTCGTTGAAAAGTAAACATTACCATTGACTTCATAGGCCTGACCCTGGTCAAGCAACCGTTCGACGAAGGCCACCATTTCTTCCATATACTCAGTGGCCCGCGGACGACTAGTGGCAGGTTTAATATTTAGTTGTCGTGTATCGGCTGCAAAAGCAGCAGCGTACTTATCAGCCACTTCCTGCTCAGTTAGACCTTCCTTCTCACCCTGAGCAATAACCTTATCACCCAAATCAGTAAAATTGGAAACGAAGTTCACTTCAAAACCGCGCCACTCCAAATAGCGCCGAATCGTGTCAAAAGCGACAGCTGATCGTGCATTACCAATATGAATGTAGTTATAAACCGTTGGTCCACACAGGTACATGGTAATTTTGCCAGCTTCTTGTGGTACAAAATCTTCTTTTTCCAGGCTGTAAGTGTTATAGACTTGGAGCATATGCAGACCTCTTTTACTTTAGTAATCGTCATGGTTTGCTCTCATTATAACAAAACCAACAAAAAACAGCACTCGAAGCTGAGTGCTGTTTCAAAACCTTAGTCGAGGTACTTGCCCTTGACATCAGCCATCGTCTTCAAGACGGCTGGCTTGTCCAACAAGACAAGCATTTCAGGTAGGTTTGGTCCCTGAATTTGATGGGTTGTCGCAATTCGGATTGGGTTCCACAAATTGCGGCCCTTAATTTCAAGATCATTTTGAATCCCACGGATGGTCGCCATATAAGTATCAGCATCGGCATCATCTGGCAAGGCAGTATAAGCCTCTTCCCAGGCAGCAAAAACCTTGCGCCCATCATCAGAAGTCAAATAGTCGACCATTTCATCCGTCACTTCGCCCAATTGAAAGAATGGTTCGCGGACCAAGTCAACAATTTGCTTGGTATAAGAAATACCGTCAACACCAGCAACTTCGATGACTTCCTTGAGCCATTCGGCACGTTTTTGAGCTTCTTCCTTTGAAATCAGACCAGCAGCAATGATTTGGTCAAAGAGCTGTGGCATAATGCGGTCCTTATCCTTACGGATCCACTGGTTGTTAATCCATTCCAACTTCTTTTGGTCGAATTTAGCATTGGCCTTTGACAAGCGGTGTTCGTCAAACATTTCCTTGAATTCTTCTAATGAGAAGATTTCGTCTTCGCCCTTTGGTGACCATCCCAACAAACCAATGAAGTTATCCATGGCTTCCGGTTGGTAACCCAATTCGCGATATTGTTCCACAAACTGCAAGACATCATTGTCACGCTTTGACAACTTCTTGCCCGTTGCGCCATTGATAATTAAGGCCATGTGACCAAACTTGGGCACATCCCAACCCAAAGCCTCATAAATCATCATTTGCTTTGGCGTGTTCGAAACGTGATCATCCCCACGCAAAACGTGCGAAATCTCCATCAAGTGGTCATCCACAACAACGGCAAAGTTATAAGTTGGCATGCCATCAGCCTTTTGGATCACCCAGTCACCGCCAACTTCTTTAGCACCGATTTCGATGTGACCCTTAACGATGTCATCCCAAGCATAGACATTTTCTTCTGGAACACGGAAACGAACAACCGGCTTCAAACCCTGAGCTTCAAAATCAGCATACTTAGCTTCGCGTTCTTCGTTGGTCAAGCCCTCATATTCGTAAACATAGTGCGGGGCTTGCTTGGCAGCCTGCTGTGCTGCTCGTTCTTCGGCTAATTGTTCAGAAGTCTTGTAAGACTTATAAGCCAATCCCTTAGCCAAGAGTTCATCGATGAATTCCTGGTAAATTCCTTGTTCATTTCGTTCTGATTGGCGGTATGGCCCATACTGACCAGGCTTATCGGGTGCTTCATCCCAATCCAAACCTAGCCATTTCAAGTTTTCCAACTGTGACTGTTCACCATTTTCAATGTTGCGCGCAGAATCGGTATCTTCGATTCGAATTACAAAAGTTCCATTGTAGTGGCGGGCAAAAAGCCAGTTAAACAACGCCGTTCGGGCGTTTCCAATGTGTAGATAGCCCGTTGGTGATGGGGCATAACGAACACGAAAGTCATCAGTCATGAATATTGTTCTCCTCAGTACAGCCTAACGCTGAAAAATTCTTCCTTAAGTATACAACAAGTCGGACAGGCTTTCAGCCCCCCCGAAAAAATCAGGATCACCTTGGTCCTGATTTCAAAATAGTTCGGTCAATAAAAGGTGCTTAACCATTCCGCCACCGAGCAACGCTGCGCACTTACTAATCGCCAAGTGCTAATTGCAATGCCTCTTTAATCGTCGTCACGCCAACCACCTCAAGACCATCGGGTAAACGCAAGCCAGCCAAGTTATTCTTGGGTACAATTGCCCGCGAAAAGCCTAACTTGGTTGCTTCCTTCAGCCGACCTTCTAAGTCGGCCACGGACCGGATTTCACCAGTCAAGCCCAACTCACCAATAAAGACGTCACTAGCCCTAGTTTCCTTATCTTGGTAGGACGAGGCAACTGCGACCGCGACCGCCAAATCGATAGCCGGCTCATCAAGCTTAACGCCACCGGCCGCCTTGAGATAGGCATCTTGGTTTTGCAGCAGAAGGTTCGCCCGCTTCTCCAAGACTGCCATAATGACCGAAACGCGGTTACGGTCTAGGCCAGTGGCCGTTCGTTGTGCATTACCAAAGACGGACGGGGTCACGAGGGCTTGAAGCTCCGCTAAAATGGGGCGGTTTCCCTCTAACGTTGCCACAATCGCCGACCCAGTTGCGCCGGCCAAGCGCTCTTCCAGAAAAATTTCGGAAGGATTAGCAACTTCAGCCAGACCCTGGTCACGCATTTCAAAAATCCCAAGCTCGTTGGTGGCCCCAAAACGGTTTTTGACCGCCCGCAGAATCCGGTACTTATAGTGGCGGTCCCCTTCAAAGTAAAGAACCGTATCGACCATATGCTCCAAAATCTTTGGACCAGCAATGGCACCATCCTTGGTCACGTGGCCGACGATGAAGACCGTGATGTTATTGGTCTTGGCAATCTGCAACAGGTCAGCCGTCACTTCTCTAATCTGAGCAACAGATCCAATTGGCGAGGTCAAATCAGGTTCCTGCATCGTCTGCACGGAATCAATCACCAAGAAGTTTGGCTTCATTTCCTCGACCTGTTTTTTCACCGCCGTCATATCGGTTTCCGGGTAAAGGTAAAATTGCTGACCACCAACCTCTAACCGGTCTGCCCGTAGCTTAACCTGTGAGGCTGACTCTTCTCCGGTCACATAGAGAACCTTGCCATGGTTGGAAAGTTCGCCTGAAACCTGGAGCAAAAGCGTTGATTTCCCAATACCAGGGTCCCCACCAATTAACACCAGGGTCCCGGCCACAACACCACCCCCAAGAACGCGGTTCAATTCCTTCAAACCCGTGGTGACCTTCGGTGTGTCCTCCAAAGAGACTTCGTTAATGGCTTGGACCTTAGCGACCTTACCGTCAATGCCGACGCGAGCCTTGCGGTTCGTCGTTTCCGGTTGGACTTTTTCTTCCACAAAAGTTCCCCACTCGCCACAGTTTGGGCAGCGACCGAGGTAGCGGGCTGAAATAAAGTCACAATTTGAACAGATAAATTGGGTTTTCGTTTTGGCCATTAGCCCTCCCCAGTTGAACCAAAGCCACCGGCACGAACAGCCTTGCTGGTCTCTTCGTCCTGGTCAGCCAGTAAATAAGGCAAGAAGATTCCCTGAGCAATTCGATCGCCCTTCTTAATCAAAACGGCTTCTTGGCTAATATTGAGGACTTGAACCATAATTTCACCCTCATTTTGTTCATTATTGTAGTAATCCGCATCAATAATTCCAACCGCGTTTGGCATCACTAGGTGTTTTTTCTTTGGTAGAGAAGACCGTGACACCAATTGCAAGTACTCATCCGCCTGCATATAAGCCTTGATACCCGTTGGGATCAAAACTGGCTTTTGCACGCCTTCTATTGATGCTGGAATGACAATATCTGTTGCTGCAGCAAAGTCATAGCCCGCTGCCCGTTCAGTGGAGCGAGCTGGCAGGGTCAAACCAGCATTTGCATACTGACTAACAATTTCAAATCCACGCTTTTTCATTCCAAACCCCTTTACATTTCCATTAATCTGGCATATAACCGACTTATTATTTAACTAATTTATTATACGTCATTCCGGTTAATTTCTAAACCGTCATATCATTTCTGGAGGTTCTGATGACTATCACTGCAAAACCAGGAGCGTTCTATTACGAAAAGGACGGCTTACGACTCGGCGAAGTTACCTACTTCGAAAATCAGGCTGAAAATAGCCTTGTTTTAAATCACACTTTCGTCGACCCCAGCCTACGCGGCCAAAATATCGCACACCAGCTGGTTGACGAAGTCGTCAAAAAGGCACGAACGGAAGGCAAACTCGTCCAGCCGGCCTGCCGGTACGCTGCCGTTTTATTCCGCCGCTTCCGTGACGAATACCAAGACGTTGCCGCGACAAGCCAATTCAATCAAAAGTAGTCTGGCTGGCAAGGGTCTCCCCCAGCAATTAAAGGAACCGGGGTCAGGATAACGGTTGGTCTCATTTGCAGACGGGCTCTGCAATAAAAGATGACAAAAGTAAGATAAAGAAAAACCTCATTATTAATACAAAACCGACCAAGATGATTGGAAAAGTAGGACTTAATCCAACCATCCTGGCCGGTTTTTTGGAGCAATCAACCATAGCACAAGTGATACACCAATCGGTCGAGTAACCGTCACCAATCCGATTGGCCTTTTTAACGGGTTCGCAATCGAAAGCAAACACCCGCATATTGCAGGGATTACAGGATTTGATCCACCTCAACACTTCTGATCAACAAAAAAAGGCCCAGCCGCAACCTTTGCGACCAGACCTCTAATTGAAGAGCAATTACTTTGCTGATTTTTCATCAGCCTTTGCATTGTCATCTTCTTCAATAGCTGAAATGACAACCTTGCCATCAACCAAGTCAGCTGATAATGCCTTCTTACCAGGGTTATCCAAGTAGAAATCAGTTACTTGATCACGAATCTGTTGCTCAATTACTCGACGTAATGGACGAGCACCGAGGGCTTCATCATAACCATCTTCAATCAAGTGTTCCTTAACACCATCAGAAATCCGCAGCGTCAAATCCTTCTTAGCCAAGGTCTTATCCACATCTGCCAACATCAAGTCAACGATTTGCTTCAAATCCTCCTTCGTCAAAGCTGAGAACTCAACCACACCGTTGAACCGGTTCAAGAATTCTGGACGGAAGAACTTGGACAACCGGTCCATTAAGTCACCGTTTTCCACATCCTTGTTACCGAATCCGGCATTTGACGTGGCAATAACCACAGTGTTCTTGAAGTTAACCACGTTTCCTTGACCATCCGTCAAGCGACCATCATCCAAGACCTGCAAGAGCAGGGTCAAGACTTGTGGGTTAGCCTTTTCAATTTCATCTAACAAGACGATCGAGTAAGGATTACGACGAACCTTTTCTGTCAAAGTGTTGCTATTGTCATCATAACCAACATAACCGGCTGTTGCACCAATTAACTTTGACACAGCTGTCAAATCAGAATACTCTGACATATCCAAACGGATAATGGAATCCTTTGAACCGAAGAGGTCCTGGGCTAACTGCTTTGCCAATTCCGTCTTACCAACACCAGTTGGTCCAACGAAAAGGAACGAACCAATTGGTCGGTTTCCTTCGTCGAATCCGGCACGGTTTCGACGAATGGCACGGGCAACAAGGTCAACGGCCTCATCTTGACCAATAACCTTCCCTGCCAAACGCTTGTCGATTTGCTTCAAGTGTTCAATATCAGAAGCACCCATCTGTGAAACTGGGATACCCGTCAAACGTTCAACGGCTTGGGCCACGTCATTTGGCGTTGCCTTAATCTTTTCAACATTCTTAGCAGAATCTAACTGCTTTTGAACGTCAGCAATTTCGTTCTTAACCTTCAAAGCCTTCTCATAGTCTTCTTGACCAACTGCATCTTCTTGGTCCTTCTTCAAATTAGCTAATTTCTTTTCCAAAGAAACCTTGTCAGTTGCTGGGTTCTTAGCTGACAAGTGGGCAGCCGTCATATCAATTAAATCGATGGCCTTGTCAGGCAATGACCGTTGTGGAATATACTGCACTGAGTAATCCACAGCTGCTTGCAAAACATCCTTTGGTAGTTCAACATTGTGGTGCTTCTCGTAAAGGGGCGCAATCCCTTCCAAAATCTTCAATGTATCTGCTGCTGAAGGAGCATTGACCTTGACTTCGTTAAATCGACGAGCCAAAGCAGCATTCTTCAAAATCGTGTTCCGGTACTCATCTTGAGTCGTTGCACCAATCAATGATAATTCGCCACGTGACAAAGCTGGCTTCAAAATATCGGCCAAGCCCTTACCACCATCTTCGCCGCCAGTTGAACCGGCACCAAGAATCTGATGAATTTCATCGAAGAACAAGACTACGTTACCAGCATTCTTGACTTCATCGACTAACTTCTGCACGTTTTCTTCAAAGGCACCGCGGTATTGTGTACCAGCCTCCAAAGCTGAAATATCAATTGAATAAATCTGCTTGTCCTGGATAGCTGCTGGCACATCCCCGGCGGCAATGGCCTGAGCTAATCCTTCAATCACAGCAGTCTTACCAACACCGGCATCCCCGACCAAGACAGGGTTATTCTTAGTCCGACGACTCAAAATCTCGGCTGTTTCTTGAATTTCCTTGTTCCGACCAATAACTGGATCAAGCAAACCATCCTTGGCTTCTTGGGTCAAGTTGCGACCTAATTTAGCTAACATACCATCTTGCTTAATTTGTCCCGGCTTGACGTCCTGAGGACGACCGTTACCTGCAGTTTGACCAGGTTGTCCACCATTTGGTAACTGACCAGTTTGCCGATATTGTGCAAACTCCTCTGGCGTCACTTCCCGTCCGTTAATTAAATAACGACGGTTTTCTGAGTTCAAACCATTCAAGTTACCCATCATACTATCAAAGATATTGTTCATATCTGAGTTAAATCCGTTGTTAAATGCATCGTTTTGATTTGCCATAAATTAATATACCTTCCTCTTTATATAAATTTACTTTCCTTTCGAAATTGGCAGTGTCATCTCAACCGTCGGATTTCGAATCCCGTTTGCTTCTAACGTATGATTCTTGATCTGGATCAGGTTTTTGATAACCGTGTTCCAATTCCTTTAGCACTTGCCACATTTCCATTTGCTGGGCCCGGGCTAAGGCATCTAAATCTCTTATATTTAGTGAAGTTGCTTGGCTCTGATCTTTATTGAAAGACCGATGAATCGTCGTATAACCGTAACCGGATTCTTTTGAAACCCGGTAAATTGTCAACGACTTATCCACCAAATAAGCCTTAATGTTAAAACGGACCATGCTGATCACCCCAGTTTTGATATCTCTTTTCTAACATTTTCTTCCACCTCCACATTTATTATTATAACACATATATGTTATAACACAAGTATGATATATATTTTTTTTGATTTTTTGATTAAAATAGAGTAGTCGCCTTAGAGCCAAGCGGTTATGGCTATAATGATTCCAGTAAAATAAAAAAACTATTTTCCTATAAAAGGGGTGCCGAATGGCCAACCAGCGTTACGAAATTGAAATTCCAGAAGAGGCCGTCAATGACCTCGACTTATCTGACGGAGCTCAACTAGGCCTCGTCGTCAATGATGCCTCTTTAACTTTGACACCGGTCCTGACTGAAACTAATAAACAAGAACTCTCAATCAGGCGGTTTTTGGTGCCATCCTTCTTAGCCACCATTGCCTTTGCCTTTTGGATTTTATGGCAAAAAGACCCCTTAATCCCCCTTACCGGCGAAAGCTCGCTAGCAACAGCCGTCATTTTCCTTGGTGAAATCACCGGTATCGGTTCCTTTATCCGTCTTCACCTACAAAATATCCGCCAAGAGAAGGACCCAATTAAAAAGAAAACAGATATGCGCCTAGCGCCAACCCTCTTTTTTTCAATTGCTCTGATTCAGGCATTTGCAGCCATCGCCTTTTTTTGGGCGATTGGCTACCTCTTCCAATCGGCGATTTTTGACCGCCTAACGGCGACCATTCTCTTTTTCATTTTTGTCAGTATCGTCAACTATTTGATGGTTTACTCTGCCACACTGATTTCGACCCCCTTTATGATGGCCTTGTTAATTATCACTATCGTCTGTGGTGTCCTAGTGGCCATGGTGACCAATTCAAGGCTTTTATGGTGGCAGCATAATTTTTCCTTTTTAGGAACGGCCAAGGCCCACTTTTCATGGACTTTTAACGCCACATTAATTATTGCCGGTATCCTCTGGGGAACTTTAATTGACTACCTGTTTGTTCCGATTCAAAAGCGTTACAAACAACACCGACGCCTATCAATCTTGCGTACCTTTTTGACTTTCGATGCCCTCTGCTTGTTGGCTATTGGCGCTTTGCCGAACAATCCCGGATTCTTGCATATCGCTCATGATACGGCAGCCAACCTATTGATTGTTGGTACGGGTAGTCCCATGCTCTTGATTTACTGGCTTTTGCCCAATGCTAACCGCGAATTTAAGCTCTTTTCATTAGGAACCGCCCTCAGTATGGTGGTCACCGCTTTTCTCTTCTACGGGATTCGCTACCTGTCTTTGACCGCCTTTGAGATCATCATTTTAGGCCTTGGTATTTCTTGGCTCTTGCTTTTAATGCAAAATATTCATATGCTGTACGAAACGAAGTCTCAATCGTACCAAGTCACGCTCAAATCCATTGAATAAAATCAGAACCCGCTTTTGTACCATGAAAAGGAATGACAACGATGTCAACAGAAAAAAATAACACTCATCAAAAAGGCCCCGGTCGGTCAAAGATTTCAGTCCGTAATCAAGGGCAGAACACCCCTCCCCGCCCAAACCGTTACTCAAAAAATCAGGGGAACCGCTCCAGCCGTGACCAACCCGTTGAGGTCAAAATTGGGCAAAAGTTCCCGTTAACCATCAAACGTCTTGGCATCAATGGTGAGGGGATTGGCTATTTCAAGCGCAAGATTGTCTTTATCCCCGGAGCCTTGCCTGGCGAGGTTGTCACCGCTAAGGTAACTGACTTTACCGACAGATATATTGAAGCAAAGGTCATCACGATCCGCGAAAAAAGCCCCGACCGAGTAGTACCGGAGGATCGGGCTGCCGACTTAGTTGGTGGCTTTGAACTAGCCCACCTTTCTTACCCGGCCCAACTGGCATTTAAGAAAGACCTGATTTTGCAGGCCCTTGAAAAGTTCCAACCAAAGGGCTTTGCCCACTATCAAATCAACGACACAATCGGGATGGCCGTTCCCTACCACTACCGCAATAAGGCTTCTTTACCAATCCGCAAAATTAAGGGTGAGGTTAAGTTAGGTTTGTACAAGCGTGGCACCCACGATATCGTCGACTTACCAACGATTGCTACCCAAGATGAAACATCAATGACCATTGTACGTCAGGTCAAAAAAATCCTCTCCGACGCTTCCGTTTCCTTTTATAATGAAGTCAAGAACACCGGTCTGATCAAAACTATTATTGTTCGTGCCAACCAAGCAGGCCAAGCGCAACTAGTTTTGGTAACGAATGTCGAAGAATTTCCTGGCCGTCTAGCGGTTATCGATGCCCTAACGGAAAAGATGCCTGCGCTGACTGGTATTTTCCAAAATATTAACTTTGGTAAAACATCGCTGATTTGGGGTGACGAGACCATCAAACTTTGGGGCGATGACTATCTTCACGAGGAAATCCTAGGACTAAACTTTGCCTTTTCCCCACGGGCATTCTTGCAACTAAACCACGAGCAAATGACCAAGACCTACGAAATCGCGATTAAGGCCTTGGACCTTAACAAGGAAGACACCCTAGTCGATGCCTATTCAGGGGTGGGAACACTTGGATTATCAATGGCCTTCTTCGTCAAGGAAGTCCGCGGAATGGAAGTTATTCCAGAGGCTGTCGCAGATGCTCGCTTAAACGCTGCAGCAAACGGTATCGAAAATGCCTTTTACGAGGTCGGAACGGCCGAAAAAGTCTTCCCGAAGTGGGCACAAGAAGGCTTCGCGCCAACAGCCGTGGTTGTCGATCCACCACGACCAGGCTTGGATGCTGCCTTTAAAAGAGCATTACTCAAAACAAAACCCCAAAAATTAGTCTATATTTCTTGTAACCCATCGACACTAGCTCGCGACTTGGCAGACCTCGATGCTGCCTATCAAGTTGACTTTATTCAGCCAATTGATATGTTTCCGCAAACTCCCCGTTGGGAGGGTGTCGTGAAGCTGTCACTAAAATAAAAAGATGAGAACGAGCCGTTTGATTTAGCTGGTCTTTCTTTTATAATGAAAATAATTTAATTTTTTATCTTTTGGAAAGGCGGATCTTTCTATGTACCACCGCGATGGACGCTATTTTGAATTAAGTTGGCGACAGATTTACTTTTATTTTTTGCTTTCACTAATCCTCGACGCCCTTGGAAACGGTCTCTCCGTGGCAACAAACCTGGGTTCCGCTCCGTGGACTGCCGGCGCAGCCAATTTGGCCCACGTTACCGGAGCACCCATTTCGCTTTACCTGGCAGCAACGACTGTTCTGGTTGCGATTGCCAATATCTTTTTAGCTAAAAAGTTTGTTTTCAAGCGCTTCCTCGGTAATATTATCTTTGGTCTCCTTTTTTCCTTTTTAGCCGGCTTTTTCAATACCATTTTTGTGCAACTAGGGGTCCGAACAGTGTCACTGTGGCTCCGCATCCCACTCGATCTTTTTGGTGTTGCCGTCGTTGGGATCGCCATTTCGATTTACCAACGGGTTAACTTCATTCTTCATCCAATCGATGATATGACTAATATCCTGCGCTTTTCCTATTTCCGGGGCTCCGCCCCCAAAGCGCAAATTTCAAACTTTATCTTTGCCATCGGCATCTCTTTAGCCTGTTGGGCATACTCAGGCAGTATCGTCTCGATTAACATCGGAACAGCTGTTTCTTTCTTCCTACAAGGACAAATCATCGCTTGGTCCGACAATCTCATCTTCCCACACCTTGTCCACGGCAATATGGATTTAACCCACAAGGATATCCCAGTCCAAAACAAGGATTAAAAATCAGACTCAAAAACAAAAAGGCACCCACGTTCGAAATCGAACGTGAGTGCCTTTTAAGTTTATTGGCAAAAAACAGCAAAAGTCGTCTGACAGCTAATGCCAAAACCGCTTTAGGATTGGGTTTGACTTGATTTATGCTTTTATTTACAAGGAATCAGCTGGCGTAGTTTGCTTGCTCTGTGATGCAAAGAATTGTTGGCCAATTTGAGTCACAATTCGATTGTTCAAAACTAAATAAGTTAAGACTAATTGGATTGGGAAGAAAATCAATTGCTTTGGCAATCTTGCTGACAACATCGCCGTAAAGACAGACCATGAATGTTGTGGTGAATACATTGCCATCAAGGCAAAGGTGTTCACCAAGAAGTTAACCACAAAGGTGATTAGCAAAACGGCCACGAGAATTTTACCCCAGTGAACGGTCTTCGTTAATGGCTGCTGGTAGAAGAATCCCCCATAAATGATTCCAGCAAGTACAACGCCAACGGCCATAATCGGTGACCAAGCGCCGTGGGCCACAAAAAAAGTCACATTAACGAAGTCTAGTAAGACCATCACCAACATTGTCCAGATTGGACCGAAGAACCGGCCCATCAAAGACGATGCCAAAAAGACAAAAGAAACCTTGATGGTTGGTGTCAGCATAACTGAAAACTTACCGATCACCAACGATAGGGCCATTAAGACCGCTAACAAAACGAGCTGTTGGATCGATAAAGAAGACAGCCCCCACTTCTTGAAAACTGTGTGCTTGTTCATATTCTTGAACCTCCT
Organism: Fructobacillus sp. ESL1117; assembly: GCF_058508565.1. Taxonomy (NCBI): domain Bacteria; kingdom Bacillati; phylum Bacillota; class Bacilli; order Lactobacillales; family Lactobacillaceae; genus Fructobacillus; species Fructobacillus sp. ESL1117. The sequence goes on along the minus strand of NZ_CP196385.1, from coordinate 1,226,771 downwards.
AAAGGAGCGTTCACCGGGTTGGTGAATGCGAAACCCGTACCGCACATAAATGTTTCGTCAGTGGCTCACATTCCGTTTCCACTGCACTTAACGCACGGGTTCCTACCCCATATTTATTTTTTTGCCAACTATTATTTTATTAAAGAATTTTTATTCCGTAATAAAACGAACAATCAACGCTATATATTATATCACGTTCGCTTGTAATAATTCAAAGAAAAAGTGTACCGCTGCCTGAACCTTAAAATAAGGGCAAATCAGTGGGACGGTTTTTGTTAATCTACCCTTGCTTACTGATCTTTATTAGGGGCAGCAGCTCTTTTCACCAGCTAAAGAGTCGATTATTACTACCAGCGGTCGCATCAAAAAAGTCGGTACAATTCCGGCATCGATCCAGGATCGTTCCACTTCTTCAATACAACTGAGGAAATTGATATGATTTATTATGTTCCTTTATCGCGAGATAATAAAAATATAAATTTTATGGTATTAGCTGCGAGGAAGACTAAACTTAAGGAAACTAGGAGTCCCATAACAGAAAACAAAGTGTACTAAAAACATCGATAAATCAAAAAAAGCCTCATCCAAAAGATGATGGCTTCCTTACTTGATTGACCAATTCTATTTAACTGGTGTCAAAATTATTTTAATATTCGGATCAGCGATAAAAGTCATCGATACATGTAGCAGACGATCTTTTTCAATATCAATAATTCCTGAACTAGGCCCCGCTTCTGAACCACCTGTTGTTTGGTACAAGGTGACATTATAATTATCTTTTTCAGTTGAATTTGGGATTGTCTGCTGGTCATACGTCAATAGTGTTATCAGCAACATTGATCCAGCTTTTGATGTTGGCGTTGCTGATTGTGGGGTTAACTCCCCCTCATAAGTTACTTTATACTTTCCGGTTGGGATTTGCGTCACTGGCAGGTAATTGCCTGGATTGGTAATGACATAACTGTCCCCTTGCTTTTTTAAGGGACTAAACTTCGCCGGTGTAAAGATTAATTTTTTCCCTGCTTCCAAATTAAAAGGTTCATAATCATTTACCAGATGTCCATATTCATCTTTCAAACTCGTTGCGCTGTCGCCCCAATACTGCGAATCACCACCCTCGATATGAACATCATAAAATCCAGCATGATATCCTAGCTGCTTTGCATTTTTTTGAGAAGATGGACCATTAAGAGTAAAAGCTTTAGCAGGGTTATTTGATTTCGTTACAGTTTTTCCCGCGTTATTTTTGCTAACAGTGGGAACATAGCGTTTTCCCTCGCCCTTACTCATTTGTTTATGAACATAGTTAAAAAGAACAGCACCAAACAATGCTAATATAATCACTGCAAAGATGATTCTTGTCACTAATTTACTATTACGCATTCACTACTCGCCCTTCTGCCATATCAATTACTTTATCTGCTAGCACACTTAAGTCCTCTGGATTATGACTAGCCAAGATAATACTAGCCCCCCTCCTCTTCTCTTCTTCAAAAATAGCTCTCATCAATTTAACACCTTCCAAATCAATCGCGTTGGTCGGTTCATCAAGTAAGATTAATTTTGGCTGTTCAAAAATAGCTTGAGCAATGGCCGCACGCTGCTTCATCCCTAATGAATACTGGCGCACTTTACGACGGTCATCTGGATCTAGTCCAACACGAGCAATTGCTTCATCAATCATTTCATCAGTGGCAACTTTCTTGATTTTAGCTAGTAACTGTAAATTTTTTCTTAATGTAAAATCTGGTAGCACGTTATTACTTTCAATTAGTAAGCCTAAATCTTTTGGAAAATCAATCTCCTGATGCAGCAATTGACCATTAATGCTGATTGAACCCTGATCTAAATGAATCAAGCCTGCAATAGCACGTAATAACATGGTCTTACCCGCACCATTTCGACCACGAAGTCCATATATTTTGCCATCATCAAATGTTAAATTAATATTATCTAGCACAATTTTTTTATCAAGGGATTTAATCGCCCCTTCAATTTGAATCATGTTTATTCCTTTCCATAATAATCCTGATGCCTTACTTGGACGCTCTGCCACCAAAATAAAAACAATACAACAACTAGCAAACTAGCAACTTGCCAAAAGGAAGTTGTCTTTTGAAACACCAATGGCCCTAAAAATTTTAATTGTTGACTACCCAAAACAGCTCCTAAGATCAGAAAAGTTATCAGTAAAATTGCGTAACCTGCATCGAATCGTGACTCAAGTACCAAATAGATCATTAGTATAAATGCGTAAGAGGACGCTAAACTAAGCGTTTCTGATACATAAAAATGGCCTATCCATAACTGATCACCTAAACAAAGCAACATCACAGGTAATAAAACAATGCCTAATGATTGAAAATATATCCTAATCAATAAAGTTTCAACATGACGAATACGGATTATTCGATTTAAATAAGCACCACTTTGCCAAATAGTCATTGTACCCATAATAGTTACTATTGGTACTACTAGTAAGGCAAAATAAGTCAATTTAACCAAAAGGATTCGAGTACTGTTATCAACAAAATAAACTGGCAGGCCACCCATCTGTGTATACAAAAGCGTTTGAAATAGTAAGATCATAATCATAGTGGCTGCAAAATACATTTTTATATCTACGCGAACCATTCCCATCTCCAAACGAATCGTTTAATAACTGACTTTTGGTATGCTAAAATGCTTAACATTATCAAGACACTAAAAATAGTACTAAGAACAACAGACATGGTAGTACTTGTGGATAAAAATAGCGTTGTTTGTGTATCCACAAAAATAGACTGTTTTAATGGCCAAAGATAGTGCAAAGACGTGGTGACAACAATCAGAACCGTTAGGGCAAGCATTAATATATTCTTCTGCCAACGACTGTATAAAATCAAAACAAGGTAAATAATAATTAATAACCACAACCCAGATAACAACATTTGGCACGACCAAAAAGTGATAAAGCGACTGATTTGAGAAAAGTTTGGGCGTAAATAACCCAATCTGCTAAAGGGCACAAGGTAAAATAACAAAGAAAAGTTCAAGATTAAATAATTCGTTCTCTTAATAATTAATTTTCCTAATTCTCCCCTTCTATTCAAGCGCACGGCCGCTTGCAGTGATGGTCGATAATTATTTGACCAATAGATTAAGGCCATAACAGCAAAAAAAGTTTGCCAAGCTAAATTTTGAAAGTAGTTACCATAAATAACTTCATATTCAACAAAATCTGTATAACTAGTTGATGCCCAGTTAATGTTGATTAAATAAAAGATGGCCATAATAAATAAAATTGCAGCAGTTGATAACCAAATTTTCCGTTCATATCTCATCGTAATTCTCCAAAACGACGCCAATAATAAATCACAATATTGATGACTAACATTGTCAGCAATAATGTCACCCAACTATTAATCCAATCCGGTAAATATATTAGGTAAGCAAAAGTTTGCAGTAATCCACCAATGTTAAATAACTGAGTTCCCAGCAAAACTGAACTTAATACAACCAGGGCCAAAACTTGATAAAAACTATTAAAAATTAAGGTTAACGACACCATTAATACAGTAGTCATTATCACTGCTAGTAGGAAAAGAAAAAAATACAAGAAAAAAGTAACCACTGGATGTTCTAATTGCCACCACAAAAAATGATACTTTTCTAAATTAGGAATTCGACTACGATCATCTAACAATCTCATCTGACCACTAAATGTACGAAAATCAAATAGGTGAATCACCATCACAATCAACAAATTCACTAACAGTGGGACTGAAAATAAAATCGCACCAGCAATGCCAGCAGCATAATAATGCCCGCGAATATATTTTGCAAGGCCAACACGGCTGACAACATTGTAGGACTGACCAGAAGAAAAATCGCTTGATAAAGCGAAACCAACGCCTAAAAGAAGCCAAACTGGAAATAATCCTAACAAGAAAAATGTCAATAAATGACCGTATGGTCCAGCAACACTACTAGCCATAAATGTATTTAACCAAAAATTTGTAGCTAGTGAATTACCACTCAAAACAACAACATGCTGAATAGCATCTGTAGTAGTAATGGCTGTCATGATTAACATCACAAACCAAAATCGTTTTGTTTGTAAGATTCGTTGAAGACTATACTTTAACATTTAATTACCACACTTGATGATTCCAGCTTCCCGATACCCGAGCGAATACGGAAGTTGTCCATTCAGGGTTAAACATCACCATTCGAACATTCGTTTGACTTGCATTACTAAATGTACTCAACTTACTCTTAATACTTTTCGCGTTCATAGCTACCTTCTTTCTTTCTAAAAAGCATTCTAATTAAAAGATTAGTTTAGAATATACCATATAGTTAAATTAATTACAAACTATGGATTGTAAAAAAGGCACCAACTAACCACTAACATTTTTTGTTTTTACATAGAATTGTGGTTATTTTTTCGAACATTTATTCCACACATTTGTTCCAAAGTTTTCTATTTCATTCCAAGCCTCACAGGATCTTGAAACACTTTTCCTAGTTAAAGAACTCGTCTCCCAAGCGTACATCAGACATATTTTGAATTTTTTCAACAAGCAATCACTAAAAGTGCTAATTTTCTCTTAAAAATACCCGAATGGACTAGTAACATGCTATGAACCTTAAAAGTAGAGCCTGTCATTAAATAAGCAAACTAAAAAGACTGACGTTCGAAATATTTCAATCGGTGTCAGTCTTTTTAGTTTGCTCTTAATTTAATTTGATGGTATTTCGGCTTACATCTTTGCTTCCAGTTCAACATTTGGATACTTATCCTTGAACCAGTTCAATGCAAAGTTATTTTCAAATAAGAAGACGGGACGGTCATAGCGATCCTTGACCAACAGGTTCCGCGATGAAGCCATCTTTTCGTCCACTTGGTCTGGGTCAATCCATCGGGCAACCTTTGAACCAATCGGCTCAAATTGAATTTCAACGTTATACTCATTTTCCATTCGGAATTTGAACACTTCAAATTGCAATTGGCCAACTGCACCAAGAATATACTCGCTTGAGTTCCATGACTTATAAAGCTGAATTGTTCCTTCTTGGACCAATTGGGTGATGCCCTTGTGATATGACTTTTGCTTCATCACATCCTTAGCAATCACTTTATTAAAATACTCCGGCGTAAACGTGGGTAAATCAGGGAAACGGACAGCTTTCTTACCAGCAAAAATTGTATCACCGATTTGGAAATTCCCGGTATCATAGACACCGATAATATCACCCGGAACGGCGCCCTGCACATTTTCCCGTTCCTCTGCCATGAACTGGGTCACATTGGCCAAACGGAGCTTCTTGCCCGTTCTTTCCAGCGTAACATCCATACCACGCTCAAAGGCACCGGAAACAATTCGTACAAAGGCAATCCGATCACGGTGACGGGGATCCATGTTTGCCTGAATCTTAAAGACAAAACCAGTAAACTCGTGATTATCCGGTTCAATCACCTGGTCATCAACCGTCGTGACCGGTGCTGGCATTGGTGCATAGGCCAAGTATTCCCGCAAAAATTCGGTTACACCAAAATTTGCTAAGGCCGAACCAAAGAAAACCGGCGTTAACTGACCCGTGGCAACGGCTTTTTCGTCAAATTGGTTACCAGCATCTTCCAACAATTCAACTTCATCCAAGCCCTCTTGGCGAACCTCTGGATGATCAGCTGCGTTCTTAAAGGGGATCAGTTCCTTTTGCTTCAAGTCATAGATGCCCTGCAAAATTTGGCCAGAACCAATCGGCCAATTCATTGGGTAAGCTTGAATGCCCAGGATACTTTCTAATTCGTCCACCAAATCCAATGGTGACCGGGCATCACGATCAATCTTGTTAAAGAATGTAAAGACAGGGATGCCGCGTTTGGAAACAATTTCAAAGAGCTTCTTGGTTTGTGGCTCAATTCCCTTTGCAGCATCAACAACCATCACAACCGAATCAACGGCCATCAGTGTTCGGTAAGTATCTTCCGAAAAATCTTCGTGCCCAGGAGTATCCAAAATGTTGATGCGTTTGCCCTCATAGTCAAACTGCAAGACAGAAGAAGTAACCGAAATCCCACGCTGTTGTTCAATGGCCATCCAGTCAGACGAAGCCATCTTCTTCGCTCCGCGGCCCTTAACCGTTCCAGCCTCACGGATCACACCACCGTGAAGGAGTAATTGTTCCGTTAAGGTTGTTTTTCCCGCATCGGGATGGGAAATGATGGCGAATGTCCGCCGATTTTGTAATTCTTGTTCAAAGTTTTCCATAATAACTTATTTTACATGAAAAAAGCGCTCAGGGCTAGGGCTGAGCGCAGAAACATCTGCTTTCAGTTTATCCTGAAACGCTTTTTTAATTTAAACAATTTAAGTTAGAGAATAATGTGAACGTAAAGTAGCCGGGTTTACTGCTGTTCCGCCTTGTACTGTTCAGCTTCCGCTGGGGTTGCCAAGACAAAGTGGCCCGGTTCAACCTCAACCATCTTTCGTTCCTGACCATCCTTTTCAAAACTGGCATCGTACGGCTTAATCACACGTTGCTTTTCAACAATCGGATCAGGTTCAGGCACGGCCGAAAGCAAGCTCTTGGTATATGGGTGCAATGGATGGTTATAAACTTCATCCGCAGTACCCAATTCAACCAACTTTCCCCAGTGCATCACACCAATTCGGTCAGAGATATACTTGACCATGGCCAAATCATGGGCAATAAAGAGATAAGTTAATTTGTTTTGCTTTTGTAAATCAGCCAATAAGTTGACAACCTGAGCCTGAACAGAAACGTCCAAGGCCGAAATTGGTTCATCGGCAATGATAAACTTTGGCTGAACGGCCAACGCACGGGCGATTCCAATTCGTTGCTTCTGTCCACCAGAGAATTCGTGTGGGTATCGTGAGGCGTGGTCCTTGTTCAAGCCAACCAGCTTCAACAATTCCAATACCTTCGCTTCTCGTTCGGCCCGCTTCTTGCTGTAACCGACTTGGTCAAGACCCTCACCAATGATATCTTCAACTCGCAAACGGCCGTTCAATGAGGCCTGTGGGTCTTGGAAAATCATTTGCGCTTGCTTACGGAAGTCCTTCATGCCCTGTTTTTTCAACTGGCCCAGATCTTGACCATCAAAAGTAATGGTCCCTGAATCTTGGTTGTAAAGCTTCAAAATCGTCCGACCAATGGTCGTCTTTCCTGAGCCGGATTCCCCAACCAAGCCAAAGGTTTCACCTTCATAAATATCGAAAGAAATTTCATCAATTGCCTTGGTGGCATTGCTCTTACCAGCATTAAAAGTCAGGTTTAAATCCTTAATCTCAACTAATTTCTTTGCATCTGAATTTTGCATTACTTGGCCCCCTCATTTTCTAAGGTCTGCCAAAATGCTTGGCGACGTTGAATCTCAAGTGGTGGTGTTACCTTTGGTGCCCGGTCATCTAAGAGCCATGTGGCTGCAAAATGAGTTGGTGACACTTCAAAGAGTGGTGGCTGTTTTTCATGATCGATTGCCAAACCATAAACGTTTCGGTCTGCAAAAGCATCACCCTTCGGTGGGTAAAGCAAGTCCGGTGGCGTACCTGGGATGGCCTGTAAGGTACCAGACTCAGTCTTCGTTGATGGCATTGAACCCAACAACCCCCATGTATAAGGATGTTGTGGATTATAGAAGACTTCGTTCACCAGTCCGGTTTCAACAATCTTACCGGCATACATAACGGCCACCCGATCAGCAATCCCGGCCACAACACCCAAATCATGGGTGATAAAGATAATGGCCGTGTTATTCTTCTTTTGCAACTTCTTCAAAACCTGTAAAATCTGGGCTTGAATCGTCACATCCAAAGCAGTTGTTGGTTCATCGGCAATCAAGACCTTTGGATCAGCGGCCAAAGCAATGGCGATCACAGCCCGCTGGCGCATGCCACCAGACCATTGATGAGGATAATCATTGATGTGTTCCTCGGCATTTGGAATCCCAACATCCTTCATGAGCTGCAAGGCCTTTTCTAGTGCTTCAGCCTTTTCAACTTCATGGTGCTTCATGATTGGTTCAGCAATTTGGTTACCAATCTTCATCGTTGGGTCTAATGAAGTCATTGGGTCCTGGAAAACCATTGCGACTTCAGAGCCACGATAACTTTCCCATTCTTTTTCAGACAACTTGGCCAAATTCTTACCATTGTAAAGAATTTGACTTTCTTCACCTAATTCAGCGTTCTGGGCATTGAGACCGAGAAGGGTCTTTGTCGTCACTGATTTACCAGAACCGGATTCCCCAACAATCGCGATGGTTTCGCCAGCATTTAAATCAAAATTAACGCCTCGAATCGCCTGGATTTTTCCAGCATAAGTGTTAAAGTCCACGCGGAGGTCTTTTACTTGTAAAATTGGTGCTACCATGAAGGCCTCCTTATTCATCCGCCATCTTTGGATCAAAGGCATCACGCAGACCATCCCCTAACAGGATGAAGGCCAACGATACCAAAATCAAGACAGCTGATGGAATCAAAATCTGATATGGGTAGTATTGCAACATGTTCTGTCCATCAGTAATCAACGTTCCAAGTGAGGCAGTTGGTGCCTTAACACCCAAGTTGATGGCCGACAAAACCGCTTCGAACATAATGGCAGATGGAATCGTCATCATGATTTGCACGATAATTGTACCAGACATGTTTGGTACCAAGTGCTTCAAAGCAATCTTTGGTCCAGATTCACCTAGGGTCTTAGCCGCCAAGACGAAGTCACGTTCCTTATAGGTCAACGTTAAGTTACGAACCTGACGGGCCATTCCAGTCCAACTCGTCAAAGCGATGGCCAAAATAATTGACCACATACTGGACCCAAAAAGCATGGCCAAGAGGGTCACAACCACTAAGTTGGGGATAGCCGAAATCACTTCAATGACGCGTTGTAAGACGGTATCCACCCAACCACCAAGCCAGCCAGAAACTAAACCGTAACTAACACCAATCAAAAGGTCGATGGCCGTCGCCACAATGGCAATAAAGAGTGAGATTCTTAAACCAACCGTCACACGCTTAGCTACAGAACGACCAAGGTTGTCAGTCCCCAAAATAAAATTCTGGTCAACATCGTTCTTAGCATAAACATCAACCGATTCAGTGGCACCAGGGGTTGTCATATTGCCATCCCAGCCCGGAATTGGCAGACCAGACTTTGGTGGCAAATTTTTATATTTAGCAGTGCCAGTATCGAATTGGTTCGCTGCATTTTGGCTAACCAATGGTATTGAAATCAGCGCATAAAGCATAACCAAAACCAAGAAAACCAAACTAACCACTGCTAATTTATTCTTACGAAGGCGGTGCCAAACACTTTGCCAAGTTGATAAGGCAGGCTTCACGATGTTTTCGCTGGCCGACTTATCTTCAATCCCAACGAGGGAAAATTCATTTTGTACTTCTTCCATGTTCTCCCCCTACTTCAAGCGAACTCGTGGATCAACGATTGCCGTCAAAATATCGGTAATCAAGATGCAGACCATCAACATCGCTGCATAAACGATAGTGGTTCCCATAATAACTGGGTAATCCTTGGTCGGAATTGAGGAAACAAACTGTTGCCCAATTCCGGGAATTGAAAAGATGTTTTCAACCAGAGTTGACCCAGTCAACAAGTTGGCCACCATTGGACCGATCAGCGTCAAAATCGGAATCATTGAATTCCGGTAAGCATGCTTACGAATTAACTGAGTACCCGTCATCCCCTTCGCCCGGGCCAATTGAATATAATCCGAGTGCAACACATCAATCATTTCGGAACGAACAAATCTTGTCGTCGTTGCTGCGGGACCAACGGCTAAGGCCAAAGTTGGCAAAATCGTTTCGGAGAAACTATCGCCCCAACCAGAAACGGGCAACCAACCAAGATTATAACCAAAGACGTAAAGCAAAACGATGGCTAAGATAAAGGAAGGAACCGAAATTCCCAGAGTGGAAATAATGCCCAAAAAACCATCCGTCTTCTTGTTTTGGTTCTTGGCAGAAACTGCCCCAAACCAAAGACCAAGCAAGATCCCAACAACCAGGGCTTGTAAACCAAGTTGCGCAGATACTGGTAATCGTTGCCCAATCAGCGTTGAAACTGATTGGTTTTGATACTGATAAGAGGTCCCCAGATCACCATGCAAGAGGTTAACAAGGTAATCAAAGTATTGAACCAAAACGGGCTTATCCAAACCATAGGTTTGATTCAACTGGGCAATGGCAGAAGCCGATAAGTGTGGATTATTATACGGTGTTCCTGGCAAAATCTGCATCAAGAAGAACGTGGCTGTGACCACAATCCACAATGTGACTAGCAGGATTAACACTCGTTTGAAAATGTATTTGGCCATTTGAATGACTCTCCTAGTGCTATAACGAAGTTATCGTTGTTTGTTTAAACTAATTTAATATGGCCTTTTTAGCAAGACACTTTTCACATCAAAGGCAGGTCACATAAAGGGTGTCCATTATCATACGGGACGTCTCTCTCAATGACCTGCCTAGTATATTCAAATTGAATAGTTGTTAAATTGCATTACTTCCGGTATGCCCGAGTAACATCTAGTGGCAAACCAGCAGGGTTTGTCACAACACCCTTAACATTTGGACGAGCCAATGAAGCACCCTTCCATGAAAGCAATGGGTTGATGTTTGCAGAGTCCATCAAAGCCTTTTCAGCTGCCTTCCAGTCAGCATCACGGGCAGATGGGTTGTTAGCATCTGTACTTTCGGCCTTTGTTACGGCGTCAATGTAATCTTGGTTCTTGAACTGACCGTCGTTCATACCAGTGTCAGTTGCCTTGAACATATCGTAGAAGGTTGAACCATCAGGATAATCACCGTTCCAGTTAGAAACAACAATATCAAAGTTCCCGTTTTGTGAATCTTGTAGACGTTGCTTGAATGGCACAATCTTCTCAGTGATTGAAATTTGGTCACCAAAGGTTGATTCGTAAGCCTGCTTCAAGTAGTCCACGATATTCTTAGAAATTGGACTATCAGCATCCGTTTCCAAGGTAACGTTCATCTTACCCTTGTTAACTTCCTTGATTCCTTCGGCAAAGAGTTTCTGGGCCTTTTCCTTGTCATAAGTGTAGCCAGGAGCAACATAAGTAGACAAGTCCTCACCATTTGAAGCCTTAACCAAGTTGTTTGAAACCAAGCTCTTAGCAGCATCACGGGTACCACCCGTTGCCTGTGAAGCCAAGTCCTTACGGTTGGTTGCCAAGTTCAAAGCTTCGCGAATCTTTTCGTTTTGCAAGAATGGGTTCTTTGCCTGGTTATACTCCAAGTAAGTTGCTGAAGCCAGCGCACTATTGACAACATCCTTGTTGTTCTTGTTAGCTGAGTACATTTCAGGTGAGTTGGTAATCGCAGCGCGATCAATCTTACCTTGCTTGTACAACTTAATCGCAGTTTCAGGGTTCTTAATAACTTGCCAGTTAATCGTCTTTGTCTTGACATTCTTGGCATCCCAATAGTTATCGTTCTTGACCATCTTGAACTTACCGTTGGTTCCATTCCAGCCTTCGAACTTGTAAGCACCTGAATAGATTTGATCGGCTGCAGTTGTACCATACTTAGAACCCTTTTCCTTGACGAAAGATTCCTTCTGTGGCGTGAATTGAGCGAAACTCAACAGGTACTTAAATTGTGGCATTGGCTTTTCCAACGTGAAAGTCAATGTATTGCCATCAGCCTTAACACCCAAATCAGACACCGGCTTCTTACCAGCCACGATATCATCAGCGTTCTTCACACCCGATGTCAGGTATGAGTATTGTGAGGCAGTCTTTGGATCAGCAATTCGTTGCCATGAGTATACAAAGTCCTTAGCAGTCTAGGCAGAACCATCTGACCACTTCAATCCGGAACGCAATTGAACGGTATAAGTCAAACCGTCTGATGAGACGCTATATGACTTAGCCAAGTCAGGGACAACGTCCCCCTTGGCATTTGTACGTAACAAGTTCGCTTCCGTATTTCCCAGAATCGTGTTCGAATATTGGTCAGTCGCCTTGGACATATCCAATGTTTGAATATCAGTTGCCAAACCAAAGTTTAACGTTGATTTATCATCTGCGGGACTTGTCCCCCACCAGCCAGCAGCTCGAGATCCCCCAACTGCGACCAGAACAACGACTGCCGCAACAGTCCATTTCTGCCATCGTTTCATGATGCTTCCTCCTCGGTACAACTTAATGTTTGTTTAATCTTATCAGACAAACACACCATTTTCAAATAATTTTTTAATAAAAATGATTATTTTGTTGTTTCGACGCTTAGTTTACCGCTTAAAATGCTCATTTTGCCGGGATTTGTTATTTTTCCTGACATCAAAAAAAGAATGATTTTGTTAACAAAATCATTCTTTAGGTATTGATTATTCACTTTTAACCGACTTATTCCGGATTTTCCTTGTAAGACAAAGCAGCCACGTTCAAGCTTTGATCCGCTAAATCCTTCGTAAAGGAAACTTCGTGAGAAACGATAATAGCGTTACCAGGAAAGGCCTTAATCGCCTTATACAAAGCTTGTTTCGTTTCTTCATCCAAGTGGTTCGTTGGCTCATCAAGGATTAAGAAGTTTGACGGCTTCATTTCCATAATGGCCAGCTTAACCTTCGTCTGCTCCCCTCCAGAAAGCTGGAACAATGGCTTTTGGGCATTTTCAGCATTAATGCCGGCGCCCGCCAAACGCTGCCGCAATTCTTTTGGCAAAATCGTAGGGAATAAGTCTTGCATCGCCTGTAATGGCGTCTGCTGGTCATTATCCCAGTCTAAATCCTGGTCAAAGTAATTCACGACAGCTGAAGGTGAAAATTCCACTTGACCGCCAAGTGAAGGAATTTCGCCCAAAATGGACTTGATCAACGTCGACTTTCCTGCCCCGTTGAACCCGGCAAAGACAATCTTCTTTTCCGTTGTTAATGAGAATGACACGGGTTCCAAGATTGCCTGATCATAGCCAACTGACAAATCAGTCACCGTCAAAGCGGCGGCCGACTGGGAGTTAACGTATGGGAAGTTAAATTTCGCCTTCAGGTTTTCTGAAGGTGGATCCACCTTATCCATCCGGGCCAGCATCTTTTCACGAGACTTGGCCTGCTTTGAAGTTGAAGCACGGGCCTTGTTCTTGGCAATGAACTTTTCAGCTTTAGCAATCTCAACCTGCTGTTTCTCATACTGACGCAGCTGCTGCTCAGAACGTTCTTCTTTTTGACGCATCGCCTTTTGGAAAGAACCGCGATACTTGGTAATTTTACCAAAAGAAACGTCAGCAATCGCGTTCGTTACCTTATCCAAGAAATCAAAGTCATGCGAAATAATCATGGCTGCGCCTTCAAATCCCTGCAAAAAGCCTTCCAACCATTCGATGTGCGCAACATCCAAATAGTTGGTCGGCTCATCAAGGATAATGACGTCGTCATTTTCCAAGAGCAACTTAGCCAAGATAACCTTGGCACGCTGACCACCAGACATGTGTTCTAGTTCGCGGTCCCGCCCAATGGCTTCCAAGCCTAGACCAGAAATCACCCGTTCGATTTCAGTATCAACGTCATAGAAACCAGCAGCATCCAGTTCTTCTTGTAGGCGTCCTGCTCGCTCAAGCAGCTTGTCATCGGCGGTAGCGGCGTACTTTTCATACAATTCCGTTGCGCGATCCTGCTTAGCATAGAGATCCTTGTAAGCCGTATGCAAGAAATCAACCAGAGTCATCCCCTCTGGAATTTCTGCATACTGATCCAAGTAGCCAATTTTCAGATTTTTCGCCCAGTCAATTCGGCCCGAAAGGGGAAAAACTTGCCCGGTCAAAATCCGAATCAAAGTTGACTTACCAGCCCCGTTTTGACCGACAATCCCCATGTGTTCGCCGGCTTGCAATTCCAAGTCAGCATCGTCATATAATGTTTTTTCTGCGTAGGCCATCGAGAGCCCACTTACTTCTAATAATGCCATAAGACTTAGTTTACCACACTTTGCCTTGACAAGCATGGTCAAGACCCCCTCTTTGGGCTATACTGAATAAAAGAACCTAGCAAATTACTATTCTTTGCTCTTATAACGTGAACCGCTTTTTTGGAGAATCAAAGTAAATGAAAGCTCGTAAACTCAACCATAAAAAAATTCCCGCACAAGACCCCAACCGTGCCTTTCGTTTCTGGCGCGACGTCTTTGACCTTCCTCAAAGTGGTGCCCAAACTGACCGCATCTTAGTTGTTGACCACGAAGACCTTACTTTTGTTCAGAGTCAATCCAAAACTACTTTTGAGCTCTTGGTTCGTGACCACCTCCCTGAATTAAAACAGCACTTAGCCAATAATTTTGTTGTCATCGAAAAAGAGGAAGAACGTTTTAACAATAAAGTGGCGGTGACGGTTAAGGATTCCGAGGGTAATACCGTCGTCATTGAGGCGAATGCCTGATGTTGTATCACTGAGCTCATTAAAAAATTTTATTGAAATATCGACTTATTTTCGCTAAAACACTTGCTCCACCGCTGTAACCATGGTATACTATTTTTTGTTGTTTAAGACAACTCCATGGTTAGTTAGCTCAGTTGGTAGAGCAACGGACTCTTAATCCGTGGGTCCAGGGTTCGAGCCCCTGACTGACCACTACAGCAATCCTTGAGGCAATCCTCAAGGATTTTTTTGTGTTCCCAAAAATCGTCTAACTAAACTGATTGGTATGCAACAGATACCAAAAAAGCTAATGACACCATCTCTGGTATCATTAGCTTTTTAGCTACTTACGCTTGTCGGTAAACATAATAGGCCAGGTTACCACCATTGGCCTTTGCCGTGTAATTATAGGCTGCGTCATAATTCCATTCTTGAACAGCCGTACCCGTTTGGCCGCCCGTTACATAATTAACGGAAATGGCGCGGGCATTTGGATCGTTTGAGACAATGATTTGAACGTGACCAGCAGATCCACCTGAGGCACCCTGCTGACCCCAAATAACGATATCACCACGTTGAGCATCCCATGGCGTATTCGTTGAAATTAGTTGATAACCGTTTTGTTCCAAATAACCGTGCAAAGAATCCGTATTATACAAGTAAGCCGGCTTGGAAGCCCCCGCCTCATACAAGGCTTCCGTCATTGCACCGGAACAGTCAGCCGTCCCATCGGCGCCATCACGAGACCCCGTCATAGAATAAGTCAACTTGCCTTGGTTGTCATAGAACCAATTAATAACCTGATCCGTATTGACCTTATTCGTGGTAGCCGTTGGTTGTACGGCTGCACTTGTCGAAGCTGGGGCTTGGGAAGTAGCTACCTGTGACGTTGCTGCTTGGGAAGCCGGTGCCTCTGAAACGACAGCTTGTGAGACAGGTGCTTGGGATGCCACCGCTTGTGAAGTGGCCGCTTGAGAACTTTGTACCTGTGAGGTAGTTGCTTCTGAATTGGCTACTTGGGAAATACCAGCCTGTGAGACAGTAGTCTGTGAGCCAGGTGCTTGTGAAGCTGCTGCTTGTGCCTGACTCAAAGACTGCGTCTGTGAGTACAAATCGGCTGACTGTGACCCAGCTCCTTGAGCAGCATTTTGCTCAATTGTATCGGTCTGGTCAGTATTTGGCTGTTGTGCACCAGCACTTGAACCAGCAACGGACACCGCTTGACTAACTTGATTTTGATTGACACTAGCTGCCATTGACTGGGCGCTAGCCTGCGAACTAGCCACGGACAAAGACTGGCTCTGAGCAACTGATTGAGCAGCGGCAGTCGTTGCTGTCTGACTACCCGTTTGACTTCCCTGGCTGACTGCTTGTGAGCTGGCTTGCGAATCGGCAGCCACCTGAGCGGAATCAGTCGTTGGTGCACCCTTTTGCATCAACACCAAGTTTGGCTGACTAGTTTGGCTCTGGCTTACCTGAGCAACTCCAGCAGACAATAAGACACCATCATCTTTAAGCTTTTGGATCACTTGAGCCTGGGCACCCAAGCGATAGCCTGAAATCAACAACCCTTGGTCATCCAAGCCCAACTGCTGGGCCGCCTGTTCCGTGCTCAAACCATAAGCCTGGGCAATCACATCCAGTGTGTCCCCCCACTGTGTCGCATAGCCATGAATATTTTGTCCTTGGCCTTGCTTTGCAATGGCAGCCTTGACCTGGTCAAGCGAGTTTGCCTGCCATTGGCTTTGTTGGTCAACTTGAGATTGTGCCTGGCCCTGAACTTGGTCAGCACTGGCTGTTTGATTTTGGTTCAAAACGGTCGCCCCAAAAACAGCGCCCGTTGCTGCTAATGTCGTCGCACTTGCTGTAAACATTAACCGATGTCTAAGGTGCTTGTCTTGATTATTATCCGTCATGGTTGATTACCTCCGTTTTCTGAATGACAATATTTCGAGCATAGCTACTAAACCGAACGTCATGAGTTCGGCCATCTTTTTGATAGTTTTAAAATCAGACTGGTTATCCGAATTCAAAAAAATTTAATTATTCCCAAAGGAAAATAACTTGGCTATGCTATAAACCTTCTCCGACTCTATTGTACAGTATTGGCGTCAAAATTGTTACAGTAACAGGTCAAAAAAAGGCAACCCTATCAAAATCAGGCAAAAGATTTTGTTTTGATAACCAAATCGACAGCAAAAAAGTTCCCGCCCCCATCCTGGTAGCGAAAACTTTCTTTTACAAGTTCATTGAAGATGAATGGCCAGGTCCGCTTCGATCAGGGTCAATGGCAGCAATCGCTGCATTCACCGCCGCCGGTGCTTGACCAAAGCCAGTGGCCATTAAATCAACATGACCCAGATAAGATGAAGCATCCCCAATTGCAAAAAGAGCTGGTTGCTTCGTTTTGATCTGGTCAGTCACAACGATGCCAGCTGAATCCCAATCAAGGTCCACTTGCCAACCAGTATCGGCCTGCCCCTTTGTTAAAAAGCCATACTGAACAAGGAGATTATCCACCACTAACTTCTCTTGCTGACCTTGATCTTTAACATGTTGTAGCGTCAATTCTAGTCGACCATCAGCCGTTTGTTGTGCGCTTTCAACTTTTTTAGGCGTTTTCTTAATCACCTTTGTTTTCTCTAAAGCCAATACAGCCTGTTCCAGGGCCCGAAATTGGTCTCGGCGGTGAATCAGGTAAGTCTTCTTAGCAATCGCGTCTAATTGCTGGGCTAAATCAACCGCTGAATCACCACCGCCGAGGACCGCCACTTCCTGATTTTGATAAAGCGCAAGATTCGGGGCAAAATAAGACAAACCCTTTCCCTCTAGTTCAGCCTCATTTTCAATTTGCAACCGTCGTGGCTCAAAAGCCCCCTTACCAGTTGCCAAAATCACCGATCGACCAGTCACACTCGTTTGCCCGCCATTAATTGCGATGTGCCAGTTTTTACCGGCACGAACAATATCCGTGACCTTGGCCTCGGTCTGAACATCAACCGGAAACTTAGCCAACTGGTTTTTAAGGCGTTCAACCAATTCTCGGCCAGATACCCCTGGCAGTCCCGCGACATCCCAAATTTTTTTATCGGGGTAGAGTGTTTGCACCTGACCGCCAAGATCCGTTAAGGCTTCTAATAAAAGCACCTTGGTATTGCGCAAGCCAGCATAGAAGGCAGCAAAAAGGCCCACCGGACCACCACCAACAACAATAATATCGTACGTTTTTTCCATTTTGACTCGCTTTCTTCGTGTTTTACCTAACAATTTTGCTATAATAAAGTGTACCCAAACTAAAGGAGAATGCGCAATGTCTCGCAAAAAAATGATTTTAGATCTCGACACTGGTATTGATGATGCCTTAGCCTTGGCTTATGCCATCGGCCATGATGACATCGACTTAATTGGGATTATTGCCACCTATGGCAATGCCCTGACCAATGTCACGGCCAAGAATTCACTTGACCTCTTAGACCTCTTAGGCGCCCATGACGTTCCCGTTTTCATTGGTGAGTCACATTCATCGACCACCACTGACTTCACTGTCATGCCAATCTCACAGGCCATTCACGGCCGAAATGGTATCGGTGATGTCGAAGTTGAGGCCTCAACACGGACTGTTGACAGCCAAAACGGTATCGATTTCTTAATTGAAGCCGCTCACCAATACAAGGACGAACTAATTTACCTTCCAACTGGTCCTTTGACGAACTTAGCCAAGGCCCTTGAGAAAGATCCAAGCCTTGCCAAGTTGATTGGCCAAACAACTTTGATGGGTGGGGCTTTAACGGTTCCTGGTAACGTGACGCCCTTTACGGAAGCTAACATTCACCAAGACCCCGAAGCCGCCGACTTTGTTTTTAAAAATCAGGAAAACCTCACCATGGTTGGCCTGGATGTCACTCTACGAACGCTTTTAACCAAGAAGCATACACAAGAGTGGCGTAATCTCGGCACAACTGCCGGTCAGAACTACGCTGACATCATGGATTACTACATTGATGCTTATTATAACTTAGATATCGATAAAAAAGGAGCCGCCCTCCATGATCCACTAGCAGTGGCGGTTGCCGTTGACCCAAGCTATGTAAGCACTTTGGACTTAAACATGCAGGTCACTTACGACCAAGAATCAGGTGACTACGGTCGAACAATTGGCGACAAGACCAAACTTTTGGAACCAACGATTTCAAAGGCTGCCGTTTTAGTTGACCAAGACCGTTTTGTCTCTGATTTTCAGCAGATGATGCTCAAGGTTCTCGCCTGAAAATTCCCACCAAATAAAAAGACTTAACCAGTGACATGCGCATATTACAAGGTCCATTAGTCACTTAGCTAAGTCTTTTTTTGATGAAATTTTACCGATCCAGATTCTTGGGCATTAGCCCCTCTACTCAATCAGCAAAGTCAGCACCACTTTGATTACTTGTCGGTAGCCAATTCTGCTAGCTTTTGATCAACAAGGGCCAAAACCCGCTCCTTAGCAGTGGCATCCTCAACAAAGTTAAGCTCATCACCATTAATTTGGAGCTTTGGGGAACGGTCGTATTGGTCGAACCAAGCATCATAGCGAGCATTTAGGTCCGCATAGTATTGGTACAAGTCTGGGTCCTGCTCAATCTGCTCGTAAGGACGACCGCGCTTCTTAATTCGAGCTAACATTGTCTCCAACGAAACGCGAACATGGATTAACAAATCCGGCGTTTTCGTCTTGTTTTCCTCTGAAACTTCTTCCAAGACATTATTGACCAAATCCTTATAAATGTCGACTTCGGTCTGCGTTGCTCGACCTAAATCAGCATTGAGCTGGAAAAGTAGGGCATCTTCAAAAATTGACCGATCCATGACCGCATTCTTCTCTTTTTGTCCCTCGTGAATCTGGTCCAACCGGGTGTTCAAAAAGTAAACTTGGAGCAAGAAACTGTATTTCTTGGGGTCCTGGTAAAAGAGTGGCAAAATTGGGTTGTTATCCACACTTTCATAGTAGGCGCGACCACCCAAATGCTTTGCTAAAATCTCTGTCAAACTGGTTTTTCCAGCACCAATTGTCCCGGCTAATACAATCATATGTTCATCATTCTCCTCATTTATCACTTTTTTAAGTATAGCAAAATCTCAACGGCAATTCCGCCTTCGTCGCTAACTTTTAACATAAAAAAGTCGACCAACATTTTGGTCGACTTTTTGTTTTGAAATCGATAGGTATTCGAAAGCTTATGACTGCAAAGTCTGATTTAACTTAAGGGTAACCGTCTTCTTTTCAGTACCACGATAGTAAGTCAACGTTGTCTTGTCGCCGACCTTATGCGTGTAAAGCTGCTCACGCAAATCAGCCTGGTTAGCAACTGTCTTACCATCAATACCAACAATGACGTCATACTTCTTCAAGCCCGCCTTATCTGCTGGTGAACCGCTGTTGACCTTGTAAAGAACCACACCACCATTAACGGTATTTGGAATTTTGAGCGTTGACTGCTGCTCATTAACGGGAACCTGTGACAGATTAATCATCTGAATTCCCAGGGCTGGCCTCGTCACCTTACCATCTTTCACCAACTTATTAACGATGTCGACAACCTGATCCGAAGGGATGGCAAAGCCAATCCCTTCAACCGCCGTACCGTTTGATGATGATGACAACTTCATTGAATTGATTCCAACTACCTGTCCCGCTAAGTTAATTAACGGGCCACCTGAATTACCGGGATTAATAGCGGCATCGGTTTGAATAACCGTGGAGCCACCATAGTTTTGGCCGGAATCATCATCAGCCTGAACCAAACGCTTCGTGGCCGATATAATCCCTTCTGTTACTGAGGAAGCATACTGTGACCCCAGTGGTGATCCAATTGCCAATACCTGTTGACCAACAGAAATTTGAGCTGAGTCCCCAAAGGCGGCAGTTGAAATCGTTGAAGAATCAGTGATTTTCAATACGGCCAAATCAGTTAAAGCGTCCTTCCCAACCAGCTCGGCCGTAACTGTATTATTATCATTGGTAATGACCTGCAACTTATCGGCACCGTCAATCACGTGATTGTTGGTGACGATAAAGGCTGAGCCCTCAGCCTTTTTATAGACAAAACCAGACCCTTCCGTTGATTCATTATAAGTGTTACCACTCTTTTTAAAATTAAGCACCGAGACAACAGAATTGGCCACCTTGTTATAAGCATTGGTCGCCGTATCCTTGGACGTCATCGTTTTTGTTGCTGTCGCTTTGGTCCGAACAGGACTGTGCGTTACTT
Organism: Fructobacillus sp. ESL1117; assembly: GCF_058508565.1. NCBI lineage: Bacteria > Bacillati > Bacillota > Bacilli > Lactobacillales > Lactobacillaceae > Fructobacillus > Fructobacillus sp. ESL1117. The sequence continues at coordinate 1,206,126 of NZ_CP196385.1, read as the reverse complement.
GATAATTTTGATAAATTTCTTGTCCAGCTAAAACAGCCCCACCACCAATTACACCGGCTAGGGCTCCAGCCAAAATCAAATTCGTTAGGTTCTTTTGCATGGTCGTCTCCAAAATTTGTTAACGCTACTATAACTGATTGAAATTAAGCAGAAATTAAGGTCACGAAAGGCTTAATCTTCATCCCACTGCTTTTCAGTCGATAACAAATCGTCCTGCACATAATTAAGGGTCATCTTAAAGGTAGAGCCTTCATTTTCTTTTGATTCGACCCAGATGCGACCATTAAACTTTTCAATCACTTCTTTAGAGATTGCCAATCCCAGTCCAGTACCGCCTTGGGCCCGCGACCGCGACTTATCCACCCGGAAGAAACGGTTAAAGACTTTCTCCTGGTCAGCTACTGGAATTCCCAGTCCTTGGTCTTTGATGCTAATCAAAGCCTTATCGCCTGATTTTTCAAGGGACACTGTAATACTGCCACCATCAGGTGAGTACTTAATAGCATTATTCATCAAATTATCGATGACTTGGGTCATCTTATCATAATCAATATCAACCCAGAATTCCTGATCTTTTGGGATGTGACGAACAATCTTAATCTTTCGATCCGAATTTAAATCCTTTGACGGTGACAACAAAATCATTTCAAACCGATCCAAAATAAAATTCAACATGGTATTTAGTTGAACCAATTCCGTCTTAACTTCCATCGTTCCCTGGTCCATTCGCGACAACTCAAGCAAATCAGATACCATTCGCGACATCCGGTCCGTTTCGTTTTGAATCACCGTCAAAAATTCACCAAGAATTTTAGAATCTTCCTTAGCGCCTTCTTGCAAAGACTCGACGTAGGACGCTACTGTGGTCAATGGTGTTCGCAGTTCGTGAGAGACGTTAGAAACAAAGTCACGCCGATCCTGATCAATTTTTTTCTGTTCCGTGATATCGTGCAAAATCAGAACCATGGCATTAATCAAACCAGAGGGATTCTTAATCAAAGACACCCGAACTTCAATAATTCGCTGACCGACATCAACCGTCATGGACCGTTGCTGTTTAATCAAATCCCGAATACTTTGGTATTCAGGGAGGTCCAATAGGTCAAAGACCTGCTGTCCCAGTGCCGCTTGTTCGCTGACACCAAGCAACTTGGTTGCTGCCTGGTTAATAATCGTTAGCTGTCCTTTAGCATTCGTCAGCAAAACCCCATCAGCCATATGATGGAGGACGGAATGGAGGCGGTTACGTTCATTACTAATGATTTCAGTTGATTCTGCAATCCGGTTTGACAACGTATTGACCGAGTGGGCCAACTGCGAAATTTCATCCGAACCAGAAATTGTGTTGACCATCGAATAATCACCAGCCGCAATCCGCGCTGTTTGTTTATTGATGATTTCAATTGGCCGCGTCAACGTCCGAGACAGAATAAAGGCCAAATAAACCGAAGCCACCAGCGTTAGCAGACCAGCCAACAAGAACAAAAGCAAAATTTGACGAGCATTGGCGTAAACCTTAGCGAGGCTAGCATAAACCACCACCACACCAACAGGTTTCTCTCCCGATTTGCTAGGAGCATTCGTCCCATTCGCATAAAGCTGCCGGGTCACCACCGCCTGTTGGCCGCTTCCTTGATCGCGGTCTTGTGTCCGGATCTTAAGGTAAGAATTACCGCCATCCAGAGCAATCTCGCTATTAGAATCAATAGTTTTTGGTAATAGCGACTTCTTTGTCGACTGACTGGAAACAACTTTGCCGGACTTATCATAAACCAAGACGTTTTCGACAAGGTTGGAATCGAAATCCTTCACGGCTGTATCCATTTTTTCCCGGCTCGCCTTACCAGAACCCGCATCCAAACCCTCGACAATTTTTTTCGTAACATAGGTTGGCATTGTCAGCTCTGCCTCACTGGCAATGAGGTCATGCTGCTCAATTTGATGAACGAAAAAAACGCCGAATGATTCTAAAATGACAATTAAAAAAAGGACAAAGACAAAGGTTATCCGGAATCGAATCGATTGTAAGAGTTTAACAATGACTTTCATAATCCCTGACAGCGAATGCCTGTCCTTTCATAATTTTTTATTTATTTTGGTTCTTACCAGATGAGAGGTAATAACCAACACCACGTCTTGTTCCTAACCAAACTGGATGTGATGGTACATCTTCAATCTTTTCACGCAAACGACGAACGGTCACATCAACTGCACGAACATCGCCAAAGTAGTCATAACCCCATACCTGACGAAGTAAGTTTTCACGGTTCATGACTTGACCAATATGTTGTGCCATATATGAGAGTAACTCAAATTCACGATGGGTCAATTCGAGGTCAACACCATCCTTTGTGACCATATAAGTCTTTGTATGGATAATTAAGTTGCCAAGCTGAATGTCTTCTTGGTTAACTGCTGGATCATCTGACTGGCTCGTTGTGTGACGGTTACGTAAGTTTGCCTTTACGCGGGCAACCAATTCACGATTCGAGAACGGCTTAGTGATATAATCATCTGCACCCATTTCCAAACCAATCACCTTGTCAATTTCAGAATCCTTAGCCGTTACCATAATGACAGGTGTCTTGTCTTTGGCCCGAATTTGACGCAAAACTTCAATTCCCTCGACTTCAGGAAGCATTTGGTCTAACAATACCAAATCAGGGTTTTCTGACTTGTACAATTCCAATGCCTCGGCCCCGTCACTGGCCGTTACGACCTCGTAACCCTCTTTTACCAGGTTGAACTTGATGATATCCGAAATTGGCTTTTCATCATCAACCACTAAAATTTTATACATAAGCGTCTCCAATTAAAACATTTTTCATTCGCTATTGTAACATAAAAAATTGGCCTTTCAGTCAATTTACGAATAATCTTCACAAAAAAAGACCTCTTTTGACACTTCAGCCAAAAAATAGTCCTTTATCAGAATCCTTTATCGAACTTAAGACGCCTTAGTCTTCTTGAGAACTACGACGGCGGAAGCGGTGTTTAAACATCGGGCTAATTGCTTCGTTCAACGAAACACGACGAATCGCTTCACCAATCAATTCCCCAACAGAAACAATTTCCAGCTTGTCAAACTTCTTTGAATCTGGCAAGTTAATCGAATCAGTCACAATAACTTTAGTGAAAACAGAATTTTGCAAACGTTCCAAAGCTGGTCCTGAGAAGACGGCATGTGATGCGGCCACGTAAACTTCCTTAGCACCATGTTCCAAAACAAGCTGAGCACCCTGCGTAATCGTTCCGGCTGTATCGATCATGTCATCGACCATGATGGCTGTTTTACCAGCAACATCACCAACGATTGAGCCAACCTCTGCTACGTTTGGCTTCGGACGACGCTTGTCAATCACTGCCACAGGTGCCTCTAAACCAAGCATGTTGTTCAAATTACGGGCACGGGTCATCCCACCGTGATCGGGTGAAACAACAACAGCGTTTTCTTTGTCGGCAATACCGGTTTCAATCAAGTAATCGGCCAAAAGCGGAGCACCTTGCAAGTGATCCATCGGTAGATCAAAGAATCCTTGAATTTGAGCAGCGTGCAAGTCTAAAGCCATCACACGAGTAGCTCCTGCTCGTTCAATCATATTCGCAACCAACTTAGCTGTAATTGGTTCACGTGAGCGCGCCTTGCGGTCCTGACGAGCATAACCGTAATAAGGCAAAACTACGTTGATTTGATTAGCTGATGCCCGCTTCAAGGCATCAATCATAATCAACAATTCCATCAGGTTATCGTTAACCGGTTGGGATGTTGATTGAATCACAAAGACATCTGCGCCACGGACAGATTCTTCAATGTTAATTTGCACCTCACCATCAGCAAAGCGCTTCACCGAAATGTCACTTAATGGCACACCGACTTCAGCAGCGATTTTTTCTGCTAAGGGGTGGTTCGATGAGAGAGAAAAGAGTTTTAGGTTTGACTTAGTCATTTTTGCTACTCCAGATTAAAGAACAACGATTTCTTATATATTATAACAATAAAATCAAGGTAACTGGGCAAAAAAAGCGACTGATTTTATCATCGCCGCTTGTCATCTTACATTACTAATCTGTTGCTACTAATTATTTGGCTAAAATAAAGCGTTCGATAGCCTTGGCAACACCATCATGGTTGTTATCCGTTGTCTCCTGGTTGGCAATCGCCTTAATTGAAGGTACCGCATTTCCCATGGCAACGCCAATACCCGCAGCTTCAATCATTGTGTGATCGTTTTCCTGGTCACCAATTGCCATTGTTTCTGATTGATCGATGCCCAACTCCTTTGCCAATGCTAACAATGCCTGGCCCTTAGAAGCCGCCGTATTCATAAATTCCAAATTATTCGGGGTTGAACGAACAACATTGGCCTCTTGCGTCAACTCTGCCGGGACCTTTGCCTGAATCTGATCCATAAAGCCTTCGTCGCCAATAGCAATTGCCTTGACAAAAGAAGTTTCCTCCAGCTCTGAAACTTCATCTTTGATAGTTAGTGGCAGGCTGACCACGAAGTTTTCCTGGCTTGCAAAGACATTTACATTCGTCATCACCGTATAGGCGTCTGAGTCTGATTCAACCTGAATATAGGTGTTATGATCTTCTGCAAATTGTTGCGCCTTCAAAAAAGTAGTCCATGGCAAAGCAGCTCGATGAAGGGTCTTTTGTCCGTCTGTTGTTTGGACCAAGCCACCATTGTGCGTAATCACATAATGATCTTCACCCAAGAGATCTAATTCATTCAAAATCTTTTTAACGCCTGTTTCTGGTCGCCCAGTGGTAATGACCACATGAACCCCCTGTGCCGTCGCTTTTTGGATAGCACTTTTTACCGCCGGTGTAATCTCACGATTATCATTATAAAGCGTGCCGTCAATATCAATTGAAACAAGTTTAATTGTTTGCATAAAATTAGCCCCTTTTCAAGATTATGTCAATTATAGCAAAGTTTAGTTAGATTTTGCCGTCAAATGAGTATAAAAAAAAGAACCGCCGAGGCGATTCTTTCAAGTGTTAATAGCTTACTTCAAAGCAGACCATTGCCACTTAGTGAATTCTTCGATGTCGCGACCTTCTTCACGGGTCACCTTCAAGTGCTTTGCCAAGATGTCATCCATCTTAGTGATGAATGTATCAGCAGCAGCTTGGTCAACCGCACCACGGTCTGCAAGGACAGCAACAGCTTCCTTAGCTTGGTGGAAACGATCAAGGTGTGAGTAAACGCGCATGTCGTAAGTAGTTGTGATGTCACCATCTTCACGGTATCCGTGAACAAAGACGTCACCGCGGAACTTACGCTCGAAGAAGAATGATTCAACCAAGTCTTCGTATCCGTGGAATCCGAAGATAACTGGTGTATCAGCTTGGAAGAACTTGTTAAATTCGTCATCTGACAATTCACGTTCGTCGTTTCCGGCTGATTCTGACTTCTTCTGCAAACGAAGCAATTCAACAACGTTAACATAGCGGAACTTAACTTCAGGGAATTCCTGGTTAACCAACCACAATGCGGCCAAAGTTTCAATTGTTGGTTCTGTACCAGCAGAAGCAAATGTGATATCCACATCAGCTGATGGTGCAGTAGATGCCCAATCGATAACCTTCAAACCTTCAGTAGCCAACACTTCAGCTTCAGCAGCTGAGAACCACTGTTGACGTGGTTGCTTTGAGATAACCATGTGGTTAACCTTTGAGTGTTCGCTGAAGGCGCGTTCCATCACTGCCAAAGTTGAGTTACCATCGGCTGGCAAGTATTGGCGGATGAAGTCTGACTTCTTTTCGGCCAAGTGAGTCAACATACCAGGATCCTGGTGAGTGTAACCGTTGTGGTCCTGCTGGAAAGCAGTTGAAGTAGAAATCAAGTTCAATGATGGGTAGTCATTACGCCATGCTTGTTCTGATGCGTGACGCAACCACTTGAAGTGCTGAGTAATCATTGAGTCGACAACGCGCAAGAATGATTCGTATGAAGCGAAGATTCCAACACGACCAGTCAAAGTATAACCTTCAAGCCAACCTTCAGCTTGGTGCTCTGACAATTGAGCATCCAAGATACGGCCTTCTGGTGCTTCGTATTGGTCGTTAGGGTTCTTAACTTCTTCCATCCATTGACGGTTAGTAGTATCAAACAATGACCACAAACGGTTTGACATTGTTTCATCAGGACCAAAGACACGGAATGACTTAGGGTTCATTTGCATTACCTTTTCAAGGTAGTTTGACAAAGTGAACATGTCCATGTTGCGGTTACCATCTGGCAAGATCGTTCCACGGTTGTCAGCGTTGATGTCGTTTACGTAATCGCGCCAGTCTGGCAAGTCAAGATCCTTAAGATCTTCACCGCGCTTACGACCACCGTTAGCGATTGGGTTAGCTGACATCCGCTTGTCACCCTTAGGAGCAATAGCCTTCAATTCATCCTTCAATGAACCATCAGCGTTAAACAATTCTTCAGGCTTGTATGAATTCATCCATTCTTCGAATTGTGGCAATGTGTCCAACTTTCCTTGTGCCAAAGGCAATGGAACTTGGTGGGCACGGAATGAGTTTTCGATTGGCATTCCAGCTTGGTCATGGGTAGGTCCACCCCAACCCTTTGGCAAGCGAGCAATGATCACTGGCCATGCAGGAATTGTACCATCTTCATACTTACCATTTTCACGGGCATCCTTTTGGATAGCTTGGATGTCTTCAATAGCAGTATCAAAGATATCAGCAGCCTTTTCGTGGTAAGCCATGTAGTCATGGATGTCTGCGTTTTCAATGAAACGGGCTGAGTAACCAAGACCTGCAAAGAAGTTCTTGATTTCTTCATCTGACATACGTGAGAAGACAGTTGGGTTTGAAATCTTAAATCCGTTCAAATCCAAGATTGGCAAAACAGCACCATCATTCTTAGCATTCAAGAACTTGATTGAATGCCATGAAGTCATTGATGGGCCAGTTTCAGCTTCACCATCACCAACAACGGCAAAAGCGATTTGGTCAGGGTTGTCCAAAACGGCACCGAATGCGTGTGACAATGAGTAACCCAATTCTCCACCTTCATGCAATGAACCTGGAGTTTGGGCAGTCATGTGTGAACCAATTCCACCTGGGAATGAGAAGCGCTTGAACAAAGTTGACATACCCTTCAAGTCTTGAGTAACTTCTGGGTAATCAGCAGTATATTCACCATCAAGGTAAGCGTTCGTAACCATCACTTGGCCACCGTGACCAGGGCCACCGATGTAGAACATGTTCAAGTCATACTTGTTGATCAAACGGTTAGCATGAGCATACAAGAATGTTTGACCTGAGATAGTTCCCCAGTGTCCGATTGGCTTAACCTTAACATCTTCAGCTTGAATAGGCGTCTTAGTTACTGAGAACAATGGGTTTGACTTCAAAAAAATCATCCCAGCTGACAAATAGTTGGTTGCACGCCACCACTTATCAACAAGTTCCAAGTACTCTTTTGAGTTGTAATCAACCATGTAAATAGTACTCCTTTTTCTTTCAACGAAGCCCGCTTCTGCAAACTCCGGCTATATATTTACAAGTCCTATTATATCGAGAGTGTTCCATTCGTTCAAGAAAAAAAGGGCTTTGGGTCTAACTTTTTCGTTTTTGGTTGCATTTCTTTATTAATTGGACCGGTCCAATCAATCTTTTATTAAACACATTCCATAGAATTGTTTGCTAACTTAATTGGGCTTATTCCGACCCAAGTGAAACGAAAGCATTATAACGCAGGTATTTGTAGTGTAGGCGCATATTAGAATATTCCAATGGTGTCCCATCATCCATGAAAAAAATCCCTTCCATAATCCCGACCGGCTCAGTCGCCTTAAGCTTTAACAGCTTCTGCTCTTCAACATTCGACGGCTCGGTCATGATCGTCATAAACGACCTCGTCACTGTTTTTGACTTCCGTTTTTCAACATATTCATAAATAGATTTAGTCACCGTTTCCCGATTAAGTCCTGGCAATAAAGAAATCGGCACGTAGCCATATTCAATCATGAATGGCACACCATCTAACTTACGCAGACGCTTAATTTCGTAAACAAAATCGCCATCGTTTAAAAATAATGCTGATTGCTGCTCTGGCGTGGCCTGAATCACCCGGAAGTCCAGGAGTTCAATGCTGGGTGCTTGACCATTAATTCGAAAAGAATCTGAAACACCCAGGTTGGATCCCTCATGTTGAAAGATTGCCTGATTTTTCAGGTATAAAGGGTTGACAAATGTCCCTGATCCCCGCTTCTTAAAGATAATCCCCTGCTGGACCAATACGTTGAGGGCCCGTTTAATTGAAGAACGCGAAACCCGGTAATCAGCCGCTAATGTTCGCTCATCAGGTAACTTAAGGTCTTTATAATGACCCTGATAAATTTTTTGTTTAATATCGGCTTGCACCGTTACATAAATTGCTTCTGACATAATGTCTATTGTAGCATAATTGGTCCAACCACTTTTCAAAATTGGTTCCAACTGCTTTTTTTCTGCTTTTTGCTTATGCTAAAATAGAACCATGGCAAAGAAGAAAAAAGATAAAAAAACATTACCCGAACAGGTCCTCGACAAGCATAGCGTCGCCTATGAGCCACTCGAGCTAAACGCTTTGGACTTAACTGAAGCAGAAATTACGGCTAAGATGGATGAATTAGGCATTCAACAATCAGACATTTTTAAAACGCTAGCTGTCAAGGGTGACAAAACTGGTCCCTTGATAGCCGTTGTCCCCCTCACCAAGCGCTTAGATATGAAAAAATTGGCCGCCGTTTCCGGTAACAAAAAGACTCACATGTTGCCACTCAAGGAATTAGTGGCGACCACCGGCTACGTCCACGGTGCCAACAATCCCGTTGGTATTTGGCAGAACCACGGTTTTCCCATCTATTTCGCCAAAGAGGCAGAAGCAGCCGACTACTTCCTGGTTTCAGCCGGCGAACTCGGTCGGTCCGATAAATTAAATCCCCAAGAATTGGCGACAATGATTGGCGCCCCCTTTGTTGATTTAACCGAAACGGAAGCATAAAACAAGCGTTTAAAACTAAGCAAAAGGCAGCACATCGATTTTGAATGTGCTGCCTTTTGCTTTGATTTTGGTTGTTTACCAACCCTGTGACATATCAGGAATTGGGCCAAAGCCCGATTGTTCCTGGCGATAAGTGCCGGCCATGTTCGAGAATTTGAAAGTTGGCTTGTTAAACATCAACTCCGCCTTTCCCCTGGCTCCAGCACGGTTCTTTTCCACAAGAACTTCAATCGGAACAACTGTTTCTTCCTCAACCTGGTTACCACCTTCATCGCCATCCTCACCCGCTCGGTTGGGATGGTAATCATCACGGTACAAAAAGGCCACGATGTCAGCATCCTGCTCGATCGAACCGGACTCACGCAAATCAGAGAGAATTGGTCGTTGGTCCTGACGCTGTTCAACGCCACGCGAAAGCTGAGCCAAGGCAATAATCGGCGTGTGCAATTCTTTTGCCAGTTTCTTGATAGAACGAGAAACTTCAGAAACGGCTTGCTGACGGCTTTCACTATTGGCAGATTCAATCAATCCTAGGTAGTCAATCATGACCAGACCCAATGGGTGGGGATTTTCATCCCGCTCTTCTTCTGGCAGCCGCCCAACAACTTCACGTTCTAGTTTTCGCAGCTTAGCCGAGATTTGAGCCATGCGAATTCCTGGCGTGTCATCCATATAAATCTGCATGTTTGCCAATGATTGAACGGCTAACGTCAATGCTGCCCAATCCTCATCTTGCATATTACCAGTGGTCAATTTATTAGAATTAATCCCACCTTCAGCAGCAACTAAACGAGTTACCAAGTCAACAGCCCCCATCTCCAAAGAAAAAATCACAACGGGTTTCTTTTCGGTTTTGGCTGCATTCTTAGCAATATTTAAGACAAAAGCCGTCTTTCCAACGGCCGGACGGGCACCAATGACAATCATTTGGTCTTCACGGAAGCCATGCGTTAACTCATCTAATTGGTCATAACCCGAAGCAATCCCGATAACTTTGCTATCGTTTTCACTGGCGGCCTGCAAATTTTCTTGAAACTCATTCAAAACATCTTTAATTCGACGTAAATCATCATCGCCCTGGTTTTGAGCCAGGCGGTCAAGCTGACGGCCGAGCTCCTCGAGCAATTCACTCGATGGCTCAGACCCATCATAGGCTAACGTCATGGACTCGGTTAACGTTTGAATCAAACGGCGCAAAATCGCTTTTTCATGGACGATTTGCGCATAAAATTTTAAGTTTGAAGCAGAGGCCGACGACTGTGAAATGTCAACTAAATAGTCGATACCACCTACATTTTCTAGCTGGCCCATGGCATTCAGTTTATCTTGCAGGGTTAGGATATCAACAGGTCGTTCCTCTTCAACCAACAGCTGCATCGCCTTAAAAATTTCTTGATGCTTCTGTCGATAAAAATCGCTTGGGTCAAGGATGGCTTCCGCTGCGACAATCGCTGCCTCGGATTGAACATCAAAGAAAATAGCACCCAAAACGGCACGTTCAGCTGCTTCATCATTGGGTGCCTGTCGGTACTCATTGCCCATTACTGAAACATCAGCCATTTTAACCCTCGCTAACGTGTACGCGGAGATCTGCCATCACTTCGCGGTGCAATTTAACAGGAACTGTGGTGAAGCCCATTTCGTGAATTGGTTGATTCAAAAGCAACTTACGCTTATCGATTTTTACCTTGTACTGGTCAGACAAAGCGGCCACGATTTGCTTTGTTGAAACAGCTCCAAAAAGGCGGCCATCGGTACCAGCCTTCCCCTTAATTTCGATAACTGTTTTTTCGTTTTCTAGCTTTTCCTTCAACTGCTTAGCCTCGGACAATTCCTCGGCCGCCAACTTTTCTTCGGCCTTCTGTCGACCCTTGACTGCCCCGAGGTTTTTCCCAGTTGCTGGTTCTGCTTTTTTATTCTTGATTAAGAAGTTATTGGCGTAGCCATCAGGAACTTCCTTCACTTCGCCCTTCTTACCACGCCCCTTGACGTCTTCCAAAAATACAACTTTCATCTTTGCCTCCTTTTGGGCTTGTTCATCACGAGCCAAATGCTTTGTTTTATCTTACTGATTTTATGACAACATTGTCAAAAACTTTATTCGGCTTCTTCCGCTTCTTGACTAGTAATGGCCTGTAAGAGTTGATCGGCCGCCTCGTCTGTCGTCACGTCAGACATTTGCGTAGCGGCATTAGACAAATGGCCACCACCGCCAAGGTCTTCCATAATTGTTTGTACATTAAAGTCGCCATTTGACCGGGCGGAAATTCCCACTCGGCCATCATCACGCTTTGTGAGTACAAAGGAAGCCTTGACCCCTTCAACCTGCAGCAATTCATCAGCAGCCTGAGCCGCGATAACACTTTGATAGACGGTATCGTTATCACCAACAGCAATCGCTGAATGATTTTTAATCTCAGCTAAGTGAATCAATTCGGCTCGTGCCTTAAAGTCCGAAAACTTTTCCTTCAAGAAGGACTGGAGTAACTCGTTATCGGCGCCATTAGCCCGCAAATAAGAAGCCGCATCAAAGGTTCTTGACCCCGTCCGCAAAACAAAATTTTTCGTATCGACTTGAATGCCACCGAGCATGGCAGTGGCTTCCAGCCCGGTAATTGATGCACCCTTTTGGTTCTGGTACTGTAGCAATTCCGTGACTAATTCTGACGTTGATGAAGCATAAGGTTCGATATACGTCAGCATTGGCTTGTCCGGTAGGCCATTTTCCGCCAAACGGTGGTGATCAATAACCACAACTCGATCCTTCAAATCCTTCAATAAATCAGGTGCCCCATCCAATGCTTCCTTGGCATGGTCAACCAAAATCAGCAATGACTTCTCCGTTGCTAAATCGAGCGCTTCTTTTTCGCTAATAATCGATGCACCGAGATCAACACCCGGATTTCCTTCGCCCATTTGGTCTGCTCGAACAGTCGCCAAGAGAGATTGGATATCTGAAAAAATTTCACCCTCATTAACAACAACAAAGGCTTTCTTGTCTCGTGTTTGGCTGAAACGCCACAGGCCCATTGCCGAACCAACGGCATCCATATCTGGCCTTTGGTGACCAACCACAAAAATTTGATCAGACTGATCCATCAATTCAGCAATGGTTTGTGAAATCACCCGAGCACGGACACGTGTTCGCTTTTCCATCGGATTCGTTGTGCCACCATAGAAACGGGCCGGCAGATCTTCGGCCTTCACAACTACTTGGTCGCCACCACGACCCAATGCCAAATCCAGGTTCGTTTGTGCTGACTGAACCAAAGAGTTGATATCCTGTTCACCGTAGGCAATTCCCATTGAAAGCGTTAATGGTGAATTTTGCTGAGCCGTTGCTTCACGGATCATCTTGACGACCGAGAATTTTTCGTCTTCTGCCTGCGCCAAGTCACGTTGGTATCCCATCAATAAATAGGTCACCGGCGACAAACGGCGAACGTATAAATGGTACTTTTTAGCCCAGTCCGTCAACTGTCCCGTCACATAGGTTCGCAACTTCGACGTTTCAGAATCAGGCATTCCTTCTGTCACTTCTTCATAGTTATCGACCGAAACCAGCCCAGTTACCAAGCGGTGATCTGTCAAATCACGATTTAAAGCCTCATTTTCACTCACATCCAAGAGGTAAATGACACCTAACTGCTCCTGGTAGGCAATGTCAAAAGAACGTTCCAACCAGGAAAAACGGTTAACCTTATCGTTTTCATAATTTTTCACAGCAAAAGCCAGGTCACCATCTGCTTCAGACAAACTTTCCCCAATTAAATCTTGATCCATCAATAGGTTTTGGAGGTAGGGGTTCACCCAGACAATCCGCTCCCCCTTACCCAAAAGGATGATACCCATCGGCATTTCTAAGATGGCCTCTTGCTGACCTAGTTTAACTCGGTAAGTCAGCTCCTCTAGGTAGGACTCATTTGATTGGCTAGCTAGAATTAACCCATTGAGCATGATGGTAAAAAAGGTCACCAAGCACACAAACCAAACCAATCCTAAGATCCAATTGGTCAATAGCGCCAGAATCAAAGAAACAAAGGCCACGATAAACATGCCAATGGTTCCTGTCATAAAGTTTTTATTTTGTTGATAGCGGGATAACGCCCGCAGCTTCGAAAATGTTTTCATGAAGGCCTCAACTATTCTTTGCTTACATACTTACCTAACATTTTACCATACGAACAAAAGACTGTTGAAAAGGAAGCTACCAAGCTACCCAAAAGAAAAAAGCCAGACCGACTCTGACATATACCGCAAAAGTGTTAATCCTTTTTGAGCATACGACCAGCAAGGTTCTGACTTTTAGAACAAAAAAACCAAGACAATTGTCTTGGTTTCCCTGCACATTAGTCTTCAGTGACGAATGGCAACAAGGCCATGATCCGAGCGCGCTTGATAGCGGCCGTAACCTTGCGTTGGTTCTTTGCTGAAGTTCCAGTCACACGACGTGGCAAAATCTTACCACGTTCTGAGATGAAACGTTCCAACAATTCTGTATCCTTGTAATCCACGTATTCGATGTGGTTGGCTGCAATAAAGTCAACCTTACGACGACGACGTGGTCCACCTTGTGGACGACGGCGTTGTGGACGTGCGTTTTGTTCAGGCATAATCTGTCTCCTTTCAAATGAGATGTAAAATTAAAATGGCAGGTCATCATCAGAAATATCAATTTCTGAATTATTATTGGCAGCAAAAGGGTTTGCCCCTTGCTGGTTACCACTTTGTTGGTTGTTATTTTGATTTGCGGATGCAAATGGATCAGCGTTACCAAAGTCCTGGCTGTTGCCAGAGAAGTCTTGCGCTTGACCAGTCCCGTTTTGGGCCCGACGGCGTTCACTTTCAGCCTTTGATTCAAGTAATGAAAAGTTGTCAACGACAACTTCTGTTACATAAACACGTTGTCCGGCATTATTTTCATAATTACGCGTTTGCAACCGACCTTCGATTGCCACCAAAGCCCCTTTGCCAGTAAAGTTGGCAAAGTTTTCGGCTGACTTTCGCCAGATAACGGCGTTAATAAAATCAGCTTCACGGTCTCCATTAGCATTAGTGAAGTTCCGATTCACAGCAAGTGAAAAGGAGCCCACCGCTACACCGGATTGGGTATAGCGCAATTCCACGTCACGGGTTAACCGTCCAATTAAAACAACTCGATTAATCATCTTTTAGGTCCTTTCCCGGTGGAATTGCGTCTTAGTCTGCGTCGCGCTTAACGATCATTTGACGCAAGATGTCAGATGAGATCTTAGCCAAACGGTCAAATTCAGTTGCTGCTTCGTCTGATTCAGCGTTGAAGTTGATGACGTGGTAAGTACCTTCACGGTAACCAGCGATTTCGTAAGCGAAACGACGGTTAGACCAGTCAGCTGACTTGATAACTTCCGCACCGTTGTCAGCCAAGATCTTGTCAAAGCGTTCAACGAGCGCCTTTTTTGCATCTGCTTCCATGTCAGGGCGAATAATGTATGTTAATTCGTATGCTGTAGCCATGTATTTTTCCTCCTTTTGGTCTCTGGCAGCCAAGTGGCTGCAAGGAGTGCGTGCATTCTTTGCACTCACATCCATTTACTATACTAAATCAAACGCTCTTTTGCAAGTACACATCTTCTTCCACCGTTAACTAATTAGACGAAAGGAGTCGGCCATTTCTGACCGACTCCTAATTGTTTTCAACTTAATTCATTATTTGGCCACTTCATCTTGGGAAGCCTGACGTAATCCAATACCGGTCAGTGCTGAAAGTAGTGAAAAGACTGGCGAGAAGAGGGCTAAGAAAGTAAAGGGCACGAAGGACAGAACTGGCACATGCAGCGTCTGGCTCGCAAAGGCCCCAGCAACGCCCCACGGAACCAGATAATTTGCAATCGCCCCCGAATCTTCCATTGCCCGTGATAAGGCCAAGGGTGACAAACCAAAGCGCTTGTAATCTTCCTTAAAAATTTGTCCAGGCAACATTACTGAAAGATATTGTTCACCTACTAAGAAGTTCGTAGCAATCCCTGTCAACAAGGTGGCAAAGACGATTGACTTCTGACTCTTAAGGTACGAAACAATGGGGTTCATCACTGCCCGCAAAATACCAAGGTTTGATAGGAGGCCGCCCAGAGCCAAGGCCAGCATGATTAACATGATAGTTTCCATCATTGCCGTCATTCCACCACGGTCCAACAAGGCCACCAAAGTTGCATTTGTTGACGGTGTTTTATAACCGTTGACAATCAAGTTTGCCCAGGTTTTCAAAGAATGCCCAGACAACAGGTAATAAACCGTATTAACCACAACGTTCAGCAATAGTGATGGAATGGCCGGAATTTTAGCCAAGGCCGAAATTAAAATCAAGGCAATCGGCACAATTGTCCACCAGGTTGGCTGGATCAACTGCGTGACCGCTGCCGTCTTGACACTAACCCCACCTGTATGGTGGGCGGAAAAACCAAAGACGAATGCTAAAATCAGCGTCACAGCCATTGCCGGCAGAGTTGTCCACATCAGGTTTTTCAAGTGGGCAAAAAGATCAGTACCAGAAACGGCCGCCGCCAAGTTAGTCGAATCAGCTAACGGTGAGCTCTTATCACCGAAGATAGCGCCCGAAATAATCATCCCAGCTACTAAGGCCGGGTTAAAGCCTAGGGTTGTTCCAACCCCCATCAAAGCTACCCCAACTGTTGACATCGTTGTAAAGGCAGAACCAATCATTGTTCCGACTAAAGCGGATGTTAACAAGGCAGTTGGCAAGAACCAGGCTGGGTTAATCAGCTTAAAGCCCAACCAAATCATGGTTGGAATCACGCCCGTCCCTAACCAAAGGGCAATCATTGAGCCAATGAGTAAGAATAAGAACAAGGGCGCAATCCCGGCTTCAATCCCCTTAATCAGGGCCGCCTGTGCGTCTTGAAAAGTGACACCCGCTAAGCGCATGACTAAGATAATCCAAGCAATGGCCACCAACAAGGGTGCAATTGGTGCAAGGCCCAGGCCAATAATGCCGCCGGCCAAAATAAAAATGACACCAGCCAGAAGGGCAACTGCCAATTTACGATTTACTTCACGTTGCATAAAAAACTATTCCTTCTTTTTTCGGGCCACAACCAATAGGCCCACATTTGCCACAATCATGGCGATAAAAACGGAGAAGAACAGCGGGTTAAACCAGCCGTGGTCCAACATAATCCCTCCGTACAGAGGCCCAACCATCCGTCCAAGTGAAATCATAATGCTGACAAAACCTTGCGCTTGACCAGAAACTTCCTTCGGCGTTAACTGGGCCACCCAGGCTGGTACCTGTGGTGAAGCTAACATCTCACCCAAAGTCAGTAGTTCAAAAACTAAAACAATTTGCCAGAATTGGTTCACAAAGAGCATTAAAATAAATGATGAGGCAAAGACAAAGCCACCCGTAATCACCGAGAGACGATATGGATGCTTATTGGCCCAAGTTGAAATTATCTTTTGAAAAAGGATAATTGTCAAGCCATTTAAAACCCAGAGGTCTGCATAATGACGGGTTGAAATGCCAATCGAGCGCAGATGTGGGGCCATAACGGTCTCCCACAACATATAAGAAAGATAAATGACAAAGAGGAAAGCTGCCAAAAACCAGAGTAATGGTGACATCTCAAACTTGGCGGGCTCCTTAACCGATTCCTGCTCGTGTGTCATGATTGAATCGGCATGACCGGCAGAATTGATTGTTTCAACTGAATCATCATCCAAAACCGGCGCAATGTCTGTATTAACATTAAAAATGCCAATCGCAATTCCAGTCAAAATTAAAAAGAGTGTTGCAGCCAAGAGCATCAACCACTGGAATCCATAATCAAAAAGATAACCGACAGCTAAGGTTCCAATCACCACCCCAACATTAAGCACGATGTACATATTATTAAATATAATTCGTGTATTCTTGCTGGTTACAGTCGTTGCATAAGCGTTCAGCAATGTGTTAACCGAACCAATCCCAAAAGAGGCCGTCATCATCAAAAAGGCAAAGACCGGCCAACCATTATAGAAAAATAGTGTGACCAGTGAGAAAAAGGCAATTAAACTTGCCCCAATCAGCGTTGGGTAAGGTCGCCAGCGGTCAAAAAGCTTACCGGCAATGTAGGCGCCCAAAATATTCATCAGGGACGAGAACAAAATAACAACACCCGACATCGTCAAGTCCTGTCCCAAAGAAACGGTCATGTGGAGGGTTGTGACGGGCCAAATCATGGCATTACCAGTGTTGGCGAACAAGTTAGCCGTTAAGAGCCAGCGTTCTGATAATTTTTTGCTTTGAATGACTTGCATATTCCCTCCTTATTATTACGTTAGTATAACATGAATGTCCTTTTATGCTGGTTTATTTACCTTTTTTCACCAACAAAATGTAAGTGCTTACTTTTTGTTTAGAAAAATAAATGTAAGTGCTTACTTCTTTTTGGCTCTAAGGGTGAGAGTTTTTTCAATTTTGACCTTTTTGTGATTTTTTTGCTCATTTCCGTTATAATAATAACGAACGCAAAATAGATAAAGGGGACTCTTATGGTTGCAGAACTTAATACTTTAGTAACTTTCTTCGGCGCAACTGGCGATTTGGCCAAGCGCTTGCTTTACCCATCAGTCTTTAACTTATATAAAAAGGGCTACTTGGCAGAACATTTCGCGGTTGTTGGAACCGCTCGTCAGGATTTGACGGATGCTCAGTACCAAGACATGGTGAAGGAATCCGTCTCAGCTGGTCAAGACGAAAAGCAGGTCGCTGATTTTATCGCCCACTTTTCTTACCGCGCCTCTGACGTGACCGATCCCGCTGGCTACGTTGGCCTTAAAAAGGAAATCGAAAATGCCTCTGAAAAGTTTGATATAGCCGGCAACCGGATCTTCTACATGTCTGTTGCTCCTCGCTTCTTTGGCACAATTGCCAAGTTCTTGAAGTCAGAAGGTCTCTTGGCCGACAAGGGCTACAACCGGATTATGATTGAAAAGCCATTCGGGACTTCTTATACAACCGCTGAGAAGCTCCAAAGTGAATTAACAGAAGCCTTCAGCGAAGACCAGGTTTACCGCATCGACCACTTCCTGGGTAAGGAAATGGTCTTGAACATCGCACCATTGCGCTTTGGTAACCCGCTCATTAGCAATGCTTGGAACAAGGATTACATCAAAAACGTCCAAGTTACTTTGGCCGAAACATTGGGTGTCGAAGAACGAGCTGGTTACTACGACACTGCTGGCGCTCTTTTGGACATGATTCAAAACCACACGATGCAAATCATCGGTTGGTTGGCCATGGAAGAACCAAAGGACTTCTCTGACGTTGCCATCCGTGACGCCAAGAACGCCGCCTTCTCTGCCCTTGAAATTTATGACGAAGCTGGTGTGAACCGTTACTTCGTTCGTGGACAATATGGTGCCGGCAAGACTGCTGGTCATATCGCCTACAACCAAGAGCCAGACGTCCCAGCTGATTCAAAAACAAACACTTATATCGCAGGTGAATTGCACTTCGACACTCCTCGTTGGCAAGGTGTGCCATTCTATGTCCGTTCAGGAAAGCGCATGACCAAGAAAACGACTCGGATTGACGTTGTCTTCAAGGCTGGTGCTTTCTCATTTGGCTCCGCCCAAGAACCACAAGAAACTGTGCTTTCAATCGTGGTTTCACCAGACGAACAAATTACTTGGTCATTGAACGCCAAGGAAGTTTCCGACAACTTCAACACTCAAATGATCCAGTTGAACTGGGCACCGACAGCTGAACAAAAAGCTGTTACGCCAGCACCATACGAGCGGATGCTCCACGATGCCATGGACGGCAACGGATCAAACTTTGCAGACTGGCATGGTGTTGCCACTGCTTGGAAGTTTACTGACGCCATTTCAGCTGTCTACGCTGCCGACAAAGCACCGCTTGAAATTTATGAATCGGATACTATGGGTCCACAAGCTGCCGATGACCTTTTGGCCAAGAACGGCGACGCCTGGGTTTTCCAGGGTAAATAAGTTTTTTCAGACTAAGAAAGTCCACTCATCAGTGGACTTTTTTTGTACAAAAAAAGGCAGCGCTACTGCCTTTGAATCAGTTAGTCATCAATACCAAAAATAATTGATACTATTGTACCCGAAAGGCTGGATCTGCCAACGCCTCTGTTTCGCGTTGAAATTCAGCCAAAAAGTTTTCCATAAAAGCAGACCGTCGCTGACCCTCAGCTTGTCCAGCCGGCGTATTGAGTTGGTCGGCTAATTTCAATAACTTTTCATAAAAGTGATTAACAGAAGTTGTTTGATGGTGGCGGTACTGGTCCTTATTTTTTAGTGCGACCGGTTTAATCTCCGGATCATACAGAGGGTGACCCTTTTGCCCACCATAGGCAAAGGTCCGAGCAATCCCGATGGCTCCCAACGCTTCCAAACGATCGGCATCCTGCACATACTGCCCTAATAAGGGAAGGTCATAATGCTTTTGCAGGTTGGCGGAATAAGACAGATGGGTAATCGTTTCAGCAACCAACGCCTGGCCAATCGGTGCAATCCCAGACTGGCGAAGTAAGGTTTCAACTAAAATTGTCTGGGCAGCAATGTCAGCGACCACCTTATCATCAATCGTATCGTGAAGCAGGGCCCCGGCCTCTAGGACTGCCTGGTCTTGTTCACTGACCTGACCATGGTCGTCTTCATAAAGGGCAACTGCTAACCGAGCCACTTGCTTAGCATGCAAAAAATCATGTCCCGAGGTGTCGTTTTTCAATGTTGCTCTTGCAAAGTTTCGAATCGCTGTTAAGTCAATCACCCTAGCTATCCCTTCTATTCAAAAACGTTCCTTCGTTCGAATATTTAACCGGAGTAAGAACTCCTCAAATGTCCAACCGTAGAGGTAGCAAAAAGACAGTAAGAGGGTCAAATCAGGACTGATTTTTCCCGCCTCATACTTAGAAACTGCACTCTGACAAATATTCAAGGCATCTGCCACCTGAACCTGTGTCAAATGGGCTTCCTTGCGCCCAACTTTGAGTGCATGCGCAATCTTCTTTTGGAGCCGATAGCGAAAAGAAAGGTCTCGTAAAAACTTTTTCAAATCACTTGACGGTCCCCAGCTGAAATTTGTGACCATATTACGTCCTCCAATCAATGAAGAGCGTAATCAAAAAATTCCTATACTAAATTCTTGTCTCTATTGTAACCAAAAATGCGTCAATTTGCACCAAAGCTTTGCACGACCAGCGAGCCACCCTATCTCAAATCAAAAAGCCCCGAGTACTGATTTTCAGCAATTCGGAGCACTTTTTCAGCATATTCATTTTTATAAGTAGACACCAGAGACCGGTAAGCCAAGGGCAACCAGGTAAACGGCCCAGCCAAAGATTAAATAACCGGCCATTTCGACCGTCAATTCGTAAACAGAACGATGCCAGAAAAATGGAATAGTCTTCATGGCTGGCAGGAAGACAATATCAATTACGACCCAAAGAACAAAACCAAACATCGTGCCCAAACCATAGGTTAAGCGACCATCAAAGTTAGCGGCTAAAACAAAAAAGATGGCCATCAGCATCGAATAAACATAATAAACACTTAAAGCCACGACCGGAACATTTTGGTCAAAAGCAACCGTTAGGCTTTTTTGGGATTCCTTTTTGGTTAAACCAAGTTGCTGTAAGAAAGTTGTAATCGGACCGTTTTGTGTTGCCAGCTGATTGCGGGGAGGCAGGGTTTTTGTCCAACCGAATCGGACCATGCCGCCAAACAAACCAGCAAGGGCACCAACCCAGGCTGCGTTAAAAATGATGTTGAACATAGAACTGTTTCTCCTCAAATAATTCTTTTTAATCATAACACTTTGACCTTAGAAAAAGCAGTGTTATAATGCAGAAAAAGACGATTGGAGTCACACTTATGCAGATTCAAGTGACAACCGAAGATGGCTACTTACCAGCCGCTTATAGCAAGTTTGCCACCGAGAACGAAAAATCAGGTCGCTACCCGATTCAATCATTTCCGTTTGAGGTAAAAGACCTCCCCTCTGGTACCAAGTACCTAGCGTGGGCCTTCATTGATTTTGACTCCATTCCCGTGATGGGCTTCCCCTGGATTCATTGGCTAGCCGCTAACTACCCCGTAACACAGGATTCGGCCTCTGTGCCAGCCAATTTAGCTCAACTGGCTGCTAATCAAGCAACGGACATTGTTAATAGTGGCTTCGTTCAAGGGGAAAATTCCTCTTATTCTCGCTATATTCAAGAAACAGATCCCAAACTCAAGCAGACTTATATCGGTCCTGTACCACCAGACCATGACCATCGGTATACTTTGATGGTTATTGCTTGCAAAGATAAATTATCTGTCAAACCCGGCTTTTTCTTAAACGAACTCCACCATCTCGACCAAGACAACCCAGCGGTCATTTTAGCCAAGGCCAGCGTTGATATCTTAGCCAAAGCTTAGTGGTTTTCACCAGCAAAATATTTTTTAAAAGTTTAAATTTCACATTTTTTGTCTAAGAAATGCTTAAACTTGCCCTGGTCATTTTTTTCTTTGGTATACTTAACCCTTGGATGGCACTTGCAAAGCCTGATTTTTTCAGGAATTCTCGGTAAATTTTTTCATAAAAGCTGTCAATCAACTACTGCTTTTTTGACAACCCGAAAACAAGTTCTATATCCTGGTATTTAAGATACAAACGGAGGATTGTCTGTTGAAAATTAAACGCGAAAATATGAAAGATTACTATACTTTCTCCTCGACTGCCGAACTAACACTATTCTTAGGCATCGAGCGTGAAACGCTCTTTCAACGAGCTAAGATGCGCGGGATTGATTTAAACGGCACGTATACCGAAGAAGAATTAACGGCGTTAAAGCCCGCCAAACAGTCCGCTCTTGCTGATTTAAGCATCGATAGCGAGGCTGAAATTGAAATCTTAAAAATGCGTCTGGAAATGTTGGAATCCCAGCTTGGCTATAAGGACCAACAACTCGATGATCGCAAACAACACATCGATACTTTAAAATCGACCTTGGAAAAAGCCGAACAAAATCTGGAAAAAACGCAAACAACCGTTGACCAGCAGCAGCATCTTCAAATGGCGACCTTATCACAGTTAGACAAGGTTACCTCTCGTGTTCAACGAATTGAAATGGAAGACGAGCAAAAAAAGCACTGGTGGTCTCGTAATAAAAAAGACAAAAGCAAGTGAAAATCTAGACCGCAAAGGCCAGTTACCGACATTTATCGGCAACTGGCCTTTTTGCTTGGTAATTATTTTTTTTGCATTATGCTGGTAAATCTACTTTTTAATGCGTGAAACTGGCGTTTCTCAAACTTTTCCGAAAAATACTAGCACTAGCAAGCGCTGACTAAAATCAAGCACAATAGCATGCCACAGGTATCGAACAGATAATTGATTGACCCCTATTACTGTGAATGAATAAGATTAAGCAAAACAACAAAAAATTGTCAAAGACAGTCATTCAAAAAACAAATACAAATCATTTTGCTTGAACTTGCAAGGCACGTTCCAATTAAAAAATAAAAATTCCAATTGGCTGTACCTTATTCAACCCGGTCAAGGTATTTTTGCGCCAACTTTGTCATCGCCGTTTCCCAGTCGCCGTCGGCTTCATCAAAATAGCGGTCCAAAAGACGTTTTTGCTCCAGGTTGATTTGATCATTAAGGGCGAACCCTGCTGGGGTTAACTGCAAATATTTGACGCGCTTATCCACCGTCGACCGGTGTTCCGTCACCAGGCCTTTATCCATTAGATCGCGAATGGCGACATTAGCCGCCTGTTTAGAGATGCCAATCAGGACCAAAATTTTCTTGATACTCACGTCCTCTAATGAAGAAATAATAAAGAGCATCCGGTGTTGGTTCTTGGTTAAATCGTATTGCGAAAGGTCAACCAGTGAAGCAAATTCCTGATAAGCAAAGAAAATTGTTGGTAATTTTTGATCGATTTCCAAAGGAAACCCTCCTTTTTAGGTCAATTATGTTGACATAATTAAAAACAGGGTCTATAGTTCTTGTTATAGGTAAACTTAATTGACCTAAAAGAAAGGAAGAACTTTTATGACTGAATATACTATATCAGATTATCTCTTGGATGTAATCAAAACCATGGGTGGCGACGAGATTCTCGGTGTCCCCGGTGATTACAACCTCCAATTCCTGGACCATATCACCCATCGTAACGATATGAAATGGGTCGGCAATGCCAACGAATTGAATGCCTCTTACATGGCTGACGGCTATGCTCGCGAAAAAGGTTTTGCGACCTTTGTGACAACCTTCGGTGTTGGTGAATTAAGCGCCATCAACGGTTTGTCCGGAAGCATCGCTGAACACGTTCCTGTTTTGGAAATTGTTGGTGCTCCAACAAACGGCGTACAACGCGCTGGTAAATTAGTTCATCACACCTTTGGTGACAGCGACTTCGACCGCTTCATCAAGGCTCACGAAACATTGGGTATCAAGACAACCGTCTTGGATGAAGACAATGCCATTGACCAAATCAACGAAACGTTGACTTACATTGCTAATGAAAAGAAGCCTGCTTACCTTGTTTTGCCAAGTGACCTGGTCAACGCTCCTATTAACCCTGCCTTGAAGGAAGCGATTAGCGCCTTGTTCACCACCACAAAACAAGAAACTCCTGCTTCAATCGCAGCAATCAAGCAGGCCGCAGCCAAGGCTAGTCACCCTGTGATTGTTGTTGGACACGAAATCGATCGCTTTAACTTGGGCCAAGCTGTTCAAGACTTCTCATTGAAGAACAACATCCCCGTTGTTGATCTTGGCTTTGGTAAGGCAGCCGTTGATGAAAGCTTTGCCAACTTCGTTGGTACTTATAACGGAACAATTTCTGACGAATCGATTAACCATTTCGTTGCCGATGCAGATGTTGTCTTTGTCTTAGGTGCTAAGTTGACCGACTCTGTTACTGGTGGCTTCACGCAGGAATTCGATGAGAGCCAAACAATCACGCTCTCAACACGCCGTGGCACAATCTTTGGTCAATCTTTGCCAGGAGACTTTGACTTTGTTGCCACTATCCAAGGCTTGGCCACAACTGATTTGAACTTGTCCTTGCCTGCCGTACAAAAGCCAGCAGAACCTGCTGCCTTGCAAGCTAGCGACCGACCTTTGACTCAAGCCTTCTATGACCGGGCCTTGCAAGACTTCATCACTGGCAACAAGACTTTGATTGCTGAACAAGGAACCTCTTTCTTCGGTTTGGCAAGCCAAAACTTGGCCAGCGGTGCTAAGTTCTTCGGTCAACCATTGTGGGGCTCAATTGGTTACGCCTTCCCTGCCGCAATTGGTGCTCAATTGGCCAACCCTGACCGCCGGGCCGTTTTGACTACCGGTGAAGGTTCACTGCAATTGACTATCCAAGACTTTGGTTTGGCTTTGAAGGAACGCTTGAACCCTGTTTTGTTCATCATTGAAAACACCGGCTACACGGTTGAACGTGTTATCCACGGTATGGATGAACCTTATAACGATGTACCAAAGTACCGTTATGACTTGATTGCTCCTGCTTTTGGTGCCAGCGACGACCAATACGACTTCATCGAAGTTTCAACTGAAGAAGAATTGATTGCTGCCATGAAGAAGGCCGACAAAGAAACTGACAAGATGGTCATCGTTCAAGCCAACATGGGTATGAAGGATGCACCTGCTCAGTTGATTGAAACTGGTATCCGCTTCGAAGCCCAAAACCATTAATCTTTATTCTCCTCACCATTTCCTTTTCTGCTTACAGCTTATATAAAATCAGCACCCCCTTCGCCTTGGCAAAGGGGGTGCTTTTGAGTGTTAGAGGTACGGGCATCCCAAATTTGAGCCAGTCGCCAGCACTGAAGCAGCAATGCGGGCACAAAAAAGCCGTCCAGCAGGTTTTCCTGACTCGCAGCCCCGAAATTGATTGGTTCCAATTGCGGCGTTGTTCGTCTCTTCCTGCCAAACGGCTGATTATTTTTTAATTAGTGGCAAAGAAGTGGTCCCGTTCTTTTTCAACATTCTTCTTGACGGTATCACTATACCAGAACGGCACGATCACCCGACCAACAACGTGTTCCTTGGAAACAAAGCCAAAGTAACGACTATCGTTGGAAACAGAACGATGATCACCAAGAACAAAGTAAGCCCCCTTGGGAACGACTGTCTTTCCCTGGTCTGATTGCTTCCACATTCCCGTTGAAGAAAGCGTACCCAACGACCATGTCGAACCGAAGCTAGCTTCGGTCCCACTCTGCTGTTCATCTGACGAGATAAAGGACTCGTTGACCTTTTTATTGTTGACGTACAAGTCGCCATCGCGGTATTCGACTGTGTCACCAGGCAAACCAATCACACGCTTAACGTAGTCCTTATTACCGGCCTGGATTCGCGGATCTTCCTTGCGGGCATCAAAGACAATGACATCCCCACGCTTGGCTTCATGGGTCTTAGTCACCAAAACCTTTTGCTCGTCTAACAAGTTTGGCGCCATCGAATCACCATTGATGGTCACAACGTTGACCAAAAACGTTGTCACAGCCAAGTAAACTGCAATACCAAAAGCAATTGGAGCAATCCAATTCCAAAGAAAGCTCAAAAATTTTTTCATATTCATTTCCTTAATTGATTTTACTATGATGCAGTCCCGAACTAAAAATCAGGAGCGCACTGTATTAATCGTTATATGATAGATTCTATCACTTGTCCGCCCTTTTGTATCAAAATGATAGATACCATGCGCCAAATGCAGGTCTTTTATGTCCGAATCCATGTACAAATCAGGAACGATATCCGTCGGATTAGGACCAGGAAATGCCTTCTGCCAGTCAATAATCAAGTTGTTTTCAAAAGAAAAAGCCAGGACACGGTAATCCAATCCGGCCGGTTGAGCAACTGCACCTCCTTGTTCAACCTTTTCTTGGACCGACACCCAGTAATCCCTTCTGGCTAAGTTCATCTCAGCAATTTTCAACGCTCAGGGCCTCCTTTCTTCTGTTATCTTATTACTTAGTCTTTGGTAATTGGGCCAAAATGGCATCCTCAAACGGAATCGATGGCAGGGCCCCCGGCTGAGCAACCGTCAAAGATGCCGCTGCAACCCCGTACTTGATTGCACCTTCGATATTGGCAAAAGATGGCATCAAACGTGATAATAAGGCCCCAATAAAGGTGTCCCCGGCTGCGGTAGTGTCGATGGCAGTCGTCTTAATGGCATTAACCATGACCTCCTTGCCATCAGCTGATTTATAAAAAGCACCCTTGTCTCCAAGAGTAATCAAAACGTGCTTAACACCCGCCTTGAAGAAGAAATCAGCATTCCGAATCAAAGACTCGCGGTCCGTGACCGGAATATTAGTCAGCAATTCCGCCTCATGCTCATTTGGAATAACCAAGTCACTTTCCGCCAGTAATTCTTTTGGAAAATTTTCTTGGTCTGGTACCGGTGCCGGGTTCAAAACCGTCACAGCCGCGGCCTCGTGGGCATCTTTAAAGGCTGAAAAAACCGTTTCCAATGGGATTTCCAGCTGTGCCAAGCAAAAGGCGGCATCCTCAAAGGCAGCCCTTTGGTCCCAAACGTCTTTTGCTAAAAGTTGACCGTTAGCGCCTTCATAAACATAAATAATATTATCACCAGTGGCCTTGGAAACCGTGATGTAAGCCTGACCCGTTTCGGCATCCTGCGATTGCAAAACATAGTCAAGGTTCAACCCCTCCTCGTGGACTCTGCCAGCTAAATCAAAGCCGGCACCCACCTTGGTAATAAAGTTGGCTTGGCCACCAGCGCGGGCAACAGCAACCGCCTGGTTGAGGCCCTTGCCACCCATGACCTCTTCTTGGTGCTGGGGCGTTGCGAGTGTTTCCCCGCTATTGGCTAACCGGGGCACCCGGGTAACTTTATCCAAATTAGTTGAACCGATAATTGTTGTCTTCTTGACCATGACGAAATCCTTTCGCAGCCGTCAGTTACTTCACTTTCCTTCTACTATTTTACAAGAAAAGCGACCATTTTTCTGCCTGCATGGCAGACTTTTCCAGACCAAAAGGTGTGTCCGTCAATTAAGTCGTCTTTTGTTGCCCCTGATAAATCAGTTTCGTAAACCGTTCTGATTTTGGATCATAGTGCGCTTGATAGCCATCAACAATCGTACTCTTCGTACTTGAACCGGACTTCGTCACGGTACTTTTAACCTCAATGGTCATATCACCGGCCGTCTTGCCCTTTTGAAAGGCTTGCGAGCCCTCATAGGTTGACTGGAGTTTCGTCGAATTGATTTGGCTTTGGCTGTCGTCATCTGGCATTACCTGATTAATCACTTCAGCGTTGGTCACATCATTTTGAATAATCTTCTGCTTGTTATTGGCGTACTCTTGATCATTTGACCACTGATAAAGGTTCTTCATCAAGTCATCCGCCTTCGTTCCTGCCGTTTTTGCCTGGCTTTGACTGAGTTTTACGCTCGGTTGCTTCTCCTGGTTGTTGCCAAAGACATGGGGCAAAACTGCCAAGGCAATAATCTCAACCACCGCTACGATGGCTAAAACTAGGTAAATAATTTTTGCTTTTTTACTCACTGATTTCCCCTTAAATCGGCCAAGTTGATCTTGGCCTACTCTCATCTCGATTCTTCTATTATAGGTTGCAGATAATTCGTAATCAACGCCAGAATTAGCCAAAGTTGCTCGAAGCGTTGTTAAAAATGGTCAAAACAATCGCTTTAGCCAGCCCTTAAAACAACCCTCGCTAATCCCGTTTTGGGCCCAGCCCCTCAGCCCCAGCAATTGATTGGACCAGACCAGAAATAAAATTTTCAAGTGACATCCTAATCATGGCCATTGCGGCTAAGAAAAGTCGATCGAACATAATGGCGATTAACGAAAATTAAAAAAGCAGGACCCTGTGATTGGGGCCTGCTTTTTCTTAAAAAATTTTTTTACTCAATTTAGACCGAAACAATTGGTTTGACTCTCAAAAAGCTATTCTCCTTTGTGAAATTAACCTTGCTGAGAATCTTGCTGCGCTCATTTTTTAAACCTTTTACTAACGATAAAATAAGCTGTCATCACAATATAAAAGACAAGTGTTGATAGTAAATCTTGTAAGAGCGAATTCGTATGGAACACAAAATGAAGAATCACAAAATAGACGAGTGCCCCAAATAAATTATTCATATAGATTGACCCGATAAATTTTTTCATCGATCCTTCTCCTATTTTCTGATTTCAACGTCAATATTGTATCTTACTTTTCCTCGTCAACAAAATGCACCATTTCTAAACAAAAATAGACTGTTTTTCGATTGACCTGATTGGCAGTAAACTCAAAGTTTAGAACAAATGGCGTCAGTGTTCATCTCATCAAAAAAACGGCCCTGAAACTCCAGAAACCGGTTTTTTTAGCTCTTTTCAGGAAACATACTGTTATGTCACTAAACTAAATGCCTTTTAGTTCTTCTTTTTCTTCATAGCAGTAAAGACAGTCGCGATTGCATAAAAAAGCAATGCTGCTAATCCTAACAAAATATTATTCTTTCCTGCAATCTGCTTTGTAGCAGTGTTCGGTAATGATGAATTAGCGCTATTACTGGTTGTGCCTTTGTTGGTGGTACCACTATTGTTGGCTGTGCCGCTATTTGTAGTGTCGCCATTGTTGGTCGTGTTACCACCATTATTGATTGCACTGCTGTTGGTGGTAGCGTTATTTGTAGTACCCGTTTTATTGGCGGTGCCGCCGTTGGTGGTTGTGCTGCTGTTGTTAGTCGTGTTACCGCCATTATTGGTGGTGCCACTTTTGTCGGTTGTTCCACCATTAGTTGAATCTTGGTTAGGCTGTGGATTGACATTTTCTTTCAATTCGTAGACACCTGGATTTTCACCGTTATAGCGGTTCATAAAGTCTTGACTACTGTTATACACAACACTTGGTTCACTTGGAGTGGTTCGAACCCACTGGCCCGCTTGGTCCAAACCAACACCTGCTATGCTTTTAACTTTCGATCCTAAAATGATTTTAGAAAGCTGAGAATCTCCATAAAACATACTTTCCATGTCGGCGACTTCTGATGTATCCCAATTTCTCATATTGGCATTCATTAAACTGGCGTTATTCATGAACATACCTGACATGTCCGTGACCTTTGACGTATCCCAGTTCTGCAAACCATCGACATTCTCTAAATTGGCGTCATTCGCAAACATATCTGACATATCTGTGACTGTTGATGTTTTCCAATTCTGCAAACCATCAACATTCGCTAAACTACTGGCCGCAAAAAACATATTAGACATGTTGGCGACCTTTGATGTATCCCAATTCTGCAAGCCACTAATATCCGCTAAACTATTGGTTCCAAAAAACATTTCAGACATGTTGGTAACTTTTGATGTATTCCAGTTCTGCAAACCGTTGAGATTTACTAGACTCGCGTTTCCAGCAAACATATCCGACATGTCTATCACGTTGCCTGTGTCCCAACTCTTCAAACCATCAACATTCGCTAAACCATTATCATTAATAAACATAAGCGACATGTCCGTCACATTGCTTGTATTCCAGTTCTGCAAACCATCAACATTCTTTAAATTTTTGTTTTTACTAAACATCTCAGACATGTTGGCGACTTTTGATGTATCCCAGTTCTGCAAACCATCGACATTCGCAACAGTGGTTCCATAAAACATATACGACATGTTGGTGACTTTTGATGTATCTAAATTACCATTAACTTCATTTAAATTAGCAAAGTTCTTAAAAAGATTCGAACTATCTTCTGGTGCTGAGACATTATCTCCAAAGGTAATCGTTTGAATATTATTTTTAATATCATTGCTTAATTGATTTGCAGTGCTATCTTGAGCCGATGGAAGTTCCCCATTAGAGACAGTTAATACTTTACTATCTGGATTATACGAGTAATCAGCCGTGCCCCACTTACCCGTTTGTAGGCCACTCTGATCAGCACCAGAACGATCTGATAGCCCATCATTATTTTGATCTGCCGTTCCATTAACGGCTGCCGTAGTAGTGTTAACACTAGCATTATTATCGGCAGATACTGGATAGGATTGCGTAAAACCTGCTAAAGTTAGCCCGACTAATCCGGCTAATCCAGTCATCCATACTTTATTTGACTTATATAATTTATACCGTTTACTGTCATTCATAAAAACGTCCCCCAAAAACACTTTCGTAAGTAACTTCGCTCATATTTTGTCCTGAAAATTAACTTGATAATTCAATTCGGATTTTCAACACTAAGGTTTCATTGCCTAAAGTCGATAGATGTCTTGAATCTAATCATAGACAAAGCATACGGGTTCATTTAACCACAATGTTTTTTTTGTGTCAAAAAAATTACATTTTAAATAAGGCTATTTTACGAAATTTAAATCACCTATTGTTGCCTTAGACAAATTGGATATTCTACCAATTTTTTGCTGAAGAATTTCAGGTCTATCTTTTGATCCTTACTTCTAGATCAATCAGGCCGTTCTTTCAGAATACCCTACTGCTAATATCCCCAACTCTTGACTTAAAAATATTTATCTAAGGGAGGAATCGGTTAATTAATCAGAAAATAAGTAAACTTCAACTTGTTACAACCGTATTAAATAAATTTTGTTGTGCCCACAAACTGGGCCTCAAAAACTCAGCCTACATTGACTGAAAGTCACAATTGGTTTAAGGGGCATTTCTGCTATAATAAGAATGATAAATATTCCTTGCCGGTTGTTGGAGGATCGAACGTGAATGATGACAAAGTAAAAGCGGCCCAAATGGCCGTCGAGTTGATTCCCAACCAGGCGATTGTTGGCCTGGGTTCGGGATCAACGGCCTCAATCTTTATTGATTTATTGGCCAAAAAAGCCCATGAAGAACAGATGGACATTACCTGCGTAGCCACATCCGTCCAAACTTCTCAACTTGCCCTTGGTTTTGGTTTAAAGGTTGTTGATATCGACGCCGTCGACCGTATCGACGTGACCGTCGACGGGGCTGATGAAGTCGATGGGAACCTGAACGGCATTAAGGGTGGTGGTGCCGCCCTTCTTTTTGAAAAGATTGTGGCCACGAATTCAACCAAGAATATCTGGGTTGTGGACTCTTCCAAGCAGCATCAACGCTTAGGCTCTTACCGTCTTCCTGTGGAAGTGGTGAAGTTTGGTGTCCACCATGTGTTTAATTATCTTAAAACCCGTGATTTAAAGCCTGTTTACCGTCAACAAGAGGACGGCAATTACCTGACAACCGATTCCGGTAATTACATCATCGACGTTGATATCACTGGTCAAGAGGATTTGCCCCAGTTGGCCCAAGACCTTAAGAGTTTGACCGGTGTTGTTGAACACGGTCTCTTTATCGATATTTGTGATGTCTTATTGGTCGGTAATACGGGTCAAGCAATTTACAAAGATCAATTAAGCAATTCATAATTACAAACAAAAAAGTCCGGCAAATTCGCCGGACTTTTTTGTCGCTTTTTGTTGGTAAAAGCAGCTTGACAGACCGCTGAAGACCGCCTTGAAATGCTGATTTAAAAGGCCTATCATATAATTTATATTGACTCTTTTTTAAAAGCTCATGAGAAGGATAAAGAACCATGACGACCCCCACCACAAAAGCTGCCATCGAAGATACCATTCATCCTGAACGCCTCCACCACCACATGGCAATTCGCTGGGAAAAAGTGATTGAAAATGATCAAGTACCCGCCCGTCAGGCATCCCTCCGGGTAAGAGCTTCAATTGTTGGCCGGGTTGGTCTCATGCTCCTTGCCTTTGGAACTGGTGCCTGGCGTGTGCGCGATGCCATGAACACGGTCGCTAGAGCGCTCAGACTGACCTGTTCCGCTGATATCGGCTTTACCTCCCTAACATTAACCTGCTTTGACGGAGTTGAGTCCTTTACCGAAAGCCTCTCGCTCGCCAGTTCAGGCGTCAATACCGACAAACTGAGTGAACTTCAAGACTTCGTCCAACGCTTTGCCAGTGACTATGCCGACCAAAAGCCGGCCCTGATCCACCGGCGACTTGACGACATCAAAAAAGAACCCGGAAACTACCAGCCCTACCAATCCGGCCTAGCAGCCGGCCTAGCCTGTGCCGGCTTTATCTTCCTGCTCGGTGGCGGCCTGATTGAGATGATTTGCTGCTTTGTTGGAGCCGGATTGGGACAGTTTACCCGTAAGCTCCTGGGAAAACGCCATTGGACCGCCGTCGCCACCACAACATTAGGCGTTGCCATTGCCTGCTTGTCTTATTTTCTATCATTACAAGTTTTGGGTCTCTTTTGGGCCAATACCTCAGTCCATGAAGCTGGCTATGTTGGCGCCATGCTCTTTGTCATCCCCGGCTTCCCCTATATCACGAGCATTCTCGATATCACCAAGAACGATATGCGGTCAGGGTTGGAACGTTTAACTTTTGCCCTGACAACCATTATCACGGCAACCTTTATTGGTTGGCTCTTGGCCCTTGGTCTGGGCCTCAAACCGCAAAATTTCTTGCCACAGGGGCTATCCCTTGGTCCATTAATTATCCTGCGCTTATTGGCCTCATTTGCCGGTGTTTATGGTTTCTCGATGATGTTTAATTCAAAGCAGAAGATGGCCATCACGGCTGGCTTGATCGGAGCCGTCGCCAACACGGTCCGACTTGAATTAGTCGATCTCGTTCACTGTCCGCCAGCGGCAGCGGCCTTCATTGGCGCCTTGCTTGCCGGGCTCCTGGCTTCCCTGGTCAACCAAAAATTACGGTACCCCCGAATCACTTTGACCGTACCATCAATCGTAATCATGGTCCCTGGACTCTACATCTACCGTGGCGTTTACAACCTCGGGCTCAACAACGTTGGAACCGGCGCTGAATGGCTGACTAAGACCCTCTTAATCATGCTCTTTTTGCCCTTTGGCCTCTTCGTGGCCCGGTTTGTCCTCGATAAGCAATGGCGAATCGTGGATTAGTTTGAGAAAAAGCCCCCTCCTCGATCAGAAAGGGGCTTTTTTGACATTCAAGGGATATTGCTCAAAAAGATTACAAATTTTTGATCTAAAAGCCGTCCATAAGAGCACCGCCCGCTGACGGTGATATGTTATCCTTCATTATTCAAGTAGAGCGGTACTTTTTTCACCTTTTTACAGGCCTATTTTTTCTTCAATTGTAACTAAATCAGTCAAAAACCCGCCCTCTCAAGACGAGAAGGGCGGGTTTTCTTACCGAAAGATTTCTTATTTAAAAAGCAGTGTCGCAATGGTATTTACGACGGGCACAATCACCACAAAGAGAACGGTTGATGTGGTGACGACGTTCGTGGCGTACTTCACGTCGCCATTGGCCTCATTGGCCAAGATTGGCAGAACTGCCAAAGCCGGCGTGGCAGCTTGCACTGCCAAGGTTTGAGCTTCAAGGTGTGGTAAGTGACCCAAAAAGCCGCCGGCGAAAACCAAAAGGGTCAACATAACGGTTGGTGCAAAGATAAAGCGCCCAACTAAGGCAACAACCGTGTCCTTGTCAAAGTGAATACTGGTTAAACCAGCATCCGCAAGAACAATCCCGATATAAATCAAGGACAATGGCGTGACCAAGTTACCAACGTAAGTCAATGTTGACGTTGCAAAATCAGGAACCGGAATGGCCAAAAGTAAGAAGACCAAGGCCACCAGGAACCCAACCAAGGGAGCAGGTAAAAGCTTCTTCCAATTGAAGGCCTTTTGTCCCTTATCTGGGCGATCATTGGCGATAATCAAAGCACCAATGGCCCAGGTTGAAATCGTGTTCATCACATAATAAACCAGGAAATAAGACAGCGCCTGATTACCAAAAAGCGCCACATTTAAAGGTAAACCAATAAAGATCGTATTGGCATTGACGACAACATTAATAAAGGTCCCTTTGCGGCCAGGACGGACCTTGAAGACATAAGCCAAAATGTAGGCAACTAGATAGCTGATGGCAAATGAGAGGAAGGCATAAACCAATCCTCCAGACAAGGACACTAATTTATCACGTGTCAAAAACTTTAATACTGAGACAAAAATCGATGCCGGTAAGGCAATATTAGTAATCAAACGAGAAATATTCCCGGAAAAACTATCAGCAAACCAGCCCCGCTGGCGCAAAACAAAACCCAGGGCAATCATCAAGATGATTGTCACAACACTTTCAACCGAATTTAAAAATGCCATAAAGAACTCCCTTCTACGGGTGGCGCTCATAGTAGCCCCATCCACTTATCAATCAGTATTTATGAGTACTGACCTGCCATGAACTTCACTAATTTTAAAAAATTGCACATAAAAAAGGACTTTTCGCCCTTTTCCATGTGTTGTTGCTTTGCTTTGTTTTTTGTAAGTTAAATCTTAATACTTAGGTTCCCACTTCAAGTCTTCGATGGCCTTCTTCACGTCGGCGATCTCTTCCTTCGTGATCTTTTGGTCAACGGCTGACTGAGCAGTGGCGATTGCAACTGTCTCTGAGAAGACAGTCAACTTTGAAACTGGTGGCAAAACGGCTGCCCCTGGCTTGGTTGCATCAACGATCCCACCCAATGAGTGAGCAGCGGCTGAAATCATTTCATCATTCAAGACCTTTGCCGTTGAAGCAATTGTTCCAAGACCAAGTCCTGGGTAAACCAAGGCGTTGTTGGCTTGACCGATTTCATAGCTAACACCCTTGTATTCAATTGGGTCAACTGGGATTCCAGTAGCAATCAAGGCCTTACCATCAGTCCATTCAAGCAAGTCTTCTGCCTTTGCTTCGGCCAACTTCGTTGGGTTTGACAATGGGAAGATGACTGGGCGCTCAGTGTGAGCAGCCATTTCTTGCACGATTTCCTTTGTAAAGGCACCTGGTTGCGTTGAAGTTCCAACCATAATCGTTGGGTGAATTTCCTTGACAACAGCTGCCAAGTTTGTCAAATCAGCAGCGTTTGCAAATTCTGAACGTGAGCGGGCGAATGGCTTTTGTTCAGGAGTCAAATCATCCATGTCGTCAAAGAGCAAGCCTTGCTTGTCCACCATGTAGATGTGTTTGCGAGCTTCTTCTTCAGACAAACCTTCTTGCAACATTTCTTCAAACATCCGGTTGGCGATACCTGCACCGGCTGAACCTGCACCAAATGTCAAGTAAGTCTGGTCAGACAACTTTTCACCTGTGATGGTCATGGCACCCAAAGCGGCTGCCAAAGTGATGATTCCAGTTCCCTGGATGTCATCATTAAACGTTGTAATCTTGTCCTTATACTTGTCCAAGATAACAGCGGCGTTTGAACGGCCAAAGTCTTCCCAGTGCAGGTACAAATTAGGGAACAAGTTTTCAGCAGCTTCAACGAAGCTGTCAACAAATTTTGTATACTTTTCGCCACGGACACGTTCGTGACGGTTACCCAAGTACATGTCGTTGTCCAACAATGATTGGTTGTTTGTTCCGTTATCCAAGACAACTGGCAAAACGTTTTCAGGGTTAACACCGGCAGCAGCCGTATAAACCATCAACTTACCAACGGCGATATCAACACCGTTCGTACCCCAATCACCGATACCCAAGATTCCTTCAGCATCAGTCACAACAATCAATTTAATGTCACGACCATTGGCACCGGCCTTCAAGGCTGATTCCATCACGTCTGGTTCGTCAATTGACAAGTAAACTGCGTTTTGTGGGTTAACAAACAATTCTGAGTAATTTTCAATCGTGTCAGCGATAACTGGATCATAAACGATTGGCATAAACTCAACCACGTGTTGTCCGAACAAGTAGTAGAACAATGTGTGGTTGGTGTTGAAGATTTCCATCAAGAACAAACGCTTTTCCAAATCAGAAGGCTTTGATTGGTATTGTGCGTATGCTTGTGCTGATTGTTCTTCCAAAGTTTGCACGCGGGGAGGCAAAAGACCGGCAACGCCGAGTTCCTTACGTTCTTCCATCGTGAACCCTGTTCCCTTGTTGAGGAAGGGATTATTTAAAATCTCAATTGGTGTCATGAGATAGGCTCCTTTTTTCTTTGTTTTCTAACTCGAATCGAAGTTCGAATCACTTAACGCTGTTATTCTATAACCCGAAGAAAATTATAGTCAAACAGGTGGCATACCCACACTTTTCCCTATAGTTCATGAAGGGGGGTTGACAGATTTTGCTATAATAGGAGTAGGCTTGAATGTTAAGAACTGAATTTGGAGAAAACCTTGCGCATAACCGATTTACAATACTATTTAGCCCTCGCAACTTACCGAAACTTTTCTCAGGTTTCTGAGAAATTTGGAATTTCTCAACCAACCGTCTCACTTGCGATGCAACGGTTGGAAAAAGAGCTTGGCGCCAAGCTCATTTTGCGACAGGCTGCGCATAAAAACGTGACACTCACCCATGCCGGCGAACTTTTGCGACAACATGCTACCTTAATTGTGGAACAATACCAAGTTGCCCAAACGGAAATCAAACGCGACAGTGAGGACTCACTTTTGATTGGTTTGCCACCCATTATTCAAGTTGCTTACTTTCCAGCCATTGCAACGGTCTTATCTGACGATTCCCTCGCCCATTTGAAAACAGTCGAGGTTGGTGCCCAAGAAGCCATCGACCAGTTAAAAAATGGTGAGCTCGACGCTTCCTTTGTCGGCTATCTCGATGACATCGATCAAAGCGAATTTAATTTAATCCCCTTTGACGAGCAGCCGTTTGCTATTCTGGCTGCCGACGACTACCCCTTGGTGCAAAAAGGGTCCGTGTCATTTGAAGAAATCAAAGACGAAAGATTCATCTTACTGAAAGATAACTTCGTTCATACCCAGGCTTTCGACCAGTTGGCCCGAGCCGCCCATTTTCATGCCAACGTTTTGTTTAATTCCTCGGAACCCTACGGAATTCTAAGCCTGATTCGACAAAATCGTGGGATTGGCTTTATGGTTCACCACCCAGCGTTGACTTTCCCGGGTGTGACCACATTGCCAATCACAGATGACGACCAGCCCATATTTAAGGTCGGCTTTGCTTACCGAAAAGACATCGTCTTAACGGACGAACAACAGCTGATTTTTGATGAGCTCTTGGCCGCCACCAAAATTGGCTGGCCGGATCACAGAACACCCCCATTGGAGGAATGATGATGCAAAAG
Source organism: Fructobacillus sp. ESL1117 (assembly GCF_058508565.1). NCBI lineage: Bacteria > Bacillati > Bacillota > Bacilli > Lactobacillales > Lactobacillaceae > Fructobacillus > Fructobacillus sp. ESL1117. The sequence continues at coordinate 1,169,018 of NZ_CP196385.1, read as the reverse complement.
AAGAAAACAACCATCGTGGTCACAATCTTAGTACTGATTTTGGCTGTCGCTGGTAGCTTAGTTGCTTGGCAAAGCAACAGTCAAAAAGATGACAAAAAGTCTGACAAATTAACCATTGTCGCCTCAACCAATGTCTATGCCGAATTGGCCAAGACGGTTGCCGGCAACCATGCTGATGTTTCAGCCATTATTACCAAACAGTCCGTTTCACCAGAAGATTATGAACCAACTAACGCCGTTGCGAAAAAGGTTGCCAAGGCTGATATTGCCTTTGGAAACGGCTTGGGCTACGATGCTTGGTTGCAGAAATTAGCCAAGACGTCGAAGTCAACCCAAGTGCTCTATGTTGGTAACGATATTTTAAACAAGAAGTCTGGCTCAAACCCCCACTTGTGGAACGACCCAGCCAACATGATTAAGGCCGCGCAGGGATTGGCTGACACGCTCAGCAAGAAGGACCCTAAGCACAAGGCTGATTATCAAGCCAATGCACAGGCCTACGCTACAAAGCTGAAGCCAGTGACCGACAAGATCGCCGAATTGAAATCTGCAGTCGCCGGTAAGGAAGTCATGGAAACTGAACCAGTCTATGAATACATGTTGGACGCCTTAGGTGCGAACGTGGTCGGAACTGATTTCGCCGAAGCCATTGAAGAAGGAAATGATCCTTCTCCAGCTGTCTTGACTGACATTCAAAACAAGATTAAGAACCACGAACTCGCCTTTTTGGTTTACAACACGCAAACCACAGGTGGTACAGTTGATAAAATCGTCAAGTTGGCCAAGGACAACAACATTCCAATCGTCAAGGTGACAGAAACTTCACCTGAGAAAACTTCTTACGTCGACTGGAAACTCAGTGAATTGAAGCAAGTTCAAGAAATTGTTGCGAAGTAAAAATCAGCAAACAAAAAGAGCGAAGGCAGGTTGCCTTCACTCTCATGAGCACCGAACGAACCCGTTCGGTGTTTTTTTATTGGTTTGAATTAGCGCAGTAACCCTAAGTTAGCGGTTATTCAAAAATCATTTGTGCCACCTACCGTGCTGCCAATCGTTCCTGTCCCCGACTGATTTCCTGGAGAACGTTTGCAACGGCCGTACCACCAAGGGAAGTTCGGCGGTTAACGGCCGCCTTGGAAGTCAGCTCTTCATAGACATCTTCTTCAATATGGCTATTAGCGGCTTGGAGATCAGCCAAAGACATCTCATTGAGTGTTTGCCCTGTCTGAATGCCCTTCAAAACCAACTCACCAACAACAGCGTGGGCCTGACGGAATGGCACCCCCTTCGTAGCCAAATAATCGGCCAATTCAGTCGCATTCGAGAAATCATCCTTCGTAGCGGCTTCCATCCGATCAGCATGAACTGTCATCGTTGATAACATTCCCGTAAAGACCTTCACGGAGGCCAAGATGGTATCCATGACCTCAAAGGTGGCTGCCTTATCTTCCTGCATATCCTTATTGTAGGCCAAAGGCAGCCCCTTCATCACCGTTAACAATCCCATTAGGCTACCAAAGACGTGCCCGGTCTTTCCCCGAACAAGTTCGGCAAAGTCCGCATTCTTCTTTTGAGGCATAATCGATGATCCGGTTGAGAAGTTATCCGAAAGTTCGATGTAATTGAACTCATAGGTTCCCCACAAAATCAGTTCTTCCGCCATCCGTGACAAATGGACCATCAAAATGGAGGCGTTCGAGAGAAACTCGAGGGCAAAATCCCGGTCCGAAACCGCATCTAAACTATTGTGGTAGATAGAGTCAAAGCCCAATTCGTCTGCCACTAGTTGGCGGTCAATGGGGAAGGTCGTACCAGCTAAGGCCGCAGCTCCAAGCGGAAGCATATCCGTATGCTTTTCATTAAATTCAAACCGCTCAAAGTCACGTTGAAACATCTCAAAATAGGCCAACAGGTAGTGGCCATAGCTAATTGGCTGGGCGTGTTGCATGTGCGTATAGCCGGGCATAATCACACCCGCATGTTTCTTGGCTAAATCAAGAAGGGTCTGCTGCAACTCAGTGATGGCTTCCTTGACTGCTGGCAAGCGGTGCTTAACCCACAGATGAAAATCAGTAGCCACCTGATCATTCCGTGACCGACCAGTATGGAGCTTTCCCGCAACCGGACCAATTTTTTTCGTCAACAAGGACTCGATATTCAGGTGAATGTCCTCATTGGCAACGGAAAATTCCACCTTGTCAGCGGCCAAATCAGCCTGAATAGCGTGGAGACCAGCACTAATTTGTTCAGCTTCCTCAGCTGAAATAATGTCTTGCTGCCCTAACATTTTCACGTGAGCTAATGAACCCTCCAGGTCTTCGGCTGCCAACCGATAATCAAAGCCGATTGAGGCGCCAAATTCATCGACCCATTCTGCTGCTTTGCCGGTAAACCGGCCACCCCATAATTTATCGGACATTTGATTCCCTCCTATTTCTTTTGTTCTGAATGGATGTGGTTGACTTGCTCAAAGACCATACTTGGCAATGACCACAACTTAATGAAGCCTCCAGCAGCAACTTGGTCAAAGCTATCGGCTGCCGTATAAGTGGCTAAGTTTTTGTTATACAGTGAGTTTTCCTCAGACTTCCGCGCAACGGCAACGGCTTGGCCCTTGTAGAGCTTCATCTTCACCGTGCCGTTGACAACCTGTTGTGTCTGATCCATGAAGGCCTGCAAGGCATCAAAGAGTGGCGTAATCCACAGTGCGTTGTAAATCAAATCCGTCACCTTCTGTTCCAATAAAGGTTTGTAGTGCGCAACGTCACGCTCCAGGGTCAGGTCTTCCAAATCCTTGTGGGCAGCCATAATCACGGCTGCGGCTGGTGCTTCATAAACCTCACGAGACTTAATGCCAACCAAACGGTTTTCAATTTTGTCAATCCGGCCGATACCATTTGCGCCAGCAATCTGATTTAACTTGACAATCAACTGCGCCAAGGTCATCTTTTCCCCATCAAGGGCGACCGGCAACCCTTCTTCAAAGGTCAAGTCCAAAAATGTCGCTTCTTCTGGTGCCTCTTCTGGTGCAACCGTCATGCCCCAAGCATCATCGGGGGCAATGTTCCAAGGGTCTTCGAGGATACCGGCTTCGTTGGCCCGGCCCCACAGATTGGCATCAATCGAGTATGGTGATTGCTTACCAATTGGCACCGGAACATTGTGGTCCTTGGCGTAATCGATCTCTTCTTCACGTGACCAGTGAAAGTCACGGATTGGGGCTTCGATGGCCAAATCAGGATCCAAGGCATGAATCGCTGCTTCGAAACGAACCTGGTCGTTGCCCTTACCAGTTGAGCCGTGAGCAATTGCATCGGCCCCGTTTTCATGGGCAATTTCAACTAATTTCTTAATAATCAATGGCCGTGAAAGTGCTGAAACCAAAGGATAGGCACCTTCATACAAGGCATTGGCCTTGATTACTGGGGCAACGTATTCGTTGGCAAATTCTTCCTTACCATCAACAACGATTGACTGAGCTGCGCCAACTTGAAGGCCCTTCTTTTGAATTTCATCCAAGTCCTTGCCGCCTTGACCAACGTCCAAGACAACGGCAATGACTTCATAGCCCTTATCAATCAACCATGGAATTGCCACAGAAGTATCGAGTCCACCTGAATATGCCAATACAATTTTCTTTGTCATTTTGTTTCTCCTCTATTTTTCCATCAATTTCACTTGTTTATTTGGAATAACTACTGGTCTTCGAATCAGCCACTTAGTTATTCGCACCGACTGCCACAGTTTAGTTCCTCTTTTTAATCAGCCAAAACTTTACTAATAAAGTCCTGGGTCTTTGGATTTTGTGGATGGCCAAACAACTCGTTCGGTGTATTCTTTTCTTGAATCACACCATCAGCCATAAACCAGATTTCATCAGCGACCTGCTTGGCGAAGTTCATTTCGTGGGTGACGACCACCATGGTCATCTTGCCATCCGCCAATGACTTCATGACCTTGAGGACTTCACCGACATTTTCAGGGTCCAAGGCAGAAGTCGGTTCGTCGAAGAACAAAACCTGAGGCTGCATTGCTAGAGCACGGGCAATGGCCACCCGTTGTTTTTGCCCACCAGACAGACTGTTTGGGAAGGCATCAGCCTTGTCAGCCAAACCAACACTCGTCAAGTATTTCATCGCTACGGCAGTCGCTTCTTCGTCGGACATGCCCTTGACTCGCATTGGCGCTAATTTCAAATTAGCCAAGACCGACATATTGGGGAAGAGATTAAAGTTTTGGAAGACCATGCCGATTTGTTCACCAAGCTTGGCCAATCCCTGATCAGATTGTTGAGCTAAGTCAACACCGTTGAAATCAACAACACCGCTAGTTGGACGTTCCAGCTGGTTGATGCAACGAAGTAAGGTACTTTTACCAGAACCAGAAGGGCCGATAATGCAGACCACCTGACCGGCATCAATGTCGCCGTTAATATCTTTGAGAACTTCATTGCCACCGAAGTCTTTTTTGAGATGTTTTACAGAAATTAATGGATTAGTCATGGTTCATCTTCCCTTCTAAGTAGTTCAAGCCCCGCGTCAAGATAAAGGTCATCAAGAAGTAAATCACCATGACAACCACGATTGGTGCAATACCACGGTAAGTGTCAGCGCGGACGATGTTCAATTCATAAACCAAATCAGTCACACCAATGATCGAAACAATAGAACTTTCCTTGATGACTGAGATAAATTCATTACCCAATGCTGGCCAAATGTTCTTAAAGGCTTGTGGCAAAATCACAAAGCGCATCGTGTCTTTTTGGTTCAAGCCAAGACTCTTGGCTGCTTCCTTTTGTCCCTTATCCAATGAAGTAATTCCACCACGGATAATTTCAGCAACATAAGCACCGGAGTTCAAGGAAACGGCGATGATACCAGCCGTTAGGGCTGGAATATTAATCAAAGCACCAAGACCAAAGTAAACCAAGAGGATTTGAACCATCATTGGTGTTCCCCGGACAATTTCGATGTAAGAAATAGCTGGCCAGCTCAAGACCTTAAACTTTGACATTTTCATCAAGGCCAAGATAATTCCTAAGATAATTCCAAAGGCAACTGAAACAAAAGCAATTAAGGTGGTGTTTAAGAAGCCACTATAGAAATAGTGCCAGTAGCGCAGCATTGACGTGTCCACCGTATTTTCGGACATGTTCTTACCGGCATTCTTCAAGTAAGTATTAATCCAGCCATGGTCCTCAATCTTATCGATCGACTTGTTGACTGCTGCTACCAATTCAGGGTTTCCCTTAGCAAAGGCAATCGCTGCACCGGTTTGGTTGATGTCCAACTGGTAACCGGAATCAATCATCTTCAAATCTTTGTCATTAGCAACGTAAGCTTGGGCCACTGGCTTCTCAACCCCAACAGCTGCTACCTTGTTGGTCTTCAAGGCAAAAATCAGGTTTGGTGTCTTGTCCATCCCCACAACCGTGGCTCCCGAAATTTTTTGTTGCGCCAAATCGTATTGCAAGGTTCCAGTTTGGGCGCCAATCTTAGTTCCCTGTAAATCACTAGCTGTCTTATATTTCGCAGCGTTTGTCTTACTAATCAAAAAGCTTTGGCCACCGTTGTAATAAATCTTTGAAAAGTCGACGCTTTGACGACGTTCGTCGGTTGGGTTGATTCCCCCAATGGCCATGTCAACCTTGCCGGTTTGGACGGCAACCAAGACAGAACTAAAGTCCATGTTTTTGATTTCTAATTTCACGCCCAGGTCCTTGGCAATCTGCTTGACAATGTCAACGTCCATTCCAACATCAGTTGAAGTGCCGTTTTTGTTCACCTGGAATTCGTATGGTGGGTAATCCGGCGAAATTGCTACCTTCATCACTCCCGCTTTTTTAATCTTTTGCAAACCATCATCAGCGTGGGCCACTTGGGTCATGCCTAATCCGGCGACAACCAAAATAGTGATTGTGATGAATGCTTGTTGCAACCACTTCGTTATGTTCTTCATCTTCTCGTCCTCTTCCCTTTTTTCCTAACCAATAAAAAAACGTCCTTTAGTCTTTCGACTAAAGGACGTTCTGCACGCGGTACCACCTTACTTATACCCAAAAAGGGTATCTCTCATTATTCGATCTAAACTTCCAATCGTCAGCTCTGTAATGGGAGCGCCCAGTATGGTTTTCATCGCATACAACTATAGGTGACGTTCATCTTCGCCTGTACGTGTTTCACACCAACCAACACTTCACTGAGCTACAAAACGGAGATTACTACTTCCTAATTAACATTTTATTATTAGTTTTTAATAATTATAGCACTGAAACCTAATCTTGCAAGAGTTTTTGCAAATTTTTTTCGTTTTATTCGTTCTTTTTAGGTAAAAAAGCTGATTTTAAGGGAAATGATCATGGAAAAACATTTGCTTATTTTAATTTAAAAGAACTTTATTAGAATTAATCACTCCAAAAAAATTTACTGACCGTTCTGAAGATCATTTTATGCTAGCGCATTTGCTTAGTTAGCTAAGTTATAACTTGCAAACTTCTCTTTAAAACATAGTTTTTTTGTTTTACTAAATTAAAACAAGGAATGGCACGATCACTTTTGTGATTGAAATAAAAAGGCGAAGACCATCAACCGGGTTCGCCTTTTTCTATTTTTCTTTTACTTCCTAATCAAATTAGAACAAAGAACCGACCTTCTAATTGACACGGATTTTAACGAAACTTTTCTAATTTGATCCCTTTATACGACCATCGACTAATTCGTAAATTCGATCAGCATCTTCTTTTAACCGTAAATCATGCGTAACGACGACCACGGCCTTATTTTCACGTCGAGCAATTTCCTGAAAAAGTTGACCAACCTCTGCCACCCGCTCGCTATCCAAAGCAGCCGTTGGTTCATCGGCCAAAATAAAATCAGGATCCGCATACAATGCCCGCGCGATTGCCACCCGCTGCGTTTGCCCACCGGACAACTCACCCGGATACTTATCTAATAACTGCGTAATTCCCAGTCGTTCTAAATAACCATCCATAGCTGCTGGTGACAAGTTTTCGGTTTTTTTAACCTTATCCACTAAAGCGAATTGTTCCTTGACCGTCAAATACGGCACTAAATTATAGGATTGAAGCACAAAGCCAATATGATCTAACCGAAAGCGGTCAGCTTCTTTGCCAGTTAACCGGCTAATATCTTGACCATTAATCAAAACTTTCCCTTTAGTTGGACGTTGTAAGCCACCTAAAATCGTCAGCAGGGTACTTTTCCCGGAACCAGATGGCCCCAAAATCAGCGTGAGCTCACCACGGTTGGCAATAAAATCGACACCCTGCAGCGCTTGAACCTGATTTAACCCGTGACCGAAGGTCTTATTCACTTGCTGTAGTACTAAATTTTCCATGTACTTATCCTCCAATCACTGTTACTGGATCAATTTTAGCAATCAACCGCATCGGAATCACAGCACCCAATAGCCCCATAACAACCAAAGCCAAGCCTGTCAGACCAATCAAACTAAAGTTAAAGAACATTGGCACCGCTGCTGGCATAATAGCACTCGTGCCGAGAGCCAAGGCCATGCTAACAACTACCGCTACACCCATCATTAAAATGGTTTGCGACAAAGTGTTTAACACTAAATAGCTAACCGGAATTCCCTGTGCCCGTAAGACAGCAAAGTTTTCCATCTTCTGCACCGTCAAAATATAGAGGAAGATGGCCACAATCACAACTGAAATCAGGATCAAAAAGGCAATCATCAACACGAAAGTCTTATTTTGCGCACTATAACCAGGCATTTTTTCAAACAATGCCGCCTTCGTAACTACCTGTAAGTTCCCGTCACGCACGGTCAGTTTTCCCCGGCTAACAAAGCCTGAACCAACAAATTGAGCAGTTGTCCCCTTAATGGCAGCCCACTGTGACTGGTCGCCATATACAACTGGTGCCATATTATATTCCGCATTTTTGGCAAAACCGACAACCGTTAGGGGCTGACTTTGCAGCCCTAGGGTTAATTGCTGCCCTAACTTGATCCCCTGATTGGCCAACTTACTAGAAATGACAACTTCATTCTTAGTTTGCCACAAGCGGCCCTTTGTCAACGAAATACTCTGGGCCACCTGACTGTTTTTACTCAAGCCAATAAACATCGCCGAGTCGCGGAGCTCACCCTTCTTTAAGATGCCTGGGGTTAAGGCGAGTAAATCAGCCCGCTTTCCCAAAACCCGGTCAGCATCTGCTTGCGTCAACAAGGACTGACTAAGGTCGCCGTTAGCATCTTTACTCAACACCACTGATTTGGTCTGCCAACTATTCACCGCCGCCGTATTTTCGTTGGCCAACCCAAGTGCTAAGGCACTTAGAATAAAAATTAAATAGGCAATCATCGCAATGACTGCTACGATCAACCCGTAACGTAACTTTTCTTTTTTAATTTCATGCCATGCTAAAAACATCTTAAACCTCCTGCTTGTTCCAGCCTGACAAGGCATCTAATAAGGCCAAAATTTGCTCTTTGTCGGTTGGTGCTAAAAAATATTCGCGAATCAAATGGTGAACGGCAACGTTGGCCAGCCATTGTGGCAAATCAGCCGTCGCTTGGTCCCAGTTTTTACTGCTGGTTTCTTGGTGATGAGCAGCCAAAATAGCCTCATCAACGACATAATAATTACTTAAAAAGGCGTAATACGGATTTTGTTCCACTCGGTCAATAAAAGATCGAGTCGCTTGAAATGGGGTATCCCCAACAAAACCCTCATGAATCGTCGCCATCACCTGGCCCAACGTGTAGCGGTAGGCATCTTCTAGGTCAGCAAAGTAAGTATAAAAAGATCCGCGAGCAATTCCGGCCGCTTTGACAATATTGTTAACATTGGCGTCTAAGAGCGAAGAGGTCGAAAATTCCTCTAAGAGAACCTGACTAATTTTTTCCTTTTTGTCTGCATTTAAGTTTAAAAATGTTGGTTTTGGCACTTTTATCCTCCCTAAAATGACACCGTGTCATTATTCATTCTCTAGTTTACTCGTTTATGACACACTGTCAACAATAAATCGTAATTCGCTCTTGAACACCCGCCCTTGTTTTGCTGAATAACTTAGTCGTTCGTTGCTGTTAGGCAACCTCACTAAATTTCATTTTTATTTAAAAAAAGCAAAAAAATAAGCCAACATAGTGGCTTATTAAAAAGAACCTGACCAAATATTGAAACAATAACGAGTTAATTCATGATCGACCGTTACTCTAAAATGGATAAACTTAACAGCTATTATTACCTGAAAAATGACAACCTTCACGTCAATATCATAACTGTATAGTCTGGCCATGAAAATCTATTTTTAAATTGTTTGTCGCAGTTCTCTTTGTTCAAAATATTCTCGGATATTGTTTAATGTTAACAAGTTAGTATTTTCAAAAACGATGCCAGCATCTTTTAAAATATCTTGCTCACCAATACCGATTGAAAAAATATTAGCTGCGTTAATCGCTTGTATTCCCATTGCAGCATCTTCAATACCTATGCATTGATCTGGTTTAAGGCTTAATAATTTTGCTGCCGTTGTAAAGATTTCCGGATCTGGTTTTCCCTTAGATAATTTTTGCGGGTCAACAATCTCAGAAAAATAATGACTCAGCCCTATTTTTTCTAATACCCTTGACGAATTTTTGGATGCCGATGCTAAAGCCAATTGATAATTGTTGTGTTTTAAACTTTCTAAAAACGGGACAATTCCGGGTAGAATATCATTTTTAGTCATATTATCAACTAACCTTAAATAATGCTTATTTTTATCATTGGCTAATTCTTGCTTTTCCCTTTCATTATATTGGTGGTCAGCAGGTACCGCTTGTAAAATTAATTCGAGTGAATCCTGTCGACTAACTCCTTTCAAGTTATTCGAAAGACTCTCCGTCCATTGTGCTCCGACTTGCTTGGCCACCTGCTGCCATGCAACATTATGCAGCCGCGATGTATTCGAAATAACACCATCTAAATCAAAAATAACTCCCTTGATATCCTCAAACTTCACTTTTTATTCCCTCCATTGCTAGCGGTACTTTCCCATTTGATTGCCTTAATTATTAATTTTGATTATTTTCGATAAGGTGTATTTTTTTTGATTAATAATAACTTCCAATGGGTCACCATTTATCAAGGTAATTTCTGTTGTCTGCTGATCGATTACAAACTTTAGTAACCGTTTTTTAAACATTAATCTAAATTCAAATGAATTCCATTCTTCTGGTAGATGTGGCAATATTTTCAGAATACCTTGAGCGGTTACTTGCATACCGGCAAATCCTTGAACAACATCGAGCCAGCTCCCACCCAAATTAGCCAAATGTAATCCGTCTTCTGTATTTCCTTGAAGGTCAATTAAATCCATCCGAACAGTATCAGAAAAATAACTATATGCCTTCTTCACGTTCCCCATTCTGGCAGCTACTGCACTAAAGATTGAGCGAGACAAGGAAGAATCATGTGTCGTAATTTTTTCATAATAATCAAATTCTCTGCCAAGTTGGGATTCAGTGATTGTTTCCGGAAATAAGAAATCAGCAAGGATGGTGTCGGCTTGCTTATTAACTTGATAGCGATAAATATGAAGTGGATGATAGTGCAGCAGTAACGGATATTGCGAATTTGGGGTCGTTTGAAACGGCCAGATTGGTTTACTGAAGAAACTATCATCCTGGGCATTAATAGCATATTGCGTATTTCTTGGAAAATATATATTGGTCGAAAGATGTTGGAATTGACGTAGCTCATTTTCGGAGGTATTTAATTTTAATAATATTTTCGGATTTGATACCGCTAATTTGTGCCCCACTGTGTAGGCCAGTTGAAGGTTATTTTCAGCCATTCGATTAGTAAAATAATTATTATCGACCATTGCCGTGTACTCATCTGGGCCGGTAACCGTCAAGAATTCAAACTTTTTTTGCCCATTTTTCTCTGTCCATGACCCGAATTCTCTCCAAAACCGAGCTGTTTCGAGTAGAATTTCGAAACCGTATTTTTCCATGAATTCATCATCGTCAGTGGCTTCATAGTATTTCCCAATTGCATAGGCTATATCCCCGTTAAGATGGTATGCTGCTGTACTTGCTGGATAATATGCTGATGTTTCTTCGCCATTAATTGATCGCCAAGCAAACAATGCACCACTATCAACACCTAATTCCCGCGCCCGTTTCCTTGCAAAAGCTAACGTATGATATCGATAAATTAACAGACTTTTAGCAATTTCTGGATTCGTATAAATAAAATAGGGCATCATATACATTTCTGTGTCCCAAAAAGTATGTCCTTCATAGCCAGGACCAGTTAAGCCTTTAGCGGCAATATTAGTGTGCCCATCCCTCCCTGCAGCCTGATTTAATTGGAAAATATTAAAGTGGAGAGCCAAGTTGATCTCATCGTTACCTGAAATCATTACTGCACTTTGTTGCCAAACTTTTTCCCAGAACTGATGGCTATTCTCTTTTATCTTTACAAAACTATGTTGCTCTATTGGAACAACCTTATTTTCATCTCCTTTACTAACTTGATAGATATAAGTGAGGTCAAAACTTGTTGTTAAATCACGTTCAGTTAACAATTTTTCGGATATTGAACGTCCTTGAATTGTGATTGATTGATTGGATTTTTTTGTTGCGATTTTTAGTATTTCTCGATCATCAGCACTAGCAATAATCTGCTTTGCTGCACTATTAACTCTGCGTGTTTTCCGTGGATCCTCCTGTGCCCCAATATCAGCAGCTTCACTGATTGCGTCCAATTTAAAACGTTTATCAACTATTAATTTTCCTTTGTACGAAAGCGGCTTAAAAGAAAATTTAATCCCATAAAAAGATAAATTCTTTTGATCAATGGCTGAAACCACTGTCATTTCGATTTTTTTATGAGCTTGATTACTGACTTCATAAACTTCGTGTAATTGTCCGTTCTCCAAATTGAGGGAAATATCTTTGATTGTGGCAGTATCAAACCGATGATGATTTTCATCTAGCAAAATGATTTTTCTCAGATTTAAGACCGGAACAATCGTTTGATTATTTTTTGGATAAAACGCGGCGGCTTCACCATATGTGATTGGACTATATTCAAAAAAACCGTTAACTAAAGTACCGGTATCATTTGACCCATTAATTGGATTACTAGCTTGTATGCCAACATATCCGTTTGACAAAGAAAATATAGCGGCAAGATTTCCATGTTTTTTAGAACTAATATCGTTTAATTTTAAAACCATCTGCTGACCATTCATCACACTACTCCTCATTAATCATTGACCGTTTTGACAAATCTAATCATTACTGCTGCTACTAAAGCTGAAATTCCTGCAATCAACATCATTGCACTCATCGATTTGTGTACCATAGGGAAAATTGCAAAGCTCGAAACGGAGGCGATAATTTGAGGAATACAGATTTGCCAATTAAACAAACCTAAATAGGCCCCTTCATTTTCGCCCTTAATACCACTTGTAATCATTGCAAAAGCTTCCGTTCCAATCGTTATATACATAATGCCAAATAAAGCAAATGGCACGATTGTTAACATTTTAGTCGAGATGAAAAACAGCATCATCAAGCCAATTCCGCCTAAAATCAGTGCAAAGAAGAGTGCCCCCCATCGCTTTGACGGTTTTAGTTGAGCCAAAACTAAAGTTCCCCAAAGCACACCGGTTAATGACTGCACAAAAGTTAAAATACCATTCCAATTGCCAGCCGCTTGGAAGCCAACACTAGCTGGATCTGTCGTATGCCACACATTTTCTGCTAATGCGCCAGTACTATAAGTCCAAACAAATTGAACAGAAATAAAACTAAACAACATCACAGCAGAAAGTTCCCAAAAAATTGATGGAGCGTTTTTTAAGAGTGAAATAAAGCTTGGTGTTTTTTCATTTTTATTTTTTTTCAATCCATGATACTGCTGATAATCTTGCGGGTTATATTCTTTGACATTCATAATTGTATAGAACGTCGTTGCCATAATAATGATTGCCCCCAGATAAAAAGAAATCTTAACACTGGCTGGAACCTCACCCTTCGGCGCAATATTGGAGAAGCCAATAATCGTAATTACAGCTGGTAGGATAGCGGCCAACATTCCTCCCGCATTCGAATAAATATTTTGTAACGACCATGCTTTATCCTCTTGTCGTTCATTAACCATGTCACCAATTAACATCTTAAATGGTTGTTGGCACATATTAGCAGAAACATCTAACATCATGATGCTAACAGCTCCAAAGATTAAAGCGGTCGAAGATCCATACCCAAATCCTAACGAACCAGCATTGGGTAAAAGAATCAAAACCAAAGCTGAAATAATTGCTCCGAATATCAAATATGGCAGCCGTCTGCCAAATCGATTCCAAGTCTTATCGGACATTCTACCGACAATGGGTTGAACAATCATCCCTGCTAATGGCGGTAAAATAAAGAACCAACCTAATTTAGTAGGATCCGTTCCGATGGTTTGGAATATTCTACTCATCTGTGATGTTTGTAAAAAAAAGGCCATATTTAATCCAAAATATCCAAAGGTAAGATTAAATATTTGTTTCTTTTCTAGAACAGGTAATTCATGTTGATAGTTTTCCATAAAGATTTCCTCCTTATCTTTTGTAATTTGATTATAGCATCTTTTTCTGAAAGCGCTTACACTTTTTTGTAAGCGTTTTTCTTTTCCTGAAAAAATGTTTATTTTTAAAATAAAATGATAAAAACAAAACATTTTAAATTTTTCTTTTCAAGTGACTTTCTACTAGCGCTAACCTTCACTATGAAACGCCAAAAGAATGTTCTTATTTTTACGTACCACTGAAACTTGCCCGCTCCATCATTGTTAGTTATGTTTTTCTTTTCACGACAGTGACTGATTCAGACTGTGTCCACTGGTCACGGTTAACACAATCACAATCCTAATCTAACTATCACTGTTTGAATTCATGAACCTTGGATTGGAACCCTGCAATACTAATGGATTTTTTCACGGATAATCACTGATTGACTTTGTCGACAATGACTAATTTAGACAGTATAAAACCCCAGAATTTGTCTAAATTCTGGGGTTTCTACAACCTTTACGGTGAAATTAGATAACATCCAAGTGCGTTTGACCGCTCTTGACCAAGCCCATCTTTAAGAGAACACGGTACAGCAAGAAGGACATCAAGGCAGGCAAAACAACTCCAAAGACTAGGAAGGTTCCCAACATCCCGGGATTCTTCGTTGCCAAATCAAGTGGCACAATTAATGAAGTCAAGCCCATTCCCGCCAAAGAGAATGGCACCGTCAAATGAAAGGCAACGGCAGCAATTGGTGCACAGACAGCTGCTGATACAACTGGTGGTAAGAAGAGCCATGGATTGCGGACCAAGTTTGGGAACTGGATCTTAGGCGTCACGAAAGCCTGTGCGATAAAGGTTCCTGGCTTGTTTTCGTGGAAAGACATCGCAGGATAAGCCGCAAACATAGCAGCCGTTCCAACTAGCATGGCACCAGCACCCATTGGTGAACTAACACCAGTTGCCCCGATGGCCACCGCTAAAGCTGCTGATGATGCTGGTGACATCAAGAAGACAGCGAACAACATGGCAACCAATGCTGTTCCAACAACTGGACTCCAACTAACAGTAGCAGCAATACCTTTACCCATTCCAACTAAGAGGGGCGTCGTCACACGAGCCAGGTAGTAACCTGAAACAGTTCCAACCAGCGTCGTTAATGCCGGCACGATAATCATATCTAACGGCGTTTTACCAGTTAACCACTTTCCAAAGAGAACGGCTACCACAGCAGCCATAACCGCTGAAATTGGTTGTCCTGTCGTCAAAACAATCGAACCCGGGGCTTGCACACTCGCAAAGCCAGTCACCGTTGATAATTTCATCGTCGTCGTCGTGAAAAAGGCCGCGTTAGCACCAACCGTTGCAGCAGCCATCGCTGAGAACATCACCATGGTATTTGTCTTTAACTGTGAGGCAACTGCCACGCCAAAGGCAGCCGGCAACATAACCTTAGCAATCAAACCTAATTGCACCAGTACTGGCCAATGAGTCAAGCCACCGATTGACTGCATCAAAAATCCCATTCCCAGCGTGACCAGGATCGCATTTGAAATCGCCGCACTAACGTTATAAACTTTCTCTTTTAATGTTTCTTGATCTTTTGGAGCTGCTTCAACAGCTGTTTCTGATTTTTCAAAGTCCAAAACATCTTCTTGAACTTTGTCTTCTGTTACTCGTGCATCCATATGCATCATTCCCCTTTTTTCTCTTAACCAATCGCAAATAAAAAAGGTCCTAACGCTAAGCGTTAGGACCTTTAACACTCAGTTACTAAGAACTAGTAACCGGTGCACTTAAAACCAACCTACTAGTTTAATTGTTTAGTAAGCTGATAATAATAATGACTTGTGATTGGGCCTGATTTGTTTGCATGAACTTGTACATAATCTTTACCCTCTTTTCTGCTCTTCTTTATATGATAAATTAATTATAACATTAGAATTTTATTAGTCAACACTAATTTTGATAATTTCATTAAACCATTTCCAGATGGGTTTGGCCTGACTTGATCCAACCAATTTTATGCATGATTCGATACAGAATGAAGGAAACCACCACTGGCACTACCACGCCGAAGACCATGTATGCACCAAAGACTGTCATGCCTCGACCGAAAAGAGCCAAAGGAACGATGAAGGAGTTGAAGCCAATTCCTGCCATTGCAAATGGTACGGTAATATGGAAGCCAATTGTTGCAATTGGTGCCGCAATTGCTGCGCCTACCATTGGCGGAATCAGCAACATTGGGTTCTTAATAATGTTGGGAAACTGGATTTTCGGAGTAACAATTCCTTGGGCAATTGTTGCCCCAATCTTATTTTCATGGAAGGACATCGCCGGATAAGAAACAAAGACAGCCGTCGTCCCAATCAAAATTGCACCAGCTGCTTCAGGTGAGCTAACACCGGTGGCACCAATCGCTACCGCCAAAGCAGCTGCAGAAGCAGGCGTCATTGTCAATGCCCCGAAGACCATGGCCACACAAGCCGTCCCAATAACAGGATTAACTGCAATACTTGCTGTAATCATTTCACCCATCTTAACCAGAATTGGTGTAGTCACAATTGCTAAGTAGTAACCAGATACCGTTCCGACAATCGTCGTCAAGGCTGGCACAATCACCATATCTAACGGTGTTTTACCAGACAACCACTTACCAAAGAGGACGGCAATCAAACCAGCCAAAACGGCTGAAATTGGTTGTCCGGTCGTGATAACGGTTGATCCAACCGCCTGTGCACTCGAAAATCCTGTCACCGTTGCCAGCTTCATGCTTGAAGTAGTAAAGAAAACGGCGTTTGCGCCAACCGTTGAGGCAGCCATCGCTGAAAACATCACCATCGTATTCGTCTTTAGTTGTGAAGCAATGGCAGCACCAAAGGCAGCCGGCAAAATGATTTTCGTAATCGCCCCCAACTGAATCATTGGTGCCCAGTGAATGAAGCCGGCAATCGTTTGCAACAACAAGCCCATCCCCAAAGTAACCAAGATGGCGTTTGAAACCGCCGCACTAACGTTATAAACCATCTCCTTCACGGACTCTTTGTCCTGTTTCCCTTCATTTTGATTGACCACCATTGCTTCGGCCTTTTCAAAATCAGCTACGTCTTCCTCAATCTTTGCTTGACGACTAATGTCCATCGCTTCTCTCCTTTACTAAATAAAAAAGGCCCCGGCAGTTTTACACTGCCGGGGCCTTTTGCCCAAGCAGCTACTGGAAGTTTCCTCCCAGTAGCTGACAAACTCAAAAATCAACTTACTAGGAGTACATTAGCAAGCTGAGCAACAACGCGAATTGAGATTGGGCGATTTGACTTTGATTCATAATATTCTTCATCAGTGAAACCGCCTTTCTTTCTTCGTCTTGTTTAATAATGATTTTATTATAACATGAGAATTTGATGAGTCAACACTAATTTTATTTTTTTTATTAATCGCTTATAAAATACGACCAACACGTTGGTCGTATCACCACATCAGTACAAAAGGTTTCTGAAAATTCAGAAACCTTTTTATTAATCGTGCACCTAATTTTGCGGCCACCGCCAGCTTAAGTAAGAAAAAGGCTAGCCAAAACAAAACCTTTCATCATTGATATCATTAGAACAAACCGGTAATCTGGCCGTTTTCATCGATATCGATATCCAAGGCGGCCGGATGCTTTGGCAAACCAGGCATAGTCAAAATGGACCCAGTCAGGGCCACTAAGAATCCTGCGCCAAGCTTAGGTACAAACTCACGGATATGAACCGTAAAGTCCTTTGGTGCACCTAATTTCTTCGGATCATCAGAAAGCGAGTATTGCGTCTTCGCCATCACGATTGGCAATTTATCCCAACCGTATTGCGCAAAGCCCGTCAATTGCTTTTCCGCTTTAGCAGATAGTTCGACAGCTACGCCGCCGTAAATATTTTCAACAATGGCCTGCAACTTCTCTAATGCAGGCGCATCTTCCTGGTACAGTGGGGTAAAATCAGCATCCGCCTGGGCGCTGGTTTCAATCACCGCTTGGGCGAGGTCCTGGGCGCCAGCACCGCCTTGTGCCCACACATCGGCCAAGAAGACCTGGGCACCAAGCGTTGCCACAAAGTCCTCGATCAACTTAATTTCAGCGTCGGTATCAGCCGTAAACCGGTTCACGGCGACCAAAACTGGGCGACCATAGCGTTGCATGGCCTTAATGTTTTGACCAAGGTTTTCCAAGCCGCCCTTTAAAGCCAGCAGGTCTTCTTGGTTCAAATCAGCTAATGCGGCACCACCGTGATGTTTCAAAGCACGGACGGTCGCAACAACGACAACCGCATCGGGTGCCTTACCAAGCTTTGGCACCTTGATGTCCATAAACTTTTCACCACCAAGGTCCGCACCGAATCCAGCTTCCGTGACAACATAATCCGCCAGCTGCAATGCCGTCTTCGTTGCCAAAACTGAGTTTGTTCCCTGGGCAATATTGGCAAAGGGACCGCCATGAATAATAGCTGGTGTGTGGGCCAACGTTTGGACCAAGTTTGGTTTAATCGCGTCTTTCAAGAGGACTGTCAGGGCACCAGCCACACCTAAGTCAGCAACCGTTACCGGTTTTTTATCATAATTATAGGCGACGACAATTTTTTCAATTCGCTGTTTCAAGTCTTGCAAATCAGTTGATAGTGTCAAGATAGCCATCAACTCGGAAGCAACCGTAATATCAAAGCCATCTTCACGCGGCACACCCGAGGTGGGTCCACCAAGACCAATCGTTGTGTGCCGCAAAGCGCGATCATTAATATCTAAAACCCGCTTCCACAAAATGCGACGTGGATCAATCTTTAACGGGTTACCTTGGTAAATACTATTATCCATCGCTGCCGCTAACGTATTATGGGCACTAGTCAGGGCGTGGAAATCACCAGTAAAATGCAAGTTGATATCAGCCATTGGAATCACTTGTGAGTAACCGCCACCGGTTGCCCCACCCTTGAGACCCATTACTGGTCCTAAAGAAGGCTCCCGCAAGGCAATCATGGTCTTTTGTCCAGCCAGGCTTAAGGCATCCGCCAAGCCAACCGTTACAGTTGACTTTCCTTCACCAGCTGGTGTCGGATTAATCGACGTTACCAAAATCAGCTTGCCCAAGTCTGATTGACGATCAACGCTTTTATCTAGGTTAATCTTAGCCTTATCATAGCCGTAAGGTTCAATTTCATGCGCTTTCAAGCCTACTTTTTCAGCAATCTCGCCGATTGGTTGAACAACCGCTTCTTGTGCAATTTCGATATCTGTTTTCACTCGCACATCCTCATTCTTTCGCTAAGTCAACCGCCCAATGACCAATGTCATGACGGTAAACTAAGTCACCATGGGTCTTATCCAAAACATCATATACTAAGGCTTGCGCACGCACCGTGTCCTCGCCATGACCAACAACCGTGGCCACACGACCTCCGCTAGCAACCAAGCCATTTTCAGCAAGTTTAGCACCAGCATAATGGACCGTCAATGGTGACAACTCGACCGTCGTTGGTACCACACCACCCTTTTCGGGTGCCTGTGGATAGCCTGGCGCAGCCAATACCACCCCTAAGTATACATCATCGCTTTGCCAGTGTACTTCGGGCTTTTTACCTGCTAGCAAATCCAAAATCAATTGATAAAAATCAGATTGGAGCTGAGGCAAGACCACCTGGGCCTCTGGATCACCAAAGCGAACGTTAAACTCAATCACCTTTGGCCCGGCTGCAGTTAACATCACTCCGGTATATAAGACACCGGTAAAGGGTGTTCCCCGATCAGCCATAGCGGCTAACATGGGCATTACTAATTCATCAACTGCCTGTTTCGCATCTGCTGGACGCAACCAAGAAAGTGGGCTATAGGCCCCCATCCCACCAGTATTTTGTCCACGGTCATGGTCATAACGACGCTTATGGTCTTGGGCCATTGGTGTATGCACAACCCGGCCATCTTGGCCGACTAAGGAAAAGATGGAAAATTCAACACCGTTCAAGAATTCCTCAATCACTAATTTAGCAACCGGGTCTTTCTGATACAAGCTTTGCAGATATTCATCGGCGCTCGATTGGTCTTCAATAATCGTAACCCCCTTACCAAGGGCCAACCCATCAAGCTTAAAAACCATTGGCCAATCAAAATTTGCAATCGCTGTCTTGGCTTCGTCTTGGCTTGTCACCGTAACAGCCTTAGCCGTTGGAATTTGGTTAGTGGTTAAAACTTCCTTGGCAAAGGTCTTTGACCCTTCCAATTGTGCAGCAACGGCATTGGGGCCAAAAATCTTCAAACCGGCGGCCTCAAAACGGTCGACAATCCCTAAAATCAAAGGATCTTCGTTGCCAACGAAGGTCAAATCGACCTGTTGCTCTTGAGCAGCCTGCACCAAGGTGTCTAAGTCGTTTGCTCCAATGGGTAACCGAGTCAGGTTTTCTTCCTGCATGCCATCATTACCAGGCGCTACGAAAACTTCATCGACCTGGGGACTTCTCAAAAATGTTTGGGCGAGCGCATGTTCACGTGCACCTGAACCAATTACTAATACCTTTGCCATAACGATTGTTCCTCTTGCTTAATGCTTGAAGTGACGACGACCTGAGAAGACCAAAACCAAGCCCAATTCATTGGCCTTATCAATTGAGTCTTGGTCCTTGATTGAACCACCAGGTTCAACCACTGCCTTGATACCGTTTTCAGCGGCATAAGCCACTGAATCGTCCATGGGGAAGAAGGCGTCGGATGCCAAAACAGCATCCTCAAAGCCAGGCTTTGTCTTAGCCTTTGCAATGGACATCTTCACTGAATCGATTCGGTTCGGTTGACCAGCCCCAACCCCCAATGTTTGGCCATCGCGGGCCACTACAATGGCGTTGGACTTGGTATGCTTAACAGCCTTTTGGGCAAAGACCATTGCCTGCAACTGTTCGGCAGTTGGCTGTGCCTTTGATACTACCTTAAAATCAGCTGCCGTTTCGGACAACAAATCACGATCCTGGGCCACAAAGCCACCCAAGACAGAAGTGACTTCAGTCTGATTTGGAATAGCCGTTGTAAAAGGCAAAGTCAAAAGACGTAAGTTCTTCTTCTTAGCCAAAACTTCATAGGCTTCCTTGGTAAAGCTTGGGGCAATAATGATTTCCAAGAAAATCGCGTGCATTTTTTCGGCAGTTGCCAAGTCAACTTCGCGGTTCAAGGCAACAATACCACCAAAAATTGAAATATCATCAGCAGCAAAGGCTTGGTCCCAAGCTGCTTCAACCGTTTGACCCTGACCAATTCCGGCGGGGTTCATGTGCTTAACTGTGACGACTGTCGTTTCCTCATATTCAGCGATGATGCGTAAAGCCGCATCGGCATCGCGGATATTATTGTAAGACAATTGCTTCCCGTGCAAAATATCAGCATTTAAGATTGAATACTTTTCAGGCAAAGCGCTCGTATAAACGGCAGCGTTTTGGTCTGGATTTTCCCCGTAGCGCATGTCGTCAAACTTTTCACCAGAAATCGTCAATTGTTCTGGGAATTCCTTGTCAGTCAAGTAAGAAGCAATCAAGGCATCATAAGCGGCTGTGTGTTGGAAGACCTTCGTTGCCAATTGGCGGCGGAACTTTTGGTCGTTTTCGCCACTCTTCAAGTGGGCAATCACTGCTTCGTAATCAGTTGGATCAACAACTGGCAAAACAGCAGCAAAGTTCTTGGCTGCCGAACGCAACATTGATGGGCCGCCAATATCAATGCTTTCAATCGCATCCGCATCGGTTACGTCAGGCTTCAAGATGGTTTCCTTAAATGGGTACAAGTTTACAACTACCAGATCAATTGGTGTAATGCCATGTTCTTTCAAAGTCGCCATGTGTTCAGGCAAGTCACGCCGGGCCAACAATGCACCGTGCACGCGGGGGTGCAAAGTCTTAACACGACCATCTAACATTTCTGGAAAGTTCGTAACCTCTTCAATCCCAATCACATCCAAACCAGCATCGGCCAAAGCCTTGTGTGTACCGCCGGTTGAAACCAATTCAAAGTCTAATGCTACTAATTGCTTGGCAAAGTCTACCAAACCCGTCTTATCGGAAACACTTAACAAGGCCCGTTTCATTGTAAAAATACCCCTTTTTCTAGTAAATCAGCTAATACTGCTGGATAAAGTTCATGTTCAACTGCGTGAATTCGTTCAGTCAAATCTGCCAGTGAATCTTCTGGCATTCGTGGCACAGCCTGCTGGGCAATCGCTGGTCCAGTATCAATGCCGTTGTCGATGAAGTGCACGGTCACACCCGTTTCCCCTACACCAGCCTCATAAGCATCGAGGATACTATGGCGACCTGGGAACTTAGGCAACAACGCAGGGTGCAGATTCACAATTTTTTGCGGAAAGGCGCAAAGCAGTGTTTCTGTTAAGATACGCATATACCCGGCCAGCAAAATACCATCAACTTGGTGCTCCTGTAATTCGGCAACAATCGCTTGTTCGGCAGCCGCCTTATTTTCATAACTTGGGTACCGAACCTTAAAAACCGGAATAGCCCACTTCGCTGCGCGCTGGATAACCGGCGCATCCTGGTGGTCAACCACGACTAAAACGATTTCTGCCGGTAGGTCCTGATTAACAATTGCTTCCTGCAGGGCGGAAAAGTTTGTTCCCGTTCCAGAAGCAAAAACCGCCAACCGGGCCTTTCGTTGCTTTATTTTTCTGGCCATGGCGCATCCCCCTCAAAGAAGACCGGTTCACGATCTGCTTCAGCTGGCACGATTTCACCGATCCGATAGGCTGGTTCAGAGCGTTCTGCCAATTGATCCAAAATCACACCCGCTTTGTCAGCCGGAACCATCAAAACCATGCCCAAGCCGTTGTTAAAGGTCAACAACATATCATCGAGCGATAAGTTACCGGCCTCTTGCAACTTCTTAAAGATGGGCAAAATCGGCCATGTGCCCCAGCTGATTTTTGCTTGAACATTCTTTGGTAATGCTCGTGGTAAGTTTTCAACAAGGCCACCACCCGTAATATGGGCGGCTGAGTGTACCAACTCCTGCTCAACCAATGGCCACAAGGCGTTAGTATACAACTTCGTTGGCGCCAAAATTTCTTCCTGCAAGTGATCTGGCAAATCATTAAAGGCTTTGGCATCATCATGGATACCCAAGACCTGACGAACCAGCGAATAACCGTTGGAATGAACACCAGAGGATGGCAATCCAATCAAAACATCGCCTACCTGAACGGTCTCATTTGTTAGCAATCGGCTTTTTTCAGCCACACCAACCGCAAAGGCAGCTAGATCATAGTGATGAGGCTGGTACAAACCGGGCAATTCTGCGCTTTCTCCCCCAACCAAGGCAATTTGCGCTTCCTTAGCCGCCTTGGCAATCCCCGTCACGATTTCAGCAGCAACTTTTGGTCGCATCTTATCGACGGCCAGGTAATCCAGCATAAAGGCTGGCTTGGCACCCTGAGCTAAAATATCATTCACAACCATCCCAACCAGGTCTTGACCAATCGTATTATGCCGGTTAGCGGCAATTGCTAAAAGGAGCTTAGTGCCAACACCATCAGTTCCGGAAATCAGGACCGGTTCCTGCATACCCGCATCAAGGGCATAAACAGACCCAAATCCCCCTAGTCCGGAGACAACATTTGGTGTGTAAGTATCCGCAACGGCCTCGGCCATTAACTCAACGGCCTGGTTACCGGCCTCAATGTCAACCCCAGCTGCCTCATAAGCGTTGTGCTCTTTTGCCATTTAATTTGCTCCTTCTACTCGCTGATCTTCTGCTGGATTTTGTGGAACATACAAGCTGGTTGGTTCTTCAGCAAAAGTGACCTCACCACTTGCTTTGGCTTCAGCCATTTCTGGGCTATAATCATAAATCGGGCTTGGATAATGGCCGCTAAAGTAAGCCGTCGTTAAGCCAGTTTCACCATCTGGCATCTGCAAACCGATTGATGCCACCAAAGCCTCGTTACTCAAGAATTCCAATGAATCCGCTTCGATTAATTCAGTCATTTCGTCCAAGCTATGATTATTGCCCATCAATTCAGCCCGGGTTTGGACATCAATCCCATAAAAAGCTGGGTACTTAAAGATTGGACT
Source organism: Fructobacillus sp. ESL1117 (assembly GCF_058508565.1). Taxonomy (NCBI): domain Bacteria; kingdom Bacillati; phylum Bacillota; class Bacilli; order Lactobacillales; family Lactobacillaceae; genus Fructobacillus; species Fructobacillus sp. ESL1117. The sequence goes on along the minus strand of NZ_CP196385.1, from coordinate 1,145,395 downwards.
CGCAATCCGAACATGGACTGATTTCGCCCCAGCTTCTTTGAGCATCCGGACAATATAACGACAAGTTGTACCACGAACCAAGGAGTCATCAACGAGGACAACGTTTTTGTCCTTCACCACAGCTTCAACGGCAGATAACTTCATCCGCACGGCGCGTTCGCGCTTATCTTGGGTGGCCTCGATAAATGTCCGGGCAATATACTGATTTTTGACCAAGCCCATTTCGTTTGGCAGTCCAGCGCCTTCGGCATAACCGCTGGCGGCAGACAAACTGGAGTTTGGTACGCCAACAACGATATCAGCTCCAGGAACCGGCTGTTCCTTTGCGAGCGCAGCCCCCATTCGCTTCCGCGCTTGGTGAACATTAATGCCGTGAATATCCGAATCAGGACGGGCGAAGTAAACATATTCCATCACATCGACATTCAATGTCGTCTTTTCTGTGTAATGAGTGATGTTCATGCCATCCTGATCAATACGAATCAACTCACCAGGTTGGACATCACGCACATACTTTGCCCCAACAACATGGAGCGCAGCCGTTTCGGAAGTAACCACGTAAGAACCATTATCCGGCATTTGTCCAATAACAAATGGTCGAAAACCGTGTGGATCCAACATGGCATACAAAGCGTGTGGGGTCAGCAACAAGAAAGCAAAGCCACCACGCAATTGATTCAAGGCGTCCTTGATTTTTTCATCAAAGGTCTCGGCCTGTGAGCGACGAATCAGGTGCAAAATAATTTCAGAATCCGATGAGGACTGGAAAATAGAGCCATCTTCTTCCAACTGGTTGCGCAATGTTTGTGCATTAGTTAAGTTCCCATTGTGGGCCAAAGCCAGTTGCATGTCATGAAAATTAGCCATCAAGGGTTGGATATTTTCAATTCCATGGGCCCCGGCCGTTGCATAACGCAAGTGGCCAATCGCTGCCTGGCCCTTGAGGGCTTCCAAACGACGGGGGTCAGCAAAAACTTCGGCAACAAGGCCGATCCCGCGTTCCTGCCACAGGTGTCCCTGATTATTGGCAACAATACCAGCTCCTTCTTGACCACGGTGCTGCAAAGCGTGCAGACCATAATAGGTCAAATTGGCCGCATCATCACGACCCCAGACACCAAAGATGCCACATTCTTCATTTAATGATGAGTAAGCCACTTGTTCGGTCACTTCATTCACATATTGATCCATTGGTGTGCTCCTTATTCAGCCATCAATTGCGGAATCGCGTCTTGATAGCTTGCCTTGGCGGCCTTTTGGTCAACCATTACTTGGCCATCCTGTGTTTGAATGGCGATGACTGCATCCGTCGTTACTTGACCCAACTTAGCAACCACTGCCTTCGTTTCGGTCATCTTTTGTTCAAAAGCAACTGCTTGTTCGCTCGGTACTGACAATACAAAGCGGCCTGGCACTTCCGCAAACAGTTGTGCAGTCGTTCCTGGAAAATCAGCTTGCACTCCAAAGTCATTTGGGAAGGTCGCTTCAGCCAAAGCCACGGCCAAACCACCTTCGCTTAAGTCGTGTGCACTGGTAACCAAACCGGCTTCGATTGCCTGCAAAACAAATTCCTGATTTACTTGGGCAGCGTCTACGTCAAAATCAGCTAACTGACCAGCAATTTCACCAGTCTGCATCTTTTGAATTTCGCTACCGTTAAAGGAATCCCCAATAGTTCCTACCAGGTAAACCTGGTCGCCTTCGTTTTGGAATTCGGCACGGGTAATGTGTTGATTATCAGCAATCAAACCAACCATGCCGACCATGGCTGTTGGCAAGATGGCCTGGTTGTCAGTTTCGTTATAAAGACTGACATTGCCAGAAATAACGGGAGTATTTAAGCGCTTGGCCATCTCCGTGATGCCTTCAACTGACTGATGTAACTCATAATAAACTGCTGGATTATCGGGCGAACCAAAGTTCAAGCAGTCCGTCATTCCGATTGGCAAAGCACCTGTCGCTACCAGGTTTGAGGCAGCTTCGGTCACAGCCATTTGACCACCCACAAAGGGGTTCAAGTAGGCGTAGCGACTGTTAACATCGGTCGTCATCGCCAAAGCCTTCTTTGTTCCGCGAATGCGCACAACCCCAGCATCCCCGCCCGGCTTGACCACAGTATCGGCACGGACTTGGGAATCAAAGTGACGAAAGAGGCTGGCCTTGGAGGCAATCGTTGGCTGTGCCAAAAGATCAAGCAAGACCTGGTTGGCATCTGCCACGTTTGGTTGGTATTGGTCAGCACGAGCTTCCTTCAAACGAGCAGGTTCTTCCTGGGCCAACTTTGGCTCAGGTGCGTTTGTCAAAAAGTCAATGTCCACATCAGCCACTGTTTCGCCGTGGAAGTTCAAACGGTAACGGCCGTCGTCTGTCACCGTACCAACTGCAACGGCATCCAAACCGGCCTTTTCAAAGAGGTCGATTACTGGTTGTTCCTCGCCCTTTTGGACGACCAGCAACATCCGTTCTTGTGACTCGGACAACATCAATTCGTACGGTGTCAACGAAGCTTCTCGTTGGGGAACCAAATCAAGGTTCAATTCGATTCCAGTACCGGCCTTTGAGGCCATTTCAGAACTTGATGACAGTAAACCAGCAGCGCCCATGTCTTGGATTCCGATAATGCTCTTACCATATTTCTTAATAGCATCAATCGTGGCGTCCATCACCAACTTTTCCAAGAAAGGATCTCCAACCTGAACAGCAGAACGGTCGGATTCTTCTGTTGATGAAAATTCTGCTGAGGCAAAGCTTGCCCCATTGATGCCGTCTCGACCAGTTTTCGCGCCAACATAGATAATCGTGTTGCCTGACCCCTTAGCCTGACCAACTTGCATTTCATTTTGGTTAACCAAACCAACTGACATCACGTTGACCAGTGGGTTTCCCGCATACGATTCATCAAAGGCAATTTCACCACCCAAGTTCGGAATCCCGATGGCATTCCCATATCCGGCAATCCCGGCAATGACACCATCAACGATTTGACGGGTCTTGGCATTGTCTAATTGACCAAAGCGCAAAGAATCCAAAACGGCGATTGGTTGGGCACCCATGGAGAAAATATCGCGTAAAATACCACCAACACCGGTTGCAGCCCCCTCATAAGGTTCGACAAAGGAAGGATGATTGTGGCTCTCAGCTTTAAAAACGACGGCCTGGCCATCCCCAATATCTAAGATACCGGCACCTTCACCAGGGCCTTGTAAGACACGTTCGTTTTTCGACCAGAACTTGCGCAACGCGGGCTTTGACTTCTTGTAAGAGCAGTGTTCTGACCACATTCCAGAAAAAATACCAGCTTCGGTATAATTTGGCTGGCGGCCAAGGTGTTCCACAATCAAATCATATTCATGGTCTGTTAGGCCCCAATCGGCATAAATCCGCTTTTCAGCGATCATATCTGGGCTGGGCTCATTTGCCATTGGGTTAGTTTGTTGGGTACTCATCCAAATTCTCCTTTAAAACGGATGTCTTGCTTAAGCGTGGGCTTTTTGATCAACTGCGTGTAAGAGGCTTTCGAAGAAAGCACGGCCACTGTCATTACCAGTTAAAGCATCAACAGCTCGTTCAGGGTGGGGCATCATGCCATAAACGTTGCCTGCCTTATTTGTGACACCGGCAATTTTATTCATTGAACCGTTAACGTTTTCTTGGTAGCGGAAAATGACTTGCTGGTTATCTTCCAACTCTTTGAGAGTGGCTTCATCAGTAACATAGTTTCCTTCACCGTGAGCGATTGGAACCTTCAAGACCGCCCCCTTACCCATCGTGTTGGTAAAGTTACTCTCTGCATTTTCCACCACTAAGTTGACTTCATCGCAAATAAAACCAGGCTGCTCATTAACCAGGAGTTGACCAGGCAACAGCCCAGCTTCCGTCAAAATCTGGAAACCATTGCAAATACCAACAACCAACTGACCGTTTGCAGCAGCGGCCTTCACAGCGTCCATTGCCGGTGAAAACTTAGCAACAGCACCTGAACGGAGATAATCACCGTAAGAAAAGCCGCCTGGAATAAAGATGGCATCGTATGCTGAAAGGTCACTGGCCTGATCGTCTAACAAATCAACATCAACATCAAACGATTCCAAAGCGTGATACATATCCATATCACAATTAGAACCTGGAAAAGTAATGACAGCAGCTTTCATGGGTGGTCTCCTTTTTAAATTTCTTCCAAATCGTAAGTATAGGTTTCGGTATTATGGTTAATTAATAATTCTTCAACCAATGATTCAACTTCCTTGGCAACGGCAACCTTATCGACACCGGTTAACTTCACCTGGAAGTATTTTCCTTGACTAACATCTTCGATTCCTTGGTATTCCAAGCGCTCTAAGGCTGATTTAATAACAACCCCCTGCGGGTCCAAAATTGATGGCTTGTAGGTTACGTAAATTTTTGCCAAATACATTTTTCCTGTACTCCTTTTACTTCAACGCGCCTTGGAGGCGTGCCAATACATCCTGGTAGCCAACACGCAAGTCCCCCTGCTTTTGGCGGAAAACATCTTTATCAAGTGACTTGCCCGTCTTTTGATCAACCAAACGCATGTTATCCGGTGAAAGTTCATCGGCCAAGATGATTTGCCCATCAGCTAAACGGCCAAATTCTAATTTGTAGTCAAGTAACGTAATGTCAACCTTGTTAAACAAGGCCACCAAGAGTTCGTTGACCCTGTCAGCCAACCCATAGACCGTCTTTAAATCAGCTTCGCTGGCAAAGCGCAAGGATACTGCCTGTGAGTCGTTCATAAAAGGGTCATCCAGCTCATCCGACTTGTAATACAGTTCCTGCACACGGGGTGACAACTTTTGCATTGGTTCGACCCCGAAGCGAGAAACAAAGTGCCCCGCTGTATAGTTACGAGTAACCACTTCCAAAGGAATAATGTCCACCTTCTTCACCAGCTCATCGGTTGCAGAAATTGACCCCAACCAATGGTGTTGCAAGCCTTGGTTAGACAGGTAAGTAAAAAGGAGATTTGAGATGTTTGAATTTAACTCGCCCTTGCCACTGTATTCTTCCTTAACTTTTCCGTTCAAGGCTGTGACCTGGTCCATGTAATGCATCCAGATAATGGCCGGATCATTAGTCGCAAAGACCTGCTTAGCCTTTCCTTCATACAGCAAGTCACCGCGGGTAAGCTGCTGTCCGTCAAATTCAACTGTATTTTCTATCATTTTTCCTTACTCTCCTGATTAAATTGTTTGGAAATATGTGCTTAAATCTGCAATAGCCGGTTGACCAACCACCGTAAGGTGACCCATTTTCCGACCGGGCTTGACGGCCGCCTTGCCATAATCATGGAAATGCCAATCGGCATGATCAGGGAAGGCTTGGCGTGCCTTTAACAATTCATCGCCAAGTAAATTGACCATCATCGCACGGTCATGGAGCTTAATTGCTGGAATTGGTAGGCCGACAATGCTGCGAATATGTCCTTCAAACTGAGAAATATTGCAGGCTTCAATCGTGTAATGACCAGAATTATGTGGCCGTGGCGCTAACTCATTGACCCACACCTGATTGCTCTCCTGGTTAACAAAGAGTTCGATGCCTAAGACCCCGCGCAAGTCAAGCTGATCGGCAATCGTCTTGGCAATTTCATGGACTTGGCTATCTTGATCTTTGGCAATCGCTGCGGGAATCATGCAGGTCTTCAAAATATGATTTTGGTGGACATTTTCAGAAATTGGCCACGTGACCAATTGACCCTGCTTCGTTCGAGTTACCATGACGCTGACTTCCTTGGTAAAGGCAATCTTTTCTTCTAAAATCAGCACGCCACCAGGCCAATTCCCCTTCAACTCTTCAACATCAGCAGCGGTGTTCAAGTCAAATTGACCATGGCCATCGTAACCACCACTAACCGTTTTTAAAATAGCTGGCAAGCCCACCTTGGTGATCGCCTGCTCTAAATCCGCTGGGCTCTCAACCCGGGCAAACTTAGCAACCGGTACTTGTGCTTCATCACGAATAAAGGCTTTTTCCGCCAAACGATTACTGGTGATTTCTAAGAGTCGCACGCCCTGTGGGATATAGGCATCCTTTAATTCCTGTAAGGCCGCTTGGCTGACGTTTTCAAATTCATAAGTCAAAACATCCGACCGATCCGCCAACTCTTGGAGGGCCATTTGATCGTCGTATTCAGCCACGATTTGGTCATCACAAACTTGAGCGGTGGGACAGTCTGGGGTTGGATCTAAGACCAGTACCTGATAACCCATTTCTTTTGCTGAAAGGGCCATCATTTGCCCCAACTGACCACCACCGATGATTCCGATGGTCTTCCCTGGTTCGAGGTAACGGTTTGCCTCTGTCATTGCAACTCCCCTTCGCTTTCAATCGAGCTAGCAGTTTGCTTAGCGCGGAAATCAGCCAAATTAGTGGCAACTTCTTCATCTTGTAATGACAAAATCGAAGCGGCATATAGGGCCGCGTTCTTGGCACCAGAATTCCCGATGGCCATTGTGCCAACCGGCACCCCGCCGGGCATTTGAACAATACTCAAGAGTGAATCAAGACCATTTAAGTTACTGGACTTAACTGGGACCCCGATGACGGGGATTGTTGTACTGGCAGCTAACATGCCAGGTAAATGAGCGGCCCCTCCCGCTCCGGCAATAATAATTTCTAAGCCATTCTCTCTGGCCTGTGACCCAAACTCCTGTAGTTGAACTGGCATTCGGTGGGCTGAAATTACGTGCTTCTCTGCTGCAATCCCTAAGTCTTGCAACAAATCAACAGCCAGCTTCATCGTTGGCCAATCACTTTTAGAACCCATCACCACTGCTACGCGCGCTGTCATGCGGTACGCCTCCTGTATTGTTCGTGTTTTATCTATATAGAGCCACTTTAAAAAAATGCAGTTCGCTTTAAAGACATGATAACAAAACTAACATGACTTGTGTTCGTTATTTAATAATAATTTTCTCATATAAAGAGGGAATTCCAGACCAAAACCGAACAATCGTTTAAAACCCGCATCTTTCCTATGTATTATCTGTAATAAAAAAATGCCAGAATGTTAAATAACATTCTGGCATTTCTAGTGAAATTAGCCTAATTTAGATTTTACTGCAGCACGGCGGTCACACCAGTTCAGATAAATCTTAGCTGTTGACGATGACAGGGCCACCGCAAGGGCGAAGATAATCAGAGCCGAATAGTCCAGGTGACTGATTTCAAAGACCATAAACATTGCCATCAATGGTGCTTGCTGAGAGGCTGCTAATAGGGCAACGGCACCAATCAAAGCAAACTGCCATGGTAAGATTCCTGGAAAAAGTGGTGCCAAGGGCACGGAGAAAACCAAGCCCAAGACACTTCCCAATGCAATCGAGGGTGTCAATGTACCACCAGTACCACCAGCGTAGAGACTCAAGAAGGTCATGACAAATTTAGCTAAACCAAGGGCAATGAAAAAGTACAGCAAGTGATGGTTCGTTTGCAAAAAAGCATACTGGGCCGTGGCACGGCCATTCCCCATCACGTAAGGGAAGACCCAGGCAGTTAGCCCAGTGACGATTCCGACCAATGGCATCGTCACCCAAAGCCACTTTCCCTTTGCCTGGTATTGCTGTGCCCAAGCAAAGGCTTGCTTGGCCCACGCCCCAAAGATTCCGGCAATTGGGCCGATAATCAAGGAAACGACCAATAAAATCAGTGAGAAGTGGTCAGCCTTTGATAAGGCATAGTATGGATCAAAGCCCTTAACAATCGCTCCCATTAAAGCAGCAATCGTCGACATAATCAAAGCCACCGAAATGGTCTTCACAGATGCTTTCTTCAATAGCAGTTCAACGGCAAAGAGCATCCCCGTAATTGGCGAGATATAAACACCGGCAAAACCAGCACCAGCCGCGGCCGCCAAGAGTAGCTTTTGGTCCTCTTGACTTAACTTCAAGAACTGCCATTTAGCTGTTTTCTTTTGATAAGCTTGGGCTAGCATGACCCCGGCCTGCCGAGGTGCTAACTCACGACCAACGGACCCACCCGTTCCGACAAAGAACATCTGAGCCAAGACGTTGAAAGCCGTCTTAATTGGTGGCATTTCGTCACCCTTCAAGGCAGCATTAATACCAACGATTTTGCGGCCACGAGAACGAATCGCCCACCAGACAAACCCGGCAATTGTTGATCCGATGACAACCGATAGAAAACGGCGCATTGGACTAGCGCTGTTTGGGCTATAGTGCCGGAACGATTCATGAAAATGTAAGAACAAAACTTCCACATGTTCTAAAAAGAGTGACAGCAAGAGTGCAGCAAAGCCGATAACCACCGCCAAGACGATTGTCGCAATCCCCAGTGACCAAAAGGCGCTGTCCTCTTCTTTGAATTCAGCCGCTAACGGCTGTTGATTTTGATTAACCATAATTTCCCCTTTAGATCGGTAATTGGATTATTTGAAAACAATTAAATTCTGACAATTTCATTGGGCAAATCAGGGTCTCCTTTTGGCCGAAAATGGCTCAACCATGCGCAGAATAAGTGGTAAATAACCGCATACTAATGTACATAATTTGTCCAGAAAATGCAAGAATCTGGTTAAAAGTCTTTACTATTGAATTCCGCTTTTATGCCAGCTTGATTTTTACCGGAAAAGAACGGTCGCGTTATAATGCAAGAATAAATGCCTGCGGCCATTATTGTGCTAATCGATTAAAGTTCAACTTGTCATCAATGTCTTTAACTTCCCTTTTTTGAGCAGTACACTAATTGATTTGGCTGAAATTGAGCAAAAGACTTTTTGAGAAAAGAAACGCCCCTAAAAAATAAAGTCTAACACTTTGGCTTTCCTATCAGCACATATCAATATTCCTTTGAAAAAAGTACTATCAATATTCGAAGGTTTAAATTATGCTGTACATTACTATGCTGCTTTGATCGGAATTATCATTTTACTAACACATGCCAAAAGCTTTTTTAAGAAACTCGACTTACTTGAAAAAATAGGATTTACCATTACTAGCATTGGTATTATTATTCCCATAGTGTATGGCCTTATCAACGGATTCTTACACCACTAAAATTCGACTTAATATAATGTAAATTAACGAAAACAAACTGGGGAATCATGAAAATAAACACAGAATAATACAGATATTAGGTATTGTTTTTAGCAATAGGAGTTATTGGATTTTTTGAAGGAATCACTGTTGATCTCTCTCACGTTAATTCTATAGGATAAACACTATCTTTCTAGGTATAATCAGTCGCTGTTAACATAATGTGCGTTAACGAAAAAAGCAGATCCCATTAATTGGGGTCTGCTTTTTCTTTTGTTAAAAAGTCTTTTGCTCATATTGCTATCATTAAGCCGTTTATACAGTGTTTGACGACTAATACTCAGTTCTTTTTCTAGTGCTGTTAGGATGTCAAGTTTTGCATTGTCCATATTGACAGTATAACATTGACACTGATGACCATTAAAAATACAATTCTATCTTTTATTAACGTATACTTAAACACAAAAATAAGGAAAAATAAATGTCCAAAAATAAAATAAAAGACTTACATGACATGGTAAAAGAAAACTATGAGAACGGCACATATAGTCGTGATTATAGTTACCATGGACCATATGCCCATAACGATGAAAAGGGTGATAATCTATCAGATTTTGAAATTCTAGGTGCCGTGGGTTTATTAGCTACTGGTTGGCTATTCATACTGTTTTTTAGTTCATCCATGTTATCTTCAAATGCATAGTATTAATCCTTTCAATTGAATAGCGTGCTATGTTATGGCGTGACTTGATGTGTTGTGTTATGTTTCTTGATTAGTGAAAGTATCAAAAATATTGTCGATGTTCTCAAAAAATTCCTAGTTCCCTCAATGAACAGAAAAAAGACTTCTTGCAAAAAATGTTTGTATAGTGGTTGTAATTTGGTCCATCATAAATAAATTTTGAAAATATCAAGGCTACTAATTCTAAACAAAGTAAGCACAACAATCCAACTTTGCGGTGCGTAAAGTTAATGATTTAAAACAAAAATTCCGACGGGAATTTTAGGTAAGAATAAAATTTAACCATGTTAGGATGTGAAAATAGTGGATACTCATTTATTTGAAAAAAGTTATGATTCATACACTCTATTGAACGGTATGTTTGCTACACAATTGCCTCCACTGCTTAATAATTTGATCACTGAAAATTCTTCTACGGCATTAATTAAAGAATTAAGGGATAATCCTAAAACAACACTGTTTACTATAGATGAATCAAACAATCTAATTACAAGACTTGATAAAGGAATTAAACCTCCAGATTATATTTATGGAAAAAATTGGGCTGCTGAATCAATTAAGTTTTTTACGATAAAAATAAATGATTCTTGGAGACCAATGGCTATACCAAATATTAAGCATTCACTTATGTTTGCATATAACAGCCTCATTATTGCCGATTCAGTACTCAGTCAATTGTATTCTAGTGAAGAGCGCTTAAATGGAAAAACAAGTCATTCTGAATCCCCCATAATTGGTCGAGACGGATTTTTTTCATCTATGCTCTATGAAGAAGATGAAGAAGTTATCCTTGAAGAAGATATAGCTGTTGGTTTTATAGGATACGATGAAACCAACAAATTTTTTAAGGAAAGTAAATTACAGCGTTTTAAGATAGAATCAACATACCCTTATGTCTTACAAATGGACTTAAGTAAATTTTTCGAAAACATATATACACATTTATTGTCTAAAAATATGCTTTGTGACTCTGAAAGGTTTGGAAGCTATCTACTTTGGTTGGATGAGTTCAATCAAAAAATAAATGATGCACATACAAAAGGAATAATACAGGGGCCAATCTCCTCCAAAATATCTGCAGAATTGTTCCAATTATCATTGGATCAAGAAATAGTTGAGTTAATCAAAAAATTAAAATTAGATATTAACTTTACGCGCTATGTTGATGACTATCGCTTTTTTTCCAAAAGAAATTCTGATTTGGAATTCATAAAACACCATTTAATAAAACTATTTAGGAAATATGAATTATCTTTTAATGACAGCAAACTTCAAATCTATAAAGGGTTTGAAATACAAAAACAAGCGCACCTAGAACGTTATCCTAAAATAAAAACTTTTACAAATGGACATATAGAACAGTTTTTATTTGACGATTACCTCTTCCTCCGAGAGACTATTATTAATCTACTTGAAGAAAGCGATCTATCTACTGTAAAAGCTATCTTATCCATAATTACAAAGCAAATCCAAAACAAAAAAATAAAATTTAAGGATAATAAAGTCGTGGTATCCTTAATACTTTTTTTGACAAAAGTAACATATGTAAAACCTGTACTAGCTATGCATATTTACCAGGCTATTTCTGCGGCTGTTTCTACTGCGATACCACCTGTTAGACACAATATTTGGAACACTCTTTTTAAGGAATTAGATTATATTGAAGACAGCTTTTCTGATACCGATTTAGAAGTATGGTATTTCTATGTCTTGGGCCAAGCAGGTACATCTAGAGAAACATCTAGAGTGTTTTCTGCGTACAAAAAAAAGAAAAAGCAAACAGATATTAATGTATTGGTTTTAACAGTTCTGCTGAAGAAAAACAGCAAACAAACAAATAGCCGCATTGAATCAGAGATTATGAATATACTAGCCCCTAAACATTTGGCAAACGTCTCTCAATCTAAATGGTGGCTCCCTATATCAAAACTCTGGATAGTGACTGAAAGAAACGTTTGTCATGAGATTAAAAAATTATTTATCTCAAGTAATAGATCGGAAATTCAATGGAATAATCTGGGTATAATAGAGTTTTTACTACAAAACAATAGTTAGATAAGTGCTATATGACCTTTTGACGTTGACTAATAACCACAGGGGTGATATTTAACTAATCACCCCTATAAAACACTATTAAAACAGCCCCTAACAACTCAAGTTGGTTTGTTAGGGGCTGGTCTTTTTTTTATGATAAGCACGCTTGCTCAATTTGGACCCCAACAATTGGTCTACTTCTCAGAAAGCTGTTTTCAAGGGCTTGAGCCTTTGTGAAACAGTCAATTCTAAGAACGCCGATGAGAAAGCTCTGTTCTTAAGACTCCTGTGACAAAAAAAGACATGCCGACAACGTATACACTAGCAACAATAAGGTCAAACCAAAAACTCAATTTGTTCGGATTGCCATTCATAATATCGGGTACGAGATAAAAAATAAAAACCAATAAACTGGTGACTGTTATTAAAAAAACACCTAAAAATTTCATCTGAAACTCCTTCTCAAACCTTTGTTGTCAGATATTATACCTGACTTTTACTCGTCAACAAAAGTCATTTTAACACTAAAATTCGGTACATAAGCTGTACGTACAAACGGTGAAACCGACAAAATTTATCAATACAATGAATCAGATTCCTTATGTGAGGCTAACTGAGAAAGAAGGAATTCGGTCATTAGTAGACGATTGAATCCAAAACCCAACTTGACTTCTATGATGTCATTATATCGATTTTTGTTCGTAATGACATCATGAAGGATATTAAATCAAGTTAGCTTTGAAGACTTTTTCCTTCAATATAGGACTTTGCCGAATTATCAGGAATAAATTGATAAGTATATTTATTCCCATTTGAATAGTCATCCCAATTAGGAAAAAGCACCGTATTATCTTTTATTTGATAGGGAATTTTAAATTGAGCGCCGGCGTCCATAGTCAATATTATATGTGTTTCATCAATCTTCCAACTTCCCCCAGCTGCTCCTGCATAGCTTCCCACACTTGTGCTTCTGAAAGTAGCGTCACTATTGAAATAATAAAATCGTTTGCCATCGTGTGCTAGGTTTTGTGGAGTTCCTGGTATAGTATCCATGGCTTTATCAACATCCACATCATTATATTTGAATAGAACTGTGTCAAACCCCTTACCTACTAAGGCTTTGTTAACCATTTCTTTATTGTCTATCGTTGACTTTTTTTTATTTGCATTTGTCTTTTGATTCTCTGATTGTTTTTTTACTTCTTCTTTTAGTAAATCATTATGGTGTTTTTCTTTAAGCAGCAAAAATCCTAAAAGAATGACGCCAATTAGCATCACAATGCTAAACATTTTTTTCATAATTTATACCTCTGAATAAGTATCACATTTTCTAATTGGTATTGCAATTGGCTTCATTACCCGTTTATTTATTTGTCAATGTTAAACTGTCAATGAAAAATGACATTTTAACAGTCCTAGCATGGAACTGGGTATTTATATACAAACACCTAAATGACAGCAATATAAAGGGACGACTTTCTTTTATAAAAAACTCTCATTGTTAAAAATGCCCAGCTAATAAATCAATCACACGCTGAACAGCTAACTAGGGCATTACATGAGTTAAAGAAAATCAGAAACCCTTTATATCCAAAATAATTAAGGAACTGAATTCAAATTCTCTTATTGGATATTTCATGTTATTGAAAAGATATTTGTTAGATAGGATTAGCTGATTATCATACTATTTAGATATCTCTGTTACATCATCGATAGAACGTCAGTGCGCTGAGTTATATTAAAAAACAATCAGGCCAAAATGACCGTTTGGACTGACGCTATAAATTCCTGCTGTGCCACTCCCTCCGGCCATTTTTGCCGATTTTATAATTGTTTGGACATCAAAGTTATGCGAATTAGGATCTCTAGGGTCTTGATAAACATCAAATTCAAAGTCATTGACGTCATCACCAATACTTGATGCAAAAGCTGTTTTAACGACATCTAACGCATCTTGGGCATTATTAACAACATGACCCTGACCTGCTGATGGTATGGTCCCAGTGCTATTAGCACTGTTTGCTTGATTGGATGTCTGAGATGATGACTGATCACCGCTAGAATTATTGTCGCTAGTATTATCGATTTGACTAGATGTCTGACTAGATAATGAAACAGTAGTATTGTCTTTTTTCTGACTAGACTGGTTACTAGAAGTAATTGAATTGTTGTTGCTTTTACTTTTGTTTTCACTACCGATATAAAAAAAAGTAGCTAATAATAGTATCAAAATAATAATAGCGATTGTAATTTTTTTCATAGATAAATTCCTCAAGTTATGAGCGTAAGAGTCTGGCTATAAATATTAATTTTTTGCTTTATGCTGTTTTTCCCTAAAATTTTCCTATGTAATATCACCAGAGAATGCATGAGTTTTAATATCATGCATGTCTTGTCACTATTTTTTATCAGGGTTAGTAATGACAATTATATCGTATCGTTTTATCCTTTCCGTACTTTTGATTAAATTTAGTTTTATTATAAACTGCTCGCCCGTTTCTTTTCTTAACACTAGCACCAATGAAACCTCTTTGTCATTCCAATTAAAAAGAAACTATACCAATCATGTAAAAATAAACGACGGTTTCTAACTTCACCACAGATAATTTTTTCGATTCAAAAGGCTGTTAATCATTATTTTAACAGCTTTTTGATTAGAAATTAATCTGGCTGATTTTTTTAATCAACTATCAAGAACTTGCATAATATTAGAATTTGTTTTAAGTTAGACCAGTAAAGGAATAAATTTGTTTTTAGAAAGGAAGTTTTTATGGCAGACGACTTTGACAAGAACCGTCACATGAATCACAAAAACCATGAAGAAAACATGAAAAAAGACATGGGCCAGACGCAGATGGGTCATCCAGGTCATGGCGGCCACAACAACATGGATAACATGGATATGGGGCACAACCATGACGGACACGATAACCACATGCAAATGGGCCATGGCCATGGCGGCCACAACAACATGGACAACATGGATATGGGGCACAACCATGACGGACACGATAACCACATGCAAATGGACCATGGCCACATGAAGATGGATCACGGCCACATGAAGATGGATCACGGCCACATGGATCATGGCATGGGGAGCATGTCCGGAATGGATCATGACATGGCTGGAATGTCTGGAATGGGTGCCATGGGCGGGATGCCAATGAATCATGGCAACATGAAACAACGATTCTGGTGGTCTTTCGCCCTCTTGATTCCGCTCCTCTTCGTTGCCCCCTTTATGGGCGTTGACCTACCAATCACGTTGACATTCCCTGGTTCCAACTGGGTGATGCTGCTTTTGGCGGTCGCCATGTATGCCGTTGGTACCCAACCTTTCTTTTCAAGCGCGAAACTTGAGTTGAAGCAAAAGAAACCAGCGATGATGTCGCTGATTTCCATGGGACTTTTGGTGACCTTCTGGGTTTCCGTTTATGCCTTTATTGCCAAAACTTTCTTTAAGGTCGAGGCCATGGACTACTTCCTGGAGTTCGGTACCTTAGTCGTTATCATGCTCTTGGGGCACCTAATTGAAATGCAAGCCACCATGAAGGCCGGCAATGCAACTTCCGAACTGGCAAAGCTCACACCAGCAACGGCCCACGTCAAAGACGGCGACTCCTTCACTGATAAGCCCGTCAGTTCGCTCACAAAGGGTGCGGTTGTCCAAGTCTTGGCTGGTGAATCCTTTCCCGCCGATGGGACCGTCCTTTCAGGTTCATCTCAAGTCGATGAATCTCTGATGACTGGGGAATCAAAGCCGGTCCAAAAGACTGAAAAGTCCTCTGTCATTGGTGGAACGATTAACGGTGAAGGCACTCTGCTTGTCCAGGTTTCGGCCGTCGGCAATGACTCATTTATTGGTCACCTCAAAAAGACTTTGAACCAAACAGAAGCCAGCTCTACCAAAGCTGAATCATTAGCCAATCAGGTTGCCGGCTGGCTTTTCTGGGTTGGCTTGACAGCTGCCGTCTTGGCCCTAGTTATCTGGACCGCCATCAGTGGCCTGGCCACTGCCTTTAACATTGCCGTGACAACGCTAATCATTGCTTGTCCACACGCTTTAGGCCTGGCCATTCCATTGGTGATTCAACGAACCAAGGCACTGGCAGCCAAAGACGGTATTTTGATTAAGAAGCACGGTGCAGTGCTGTCAGCTAAACATCTGGATTATGCATTAATGGATAAGACCGGTACTTTGACTAACGGTCATTTCCAAGTACAAAAATTAGTCACTAACAAAATCAGCGACCATGACGCCCTAGCCATCATGGCCGCCCTTGAACAGCAATCTTCTCACCCACTAGCTAAGGCTATTGTCCAAAAAGCCAAGGACGATGGTGTGACCGTCACAGCCGGTCAAGACGTTCAAACCATTTCCGGGGCTGGAATTAGTGGAACCGTCAATGGTCAGCAATACTCACTGGTTTCAGCCCGTTACCTAACCGACCAACAGATTGACTTTAACCCATTAGATGCCGATGGTTCAATTTCCTACCTAACGGATGGCCACCAAGTTTTGGCTGCTGTCTCCCTTGGTGATAGCATTAAAGCCACTGCCAAAGACTTCGTTGCCCAACTTAAGGCTCACCAAATTACTCCAGTCCTTGTCACAGGTGATGCTCAAAAGACGGCTAATAAGGTTGCCCAAGAATTGGGCATCGACTTGGTTCAGGCAGAGGTTTCACCAGAGGACAAGATTAACCTGGTCAAGCAGTATCAACAAAAAGGTCAGACGATGATGATTGGTGATGGGATTAATGATTCTCCTGCCTTGGCCCAAGCCGATTTATCAGTAGCCATTGGTGCAGGAACCGATGTGGCCCAGGCGTCAGCCGACGCGGTGTTGATTTCGCAATCCTTGCCAAAGATTATCGACTTAATTAACTTAGCCCATAATGCTAACCGTAAAGAAATTGAGAACCTTTGGTGGGGGGCCGGCTATAATATCTTAGCCATTCCGACCGCCGCTGGCCTCTTTGCCTTTGCTGGCATCATGTTAAACCCATTAATTGGCGCTATCGTGATGTCGCTTTCAACGGTTGTTGTGGCAGTCAATGCGCTTCTCTTACACAAGTAAGCGAGCAAAAATTAGAATCTTTAAAGTTTCTTTTATGTCAAAGCTGTATAATTAGCAGTTGAGTACAAATAAAAGGAGCTTTTTTTTATGCGCAAGTATTTTGCAGAATTCTTTGGGACGATGCTGTTGGTTATCTTCGCCACCACCGCCTTGATTTACGTCACGACCTTCCAAACAGGTCAGCTCTTCGATGCTATGGCAATCTTTGGCCTATCCCTAGCAGCGTTGATGTTTATCTTCGGGCCGATGGCGAACGGTGGCCACTTTAACCCCGCCGTTTCTCTAGGAGCAGCCATCAATCAAGACATCTCGTGGAAAACCTTTGGAGCCTACTTTTTGGCCCAGTTCCTTGGAGCCTTTGCTGGATTGACCCTTGCAGTTTATACATTAATCCCAATCATTAATGCACAACAAAGTGGTTCATCATCTTCATCAACGTCTTCTGTCAAAGCTAGCCAATTATTTTCCTTGTTAGAGCCATCCGCAGCAAGTGCCATTTCCGTTTGGCTAGCGGTGGCCATTGAATTATTCTTTACCTTCGTCTTAGTCTTTATTACCCTAGTGGCATTGAAAAAGCACATCAAACAAAGTGCCGCTATCACTGGGATTAGCTTCACCCTGATTTCCTTTGTGACCTATCCACTGACAAATGGCCTGGTTAACCCAGCCCGTGTTCTTGCCCCCGCTCTTTACAAGGGCTTGGCATCCTCTGCCCATCTCTGGTACTTCTTAATTGCCGAGATTTTGGGCGGTCTCTTAGCTGGCCTAGTCGTTAAATATTTCATGAATGAAGATGATCCCGCTGTTAAATCAGTTGCCGAATAATCCTTCGTATCAAAAAGGTCCTGACTTTCTAGTCAGGACCTTTTTAATTGTTATTTTTTGAAATTAACCCAGCACGTTCTTCCAATAAAACTTGCTCACCGGTAAAGGGCAACACCAGTAAAAGAGCCGTTGAATGCAGGGCTAGTCGCTTGTCAGCCTTGCCGTGATACAAGTCATCCCCATTAATGGGATGACCATTTCCGGCTAAATGGACCCGCAGCTGGTGCATCCTACCCGTCTGTAATTCAAGGCGAACAAGGCTCTCATTGCGTTTTCTATCCTCACTTAAAACCTGATAATGGGTCGTTGCACTTTGACCTGTGGCATCCAACCAACGCAAGCGATCATCACTTGGATGCCGTCCAATCCTTTGTTCAAAGATGCCAACCTTCTGGTCAAAAAGACCCCTGACTCTGGCCAGATAGGTGCGCTGAATAATTTTTTCTTTTATTAAACGGTTTAAGATTGGGACCACAATTGGATTTTTAGCAATAATCACTAGGCCAGAAGTTGCTCGATCCAAGCGATGAACCATCAAAGCCTGAGCAGGTTGGTCAGCCGATTTTTGTGGATTTGTTTGAAAATAACCATTAACGTAATTTAGCAACGTATCCGTTTCTGTCGGCGAATGCGGGTGCATTTTCATCCCAGCGGGTTTGTTTACCACCAAGAGGTCCTCATTTTGATAGACAATGGCAAATGTACTGTCAGTATTAGCCGGATAAGGGCCCTGCTGGTCCAAGAAGACCGCCTCTTGGAAGGCCAAGGTTAATTGATCGCCGGTCTTTAAAACATGGGCTGTCGAGACCTGTTGGCCATTAACCTGGAGGCCCCTTTCCTGTCGCAAATTCCCCCGCAAATGCTTTGGCAGAAAAATTTGTTTCAAGTAATCTTTCACTGCCAAACCAGCAAAGCGATCCGTAATGGTAATTTCTCGTTGATATTTTGCAAACATTTTCTTTTCCCTAGTAAAAAATCAGGGTTTCCCCTGATTTCATGTTAGTTGCCACTGCTGCTACTTGCACTACTTGGTGAAAAAGCAACTGACGCACCTGGATAGTCCGCTTGCAATGAATCTGGGCTATCATTAATTTCCGGCGCATTAGTGACATAGTCACCAACAGTACTCTGATCGCCATGCTGAGTGTATAAGGAGGTTGAACTTTGATTTTCGTTTGCCTTTTTGAAACGTGCCAATGTCTTCGACTTCGAATAATCATAAGCTGCTGCATCAACTGCCTTAAAGCCGTCTGGATGGTAGAAACGCAACAAATTCTTCTGGTTTAGCGTGTCAGACATAGCAAGCTTTTCATTTGCTTCCGTCTGATACTTGTTAAACAATTTTTCCTGATCAGGCGTTGGATCAATGACCTTTTCGCCTGTCTTAGTATCCCAAATGGTACCAGAAATCGAAGCATACTCTGGCGTCATCCAATCCTTATTACGCATCACAACCAATTGACTTCGTTTTGTCGACAAAAGGTCCTGACCAAACTGAATATAACGTTTACTTGAAATACCCAAAAGATGTTCGATTGTTGGGGCTACATCAACTTCACCCCCATAGGTGTGGTTAATTCCACCATTTTTCAAACCTGGAATATGAATAATCAACGGTGTTCTTTGCAAGTTTTCGTTATCCAGGTCGGTCCATTTGCTTGGATCCTTGCCCAAAAGTGGGGCCAAATACTTATTATCCGTGTTATTGATACCGTAGTGGTCACCATAGAGCACAACCATCGTATTGTCGTACAAACCTGATTTCTTCAAATAATCGAAAAATTCTTTAATGGCCTGATCCAAATAATGGTTAGTAATAAAGTAATTATCAATATACTTGGAACCAGAATTAGACGTTTGGAAATTAGGATCCTGGTCATCCTTATCAATTTCATATGGAATATGGTTGGAAACCGTAATGTACTTAGCATAAAACGGCTGTTGCAACCGTTCAAGGTATGGGACTGAGTCTTTAAAGAGCAACTTATCCTTCAAACCCCATGCAGTTGAATTTTTACCACTCGTATCAAAGTATTCACCCGAAATCCAATTCTGATAACCCATGTTCTTGTAAACATTCGTTCGATTCCAAAACGATCCGGTATTACCATGGAAAACTGCTGATGAATAGCCAGCCCGTTGGTTCAAAATGGCAGGCATAGCCTGGAAGGTCTGGTCATTGCCCAATTTAGCAAAGAGCGAACCTTGTGGCAGACCATAGGTCGACGTCTCCAATAGATTTTCAGCATCGGAGGTCTTTCCCTGGCCGACTTGGTGGAAGAAGTTATCAAAGGCAATCGTATCCTTGCTGTGATACAAAGAATTTAAGAACGGTGTTACTTCTTGCCCGTTAACCTTACGGTCAATTGAAAATTGTTGGAATGACTCCAGATGAATTACAATAACGTTCTTGCCCTTAGCCTTTCCAGCATAGGTTGGATTCATGCCAACATAGTGGTCTTGAACGTACTTTTTTACCTTTTGCAGTTCTGCTGGTTTCGCTGATTTTCGTACCTGACTGGTTTTAAAAGTATTATAAGCATCTAAGATCGTAAAGGGGCCAATCCCCAAATACTTAACCAGGTATTCCCGATCAAACTGCCGGGTCAGCAGCTGGGGCCGATCAACATCAGCCAACGCCAAGTTGGCCATGATAAGCAACCAGCCAACTGCTATCAAAGTTGATGTTTTCCCAGGACGCACCTCTTTTCGATCACGGTTAATCTTTTTAAACAACAAAAGACCTATGAGGATCACAACGTCAATCCAAAACAAAAAGTCGTGGGCACTAAAACTAATTGCACCGGCGGCCTTACCACCTTGGTTAACCGACGAGTAGTTCAAAATCACGTTAACACTCAGATAGTCAGTAAATTCACGATAATAAGTCACGCTAATATAAAGATAGGTGGTCAGCGCCGTATATAAAACCATCATCCCACCGTAATAAAGATTACGATTTTTAAAGAATAACGGTAGTGCAAAAATTAGCATCGTAAATCCGATTGGATTAATCAGCATCAAAAAAACTTGATATAATGACGACACGTGCATCCAGTTAAAATCCATGCCGTAAGCCAAAAAAGTTTTCAAGATGAATAACGAAACTAATAGTGTATAAAAACCTAAGCGAGTCTGAACTCTTGCTCGACCTGCTTGGTAAACCGCCTTTAAAAGATGCGGATTTTTTTGTACGTCTTTTTTCATAATAAGGCCATTATACGCCTATTTCTGGGGGCTTTCAGTTAAAAATCATTTCAAGCACGTATCTTTTTTTCTGTTTTTAAAACCTGGTCTTTTTCACTTGCTAATTTTAAATAAATACGTGACAATAGAATCAATCGAACCACTAAAGAGGATATTTTTATGCCAAAGTATAATGCTTATTTAATTGACCTTGATGGAACAATCTACCATGGCAAACAACCAATTCCAGCCGCTAAAAGATTTATTGAGCGGTTGCAAACTGCCCAAATTCCTTACCTTTTTGTCACTAATAATTCAACAAAAACAGCCAAGGATGTCGCAGATAACCTAACGATTAACCACGGTATCAAAACAACGGTTGATCAGGTCTATACCTCAGCTATGGCAACCGCTGACTATGTTAAGGGTTTAGCTAGCAGCGGGCAAAAGGTTTATCTAATTGGTGAAACTGGACTAAAAGATGCCCTCGAAAATGCCGGCATCGACCTGGTCCCCGCCACTGAAGCCAACGTTGTGGTAATGGGTCTCGACCGCAACTTTACCTACCAAAAGCTCAAAGAGGCAACTTTTGCGATTGCTCGCGGAGCAAAGTTTATTGCTACGAATGCCGATACAAACCTGCCAAGTGAAGAGGGCATGCTTCCTGGTGCCGGCTCACTTGTCGCTGCTCTCAAAACGGCAACCGGGGTCGAACCGACTATTATTGCTAAGCCAGAAGCTCCAATTATGGAAGGTGCTCTGGCTAAGCTTAATCATCCCGACCATCCCGTCATGGTTGGCGATAACTATAATACGGATATCCTTGCCGGTATCAAAAACGGGCTCGATACTCTTCTAGTCTACACCGGCGTTTCTAAGCCAGCCGATGTGGCCAAAGAAGTCAACCAACCATCTGATTTTGTCGCTAACTTTGATGAATGGTCTGTTGAATAATTTAATTGAATCAAAATCCGGATAACCGGTTTTTCTCGTTGAAGCCAAGCCTATCATGGTTTGGCTTCTTTTATTTTGCTTTATTTTGTAAGGCCAGTAAACGTGCGTTAAGGGCTGGGTCAGCTGCCTTTAGATACAACCCTTTTTTACCACGCTTAACTAAAATATTTAAAGCATTGTACATAAAATCAGTTTTAGCCTGAGCAATGGCATCTGCATCTGTCAAATTGGGATTCTTTTTATAAATTTCTTTATGCGTAACCTTTGCTGGATTAACTATCATCCGGTCACTTTCTTCATCGTACTCAAATGCCGGGCTCAGCAAAACCCCAGCATAATTTAAATCAAAACCCTGGACAGTATAAATCGATCCCACCTGGTTAATTGATTCTGGTCGGTTTGGCCACGTTTTGACTTGCGCATCAAACTCGTCCCATGGTAAATCAAAACCGTCTAAAACAACGTGGTGGGCGCCATCAGACCGGCGTTGAAACCCAGTTGTTGCCAGTACTCGGGCCAAGCCAACTTCTTGGTTGCGGGCCTTGATCGTTTTCAAGAGGACATCTGCTCGTTTAAAAATTCGCAGATCGTAATTTCCTAGATCAGCTGGCAAAGGTGTGAGCTTGCTTGTAACAAAGTCATCAATCCAAGCGGAAACAGGGGCGTTGGCTTCCATTCGATATTGAAAATCCATTGGAAAAATCCGATGATCATAGGGGGCTAAGACCTGGTTTAACAGTTTTTGGTTCCAAAACATCTTACCCTGAATAACCTGCTGAAAGTCAAAAACAACCACGACAACTTTCGCCAATTTAATAATTTCGGTTAACTGATTGTCTTGAAAAAAACGAATATAGGGCTCTCTCTTACTTAGTAGGAGGTGGCCCTCGTCGATCAAAACAACATCATAGCGACTATCCGTCTTATGTCCCCCATTAATGAGTGATGTAGGCCGAACATAATCTTTTTTATAAAGATTTTGATAACGCGCGCCCATTTCCTGGTAAACCTTTAAAAGTTCTGGATGATTAACGGTAAATACCGTTTTTAACCCTTT
>NZ_CP196385.1:827500-1117500 GCF_058508565.1 Fructobacillus sp. ESL1117 | reverse complement strand
GAACCGCTGACCCCCTGCTTGCAAAGCAGGTGCTCTCCCAGCTGAGCTAATCCCCCATGCGCTGGTTGTGCTTCACGCACTCAAAACTAAACAAAACTTTGCACAAATCAAATTGACTCTGACGTCCCTGTAACGCTCCGATTATCCTTAGAAAGGAGGTGATCCAGCCGCAGGTTCTCCTACGGCTACCTTGTTACGACTTCACCCCAGTCATCTGTCCTGCCTTAGACGGCTCCTCCCTAAAAGGTTAGGCCACCGGCTTTGGGCATTACAAACTCCCATGGTGTGACGGGCGGTGTGTACAAGACCCGGGAACGTATTCACCGCGGCATGCTGATCCGCGATTACTAGCGATTCCGACTTCATGTAGTCGAGTTGCAGACTACAATCCGAACTGAGACGTACTTTAAGAGATTCGCTTACCCTCGCGAGTTCGCTGCTCGTTGTATACGCCATTGTAGCACGTGTGTAGCCCAGGTCATAAGGGGCATGATGACCTGACGTCGTCCCCGCCTTCCTCCGGTTTGTCACCGGCAGTCTGTCTAGAGTGCCCAACTGAATGCTGGCAACTAAACATAAGGGTTGCGCTCGTTGCGGGACTTAACCCAACATCTCACGACACGAGCTGACGACGGCCATGCACCACCTGTCACTTTGTTTCCGAAGAAAACAGCACTATCTCTAGTACCTTCAAAGGATGTCAAGACCTGGTAAGGTTCTTCGCGTTGCTTCGAATTAAACCACATGCTCCACCGCTTGTGCGGGTCCCCGTCAATTCCTTTGAGTTTCAACCTTGCGGTCGTACTCCCCAGGCGGAACACTTAATGCGTTAGCTTCGGCACTAAAGGGCGGAAACCCTCTAACACCTAGTGTTCATCGTTTACGGTGTGGACTACCAGGGTATCTAATCCTGTTTGCTACCCACACTTTCGAGCCTCAACGTCAGTTGCAGTCCAGTAAGCCGCCTTCGCCACTGGTGTTCTTCCATATATCTACGCATTCCACCGCTACACATGGAGTTCCACTTACCTCTACTGCACTCAAGTTCGACAGTTTCCAAAGCACTTCCACAGTTGAGCTGTGGGCTTTCACTTCAGACTTATCGAACCGTCTGCGCTCGCTTTACGCCCAATAAATCCGGATAACGCTCGGGACATACGTATTACCGCGGCTGCTGGCACGTATTTAGCCGTCCCTTTCTGGTATGGTACCGTCATGTAAAGATCATTTCCTACCCTTACCGTTCTTCCCATACAACAGTGCTTTACGACCCGAAAGCCTTCATCACACACGCGGCGTTGCTCCATCAGGCTTGCGCCCATTGTGGAAGATTCCCTACTGCAGCCTCCCGTAGGAGTTTGGGCCGTGTCTCAGTCCCAATGTGGCCGGTCAGTCTCTCAACTCGGCTATGCATCATTGTCTTGGTAGGCCTTTACCCCACCAACTAACTAATGCACCGCGAATCCATCAAAAAGTGGTCCAAACGGACCTTTTAACGTTTTGTCATGCGACAGCACGTTTTATACGGTATTAGCATCTGTTTCCAAATGTTATCCCCTGCTTTTCGGTAGGTTATTCACGTGTTACTCACCCGTTCGCCACTCGCTTGAAGAGTGCAAGCACTCTTCGCTGCGCGTTCGACTTGCATGTATTAGGCACGCCGCCAGCGTTCATCCTGAGCCAGGATCAAACTCTCATGTTAAAAGTTTGAAGATTGCTCTTCGATTAAACTGACTAGTTGCTATCTCTCGATAACGCCTATCCGTTTATTGTTTGTTACGAATTGACTTCGCAAATTTGTTTGTGACTACTTACCAAGTAGCCACCGTTACAGATTTGTTTGTTCAAAGTTTTGTTCAGTTTTCAATGTGCGATGCCTTGTTGGGCAACTCATTTATCTTACCTTAGCTGTGACCTAAAGTCAACAACTAATTTAGAAAGTTATTTGAGTTGCTTTGTTAGGGCAACTTGATTAGTTTATCAGGAATGTTGAAGCTTGTCAACAACTTTCTGATGAACTTTTATCAACTGCCGGTCATCTCTGACAACCAGCGCCTCGCTCGAAGCAGCTTTGCTTCGTAACGAACAATAACTAGTATAGCGCCTACCTGACTACTCGTCAACACTTTTTTAATAATTTTTTGAAAGTTTTGATTACGTTAAAAGGCGTTATTGTACATTTTTCGATGATGACTACTTTTTGTTAATTTATTGTAAAAAAATACTGTACTTTACACTCCTTTAAATTTAACATTTATCTAAATATGATTAAAAATGCGACTTTTTGTAAATATTTGTGGTAAAAAATTATGGTTTTCGTATAATTAATATAGAATTTATTCTTTATCTAATAGTACTAATCAATTTCAATCATTGATTTAGAAAGGTGTCTAAACGGGAAAGGAGGCGAATATGGCTTGCTATATTCTAACAACAAAGAAGCGTGACCAGCGCTTGTTCCGTAAAATCTTAATCGATCCATATATTTTTGAAACTCCACGAGAACTTTTACTCGCGATTCGCTCAAATAAACGAGGTCCAATTTTGATTATTGATTTGGAGATCCGCGGTCACGAAAAGATTGGCTTTCAAACTGCCGAATTAGTTAAGAAGAACAATCCCAACGCCCAAATCATTCTCTTAGCGGAAGATAGTCGTTTGGCTAATTATTGTTTCGAATACCAAGTTGGGGTTTTAGACTTCATTATTAAGAATGACCGTGATTTAACTTTTCAAAAGCGTCTTTTACGTGCCATTGAAAAGGCCCAATACAATCTTCACAAAATTTTTTACACAAAACCAAATTTTGTACGTTTTCCAAACGGAACACGGTCAATTTTGGTTGATTTAACACATGTCATTTACATCTCTTGTGAAAAAGGGACTCACCACCTCATTTTGCATGAACACGACCGTATCACGAAAATCAGGGCAACACTTAAAACCATTGTCCCACTCCATAAAGATATTTGTCAGATTCACTCAAGCTTTGCCATTAATTTAAACTATTTAAAGGACTACCAACCCAAGAAAAAAATTATTACGCTCTCAACTGGCAACGCTTTACCGGTTTCTCGTCGCTATGCAAGCGAAGTCCGAATGCACACAACTTGGTTTACTGAACCACCGAGCAAAGATGAAAATCCAAACTTCAAACGCAACGATTAAAAGAAAAAACATCACGACCACAGATAGTGTAGTTGTGATGTTTTTAAAACTGATTGAAACGATTTGCTAAACAAAAAAAGAAAATCACTGATTCAAAATCACTTATTACTCCCAATATCATTCGCCTTAACGTCATCAACAAAGGATGGCGGCCACTTACTGAAAATAACAGCAAACAGCAACTCCCAAAAATTAAAGTTGCTTTCTATCACATCCCGATCCATTCCGAAAATTATCTAATATTATTGCTAGCTATTATCATATCTTGATGGGCTTAAGATGCCAACCTCTTCATTTTATTTTTCTAAAATAAAAACACCACGGTTTAATCACAGACAATTTGTCCCTGACTATTGTGGTGTTTTATTTTGATTATTGCTCAGAATCTGTATCGTTTTGGTCAGCCTCTGCTCGAGCAACTAAGTCACTAACTTGGTCGCTAACAGGGGACTGGCTATTATCTGCTGCTTCTTGGCTTTGAACCAAAGCAGCTTCTGGACTATCTTCGTCCATCTCAACTGGTTCCAATTTCGTCAAGGTTGCTACCTTGCTGTCGTCTTCCAAACGAATCAAACGAACGCCTTGCGTTGCTCGACTGGTTTGACTAACTGTATCAACGCTGAAGCGAATCATAACGCCCTGGTCAGTAGTGACCATAATGTCTTCATCGCCATCAACAGTGACCATGGCAGCCAGTGGTCCGTTCTTTTCGGTGATTGTTGCCGTCTTGATCCCTTTACCGCCACGACCCTTAACAGGGTATTCAGCAGCTGCTGTTTGCTTCCCATAGCCCTTTTGACTAATCACAAAGACCTTCGAGTCCGGAGTTAAGATATCGGCACCGATCACTTCATCTCCGTCACGCAAGTTGATTCCTCGTACACCAGCAGCACCACGACCCATTAGTCGGACCGCTTCTTCCGCGAAGGTCACGGAGTAACCATTCATCGTGGCAATCACAATATTTTGCAAACCATCTGTTTGCAAGACCTTCAAAATTTCATCATCGTCACGTAGGGTCAATGCTTTCAAGCCAGATGTTCGAATGTGGGCAAAGTCTTGTACCTGTGTCCGCTTAACGACACCCTTGCGAGTAACAAAGAAGAGATTATCTTGGCTTTCAGCTGGATTACCACTAACAGATAGAAGGGATTGAATCTTTTCATCTTCTTCAAAGTTCAAAAGATTAATCACAGGGATTCCCTTAGCCTGACGACCATATTCAGGAATCTCATAGCCCTTCATCCGATAGACCTTTCCCTTGTTGGTAAAGAAGAAGAGAGAGTCATGGGTTGAAAGGTTAACCAACTGGTCCACAAAGTCTTCATCATTCAGATTCATCCCTTGAACACCACGACCACCACGGTTTTGTGCCTTAAACTCGCTCGCTGGCACCCGCTTGATGTAGCCGTTATTAGTCAAAGTAACAATGACATCTTCTTCTTCAATCAAATCTTCGTCTTCGATGCTGGTAACATCACCAACTTGCAATTCTGTCCGACGAGGATCACCAAAACGGTTTTGGATTTCAAGCAATTCATCATAGATCAACTGATCGATGCGTTCTTGGTGGGCCAAGATATCCTTCAGATCAGCAATCAAAGCAACCAACTTTTGGTATTCGTCTTCTAGCTTATCGCGTTCCAAACCGGTCAACCGGACCAAACGCATGTCTAAGATGGCCTGTGACTGCTTGTCCGAGAGGTCATAGCCCTCAATCAAACGTGTCTTGGCTTCATCAGAAGTCTTGGATGAACGAATAATATTGATAATTGCATCAATGTGGTCAAGGGCAATGCGCAAACCTTCTAAAATATGTGCCCGTGCTTCAGCCTTCTTTAAGTCAAAGCTTGTCCGACGACGAATGACAGAACGCTGGTGGTCCAGATAGGCCACCAGGATTTCCTTCAAACTCAGCGTCTTCGGAGCACCATGGTCGATGGCCAACATGTTGAAAGAGAACCCAGTCTGCAAAAGGGTTTGCTTGTACAAATTATTTAAAATAACCGATGCGGAAGAATCTCGTCGGACATCGATTGAAATCCGCAAACCTTCACGGTCGGTTTCATCACGAATACCGGTAATGCCTTCAATCTTCTTATCGCGAGCTAATTCCGAAATCCGTTCAATCAAACGCGCCTTGTTAACGGCGTAGGGGAGTTCTGTCACGATAATCTGTTCTCGACCTGATTTTGTCGTTTCAATATCGACCTTAGCCCGAATCGTTATTGTGCCCCGACCGGTTTCATAAGCCTTGCGGATACCAGCCTTACCCATGACGATTCCACCAGTTGGGAAATCAGGACCAGGTAGTGCTTCCATCAAATCAGCCGTCGTCGCCTCCGGTTTGTTCATCAAGATATGCAAGGCCGAAATGACCTCGCCCAAATTATGCGTTGGAATATTGGTTGTCATTCCAACGGCGATTCCGGTTGCACCGTTGACCAAGAGGTTCGGAATTCGAGCAGGTAGAACCTCCGGTTCGCGTTCCTCACCATCGTAGTTTGGCACGAAATCAACCGTATCCTTATTCAGGTCACGGACCATTTCCATTGCCACTTTCGACAAACGAGCTTCCGTATATCGCATGGCAGCGGCACTATCACCATCAACAGAACCAAAGTTTCCATGGCCATCTACCAACAAGTAGCGGTATGAAAAGTCCTGCGCCATTCGGACCATTGATTCATAGATTGCTGAATCACCGTGAGGGTGGTACTTACCCATAACATCCCCGACAATACGGGCTGATTTTTTATGGGGTTTATCTGGCGTATTGCCTTGCTCAATCATCGAATAAAGGATTCGACGATGAACAGGCTTCATCCCATCACGGACGTCAGGCAAAGCCCGAGCCACAATTACTGACATGGCATAGGACAAGAATGACGTCTTCATTTGCTCGGACAAATGCGTATTTTGAATCCGAGTATCCATTTCTTCTGGCATTTCATTTACTCCTCGTCAAACACGACCGACAATTAAATATCGAGGTCTTGAACAAAGACCGCGTTATCCTCAATAAACTGACGCCGTGGTGGCACATCGCCACCCATCAACATATCAATCACAGCATCAGCTTCTTGGGCATCGGCCGGGTCAACCCGTAACAACCTTCGGTTAGCAGGATCCATCGTGGTATCCGCTAATTGGTCGTAATCCATCTCGCCAAGACCCTTATAGCGCTGCACCTTTGGCTTGGCATTACTTGGTAATTGAGCTAAGTAGTCTTCTAGTTCTTTATCAGAATCCAAATAAGTCATGGTCTTGGAATTTCCCAAAGAAACACCGTACAAAGGTGGTTGCGCAATATAAATATAGCCAGCATCGACCATTGGACGCATATAGCGATAAAACAGCGTCAACAACAAGGTCCGAATATGGGCACCATCGACATCGGCATCCGTCATGATAATAATTTTGTGGTAATTGGCTTTTTCAACATTAAAGTCATCCCCAAAACCAGAACCTAGCGCTGTAAAGAGCGAACGAATTTCTTCGTTGGCCAAAACTCGGTCAAGAGTTGCTTTCCCAACGTTCAAGATTTTTCCACGAATTGGCAAAATAGCCTGTGTCAAACGGTTACGACCCTGCTTAGCTGAACCACCGGCAGAATCACCCTCAACAATAAAAAGTTCTGAAATTTCAGGATCCTTTGAAGTGTTATCGGCTAATTTACCAGGCAAATTCGAAATTTCCAAGCCCGACTGCTTCCGGGTCATTTCGCGCGCCCGTTTAGCTGATAACCGGGCACGTTGAGCGAGCGAACCTTTTTCAACGATTTGCTTAGCAACTACTGGGTTTTCAAGCATAAAGCGTGAAAAAGTCTCAGAGAACATCCGGTCAGTCGCCTGCCGGGCATCCGAATTCCCCAACTTTGTCTTTGTTTGTCCCTCGAATTGAGGGTCTGGGTGCTTAATCGAAACAATGGCCGTCATCCCTTCCCGGACATCTTCTCCGGTTAATGATTCGGCCCCTTCTTTAATAATCTTTTGTTTGCGAGCATAGTCATTAATTACTCGGGTTAAAGCTGTCTTAAAGCCGGTTTCGTGCGTCCCACCTTCATAGGTGTTGATGTTATTGGTAAATGTTTTCAGATTTTCTTTGACACCCGTTGTATATTGTAAGGCAACTTCAACGACAATGCCGTTCTCCTCACCCTCAACATAAACTGGTTGGTCAAACAAAGCCTGCTTATCTTCGTCAAGGAAAGAAACGTATTCCTTAATCCCACCCTCAAAATGGAAAGATTCACTAAGGGGTTCATCCGAACGCTTATCCTCAATTGAAATCCGCAACCCTTTGTTCAAGAAGGCTAATTCTCGAACACGGGTTAACAGAGTTTGATAGTTATAAACAGTTGTTTCTTGGAAAATATCAGCATCGGGCTTGAAATGAACGATTGTTCCTCGTTCAATTGGCAATGGCCCATCTTTTTTAGTCATTTTTGTTTTGACATGACCGGTTTGAAAGTCCATATAGTAAAGCTGACCATCACGAACAACTTGGACATCCAGTGCCGTTGAAAGGGCGTTAACAACTGAGGCCCCAACTCCGTGCAGACCACCAGAAACCTTATATCCGCCACCGCCAAATTTTCCACCGGCGTGCAAAATTGTAAAAACGGTTTCCAAGGCTGGCTTGCCCGTCTTTGACTGGATATCAACCGGAATCCCACGACCATCATCCGTTACGGTGATCGAGTTATCTTTCTCGATGGTCACGGTGATATGACTAGCAAAACCGGCAAGGGCTTCATCGATTCCATTATCGACAATTTCCCAAACCAGGTGGTGCAAACCTTGGGCCGTTGTTGTCCCAATATACATTCCAGGGCGCTTTCGAACGGCCTCTAACCCTTCCAAAACTTGGATTTGGTCAGCATTATAGGCATCCGCATCCGTATGCATTTGACTTGCTTCTTCCGGATTTACTGCGGCCACTTCTTGATTTTCTGGATACTCTTGCTCTGCCATCATTCTCCTTTACGCCATCATGGCTACTCTTCCACTTGCACATGACCAGCTTTGACGATAAAAATTTTTGGTTCCTTGATCAACTGACGGGCCACTTCCGTTAGGGAAGGGGCCGTGATAAAGGTTTGAACCTTGTCTTGAATAGCCATTAAAAGGTGCGTTTGCCGGTTGGCATCCAACTCACTTAAAACATCATCCAAGAGCAAGACGGGATACTCACCCGTTTCTTGATGCATCAATTCGATTTCACCAAGCTTTAAGGCTAAGGCCGCCGTCCGCTGTTGTCCTTGCGAGCCAAAAACCGCCACATTGGCTTGGTTGACATCAATAATAAAATCATCTCGATGTGGACCTGCCAAAGTAGTGCCTTGCCGCTTTTCACGCTCGGCATTCTTCTCAAAGACCAACAAAAGAGCCTCTTGCACTTGATCTTTTTGCATCTCCACTTCAACTGGAATCGCCGTTTGGTAATGCAAGGTTAAAACCTCTTTTTGACTGGCTATTTCCTGATGAATTTGATTTGCCTGGGCTTCTAATTTGATTAAAAATTGCTGTCGAGCCAAAATAATTTGACTAGCGACGTCGATTAGCTGCTCAGTTAAGACATCTAAAAAAATCTGGTCGCGCTGGCCACCCTGGGCCCAGGCCTTTAGATAGGCATTGCGTTCTTTGAGAATTTTTTTGTATTGGCTACTTTGCTGTAGATAGAGTTTGTTCATTTGTCCAAACTCGATGTCGATAAAACGGCGCCTAATCGTCGGTGCTCCCTTAACCAAATCCAGGTCTTCCGGAGCAAATAAAATGACGTTTAGCTGACCAATGTAAGTTGACAGCCGGGATTGATCAAGATGATTAACCCGAGCCTGCTTGCCTTTAGCAGACCAAGAAAGGGAAAGGGGCGTTTGACCAAACCGATTTTTGATTCGACCAGCAATTTTTGCCTCTTTTTGTCCCCACTGAATCAAATCCTTATCAGTTTTTGTCCGGTGGGAGCGAGCTAATGCCAGTGCATAAATACTTTCCAAGAGGTTTGTCTTTCCTTGGGCATTCTCACCCAAAAAGACGTTAATCCCACTTTGGAAATGCAAATCAGTTTGATCATAATTACGGAAATGGTTGAGAGATAAATCGCTTAGTTCCAAGATCCTGGTCCACTTGGCTTTTGCTTCGATGACCGCTGAACCGCTTTGTTACTTGCTCGTTGTTGACGAGCAAGCGCTGTTTGGCGTTTCTTTTCCTTGTGTGCTGCTTGCTTTTGACTAGCAGCAAATCGAGCTAAGATTGCCTGTTTTTCAGCTTCTTCGGCCTCTTCCTCTGCGCTTTGGTTATCAATCAAATAGCGCGTTTCTTGGAAGTCAACCTGGTCACCTGGGTACAATTTCTTACCCCGGCGATTTTCTTCTTCGCCATTTAACAACACTGATTGCTCAGCGAGAAAAGCTTTTGCCTGGCCACCAGAAGCAATAATGTTTTCCATTTTAAGCAACTGAGCCAGGGTGATATAAGCGGTTTTAATTGCTACGCGTTCAGCCATCGTTTTCCCCGATTTCTTGGTAAATACTTACTCCGTTATTATACCATACTTACGCTAATTTGCCCCTGAGAGCCGTTTTTAGCTTAATTTCTTTGTTTTGGACATTCATGCCAAACAGATAAAAAAGTAGCAGCAGGCTTCCTTGTGCAAATTGGCACAAAAAAAGAACATCAACCAAAGAAGATGTTCTTTTCTAAAGAATTAATTAAAATGTGCGTACTGGTGTTACCAATTGGAGTTGTTTATTATCGGTTTCACCTTCAGGGATGATGATGAAAGGCCGTAAGTTAGTTGTAAACTTCAATTCAACCGTTCTTCCCTGCAAAACGCGCAAGGCATCACGAACATAATCTGGATTAAAAGAAATTTCCAAATCTTCACCAACAACCTTTTTTGCTGTCAGCTCTTCCTTTACTTGACCAACTTCTTGTGAATTTCCAGAAAGTTGTGCTTGGCCATCTTTAATGGTCAGCAAAATCACGTTATTGCGTGATTCGTGTGACAGCAACGAAGCACGATCGATGGCACCTGACAAAACGGCCGCATCAATTTGCAGTTCGGTAGTTGCTTCATTTGGAATCAAGCGATCTGTTTCTGGATAATTTCCTTCCAACAAGCGTGAATAGAAAGTCGTCTTACCAAAGATAAAAGCAGCCTGGTTGGTTGAAAGCTTAATTTCAACACGATTTTGTCCATCTAACAATGATTGCAATTCATTAAAGGCCTTTGCTGGAATAATAACCGATATTTTATCAGTATTTTCTGTTCCAGTTAACGTTACGATTCGTTGCGACAAGCGGTGTGAATCAGTTGTAACAGCTTTAATTTGGTTGCCATCCAACGTTAAATGAATTCCCATTAAAATTGGACGACTTTCTTGCGTTGAAGCTGAAATTTTTGTTTGGGCAATAATTTCAACTAATTGAGCAGCGGAAACCTTTAATGATTTGCTTTCCGTTAGTTCCGGTAATTTTGGATAAGCTGAACTTGGTTGGCCATTAATTTTAAATGATGCTGAACCAGAAGTAATCAAAGCTTGCAAACCATCAATTTCAAGTGTCATTTTGTCAGCAGGTAAATGCTTGACAATATTAATAAAGAAAGTTGCGGGGAGGGTAATACCACCTGTATTTTCAATTACTAATTCATTAGTGGTATCACTTGCTTCCAATGCGATTTTAATTGAGATATCAGCATTTGATCCCGTTAAGACCAGGTCTTCTTCGGACAACTCTAATTTAATGTTAGTCAAAATCGGAATGGTTGTTCGAGATGAAATTGCGCGAGCAACATCATTTAAAGCTTTGATAAAGGCTTGACGGTTAATCGAAAATTTCATGGCGTACGGCCTCCTTTATGGTCGGTACATCTATATTATATTAGTATTATTTAACTAGTAGTAATAATAAGGGCTGTGGAAACGGGGGATTGAAGAATCAGTCCTAATTTACTCGCTTTTTACCTGTTGATAACTTTGGGACTAACTTGCTAGAAAAGGGAGTGTTGTCCACAAGGCCTATTTCCCGTTTTTTATCTCATTGGCCAGGTCTTCAATCAGTTCCTTTGTTTTTGGTTCCGTTTCGACCTGTTCAGCTACCTTGTTGTAGGCATGTGAAATCGATGAGTGGTCGCGACCACCAAATGATCGACCAATATCTGGTAAGGATTTATTTGTCATGGTTCGGGTGAGGTAAATGGCGATGTGTCTTGCCGTTACTAAATCAGCTTGCCGTCTAGATCCCTGCATATCGGCAATTGTTTGCATAAAGTAGTTAGCAACGGTTTCTTGAATCCGCTCTACCGTAATCTTTTTGCCTTGGTCAATGTTTAGCTCGGTCAAAATTGATTGGGCCGTTTCAATGGTTGCCGGCTTGTTCATGAAGCGAATCTTGGCTTCAAACTTATGAAAAGCGCCTTCCAAAGAACGGACGTTGGTATCAATCTTTTCGCCAATTAGTTCCAGTACCTCGTTTGGAATATCTAGATCATTGCGTTCTTGCAAGTTGCGCAAAATTGCGACCCGGGTTGGTAAATCGGGCTTTTGAATGTCCTGGGTAATTCCCGCTTCAAAGCGGGAGGTCAACCTAGTCAGTAAGTCTGGAATATCAGTTGGATAGCGGTCGGAAGTCATCACAATCTGCTTACCAGCCTTGGTTAAGGCGTTAAAAGTATTGAAGAACTCTTCTTGCACCTTTTCTTTACCAGACCAGAACTGAATATCATCAATTAAAAGCATATCCAGCGATCGATATGTTTTTTTAAATTTAGCCGTCGCATTGGAATCGGCTTTGTTTCCTTCACGAAGTGAATCCGTAAAGTCATTTAAAAAGTCTTCTGCAGTTGCATATTTGATGCTGGCATTTGGGTGGGTAGTTGCATATTCATTACCGATTGACTGCATCAAATGTGTCTTACCCAGACCAACCCCTCCATAAATAAGGAAGGGGTTATAGACCTTGCCGGGTGCTTCAGCAACTGCTAAGGCAACTGCTAAGGCGTTTTCGTTTCCGGCCCCTTTGACGAATTTATCAAAGGTAAAATCAGAATTTAAATCGTTTTCTTGGGAGAAAGGAATTTGGGTCGGTTCATTGTAGCCATTGAAGTTACCGCTTGTTTCAGTTTCGCTGTCTTCTTCGACTTTTAGTTCTGGTCGAATGAAGTCGCCGGTAATTTCGTTGGCATGCTGGACGAAATCCATCGCATACTGTTGTGTATTCCATGCTTGAATGATATCAGCGGCATGGTCGGTCGGAACAGATAAAACAAGTTTGCCATCTTTAAAGCCAAGCGGCGTAAGTGGGGCAATCATTGCTTCAAAACTGACAGGACCAGTTGTTTTGTAAAGTCTGAGACTGACCTCTTTCCAAAGGACGTCGGGATCAAGTTGTTTTGCCATGTAAATCTCCAAGAAAAGTAGATAAAGGATGAAGCTATGCTGAATATTATAGCAAAAAAAAGGGGTAAAGACTAGTTATCCACAGGAAAGAGGATAAAAAGAAAGTTATCCCGCTTGGGGACTAATAACTGTCTGTCATGTGGAGAAGAAAGGGAACAAATTTTCGGGTTATCCACATATCAACAAAGTTATCAACGCCACAAAGTGGACTAATTTCGTTTTGTCTGACTTTTTCAACGTTATCCCCAGAAAGCAGTCCCCAGCCTGTGGATATGTGGATAAGTCGTGCATAAGGCGTGAAAAGACAATTATTGTCCCCTTATGTCCACAACCTTGTGGTTTTCTTTTGGATAAAGGCGTGGAAAGCTGATTTGAGCCAATTTTAAAATTTTTAGTGTTTTTGCTGGCGACTTTGGTGCAAAACTTGCCTCAACGGCGTATCCATGGTATGATTAGTCTCGAATTGCAAGAAATTTTGCAGACAAATTATTAATGGAGGAAATATAGATGAAGCGTACATTCCAACCAAAGAAGCGTCATCGCGAACGCGTACACGGTTTCCGTAAGCGTATGAGCACTAGCAATGGCCGTAAGGTATTGGCTCGCCGTCGTGCTAAGGGCCGTAAGGTATTATCTGCCTAATCAGGTCGCTGCATGCAGTGGCCTTTTTATTTTTATTGGATTTTTAATGCAGGGTTTTCCTGTGTACATAAGTGAACGGTGATTTAGGTAAGAGACCATGCGCAAGACATTTCGGATTAAAAAACCAGCCGAATTTCAAAACGTCTTTGACCACCATCAATCGGTGGCAAATAAGTATTTTGTCTTATATCGGTTAAAAAAACAGAATCAAAAACATTTCCGTCTCGGGCTTTCAGTTGGTAAAAAAGTCGGTAAGGCCCATGACCGGGTTTTTGTTAAAAGACGAATTCGACAAGCTTTTTTGGAATTAAAACCAGTGTTGAATTCAGATGTTGATATCTTAGTGATTGCCAGACCAGCTGCAGCACACCAGTCCCAAGCTTTTATTAAGAAACAACTTGAACATGTACTAAAGCTTGCGAAACTTTTAAAGGAAGAAAATCATGACTCGAATCAATAAATGGGTAAAAACAATTGGCTTTTTGCCGCTGCTCTTAGCAGCATTGGCAATGGTGGGCATCATTGCTGCTGACCATTCATATAGTGGCCATGTGGCAGGTTCTGGCTTGTGGGGTGGTTTTGTTGCCATCTTTATTCGTTCTATTTTGGGCGTTTCTTCCTGGTTTTCGTCTTCTTTTGGACTTGGAATCATTGTCTTTACGGTTTTTGTTCGTTTTCTGATTTTGCCATTAATGGTTTATCAGGTTGATTCCATGAAGAAAATGCAGGGCTTGCAAGATGAAATTAAGGCCTTGCAAGATACTTATCCTGGTCGTGATACTGAAAGTCGGCAGTTGCTAGCTGCTGCTCAGCAACAACTGTACAAGGACCGCGGTATTTCACCTTTTGCCTCAATGCTGCCTTTGTTAGTTCAAATGCCGGTTTTGA
Source organism: Fructobacillus sp. ESL1117 (assembly GCF_058508565.1). Taxonomy (NCBI): domain Bacteria; kingdom Bacillati; phylum Bacillota; class Bacilli; order Lactobacillales; family Lactobacillaceae; genus Fructobacillus; species Fructobacillus sp. ESL1117. Next base: position 1,103,396 of record NZ_CP196385.1, on the reverse strand, counting down.
TTGCCTTGTATCAGGGAATTCACAATTCACCTGTGTTACGTTCAGGCTCATTTCTTTGGTTGAATTTGGGACACCAAGATCCTTATTTCGTCTTGCCAATTTTGGCTGCCTTGTTTACCTTTGGTTCGTCATGGTTGTCAACCCAGGCCAATCCGCAGCAAAATGCGATGACGAAAGCAATGCCATATGTCTTTCCTTTTCTAATTTTGTTCACAGCCTTAGCTGTTCCTTCTGCCGTTTCTCTTTATTGGGTGGTTGGAAACTTGTTCCAAATGGTGCAAACGTTCTTCTTGCAAAACCCATTCAAGATGCGCCGCGAGCGAGAAGAGGCCTTGGCTTTGGAAAAAGCGAAGGCACGTAAGGTTCGTAAGGCCCAACGCTCAAAGAAGCGTAAAAAGCGCTAATTGTATTGTTTAAATGAAGTCACAGCAAGTTCTTGCTGTGATTTTTTTTGATTCCTTTTATAGTGAAGATGTCTGTTTGATGGTCTTGAAAGTTTAAGCAACGATGGTTTAATTAGACTGTTTTTTTTGCTATGATACCTAGTGTTATTTTCTTTTAAAAATCAGTGAGGGAGGGTCATCATGATTGAAATGTTAAAGCAGACACCAAAGTTTTCTTGGTACCATATTACCGATATGAGTTCTGCAGATGAGAAAACACTTTTGGACGACCATGGTTTAACAAAACAAATGATTGGCTATGCGGATGACCATAATGAAAGTGTTCGAATGGAATTTGATCCTGAGGCCGACGAAGCCTTGATTATTTTAGATGTTATCTCCGCTGAACCGGAACCGGTTTTAACTCGTCCTTTAGGAATTGTTTTGGTTCATGGTGACTTATATACTTTTGCGCATCGTCCAACGAACTATATTAAGAAGAATTTTTTAAATGGCGATACAACCTTTCATCGAACAAATGATGAAGAAATGTCAGTTTTCGAATTTATGGTGACGGGTATTTATCCGTTAATGACAATGTTTGGTGATGAAATTACTGAAATTAATCGACAAAGACGGGCAATTCAAGCACAATTTAGTAGTCGTAAGCAACTAACGAAACACACCAATGATTTATTGCACCTGCAAATTCAAATGATTTATCTCCAAAATTCGTTGGCGAATGATTTAATTATGTTTGATCAGATTCGACGCTCATATGAGAACCATGTTTCGGAAGCCGACTTGGATCGATTAGATGCTGTTCGGGTTGAGGTTGAGCAGGCGCGCGACATGGCTGGTTTAGCAATGGAAGTGATTAATGCTGTTGCTGATGCGACAGGCTCACTTGGTAATCGTGATTTGAATTGGACGATGAAGGTCTTAACTGTCTATTCTATTGTCTTTACAATTCCAACGATTGTTTCTGGTTTTTATGGTGAAAACGTTGATTATTTACCCTTTGCTCATGGTGCTTCTGGGTGGTGGGTGACCATCATTATCATGTTCTTAATGATGATTGGTGCAATCTATTTGTTCCATCATTATGGTTTTTTGAAAAAGTAAATAATGAACCTGATTTTTATGCTACATTGCCGTATAATAAATTTATAACAATTATATTTCGAATGTTGTGAGGATGTTATGTCGAAAAAAAAACGGAAAAATGAATTTATCGAGCAACGAGATTTGCTGTTACAGAAATCTTCTGTTGGCTGGGTTTCTTTCCGCCGCTTTTTGTTTGCACCGAATCTGTTAACTTTTGTGATTTCGGTTGTTGTTGGAAATGCTTTTGGTGGAGCAATCAAAGATTTAGTGAGTTTATTAGCTAGTTTTATTTCCTTTGTCTGGCGTTGGCTCTTTACCAAAAACCATCCATTATATTTTGCAGCAACGCAACAGGCTTGGTCTGAGTTTATCACCTCATTTTTAACAATGATTTCGATTGCGTTGGCGGTATATTATACAATTCAATTGATTAATAATAAGTTAATTAATTCGGAAAGTGAAAAATGGGGTTATGATGAACCTCATGAAGATATGATGGCTTTGCAGAAACTGCAACGAGAAAACAACGATTTGATTAAAAAGAATAATGAACTGCAGCAAAAAGTTTTGCAGACACTAGCAGAAAAGAAGTAAAAGAGTTACTCTAAGGAGAGAGGAAAAAATATGAAGCAAACAACAGTTATTGTCACGATTGTCGCCTTGGTTTTGATGTTTATTTCGATTGCCAGTTGGATTTTCAAGCAGGAAGGTTTTTCTCTTGTTTGCGCCAACTTGGGAACAGTCATTTTGCTGATTGCCTATTTGTGGGACAATCGTCGTAATGATATAAATGATTAAGAAAAAGTAAAGAACAGTAATATTATTTAAAGCTAAGATTCTTTCTTAGCTTTTTCTTTACTTTTTCGGTGGTGTTTCACGTGAAACACTTGAACGGTTGTTTCACGTGAAACACAGGAAGGACGGAAAATGCTATTTAAAGATGCTCAGGTAACAATCGATCCTGTTGTAGTACCTGACTACGTTAGCCACGTTATCAAAAACCAAAAATATGGTCCAGAAGATTATCAGCTTTTTGATATTTACCTACCAGCTGGTGACCAACGGCACCCAATCATTTTGGATCTTCAGGGGGGTGGACTGATTCGAGGGGTGAAGTCATCCTTTAAGTTAGGACCTTCATTGAAATTTGTCAAAGAAGGCTATGCCGTCATTTCAATGAACTATGCACTGATTTCGACAAAATCATTTTCTTTTCCAAAACAAGTAGCAGAAATTCGTGCAGTTTTGGCAAAAGCTAAAAAAGATGCACAGAAATATCAGTTAGAAGCCAATAGTGTTGATTTAATTGGAGAATCTTCCGGAGCACAGCTGGCAATGCTGACTGCCGCATCTGTTACGGCTAAAGTGAAATTAGGACGAGTTTCAGCAGCCGACGACTTAACTGATTTGCCAGAAATTAAACATGTGATTGCCAATTATGGACCTTATGAATTTGACCAATTTGCCCGTCAGTTTCAAGAAGAGGGGATTCAACCTAAGTATGTAGAATCTGGCCAGGCAAATTCGTTTGAAGGACTCGCCTTAGCAGGACTAGCAGTTGGTGAAAATCCAATTGGTGTTAGTCAGGCAAATCCAGCCAATTACTTTACTCAAAAGACACCAGCTGTATTAGCCTATGCGGGTAGTGATGATCAAGTTGTGCCTTATCAACAAAGCCTTGATTTAATTACTCGTTATCAGAAAATGACAGCAAAAAAAGCTACCTGCCATCTTATTACAGGTGGTCGACATGGTATTTTTGATTATGACACACCAGAGATTTATCAAGAAAAACTTGCTTTTTTAAAAAATAATGACTGAGCAACGGTAAAGATACTTTAGAACAAAAAAAGAAGGTAGGATTGGATTCCTACCTTCTTTTTATTGGTTTAAAATTTGCTTCACAACTGTGGCAGCTTCAGTGAAGGCGATTGTTTGAACGTGTGGTCGGGGGATTACTGTTGTGAACCAACTTTGACCTTCTAAAGGAACACCAGTAACAAACAAGTTTGGAATTGATTGGTTTTCCTTGTTATAAACCGTAAAGTTTTTTAAGTCAACTTTGATGGTGTTGGCTAAAGGAGCAGTACCATCCTGGTTAATAATTCGGTTGTCACCAACAATTAAACCATTTTTGCGGAGAGATTTTAGCAACGGACTCTTAGCCGTGCGAAAATCGGGTCGACCAAGACGCGCTTCGATGAGAGCAGTTCCTTGAAAATGTTCAGCAAAACGATCAGTTGCTGTAAAAAATTGTTGGTTATGGGCGACACTGAAATTTGGACCGGCGATAGTAACGAGCTTGGCTTTAATTAAAGCCAAAAGTTGCCGTGTTCGGATTAATGGCGGACCCACTGATAGTTGTGTATCAAAGAGTTTGAAGTCAGTTAAGAGTTTTTGATAATCATCTTCATCAAAAAGACGTTCATTATAAAGTGTTCGGACAGTACCACGAACATCACGCAAAATGTCATAGGCTCCTGTTAAGGGCGATTTATCATTACCGAGAAAGGCAGAATCAATATCTTCTTTCAAATGCTGAACGAAAAATTTCCGAAAAGCAGCAAGAGAGGTAACATCGCGGGAAGGAGTTGCTTCCTTTTCCCAAGAAATGTTCACATCTAATTTAAGATGAAACTTTTGATTAACATGCTGCCAATTTTTTGGATTTTCTAGAAAATCCAAAATTTCTTCTTTTTTTGTATCGGATAGTTTATCAAGCAGATTGACTTGGTTAATGAGATATTTGTAAGTCAACTCTTGGTCTAAGACGTGGCGAAAAGTATTGTAGGGCAGGTGACCACCGTGATCTTTTGCGATTTGCTGCATACGTTCCAGCGTGAAAAAACGAGGTTGATACAACTCATTTGCCCCTTTTTGATTAAGGCCGTGTGATCGAGGAGGAAGCCCCGAACCAGAACCAATAATCAAATGTGGCTCATGACCAGATGGGTGGTAAACAAGTGAACCATCCTTTTTAGTCAAAAAGAAACCACCTTTACCAGCTGTCAAAGACAGGAGGTCATCAAAAAAGGAAAGACCAAGTCCCTGAACCAAAACAGTATCATTTTCATTCAGGCTAGAAAAATCATTTTCCGCTGGGTGAGAGGCGGGATAATAGTGAAAGCCCCTTTCTTTTGCAAATTTTTCCAAGTCTTTCTTCTTCTCACTTAACTCGGCATCAAGGTGACCCAAAGCCAAGACGACTTTATCAGCAAAAAAATGATTATAGTCGGTAGTGGTCATGTTAAAACCGGGATTAGCTTCTAATAAGCTTTTGACGGCGACTTGGTGAAAACGTACTGAAAGGTTACTAGGACAATTTTTGAGAATTTCTTCAAAAAACCAAGCAGCATAGACACCCATTAAACCACGGGAAGCATAGGCAGTCATTGATGTTAGTGACAAAACTTCCTCTCGGTAAGCCATTGGATATTCGTGATGTTGTTTTAAGAAGGGCAGTGCGTAAGATTGCGCCCAAGTAAGCAGGTTTGGTGTTAAATCTTCACCACGACGTTGACCGATATCGTAATCATTAAACAACGTTACCTGATTGGGATTCGTATTCATTAAATAAGTTTGATTATTTTCAAAAAAAGGATTCCAAACGCGGCCACCAACCGGGTAAGGGTCGAAAATATTAATTGTTAAGGCCTGGTTTGAATCAGCTTTTTGAATAAGGCGGTCGAGAATAGCTAGATTTCTCGGACCCGCTCCAATTAAAGCAATTTGCATGGGGACTCCTGTATCAAGTGAAAATAAAAAGCCAACGATAAAGTAAGCGCTAGCTATGAAAATGCATTTTTGAAAAAAGGTTAGAAACATTGCGATTAAATGTGTCTAAAATTTATAATATTTCTTAAACTAATTCTACTCTAAATATGATTGAAAAAAAAGGTAACTAAACAAAGTATATCCCAAATAAAAAAAGAATTTGTTATAATAGACGTATCATCTGTTGGCAAAAGTTTACTTCCATGGAAAAGACAGAAAGTTAGCGGTCGCTGTAAGCTATCCCATCTTAAGCTGAGTTACACAACAGGAATCGATGACGTCGAGTCGCGTTAAGACTAAATGAGTGGCCTTCAAGAGGCAATTTAGGTGGTACCGCGGACAATTCGCCCTAATCAGTTATGATTAGGGCTTTTTTTTGTCCTGATTTCTAACTGAGACGAACGTACCGGTAATCAATGGAGGAAAGTAAAATGAATTTTATTGAAGATTTGAAGTGGCGTGGGGCCTTAAACCAGGTGACTGATGAAGAGGGGTTGTTGCAGGCAATGGCGGCCGGCCAAATCGGCGCTTATGTCGGCACTGATCCAACAGCTGATTCGCTGCACTTGGGACATTTGATTCCATTTATGGTCTTGAAGCGTTTCCAAAAAGCCGGTGGGAAAGCCGTGATTATTGTTGGTGGGGCAACCGGATCAATTGGGGACCCTCGGCCAACAACTGAGCGCCAGCTACTCTCAGAAGAGCAATTAAAGGTTAACGAACAAGGAATTGCCACCCAAGTAACCAAGCTCTTCGGAGCGGACGGAACGACAATCGTCAACAATGCTGATTGGCTGAGCCCAATGACCTTGCCAGAATTTTTACGAGATTATGGAAAATTATTCTCTGTTAATGTCATGCTGAAGAAGGATGTTGTTGCTTCTCGTTTGGAAACCGGAATTTCTTATACTGAATTCACTTACCAAATTTTGCAAGCCGTTGATTTCTTACACCTCTGGCGCGAAGAAAACGTTCGCTTGGAAATTGGTGGCTCTGATCAGTGGGGGAACATTACCGCCGGTGTTGATTTGATTCATACGGTTGAAGGTTCTGAAGCACCGGCTTTTGGATTGACAATTCCATTGATGACGGACTCTACGGGAAAGAAGTTTGGAAAATCAGAAGGAAATGCTATTTGGCTGAACGCTGAAAAGACATCACCATACACGTTCTACCAGTTCTGGTATAACCAACGTGATGAAGACGTTGTTAAGTACCTGAAGTATTTTACTTTCTTGAGCCCTGAAGAAATTGCTGATTTGGAAAAGGAAGTTGCTGAAAACCCTGGTGCCCGTCTGGGTCAAAAGCGCCTAGCGGAAGAAGTGACGGCCTTTGTTCATGGTCAAGCAGCTGTAAAAGAGGCGGAGGCACTTTCCAAGGCATTGTTCTCGGGTGATGTTGCAACCCTTTCTACTCAACAAATTCGCGATGTTTTCGCTGGTGTTCCAGGATTTGAAACAACTAGTGCTCAGCAAAATGTAGTGGACTTCTTGGTTGACGCTGGTATTGAAAAGTCTAAGCGTCAAGCACGAGAAGACGTGACGAACGGTGCAATTACCATTAACGGTCAAAAGGAAACAGACGTGGCGGCAGAAGTTGATCCAAGCACCAATTATGACGGTCAATATATCTTAGTACGCCGTGGTAAGAAAAAGTATTTCTTGGGAACGGTTAAGTAAGAAAAGGGGACATGCGAGTCTCTAAGGCACTTTTTTTCTTTAAAAAAATAAAGAAAAAGAAATCTTTTTCTTTAATTTTAGTTTAATCTCAATTCCCTATACTTACAGTATCGATATAGCGATATATCGGACATCAAAAACTTCATCTCGGCACATCTATAAATACTTCTCTCTAAACCTAATTTATACCTTCTCTCCCGTGCCGAGATGGAGGTTCAGCAGATGGACGACCCCCTGATTTTTATCAGGGGGCCTTTTACTACCTGAAACTTCATCGGTGATGGACGCTGGGCTTTTGAATGCTTGCCGGTCTTTGTTATAATGGCCAAAGAGACTGATTTTTGCGACGGTGTTGAACTTGTCAAAGAAAAAGACCGGTAGCGCAAAATTATCCTCAGATCAGTATCAAGACAAAGGAGACATAGGTAATGTCATTACTAGAACTGCATCACGTGTCAAAGAACTTCGGTTCTTACCAGGCTTTGGATAACGTTTCGTTTTCCGCTGAACCTGGGCGAATTGTTGGGTTGATTGGTCCTAACGGGGCTGGGAAGTCGACAGCAATGCGCGCAATCACTGGATTAATGTCATATAGCGATGGAGAAATCATCTTTGATGATGAAACAATTCGCTTTGCTAAGAATAAGTCGCTGGCAAAAATGGGTAATTTGATTGAATATCCAGCGATTTATCCTAATTTCACTGCACGTGACCATATGACATACTATGCCATGGATGCCAAAGATCATGCAGACATTGATGAATTGATGAAGATTACTGGAATTGACGGCGAAAAGTTTGGTAAGCGTAAGGCAAAAAAATTCTCATTGGGAATGAAGCAACGCCTTGGGATTGCCATCGCTTTAATTCGTAATCCAAAGTTTGTTGTTTTGGATGAACCAATGAACGGTTTGGACCCACAATCTGTTCATGACATTCGTGCCTTGATTCGTTCGCTAGCTGATAAGGGTGTCGCCTTCTTGATTTCTTCACACCTGTTGGACGAATTGCAACGTTTGGCTGATGATGTTGTGATTATTAATAAGGGAAAAATCTTGCGTCGTGAAAAAATGGTCGACTTCTTGGCCGAAGGAAAGACCCAGGTTAAGGTTCAAACGAGTGATAATGACAAGATGTTGGCTGTCGCCAAGGCTGCGGGTTGGGATGCCTCGATGGGTGATGACCGTGTCTTGATTTCTGTTCAGGGCGACGTGACAGCACAAAAGGTGCTGAAATTGGCCACCGATGAAGGGCTTGAAGTGACAGATATTCAAACGGGTCAAGGAAACTTAGAAGATCATTTGTTAACGGTATTGTCAACTGACGCCACTCGGGCCTAGTCAACGAAGGAGAATTCATGTTTACGTTATTAAAGCAAGAAGCAATGAAGGCCTGGAAGCAAAATCGGGTCTATATCTGGGCGATTATCGCCTTTGTTTTACCAATTATTACTTTGACTAGTTTTGTTCCAATGGCTAGTCAAGCATCGGCATACGGTGCCTTGGGTGGTTCAAGTATCATCATTACGATTGGAATGTTGGTCTTAACAGCCCTTTCCTTTACGCAGGAATTTACTTTTGGGACAATTCGTCCCTTACTGTCACGTCAGTATTCACGGCTTCAAATCTTTTTGGCTAAGATCATTACGGTAATTGTTGAATACTTCCTCTTGATTGTTTTCTCACTGGCAGGGACAGCGATTGGTCGTTTAATTTTCAGAGCAATGCACGATGGCGCAACTGAAAAGATTTACACCACATATTATACAAGCCTTGATTGGAAGTCATTCCTATTTGCATTGTTGATGAGCTTCGTTGGTTCATTATTCTTGATGGCCATTGTTCTTTTGGTTTCCAATATTGCTAAGTCGTCTGCTGCAGCAATCTCTCTTGGGATTGTGATGTCAGTTGCGACTAGTATCTTGTCAGCAGTGACTTCTTCATTGATTCAACTTTGGGCTCCATTAAAGTGGAATCCATTGACTGTTCAGAACGTTGTTTCTTACTATAGTGGGACTTCAGACTTTAATAAGAGCATCCAGTCTTATTTCGGTGCTGGTGCTTGGGTACTTTTCGTCGTTTATGGTGCCTACGTCTTGGTTATGTACGCCCTGGCTTACTGGGTTTTCAACCGACGTTCTGTCTAATTTAAAATAAAAAAAGGACTGCTCAAGCAGTCTTTTTTATTACATACATGCGAATAATTCTAAAAACAAGTCTTTTCTTTCTGTTGGGCTTTGATAAAATAGGGGTAGGAGAAATCTTATGTCAAGAAAACCACCAGCATATAATGACAAACAACGGATTTTACGTCTTTATTCCGTCCTGATTTCTAAACAATCGATGGGTGTAGACGAAATCGAAAACCTCTTCTTCGTTGGTCGCAAGACCGTGCAGCGTGATATTGCGGCGATTCGTGAGTTTCTGGCGGATCTGCAGGTCGAAGATGAGGTTAAATCAGAGATTATCTTTGATCGCAAAAGTAAAAAGTATCGATTAACCGAGCGAGAACACCTTTTTGAGGTTTTTGATCGAATCAATACTAATGGATCAGGAATGGAATTGTAACAAGTAGAAAGTGATTCGCCCCCAAGATAAGGGGACTTCAGCGAATACCCTTTAGGACTGATGGCCGATACTGAACCGGTCTTGGTCCTTTTCCTTTGTTTTTAAGATAATAGGGGCTAGTAAATAAAAAAGCCCCGAATCGCAATCGGAGCTTTTTAGGAAACGGATTATTTTTTAATTTTTGATGTGGTCAATATCAGTCAAAATGCTCATCATTGATCACTTGTTAACCCTCTTTTTAGTGAACAAAATATTCAAGCAGGTCCTCTTCACTGAGGTCCTTTTTTTCTTGGTCCTTGATGTCTAAGACAATCTTACCGGCGTTGAGGACAATTAAACGATTCCCATAAGTTAAGGCGTCTGCCAAATTATGGGTGATCATCAATGCCGTGAGATTATTATCAATAACCTGATGATTAGTGGCATCCATTAGTTGTGCCGAAGTCTTAGGATCTAGGGCGGCCGTGTGCTCGTCTAATAGTAGGAGTTCTGGCTTAACCTGAATAGCCATTAGAAAGGATAGTGCTTGTCGTTGGCCCCCAGAAAGGGAACCAGCGGCTGTCTGCAAACGGTCTTCAAGATTGTTGCCCATCTTTTCGGTAATGTTATGGTAAAAGTCCAATTTTTGATTAGATAGATGGCGATTTTTCAGTGTCCGCCGTGAACCACGCTTTTCAGCTAAGAGGAGGTTTTCGGCAACAGTCATGCGGGGGGCAGTCCCCATCTTTGGATCTTGGAAAACTCGGGCTAAAAAAGCGGTTCGTTTAACAGCTGGAAGGTTGGTAATATCTTTGCCCTGGTGATAGACAGTGCCTGAACTTAGGGCGAGATCACCAGAAATAGCGTTGAACAAGGTTGACTTCCCAGCCCCGTTAGTCCCCAGGACAGTGATGAAATCACCGGGGTAAATTTCTAAGTTAAGCTGCTTTAAAATTTCAGTTTGATTGCCGACAGTAACGGTTGCATCTTTTAGGGTAATCACGGGTTTAGTCATGGTGCTGTCCTCCTAACTGGAAAAGCTTGTCTAATTTCAAATAATGGCGAACTTGTGGCAAAACCATCGCGATCGCCAAAATAATGGATGAAATCAGGTTCAAATCATTGGTTGAGAAGCCAAGTTGCAAGACAGCTAACAGAACTAAGCGATAAATAATGGAACCGATGATGACAGCAACCAAGCGCTGATTTAATGACAAATCACCAAAGGCAACTTCGCCAATAATAATAGAAGCCAGGGCAATGACAATGATACCAATTCCCATGTTAATATCCGCAAAGCCGTTGTTTTGAGCAATCACAGCGCCACCAAAGGCAATCATGGCATTTGAGACCATTAGACCCATAATGATCATTTGGTCAGTCTTAATTCCAAAGGCTGCAGCCATTTTGGCGTTATCGCCGGTAGCGATGAACGCTTGTCCGAGCTCCGTTTGCAAGAACCAGATTAAGGCGAGGGTAATCAAAATAATGATGATCAGGCCCACAAAGACGCCGTCAAAGTATTTTGGCAGACCTTCTAAGAATGGTGACGAGAAGATTGTTTTTTGATTTAAAAGAGAAATGTTAGCAGATCCCATAATTCGGAGATTAATTGACAGGCAGGCTGTCATGACCAAAATTCCGGAAAGCAAAATCGGAATCTTGCCCTTTGTATACAAAAGGCCGGTTACTAGGCCGGCTAGGGCGCCAACGAAGATGGCGGCTAAGGTTGCCAGGTAGGGGTTGGCCCCATGGGCGATTAGGGCAACAGCGGTCGCACCACCAAGAGGAAAGGAACCTTCAACCGTCATATCGGCAAAGTTTAAAATCCTAAAAGTTAAAAACAGGGCCAGGCCCAAAACGGCCCACAAGATTCCCTGAGAAATACTTGAAACAACAATTGACATTAGAAGACCTCCCCGGCTTTTTCAGCCTTGGCAACGATATCGGCCGGCAAAGTAATGCCAAGCGTTTTCGCTGTTTGTTGGTTGATGACGTAATTTCCCTTCGTGACGTTGTAAACTGGCATCGTTGCAGTTTTCTTCTTGCCACTAAGGACTTGGGCAGCCATCCGACCAGCCTGATAACCAATTTCATACTGTGAATTAGAAAAAGTAACCAAACCACCGTCTTTAACCATTGAATCAGCAGCCGGAATCACAGCAACATGTGCTTGGTTAGCGACGGCCACTAAAGTCTTCATCGCCGTGGCAACACCGTTATCTTGCGGTGCGTAAACAGCGTCAACCTGGCTGACCATCGTGGTTGCCACCTGTTGCATGTCATTAGTAGAAGCAATCGTATAGTTTTTGACTTGATAGCCGGCCTGTTTTAATGCACTGGTCATTTTTTTTGCATTATAAGTCCCACCGGCATCAGAAGAAGTTGAAATGACTCCGATTGTCTTTGCTTTTGGTAAGACTTCCTTGAAGACAGCAATCTGCTTTTCATAAGGAGAATCGCCACCGACACCAGTAATATTAGCGCCAGGATGAGCATCTGATTTTACTAGTTTTGAACCGCTAGGGTTAGTAATGCCCGCTAAGATAACGGGATTCTTCCCATCGGCAGCCTTTGCTAAGGAAAGAGCTGCTGGCGTAGCGATTCCAACAGTTAAGTTTTCGTTTTTATTGGCAAAATTTTGAGCCATGGTTTTTAAATTAGCTTGATCTGCTTGTGCATTTTGATAGTCAATCTTCACGTTTTTGCCGGCAGTGTAACCACCAGCAGCTAGACCAGCCACAACTCCTTGGTGAATTTGATCCAAGGCAGGATGAGTGACTAACTGCAAAATTCCCACAGTGGGGATGCCTTTTTTCGAACTAGTGTTCGTGTTACCAGTGGTGAAAAAGGCAACGACTAGGAAAAGGGCGATGAATGATGTCACGGTTAGTAGACGCTTATTCATTTTTTACTCCTTCATACTTCTAATATACTGGCCCAGACAAGTTTTAGACAAAAAGAAAAGCCTGCCTGGGTATTATGATTAAACCCAAACAGACTTTTAATGAATTGCAGTATTGCAAAAGAGCCGGTTGGGACAAAACTGTTGTCACAGCTTGTCCAAACGACGAGCTGCTTTCCTACCGGCGCCACCATTGGCGGTTAGATTGTGAAGCAAACTGACGCATACGCGACTCCTTAAAACATTTAAAAGTTAAGTTAAGCATACAAGACGGGACTAGGCCTGTCAAGAAAAATGAAAAAATTATCAGAAGAGGCGACAATCAACCTTAAGAGAAGATTAGTCTTGGAAGAAACGGAAACGTACGTCTTCTGCTAAGTAGTCTTTCTCACTTGCAGGGGCAACGATTGATCCAAATGGCATTTGACCACGCAAGGTCCAGTTTTCAGGCAAGTTAAATTCCTTGGCGACGGCAGCATCAATCAATGGGTTATAGTGTTGCAATGAGGCACCAAGACCTTCTTCTGCTAAGCGCAACCAAACAGCGTAAAGCGAGATACCAACTGCTTCTTCAGCCCAATCAGGGAAGTTGTTAGCGTAAAGTGGGAAGCCTTCTTGCAAGCCCTTGACGATGTTTGTGTCAGTATAGAACAAAACAGTACCAAAACCGGCCTTGAAAGCACCATCAACCTTGGCCTTCGTAGCAGCAAAGGCTTCTTCATCAGCAGAAACCTTCTTGAGTTCAGCTAACGTGATTTCCCACAAACGCTCGTGAGCGGCACCAGTCAAAACAACGGCTTGCGTTGATTGTGAATTAAAAGCTGATGGTGTGTTTGCAATGGCTTCTTTAATAATTGTGTTCAGTTCTTCAGGAGTTTTTGAAACGTCCTTACCAAGGGCATAAATTGAACGACGCTTTTTTTGCAAATCTAAAAATTCTGACATAATCTGTCTCCTTATTTACTGTATTTTTTAAAAGTACAACTCTATGTTATAATAGACATTAGAAAAAGACAAGGACTAATTTTTATGAAACCATCATTACGATTAACAAATGCGCTCCACATCCTTGTTTATGTGGCAACTGCGCGACCAACAGATTCATTGAGCTCTGCTACGATTGCGAGTTCAATTAATACGAACCCGTCACGAGTCCGGGCACTTTTAGCTGAATTACAGAATGCTAATATTCTGTGTCGGCAGGGTCCTTATCCTGGCCGTCCTGTACTTGCAAAAAATAGTAAGGACATTACCTTTGCAGAGGTTTTGCAGGCCGTTGAGGATTGTGCGGCAGTTTTTGCTTTAGATAAACATACCAACCCTGATTGTCCAGTCGGTTCTTCAATTGGTTCGGCCCTGTCAAAGTATTATGGCGAAATTGATCAAGCCGTGATGGCCGTGATGGGAGAAATGACCCTTTTTGATCTTATCGAAGACGTTAAAAAGAATCAAACGCTACCAATTTGAGCATTGAAAGCGTGATAAAATCTTCTTATGTAGAAAGTAGGCGTGGTCATGACGGTTGAAACAAATCGAAAAATTGAAGGATTGGTTGTTTTCTTTGGAGGTGCCCTTGGTGGTCTCCTGCGCTATTTATTAAGCTTTACGCCAGTAATCGGACAATGGCCATTGACGACGATGTTGATTAACTGGTTGGGGGCTTTTTTGTTGGCCTTCTTGGGCGCTTATTTGGTTGGCAAGATGGAACGGCCGGCATACTGGCAGTCGTTTTTAGGGACTGGCATTATGGGTGGGTTCACGACCTTTGGGACCATGATTTTGCAGACTTTCCATCTTGGCTTGCATCAACCAATCTTAGCTGTTTCTTATCTTTTCTTTTCTCTATTTGGTGGTCTGGCACTAGCACTTGCTGGACAATTGATCGCTCAAGAATGTTTGAAACAAAAACAAAAGGGGGCCAGCCATGCTTGAAAACTACTTACTGGTGATGATTGGCGCGGGGCTGGGCGCCCTTTTACGGTATCTGTTACTGATTTGGTGGCCGCAGCGCTTTGATTTTTTGACCGGAGTTTGGGCGGTTAATATCCTTGGATCATTTTTACTTGGTGCTCTTTCAAGTATTGGCCAAGGTGCCCACGCCGTCCTTTTGACGCAAACCGGTTTTTTGGGTGGATTAACAACATTCTCAACAATGATGACCCAGGCCAAACAAAGAGAGGGCCTCTGTCAGCAACTTCTTTATTTATTTGTCCAGGTTCTTGCGGGTGCCATCGCTTTCTTCTTAGGTCAAGTGCTAGTGGGGGCCGTTCGTTAGTTTAGTATGGTAAAATAGCCCTTAAGATTAGGAGCAACTTATGACAAAGAAAACAGCAATAATTGTGGATTCATCGGCGGCGTTGCCGGCCGAAATCCGCCGTTCATATGGAATTGAGGAAGTTTCAATTCCGATTTTGTTTGGCCAAGAAACTTATATGGGTGGTCAGGATTTAACTTCTCTAGCTGATTTGGTCGAATTAATGACTAAAAAAGACGTTTTGCCAACGACATCGCAACCAAGTCCGGCTGAATGGGAGCAGGCCTTGAACCAAGCGGTTCAATCAGGCTATACAGAAGCAATCATCATCACTTTGTCTTCCGGGATTTCAGGCGCTTTTCAAACGGCAAAATTGGTTGCTGCTGGTTTTACTGGCCTTGAAGAAATTCTTGTAGTCGATTCCAAATTGACCAACATGGGTCAGGCCAGTCAAGCGTTATTGGCAGCCAAATTAGCCGAAAAGGGGCGTACTTTGGCTGAAATCGATCAAGCCCTCTCGGACTTCCGTAAGAACCTTGGGGTTCGTTTGGTCGTCAACGATATTTCGCATCTGAAGCGAACAGGGCGCCTATCCCGTGGGCAAGCCCTAATTGGCGGTCTATTAAATATTAAGCCAATTTTGTCCTTTGATATCGTTTTAGACGGGAAGATTGGAGCCGTTGGCAAGGCTCGGAAAATGTCTGGGGCGAAGGAACAAATCCAAGAAGCCTTTGAGGACTACCTAAGAGTTGCTGATTTTCCTGTGCGAGCCTACATCATTGACGGTAATAATGCTAAATTAGGGGATAAATGGCTGAAGGATTTTCAGTCAAAGTATCCGACAGTCGCCTTTGAACGGGCAAGTATGGATCCTGTGATTGGTGTGCATACCGGTGATGGGGCAATGGCCGTCATTTGGTCACAAGACTGGCAGGTCATGGCAAAAGAAGATTGAGATAGTTATTTAGAGTAAATAAAAAGCCAGCCGAATGGCTGACTTTTTAGTAAGCAGAAAAATAGTAGTTAATGCCTAACAATTAGGATGTCTTAGGCAACTTTCTTGATACCCAAGGCAGGGTCAAGTTCGCCACGACGACCAGACAATGAGTAGCGTAAGTACTTTTCATTGACGTCGATGGTCATTTCTTCATCCATTTGGTCGGTTGAATAAGGCTTAGCATAAATTTCGCCAAGGTTTGAGTCAATTTTAGCACCAAATTCCGACAAATCCGCATCCTTATTAACGAATAAGAGGTTGAATGACAAAGCCAAGGTGCAGTTCGCTTCATCTGAGAATGGTCCAACGCCATCATCGAAATCTAGGACCATCTTGACGTCGTCGCCCAAAAACTTCTGCAAACGCTCAGTTGCTGCTGGTGTAAAAGTCAATTTCATAAAATATTCCTCCAATTCATCTTTAAATAACAAGGTTAGTATATAATGTTTAACAATGTTTGTCAATTGGTATAGTTGTCATTTGTTTTATTTTCGCGATGACAGTAGACAAAAATCATGTGACGGACAACTTTTAAGGGGTTTGACAAAAAATGGAAATAAAAAAACACGGAAAAGCATATCAGATTGTCTATGAGGTTTTAAATGCCGTGACTCATGGTCTTGGCTTTATTTTAGCCGTGATTGCCAGTATCTTTTTAGCGTTAAAAATAGTTCGTGATGGTCGGACGAGTGGCATTGAAATCGCCGCGGTCAGCATTTATTTGACCTCGGTATCACTATTTTTACTAGCATCGACACTTTTTCACTCACTCGTTTTTACTAGGGCAGCCAAGATTTTCCAATTTATGGATCATGCCGGTATTTATCTCGTGATATTAGGCTCCTATACGCCCTATACTTGGTTAGTTTTGAAGGGAGGGTGGGGTTTTGGCATTTGGTCAGCCATCCTATTGATGACCATTGCCGGTCTGATTTATGATTTGTTTTTGGTCGGCCGCTTTCCCTGGTTATCTGTACTGATCTACCTAGTGATGGGCTGGCTTATTATTATTGCCATGCCGCTATTATGGACTGCCTTATCACCAGCTGCCTTTTGGTTACTCTTAGCCGGTGGCGTGGTATACTCTCTTGGAACCATTTTTTACCTAGTACCACGAATTCCCATGGGTCATGTTTATTGGCATGTTTTTGTTCTTGTTGGTGCCGGACTCATGTATTGCTCAATATATCTAACGCTTTAGATTTTGAAAGAAGGTCCAAAAGATGGAAAAGCTGGATTATCGTTTTCAAAGTGCCTGGACAGCCACGGCTTTAAGTAACCAAGAATCACCGATTGAGATTAACCAATCAGCCGTTTTTATGGGGGATGATTGGCAAGTTGACTGGACTAATTTTCAAAACACGCCGGTCAAGAAGAGTCAAGAGGTGATTGGCGATCAGTTTTATTGTCAGGGCCAGCTGGTTTTAAATCAGCAGGCTTGGCATGTTGTCCGTTTTCACATTCATGATGGTGCTGAACATCTGATTGATGGCCAGCGCTATGCTGCCGAGATTCACATCGTTTGTCAAAATCAGCTTGGCCAAACGATGGTTGTTGGGGCCTTTGCTGAAGTCGACGAAAATCACCCGGTCATCTTTGCCCCACTATTTTCGGAAGAAAAAAAGATGGTCAATCTGCAGGATTTGCTGCCTGTGGAAAAGAGGGGTTGCTTCACCTATACGGGCTCGTTAACCACACCACCGTTGAAAAAAGACATTAATTGGGTTTTGTTAGACGAACCGGTGGGGATAAGTCCCCAAGATTTGGCGACTTTTGCCGAGGCCTATCCGGATAACTACCGGGAATGTCAGCCCTTATTCGGGCGGACGGTGGTTTATCACCACTTATCACCGATGCATCATTCAAAGTAAGTGCCAAAAGCCCGCAGGGCTTTTTTCAATGCCATTGTTTTCTTTTTGATCTAAGAATAAAATTGAGCAATGGTAAGTTAGCTTCTCTAACAAATGAGAAGCCTCTTTCACGCCATTCGTCATTTAAAAGGGGATTTTTTCATGACCAGTAATTCGAAAATGAATTTTTCGCAGATGAAACGGGCGGCCTTGGTCGTAGCTGCCGCCCTGTTTATGCAAATGCTTGATTCGACCATTGTCACAACAGCACTACCACAGATTGCAACTGATTTGAAAGTAGCCCAGAGTACGGCCTCATTACTCGTATCAGTCTATATGCTGTTTGCTGCCATTTTTATTCCATTGTCTGGTTGGTTAGCTAAAAAGGTTCGCCGTAAGAACTTATTTTTGCTGGCCGTCGGTCTTTTCACGGTTTCATCTGTGTTGGCCGGCCTCTTTAATAACTTAACCTATCTGTTGGTCATGCGCGCTATTCAGGGGATGTCCGGGGCATTGATGGTCCCTGTTGGCCGGCTAATTATTTTGGAAAATACAGAGCCAAAGAAAATGCTCCAAATCCTGTCTTACCTGGTATGGCCGGCACTCTTGGCACCGGCAATTGCTCCCTTACTTGGGGGTTATGTGATTGCGAGCCTATCCTGGCATTGGATTTTCTTTTTAAATTTGCCAATTGGCCTGTTAATTATTTTAACGGGAGTGTTTTTTATTTTGGATGATAACGAACGGGAGGACTTGCCCTTTGATCTATTTGGTTTCGTGCTTGTAGCGGTTGCCGGTGGGGGTCTCTTGATTGCTTCCGAAATGCTGTCACGCGGTCTCTCTCTTTTTTTCTGGGGCTTCTTGGTGCTTTTCGTGTCCCTCGTCTTTTTGGCCTTGGCCTGGCACCATCTTTCAGCGAGCGACCAACCGCTATTCTCCCTGGAGCCTCTAAAAGTAAAAACTTTTCGAGTCTATGAATCGGGCGGATCAATCTTTTGGATGACGATTGGTGCTTTGCCATACCTTTTGACCTTGCTTTTGCAAGTTGCCTTTCATTGGTCACCGATCATGGCTGGAACCTATGTTATCTTTATTTTTGTTGGCAATATTGCCATTAAGCCATTTACCACAGTAATTATTCGGCGGTTAGGCTACAAGTATGCTCTGGTAGTGGCCCTCAGTCTAGCAAGCTTAGCAACCTTGCTGATGGCAGCCTTTCATGCTGATAGCACAAAGGTCTGGATTGCCTTCGTTGCTTTTGTATCTGGTGTTGGCCGTTCATTAGCCTTGACTGCTTACAACTCGTTGTCCTTTTCAGAACTTTCAAAAGAGCAGAAGAATTCAGCCAATACCTTGACGTCTGTCCTACAAATGCTGTCACAGGCACTCGGAGTCGGAATTGCTGCGACAATTTTGGCTTTGCTTGGACAAGTGGTGAAAGTGACAACTGCTTATCAGCTAACTTTCTTGATTGTGGGGTTAGTTTCCTTGTATCCACTTATGGAGGTTTTAACCTTACCTAAGGATGCAGGTGCAAAAACTCTCAGTTAAATTTAATAAAAGAAGGCCAAACAGCTTTTTGTTTGGTTTTTTTTGTGAAGAAAGTTGCTTTTTAGAAGTAGTCTAGTGGATAATAATGAATAACAATTATTAGGAGGCGCATATGGTAGCAAAGTATCAAGATGATTTTTATCAAGCAGTCAATCAGGAGTGGTTAAATCAGGCTGAAATTCCAGCCGACAAACCCGTGACTGGTGGCTTTTATGACTTGGCCGATAAAATTGAAGACTTGGAACGAGCCACAGTCAAAGAAATCGAAGCCGGTCAAAAGCAAGTCGCCGCTTTGGACCAGTTTGTTGCTCTCCATCAGTTAACCAAGGACTGGGACCGTCGTGGCCAAAATGAAGCCGGTCAAGTCCAACAATTCTTGCAGCCGTTGCTGAAGATTAAAAACTGGGATGACTTCCAAGAAGCCGAAGGGCAATTGATTTTGGATTCTTATACGACACCGTTAGCATTGACGGTTAGTCCAGATTCAAAGAATACGGCCCGCAACGAATTGTGGTTGGCCAATCCAGGGCTGATTTTACCTGATACAACGAGTTACCAGGACGAAGACAGCAAAAAGGAGCTGTTGGCTACTTGGTCGACAATGGTTACTGGGCTGTTGCAACGGTTTGGTTTTGCAGAGCTAGAGGCGCAGAAATTAGTTGATGACACGCTCGCTTTTGACCAACTTTTGGCAGATAGTGAAAGTTCTCGTGAAACGTTGTCGGATTATTGGAAGAATTACCATCCCACGGCCTTGGCTGATTTGACAAAACAATTCACCGACTACCGGATTGCTGCGGTGATTGAAAAGGTACTGGGGCAAAAGCCGGAAAAGGTGATCATCTTTGATGGGGCATTCTTCGCTCAGGCCAACGCTGTCTACCAAGAAAAGAACTTTGCCTTGATTAAGGCTTGGTCAATTGTTCAAAATATGCTCGATATTGCCAAATTATTGGGGAACCAAAGTCGCATCGATGCTGGTGTCTTTGGTCGAAAACTGTCTGGTGCTAAAGAGGCGGTTGATGCAGACAAGGCTGCTTTCCGTCAGGCTCGAGCCTTTTTTGCCCAAATCGTTGGTCGCTGGTACGGTCAAACCTATTTTGGCGAGGCCGCTAAAAAAGATGTCGAGAAGATGGTCCGTGACTTGATTGGCGTTTATGATGACCGCTTTGACCAACAACAGTGGTTGTCCGCTGCTACGCGCGAAAAGGCCAAGGTGAAGTTGGCTGCCTTGCAAGTCAAGGTCGGTTATCCTGATCAGATTCCCGCATACTTGGAGGATCGCAAAGTTGATGTTCACAAGACGCTCTTAGAAAACGTAGAAGCCTTTTCCCAGGCGGCCGTGGCCGATCACTTTAGCCGGTGGGGACAGGCACCGGATACGAGTCGTTGGGAAATGCCGGGTGATTTGGTAAATGCCTATTATTCACCAGAGTTTAATCAAATTGTCTTCCCGGCAGCTATTTTGCAAGCACCATTTTATGATTATCATCAATCATCAAGCCAAAACTTTGGCGGGATTGGGACGGTGATTGCCCATGAAATTACTCACGCCTTTGACACTAACGGTGCGCGTTATGATGAACATGGAAACCTGAAAGAATGGTGGACCAAGGAAGACTTCGAACACTTTGAGCAGAAGACACAGGCGGTGGTTGCTGCTTTTGATGGACAGGATTCGGCTGGTGCCAAAATTAATGGGCACTTGACGGTTTCCGAAAACGTTGCTGACTTGGGTGGTGTCTCTGCCGCTTTGGCAGCCGCTAAGGAACAAAAGGACTTTGATGCGAAGGCCTTCTTTGAAAATTTTGCAACATTGTGGCGACAAAAGGCAGCACCGGCTTACCTGGCCATGCTAGCGAAGATTGATGTCCATGCACCGGCGAAGTTGCGGACGAATGTTATCTTGCCGAACTTTGATGACTTCCACCAAACTTATGGCATTCAGGCAGGAGATAGGATGTGGCTGGATCCAGACAAAAGAATCCAAATTTGGTAATTTCAAGGTTGGCATGATGATGGATTGAATCCTTCTAGCGATAGTGTGCAAGTTTTAAAATAGCAAATGGCATAAAAAATCTCTTACCAAAGTTTTCATTCCAGTAAAAGATAGGTCAGTAGTTATTAGGACTAATGACGAGCCGTGGTTATTTCATATAACGAAATGATATAAGTGATCATTTCATAAAAGCAAGCAGGGAACCCGCAATTAATTTATGTCGGGTTCCTTTTTATTACTTAGACAGCCTTCAATTGCCTGTGGGAGGTTGTTTTAATCGTTAAGAATGGGAAGGAAAGGTGTGTAATATTGGTTGCTGCATGATTTTTTTCTTCGTGCTTCCTAGATCAGAAAATTTCAAAACCCTGACATTAGTCAGGATGTGCTTCACATATAATCTTTAATCACGCTTATACAAAGCACTAGTCAATGTCAATTTGCTGATAATAAAAAACCTCAAAATGGAGATAAAATTCTGAGGTTTATATCGCTTTTTCAAGTCTAAGTATTTAAACAAACAATTGTAACTAGTCCTTGACGTAAAAAACAAATGATGAGTATAAGTACTTCAATAGTGGTTGATTAAATTTTTGATATCTTTTTTTCATGCGTCGAATCCATTTTGTAATGGTACTCTGGTGATAATATTGTTCAAATTCTTGCTTATTTATATTTAGAATAACCAACTGATCACTCTCCGAGGTATTAAGCATCGTAAGCCGATAACATTCTTCTGTTTCAATTACCCCCCACAGTAGGTAAAATTTATGTTTTTTTGAAAATATATTGAAAAGAGCCATTTTCTTATTCGTTACATGGTCCATATACTTTTTTAACCATTCATTATTATTGGAAACAGTTTTTAAGTTAATAACACCATCCTGTTTACTAAATGAATACTTGATTGCTTGTCGGATAAAGTAGACAATTTTAATCCAGCTAATAAGCATCAGGCAAGTGATGATTATAAGAAGGTACTGGAAAATGATTACTTTCATTGTTGGTATAGTAATATTGTGGGCTGCATGCATCCGTGATAGATTATCCATAAATAAATAGATATCTATCCTAATCAGAATAACGGTGATTAATATTTGCCATTTTAAATTTCTTTTAGCTTTTCTTTCAAGTGATTTTTGAATGTACTTAAATTCGTTCATTAGTTATTTACTCCTCTAATTTAACAGGCAAATATTAAACTGCCTCTGGTGCAAAAAGTGTGATGACTGTGATGACAATGAGGGCTATCATACTGTCAATGCTATTTTGGGCTGTCATGACTGATGGCAATTGGTTGGTGGCATCCAAAATCGATGGAATAGCACTTTTAGTTGATTGCTGTTTTATTATTTAATCTTAAATCATTCTGAATTAAGGTTAACATCGTTTGAAAATCTTTTTTATGGTGATATCAATTGGATTTGTCAAATTCTTGACCAGCTTTGGTGTGGATGTGCAAGCAAAATCAATTGCGATTAATTCAAATTAGTATAGGTCTTGCCAATTGACGAGATTTTTGGAATAATCACCTAAAATAATCAAAAAATCAGAAAAAAGACTTGCCACTCGTAATAATTCTTGTTATTATAGAATAGTTGTTTAGCAAACGGGAGTGTAGCGAAGTCTGGCTAAACGCGACGGACTGTAACTCCGTTCCTTCGGGTTCGTAGGTTCGAATCCTACCGCTCCCATTGCCGCGCTTCAGGCAAAATAGAAGCATTGCCCCTTGGCCAAGTGGTAAGGCAGAGGTTTTTGGTACCTCCATGCGCTGGTTCGATCCCAGCAGGGGCAACTAAGATGCCGGTTCAGTGATGAACCGGTTTTTTTGTCGTCTTTTTGATTTAAAAAAGTGATTTTGATGTGGGGTTGATTTAGAATCGTTATCTTTTCAACCTTTTCACAAGAAAATTCTATGAGACCCCAAGACTTTTACAACTTTTTGCTTTATAATTGGTCTTGTTTAAACAAAGAATATTTGGAGGCAATTATGGCAAAATTAGCAGTAACTGACTTGGCCGTGAGTGGCAAGAAGGTTTTGATGCGTGTGGACTTTAATGTCCCTATCAAAGATGGTGTGATTGGTAACGATAACCGAATCGTAGCCGCACTACCAACAATCAAGCACGTTATCGCCGAAAACGGTCGTGCAATCTTGTTCTCACACTTGGGTCGAATCAAGTCAGAAGAAGACAAGCCAGGTTTGTCACTTGAACCAGTAGCAAAGCGCTTGGGCGAATTGCTTGGACAAGAAGTTATTTTTGTTCCTGAAACACGTGGTGCTCAATTGGAACAAGCTATTGCTGATTTGAAGGACGGTCAAGTATTGATGGTCCAAAACACTCGTTATGAAGATGTTCATAACGGTGAACAAGTTAAGCTTGAATCAAAGAACGACCCTGAATTGGGTAAGTACTGGGCTTCACTTGGTGATGACATGTTCATCAACGATGCCTTTGGAACTGCTCACCGTGCCCACGCTTCAAACGTTGGTATTGCTTCAAACGTTGACCAAGCTGCAGCCGGCTTCTTGATGGAAAAGGAAATCAAGTTCTTGGGTGACGCTGTTGATACACCAAAGCGCCCATTCGTTGCCATCATTGGTGGTGCCAAGGTTTCTGACAAGATTGAAGTTGTTCAATCATTGTTGAAGAAGGCCGACAAAGTAATCATTGGTGGTGGAATGGCTTATACTTTCGATGCTGCCAAGGGCAACAAGATTGGAAAGTCATTGTTTGAAGCCGACAAGGTTGACTTGGCTAAGGAATTGATGGAAGAAGCAGGGGACAAGTTGGTTTTGCCAATCGATGCCGTTGCTGCTGACAACTTCGCCAATGATGCTAAGACAGTGACTGTTGATTCAGACGCTGGTATCCCTGACGGTTACATGGGCTTGGACATTGGTCCTAAGTCAATTGACTTGTTCAAACAGGTTTTGTCAGATGCTAAGACGGTCGTTTGGAACGGCCCAATGGGTGTCTTTGAAATGGAAAACTTTGCCAAGGGTACTTTGGCCATTGGCAACGCCTTGGTTGATGTAACCAAGAATGGGGGCACAACCATTGTTGGTGGTGGTGATTCAACTGCCGCTGTTCAAGCTTTGGGTGTTGCTGACCAATTGTCACACATCTCAACTGGTGGTGGTGCATCTTTGGAATACTTGGAAGGTAAGACCTTGCCAGGTATCCAATCATTGACTGATAAGTAAAAAAACGATTTGAAACCAAGCAAAAGATTGCTTGGTTTTTTAATACATAAAAACCAAATCCTTCTTAAATAAGTCTGTTAAAATAGAAGCTAATCGTGGGAGAGAAAGCGAACAAAAAGTTTGAATTTGTTTGTTATTTATGCTCTTTATAAATAGAAGAAATTAGCGTATAATGACAACAACTTATTTTCGAGAGGTGCACCGTGTCAAAAGAGCAATTAGTCAATGAACAAGCCTATTTAGACCAAACCCTGGGAAAAATTACAGATTCCCTGGAAAGTACCCAGGAGGAGATTAAAAAATCCAAAGGGTCACTGGCAGACGTCGCCAGCGGCTGGGACGATGTCCGGGTTAAAACCAGTACCTATTCTGGCATTGTTGAAACGGCGATGTCCGTGCGGCAACAGCAACAAGCCATTGCAGAGCGTGAAGCAGCCCAGTCACGGGCTGAAGTCCGCTATCAGACCTTGTCGAAGCAAATCGTTAAGCCATATTTTGCTCGCATCGACTTTACCGATCCAAGTGAAGAAAATCAAAAACCCGAGTCAATTTATATCGGTTTAGCTTCTTATTCCGATGACAATGGTCACTTCTACATTTATGACTGGCGGACCCCGGTTGCTTCCATTTATTATGATGGCGGTTTGGGCTCGGTCGAGTACTTAACACCAGTTGGGCCACAAAAGGCTGAAGTTTCCTTGAAGCGTCAGTTTGAAATTGAGGATGGCGTCATTGTGACCCTCTTTGACACTGAGGAGGCCATTGGGGATGCCATGCTTCTCAACGCCCTGTCTGGTGAGTCTTCTACTAAAATGAAGTCCATCGTCACGACAATTCAAAAGGAGCAAAACAAGATTATCCGGAATACGGATGCTGATTTGCTCTTTGTCCAGGGAGCAGCCGGGTCAGGAAAGACAGCCGCGATTATGCAACGAGTGGCCTACTTGCTTTACCGTTATCGTGGTAAATTAAATTCTGGTCAAGTCGTGATGTTTTCACCCAACCAGCTGTTTAACGACTATGTTGACCAAGTCCTGCCCGAGTTAGGGGAACAGAACCTGGTTCAGCTGACCTTTTTCCAATACGCATCGCGGCGGTTGCCACGGTTCTCTGTTCAGACCTTGGCAGAACGGTTTGAAAAATCAGTGGAACATGAAAAGATTGAGCGGATGCTCGGATCTTTGCAGATGTTTGCGGCGACAAAGGCCTATGCCGAATCGCTCAATGAGCAAGGCTTGGCTGCTCGTAACTTGAATTTCCGTGGCGAGCCACTGATTTCGAAGGAAAAAATCCTAGAAATTTACTATCAATATAATAGCAATTACAAGTTGTCACAGCGTTTGGAAGCCACTCAGGACTCTTTGCTACGGTCACTGCGGGCTCAAGTGAGCCACCAGATGAAGCAGGATTGGGTTGAATTAGCCATTGAAAACCTTTCAAAGGAAGAATATGACGAATTAGTTGGTGCTGGTGCCACTCGTTTGGGGGATGACCAGGAGGGGGATGCAGCAGCCATGACCCGTCGTCATCAACTTGGTGCTGGTCCCCAGGAACGAGAATTTAAATCAGATAAGCAGGAAAGAAATTTCCTAGCAAAGAAGATTACGACACAGGCTTTGCGTCCGTTGGCAAAAAAAATTCGTCGTTCTGGCTTTATCAACATCAACACGCAGTTTGTTGACTTCTTGCGGGCTTTGCCAAACTTCTTGTCTTTAGCTGATTTTGGCGTAACTGAGGAGGAGTGGCAGTCATATCTGAACGAAGTTGTGGCGAACTTAAAGAAACACGAATTAACGTTGGCAAACACAACAATTTACCTGTATTTGTATGACTTAATTACCGGTAAACATGGTCAACGCGATATTCGCTACCTCTTTATCGATGAAATTCAGGATTATACGCCATTCCAGTTGGCCTTCTTGAAATTCTCCTTCCCAAATGCTAAATTTACCGTTTTGGGTGACTTAAACCAGGCTATTTTCACACAAGACTGGGCGAATAGCCTTGAGGAAGACTTTGCTTCACTCTTTGACCCAGAAAAGGTTGAATTAATCGACTTAACCCAGACTTACCGGTCAACGGAACAAATCACCAATTTCTCCAAAGAATTGTTGGCCAATGGAAAAGCGATTGAGGCCTTTAATCGAGAGGGGGAATTGCCCGTCTTGAAGATGGCGAAAACGGCTAATCAGGCGGTTAATCTGGTCAAGGAACAATTGGCTGAAAATGCGGCTGATGGTGAAAAAACGGCCATTATCACTCAGACATTGGATGCAGCAAGAGAGCTAGCCCAGCAGCTATCTGACATGCCGGTAACGTTGATTCATTCCGAAAATCAGCGCTTAGCGTCAGGCGCCGTGATTATTCCGTCATACCTAGCCAAGGGATTGGAATTTGATGCGGTTATCATTTGGCAGGCGGATGCCACTCACTACAAAAAAGATGAACAGCAACGCTTGCTTTACACGGTTGCTTCTCGAGCAATGCACCGCTTGACAATGATTGGTCAGGGCCAGGTGTCGCCATTGATTGCCGCAGTACCAAAGGACCTTTACGCCACAGTGGAGGAACAAGCATGACAAATTTAGTTGAAAAAATTTATGAGGCCCATCAAGGGTCTTTTTTAACGGTCGGCATGACCGGATCCGTTGCCGTCGGTAAATCGACTCTGGCAGCGGAATTGGCCCAAGGCCTGCAAAAAAAAGGACTTGTGGCCACCGTCGTTTCCACAGATGACTTTTTGAAGACCAACCAAGTCCTCAGGGATGAAGGAATTTTCGATCAAAAGGGCTTTCCACAAAGTTATTATCTGCAAGACATAGTCCAGTTGATTCAAAACTTTAAGGCCGGCATGAATAATCAGGTTATCAACCGTTATTCGCAAACCTGGGCCGATATTGTCCCTGGTGAAAAGCAAAAGATTAGTCGACCGGATGTCTTAATTATTGAGGGTGTCGTTGCTCTTCAATTACCGGCAGAAAACTTTGATCAAAAGGTTTTTGTTGAAGCAGATATGAACGATATTAAGGACTGGTACTTGGAACGTAACTTCTTGGCAACGGTGAAGGCAAGTCATCAACCGCAGTCTTGGCGTTACCAGTATCAGGACATGGCGATTAAGGACTTTTACGACCTTGCTTTATCCGTGTGGGAACAGACAAATCAGGTTAATTATGATTGCTATATTCAAAAAACACGGGCAGAGGCTGATTTGATTTTAAAGCTTGACCGTTACCATCATCCAGTTTCGTTAACGGAGGGCCCACGGTCAGAAAACTAGAAGGCCGAATGTTCGGAAATTTGACAGAGACCATTTCCATTGGTAAGATTGTTGCTTGGGTTTAGAATATTAGAAAAATAACAAATTATGGGTTAGAGTACCCATAGCTAACAAGTTTTATTTGTACAACAAATGGAGGAAAAACATGGCAGAAAATACTGACATGAATGGAAAACCGATTAATCGCACGGCCATGATGGCCCTGTTGATGATTGGATCTTTTATTATCATTATCATGCAGACATCATTGGGAACGGCCTTGCCAACCCTGATGACTGCCTTTAATGTCGATACGGCGACGGTCCAGTGGCTGACAACGATCTTTTTGATGGTGAACGGAATCATGGTACCCGTTTCCGCCTTTTTGACAACAAGAATTCCAACGAAATACCTGTATCTATCCGCTTTGGTGGTGTATACGATTGGTACCGCAGTGGCTTACGTGACCCCAACTTCTGCCTTTTGGTTGTTGATGGTCGCCCGTGCTTTGCAGGCGGTTGCTGCTGGAATTGTGATGCCACTGATGCAGGTTGTGGCTTTGACGCTTTTTGATGCCAAATCGCGCGGTAGAGCATTGGGGATGGTCGGTTTGGTTATCGGAATGGCCCCAGCTATCGGCCCCACGTTGACTGGGTGGATTTTGGATTCAAAGCATGACGTTTTGGGAATGACTGTTGGTGGTGATTGGCGGTCAATTTTCGGTATGGTCTTACCACTTGCTGTGATTGTCTTAGTTTTGTCAACTATTTACTTCCGTAATGTCTTGGAAACGCGGAAGGTTAGTTTGGATATCCGTTCGTTGATTGAATCAACGGTTGGTTTTGGTTTAGTTCTTTTTGGATCTGCCATGGTATCAAACTATTCATGGACAAACTTTACTTGGGTTTTGGCACCAATGATTGTTGGCGTCTTGGTGATTGCTGAGTTTGTGCGCCACCAACTTCACATGGAAAAGCCGTTTCTGGATGTTTCTGTCTTTAAGAATAAGCAGTTTGCCTTGACGTCAGCCTTAGTTGCCTTGACTTTTATCGCTATGATTGGAGTTGAGATGGTTTTGCCAATCTATATGCAACAGGTTCGTGGTTTGTCAGCCCTAAATTCAGGATTGACACTCTTACCTGGTGCTTTGATGATTGGGGTAATGTCACCAATTGCCGGTTATTTCTATGACCTTTATGGGGCCAAACGCTTGGCGGCCTTTGGTTTTGCCATGATTTTGCTAGGGACAATTCCCTTCCAATTCTTGACTGAAACAACGCCAACGATTTATATTACGGCCTTGTACATGGTTCGGATGATGGGTGTCGGGATTACGATGATGCCATTGACGTCATCTGCTATGGGTGCTTTGCACTTGAATCAAACAGCGCAGGGAACTGCCGTTAATAACACGGCCCGTCAAATTGCGGCCTCGTTGGGGACGGCGATTCTTGCTTCCGTGATGCAGTCACAAATTAACAATAACCTGCCAAGCGATTCCCTGAAGACGGCCGATCCGATTGCCTATGGCTCAAAGGCCTTACAGGCAAGCTTGGATGGGTTCCATGCATCCTTCCTCTTGGCCGCCTGCTTTGCTTTGCTAGCCTTTGCGCTATCATTTTTGATGCATAAGGGTAAGGTTGAGCCAAAGCCTGCAGCAGGAAAGGAGAACTAAGATGATTGTCTTTATTCTATTTATTTTTGTTGTCTTAGCTTTTGTATCATTAATGATGGTACAGGATATGAGAAAGCGGGTTATTGCTGTTGCTGTTTCTTTCCTAGTCGTGCTTGCTTCAGTTGTGTTAATCATTGCCAATATGCATGATCATTTTGGTATGAAGGTGCAAACAACAACGACTAAACAGCAAATTTATTCCGTTCAGGGGCAAAACATCTATGGTGTCTTGTCCTACCAACAAGTTGGCACATCCGGTAAGGAAAAGGTCTTTATTTACCGAGATACTTCGACGAGTACAACACCAACAGTGGCCAAGCCTGATTTGAAGACCAAGACGGCCATTCAAAATGTTCAAGGAAATCAGGCCTTTAAGGTGACAACTTCTAAGAACTATGTTTACCGAAACGGTTTCTACAAGTTTATGTTTGCCATTTCGGGTAACAACCATGACTTAAAGTCGCGTCAGGTAACTTACCAAGTTCCACCAACATGGCTGGCTCTCTCATCACAAGATGGCGAACGCTTGAAGAGTATCGTTGCGGGAATGGCTAACCAAGCTGACTTTATTCAATGGTTCCAGCAGGTTAAGTCACAATCACAAACCGATCCCGATGGGGCAGCGCAAACTGCCGTTTCCTATTATCAAAATCTTTTAGCGAATAATCATTAAAAAATAGTTAAAAGGAAGTTGTACTTTTTAATTAAACTAGTATGATTCCAGCTAACTTAAGTGAAAAATATTGCTTAGTCTTGATTTCTATGTTACAGTAACAGTGTAATTTAGGTTTTGATTTTGATTTGTTTTTTTCGGAAGGCGTCATACCAACAATTCTTAATTACAACTATAATTTTGGGATGACCCAAGGAGAAACAATCATGGAAAAAGGCACTGTAAAGTGGTTTAACAGCGAAAAGGGCTACGGCTTTATCACACGCGAATCAGGTGAAGATGTGTTTGCACACTTCTCAGCAATCCAAGGTGACGGTTTCAAGACTTTGGAAGACGGCCAAGCCGTAACTTTCGATGTTGAAAACTCAGACCGCGGTTTGCAAGCTGTTAACATCGTAAAGGACTAATTACTTAGTCTTTACCGAAAAAGCTCGGGAATTTTTCCCGGGTTTTTTCTTTGGAATAAATTCAATTCAAAGACCAAATGTTGTATAATAGCAAGGAATCTTATTGTAATAATCAAAGGAGCATGGAAATGGCAAAATTAGTTTTGATCCGTCACGGACAAAGTGAATGGAACGCATTAAACCTTTTTAATGGTTGGATTGACACCAAGTTGTCTGACAAGGGAATTGACCAAGCTAAGCAAGCTGGGGTTCTCTTGAAGGAAGAGGGGTTGGTCTTTGACCAAGCCTATACTTCTGTTTTGACACGTGCTATCACTACTTTGCACTACGCATTGGAAGAAGCTGGTCAATTGTACGTCCCTGAAGAAAAGTCATGGCGGTTGAACGAACGTCACTATGGTGCTTTGCAAGGACAAAATAAGGCGGAAGCCGCTGAAAAGTGGGGCGACGATCAAGTGCACATCTGGCGTCGTTCTTATGATGTTTTGCCTCCATTGCTTGAAAACTATGAAGAAACAGTTGAAGTTCAGGGTAAGACTTATCCTGCCTTTGACGCCCGTTATGCTGATGTGCCTTTCGGAGAATTGCCATTAGGTGAGAATTTGAAGGTTACTTTGGAACGAGTACTGCCATTCTACGAAGCCAAGATCAAGAAGGATTTGGAAGAAGGTAAGAACGTTGTGATCGCAGCTCACGGTAACTCATTGCGTGCCTTGGCTAAGCACTTGGAGAAGATTTCAGATGATGACATCTTGAACCTTGAAATTGCTAACGGTCAACCAATCGTTTATGATTTGGCAGATGATTTGTCAATCAAGTCAAAGAAGACGTTGGGCGCATAAAGTCAACAAAAAGCCTGTCTGGGAAGATGATTCTCCGGTGGGTTTTTTATTAGGATTTTTAGATAAAGGAAAAAATATGGAAGAAAAACAGCAAAGACAGCCGATTTATGACTTACATGAACGGCCTCCATTTTTTCAATTAATTGGGTTGTCATTACAACACTTGTTTTCAATGTTTGGGGCCACGATTTTAGTACCGCTTTTGGTGGGGTTAAATCCTGGTGTGGCCCTTTTTTCATCAGGTGTTGGAACATTAATTCACCTACTAACGACTAAAGGGAAGGTTCCTGCTTATATGGGTTCTTCTTTTGCCTTTATCATCCCGATGGCTTCGATGATGAAGACCATTGGTTATCCTGCTGTCGGTCAGGGCGTTGTTTCGGTTGGAATTGTTTACTTGATTATTTCATTGATTGTTTGGCGAATCGGTTCTGCTTGGATTGACAAGATTTTCCCACCAGAAGTGGTCGGACCCGTTATTTTGGTGATTGGCCTTTCATTAGCTGCTACAGCAGCCCAATCGGCGACGGAACTAAACGGTCACTACGACATCAAGGTCTTTTTAGTTGCTGGTGCAACCTTATTAGTAACAATTTTTGCCAATATGTATCTTGGCGGTTTTTTGGGATTAATTCCAGTGCTAATTGGTATTATCTTTGGTTACTTGTTGGCCTTGGCACTCGGGTTAGTGGACTTGAGCTCCGTGGCCAGCGCCCATTGGTTTGCGTTACCAAAGTTTGATTTTCTTTTTTCTGGTCATAATGGTCTTTCCTGGCACTTTTATCCAATGGCCGTTTTGACCATGGCCCCCTTAGTTTTGGTTACCTTATCGGAGCATTTAGGCCACTTATTGGTTCTTTCGAAAATTACCGGTCAGGACTTCTTTGAAAATCCTGGTCTACATAAGACGTTAGCTGGTGATGGTGCTGCTTCTGTTTTTGCTGGTTTGGTTGGTGGGCCTGCCGTCACTTCTTACGGTGAAAACATTGGCGTGATGCAGCTTTCGCGAGTATATTCTGTCTGGGTGATTGGTGGAGCTGCTGTCTTAGCTGCTGGCTTTGCCTTTATTGGCAAGCTATCGGCTTTGATTGGTACAGTCCCTGGTGCTGTTACTGGCGGTGTTGGCTTTATGCTGTATGGTGTCATTGCTGCAGCTGGTTTGCAAGTAATTGTCGACAATAAAGTCGATTATGGGCAAAAGCGTAATTTAATGATTGCGGGCCCAGTGATGGTTGTTGGAATTGGAAACTTCCATTTGGCTCTTGGTTCACAAGTGGACTTCTCGGGTGTCGCATTAGCGACGGTTCTCGGAATCATTCTGAATTTAATTCTACCTAAGGTGGCAAAATCAGATCGCTAAAGTCCTGATTTAACGGAGTTTTATCAACACTTTTCTGATTTTGTTGTTTAATTAGGTTACGATTAAAACAAAATAAAAAATGTTGTGATATTCCAACAAAGTTGCTTGTATTTGAGAACTTTGACGAGTATTATTGGGGATATATTTTGAGGAGTGCGCCCAACGCCTTGCATCAAAATAAGTTTTTTAGAAAGGAGAAAATCGATGGATGAACCAACATCAACCTTTACCTTGTTGGGTCTAACCTTTAACTGGACGACGATTATTTCAACGCTTTTGGCAATGTCAATCGTGGTTTTGGTAGCGGTTTTGATGACTCGAAAAGTGGGTATTCGTCCAAGCCGAGGGCAGAATGCAATTGAGTATGTCTTAGATTTTGTTCGTGGAATCTTAGGCGACCAGTTACCGGCCAATTTGGCCCGACAATTCGGTCTCTATTCCTTCACCCTTTTCTTGTTTTTGATTGTTGCAAACGAGATGGGCTTGCTGTTGCAAGTTAAGATGGGTAATGGCGTTACTTATGTTAAGTCGCCAACAGCTGACCCATTATTTGCCTTTACATTGGCGATTATGTCGTTGATGCTTGCCCATGGAACAGGTGTGAAAACACTTGGTTTGGGTGGCTATCTGAAGAACATGTTCTTCAAACCCTACGTTGCGATGTTTCCTTTGAATGTGGTTGAGCAGTTTACCAACTTCTTGACTCTTGCTTTGCGGCTCTTTGGAAA
Source organism: Fructobacillus sp. ESL1117 (assembly GCF_058508565.1). Taxonomy (NCBI): domain Bacteria; kingdom Bacillati; phylum Bacillota; class Bacilli; order Lactobacillales; family Lactobacillaceae; genus Fructobacillus; species Fructobacillus sp. ESL1117. The sequence continues at coordinate 1,070,202 of NZ_CP196385.1, read as the reverse complement.
TATCTTTGCCGGCGAATTGATGTTAAATTTGCTCGCAAGCATGGCTTGGGGAACTCACTTAAATGGGTTCTGGATTATCCTAGCTTTCCCATTGGAAATTGCATGGCAGGGATTCTCACTATTAATTGGTGGAATTCAAGCCTATGTCTTTGTCATGTTGACCGCCGTCTTTACGGCTCAGTTATCTGGCAATGAATAGGATTGACTTGGTCTGGCACAGCGTTAGGCCACACGCGGGAGCGTTATCATCCAAACCGAAAGAAAAAAACGCGGAGCGTTTTAGCATTAAAGGAGAATTACAATGGATTTACACAACTTAGGCGTAATCGCAGCCGGGATTGCCTTTGCGGGATCTGCCATCGGTGGTGGTATCGGGGTCGGTGTGATGTACTCACAGTTCTTAGCTGGAATGTCTCGCCAACCTGAATTGGCTAACAAGCTTTTGTCACGTGCCTTCTTGGGATTGGCCTTGGCTGAAGCCACACCAATTATCGTTTTGGGTATGGCCTTCACACTTATTAACAAGTAATAGTCCCAGAGGGAGGAAAAAATGATGGTTCCAACACTATCAATGACAAAGGCCATGCCTTTAGGTGACATGGTCTTCATTATCGTCGCTTTCCTTACTCTGATGGTCATCTTGAAGCACGTTGCTTACGGTCCTTTAACAAAGGCATTGGATGCACGTGCAGATAAAATTAACACCGATTTGGATAGTGCCCAAAAGGCAAACGAAGATGCAGCCAAGTTGGCTGCACAACGCGAACAGGAATTGGCTGAAGGAAAAGACCAAGCCAGTCAAGTGATTAGCGCTGCTAAAAAATCAGCTAAGGACCAATCAGAAGCTCTTTTGAAGACTGCTAATGACCAGGCCTTAAGCTTACGTAAAGCAGCTGAAAATGATGCTGATCAGTTGAAGACTGAGGCGTTGGCTTCTGCCAAGAAGGATGTTGCAGACTTGTCTGTAACGATTGCATCTAAATTGATTCAAAAGAATTTATCTGCTGATGATCAGCGGTCTTTGATTGATGCCTATTTGGCAGACTTAGACCAGCAGTAAGGGGGGCGTATGGCCAAGCAAAAAGAAAAAATTGTTAACCAATACGCCCAAGCAATCTTGGCTTATGCAGACGAACACAATGCTTTAGAAAGCATTAGTGCAGACTTGCTAGCCATTCGTTCAGTGGTTGTCGCTGAACCAAAATTAACTGCTTTGCTAACAGCACAGACAATTTCTGATGCTGACCAAGGTGGGTTAGTTGATGCGCTGACGCAAGGCGCAGATAATGCAGTGGTGAACTTGGTTAAAATTCTTTTGGCCCACCACCATTTCGCATATTTGCCTGCAGTAGTTGATCGTTTTTTTGACCTTTACCAGCAAAGTCAGGGTATTCAAGCCGTGACAATTACCACAGCGGTAGAAGCTGATGAAGACCAAAAAGAACGGTTGTCAAATGCTTTTAAGAAGCAAAGTGGCGCAAAGAAAATCCAAGCAACCTATAAAGTCAATCAAGACATTATTGGGGGCGTGGTCATGCAATCGAAGTCGTTGTTAATTGACGGTTCGTTGCAGACAAAGATTGCCAAAATGAGGGCAGAGTTACTAGGTTAGTGAGGAAAAGACATGGCGATTCAAGCTGAAGAAATTTCTGCTTTAATTAAGCAGCAGCTCGAAAAGTTCGACACAAAACTGACTGTAGAAGAAATTGGTACTGTTACCTATATCGGAGATGGAATTGCACGAGCTACTGGTTTGGCAAATGCCCTTTCTGGTGAATTGGTCGAATTTACAAACGGCGAATTTGGAATGGTCCAAAACTTGGAAGAGAGCGAAGTCGGAATTATCGTTTTGGGTAGTTCAGATGGCATCCGCCAAGGTGATACAGTTAAGCGGACTGGACACATCATGGAAGTGCCAGTTGGTGAAGAACTTATCGGGCGCGTCGTCAACGCATTGGGACAACCAATTGACGGATTAGGCGACTTGAAAACAACGAAGACACGACCGGTTGAAGTGAAGGCTCCTGGTGTTATGGACCGTAAGTCCGTTTCAGAACCTTTGCAAACTGGAATCAAAGCTATTGATGCCTTGGTTCCAATCGGACGTGGACAACGTGAATTGATCATTGGTGATCGTAAGACTGGAAAGACTTCAATCGCCATTGACACAATTTTGAACCAAAAAGACCAAGACATGATTGTTGTTTATGTCGCTATTGGTCAAAAGGATTCAACTGTTCGTGAACAAGTTGAAACTTTGAAAAAGATGGGCGCAATGGATTACACGATTGTTGTTAACGCCGGCCCATCTGAAGCTGCCGCTTTGTTGTACTTGGCTCCTTATGCTGGTGCAGCCATGGGTGAAGAATTCATGTACAACGGTAAGCACGTCTTGATTGTCTTTGATGATTTGTCAAAGCAGGCAACGGCCTACCGTGAGATATCTTTGATCTTGCGTCGTCCGCCTGGACGTGAAGCTTACCCTGGTGATGTCTTCTACTTGCACTCACGCTTGCTTGAGCGTGCTGCCAAGTTGTCAGACGAACTCGGTGGTGGATCAATGACTGCTTTGCCAATCATTGAAACACAAGGTGGTGACGTTTCTGCATATATTCCAACTAACGTGATTTCAATCACCGATGGCCAGATTTTCTTGGATGCCGACTCCTTCTATGCCGGTATTCGTCCTGCCATCGATGCTGGAACATCTGTTTCCCGTGTTGGAGGGGATGCCCAGATTAAGGCAATGAAGAAGGTTTCTGGAACTTTGCGTTTGGACTTGGCTTCCTTCCGTGAATTGGAGTCCTTTGCTCAATTCGGTTCTGACTTGGATGCAGCAACGCAAGCTAAGTTGGGTCGTGGAAAGCGCACTGTTGAAATCTTGAAGCAACCATTACACGCGCCTATGTCTGTTCAGCATCAAGTCTTTGTCTTGTATGCTTTGACACACAGTTTCTTGGATGACGTGGCAATCGAAGATTTGCAACGCTTCCAAGATGAATTCGTTTCATACTTGGATGCTAGTCAAAAGGACTTGTTGGACGAAATTGTCACGACCAAGAACTTGCCTGACCAATCTAAGATGGATGCTGCAGTGAAGAGCTTTAAGGATGGCTTTGCTGGCTCAGTTGACCAATAAAAGGAGGCAACATGGCTTCTTTACAAGATATTAAACGGCGAATTGGCTCAACAAAAAAGACTCGGCAGATTACAGCTGCAATGCAGTTGGTTTCAACTGCAAAGCTTAGTAAGATTCAAAATTCGGCAACTGGTTACCATGAATATGCTAACCGTTTGAAGGCAGTGGTGGGCCACTTAATTGAGGCGCACGTGTTGGATAATGTCGATTCTGCTCATTTGCCAATGGTTGCTAAGCGGCCGGTAAAGAAGACGGGAATCTTGCTTGTGACCTCAGACCGAGGTTTAGTTGGGTCTTATAACGCCAACATCATCAAGAAGACAAACGCCTTGATGGAAAAGCACAACTTAACTAAAGAAAATACTGTGATCTTAGCAATTGGTGGTAACGGAGCTGATTTTTACAAGCAACGTGGCTTCTCCATTGCCTTAGAACACCGCGGTATTTCCGATGTCCCAACCTTCAATGAAATTCGCCAACTGTTAAAGACGGTCATTTCATTGTATGAAGCGGAAGCCTTTGATTCATTGCATTTGGTTTACAATCACTTTGTGAATCGTTTGGAATCAGAGCAACGAAACACGCAATTACTGCCATTGACAAAGGATATTTTGGAAGACATGGATGATAGTCACGAAGACGTGGCAGCGGACTTTGAAGTTCAATCAGCCTATGATTCCGAACCGGATTCAACTACAGTTTTGAACGTGGTTTTGCCACAATACATCCAATCGTTGGTTTTCGAAGCCGTGTTGGATGCCAAGACGGCGGAACATGCCGCATCATCAACGGCGATGTCATCGGCAACCGATTCAGCCGACGATTTAATTGGTACGTTAGGTTTGCAATATAACCGCGCACGTCAAGCACAAATCACGACTGAAATCACCGAAATTACTGGTGGCTTGGTTGCTTTGGAATAAGCTAATCGCAGCATCTTTGCGGGCTTAAAATAGCCAGCAAAGCTTTGAAATTGAAAGGAAACAACGATGACTACTGGAAAAGTCGTACAAGTGATCGGTCCAGTTGTTGATGTTGCCTTTGAAGAAGGGCAAGTTGTTCCTGAAATCAACAACGCCTTGTTGATTGATTTAGGATCTGACAAAACATTGACGGTTGAAGTTTCTTTGGCTTTGGGAAACGGGGTTGTCCGTACCATTGCCATGGACTCAACTGATGGATTGCAACGCGGCATGGCCGTGACCGATACCGGTAAGCCCATTGAAGTTCCCGTAGGGGAAGCTACTTTGGGTCGAGTTTTCAACGTGTTGGGTGAACCGGTGGATAATGCAGGTGCAATCGACTCTTCAGTCGTACGCCACCCCATTCACCGTGATGCTCCTGCATTTGATGAACTTGCAACTTCAACGGAAATTTTGGAAACAGGAATCAAGGTTATTGATCTTCTGGCACCATATATCCGTGGTGGAAAGATTGGGCTCTTCGGTGGAGCCGGGGTTGGGAAAACTGTTCTAATCCAAGAATTGATCCACAACATTGCCCAAGGGCATAATGGTATTTCTGTCTTTACTGGTGTCGGGGAACGTACCCGTGAAGGTAATGACATGTACCACGAAATGAAGGAATCTGGCGTTTTGAAGCAAACTGCCATGGTTTATGGACAGATGAACGAACCTCCTGGTGCACGTATGCGTGTTGCCTTGACTGGTTTGACGATGGCCGAATCATTCCGTGATAACGAAGGTAAAGATGTTTTGCTCTTTATCGATAACATCTACCGTTTCACGCAAGCTGGTTCTGAAGTTTCTGCCCTTTTGGGTCGTATTCCTTCAGCCGTTGGTTACCAGCCAACATTGGCTTCTGAAATGGGCCGTTTGCAAGAACGAATCACTTCGACTAAGAAGGGTGCCGTTACTTCAATCCAAGCCGTTTATGTGCCAGCCGATGATTATACTGATCCTGCGCCTGCAACGACTTTCGCCCACTTGGATGCTACAACCAACTTGGAACGTTCATTGACACAACAGGGTATTTATCCTGCCGTTGATCCTTTGGCATCAACTTCTTCTGCTTTGGACCCACAAGTTGTTGGGCAAGAACACTACGAAGTCGCTACTGAAGTGCAAAGGACTTTGCAACGTTACCGTGAATTGCAAGATATTATTGCAATTTTGGGTATGGATGAATTGTCAGACGAAGAGAAGGTTACTGTTAACCGTGCTCGTCGTATCCAATTCTTCTTGTCACAACCATTCTCAGTTGCGGAAACCTTTACTGGTGTGAAGGGTGAATATGTTCCTGTTTCAGAAACTGTTCGCTCATTTAAGGAAATCTTGAACGGTCAGTATGATAACTTGCCTGAAGATGCCTTCCGTAACGTCGGTGCTATCGAACAAGTGGTTGATAAGGCCAAGTCGATGGCCCAATAAGGGGGTAATCCATGGCTGATGAAGAAACAAACTCACGGGGAATCGCAGTTAAGATTGTGACCCCTGAAGGCCAAGTCTACGACCAAGACCAAGTTGAAATTGCTGTGATTAACACACAGGGTGGACAGCTGGGCATTATGGCCGGCCATGAACCAATTTTGGCCGCCATGGCCATTGACGAAATGTTGGTTAAAAAAGACCAACAAGAAAAGTCACTCGCCGTTAACGGTGGCGTGGCAGAGTTTTCTAATAATCTGTTGACGGTTATCGCCGACAGTGCAGAAACTGCTGATAATATCGATGTGAACCGTGCTGAAAGTGCTAAGGAACGTGCGCAATCACGTTTGGGTCATGCACAAGAAGTTAAAAACCAACACGAAATGGATATGGCCCGCGTCGCTTTGATGCGTGCTGTTAACCGTATTCATGTTGCTTCAATTCGTTCGGGTCGTTAAAATCAAAAAGGGAGTTAGCTGTTGGCTAACTCCTTTTTTTGTTGCTTAAAGTAAAAATCAGCGGGGTAGAGTTCTAGCTGATTTAGCAGTAAAAGTTGGACTTAATGAGTTCTTATGACAATTTTAAAAACATTGTTACATCAAAAAGGTTATCATGAGACATAGTAGGCGCAGATAATCGATTTTTTCTCGCCTCAAGAAAAAGAAAGGAGCGTCATATGAACGTCAAAAAGCAATTATTAATCGCTGCTGGTTTAGCTGGTTCTGTTGCAGCCGGTCAACATGCAGTTAGTGCCGACCAGGTGCAAAAGCATACAGTTGCCAGTGGCGAAACGCTATCAGCATTAGCGTCTCGTTTTAATACGACGGTGGCACAGTTGGCATCGGATAATCAAATTCAAAATGTTGATAAAATTTATCAAGGGCAAGAATTGATTATCGGTGTTGCCAATACAAAGACCACATCACAAAATGCCACAACACAAATGACCGAAAATACTTACCGAGTTCAAGCGGGGGATAACCTCTGGACTTTAGCGCAGAAGTTTGGTTCAAGTGTTGATCAATTGGCCCAAGAAAATAATATCAAGGATGCCAATCAAATTTTTGTTGGACAGACTTTGTCCATCAATAAGAGTGGCAGTCAGACGAGTTCGCAAAGCGCTCAAACGTCTGCATCCCAGTCAGCCAGTTCGCAGACAGCCGTTTCAGAGGCGCCTGCATCGCAGACGGCTAGTTCTCAGACAGCTGTTTCAGAGGCACCTGCATCGCAGACGGCTAATTCTCAGACAGTTGTTTCAGAGGCACCTGCATCGCAGACGGCTAGTTCTCAGACAGTTGTTTCAGAGGCACCTGCATCGCAAACGGCTAGTTCACAGGTTGCTGTTTCAGAGGCACCTGCATCGCAAACGGCTAGTTCTCAGACAGTTGTTTCAGAGGCACCTGCATCGCAAGCGGCTCCGACATCAGTTTCTAGCCAGCAAAGCCAGGTAGTCCAAGATAATGCCTTGGATGATAACCAAGCAGAACAGCAGGCGCTTCAAACAATCATCATGAAGGAATCTGGTGGTAACGTCAATGCTACAAACGGCATTTACTTTGGAATTGGCCAATTATCTCCAACTCTGCGCGCTCGCTATGGTGGCAATTCAACTGATTATCAAGATCAGTTGCAAGCAATGAAAGCTTATATTGCTGCTCGTTATGGGACTGCACAGGCAGCATTGGCCCATCATTTGCAGTACGGTTGGTACTAAAATTCAAAAAAATTGATTTAAGTGTTGACGAAAGCGTCTTACCTTGATATACTAATATAGTTGTTTGATAGAGATATCAAGCAACAACTGACCATGGCTCGTTGGTCAAGTGGCTAAGACGCTGCCCTTTCACGGCGGAATCGAGAGTTCGATTCTCTCACGAGCTACTATTAAAGTCGCAACTTCGGTTGCGGCTTTTTTGTTGTTTAAAAGGCAAAGAAAAAACGCTGATGTGGCAGGGCAAATGTAAGGAGTTTTTAAGCTCGCTTAGCAATGCGCTAGCAGTCTTTATCAGCGATTTTTGACTATAATTTTTTTACTTTTCTGCTTGTACAAGCTTATTAACTGGTGGGTTAAATTCACGCATTGCTTCGGCAAGATGGACCAAGTTGGTAATCAAACGTTGGTTAGGAGCTGGTACGCCGTTCTTTTCGGCCAAATCAGCCAAGTAGCCGTTGATGTAGTCAACTTCCGTTGGACGTCCCTTCACAAAGTCTTGATACATAGAAGGGAAGTGGAGTGGGTTACCAACGCGGGAAACGTAATCGACCTGTTCCAACATCTCCTGTTCTGTTTCAATCAATTCGATGCCGGCTGCCTTAGCACCAGCATAAACTTCTGCGACAAGTGGGGCAGCAATCTTTGAAACGAAGTCCTTGTATTCGATCAAATGACCCATCCGGGATTGGAACATGGTAGCGATTGAGTTTTCTACCGAGTTGAAAGTAACCTTTGTCAGCAATGTTCCCATGAAGTTTTCAGAATAAGAGGGGTTCAAGCCGGCTGCTTGAAAATCTTTTTGCACTTCATCCATGACTTTGGATGGCTTTTGGGTCAAGTTTGCATAAACAGAACTTGTTTCCCCAATAAAGTCAACATCGCCAAAGTTGTTCAAAATAGTTGCAATCATAGCTGTTCCACCGATGATATGCTCTTCGTCGAAGTATTCTTGAATTTTTTCAATGTGACCCATGCCATTCATGGCAGCCAAAGCGGTTTGCCCCTTTTGGAACTTAGGTTGCAAGCGCTTTAATGCATCTGCTAATTGCATTTGCTTCATAAAGAAAATCCAGACATCTGGGGTATTTTCGTATTCTTCTGGTGAATAGATATTCACCTTAATTGGCGTCCGGTCTTCGTGGTTAACCGATCGGTAAACTACGTCGCCTTGAGCTTTAATAACGTCGACTGAACCTTGTGTTGGCTCGACAAAATCGACGTCGAGGCCTGCTTCTTCTTGCAATAAGAGACCGTAACGAAGACCCATCGCACCTGCACCCACAACAGCATATTTCATATTGATTCCCCCTTAGTGTGAAAACATTCTAATCTTTTTCTCATAATATAACAATAAAACAAGAATCCTGCAAGTCGAGTTTGATTTCGTTATAATAGAGGAGTTAATAACTAGAAAGAGAATAGAAGCCATGGAAAAAGAAATTTACTTAACTGGTGATCGCCCAACCGGAAAACTACATATCGGTCACTATATTGGATCATTGAAGAATCGAGTGGCTATGCAAAATTCTGGGGAATTTGACCCCTATATCATGATTGCCGACACCCAGGCCTTCACGGATAATGCGCGTAATCCTGAAAAAATCAGACAATCATTGACGGAAGTTGCCTTGGACTATTTGGCTGTTGGCTTGGACCCAAAGAAGTCAACCATTTTTGTCCAGTCCCAGATTCCAGGCTTAGCTGAATTAACGATGTACTTTATGAACTTGGTTTCATTAGGACGTTTAGAGCGTAATCCAACAGTCAAGACCGAAATTCAGCAAAAGGGCTTCGGGGAAGGGATTCCCGCTGGTTTCCTAACCTATCCAGTTTCCCAGGCTGCTGATATTACGATTTTTAAGGCCAAAAAGGTCCCGGTTGGTGATGATCAAAAACCGATGATTGAACAAACGCGCGAATTAGTGCGGTCATTTAATAATGCTTATCAAAAAGATGTCTTTGTTGAGCCTGAAGGCGTTTTTCCACCAAAGGGTCAAGGACGCCTACCAGGAATTGATGGAAATGCAAAGATGTCGAAGTCTTTGAATAATGGCATTTACCTTTCTGATGACCCAGACACCTTGGCTAAGAAGGTCAAGTCAATGTATACTGATCCAACACATATTCGTGTTGAGGATCCGGGACATGTTGAAGGAAACGTTGTCTTTACCTATTTAGATATTTTTGACCACGATCAAAGTCGGGTACAAGACCTAAAGGAACAGTACCAAGCGGGTGGTTTAGGTGATATGAAGCTCAAAAAGCACCTATTAGACGTGATGGAAGCTGAACTAGCACCGATTCGTGAACGTCGGTTAGAGTACGCACAAAATATGGATCAGGTATTAGCCATGTTGAAAGATGGTTCAGAAAAAGCCAACCAAAGGGCTGAAGAAACCATGAAAGAGGTTCGAACAGCCATGGGTATCAATTATTTTAATTAAAAATAATTCTTCATTGCGTTGGTTGCACTTTGCTTTTTTTTATTACATGACGTAAACTCTTTTAGGTAAGAATGTTAGTTATCGAAGAGGACCGTTTTGTGTTAATATCGCCATTAAAAAAGAGACCATATTTGTCAAAGTGCTTTCTAGCACTTTTTATTATTCTATCGATTATGCTGCGCTTCAATAGTGGTTTTTTGGAGTTAATGGATACTGTTTTGGCCATTGTTGCCCAAGAAATTGCTAGTCATTTCTTATTTTTAGCAGGACCTGCGAATTTGTTGGGAAGCTTGTGGTTCATTTGGTTAATCAATATTTTTTGGGCGTTTTTTATTCGATCTTTGGGCTTTAAAATTGGCTCTTGGTGGGTGCTGAACGTGACTACGATTTTCTTTATCACTATGATTATTTGGTCGGCGCTGGTCTTTTTGACCTGGAATCATGGGTTGACCTTAGATCAAACGATGCCTGATTTATCATTGGCAATGTGGGCCTTGTTTTTCTTTGAATTTGATAATATCCTGGTTCGTCGATTTCATGTGGCTCACTGGGTCAAGACAGCCATTCAAACCGTCTTTGTGTTGACATGGATTGTGTTAGCTGGTAATAAAATGGTGGGCAGTGATTTGTCCTTTACCACGGTGCTGGGTGCTTTCTTATTGGCCTATACCTACTTCCGTTTAGCTGCTAGAGTTTACTTAAAGCACGTTAAAAGTTGGTTAGCTATTTTTGCAGTTGACGGTGATATTTAGGTTGTGTTAAGGTAAGTACAACAAACAAAGAGGTCGCAACGAAAATCAGTAACCCTGGGGAGTCTGGCCAAGACGAAGAATGAGGGTGAAAGGTGCTGTTGCCGAAAGGAAATTTTTGGGCCAAAGATTCTCCTTGGGCCGGTGAAGAAGATTCATCGGACTGTCGTTTTTAACGGTGCGCTTTGCTAATCATTGCTATCATTATTGAACGAATTTACCGCCTGTTTTGTTTTGTGACAAAACAGGTTTTTTATTGTTTGAAATTAATATGAAGGAGTCATGCAAATGGCTGAACAAGATCAAAATGCCATCCAGCAGGAATTGAAGACACGTCATGTCTCCATGATTGCCTTGGGTGGATCAATTGGAACGGGGCTCTTTTTGGCCTCTGGAGCAACGGTATCGCAAGCCGGGCCAATGGGGGCAATCACTGCCTACCTGGTGATGGGTGTCATGGTTTACTTCCTGATGACTTCCCTTGGTGAAATGGCAACCTATATGCCAACTACTGGTTCGTTTTCGGAATATGGAAACCGTTTTATTGAACCAGCGATGGGTTTTGCCCTCGGGTGGAATTATTGGTTTAACTGGGCGATTACCATTGCGGCGGAAGTTTCAGCAGTTGGTTTGGTTGCACAGTTTTGGTTGCCCCACGTACCGGCTTGGGTTTTCTCAGCGATTGTGTTGGCGTTGATTTTCTTGATTAATCTCTTTTCTGTTTCGACTTTTGGTGAAACAGAATTCTGGTTATCAACAATTAAGGTTGTGACCATTGTCTTCTTCTTGGCTGTCGGTGTCTTGACCATTTTTGGGGTCATTCACTCCAATCAAAATGTGATGCATAACCTGTCTGTTGGGAACCATGGTTTTGTTGGTGGTTTCCAAGGGGTCTTATCAGTATTCTTAGTTGCTGGTTTTTCATTTCAGGGAACGGAAATGGTGGGAATTACTGCCGGTGAAGCAAAGGACCCGTCAAAATCAGTACCAAAGGCGATTAACTCAGTCTTTTGGCGAATCTTGTTGTTCTATATCGGAGCGATTTTTGTGATTTCTGCTTTGGTTTATTACAAGGATCCCAATTTGTTGTCAGCTGCTAATAACAATGACATCACAGTTTCACCATTTACGATTGTCTTTAAGAATGCTGGCATTGCCTTTGCAGCTTCATTGATGAATGCGGTTATCTTGACATCGATTATTTCAGCTGCTAATTCAGCTACTTATGCTGCCAACCGGACTTTATATGCCTTGGCCAAGAAGGGCCAGGCACCAAAGGTATTTTCTAAGTTGTCAAAGTTTGGTGTCCCTTGGGCATCCCTATTGTTGACGGTTTTTGTTGGTATGTTTGCTTTCTTGTCAGACATTAAGGGCGGTAGTGAAGCCTACACTTGGTTGGTTGCTGCCTCAGGTTTGTCAGGTTTTATAGCTTGGTTAGGCATTGCCTTAGCACATTTGCGCTTCCGCCGTGCTTATGTTCGCCAGGGTAAGGATTTGAACAAGTTGGTTTACAAGGCTCGCTGGTTCCCATTTGGTCCGGTTTTAGCAATTGTTTTGTCAATCGTGGTGATTGTTTTGCAAGATCCATCTTCCTTTATTCACTTTGATTGGGAAAAGATTGGCATGACTTATTTGTCGGTGCCAATTGTCGTGATTCCATATATTGTCTATAAGATTGTTAAGAAGTCAAAGTTGATTCCGTTGGATGAAATTGATTTGGACTCAAAGGCGGAACATTAATAATCGGTTATTCGGCCGGACTTCGCTTGGGTAAGTTGTGTTTGTTAATTAATAAAAGAGCTTCCACTTTAAAGTGGAAGCTCTTTTTGTGAAAGTTCACGGCTTAGTCGCTCATTTCGGCTAAATCAAGGATAGAATTTGAGAAAAGATAGATAAAACGTTTAGCAAAAATGTCGGGTTTAACGGGTTCTTCTTGAGTAAGCCAGATGCTGATGGCAGCCATGACTTGGTTAATCGTGAGCTCGGCAAGGGTTTTTGAGGTTAGCTCGTGCTGGTTACCATTGGCACCATCAAAGTAGGGGATGAGCATGTCGATGTACTGTTGGTTTAAGTAGGGGCGCCAGGCTGGGTCTGCGACTTTTGAATAAAAAACACCGAGAAATTCATGTTTTTCATAGAGTGATGGGATAACGTTTTGAGCGAAAAAATTTAGTAATTCTTTGAAAGAACGGTTTTTGTCATGAAAGGCAAAACACTTTAACTGTTGGTATGGTTTATTATCAACGTAATAATGCAGTGATTGCGTTAGTTCTTCAATATTTTGAAAATGATTTTTGTAGATAGCTTGTCTGGAGACACCTAATTCTTCAGCGATTTTGGCTAATGAAATATCTTTTGTACTCTCAGCGACTCGGGCGACCTTCAGGTATGCGTAAAAAATGCGTTCGGTTGTCACGGGTTGGGGATTTTCCATGGTGTCCTTTCGGGTAAGTGAAAATTAATATTGTGGATTATTGAACATTATACCATCTCAGTGACCACCAAAATGGTCTTTTTCAACATAGTTTGATGGGTGAGGTTAACACCTGACAACCAAAATCCCTTGAAAAAAGAGGACAAAACTCGGTAAAATGTAACTGTTGTGACACTGCTATGTCTTTTGTTTTAGAGCAAAGAGGAGAGACTTTGCCAAGAGACAGAGCGGTCCGCGTGATGTCCGTGCGTCGTTTCACTTAATCTGCATTGGTGAGAGATGAAAGGTCCGGTTGGGGCAACGATAAAACTCCCTGGTCCTTTTAAGGTGCATAACTTTGTTGATTAGCAAGTCAGTAATTGGTGAACTGCAAGTATACATAGGTTTGGAAGTCCACAACAAAATATTTTTCAAGAATAAGATTGGTCGAAGATGAGAGCGGCCAATCTTATTCTTTTTGTTGTCTTGGGGACAAGCTTATCGAGCAATCAGTTTCAATATTTATCTTTTTTGATTTATTGAAAATACGGATTGAGGCTGATTTAACTTTTTTAATAACAATTCTGGCTGTTCCTTAAAGAAGGTGGTCTTGACGCTAATTGACAGAAACGGCCACTTTTCGTATAGCGGGTGTTTCGTAAAAACCTTAACAAGCTTGGTGAAGTAATGATAGTCCACCGGTTTCAAACAGAACGGGGTCTATCACTCGAACGCTGACAGTGGCTTTAGTTGATCATTGGATTATCCATGCAGAATATGCTGAAAGAGCTAATCGCGACGCTCACTACCTTTAAAAGCAGGGGCGAACTCGATTTGAGGCAAGTTTGGGTCTTGCTTTTTTCTTTGATAGTGGGTACAATAGTAATCAGAAACACTGTAAATAAATATGGCAGTTGGTGATCTCTTGTCCACTCAACGCCCTTATATCAGGCAATGCCCGCTCTTGGCGACAAAAACGTGGCTTGCTTTTTTTGTGCCTTATTGGCCGAAATAAGGGCTTGATTTCGCAAATTGTAATCAAATTGTAATATTTTCCCTAGTAAACAGTGAATAACAGACGAGGTGATACTGTGGCAGGACATTTAGTAAATTATGGTAAATATCGTACCCGCCGGTCATATGCCAGCATTAAAGAAGTGCTGGATCTTCCAAATTTGATCGAGGTACAACTGGCATCCTACCAATGGTTCTTAGATGAAGGAATCAAGGAGATGTTTAACGACATCATGCCAATCGAAGACTTCCAGGGTAACTTGTCTTTGGAGTACGTGGATTATCAATTGATGGAACCAAAGTACAACATCGATGAAGCTCGTGAACACGATGCGAACTACTCAGCACCATTGCACGTGACGTTGCGTTTGACAAACCATGAAACCGGTGAAATCAAGTCACAAGACGTCTTCTTTGGTGACTTTCCATTGATGACTGAACAGGGAACGTTCATCATTAACGGTGCCGAACGAGTAATTGTTTCACAATTGGTTCGCTCACCTGGAATTTATTACAACCAAGAAGCTGACAAGAATGGTCGCCCACACTTCGGGACAACAGTTATCCCCAACCGTGGTGCTTGGTTGGAATACGAAACAGACGCAAAGGGAATTGCCAACGTTCGTATCGACCGGACACGTAAGTTGTTGATGACGGAATTGGTTCGTGCCCTTGGCTTTGGTTCAGATTCGGATATTATTGATATCTTCTCAGACGGTTACGATGCCTTGAACATGACTTTGGAAAAGGATGTTCACAAGAACATGTCTGATTCCCGTGTTGAAGAATCATTGAAGGACATTTACGAGCGTTTGCGTCCAGGTGAACCAAAGACGGCCGACTCATCACGTGCTTTGTTGGTTGCTCGTTTCTTTGATCCAAAACGTTATGATTTGGCACCAGTTGGTCGCTACAAGATCAACAAGAAGTTGTCATTGAAGACGCGCTTGCTTAACCAGACTTTGGCTGAAACATTGGCCGACCCTGATTCTGGTGAAATTATTGCTGAAAAGGGAACGCTTGTTGATAAGGCTGTGATGGCCAAGTTGGCACCATTCTTGGATCGGGAAGACTTTAAGACAGTTACTTATACACCATCTGGTGATGCTGTCTTACAAGACGAAGTGGTTTTGCAAAAGATTAAGATTGAATCACCCGAAAATCCAGACAAGACTTTGCTTTTGATTGGCAACGGTCACTTGCCTGAAGACGAGCATAATGTTCGCCCAGCTGACATCTTGGCAGGAATGAACTACTTCATGAACTTGCAAGAAGGGGTTGGTCAAGTTGATGACATCGATCACTTGGGAAACCGTCGCATTCGTTCTGTTGGGGAATTGTTGCAAAATCAGTTCCGTATTGGTTTGACGCGAATGGAACGAGTTGTTCGCGAACGGATGTCAATTCAAGATGCTGCGACTGTTACGCCACAGCAATTGATTAACATTCGTCCAGTTGTTGCAGCAGTGAAGGAATTCTTCGGTTCATCACAGTTGTCACAGTTCATGGATCAGACGAACCCATTGGGTGAAATGAACCACAAGCGTCGTTTGTCAGCCCTTGGTCCTGGTGGATTGACTCGTGATCGTGCCGGTGTCGAAGTTCGAGATGTTCACTATACACACTATGGTCGAATTGACCCAATTGAAACGCCCGAAGGTCCTAACATTGGTTTGATCAACTCTTTGGCCACTTATGGTCGAATCAACAAGTATGGCTTTATTGAAACGCCATACCGCCGTGTTGATTGGGGAACTCATAAGGTTACCGAAAAGATTGATTATTTGACGGCCGATGAAGAAGATAACTATATCGTTGCCCAAGCCAACACGGAATTGGAAGACGATGGCTCATTTGTTCATAAGACTGCCATGGCCCGTTACGGTGAAGAAAACATCGAAACGCCAATCGAAAAGATTGACTATGTCGATGTTTCGCCAAAGCAGGTTGTTTCAGTCGGAACGTCGGTTATTCCTTTCTTGGAAAACGATGATTCCAACCGTGCTTTGATGGGTGCCAACATGCAGCGTCAGGCCGTGCCTTTGCTTGACCCACATGCGCCAATCGTTGGTACTGGTGTTGAATATAAGGCTGCCCACGATTCTGGTGCTGCCATTATCTCAACTGCAGCAGGTGAAGTTGAATATGTTGATGCCAAGGAAATCCGTGTCCGTCGTGAAGATGGTCAATTGGATACCTACGAGTTGATGAAGTTCCGCCGTTCAAACGGTGGTAAGAACTATAACCAAAAGCCAATTGTTAAGGTCGGGGAACAAATCGATGATGACCAGATTTTGGCAGATGGTCCATCAATGGAAAAGGGTGAACTGGCCCTTGGACAAAACCCAGTGATTGCCTTTATGACTTGGCATGGTTATAACTTCGAAGATGCCATTGTCTTGAACGAACGTTTGGTTCGTGAAGACGTTTATACATCAATTCACATCGAAGAATATGATTCAGAGGCTCGTGATACGAAGCTCGGCCCTGAAGAAATCACACGTGAAATTCCTAATACTGGTGAAGAACAGTTGAAGGACTTGGACGAAAACGGAATTATCCGTGTTGGTGCCGAGGTTAAGGATGGTGACATCCTGGTTGGTAAGGTAACACCAAAGGGTGTGACTGATTTGTCAGCCGAAGAACGTTTGCTACATGCTATCTTTGGAGAAAAGGCCCGCGAAGTTCGCGATACTTCTTTGAAGGTTCCCCACGGTGGTGGCGGAGTGGTTCAATCCGTTCGTATCTACACACCTGAAAATGGTGATGAATTGGCTCCAGGTGTTAACATGATGGTTCGTGTTTACATCGCTCAGAAGCGTAAGATTCAAGTCGGTGACAAGATGGCCGGTCGTCACGGAAACAAGGGTACTGTTTCAGTCGTTGTTCCTGAAGAAGACATGCCTTACTTGCCTGATGGAACGCCAATCGACATCTTGTTGTCACCCATGGGTGTGCCATCACGTATGAACATTGGGCAGGTTTTGGAACTGCACTTGGGATTTGCCGCTAAGAAGTTGGGCATCCACGTTGCTTCCCCTGTCTTCGATGGTGCTTCAGACGATGAAATCGAAGAAGCATTGGCTGAAGCTGGTTTGCCACAAGATGGTAAGTCTGTTGTTTATGACGGACAAACTGGTGAAGCCTTTGATAAGCGTGTTGCCGTTGGTGTTATGCACTATATGAAGTTGGCCCACATGGTCGACGACAAGATTCACGCCCGTTCAATCGGCCCTTACTCTCTTGTTACGCAACAGCCATTGGGTGGAAAAGCCCAATTCGGTGGACAGCGTTTCGGAGAAATGGAAGTTTGGGCTTTGGAAGCCTATGGTGCTGCCTACACCTTGCAAGAAATCTTGACTTACAAGTCGGATGATGTTGCTGGTCGTGTAAAGGTTTATGAATCAATCATCAAGGGTGACGCAATCCCTAAGCCTGGTGTGCCAGAATCATTCCGTGTCCTGGTGAAGGAATTGCAAGCCTTAGGTCTGGATATGCGTGTCTTGGACCAAGAAGGTGAAGCCGTTCAATTGAAGCAGATGGATGAAGACGATTCAGTCTTACCAGTTGATGCTTTGGAAAAGTTGGCCCGTACGAACCCTGATTTGCTTAACCGCGATGACGAAGAAGTTAAGGTAGCCTTTGATAAGGTAGAAGAAGACGCTGGTCAAAACTCTACTGATGAACAAGAATAATTAAAAGAAAGGTGACCGAATAGATGGCAATCGATGTTAATAAATTCGAGAGTATGCAAATCGGTCTGGCCTCACCTGATCAAATCCATGACTGGTCTCATGGGGAAGTCAAGAAGCCAGAAACGATTAACTATCGTACTCTTAAGCCTGAAAAAGATGGTTTGTTCGATGAACGAATCTTTGGCCCAACAAAGGATTACGAATGTGCTTGTGGAAAGTATAAGCGGATCCGTTATAAGGGAATCGTTTGTGACCGCTGTGGTGTTGAAGTTACTTCTGCCAAGGTTCGTCGTGAACGCATGGGTCACATTGAATTAGCTGCCCCAGTTACCCATATCTGGTACTTCAAGGGAATTCCATCACGAATGGGATTGGTCTTGGACATGTCACCACGATCATTGGAAGAAGTGATCTATTTTGCTTCTTATGTCGTTGTTGACCCAGGGGATGCTCCTGTTGAAAAGAAGCAATTGCTTACTGAACGTGAGTACCGTGATTACAAGAAGGAATTCGGTGCAAACTTTAAGGCTGGCATGGGTGCTGAAGCTGTCAAGGAATTGTTGGCCAGTGTTGATTTGGCCGGTGAAGCTGATGCCTTGAAGCATGAATTACAAGAAGCAACAGGCCAAAAGCGTGTGCGCGCGGTTCGTCGTTTGGACATTATTGAAGCCTTCTTGCAATCAGACAACAAGCCAGAGTGGATGGTGATGGATGTTATCCCGGTTATCCCACCTGACTTGCGTCCGATGGTTCAATTGGAAGGTGGCCGTTTTGCCACATCTGATTTGAACGATTTGTATCGTCGTGTTATCAACCGTAACAACCGTTTGAAGCGTTTGTTTGACTTGCATGCTCCAGGAATCATTGTTCAAAATGAAAAGCGGATGTTGCAAGAAGCTGTTGATGCCTTGATGGATAACGGTCGTCGTGGCCGTCCCGTTTCTGGTCCTGGTAACCGTCCTTTGAAGTCTTTGTCTCACATGTTGAAGGGAAAGCAAGGCCGGTTCCGTCAGAACTTGTTGGGTAAGCGTGTTGATTACTCAGGACGTTCTGTTATCGATGTTGGTCCGTTCTTGAAGATGAACCAAATGGGATTGCCACGTCCAATGGCAATTGAATTGTTCCGTCCATTTATCATGCGCGAATTGACAAAGCGTGGCCTTGCTGGCAACGTTAAATCAGCTAAGCGTAAGATTGATAAGGCCGACGAAGACGTCATGGACGTTTTGGAAGACGTTATCAAGGAACACCCAGTGCTTTTGAACCGAGCACCGACATTGCACCGTCTTGGAATTCAGGCCTTTGAACCGGTTTTGGTTTCAGGAAAGGCGATGCGTTTGCACCCATTGATCTGTGAAGCGTATAATGCCGACTTCGATGGTGATCAGATGGCCATTCACGTGCCTTTGTCTGATGAAGCGCAAGCGGAAGCCCGGTTGTTGATGTTGGCTGCTGGTCACATCTTGGCACCCAAGGACGGAAAGCCAATCGTTGCTCCTTCACAGGATATGGTGATTGGTAACTATTACTTGACGACTGAAGAAGCTGGTCGTGAAGGTGAAGGCATGATTTTCTCATCGATTGATGAAGCTCGGATTGCTTTTGCTAACAAGCTAGTGCACTACCAAACTCGTGTTGGTATTCAAACTTCTTCATTTTCAGAAAAGAAGCCATTTACTGATGACCAACGGTCAAAGATCATGGTCACCTCAGTTGGTAAATTGATTTTCAATGAAATCTTGCCAGTTGAATTCCCATTCATCAATGAACCATCTGATGATAATTTCCAGGGAGTTTCCGATGACTTCTTTATGGAACCAGGGGAAAACATTCACGAATTTTTAGCTGACCGTGAAATCATTAAGCCATTCAAGAAGGGCTTCTTGTCTGATATCATCGCTGAAGTCTACAAGCGTTACAAGGTGACGGAAACGTCATTGCTTTTGGATCGCATGAAGGACTTGGGCTATGACATTTCAACGCAATCTGGTTTGACGGTTGCGATGACCGATGTAACTGAATTGGCTGACAAGCCAAAGATTTTGGCTGATGCACACGCCGAAGTTGAACAAGTAACGAAGCAATTCCGTCGTGGTTTGATTACAGATTCAGAACGTTACCAACGTGTTATTGATATCTGGTCAAAGGCTAAGGATGTTATCCAAGACGAATTGATGGCTACTTTCGACACTCGTAACCCAATCTACATGATGCAGGATTCAGGTGCTCGTGGTAACATCTCGAACTTCGTTCAGTTGGCTGGAATGCGTGGTTTGATGGCCGGTCCTGGTGGTAAGATTATCGAATTGCCAGTTACCTCAAACTTCCGTGATGGTTTGACTGTGATGGAAATGTTTATCTCAACCCACGGTGCTCGTAAGGGTATGTCTGATACGGCCTTGAAGACGGCCAACTCAGGTTACTTGACTCGTCGTTTGGTTGATGTTGCTCAGGACGTTATTGTTCGTGAATACGACAACGGTTCTGATCGTGGTGTGGCTGTTAAGGCAATCGTTGATGGTAGCTCAGTGGTTGAACCATTGTACGACCGAATTCTTGGTCGCTATGCTATGAAGACTGTCTTTGACCCAGAAACTGGTGAAAAGATTGTTGCTCGCAACGAAATGATTGATGAAGATGCCGCTAAGAAGATTGATGCTGCCGGTATTGAAGAAGTCACGATTCGCTCTGTCTTTACATCAACGACGGAACACGGCGTTTCTGTCTTGGATTATGGCCGGAACTTGGCTACTGGTGAAGAAGTCGAAGTTGGTGAAGCCGTTGGTACTGTTGCCGCTCAATCAATCGGAGAACCTGGTACGCAGTTGACCATGCGTAACTTCCACACGGGTGGTGTTGCCGGTGGAAACGATATTACACAAGGTTTGCCTCGTGTGCAGGAAATTGTTGAAGCTCGTATTCCTAAGGGACGTGCTGAAATTTCTGAAGTAACTGGTAAGGTTACCACGATTGAGGAAAACCCAGCCGAACGTACAAAGGAAGTCACAATTGAAGGTGAGACGGATACCCGGACTTACACCTTGCCTTTGGCTGCTCGGATGCGCTTTGGTGAAGGCGACATGATTAACCGTGGTGATGCGATTAATGAAGGACCAATTGATCCAAAGGAATTATTGGCCGTAACAGATACGTTGACTGCTGAATCATACATGTTGTCAGAAATCCAAAAGGTTTATCGTTTGCAGGGAATTGAAGTTTCTGATAAGCACATCGAAGTGATGATTCGTCAGATGTTGCGTAAGGTACGTGTCATGGATCCAGGTCAGACGGATTTGTTGCCTGGAACTTTGATGGATATTGCGGACTTCAAGCGGGCTAACGAACCAGCTTTGTTTGCTGGTAAGGTTCCCGCAACTGCTCGTCCTGTTTTGCTTGGAATTACAAAGGCTGCCTTGGAGACTAACTCATTCTTGTCAGCTGCCTCATTCCAAGAAACAACGCGTGTCTTGACGGATGCTGCTATCCGTGGCAAGAACGATCCACTTGTCGGTTTGAAGGAGAATGTTATCATTGGTAAGATTATCCCTGCCGGTACTGGAATGGCTGAATATCGTAAGATTAAGCCAGAAGTTGTTGGTGAAGTTGTTGACCAACCCGAAGAAAAAGACATTCAATCTTTGGACCAGGTTGCCCAAACAATTGATGGTCAAGACTAAAAGAATCAAGGGAAAACCAGCGAAAGCTGGTTTTTTTATTGTTCAAAGTCCCTGAGTAGGGTAGACTAGGAGTAGATTTAAAAACGAGGCGACCATGAAAAAAGTAAAGATTGACTGGATTGATTGGATCCAAAAGCTGAATAAAAAACAACTTTGGGCAATGGTGATCATCCCGACAGTGCTCCTATTAGTTTTGTTGTTGGTCCGCATTAAAACTGGGAACGAAGCCTATAATCAAAATTGGTTTGTTTATTTTTTTGCGGTCCTTTACGTTGTCGCATTTAGTCCAATTGGTGAACAAATCCAATTTCGTTTGTTTCCACAATCGATTCCTCATAACCAATACCAGGTGACCACTTGGTCGCAATGGAAACAGGCCATGATTACGGCTACTGTTTTGATGATTATTTCGCTTTTATTTTGGCCAATTCAAAAGCAAGGTGAAATTGCGACTCATTTGATTGCGGCCATCATCGTTGGTTTTTTGTCCATGTGGACGATTCGAATGGTGCAGGGAATGCGGCGAGAAAAGAATAGGCGCTAAGTCAATCACTCGTTATCAGTCAGCGAATTTTCGACTGAGGCGAGTGTTTTGCCTTTTGCAAGAAATGTTATTGAGGCCTTAATTTTGTAAAATCAGGACAAGATTAGCCTGATTACTTGTTGAGAGCTAACAAAATTGGTACTGTCTAGGTGTCGCTAGCCTAGTTGAGCCAAAACTGAAAGAGATATTGAATGGAACAACTTGACTATAAACAGATGAATGGGCTGTCTTTAGCTTACATCGGTGATGCGATTTATGAATTAACAGTCCGCAATCACCTGGTTGCCATGGGATTAACGAAAGTGAACGACTTACAAAAAAAGTCACGGCACTATGTCTCGGCCAAAGCGCACGCCGCCTTGTACCAATTGATGGAAGATGATCAATTGCTCAGTGAGAATGAGTTAACTTATTTTAAGCGTGGTCGCAATGCCAAGTCATATACCAAGGCTAAAAATACCAATGTTGTGGCATACCGGATTTCAACTGGTGTGGAAGCAATGATTGGTTACTTGTACTTGTCTAATCAAGAAGAGCGTTTACAAACGATGATGGAATGGATTTTCGACCAAGTGGAAAGCGGGAGAACGAACAATGTCTAATGAGCAAGCACCAGCCTTTATTTACGGTCACCATGCCGTTGTTGAGGCTTTAAAACAGAAAACAGCAATCAACAAGCTGTGGTTACAGCCTGGTTTGCAGCCAAAAGTAGAGCGGGAAGTGAGCCAATTAGCTAAGCAACAGGGCATTGTTATCCAACAAGCGCCCAAGGCAAAGTTGGATGAGTTAGCCGATGGGGGTAATCACCAGGGCTTGGTTTTGTCAGTGGCTGCCTTTACTTATGCTAGTCTAGATGACTTGTTTGACAAGGCTCAGAGTAAAAATGAGGATCCTTTTTTCCTGATTTTGGATGAAATTGAGGATCCCCATAACTTAGGATCAATTTTGCGAACGGCTGATGCTGCTGGTGTTCATGGTGTCATTATCCCCAAGCGTCGAGCAGTGCAACTGACGGGAACGGTGGCGAAAAGTTCTACAGGTGCAATTGAGCACGTCCCGGTTTGTCGCGTGACGAATTTGGTGCAAACAGTTAAGACATTGAAAGAACGTGGCGTTTGGATCTTTGGTACTGACATGGCCGGACAAGATTATCGGACATGGGATGCCAAAGGTGCTACGGCCCTGGTTATTGGAAATGAAGGGAAAGGAATTTCACCCTTACTGAAAAAACAGGTTGATGGTATGTTAACCATTCCAATGATTGGTCATGTTCAATCGTTGAATGCCAGTGTGGCTGCTAGTTTATTGATCTATCAAGGATATAGTTCAAGGCACCCTCTTTAAGGGGCCTTGTGTTCACAAAGCCCCCCGCTAAAGGAGGCTTTTTTGATGGAAAGAAGACCATTACGGGAAGGGAGCCACGAAGTGCTCCTAGCGCAACAGGGTGATGAAGAGGCTTTTGTGACCCTCTATCGTCGTCATGTGGGCATGGTATGGCTGGTCTACGGTAACTATTTGACGAATGTTTGTCGCGCAGATGATTGGGAAGCGGATGCTCTCGAAGCCATGTTGCACTGCCTAAGACGTTATGATGTGCAAAAGGCTCGGGCAAAGTTTTCAACATACTTAATGGCTGCTTTACGTAATCGGGCGATTGACTATATTCGGAAGCAAAATACAAAGCAGGAGCAGTTTAACCGTGCGATGACACGTTTTGATGCCAGCCAGGATTTGCCTGTTGTGGTTGCTGAACCGACGGGAACCCCGGAACAACAATGTATTGCCCGTGAAACTCTAGCGGAAGTTTTAAACTTTCGCAAAGGTGAAGTTGCTAATATTATTAGTTTTCTGATTGGTGATGGGCGAATTTTATTGCAACCACATGAATCGAGTCATCAAGTTACTAGGGTGCAATACCGGTTGAAGCAGGCTTATTTGCGGCGGCTCTATGAGTGAATGTTGAAAAGCAGGCCTAAAGATGCTATGATGCTAGTTAGTGAGGTAACTTTATGCCAAGTCAAAAAGCATCATTGGCCTGTGAGGTCTGTGGATCAAGAAATTATACCGTTACCCTGGCAAAGGGGCGGGTAGAGCGCTTGAGCGTCAAAAAGTTTTGTCCCCATTGCAAAAAGCATACGCTCCACCGAGAAACAAAGTGAGGTAGTGAACCATGATTACATACTTTAAAAATGTCGCTGCAGAAATGCGCAAAGTTTCTTGGTTGTCAATGGAACAAACAACAAAAGAAACGGTTGCTGTTATTAGTATCTCAATCGTTTTTGCCGTCATTATTGGTGCATCAGATTGGCTTTTGCAACAAGGTGTCAATTTGTTCTTGGCACGATAAGTCGGAATATAGTATACTAAAGGCAGTTAGAAGAGTCAGCGGACTCTTTTTTATTTGCAATTCAAGGAGGAAGGGCATTTGCCCGAAATAACCATGACTGAAGAAATCGAAAAAGCTTGGTTCGTTGTCCACACATATTCAGGTTACGAACACAAGGTTCAAGCAAACTTGGAATCACGAACACAAACAATGGGAATGGCCAATCAAATTTTCCGGATTTTGGTGCCAGAACAAGAAGTTTCGACTGTTCAAGATGGTGAAGTGAAGACTTCCATCGAAAATGATTTCCCTGGCTATGTCTTGGTTGAAATGGCCACTCCACAAGATGGTAATATGACTGATGAAGCTTGGTATGTTGTTCGTAACACGCCAGGTGTTACCGGATTCTTGGGTTCTCACGGAGCCGGATCAAAGCCAAACTCTTTGTTGCCTGAAGAAGTTGAATTGTTGATGAAGCGCATGGGAATGACTGGTCAAGCCACTGTTGATTTGGATATCGAAGTTGGTCAAACAATCAAGATTGTTGCTGGTCCATTTAACGGGATGGAAGGAATTGTCCGTGCCATTGACAATGAAAAGCAAGAAGTTGAAGCAACAGTTGAGGTCTTTGGTCGTGAAACGCCAACAGAACTTGGCTTCAACGATATCGATACAAATTTTTAATTAGAGTTTAGACCGAGTACAAATGCCTTTGTTGTTGGGTTTAAAGAAAAAACGTCCTTTACTTGGGACGTTTTTTTTGATATACTAATCTGGTATGTCAAAGACATGCGTGGAAGCAGCACTGAAGCTGCGCTCTACCACAACACGAGGAGGAAATATATCGTGGCTAAAAAAGTTATCAATGTTGTGAAACTGCAAATTGCCGCTGCCAAAGCAACTCCAGCTCCACCAGTTGGACCTGCCTTGGGACAAGCCGGTATTAACATCGCACAGTTCACTAAGGAATTTAACGCACGGACTGCTGACCAAGCTGGTTCAACAATCCCTGTCGAAATCTCAGTTTTCGATGATCGATCATTCGAATTCGTTACTAAGACTCCACCAGCAGCTGACCAATTGCGGAAGATTGTTGGTAAGGGTTCTGGTGAACCTAACCGTACTAAGGCCGGTAACGTAACCTTGGACCAAATTCGTGCAATTGCTGAAAACAAGATGGCAGATTTGAATGCCAACGACGTAACAGCAGCCATGAAGATGATCGAAGGAACAGCCCGTTCAATGGGTGTTACGGTCGACGGTGTGGACTTGACTGTTGAAGGAACAGCAATCAAGGAGGACGCAGAATAATGACACAAAAGCATGGTAAGAAGTATTTAGAAGCTGCTGCTAAGGTTGAAGCTGAAAAGGCTTACGCATTGGCAGACGGAATTTCTTTGTTAAAGGAAGTTTCATACGCAAAGTTCGACGCTTCAGTTGAAGTTACTTTCAAGTTGAACGTTGACACTCGTCAAGCTGATCAACAACTCCGTGGTGCTGTTGTTTTGCCTAACGGTTCTGGTAAGGACAAGACAGTTGTTGTCTTTGCTCAAGGCGACAAGGCAAAGGAAGCCGAAGCTGCCGGTGCTGACGTTGTTGGTGCTGCTGACTTGGTTCAACGCATCCAAGACGGTTGGTTAGACTTTGACGTTGCTGTGGCAACTCCTGACATGATGGCACAAGTTGGTCGCGTTGGTCGCGCATTGGGTCCTAAGGGATTGATGCCAAACCCAAAGACTGGAACTGTAACCATGGATGTTACCAAGGCTGTTTCAGATGCTAAGGGTGGTCAAGTGACTTATCGTACTGACCGTGACGGAAACGTTGCCGTTACTGTTGGTCGTGTATCATTTGACGATGCAAAGTTGGCTGAAAACATTAAGTCAATTGCTGAGACTGTTTTGAAGGCTCGTCCTGCAGCTGTTAAGGGAACTTACGTTTCAAACGTTGCTTTGTCTTCAACAATGAGTCCTGCAGTTACCTTGGACTTGGCTTCTCTTTAATTGACAGTCTAGCTGAAAACTGCTAAGATAAATAAGTAAATAAAATCAATTTTGCCTAAGACTCAGGTGGTGCTTGCACCTTAATATCCTGCCGAGGAAGTTAATCAATTAACTTTACCCGTCTGTCTTTTGCAGGCGGGTTTCTTTTGCAAAAAAATCTTTGAAAGGAGAATTTCATATGAGTGAACAAGCTATTGCAATCAAAGCACAGAAGGTTTCAGAAGTTGCCGATCAATTTAAGGCTGCTTCAGCCGCTGTTGTTGTCAACCCACGTGGTTTGACTGTTGCCGAATCAACCGACTTGCGTTCACAGTTGCGTGAAGAAGGCGTTGTCTTGGAAGTTATCAAGAACAAGGTTTTGGAACGTGCTGCTAAGGAAGCTGGTTTCGAAGAACTGAACGATTTGTTTGCTGGCCCATCAGCCGTTGCCTTTTCAAACGACGATGCTGTTGCCCCAGCTCGCATTTTGAAGAAGTTTGCTGACGAAAATGACAAGCTCGTTATTAAGGGTGGTGTTGTTGACGGAAGTATTGCTGGTGTTGATGAAATTAACAAGTACGCTTCATTGCCTTCTCACGAAGGTTTGCTTGGTCAGTTGATGGCCGAATTCCAGTTCCCTATCCGTTCCTTCGCTTATGCTGTTAAGGCATTGCAGGAAAAGAAGGAAGCTGAAGAAGCTACTCCAGCTGCTGAATAAGCATAACTATAAATTACAAACTATTTAAAAACTAATTGGAGGAATTAATCATGGCTTTTGATAAAGACGCGATTATCGCATCATTGAAGGATGCAACAATTTTGGACTTGGCTGACTTGGTTTCAGCTATCGAAGAAGAATTTGACGTTTCAGCTGCTGCTCCTGTAGCCGCTGCTGGTGCTGCTGGTGCCGATGGCGCAGCTGCCAAGTCAGACTTCGACGTAGAATTGACTTCAGCAGGTACTGCTAAGGTTAAGGTTATCAAGGCAGTTCGTGAAGCTACTGGTCTTGGCTTGAAGGAAGCTAAGGACATGGTTGACAACGCACCTTCTGTTATTAAGGAAGGCGTTGCTGAAGCCGATGCTAACGAATTGAAGGAAGCTTTGGAAGCAGCTGGCGCATCAGTTACTTTGAAGTAATCCTAGAAAAAGGGCCTTTAGAGGCTCTTTTTTTGTACATATTTTAGTAAAATAAGAACAGAGGACAACAACGCATGACGGAAAAAATTTCAGGTGAACAATACTTTACGGCACAACCAGATGCAGCTCATGATTATCAAGATTTTGATTTTGAACTTTTAGGTAATAATTTGCATTTCACGACCGATGCTGGTGTTTTTTCCAAAAGAACGGTTGATTTTGGGACACGGACGATGCTTGCTGTCGCGGCCAAAACTGATTTTCCAGCTGGTCGTATCTTGGATTTGGGCACCGGTTACGGTCCAGTGGGGATTGCTATTGCTAAGGCGCTGAACAAAAATGTTGATATGGTCGACGTCAATCAGCGAGCCCTTGATTTGGCCCAAAAGAATGCCAACAAAAACGGAGTGGGTAGCCAAGTGAAAGTTTTTCAGTCCAATATTTATGAGGGTGTTCAGGATCAATATGCGTTAATTTTGGTCAATCCGCCAATTCGCGCTGGTAAGCCAGTGGTGACAGCAATGCTCCAGGAAGCCAAAAACTATCTACTACCAGGTGGTAAGCTCCTAGCCGTTTTGCAAAAAAAGCAGGGCGCACCATCTGCTCAAAAGAATCTCGAAGCTGTTTTTGATAACGTTTCGATTGTAGGTAAAAATAAGGGCTACTATGTCTTGGAGGCGGTGCATGGCTGAAATTCCAACTTTAAGCTCTGAACAAGTGGCTTATTTTATGGATATTGCCATAGCAGAGGCGAAACAGGCTGGTGAAATTGGTGAGGTACCGATTGGTGCTGTAATTGTCAAAGATGGACAGGTGATTGCGACCGGTTCAAACCGGCGGGAAATCGACCAAGAAGCCAGTAGCCATGCTGAATTATTGGCCATCAACCGGGCAAATCAGGAGCTCGGTACGTGGCGGCTCGAAAATACAGCACTTTTTGTGACCTTAGAGCCCTGCCTGATGTGCGCGGGAGCCATCATTAATGCTCGGATTCCATTGGTCTATTATGGTGCCCAGGATCAAAAGGCTGGTGCTGTATCATCTTTATATAATGTCTTTGAGGACAAGCGGTTAAACCATCAAGTAAAAACTTATGTTGGTGTGAAGGCTGATCAATCCAAGGCTTTATTGAAGGCCTTTTTTCAAGAAATTCGACAAAAGCAAAAAGCGAAAAAACGGGCTGCCAAAACATTGAAAAAGTTGGCTGAAAGTGAGTAACCGTCAGGTTTTTAGACTGATTTTTCTTCTTGGAAATGCTTGCTAAAAACCTGATATTTCGCTATAATAACAGTGCAGGCAAGGGTTGCCTTTCGAACCGAGTCAGGACAGAAATGTAGCAGCTCTAAGATTGATTAACCTTGTGCTTGTGTACATAGCAAAACCGCCAAACGGCGGCTTTTTTTGTAAGGGAGGGGACCACCATGGCATATCAAGCACTTTACCGGGTGTACCGGCCAAGGACTTTTGAGCAAATGGTCGGCCAAGAAGTGATTACCAAGACGCTCGAGAACGCCATTGAGCAGAAACAAACAGGTCACGCATACCTATTCTCGGGTCCACGCGGAACGGGAAAGACCTCAGCGGCTAAGATTTTCGCCCGCGAAGTCAATGGCATTAGCCAGGACCAGGCAAATGAGTCCCACCCCGACATTATTGAAATTGATGCGGCTTCGAATAACGGAGTTGATGAAATCCGATCTATTCGAGATTCGGCTAATTACGCCCCAATCGAAGCACCATTTAAGATTTATATTATTGATGAGGCCCACATGCTATCGACGGGCGCCTTTAATGCACTTTTGAAGACTTTAGAGGAGCCACCGGCTCAAGTAAAGTTTATTTTGGCGACGACTGAAGTGCAAAAAATGCCTGCCACCATTTTGTCGCGGACACAGCGCTTTGAGTTTAAGCGGCTTTCTAACGAAACGATTAAGAACCGCATGATTGAAATTTTGCACCAGGAAGAGCAGCCATTTGAAGACCAGGCTTTAGAGGTTGTGGCCACTGCTGCGGAAGGTGGGATGCGCGATGCTTTGTCAATTTTAGATCAGGTAATTGCCTATGGTCCAGATAAAATTTCGCTCGAAAACGCCCTGACGGTAACCGGATCGGTCAAAATCGATCAGTTACTGACTTACTTAAATCAAATATTAGACCGCGACACGGCAGCTGCTTTAGCAACTTTGTCTGCAATTTTGTTAGCAGGAAAGGACGCTAATCGCTTTTTAGCTGACTTGATGGCTACCCTGCGAGATGTGATGCTCGTTGACTTAGCGCCGGATCTGGTGCAGGCAACTAGTAAGATAAAAGAGCTAAAAGCCTTTAAAGCCAAAATTTCCCAAGACCAATTGCAACAAATGCTTGTCGTTATCGATGATGTGAAGACCCAATTGGCTGCCTCATTGCAAAGCGATATTTACCTTGAAATCTTGACGGTTAAGCTAACATTAGCAGACGCAGATCAAAGTCAGTCAGCTTCCCGAGTTAATCAAGGAAAGTTGCATGAAGAACCTTTTACACGCAGGGAAAACACAAAAGAAGTAAAAATAGCTGCTAAGCCAGTTGATACAGACCAGACTAAGCCGGCTATTGTTGAGGCTGCGGCAACCAAACAAGCTGCAGTGACTGAGGACAAGGTCACTGAAAGAATTCAAGGAGAACCAGCTGCTAAAGAGGCAGCGGGTCGACAGGCTCAATCAGAGCAAAGACCACTGACAGGGTTAGAGCAGGATAATGATTTGTTAGGGGATACTGATTTTGCTGGTGAAGAGCGGCCTTCACCAATTGACCCGGCGGCAAATCAATCAACGGGAAAGTCACAGAACGACGCGTCTTACGCTCAAGTACAAGCAGCGCCAGCCAAAGAATCAGTTTCGCGAGAATTACCAACTGTTTATATCGGTCAAGAGCCCGTTCAAGCAGTTCTGTCTCAGGCAAAGCGAGATTGGCTGACAAAGGCGCAAAACGTCTGGCCTGACCTAGTCAAGGATTTTGCAGTTAAAGACCAAGCAGTCTTACAGACGGTCGAACCAATGGCTGCTTCCGACCGGGCCTTGATTTTAGCCTTTGATTTTCCAGCAATTATGGACGCTAGTATACAAAATACCGCTTTGTTGGCTAATTTGGCAGCTGCACTGCGCAAAAATCAGTTACCAGAAATTCTAGTCATCCGGAGCAAGGACGAATGGCAAAATGACCGAGCAGCTTACGTGACAGCCTTGCGGTCAGGGAAAAAAATCGAGATTGCTCTTGATGACTTGACTCCACTGGTCTTAGAACCAAAGTACGACCAGTCAGCGGCAGTGACTGAGACGGCCAACCAAGAAAAAGTTGACCAGGGTCCTGATTTAGTACAAGAAGCCAAAGCCCTCTTTGGGGACGATTTGGTCGTTGTGACCCAAACAGATGATGAAGGAAAATAGGACATGCAATATCCAGAACCAATTGCAAAATTAATCGATTCATATTCAAAGTTACCGGGAATTGGGGCAAAAACTGCCAGCCGATTAGCTTTTTACACATTGGGGATGGACCGAGAGGATGTCAATTCCTTTGCCAATGCCTTGGCAACAGCGAAAGAATCGGTTACATTTTGCGAAATTTGCGGTAATATAACAACAAAGGATCAAAATCCTTGTGCTATTTGTTCCGATGCTAGCCGTGATCAGAGTACAGTTTTGGTCTTACAAAACCCAAAGGATGTGATGGCAATGGAGCAGACTGGGGAATATCACGGACTTTATCATGTTTTAAATGGTGTGATTTCTCCTAGTGCCGGAACAGGGCCAGAGGATATTAATCTGCCATCTTTAATTAAGCGTCTTTCAAAGGATGAGCAGATTCAAGAAGTGATTGTTGGGACGAACGCCAATACCGATGGTGAAGCCACCGCGATGTACTTGGCCCGCCTTTTGAAGCCGGCTAATATTAAAGTGACTCGACTAGCAACCGGCTTAGCGGTTGGGGCCGATATTGATTATGCGGATCAATTGACTTTGATTAAGTCCATCGAAGGCAGAAATGAGCTCTAATGTTTAATAAAAAGAAAAAAGTGAATACTGGTTTCCTCAAAGAAAAATTTGATGCATTACTTTTAAGTCAAATTAATCAAGCACGTTTAGAATACCACCAAGCGCAAGAGTCCGAAACGGCATTGGTCGATTCGCGGGTTAACGGTCATATGATTCAAGCCCGAACGGCAGTCGACAAGGTGAAGTTCTCCTACCTTTACAATGAGGCTCGACGTCGCAAGGCAGTGGCGAAGCAACCGCTGATTTTCAAGCAACCACAGGAATAGGAGCTGCCCATGAGTGAAATGCATTTTTTGTCATTTGAGGGTCCGGAGGGGGCAGGAAAAACCACGGTGATTGAGGCGGTGCGTCCGTACTTAGCAGAACTGGCTCAGGCAGATGTCTTAGTAACTAGAGAACCAGGTGGAACACCGATTGCTGAAGGAATTCGAACGCTGCTCCAAGAAAAAACGGAGCCGGCAATGGATTCTTGGACGGAAGCATTGCTCTATGCCGCTTCTCGACGTGAGCACCTAGTCCAAACCGTTCAGCCGGCAATTGCTGCCGGAAAGGTGGTTTTGTCAGACCGGTACCTTGATTCATCATTGGCTTACCAAGGTGGTGGGCGTCAACTTGGGGTGAACCGGATTGCCGAACTAAACGCCTTTGCCACGCAGGGACGACTACCAGATTTAACGATTTATTTGGATTTGCCGGTCGAGATTGGGTTGAAGAGGATTTTTGCCAATCGAAAGGGTAAGATTGACCGACTGGATGAAGAGGAACTTTCTTTTCATCAGACAGTCCGTCAAACTTATTTGGAATTGGTGGAAAAAAGCCCAGAACGAATCAAGCTGGTCAATGCCAACCAAGATGTTCAAGCTGTAATTGAAGAAGTCAAGCAGGTCCTAGCGACCTATTGGAGGTAAGAAGATGAAATTAGTCAATGCCATTGTTCAAGATAAAGATGCAACAAAGTTAGCTAACGCCTTCGTGAAGGCCAAGATTCAAGCAACCCGTCTTGCCACATCAGGTGGCTTCTTGCGGTCCGGCAATACGACCTTTATCATTGCCATTGATGAGGACCGAGTTGAGGAAGTTCTGCAAATTATTAAAGATGTTTCACAGAAGCGTAAGCAGTTTATGGTGCCGCCAATTAGTGTTGAAGGAGAGCGGACGGGGGCTTTCCCAGTCGAAGTTGAAGTAGGTGGGGCCACTGTCTTCACGCAGACGATTGATGATTTCTACCAGTTCTAATTTTTAATGGCTAAAAGAAATAGTAACAAGGGTCAAACAGCCCAAAATACTGCAGCACCAGCTCTTGTTGACCAAGATTTTCAGGCAATGGCAGCAGCGGCCTATCCGGCTAATTACCGCCAGCTTGAGCAAGCGGTGGCTGAAGACCGCCTTTCACACCTCTATTTGTTAGCTGGTGTGGGCAATGCTGAAAAAATTGCCTTGGCGCAGTCGTTGGCTTCTTTTGTACTTGGTCAAGATGAGCTAACGAAGCAGCGACTGGCCGCTTTTGATCACCCAGATTTTGTGACCGTTTTACCCGAAAAGCCGGGAGCGGCGATTAAAATTGCACAAATCAGGGCCTTGGTCCCAGAACTGACAACAACTGCCTTGGAAGGACAGCGAAAAATTTTCGTGATTGACCAGGCGGATACGTTGACGACAGCAGCGGCTAATTCACTGTTGAAATTTATCGAGGAGCCGGTGGGTCCACAATTAATTTTGCTTTTAGCAAATCAGACCAGCGATGTGTTGGCAACGATTCGGTCGCGCGCCCAGTTAGTGAGCCTCCAGGCATCCGACCAAGTAAACCTTGGTAGTCAGGTTGCTCAAGAAGCTTTCGCCAAGGAGGCCCAACCGAAGGTTTTTAAGTGGTTTGAACTGGCGATGACAGAGGATGTGGCTTTAATGGCATACCTACAGGGACAACTTTTGCCCATGGTGACCGTCAAGGACCAGGAAAATCAGGTTCTATCCTGGCTTCAGTTGCTTGGTCGCGACTTAGCTGTTTATTCTTATGTTGACCAAGACCAATTGGCTTTTCCTCAGTTGCTTGGTTTTTATCAGGGAATGGTTAAGCGTTATCAGCCTGACCAGTTATTAGCGGTTGGGAAGCTGATTTTACAAACCGACCAGTTGAAGAATGTTAATATTTCTTGGCAAAGTCGGTTAGAAAAACTGGGACTCGAAATCACAATGGCCTTGGGATAGGATGATATGCAGGTACAAAAAAGTTTTGCAGAACAAACAACGGGGACACTCTACCTCGTTGCCACACCGATCGGTAACCTTCAGGATATGTCAAAGCGAGCCATTGAGGTGTTATCGACCGTAGATTTGATTGCAGCTGAAGACACAAGACACACACAGTTATTACTGAACTACTTTGATATTCATAACAAAAAGACGGCCCTTCATGAGCATAACTGGCAGGAAAAGGCTCCACTGATTGTTCAAGATTTGTTGGCAGGACAGTCGGTTGCCCAGGTTTCTGATGCGGGCTTGCCTTCCATCTCAGATCCGGGGAAAGAATTAGTAGCCCAAGCAATTGCTGCTGGAATTCCAGTTGTGCCTGTGCCAGGGGCCTCAGCCGGTATCACGGCGTTAATTGCCTCTGGCCTTGTGCCACAACCATTCTATTTTCATGGCTTCTTGCCACGAAAGAAGGGAGATCAGCAGAACGTTTTGGCGGACCTTGCTCGTCGACCCGAGACACTAATTTTTTATGAGGCCCCGCACCGCTTGAAGGCAACAATGGAAAATTTGCTTACTGTGTGTGGCCCTAGTCGACCAGTCGTCTTGGCCCGGGAGCTAACAAAGCGTTACGAGGAATTTTTGCGTGGGACCACGAAGGAGTTGGTCGACTGGCTAACTGAAAATCAGGCCCGTGGAGAATTTGTTGTGATGGTTGCCGGCGCTAGCACAGAAGACCTCAAAGAAATGGCCGAGCCACAGCAGGGGGATGCTAAGATTTTGGCTGAAACGGCTGACCTCCCTCTTGACCAAGCGGTGGCCAAGTTAGTCACGGCCGGTCAAAAGCCGAATCAAGCGATTAAGCAGGTCGCCAAAGAACGGGGATTGAACCGGCAAGAGGTTTATAAAATTTATCATCAAATCGAGGAAGATCATGGCTGATATTTTTTCAATTACACGACCTGTTGAGTATTATCAGGTTGATCTGACACGCAAGCTTTCCTTACCAATGGTCTTGAACCTGGCCATCCTATGCTCCAGGCTCCAGGGGGAACACTTGAACGTTGGTTATACTGAAACCGATAAGCGTGGTTTGGGTTGGGTTATTTTACAATATGATTTAAAGATTACCCGCCGGCCAAAATTAGGTGAGAAGATCACAATTGAGACCAAGGCTGGGGAGTGGTCTTCTTATTTTGCCATGCGTGGCTTTTACTTTAAGGACGAACATGGTGAAATAATTATTGACATTGATTCCCTTTGGGCCTTGATTGACTTAGAGACGAGGCGAATGAAGCGCCTACCTGAAGACCTTGTTGTTCCTTATGGTGGCCAAGAGGTGCGTCGTTTAGACAAGATGGTCAAGGTTGATAAAATCAAAGATGCAGATGTTCAGGTTAGGCGGCCCTATCAGGTACGTTTCTTGGACATTGATGGAAACCGCCACGTCAACAATTCTAAATACTTGGAGTGGATGTTGGATGTGTTGCCCCTTGATTTTTTGAAAGGGCATGAGGCGGCTGAGCTGACCATTCGTTATGAAAACGAAGTCCATTATGGTCACCGAGTTGAATCACAAGCAATTTTAACAGATAATAAATCAAGACACCGGGTTGTCAAAGAAGATGGAATTTCGGCAGAGGCCGTGATTAATTGGATGGACCGGCCCAAACAAAAAAGTGAGGAAAAGTAGATGTCTGTATTAGTATTAGGTGGCGCTGGCTATATTGGTTCACATATGGTGCGGCGGTTGTTAGACCAAGGACAAGATGTTGTTGTTGTTGATAATTTAGTAAAGGGGCACCGAGCAGCGGTGGCACCGGAAGCTAAGTTTTATCAAGTCGACATTCGCGACAAGCAAGCCTTGTCTGAAGTTTTTGAAAAGGAAAACATCGATGCTGTCGTTCATTTTGCGGCTTTCTCAATTGTGCCAGAATCCGTTGCTGAACCATTGATGTACTTTGATAACAACACGGCGGGAATGGTGACTTTGCTGGAAGTGATGAAAGACTTTGATGTGAAGAAGATTGTCTTTTCATCAACGGCCGCTACTTACGGTAACCCAGTGAACATTCCAATCAAGGAAACAGACCCACAAAACCCAATCAACCCTTATGGGGAATCGAAGTTGATGATGGAAAAGATGATGGCTTGGGCCGATTCGGCTTATGACATCAAGTGGGTAGCCTTGCGCTACTTCAACGTGGCCGGTGCTATTGAAGATGGTTCAATTGGTGAAGACCATGGTCCAGAAACGCACTTGGTCCCCATCATCTTACAGGCGGCAGCCGGTCAACGCGAATACATCGAAATGTTTGGGGATGATTATAAGACGCCAGATGGTTTCAACGTTCGGGATTACGTCCACGTTGTGGACTTGGCAGATGCCCATATTTTAGCCTTGGATTACTTGGCCAAGGGTAACAAATCAGCTCAATTTAACTTAGGATCTGCCACTGGTTTCTCGGTTAAGGAAATGGTTGAGGCAGCCCGTGAAGCAACTGGCGTGAATATTGAGGCCAAGGTTGGGCCACGTCGTCCTGGTGACCCAGATATCTTGGTTGCAGATTCAACGCAAGCTCGAGAAGTTTTGGGTTGGCAACCAAAGTTTGATAATGTGAAGGACATCATCAAAACAGCTTGGAATTGGAAAGAAAAGCATCCAAATGGCTATGATGACCGCAAATAAAGTTTAAAAGGCCAAAGAGGCCTTTTTTTAGTATGATTTTGCAATATAATTAATAAAAAAGCAAAAAAGTGTTGTTTGTTTGTCTGTAAGCGTTTACAATAAAGATAAGGAAACGTGTTGAATAAAATCAACCTCCGGTTCAAAACAAAGCGGAAAGGATGTTCGCCATGGCACTATTAGGAGCAATTGAAGGCGGCGGTACGAAGTTTGTTTTAGCTGTCTGTGATGAGGATATGAAGATTGTTGACCGTCAGTCGATTCCGACTGAAGACGGTGAAAAGACACTTGATGCGGTGATTGCCTACTTTGATCAGTTTGAGGATATCAAGGCAATGGGGATTGCGATGTTTGGCCCGATTGATATTAATCCAGAGTCCAAAACTTATGGCCGCGTCTTAGATACACCAAAGCGTGGTTGGTCAGGTTATGATTTTATGGGTCGAATGAAGGCCTGGCGTGATATTCCTTACTACTGGACCACTGACGTCAATGGTGCGGCATGGGCTGAGTATAAGACGGGAGCCGTGAAAGAAAATCAATCGTTGGTTTATCTGACGATTGGAACGGGTGTTGGTGCAGGTATTATCAACCGTGGCCACTTTTTGGCAGGCTACGGCCACCCCGAGGCAGGCCACATTATGATTCAAAAGCATCCAAAGGATGACTATCGGGGCCATTGTCCATTCCATCAAGACCACTGCTTGGAAGGCTTGGCATCTGGACCGGCCATGGCTGAACGTTGGGGGATGACAGCTAAGGAATTACCTGATGACCATATCGCTTGGGAAATTGAAGCTGATTATTTGGCCCAAGCCGCAGTTGACTTTACGGTCATTCTCCGCCCCGACAAAATTATCTTTGGTGGCGGGGTTCCACACCGCGAGAACTTATTACCAATGATTCGCAAGGCTTTTGCCGATAAGTTCCGTAATTATTTGGCAACACCCGATTTTGAGGATTACATTGTCCCTGTTTCTACTGGCGATAACGCTGGTATTATTGGCTGCTTTTATTTAGCCCAAGCTAAGTTAGCGGAAGAAAAATAAATTAGAAAATTCCGCTTTTTTGGTAAAAAAGCTTGCCGACTGTTGCTATATATGTTATGATATCTTTTGTTGTGAAAGATATTCATGGTTAGTTAGCTCAGTTGGTAGAGCAACGGACTCTTAATCCGTGGGTCCAGGGTTCGAGCCCCTGACTGACCATCATAAAATAAAAGACTGGAATTTATTCCGGTCTTTTTTTGTATCGTAGGGTCATAGGGGGTTGCTAATGACAAATAAAAAACGAATCATAGTGCTGATTGTTGGCTTGATTTTACTAGTGATGATTACCTTTTTAGCATTGGGATTACACGGGCGAAACCAGGGCCATAAGACGAGCCGGTCACAGACAAAGGTAACTACCTCAAGTCTGCCAAAGGGTGTCAAGAGCACAGACTGGGATCTTGTCTTGATTAATAAGCAACATCCAGAAAATCAGGAAATTAGTTTTACCCAAGCTCAGGTTGGTGATAAGGTCGTTAACCAAAAGATTCAGCAGAGTGTCATTGATTTTATGGCTGGGGCCAAAGCAGCTGGTTACGAGACGACCTTGGTTTCGGGCTACCGTTCAATCGAATATCAGAAGGAAGTCTTTGCGAATGTTTTAGCAAACAACGAAAATAACGGAGAATCAGAGGAAAAGGCACTGGCTGAAACCAAGAAGGTTGTGCAAACACCAGGTTCATCGGAACATCAAACCGGTTTGGCTATTGATCTGGCTGGAAATGATGCTTTAGCAAAGTATCCAGGCTTGACTGGTGAGATGGACCAGTTTGCTTCGCAGCGTTGGTTGATTGACCATGCGCCTGAATATGGTTTCATTCTTCGGTACCCAAAGGACGAGGCGTCAATTAAGGAGACAGGCATCGATTATGAGTCTTGGCATTTCAGGTATGTTGGGGTTAAAAACGCACAGTATATAACGAAACATCATTTAACCCTCGAGGCCTATTTGAAGGCTCTGAAGGCGCGAGAGGCGTCTTAAAAATGAAGGTGGATAATTGGGAATTATGTTCCTAGTTATCCGCTTTTTTTGTGGTCATGATTTAGTAGATTGTTCCTTAATTGAAATGCTGGCATGAATTTAAAAAATAACTGAAAAATAATATTTCAATCAATAAAATTATCGACTATACCAATTTTAGAATGTCTGTTCGGTTGATTTGCGGTAAAATGAATAGTCGAGTGACAAAATAGCTTTTAAATTCGACTTTTCTGAAGGAAAAAGGCGATATGCAGCGCTTTAGCATAAGGACAACTTTAGACTATGGGATAAAAAGACGAATATTCACATGAACGCGAGGGGAACAGATGTGCTTTTTTGTTCGTAAAAAGGGGAATGGGGAAAAATTTGGATAAGTTTTCCAAAACCCCAGTCTGATGGCTTTTCTCTTTTTGGAAAAGTAACACCCAAAACCTGTGGATAAGTGGTGCGTTTGGGGATAAATCACTAGAAATTGGTCTATATTGGCTGATTTTTTGGGTATAAGTCTGGGGAATAGTGGATAAAAGAGTGGATAAGTTGAATGAAAGGGACTAAGTTTTATTTTTAGACCAAAACAAGTGGTGAAATTAAAATGAAAATTAAAGTATTAACAGTTGGAAAATTAAAAGAAGATTATCTGAAAAAGGGAATCGCGGAATACGCCAAGCGGTTGAATCGCTTTGGTACCGTCGAAATGGTGGAAGTTTCTGATGAAAAAACGCCTGAAAAAGCGTCAGCAGCTGAAAATCAACAAATTATGGTGAAGGAAGCGGAGCGAATTCAGAGTAAAATTGGTGAACGCGACTTTGTCGTTGTTTTAGCGATTGAAGGACAGGAGCTGGCCTCAGAAGACTTCGCGGAAAAATTGGAAGCTGCCAAGAACACGGGTCATGGTACCTTAACCTTTATTATTGGTGGATCACTGGGACTGGATCCCGTCGTTAAAAAGCGGGCCAACCTTTTACTCTCTTTTGGAAGATTGACACTACCACACCAGTTGATGCGTTTGGTGCTGGTTGAACAGATATATCGAGCAATGATGATTTCAGCGGGATCTACTTATCATAAATAAGCAGTAGTCAAATGCGACCAAAAAAGCCAAACTCCATGGAGTTTGGCTTTTTCATATTAGCACCAGTATAACTGGTCACTGTTACTGTTTATTAATTGAAAACTGAAAGTCATCCGGGACAACAATCCCAATTTCTTTGACTAGCACCTGTCCAGCAGACTTTTTTCCTGGATTTTTGGTGACACCGACTTTAGTAAAGCCAAAGGAAATCGTTGTCTTGGCCTTTAGGGCAGCCCCCATGATTTGGCCAGTGGTACCATTCACGCCAGTGGGCAGATCAAGTGCAACAACGGTACTTTCGATGTGATTAGCTGCCTTGACCATCTTTTGCAGGCCCTCGGGTAAATCTTTATTTAATCCGGTACCAAAGATGGCATCGATGATTAATGAGGCTTGCTTGAAGTCTGATTTTTCAGAACGTGGAACCCCGCAGGCTTCGGCAATTTGCAGTTGGTGCTTGACCGCGGGCTTGGCCTTATTGGCATTACCGACAAACTGTAATGAAACGGGAATGTGCAGCTGATGCAATAGGCGTGCCAGAGCGATCCCATCGGCACCATTGTTGCCCAAGCCCACTAAGACCAAAACGTTGGAGAGGTCATAGGCTCCGGCGCCAAGGACGTCTAGAGCGGCCAAAGCGGCACGTTCAATCAAAACCTCTTCTGACAAGCCAATGGTTGCCATCGTGTATTGGTCTAGTTCCTGCATTTCTTCTGTTGTCACGAGTTGTGTCATTCAAATCACCTTAGTATAATAGATATATTCAATTATAATATAGAACAGCAAAAAAGAGTAATGAAAGGCGGCCACAAAATGGATAACATGGAAGTTGCTGATGATTATCAACAGGTAAAGGACCAGGTGGCGATTTTGAATGCCCGCGGGGAAACAGTCACGGAAGAAGAAATGATTGAGCGGACTCTTTTGCGTGGCTTGGAAGAAATTTTGGACTACCGGATGGATGGAACCTTTTACACGGTTAAGTGGAACGATCAGAAAGAATTGGAGCTTTATGATGTCTATCATGAGCTTTCCGCAACTATCAAGGCCAAGGGTAGCTCTTTGATTGAAGATTTTAAGCAAGATGACCAAGGATTGTGGGACAACTTTAATTTGTCTGTAATGGCAATCGAGAACCGTTAAAAATGCTTGCTGTAACAAACATTATCTGTTATGATATTATCTGTTACGGAGAAGTACTCAAGAGGCTGAAGAGGCGCCCTTGCTAAGGGTGTAGACGTGTTAAAGCGTGCGAGGGTTCGAATCCCTTCTTCTCCATTTTTGCCCATTTACTGCAATTAGCGGTAGATGGGCTTTTTTGTGTCTTCATATCAGCAAACCCTTTCATATCAATACTTTAAGACATTATCT
This sequence comes from Fructobacillus sp. ESL1117, assembly GCF_058508565.1. NCBI lineage: Bacteria > Bacillati > Bacillota > Bacilli > Lactobacillales > Lactobacillaceae > Fructobacillus > Fructobacillus sp. ESL1117. Next base: position 1,029,603 of record NZ_CP196385.1, on the reverse strand, counting down.
TTATTAAATATTGTAAAACATTATAAAAGATTATCGAATAAAAACAGAATCGAAGTGCTACAAAAGTGCTACAAATTCTGTAATAAGATAATCGTTTTATCTTTTTCTTTAAAGCGTTTTTCTTTCATCAAATGAGCATATACTTTCATCGTAATATCTACTCCAGCGTGTCCTAGTCTTTCAGAAACGTATTGAATATCGACATCATTTGCGAGCAAATAACTGGCATGTGTGTGGCGTAATCCGTGCATTTTTATTTGTTTTGCTTCTAATTTATCCAATAGCCAGGCAAGCTTTTTATTACATGCATTGTCAGTCATTGGGTATCCTGTCGAACTTTGAAAAGCATATTGATTAGACATATTCCATCCTTTGGCAATTTCCATGAAAGAAGCGGGCATGTCAATGATTCTATTTGAAGTATTTGTCTTTGGCTTTTTTACGGTCTTTTCTTGCAATGACCAAGACTTATTGACTGTGATTGTGTTGTTTTTAAAATCAAAATCATTGGCATTCAGTGCAGCTATTTCTGAGTAGCGACAACCAGAGTAACAGGCTATTAATATCATTTTGGATGTAATATCATTTTGCTCTTTTGCTAATTCAATTAATTTTAAAAATTGATCATGCTCTAAAAATTTAGAATCACGATTGCTACCTTGCTTTTTTGATGCGACTACAATATTTCTTGAAATATCTTTTGCTAGCATGCCTTCATCTACTGCATATCGGCAGAAAGCCCCAATCATATTCTTTATATGAGTGACGGAAGACTTCACGTGATTCTCTGCATATTGATTTATGAGCAATTGCAATTCCTTAACTGATACGTCTGACATCTTCATTTCTGACCAGTTATCACAGATAAGACGGTAAGTGGCTAGATACCAGCTTTTTGTATTTGTCTCAATGTGCGGCTCTTTAAAAATGGTATACCATGACCAATATTCATCTTTGAATAACTTTTGGCTGTATGGCAGTTTTCCTGTATTTTTTTGTTCTTCGATTGAGACAGCCCACTTATTGGCTTCTGATTTAGTTAAGAATCCAGATTTTGTCTTTCGTTTTCGTTGACCGTCTACAGTGACCAATATATTAGCTGTCCAAGTCTTTCCCCGTTTGTAAATACTCGCCATAATCGTTCCTTTCTAAAAATAGGTACAAATAAAAAGGCCTGTGGCCTTAATCGTGTATGTATGCCCTGCTGGGCTATTAAATGCCAAGTATCTGCTTCTTTTTGGCCTCAAACTCTTCTTGAGTAATTGCTCCCATATCGAGCAGCTCTTTTAATTCTTTGATTTGACTTAAGTTGCTCGTTTGTGGTTGTTGTTGAACAGGTTGCTGCGCTTGGAAAAGTTGTTGATTGTCGGCTGTCTTCTTATCTTGAACTGCTTTTTTGAGCTTTTCGACAAAGATAGGGGCATTGCGCTTATCAACGTTTTCAATGGCAATGGTATTTGCGCCGTTTGTAATCATGATGGTGGACAATACGAACTTGGAAGAATAAGACACTGCGTTAATGTAATCAAATCCAATCTCTTCATAATCGCCACCAACGAACATATTCTTGTTGATGAACATCAAGCGGTTATTAGTAATAACAATCAGATATGAACGTCCTTCACGCCCACCAGAGACGGCGTAGACAATCTTTTCATTGGGATCTAAATATTCATGCAAGTGATTGATTTCTTTTTTAGTTCCGAAAAGATTTGAAACGCCTGCTGCTTCAAGTTGTTCTTGAATGTCGTCAGTTTGACTTGGCTCATCGGGCACATCATCACGAAGGTACTTCAATCGGTCATTTTTTGCTTTCTCGAAATCGTACTTTTCGCCGTTGTTGTAGAGCTCCTGCAAATATTCATATGGTTCACGCTTGATTTGACCTTGCTTCTTTAAATCAGTCTTTTTGATTCCTAACTTTGCCATACATTTTGTATGAATTTTCTTTGCTAAACGGCCATTAACGTTGTTTACAGGCCAAGATGTAAAAAAGTTACATTTTTCAAAGCACAATGGGCATGTTAATAATGTCATTTCTGGTTGGCTGTTTTGATTGTTCATAATACTTCTCTCCTTAAAATTTAGATGTTTGTTGGACTAGCTTACCAATGATTTGAACTGGAGGCTCGCCATTGTCAATATCTACTTTCTTATACTCAAACGGCTTAAACTGTTCGGTTAACCAACTATCTGGTTCAAACCTTATTCTATCAGGGTAAATGTAAACATGTTTCAATGTTGCAGAATCTCCATTGATGATAACACCACATATATCTCCATTACTAATATTTGATGTATCAATTTTGGCTAGGATGGCTACTGCTCCGTTGGGGATAACCTTATTCATGCTTTCGCCATCTACATGAAGGGCAATAAGATTATCTGATCCATAACGGTCAATGATGTCATCATCAACTTTGATGCTACCTTCAATATCTTCTTTTGCGCCCTCTGGGTAACCTGCTGAAATACGTCCATAGATTGGAATTTCAACAGTATTTGTAGATTTCGATATATTTACTTTTGAAACATCATCTACAATTCCAGCAATTTTAAGAATCTCGTCATTTGTAATTCTGAGACCATTAGCTAGTCGATATAATGTTTCAACTTTAGGAATACTTTTGTGACCGTTTTCTAATTGTGAAAGATATGACGGAGACATATTTGCTTGCAATGCTGTTTGTCTTACGCTAAAACGCTTATCTAATCTAATATCTTTGATTGTTTTTCCGAAGTCTTCTTTCGTTGCCATATCTAAGCACCTTTCATCTTTATAAACACAAGTATAACCAAAAGAAAAACAAATAAAAGAAAAAAGTAAATAAAAGTGTTTGACAATGTGACACAAATGTTTTACAATTAGTTTATCAGTTAAGGAAAGGAGGATAGAAATGACTGAAACTCTTCAATTCAAAGACATCGAAAACACACGGAAAATGATTAAAATGTCTGGAGAAAATTTTTCTTCTTTTTCTAAAAAGGTAAAGGTAGACCCATCAATGATGAGCAATTATCTAACTGGAAAGAAGTTCCCGAGTCCTCCTACTGCAAAGAAGATTGCTAATGGATTAGGCAAAGATATGTATGATATTTTTTTTGCTTAAACTGTTTGCTAATGTGACACAAATTGTTTTACAAAACAGAAAGGAGGAAGCATGAACGAAAAACAAGAACTATCTCAAGAATTAGATAACATTAAAAATATGTTCGATAGTATCGATGTAAATAAAAAGAGCAGTGTTGATACACTACTCTCCGCATCTGCAAAGATTATCCATTTAGCAAACAAAGTTACAGCTTTTCAGAGTCGATAACTAATGTATCTCTGTCAACATTTTCTTTAATTGACTGAATCGTTTTTTCAGCGCTACTTTTCAAAAGATAAGTTTCACTTTGTGCCACTACTTGGCCGTTTTCAGATTTCAATAAAAAATAATATTGGCCATCAACAGATTTATTAATAACAAAATACAATGTACTACTCTCCTTTCAATTTACTAGGCCCTGTAATGCCAGTAATAAAAGGATAGCAAAAAAGGAGAAAGTATGGAAAAGAAAGATAGTTTTCATGAATTAGCAAAAAAAATGTTTCCAAATCCTAAGCAAGAGGTGGTAGAAACACCCAAAAAAGTCTATATAGATGGACATCAAATTGATTTCGTCAGTGAAGTGAAATCAGAAGATTTTGGCAAGGACGTAGTAAAAGTGACAATAACGTTTTTTGCTAAAAGCTTTAAATTAGAAAGCTAACTTAGAAGGCGGTGATGAATTGAACGGAACAGCTTATACAAAATTCGACATTAACGAAGAGTACACGCAAAAGCAGGTCATGGATAAGCTAGGAATTAAAGCCCATGCAACTTTTAAAAAGTGGTTTAAGGATGATCCGAAATTTCCCAAGCCATTATGGCCGAGTGAAACGCACCCAGTCTATTCGGGTTATGAACTGTTTAACTACTTCTTCAAACGAGCAAGGAAATACGCATAGGAGGCAACGAAATGACACTAATGCAGTTCAACGATTTACTGATGTTCGTGATTGGAACATGCGTAACCACGTTATCAATCATGGCATACAAATACTATAAACGGGCACCATTATTTGATGAATACGATCTAGAGAATGATTTTATCAATGAAAACGGCCATCAAGGAAAGCGGCTTGCGAAACATGATTTGAAAATTGCAAAACAAAAAGCCCGCTTGAGTAAGCGAGCTTAAGGCATAAATTTATCCGTCTAAAAATAATTTTATGCCCTAATTATAGCACAAAAGGGGGTTAAACATGACAACAACAGGTAATTTTGTAGCTGACGATATGTCTTTATACCACGTTAATGGTCGTAATGATGACGAAATTGAAAGAGTGCAAGACAAGTTGGAAAAATTATATATCAAGCAATCTGAATTAAGCGAAGAAATTGAAGAGCAAGAGACTTACCTAGAAGAATTGGGGGTACAAGTATGAGAGATGTATCAATCGTAGATCCATACGGAGAAATCACATCAGGGGTTGATTTAGGGAACGAAGACTTTTTCAATTCGTTGTCGCCCAGTCAGAAAAGCGAAGTGTATTTCAAAATTCAAGAGATGGAAGGGAATATCAAGAAGTTCAAGAAATACGCACGAGAATACATGATTCACGGCGGCCAAATTGACGATATTGAAATGGGCGAAGTTAGTCGAAGAGTGACGATTAATGATCCCGAACTAATGCTTAAATACTTGAAATCTTACGGACTAGAGGTCCTTCAATTTAAAGGTGTGACAGACCTTAAGAAAATTCTAAACGAAGAAGAATTTGACGAGGTTACCGTCATCAAAAAGACTGAGAAAGTTAGTTTCAAAAAGTAAGAAAGGAGACGAATAATGATTGAATTTCAGCCAGGCAAGATTATTCCATCAGGAAACATGTATTTCATCTATGGAGATGGTGGAACGGGTAAAACAAGCCTATCCAAGTATCTCAATGGGAATAAGGTCAGCTTCATTTTTGATGGTTCATATAACGCATTAGCAGACACCACAGACACGTTCGTATTTGCCTTTGACGATACTGATGCACCGAATATTCAAGCTCAGGTAGATTATTATGTCGATTCAGCAATTAGTAGCCCAAACTTTGACACAATCATTTTGGACAACGTGACGGCACTCCAAAACTGGGTACTGGATAACATTGATGGTCGAAGTAAAGACGGTCGTCAGAATTACCAAAAGTTGCAGTCGTGGTTCAGAAATTTGGGAATGAAGTTGCGTAAGAGCCGAAAGACAGTTCTCGTAACTGCCCACCAGATTGATAACGGTGCAAGTGGATTAGACGGAAAAGGACGATTTGAGGCCGATATGAATCAAAAGACGTTCAATGCATTGTCAGCACCATTTGACGTTGTTGGACGTATCTACAAACAAGATGGTCAACGATTTATCGACTTTGATCCAGAACAAGGAAATCATGGTAAGAATCGAATTGACGAACGTACTTTGATTAAGGCAAACGAATTGGTAGAGCCTGCTGAGCATAAAGAGCTACCAACAAAAAAGCAACAGAAAGCGCCTAAAAAGGCCGAGAAGACATTTGAAGAACAAGTAGCAGACGTTGCTAATGAATTAGGAAAGCGAGCATAAGACTATGGCATTTGGATTTACAACAGACGAGAACAACGTATTTGGTCAATCAGTACAAGAATCAGGTACTTACAACGTGAAGATTTTGGATTCATCAGAAGCCAAAACGTCATCAACTGGAAGTGAGATGGCAGTCTTTGATTATGAAGTAGTTGATGGCGAATATCAGGGTGGAAAAGTTCGATATGACAACATGGTTTGGAAAGATGGAACTGCGGAAGAAACCGAACGCTCAACAAAGAATTTTAACAATATGGCAGTTTCTGCAGGCGCTAAAAGCGGTGTTCAATTCAGTTCACTTGCTCAATACGTGAAATCAATGATTGGCAAGACAATCAACATCAAAGTTGAATGGCAGACAAGTGATTACACTGGTAAAACTAACCTGACTGTTCGAGCTAAGACTCATGTAGATAGTGATGGTTCAAAGCCAGATGGAATCACTCGTGACATGTTTGAGGCTAAGAATAGTTCGCCAAAGGCGCAAGCACCATCAAGCAACGCATTTGCAAGTAAGCAACCAGAGCAGACTGGATTCAATCCTTTTGCTGGCCAATCAGTAAACAATTCTGAAATCGACATCTCAGATGATGACCTTCCATTCTGATTGGTATAGATATTTATTTTAATGAAACAGTAGTAAGAGAAAGGACTGGAAATGTCAAATACTAGGTTCTTTTCACAAATACCTGCGTGGGTTGACGATTTGGACAATGTGAGTGATTTTCAAGTGCGTTTGCTTGGATTTATTTACACACTATCAAACACGGGGCAACATGCCTTTCCTAGTAATAGCTTTTTGGCTGACAAATACCATAAGACAACACGATCCGTACAGCGAGCACTTAGTGACTTGTATGAAAAGGGGTTGTTAAAAAGCACTGTCAAATACAAAGATGGCACTACAATTATCGAAAAACGGTATTTAGAGTTGATTGAGCCCGGGGTAGGGACACAAACGTCCCTACCTAACGACAAAAATGTCACCCCCCTAGGGACACAAACGTCCCTACCCCAGGGACATAAACGTCCCTACCCTAGGGACAAAAATGTCCTAGATAATAGATTAACTAATAAATTAACTAATAGATTAGATACACATAAGGGCGTTGATGAAGTCATTGACCCCATGCTGGCTTCAAAAATGTTGGCTGCTTATAACAAGGCGACCGAACGAAATAATAAGAACACGGGTACGTTCTCATCGTTAGCGATGAAAAATGTATCACTTGAGGATTTTCAAGATGTACTGAATTACATGGTTGCTACATTCTCTAGCGTGGAGTACATCACGGTTAAGTCACTAATCGGTAGGTTTGAAGAACATTTAACTAGTGCTAATGAACGCGGATTTGTTGATGGCAAAATTCCAAAACCAAAAAATGCCAAGGGTAAGCAAGAGCCAAAGATTGCAACGAATGCTGACATTCAACAGCAGCAAAAACAACCAAATCAGCCGCAAGAAGATTTGATGGCAATTCTGAACGGCAGGAAGACACATGTATGAATAATCGACTAAGAGAGTTGAGACAGGATAACCATTATTCGCTAGCAAACGTTAGTCGATACGCCGCATCAAAGGGTTTGAAGATGAGCACAGCAAGCTTATCAAACATGGAAACGGGCGTGACTAGCGTAAGAGATGTGCAATTGGTTTTGCTAGCAGAATTGTATGGGGTATCCGTTGATTATATTTTGAAAAACGAAAAGGGGAGGCTAGACGATGAGTGAATTTAATTTAATCAACTTGAACGAATCAGCGGGAAAAGAACCGACTGTATCTGCTCGAGAGCTTTATAAGGCGTTACAAGTAAACTGGCGCTTCTCGGAGTGGTGGAAGTCGGCCAGTCGAACACTGGTTCAAGGGCAAGATTTTCAACCCGTAGGTACACCTACGCCTTTAAAAAACCGCAGTGGAATCGCTGTTAAGGTTTTGCAGGATTACCAACTTGACGTTCGTTCTGCTAAGCACATTGCCATGATGAGCCAAACAGAAGTCGGCCACCAGATTCGTGACTACTTTATCGACATTGAGGAACGTTTCAACGATCCAATGTACAAGATGAGCCAGATGGTTATCTTTGCACAGAATCAGATGAAACTGGTCATGGATGATGCAAAATTCGGTCAGCGCATCAAATCAAGCAAGGATACCAGCAGCGTGAAGACACTGGCCGAGTTTTTGACACAAAATGGTTTCCGAATTGGACAGAATACGCTGTTCAAATTATTGCGTGATGAAGGCTATCTTTGCAGGCGAACAGGCGAGTCATTCAATTTGCCCAATCATCAATTTGTAAAACAGGGACTGTTCGAAATCAATACAACCGAAACGCCTATGGAAAAGGGACAGGTTAGGGTTAATCGAACAACTAAGGTTACTCAAAAAGGTATGGACTACTTTTTGAAACGATACTGCGAAGAGAAAGAGATAGCGGAATGAAAACACGAGAAATCAGCGACAAGATGGCTGATAGATTAAGAGATGTTCGGTCAAAACACCAAATGAGTCTAACAGATTTGGTCATATCAACCGAGGTATCAAAGACTCAGTTGATTCGGTTTTACACCAGTGATCTCAGAACGTTCACAGAGGAAACGTACGAGAAACTATGGCGATTCGCCTATTATTACGACAAGTGAGTTGGAAATGCAGAAAATAACACGGGAAATGGCAGACGGAATTATCAGTGAGTTCAAAAAATCTGGAATGAACATCCTGCAGTTTGCCGAGTACACAGGGATTTCGGTTTTTGTTGCAAAGAAATTAATCAACGGCAGGGCGCTTGTATTCAACAGTTCTGTCTACGAACGATTAGTTATCATTTCAGAGGAATTCGGATTTGGAACAGTTAGCAGTGGGGATTGTGCTGTTAATCGGGTCAACTTCATGCTGATTAAAAACCATTTATCGATTGAAGAATTAGCAGACATGGTAGACATGTCAGAAGTCCGTATTCGAGCAGTGATAAAAGGGACAAGCGAGCCGAGTCCAGACGAATGGACGACAATGGCTAAATCATTGAACGTGTCGAAACGTTACCTGATGGGAATTGATGACAACCCAGGAAGAACAGCGTAAGAGGTCTTATGGAAGTTGCAGGCAAGTTGCTCAGCAAACGTGGCAACGTGGTCACAATTGAATTATCTGAACCTGACAAGCTCGCAGTGCTCGATAAATTCGGTACGAGTGTAGTTAGCCTACTTTTTGAAGACGGGCGCTCTGTGAGCCCTAAACAGCGTAAATTTGCTTGGTCAATAATGCAGGACATTGCCACTGCATCAATCGGTGGAAGTGAAGCAGATTTTGAACAGAGAATATACGGCTATTTCAAGAGCGAGATGGCAAAATATTACGGAATCGAAGACTTCAGTATGTCGGATGCTGCTGGCAACATGTCGGACACTAATTTGCTGATTAATATGCTTCTTGAATTTTGTTTACAGCACAATATAGCACTTAGATACAGGCCATTAGACCACTTAGACGTTCCAGCAATAGCTCGCTATGAGTATGCCTGTCTGATGAATAAGCGGTGCGTGATTTGTGGACTAAAGGCGGACCACCACCATATCACCGGGAGCAAGGTCGGCATGGGTAATGACCGCACGAAGATTAATCATAGGGGTCGGCGTTTGATTGCGTTGTGTCGCCAGCACCATGATTTATTCCACCACGAAGAAAAAGAGCGAATGGATGAATATCATTTGCAGGGTGTTCCTGTGGACGAAAAAATAGCCAAGATTTATAACTTGAATTACTGGTAATTGGTATAGGAGTAATTATGACTAAAAAATTCACTGAAAAAGAATATCAGAAGATTACAAAATATTTTGATGATTTGAACGACAGATATGGTATGGGTCTGCTAGATGAAGATTTTGTTAAAGATATTTTCAAAAAATTTATTCGCGATTATGACTATAAGTTATATTGGCAAAAACTAGTGGCCATCATGAACCCGATCACTCGAGACTGGGCGCATGACCAGTTTGTTGAAACAGAGAAGAAGTACCGTTGGAAATATAAAAAAGTAGATGAGGATGGGGATGCTTACTGGCTTGATAGTCAATTCGAAATAATTGTTTTGGAACGCAATGACTACTACCCATTTACCGAAAAAGAAATAATCGAAGCCGGATATAATCCCGACATGTTCGAACGAGAGTTGGAATGATGGATAAAAACTCACATGATGAAAATGTTGACAAGATTTACAACCTGAATTACTGGTAAAAGTGAAATTGGTATAGGAGATTTTATGGAAAAAGTGAAAGCTATTAAGATTTCGTACATGGTTCACAACAAAGAAAATGGTGAATTTTTTTATGACACAAAAAGAGTAGATAAAAAAGATTTCAAAGATGAGAGTTCTTTTGAAAAATTTTTGGAAGATGTTTTTAATCTAAAATCAGAAAACGTGATTTTCGGAAAAGATTTAAAAAATTACAAGATTGATTTCATTTATGAAGAGGTGGAGTGATGATTAAGACACTTGTTAGCACTAAGGTTAAGAACTTGACTTATGAAGTCGGAAAAGAAGTATCTATTGGAAGCCAAAAATTAGTTGTTGAGTATATTTATTTGACAACTCGTTATGGAAAGAAATTAGAAAATACGGAAGAGTTTATTGTCACGCTAGAAGGAGGATGTACGCTTTCGCTTCCTTATGGCGACTTTGGAATGTTATACCCGAACGAAGAGTCATAGTGATGAACGAAATGTTAGAGGTGGAGTGATGAGAGAGATTAAGTTTAGGGCGTGGGATGGAGAAAAAATTTATCCCGATGTAATTAGAACATTAAGCTTCTGCCTTATTGCAGACAATATAACAGTCGAACAATTCACAGGACTGCATGACAAGAACGGCAACGAATTATACGAGGGAGATATTGTTAAGGTTTACGGATTCTCTAAAGTTACTGTCGGTAAGGTAATTTATGAAGACTATTATTTTACCCTTGATGGATTCTGCGACATAAGTACAGACAGACCAGAAATGGCATTTTCAGAAGGTGAATTTGAAGTAAATTACGAAGTAATTGGCAACATTCACGAGAATCCAGGATTATTGGAGGGAAAATGAAGAGTACGATTGGAATTTATTTGTTGGTGTTGTTTGCAGCCGTTCTAACGGTGTTAGCAGTAAGCGTAATATGGGCGTTTATCTACTTGATGTTTAAGTATCTTCGAGATTTTAAATTTAATGGCCATGATTGAGTTCGATTTAAACGTTCTTAAATCATATACGCTCAATAAGTACATTCATGCTGAGCGGAAGAATCGTTATATTGCCTCTAAAATTAAGAGGCAGGCAACCAATTACTGCCAGCTAGTAGTGCAGCAGGCCATGGTAGATGGTGTACGATTCGAGTGGCCATGTAAGTTAGAGATTAAGTGGTATTTACCTGACCAACGTATAGATCCAGATAATTGGTCATTTACGAAGAAGTTCATTTTTGATGGAATGCAGAAGGCAAATATTAGTAGCGAAATTTTCTTGCCAAACGATAGCTATAAATTTGTAAAAGGGTATGACGAGACATTTGAAATTGATAAGTTACATCCAAGAGTTGAAATAAGAGCAATTAAGTGAGGCGGCGGTTATCCGTCATACATAATTGAAAGGATTAAATGTGGCAGATAAATTGGACAAATTATTTACCGAATATTTCTCAGGAGAAATTGAGAAGAAGATTGCTTGGCGCAGATTTGAACTGCGGTTTGATAATCCAAAAATTGATGAAAACGTTGGTGGTGGTCGAAAGAAGAACGAAATTAATCGAACGCTTGATAAACAGCTAATCAAAGAAGAATCAGACCATGAGATTGTTGAGTTAACAAAACGCTATGAATCAGTTAAGCAATTCATGATGACTTTAGATCCACAGCTAGTGACAATGCTTGATTATCACTACGACACGCGTAAGTCATACGTATGGGAAAAGGTAGCACAAATGATGTACAAATCCAAAAGCCAGTGCTTAAGAGATTTGCAGAAGTCGAAGCAGGAATACCTGGAAAGCCCTTGGGCTAGGGCAGTGGATAACTTGGTGTATTAAAAACATGCGACTCTCATGCGACTTTTTGGCTAAAAAAAGGTGCGATAATTGTAGTATAGAAACATTAGATATTTGATGTTTCACTCAGCGACCATGTTGCTCCAATTACCTTTTTCTTTCTACTACTAAGTCATGGGGTCGCTGATTATGGATAAAGAGCGGTGCAATCCCGCTTTTATTCTTAGCTTGCCGTAATCAAAGCAATTGGTAGCGAGCATGCAGTCATTTCCTGGCGGAAAGTGACTGCGGTACATATAGTGGTTGTTTCCATTTCGGAAATAGCCTTTTTTTATTGGAGGTAATTATGAAAAATAAAATCATGAAGCATTTAGGGCGCACGTTCGAATGGATGTGCGTAGGCGCACTGTACATGATAGCAGTAGGTTTATTTACTGGAGCAATCGGTATTATTACTTTAGGCATTAAGATTGCCTGGTTTGGAGCAACGTTCTAATGGTTTACGAGGACAAAGATACTAGAATAAAACGTCATAAAGACCAGGCAACGGCTGTGAATAAGAAGTTCGCTACTATGACGGATGAGAAACCAGACAAGCACGATTATCGACATGCTAACATGCGGGCAGGATTTCGATATGGTGCGATCAATTATCATAAGCATATGAGGTGGATAGATGAATAACCATTACTTTTAATGTTTGAAAGTAATATACGTGATATAATTTGTTCAAGGTAAAAGGAGCTCACATTATGGATAAAGTAACTAAAGAATTTACTAATGCTGTTACTGATGCTTTTTTAGATGGACTTAAAACTGGTTTTTCTGTCATTTTTTCGCCTTTTCGATTTATAGCTAATTCTAAGTCTGGAAAAGATTATGAATATAAAGCATATCTATCGGTAAGCGATGATGAGAAAAAATACAATGATTGGAAAAATGTTGATAATGACTTAAGAAAGGTTATTCATAATTATGGCCAATAATAAGTATCTGTTGGCAGAGAAACATAATGGTGAAGAATCAGTTAGTTTATCAACAGGACCATTACCAAACCCTGATGCGTTAGAACGAATCGAAAAATTAGCGCCTGGGTCTACCGAGAAAATCATTGATGATACAATTGCTGAATCAGAACATCGACGTGATTTAGAGGGTATAGAACAGCAAAAATACTGGCGTTTTAAAGGATACGGCCATTTTACAGCTTTAATCGTTGCATTATCAATGATTTTAGCCACATTCGGGCTTGTTTACCTACAGCATCCAGTAGCTGGCTCTATATTTGGAACAGCAACGTTTATATCTGCTATTGGAATGTTTATGGACGGTAGTAGCAAAGGTAAATAATATTTAAAAGACAGCTTAGGCTGTCTTTTTTTAGTACATAAAATTAGGAGAAAGGAGGAGCTGTAATGACATGACAAAGCGTGATGAAGCTAAGCATGACTATTTAGCTGGTATGAAGTACAAGGATATTGCAGACAAGTATGATGTTAGCTTAAGTACCGTTAAGTCTTGGAAGTCTCGATATTGGTATGACGAAACAAAGGTTGCAACCAATAATAAAAAAGTTGCAACCAAGTCGCAAAAAGTTGCAACCAAAAAAGAAGTTCATCCTGCCGTTCAAGAGCTGGAAGATAGCGAGCTAAATGACAAGCAAAAAAGCTTCGTTAGTGAGTATGTCAGACTCTCCAATGCAACACAGGCTTATATAAACGCTTACGGTGTAGAGTACAATATTGCTAAAACTAATGGACCAAGATTGCTGGAAAATGCTGGAATAAAAAACGCAATCAAACGTCTACGCCAGGCTCGATTAGCAGAGCTGGGCATAGGCGTTTTTGATTTGATTGATGACATGGCCAAAGAAGCTAGGTCAGACATTCGAGACTTCGCTGATTGGGGTTCTGATGAGTTTGAATCAATTGATGAAGAAAGTGGAAAGCAATACACCAAGCACAAGTCATGGGTTGCGCTGAAAGACAGCGATTCAGTCGATAGCTGGGCGGTCAAAAAGGTTACAGTAGGCAAAGATGGCCCAATGGTCGAACTGCATGACCGAAATAAAGCGCGCAGGGAGTTGCTTGAATACCTGAACGGCAAGGGAGTCTTTGATAACGGCGCTAATAATGGCGAGATGATTATCAATATGGATTCATTCGAGGAGATTAAGCATGACGAAGATTGATTTAAATTTTCATAAATCGGTTGACCAGTCATACTATCAACTATTTTCGAGTCATGATCCATTTGTTGCGATTAAGGGAGCTCGTGGTTCTGGTAAATCTTGGGCGCAGGCTTATAACGTTATCTATGAGATGCTGCGACTACCATATGTTAATTGGTTAGTTATCAGGCAATATCAGAACACCAATAAGGAATCAACATATAACACGCTGAAAAAGGTCATCAATCTACTAGGGTTGAGTGACATTTTTAAATTCACAGTTAGTCCGCTAGAAATTACCATGAAATCAACAGGCCAGAAGATTTACTTTCGTGGTATGGACGACCCGCTGAAAATCACGTCTATTAGTGCTGAGAATGGCTACTTATGCCGAGCATGGTGGGAAGAAGCGTACGAGTTAAAAAGCCGTGAGGACTTCCAGACAGTCGTTGAATCACTACGTGGACAGTTGCCTGATGGTGGCTATTATCAACATGTTCTGACGTTTAACCCGTGGTCAGAACGCCATTGGCTAAAAGAAGAGTTCTTCGATGAAGACACCAAGCGTAATGGCGTGCTTAATTTCACGACAACTTATAAAAACAACAGCCACTTAGATCAGCAGTTTATTAACAATATGATGGAGCTCAAGAAGCGCAATCCTAATCGTGCCAGAGTAGCCGTAGATGGCGAATGGGGTATTGCAGAAGGACTTGTCTTTGAAGACTTGTTTGAGCTTGAAAACTTCGATGCAAGCAAGATTCAGGGAAGACAAATCATGGGTCTTGATTTTGGTTTCACGCATGACCCGACTGCCTTTGTTAAAGCTATTGTGAAAGACAACGATATATACGTCTATGACGGTTTTTATGAACAGGGATTATTAAATGAACCTATGGCACGAAAACTAGCCAAAGGTGGTGCTATGAAGGGAAAAGTATACGCCGATAGCGCTGAGCCAAGAACGATTGCTGAATTGCAGAGTCGAGGACTTCGAACAATCGTGCCTGTTGGAAAAGGAAAAGATTCCAATCAACAGCGAATGGAGTTCATGAAGAATTATCGTTATCACATCCATCCAAGTGCCAGTTTCTTGCTAGAAGAAATGGAAACATTTACCTATAAGAAAGATAAGTTTGGCAAGATGACTAACGCTGTTGAAGATGGAGACGACCACGCTATTCAGGCATTAGGATACGCACTTGAGCCAATTATCTTTACTAACAAAGATGGCTCTTACATGAATTATCGAGAACGAGTTAAAGCGGCCAAGGACATTGGACTGTAAGGAGAAATTATGCCACAAGAATACAATACTGAGGCGTACATGAACCTCAGAAATGCACTGATGGTGTATAAAGAAGACAAAGATTCACTCACATCAGAGCGAATTGGTCAATTTATTGCCCATCATTACAATAAACAACGGCCACGATTGTTGATGCTGGACAGCTATTACAAGGGAATCAATACCAATATTCATGATAAGAATAGCCGAAGAGTTGACGAGTACGGAGCTGATGTGAGATTGGGACATCCATTTGCCCAAGAAATCGCTGATTTCCACACAGCTTTTAGCGTTGGTAATCCAATCACAATTACCGTCGACAGTGATGGTAATGGTATTGATGACGAGCACGATTTGCTAGACGATATTAATGCGTACAACGATATTGATGCGCTCTACTATGACTTATTCAACGATATGTCGAAATATGGTCGAGCATTCGCCAATATTTACCGTGACCAAGATGATAAATTGGAGCGAATTACACGATTAAGCCCTGCTGATACGTTTATTATTTACTCGAATGAAGTTGACCCAGTGCCGTTGGTTGCTGTCCGCTACACGCCAGTAAATAATTTGCAGAATTCGGATTCAAGCGATTATGGCCAGTTCATTATTGAAACTTGGTCTGATAATCAGTACACGATTAGCCAGCCTACCGACATTGTTGGTGGCAGTGTTGTTGACGGTTACGTGAATAGTGAAACTCAAAAATTGATGACAATGCCTGTTGTTGAATTTTGGAACAATAGCCAACGCTTAGGCGACTATGATGGTGTGCTTAGCTTGATTGATGCCTATGATGCCAGCCAGTCTGACACTGCTAACTACATGCAGGATAGCAATGATGCCATGCTGGTTATTCAGGGCGACATCCAAGACTTGTTAGAGGGTGCTGAACTTGCTGTAGATCCAGACGATAAGGACTATCTGGAAAAATTGGTTGACGAAAAACGCCAGCTATTGCAAGACATTCGTAAGAGTCGAACGTTGTTCTTGAAATCTGGAATTAGCGCCTCTGGTCAACAGACGAGCGTTTCAGCTAGTTATATTCATAAAGAATATGACAGTGCTGGTGTAGAAGCATATAAGACACGATTGTATAAGAATATTCACTCGTTTAGTCGTACTCCTGATGTATCTGATGACAACTTCGCCAGCAACTCATCTGGTGTGGCTATGCAGTACAAGCAGTTAGGTGTCATTCAGTTAGCTAAGACAAAACGCAGAATGTTCGAGAAAGGCCTGACGGCAATTTATCGAATTATTCAAGAGCTAGAATTGGCTGTGAAAGGTAAATGGGACATTGACTATAACAACATCAATTTCATGTTTACCGATAACCTGCCAACTGATGATGTCAATACCATTCAGACGTTGCAACAGGCTGGTGCTAGCTTCCCACGAGCTTATCTTGACCGTTTTGCTCCAGGAATCTCAACTGATGAAATGAACAGCCTGCGAGAAGAGCAGGATAGCAATAATCAGGTCATGCAAAACGAAGTAATGCATATCCAAGAACGTGATGCACTGATTAATAGTATTGGAGATGAGACTGATGACGAGCAATCGGGAGAAGGTTAAGCAATTTGCAAATCAACAAGCACTGAACGACAGCCGAAATGCTCAAGCATTGCAAGAAATTGTGGATGATACTAGTTCTGACTACATGGACTGGTGGTCGGAATTCTTAGGAGAATATCCAGATTTCGAACAGGGCGATTATTCTGGTATCCCAAATCAAGACTTAGTGAGCTATCTAGACAGTTATGCTAAGCAGAACGGACAAAATCCTGTCAAAGTTAGCAATGTCGACCAAATGATTGAATACGCAGTCATTTTATTTACGACTGTGGTGGCCTATAAGGCGATTAAAAAGATTTCTAGTAATCTTAATAGCGAGGCCAATAAAACGGCTCAATTCGGCTTTAAAACGTATGATGTGAAGTCAAAACCAATTGACCACACGTTGGTTAATACAAATTTTGATGGGGTAAATTGGTCCAACTCAATTTGGAAGAATCAAAGCACTCTTCGTTCTGATCTATCAAACATCATGCGCCAGTCCCTGCTTGAAGGGCAGAATCCTGTGACGTACACCAAACAGCTAAAAGACAAGTTCGGTGTGCAAAAGTACCAAGCAGAACGTATCTTACGCACAGAATCAGCAAGAGTTTCAGCCTTGCAACAGGCAAAAAACATCAAAAATGCAGGATTTGAGTACATGGAATGGGTAACGGGTGGCGGTGCATGCCGTTATTGCATGGAAATGGACGGAAAAGTGTTCAAAGCCGTTGATTTTGGAGATGGTCGTTACACCATTCCAAAACATCCTAATTGCCGTTGCTCTGTTACTGGTTTTTACAAGCAAAACAGCAATGATGATAATTCTTCGGATGAAGAAGATGATGATTAAAGCATTCACTTATGATGAGTGCTTTTTTTGTACATAAATCGACCTGGGATGTCGTTAAAAGCACCAGAAATCAAATAACGGAACGAAAAGGTGGACTGTGTACCAGTAATGGCGGACAGTGTGCCTTTTGTTGTGTAAAAGGAGAATCGAAATGGCAGAAGAACCAAAAGCACCAGAAACTGATGTAACCGAAGAAGCCAAGGATGAGGAAGCACCCAAGACTTACACGCAAGAGGAACTTGATAAGGAAATCGAACGTGAAGCTGAACGGCGAGTTGCCAAAGCCAAGAAAGGCTGGGACGAACAACTCGATGATAAGTTGTCAGAGGCTAAAACAGAGGGTGCAAAGCTGGCTAAGATGTCTGCTCAAGAAAAGGCAGAAGCAGCGGCTAAAGAACGTGCTGATAAGTTATCTGCTCGAGAAGCAGAGCTTAACAAACGAGAATTGACAGCGAATGTGCGTGATGTATTGGCTGAAAAGGATTTGCCATCTGAATTGGCCGAACCGTTGGTGGCATTGGGAGATGCTGATTTGATTGCTCAGACTGCTGATTCAATTTCTCGCTTGATTTCAGAACGAGTCAACAAGGAAGTTGACAGCAAGTTGAGCGGTGGCGGGAAACCAAAGGGCTCAGCAGAAAATATTGACACAAAGAGTGATTTAGCGAAATCACTTGGCCTATAAGGGGGAAATAACTAATGGCATATAACTACGTAACTAAGGATGGCGGCGTTTTCGACCAAAAGATTAACCAAGGATTGATTACTTCTGTGTTGGGAAACCAGGCCTTGCAATTTGTGAACGGTGGTAAGTCATTTACATTGACTACGATCTCAACATCAGGATTTAAGCCACATACTCGTGGAACTGGCTACAATTCAGGGTCTGTCACAAACGATAAGAAGGTCTACACAATGGGTCAAGACCGTGATATTGAATTCTTTGTTGATAAGGAAGATGTTGACGAAACTAACCAAGATTTGGCAGTCGGTAACATCACTAAGGTCTTTGTGGAAGAACAAGCCCAACCAGAAATTGATGCATATCGTTTCTCAACGTTGGCAGGATTGGCAAAGACTTCAACTGTTGAAAAGTTGGACGAAACGAACGTTTATACCCGTCTTAAGGCAGCTTTGTTGCCAGTGCGTAAGTATGGCGTAACGGACATCATTGGTTTCGTTTCAACGGAAACCATGGACTACTTGGAGCGTTCAAAGGAATTTACTCGTTCAATCACGAACCAAAACGTTGGACAAACAGCTTTGGAATCTCGTGTCACATCATTGGACGGTGTTCAACTTATTGAAGTGCTTGATCCAACGTTATTGAATACTAAGTTTGATTTCTCAGATGGATTCAAGCCACAGGCTGATTCACAGGCAATCAACTTCTTGTTTGTTGCAAAATCAGTGACGATTCCAGCATTGAAGACTCAATCAGTTTACTTGTTCAACCCAGGAGAGCATACAAACGGAGACGGATACTTGTACCAAAACCGCTTGTACCACGATATTTTCGTTAAGGACCGCAAGAAGGATGGCGTATCTGTCTCAATTAAGACGGCTGCTACAACTTCTTCTACTGACGGCGCAACGCCAGCTAAGTAATTGGAAAGGGGGTGTAAGTGATGAGTTCAGCGACTGATTATGCTGTCTTGCTTGACCCTAAGGCGGACATTAACACAAAGCTTATTTTGATTGAGAATGGAGTGAAATCACGTCTTTCAGTCTTGCTAGGATTGCCAAACGGTGTCAACATTCCACCAAAGTTAAACTATATTGTTGACGAAGTGGTGGGTGCTCGCTTTTCTCGTCTAGGCAATGAGGGCTTGAAACAGTCAAATCAAGACGGATTAACCCTTGTATTCCAAGATGACGATTTCGCTAAATTTAAGAATGAAATTGATGAATATAGGTATGGCGATACGTCTAGTCCACGGACAGGGCGGGTCACATTCCTATGATTTGTGAAGTTGAAACTTATACGCAAGTGAAAGGTAGTCAAGACCCACGAAAGCCGACTAAACATCAAGATGTGTTAGTTGGCAAGTACACAGTGAATGTGACCAATTTGAGCGCTGAGACTGCTTTCCGAAAGTATGGAACAGCGACCTATGGCCAAAAAGAACTGCGTACAAGCATGCCACTAGACGATTTTGATTATTGCCTAATCAGTGGCAAGAAATACGTGGTGCAAGAACGTCAGACGGTTAATTACCGTCAGTCGATTCTAGTAAAGGAGGCATGAGATGACTGTAAAGGGGGCAGATGAGTTCAGACGTGCTATGCAGGCCAAGATGGTTAGAACTCCAGCTCAGGTAAAGTCGTTAATTTTATCAACGACTGCTAGCACGCAGCAACAGGCCATGCGACTCGAGCCAATAAAGACTGGTTTCTTGAGACGTAGTAACAAGATTGATATTCAAGAATCTCCACTTTGGATTATCGGGACTGTCTCAGCAAATGCGTATAACAAGGACTTTAACTATGGTTATGCGCAGGAAAATGGTACTCGGTATATCAAGCCAAAGCTCTTCATGTATCAGGCCTACCAAACTCACAAAGAAGTTTTCAAAAGTAATTTAAAGGCGGTACTCATGAATGGTTAGTGAGAAACCAGATTATCAATTATATAAAACGATTGGCGGTTATCTGTATGACAAATATGGAGACCGCTTTTTTAGTACAGTTCCAGATTTAAAAAGCGAGACATTTGAAAGCCCGCTGGTGTTCATGGGCGATTATAGCCTGCAGCAGAACACTCAAACGAAGGGTGCTCTCGTATCTCGTGCTTCGGTCACAATTCATGCTTACAACAAGGCAGAAGACCAGTATGACATGGATCAGTTAGAGCAAATCATGGCTGATTTATATGATTATGTGATGAAGCTCAAAAAGACGGACAACTACCTAGTTGAATTCGACCCTCGATACACGATTAATAGTCGTGCATTCGAGCAAGAGGACAACATTCGGTTAGTCCATGGAACGTTAGATGTCACATTTAGAATTTAGGAGGTAGAAATGGCTGACCAATTAGTTAAACAATCGGGTGGTAAGGCAATTGTCTTTGCTCGTTTGCGTTCAAATCAAGCAACACAGGAAGGTACTCGTGTTGCTTACCAGACAACTTATTCATACAAGTTGTCTCGTGATAGCAAGACAGAAGATACAAAGGACGGCAAGGTAACCAAGGGTGGTGCTTTGGAAGGAACTTTGTCATTGGAATTGTTGTCATCAAATCAAGCAATCGTGCGTGATTTGGAAAGCGCTCAGGTAAATGCCTATTCACTTGATTTCTGGATTGTCTTCACGGACACACCAGGAACAAAGACAGGTACTTATGCAGGGCGTTATATGCGAGCTGATTTGACTTCGTTTGAAGAAACAGGCGATTCTGACAATTCAGTTTCAGTTAAGGTGGAAGCCGCTATTCAAGACGGTTATGCACGACTTGGAGACGTTACCTTGTCAGTGGATAACCAAGACAATGGATATGCGTTTGAAGACCTTGGAAAGGTTTCAAATTCTGAAACCACAAGCACTAATAGTGCACCAACGTCTACAACTAAGTAATGATGCTAGCGACAACGGCTTAAACGTTCGAATGGGGTGTGAAGCCCACTAATATGAAGGAGATTAATTATATGTTGAAGTTTGAAATTAATGGGCAAGAGCAGGAATTCAACTTTGGAATGAAGTTTATTCGTGAGTTGGATATGGCAAAGGAAGGGCAAAACAATGGTTTGAAGTTTGGCGTCGGATTGCAATACTACTTGGCTTCATTTATTCAAGATCAAAGTCCCTTGGCTGTTTCAGAAATCTTATTGGCCGCCAATCATGCAGCAGGCGGTAAGTTGACGACTTCAAAGCTCGACAAGTTCTTTGACGAAGAAGCGGATTATGAAAAGGTCACTTCTGACGTTATGGACCAACTTGAGAAAGGAAAATTTACGAGCCAAAAGGTAGCCGTCTTAACCGCTCAAATGGCAGCGGCGAAGGCTCAAACGGAAGCGAACAACTAAAAAATCTCGATAGCGCAGCTCAATATCACGAAATATTGGTAAATGGACTGCGCTATTTTAATGTGTCGAACGTTGAAGCTATTGAGCGGATGACTCCATTTGAGTACGAACTACAAATGGAAGCGGCAGAGCTCAGAGAGTTGGACCGCAAACATACGACACATGAGATGGCATGGGCCTACATGGCCGTGCAACAAACAAATAGCAGTGGGGATAAGCTCAAATACAACACATTCGATAAGTTCTTCGAAAACTCGTACAAGAAGGCCTTTAACGAAGTCAAAGAGCGGACGAATCCTACTGTTAGCATGACCGTTAAGCGAGTTGAGAAAGAATACAACCTAGACTTACTCGATAAGTTGGAAAGGAGGGTAAATGGCTGAAACATACGGTGTTAGTGCCGTTTTCGAGGCAAATATGACCAGTTTCATGGCAGGAATTACAACTGCTATGAGCGGTATGAGCCAGTTTGAAAACAAAGCTAACCAATCTTCAAATAATGCCTCTAATTCAATGAAATCAGTTGGAAAGGCCATGACAGTTACTGGTGCGGCAACGACTGCTTTGGGATTATCTGCAGTGAAGTCTTACGGGACATTCTCGCAAACAATGAACCAAGCGGCTGTTGTTGCTGGTGGTACTTCTAAAGATATTGGTGGCCTGACAAAGGTTGCCGAAGAGATGGGAAATAAGTTGCCTGTCAGTTCGCAAGAAGCAGCTAATGCCATGCTGTCAATGGCACGAGATGGCGCTAGTTTAAGCACCATTAAGAAAGAATTCCCAGCGATTGCTCAAGCGGCGACCGCTTCTGGCGCTGATTTGCAGACGACTGCTGGTGTTGTTCAACAAGCCATGAACGTTTGGGGTGATTCCTTTGAAAGCCCTGCCCAAGCGGCATCAATCTTGACTCAAACGGCCAATCTATCGAATGCTTCGATTGAGTCCATGCAACAGGCACTTGCCACAATTGGCGGTACAGCTAAAAATGCTGGTGTCAGCATGCAAGATGCTTCGACTGCGATTGGACTGTTGACTAACAAGGGATTCAGCTCTGCTCAGGCCTCACAAGATTTGAACCATGCCTTGATTCAAATGCAAGCTCCAAGTAAGCAGGCGAAGAAAACAATGGATCAGTTAGGCATTTCATTTACTGATGCCCAAGGAAATATGAAGTCGTTGCCGTCTATCTTGCAAGAGATTTCGGCCAATATGGATGGTATGTCTTCTTCTCAAAAGGCCGAAGCATTGAAGAAGATGTTTGGAACTGCTGGAATGGGTGCTATCTTGCCTTTACTTGACTCTATCAAGGATAAGTCAGGTAATACCACGACTTCATGGCAAGCCTTTAGTGACCAGATTCAAAAGACATCACAAGATGGTGCGACAGCTACTAAATCACTGGAAGACCAGTCAGCTGAAATGCAACAGAACGTTGGTTCAAAGTTGAAACGACTGAGTGATAACTGGGGGTCTTACCAAAACGCCGCTGCTAGTTCTCAGAGTGGGGTAACTGGTGGGCTAATTGATTCAACGAATCAAATTGTGCGTTGGGGAACGACTAGCAATGACTGGCTAGCAAAAGTCAGCCGTTCATTCGTTGGTCTTGCGCCTGTTATTGGTCCAGGGATAACTGCTACAGGTCAGTTCCTGAATAATATGAACCATATCACGAATGCAGCAAGTACAGTCACGAGTAAAATTGGTAGTTTTTCAAGTAATTTGATTAACACGGCCAAAGCAGCTAGCGCTGCTTCAAAGGGTAGTGAGGCGGCAAAGTCATCCTTGTCAATGATGGCGAAAGAAAGTAAATTGGCTGCCGCTGCTCAGTGGGCATTAAACAGTTCAATTCTTTCTAATCCAATGACCTGGATAGTCGTTGCAATTGTGGCAGTTGTTGCTGCTCTTGCCTTATTTTTCACTAAAACTAAAATTGGGCAAGACCTCTGGAAAGGCTTTGTCGATTGGTTAGGTCAGGCATGGAATGGTCTGGTTGGCGTGGCTAAGGTAGTCTGGCAAGCAATTTCTAATGCTTTTACAACAGTTGTTGATGTTGTGAAGGAGATTTGGAAGCCAATTGGCGCATTCTTATCAGGAATATGGAATGGCTTTGTCGACAGTTTGAAGCCAATTATTGAAGCACTTAAAAATGCATGGAGTCCATTGTCAGAATTCTTTGGCATGCTGTTTAAGGGAATTTTAGTCATTATTGGAATTGCCCTTGCGCCCTTGATTGGTACGATCACTGCCATTGTCGGTGCTATCCAAGTTGCATTTGCATTCCTTGGACCAGTTATGAGTGGAATTTGGAATGCTATTGTCATCATTATCTCTGGCGTTTGGAATGTGATTGTAGCGGCAGTAACCATGTATATCAACGTTGTTAAAGATGTCATTGTTGGTGTGTTTAACGTTGTTAAGGACGTAATTCAGACTGTCTGGAACGTTATTTCAGCGATTATCAGTGGTGTCTGGAATATCATTGTGACGATTATTAGTACCGCTATTAACGTTGTCGCAGGCGTTATTAAGGCAATCATGGCCGTTATTCGTGGCGACTGGTCTGGTGCATGGGATGCCATTAAGGGTGTAGCAAGTGCTATCTGGAATGGTATCTCATCGATTATCGGAACGGTTATTAAGACGATTGCCTCTGTCGTTGGCTCAGTTGTTCATGGTATTGCGAATGTCATAAGTGATGTTTGGAATTCAATCACGAATGTAACCAGTAGCTTTTGGAACGGCATTAAAAACATTATTAGCAGCGCTATGCACATTGATTTGTTTGGCGCTGGTAAAGCCATTATTGATGGTTTCGTCAAAGGCCTTACATCAGCATGGGAAGCTGGTAAAAAGTTTGTTAGTGGAATTGCGAACTGGATTAAAGACCATAAAGGGCCAATCAGCTATGATGCTCGTTTGCTTGTTCCAGCTGGAAATGCCATCATGTCTGGATTGAATGGCGGCTTGAACAGCGGATTTAATGACGTGAAGAGTAATGTAGCTGGCATGGCATCAGAGATTAGCAATTCGTTTGGAACAGCTAATCTAGCATACGAAATGACCCCAATCACGTCAGGATTTGACTTGAATTCTGATGGTACTGTATCCATGTCACTAGATAACCAAAAGCAACCTGCCAATATCAATATTGGTATGGGTCAGAACACTTATTCAACGTTCGTTGATGACATCAGCAACGAGCAGGGTAAGGCATATGACTTGCAGAAGAACAACGCTGTTAACGTCTTTTAGGAGGGACTATGAATTACGATTTCAAGGATCTAAATAAAACGACATCAGCGCCACAGGACAAGTCGATTGAATCTCTTACATTCAATGGGGTAAATATTGAGAGCGAAATACCTGAATTCTTGACTGTCAACGTTGATGGTCGTGATGGTTACACTCGAAAGTTAAACACTGTTGATAGTCGAAGTGATGGGGACTACTTTTTGAGTTCAAAACTCGATAAGAACACCATAACAGTGAAGTATTTCTTACTCGCTAACGATACGGAAGAATTCAATCAAGCGTTTACTCGTTTGAAGTTTCTATTGCAAGGAGATGAGAAGGAGTTCTACTTTGCTGACGAACCAGAGTTTTCTAGAATTGGCACTGTGACCAAGTTAGAGAATTCTGACCCAGGTTCATTGTCTGTTCAGGGAACAATTGAGATTACTTGTAGCGACCCATACCGCCATGGACAGACGAAGGTTGTCAGCGGGTCAAACGTTGTCTACATCAACGACCCACAGCTATTGTATGACCAGAATGTTGATACTATAACGGCTAAGATTGGTTCAGCTACCAATCAAGTTGTCATGACCATTGGCAACGACTGGAATATGACTTTAAACGGTTCTTTTCAGGTTGGTTCAACCTTGGTCTTAGACATCAACAATAGGACACTGACTAGCAATGGTAACAGCGTTCTGAACACGATTGATATTACCAAGACCAATATTTTTGAAGCAAAAATCGTGAAAGGAGTACAAGTACGTTGTTCGCAGGCAACGGAAATCACGGTTAAATACCGTGTCAAACTGTTATGATCTATCTCTTTGATAAACGGCAAGAAGTCGTTCAAATGATTGAAAAGGCTGATTTAACAGAGGGTACTCTGGACTTGAAAATCAATCAGGCTGCTAAGTTGGACATCTCTTTGCCACCAGAAAAGTCACTGGATAAAAAGGTGCGTTATCTAGGAATCGAACACCCGTTGAAAGATGGCCAGTTCTTGTTGTTGCGCTTGATGACAATCAAAGACAACGAGAATAGCATTGACTATTCATTCTATGAATTGGCTTACCAAGAATTGGGTACGTACACTTATATACAGGACAGACGCTTTCCAAACGGTGCAAGTGCTAATGACTTGATGAGTGTGGCTCTTGGTGGCTCACCATGGAAGTTGGGGCAAGTCAACGTACCTGGAAATCTCCAGACAAATTTTTACTACATCAGCAATCTTGAAGCTATTAACACGGTCACACAAGGACTAGGTGGAGAGGTTGTTTTTTATGTGTCTATTACTGGAAACAAGATTACTGGCCGTTATATGGACTATCTATATCAGCAGGGTAATGACACTTCAAAGGTGTTCGTTCATGGCGATAATTTGCTAACTGTTGACCGCACTGGCGATAATTCAAGTATTTATACCGCGATTTTGCCACGAGGAAAAGGCGAACAGGTTAGTGAGGGCCAAGGCGATAGCCCTGATGGTTATGGAAGGCGTATCAACATTCAGGATGTTGTTTGGTCAAAAGCAAAGGGCGATCCGTTGGATAAACCCAGCGGAGATGTGATTTTAGTTGACCCTGTGGCGACAGAAGAATATGGCCACATTGATGGCAACGAACGCCTCTTGATTAAGACTTATGACAACATTGATGACACGACTGAGCTGATTAACACTGCTTACCGTGAATTGATGGACAGCAATCATCCATCTGTCCAGTATTCGGCCACTGTGGCTGAGACTGGCGGACTTGGATTAGGCGATACGGTCTTGATTATGCATAATGACCGGAACTTGTCTTACAAGACACGGGTATTTGAAGTGTCAGTGGACTTAGTTCGGCCAGAGAATTCGAGCTTGAAACTAGGAGATGATTTGAGTTCGAATAGCCTCACTAGCACCATCTCTTCCATTTCAAGTAACGCCACAGCGGTCTCTAATGGCCTTGCTTGGACGTTTTCAAATGGCGGGCATAATGACACTACTTACAGTCCAGTAGCTCCTACAAATCCAAGGCAGGGCAATGTATGGTACAAGTCACTACCTAATGGCGATACAGAGCTGTACTACTATGACGGTAATGCGTGGGTGTTAAGCGCTCAAACGGACTCTCAATGGAAGAAGAATAGCGCTGAATTGAATGGCGACCATACTGTTTATCGTGGCTCAGACACACCAACTAACCCACAACAAGGGGATACCTGGTACAAAGATGATGTCAACGAGAAAAATGGCGTGGCTATGTATTCATATTCTGGATCAACTTGGGTTAAATTCAACGGCATTACTGATGCCAATCGGTTGCAACAGGGAATTATTGATGCTAACCGTGTCAACGTGCTTAATCTGGATGCCAACAATATTAGCACTGGTCATTTGTCGGCCGATTTCATTAAGGGTGGCCAAATTGATGCTAGCCAGATTAACGTTATTAATTTGAATGTGAATAGTTTGGTTGGAAACATTTCCCAATTCATTCAATCAAATTGGAATGGTAATTATCAATCAGTTTCGATTGATAATACCGGCATGAAAATTAGCTCAGATAATTTAGTTACAACATTCAACAACTATGGAATTGACTTAAATTGGAACAATCGAAGTCTAGGGTTTATTGGTCGAAACAATTTGGTTTCTGACCCAAATAAATTAGGGCTAACAATTAACCTTAATTCTGATGCAGATTATTTTGGACTTGCTGCCAAAAATAAAGATGATCCAAATGGTAATTATCCAGTTAAGTTCGGTTGGTATCGGCAAGGATTGTCAAATCAAGACCCTGGTTTCTTTTTCCAAGACGTTGTGACTTTTAACCAAGCAATCTATTTGCATAGTGATATTTACTTGAATGAGCCAACTATTGGCGATAGAAATTTGAGAAATATGCTGTTTAATTTCGCTCTTCAAAATTTCAAGATTATTACTGGCATCAGTTGGGACGGAAAAATAACTGAATACGTTAGTTTCAATTGGTAGAAAGGGAAGAATGATTAAAATTGAAAATTCAAAATTGAATGACATTGCTAATTTCTTAGATAAGGCTGAATTATCTGGACGAGTTTCACGACATCGGACCAAGTTATTGAGCTCAATTGGCGAAGTCATGGTTGATTTGGCCAAAGACGAAAAGAAAATTATTACTGATAATGGTGCAAGCATTGATGAAAAAGGCAACATTGTTGGATTTCCAAATGACGAAGCACAGTTAGCTGCTCAAAAAGAGTTGGCTGATGTGAAAGTCGAAAAGTCTATCTTTAGTGAGCGCGTTGAAGGCCAATTTAGTGGGCTATATCATGATCTTGATAATTACGATAAGTCACTAGCAGGAGCAGAGGCAAACGCTTATGACAACCTGCTAGAGGCATTAGAGGAAGGAGGATATAGTGAGCAAAACAATTAACCTAAATTTGGACACAGCAAAGTCTGATATTCAAAATCCTAAAATCTTATTGAGACAAGGAGATGGGAATTATCAAACATTGCGAGTGACTATCACTAGTAATGGCGAGCCAACTGATTTGACAAATGCTGATGTTGTCTATTTAGGAACGACATCAGCGGACCATAAAATTATTGACTCAAACATCACGAAAGTTGATGCACTGAATGGCGTGATTGACTATCGGCCACCTAAGCAGTGGGGACAAGATATGGGTAACTTCAAGAATTCATATTTTGAAATCACGACAGGCGATTCAACTGGGTCAACGGCTTCATTTAAAGTATCTGTGCTCGAAGCAGTCGATTTGACAGCCGAACAAGCAGGCGACTATATCACTGTAGTTGATGGAATTGTGGCCACCGTTCGAAAAGAGCTATCCGATCAATTAGCTGACGTAAAAGTTAAAACGGACAATGCTACTGGGCTAGTCAAGCAGGCATCAGATAACTTGGTTGCCATGGCTCAAAACTACAACACGGATATCACGAATAAGTACAATGACGCTAAGAATAAAGCTAACGATATTAATCAAATGCTGAACACTGGGGCGTTTGCAAAAGTTGGTGCTAGCAATACTTTCACAGCAAATCAAACAATTTCGAAAGATTTGACAGTCAGTGGAGCATTACATGCAAATGCTGATAATGCAGTTCATGCTGATAAATCAAGCTACGCTGATAAGGCTGGTACATCTGGATGGGCAAACGGAGCTGGACAAGCTGATAACGCCACTCATGCTAGTAATGCCGACAACGCAACTCACGCAGTTAATGCTGATGTTGCCAATTCGGCCAAAAGTGCCGATGTGGCTAATAGTTTAAATCCCGCCAACAGTCAGACGGTTAATGACTTGACCGTAAATGGGCGAGTTTACGGTAATGCTGTTGTTAAAAATATTAAGATTGGTAAATTAAACGCAGTAATTTCTCGTTTTGGTCCACAGGTTTTCTTGTCCATTCCTACGCAAGATTGGCCATACGATTCTGGTTCTCCATGGACGATAGCGTATGACATGGTCGTACCAATCGGATACCGACCTGTCAGCAAGGCTAATCTGCCAATGATGAATAGATTTGCAACATCATTCATGCAAGTTAATACTGACGGCACTATGTATTTTTCTTCAGCAAGTGTTGACAATTCAACTGGTTTTGAAACTATGGGAAGTTGGGCAACCAACGACTCATGGCCTGGATAAGGGGGTTTGAATGAATGAAATTGTTCTAAATCTAGATACAACAAAAAATAATATCCCAAACCCGACTGTCGTGCTCAGGCAGGGCGATAGTGAATATCAGTCAGTTCGGGTAGCGGTCACAGATAACGGCACGCCATTGGACGTCACAAACGCCGTGATTACGTTCATGGGCACAACGCCTGCAGGTACTAAGATTATTGATACAAACGTCAGTAAGACTAGTACCGTGGGCGTTTTTGAATACACTTTTCCAAATCAAGCGGGCGGAACTGCTGGAGCGTTTGCCAATGCTTATTTTAAAATTTCGGAAGGCGAAAAGTTAGGTTCGACTGGCTCATTCAATATCCAGGTACTCGATTCCATTGATATGAATCAGGCGGAGGCCAGTGATTATGTGTCAGTCGTTGATGGTGTCATCAGTGCGGTAAAATCCCAAGTGGAAAGCAACATTCAGACGGCTACCAGCCAGTTAGATGGGACAGTTACCAGCGCTCAGTCAACATTGAATACAGCAGTCCAAGAAGCGACTGACAAGCTGAATCAGACGATTACTACTGGCAATTACGCCAGTCAGGAATACGTCCAGCAGACAGTGACCAGTGGCCTTAATGCTATCAATAAGGTAGCCAATGCAGGCCATGCAGATACTGCGGATACTGCTACTAATGCTGGCCATGCAGACAGTGCTAATAGTGCCACAAGTGCAAATCATGCTGATAGCGCTGACAATGCCACGAATGCTGGCCATGCTACTACGGCTGACAGTGCGGCCAAAGCGGATATTGCTGAGAAATTAGATGATAATACGTTCTACAGAATGGGCTCGTTCTATACCAAAGGATACTCATTCTTGGGCGGTGGCGTTGAAACATGGTACACACTGATACATCACGGCAGTGCCACTATTGAAGGCGACTTAACTGTCGGCGGAAAAATCAATAATAAGCAGTTGCAATTGACTGACAGAGTAGAAATCAAGACTAGTTTTGGTTTTTCGTTTTTCCTAAAACGGATTGGCCCGTTAGTTATCTGCTACAGCTATGGTGGCTATTCAAGTGACATTAATAATTGGGCCCGACTTGGTGCAATATTACCAATTGGTTATCGGCCATCAGAGCTACAATACGCTCAAACGTTTGTCGGCACTCAAAATATTGTGTTTGGAATCAATACTGATGGGTCCACATACAACGATAATGTTCATGTAGCCCCTGGTCCTGTCTACTTAAGCCTGGTATTCACGACTGCTGATGACATGCCTTAATGAAAGGAAATGAAATGGAAAATAACACACAATCTACAATCGACAATAATAAGTGGTATTTCAAGTTTGATCCGAACACTTTTGCATTTATTCCGGGTGCAATCAGGTCAGAGGAACAGCCTGAGAATACAACAACAGTCGAACCAAGCGGTGTGATGAATCCCGTTTGGAATCCAAATACTAATTCATGGACTGGGCAATCTATGGAGGATTATTTGGCTGAGCAACGGGCCAATCAACCAAAGGTAGTTGATGCCAACCAACAGGCTTTGAATGCGACAGCTAATGTGCTATTAACCCGCTTGATTGCTCAGGATAAGCGAATTGCTGAACTGGAATCAAAGGAGGCTAAGTGATGTTTGACGTGTTAAAAAATTGGTATGAAATGGGACTGGAAAACAACGATAGCCTGAAGAATTGGGTTGTCGGTGAAATTATTACAGTCGACCAATACCAGCAAATTACTGGTATTGTTTACTCATTTTAAAAAAATAGCAGAATAACAGGAGGAGAAATGTTTGGACTAAGTGCGGGGGATTGGACTGGAATTATCCAGACATCAATCATTGTCGGTGGTACGTGCTATAGCTGTTACCAGGCAATTAAGAAAAACTTATCATCTAGTTTGAAAAGTGAGCTAGAAAAGTTAGTCGATAGCACTAACTATCACAATGAACGACTAACCAAGAGCATCGACAGCTTGGACGAAACAATCAAAGGCATTCGAGTAGATGTCGAAACGCTCGAGACACGGGTATCTAAGCACGATACCCAAATAGCTGTACTACAAGAAGTGACACATTCAGCCGACTGACGTTGGCTTTTTTTATTGGAGGATAATCATGAATCTAACTGACACATTAGTATTGGCAGCTACATTATTGACGATTGCAGCACCAGCAGAACATGCATTAGTACGCTGGTTGCGAACGAAGACTAAGAATGGAAATTTGCAGTTGCTGCTAACATGGGCCGACCAGGCTGTTGCTTTGCTGGAAAAGAGCGAATTGGGCGGTACTGAAAAGAAGCAACAAGCCATTGACTATGTAGCGACTCGATTGGCAGCTAACAAGCTGACCGGCAAGTTCTCACAAGAACAGTTGTCTGCAGTTATTGAACAGGCAGTGGCGCAATTGAACGCCACTACTACGAAATAAGGAGGAACAAAAATGACAGTATCAGGATTGGCTACACCGTACGGATTCCAGTCATTCCCTAACTTTACTCAGGGACGTCAGGGAAATTCTATTAATAAAATCGTGATCCACCACATGGCCACAACTGACTATGACTCAGTTCCTGGAATTTGGAACAGCCGTCAGGCTTCTGCTCACTATGGAATTGGCCAAGATGGCCAAATTCGTGCCTATGTAGATGAAGACAACACAGCATGGCACGCAGGGGATTGGGGTACTAATTTAACGAGTATTGGTATTGAACATGCTAATGTTAATCTAGCACCTAACTATGACATTGCCCAGGCAACTGTTGAAGCCAGCGCTAAGTTGGTGGCGGACATTGCCAAGCGGTATGGTTTTGGCCAAGTCGTGCCATACAAGAACCTGTTCCCGCATTCGCAATTTGCTAGTACAGCTTGTCCAGGCCAGTTGAAGGGTAAGTTGCAGGAAATTGCTGATCGGGCTAACGCAATTAATAACGGTGGCGGATATGTAGCAACTCAAACGGCGACTTCCGCTCCACAGCCAGCGCAAACGAGTGGACAAACGGCCATTCAAAAGTTCCAAGCAGGCGGTAATCGGTTCGTCTTGCAGGGGTCATTCATCAACGATAATTGCCAGTTGCAATATGGTATCTATCAGGTACGAGCGCAGGAGCTGACAGCCGACCCATTTGCATGGAGAGACAATGGTATCCCGACTAATTTGTTGGACGACTTAGACGACCCCCAAGGCCGTTCGTTCAATGATGGTGGCCGTGTAGCGTTTAAGAAGGAGTATCAACGGGGTACGATTGATAAGTACTCTGAGAACGCCAACGCAGTAGGGATCGACTTCTTAGACGGCAATGGAATTATTTGGTTCGATGCCGACAAATTCTGGAATCATGCTTAAAAAATACCTAATATTTAAAAATAGCAATACCAAGTAATGCTTCTATTTTCAAAAAATAGGTGATTATTAAAAATAGGGCTTTGGCCCTGTACATAAAAAAGTGGGCCAAACAAATTGATAATTAACATTTTTTGGTCAATTTTTAGAGTGAAATGCATTTATATCAATGTTTATAGTAGTGGACCAAGTTAGCACCTTGTAATCAAAGTGCTAACTTTAATTAATAGTATTATAGTGTTTTATAGAGACGTTATTATACAAATATTTGATAATATAGTGTACACTATTGATTGACACTATTTAATAAAAATGTATAATTAATGTCAGTAGAGAGCGACAGTTAATTTAACAGTTATTGTTGAAACTGCCGTGGAAATTGTCTCCTGATATTATTTCAGGGGGCTTTTTTTGTCTAATAAAGACTTTAAAACTATTGATCAACAAGTTTTAATTTTAGAAAGTAGAGGAATGATATTTAATGATGTCGATAAAGCCAAACGATATTTATTGACGAATAATTATTACAATATAATTAATGGGTATAGTAAATACTTTAAAGATAGTGGTACAGACGACCGCTATTTAAATGGAACAAACTTTGATGAAGTTTGTAGGCTATATTTGTTTGATAAAGAAGTAAAAAAAATATTTATGGATTTTTTGTTGATGGCCGAACATCACTTAAAATCAATTGTTTCGTATGAGTTTTCAAAAAAATATCCTGAAGGAAAATACAATTATTTAAACATTAATTGTTATGCACCCGGAAATGAAGTAAGTGTTGTTAAAACAATTAGTAAATTATCTGGAATTATAAATTATCAAAAGAACGAAAAAGATGGTAATGCCATAAGATATTATTATCATGAGTATCATAATGTTCCAATATGGGTATTAATTGATTTTGTTGATTTTGGTACACTCTATCATCTAATTAATCAATTTGAAAATGGCCTACAAGAATCAATTGCTAATGATTTGAATAGTTTTTTACAAGAGAATATTGGAACAAATGATAAACTAAATGTTAATGTAATGTTATCGTTTATAAAAAATATGTCAGAAATAAGAAATATATGCGCACATGGCAAGCGATTATTAGAATTTGAATGTAACTCAAGTACAAAATTATTCAGACCAATTTATGATAGATACACTCTGAATCCAACAACAGAAAGAAAAGATGTTTATTCAACAATGGTTATTATGCAAACATTTTTAAGCCATGAAGAATATAGTCAGCTTCATAATTCTATTAGGAAACGTTTTAGAACACTTAATAATAATTTAAGTACAATTGATATTAACAAGATAATATTGAGCCTAGGATTTAGTGAAAATTGGCATAATGTTGATAAGTTAACTCAGAATAGTAATGAATGAACACAACAGCTTAATTGCAGGTTTTTTGCGTATAATGCTATAATCTAATAGAAAGCGACTCGGGCTGTACGCAGTGGGTCGCGGAAATTGACGGGGAAAACGCAGACGTTTGCCCGTCTTTTTTTGTGCAAAAATAGCCTAAAACAGTTGACAAACATATATAATAATGATATTATATAAGTATAGAGAAAGGAGGAAAAAGATGAGCGAAAAAAAGCATAAAAAGAAAAAGCCAACCATGCTTGAGATAATTCTTGCAGTAAGTGCGCTACTACAAGCTATTGCTCAACTGATTAGCTCTTTAAAAAAATAAGAAGTAAGGCCCGCAAGGGTCTTCTTCGTGTACGCTCATTTTAACATTTTTATGAAAAATAATAAACCTTCATGGGTAGGATGGACGGCTTTAGTGCTGTCGGTAGTTTCGTTACTAATCGCAATTTATGGTGCAATCAAATGACAGATAAAAAAAAGGGACGACCTAAAATTTATGAAAGTTCAACGACGGCACAAAACGAGGCCAATAAGCGTTGGGCTGAAAAGAACAAGGAACATAAAAAGTATTTAAATTATCGCTCAACATCACGATCGTTCATTCGCAAGTTAGCAACAGAAGACGACCTAAATGAGTTAGAACAACTTATTCATGAAAGGCGAGCCAACACAAGCGTTGATTAACGAATTGTGATTAAGCGTGGGGATAATAATGAGTGAAGAGAGCAATCAAATAGCTAGAGATATTTTCAAGGTGGTGCAACCACTATGGAAGAAACAGCCGAATACACTGTATGAACTGCGTGTAGTAATGCCTAGATTCCAGCATGGTATTAATATATTTTTCGAATGGAATAAGATTGGTATGTCCACCACATCAAGAGCAGTTAAATCATACAAGCCAATTCAAGAGGAAGACGTTCTAGCAGCGCTTGAAATTTTAAAAAAAGAACACAATTTAAATGTAAAATTGTATAACTAGTTTTTATTTAGTGCTACAAAAGTGCTACATATTATTCACAAATGCCTTTACGTCAATATGGTATCATGCACTTCTTCTCCATGAGTACCATCAGGGGACGTCAAGAGGCGTCACAAATCCCAGTCTTAAGCGATTTTGATTTTTTGAGTAATCAAGAGAAGTCAAGAGTAAATTACAAAAATGGTACTTTTTTGGCACAAGAAAAGTACGGCTAAAGGACAAAAAAGCTTACGATTTTAAATCGTAAGCTTTTTATTGAATCTTTATTACGGTTGAAATCCAACATTGTCTTTAACAATCTCGATAATTAAAGCTTTTTCGTCATGTTATACCAAGTCTCACCAGCATGTTGAGAACTAGAAATGCCGTCGACTTGATAACCGTTTCTTTCATAAAATGGAACCAATTTTTCTAAACATGTTAGGGTTATTAACTGTCGTCCTTGTTGCTCAGCAACTATGGCCAACTGTTGCAATAATTGACTTGCAATGCCCATTTTTTGTTTGTCTGGTGATACTACCAAACTAAGAATTGTTTGATAAGGTGCATGCACTGAATTTGGAACTGAAGTTTCAAATAGGTTGTCTGTAATATAACGTTCCGTCGAAGCCGGACCGACAATATAACCTGCAGGATCTTCCTGTTCATCATAGGCAACAATAAAAGTATCTGGGATAACTTTTATTCGTTCTAACATGCTGTTTGCAGTAGCCGCTTCAGCTTCAGAAAACCCTGAATGTTCAATATTCATAATTTTATCTAGATCATTTTTATTTGGTTTACCAAAAGTAATTGCCATACGTAGTCTCCTGTACTGGGCCGTGACATGGATTGTCACTGATTAAGTAGTTTGGTTAAAAAATGTTCGTAAAGGGCCACAACCCGAATTAGAGTAGTGGGCATTTAATATCATCGATTCAATCTTTTTATTGCTGACTGGCAAACCAGTCTTCTTGAAAAATAACGTAGTGGTCGAAGTCGACCCAATTACCAGCATAAAAGACTTCATTTTTTGAAGTGCCTTCTTTAACAAAACCAGCCTTAGTATAGGCCCTTACAGCCCCCGTGTTGAAAGGGAAAACTGACAATTTTATTTTATGCATGTTTAAGTTATTGAAACCATAGTCTAATATCAAGGACAGTGTTTCTTGACCGTATCCTTTAGACCGATCTTCTTCCTTTGGAAAACCAATACCTAGTTCACAAGAATGGTTACGAATACTGATGTTTGATAGACTAACAAACCCAATTAAGCTATCATCATCGACCGTGCGAACAGTAAACTCAACAGTTTCGTTACTTCTAGAAGAATTACGAAAAATCTTTTCCCAATCCTCTGCCGTAAAAGGGTGAATGACGTCATCAGACAGTGGATTAATAAAGTTTTCATCCCATTGCCAGCTGGCGAAGTTATCGCCATCACCCTCATGATAATGTGATAATTTTACATTTTTTCCTATAAACATAATTTTTCCTTTTCAATCTCGTATTGTCGCTATGATAGACAAAAATCGACTCGATGGTTGCCTTTTTTAAATCAGTAAAACCTGACTTTTAAAGTTGCTTTGCTTAATATTACAAACAGTATAACTTAAAACGGATTAGTTTATGTGGGTGGTTGGCATTCAATTTACTGATAGCAAAAAGACGAAAAACAAAATCTATTGTTTTTCGTCTTTTTTTGCTGACAGCCAGTCAACAAAATGTTCATATAAATTCTGGTCACGGTCACGCAGTTGGCCGGTATACATGTCGATCTTATGGTTCAGCAAGTCGAGGTTTTCTTGGTATCGTTGTAATTTGTCTGCTACTTGTTTTCGATGACGTACTAAAATATGTAAAATTTCTTCTTCATAATCGCTACCATACCGCCGCAATTTGACAAAGTGTTTCAAATCCTCGATTGACATATCGGTAGAACGCATGTGTTCAATAAAAAGTAACCAATTGACATCGTCTTCGCTATAAATTCGAATATTAGAAGGGGTCCGATCAGGAACAATCAGTCTCTCTTTTTCATAGTAGCGGAGTGTGTACTCAGTTAAACCGGTTTTTTCCGCAACGGCTTTGATTTTAAAAGTTTGTTTTTTGTTAGCCATG
This sequence comes from Fructobacillus sp. ESL1117, assembly GCF_058508565.1. Classification (NCBI taxonomy): domain Bacteria; kingdom Bacillati; phylum Bacillota; class Bacilli; order Lactobacillales; family Lactobacillaceae; genus Fructobacillus; species Fructobacillus sp. ESL1117. The sequence continues at coordinate 992,376 of NZ_CP196385.1, read as the reverse complement.
CAAAAATTATAGCACAACCATTGACCTAGAGTTAACTCTAGGGATTAAAATAACCATATCAATAGGAGGACTACTATGAAAGATAAAGTAACAGCAGGTCGTGATCAACTGGGCCAGGTTGCTCCTGATTTTGCCAGATATAATGATGATATTTTATTTGGTGAAGTCTGGGCCGATGATACCTTGAATCCAAAGACGAGAAGTATAGCAACCAATTCGGCTTTGATTTCGATGGGAGCTTTTGAGCAATTACCGTTTCACATGGCGAAAGCCAAAGAAAATGGTGTTAGTGAAGAAGAGATGGCTGCGTTGATTACGCAATTAGCCTTTTATACAGGTTGGCCAAAAGGGTGGTCGGCCTTTAGTATTCTGAAAAATGTATACGGGGGAGAACAATGACAAAATTTAATGAATTGGAAAATGGTGGTATTTTTGGCAAAGGAATCCTAAACCCATATGGGCAATTCTTTATTGGTGATACGTTTTTAAATGGTTTAACCACTAGTCCCGATGAAAAAATTTCAGTTGGGACGGTTACCTTTGAACCTGGGTCACGAAATAACTGGCATATTCACCATGATGGGTATCAAATTTTGCTCGTTACTGACGGAAAAGGCTGGTATCAAGAAGAAGGTCAACCTGCTCAATCTTTGAAACAGGGGGATGTGATTGTGACTAAAGATGGTATTAAACATTGGCATGGAGCGCAGGCGGACTCTTGGTTTGAACACATTGCGATTACGGCTGGAACACCTGAATGGTTGGAGCCTGTTGATGATAAAACATACCAAAATTTATAGGAGAAATTCAGTTGTTAGAAGAAACATATCAATTATCAAATCAAGTAAAGATTCCTAAGATTGCCTTTGGTACTTGGCTACTTGATAATCAAGAAGTTGTTGGAGCAGTTGAGAATGCTATCAAGGTTGGTTATCGCCACATTGATACGGCCTCTGCTTATGGTAATGAAGAGGGCGTTGGTCAGGGGATTCGAAATGCTGGTATCAAGCGTTCAGAAGTATTTGTGACAACGAAATTAGCTGCTGAGGTCAAGGATTATAAAACAGCGAAAGCCGAAATCGATAATGCTTTAAGCAGGCTCAAGGTTGACTATATTGACCTCTTGTTAATTCATTCGCCAAAGCCTTGGGCTGATTATAAGGGGACTGATCATTATTTTGAGGGGAATTTAGCGACATGGCAAGCTATGGAAGAGGCATACGCTGAGGGTAAGGTCAAAGCAATTGGTGTGGCAAACTTTGAACAGGTGGACCTGCAAAATTTAATTAAGAACGGTCACATTACGCCGATGGTGAATCAAGTCTTGGCACATATTGGGCACATGCCACTTGAATTAATCAATTATGCTCAGCAGCATGACATCTTAGTTGAGGCACATTCACCATTCGGTCATGGTGATTTGATGAATAATGTCGAAATTAAGCAACTGGCTAGCAAACTAAATGTTACGGTTCCTCAATTAGCAGTCCGATACCTGTTGGAATTGGGCTTGTTGCCTTTGCCAAAGGCATCGACTGTGGAACATATGAAGATGAACGCTGCCACTGATTTTGTGATTCCAACTGAAATGATGCAGAAATTAACGGAGTTTTCTGGATTGAAATATTCAGACAGCACTTCTGTTTTCCCTGTTTATCAATGATTTTTATGGAGTTGTTGGATAAAGAGTTTCCAAGGGATTAATTAATTTTTGGTATGAACCGGCTGAATGGTTAACATTCAGCTTTTTTCATTCACACATCTTAGCCAATAGCCATTCGCTATCTTGAGTTCCATCTGCCAGAATCTGGTTATCATTCTTGTTTAAGAAAACAAAGTACTCATTTGGCTGGTCATCATTAATGGTGAATTTTAAAGTATCCAGATAAAAGAGTCTTGATTGGTTAAGGTTTCAGATGGATAACTCGGGGCTGGTTTTATTGAATTTCGTTGTTTGTTGTTTTAATCGAATAATTCCAAAGTAAAGATTGCTTGCAAATTTTGTCATGATTTTGTCAATATAAAATTACGTTCGATTACGGCTCCTTTGCACTTTTATACATCAATTTACATTAGAAAAAGATATTGTAGAATAGAAAAAGGTATAAATTAATATCTAAATGTCTAACGTTTGGATGGGTGATGGTAGAAATACTAGAGAGAATTTTTAGCAAAGTCTTTAATTGCTAAAAAAATGTAATCAGCAGATTTAGTATTTTCTTCCATAACTTGAACAACGTGCGCAAAAACACGCTAAGAGCGAGGGAGAAACTATGAATGGATTTTTTGCCATGCTATTTTTCGTGTCCCTGATTTGGCTAATGGTCGAATGGGTGAAAAATAAGCGAGCAGGGTTAAAGTTGCAAAAGCGTGGTAAGCGGCTGCTGGTCGTAACGCTGGCTTTTTTTGTAATTGTTTTGGGAACGGCACCTACCAATCAATCACAGGCTGATGACAAGCAAAAGGTTAAAAAATCAGCTACAACGACATCGCAGTCAAAGAAGAAGTCTTCTATTTCAGGTAGTGCTGTAAGTACTCAAAGTTCGAGTGCCAATGTTGACCACAAACAGCAAACGGCTAGTGGCCTCTTAGCCTTTACCGGTAAGCGGCAAATGGTCATGGGTAACTTAGATCAATTGGGTCGAGCAACTTATTCTCATATTCAATTGCAGGATAAGGATGAACCAAAAGTAAAGCGGGCAGCAAAATTAAAGTACAATCCTGTTGGATGGCATAATTTTAAGTTTTATTATGGTGATGGGACCAAGCAGGCTTGGGTCATGAATCGTGGTCATTTGGTTGGCTACCAATTTAGTGGCTTGAATGATGAGCCTAAGAACTTAGTACCAGAAACGGCTTGGATGAATGCTGGTGATTACCAGGGAATGAACGATAGCAATCAGGATTCGATGCTTTTTTATGAAAAGCGTCTTGATTCTTGGTTGGCTAACCATCCCAATTATTGGCTAGATTATCAAGTAACGCCAATTTACCAGGGGGATGAACTGATTCCCCGTCAGGTCAAGTTGGATTATGTTGGTTTAGACAGCTCGGGTAAGATGCTTGCGATTAAGTTGGGGTCTGATAAAGAATCAACTGATCATAATGGTGTTACCCATGTCGTTTTGGATAATAGCACACCAAATGGGACGATTGATTACGCTAGTGGACGAGCAACAAATACAGTTGCTAAGGCCGGTACGAGTTCTCTAACACAGAAAAGTGAGTCAGATTCCTCAACGACCAAAAAGCAGGAACAGAGTACGGCGGAACCTGCTGTGCAATCCACCCAGCCTGATCAAGGTAATAGTGGTGAATCTGATAGAACAGTTTATGTCACCGGTGGTGGCAAGTCAGACGTATACTGGTATAGTACCGCGTCAATGCCAGCACGCACTAATAAAAACAATATTATTACGATGACCGAAGCTCAGGCGAAAGCACAGGGGAAGCGTGCCTCGTTAAAGTAGTAAGAAAAAATCGGCCAAAATCAAATCCTTTCTTCAACCCTATTCCACCTTGCATGCCTCTCCTTGCTTGCGTACAATGGAGGCTAACAGGAATAGAGAAGGAGAACAACGTAAATGACTATGGGCGCTGCTTTCAAAAGCTTTTGGAAAAACTATTTTAATTTTACTGGAACTGCAACTAGAGCAGAATATTGGTGGATGGTTTTACTTGGATCTATTTTGACAATCCTTTGGATAGTTGCCACCATTTTTTTTGCGGTTGTGGCCGGGCTGTCACCAATTCAGGAAAATCTCAATATCTGGCATTGGTTAATGACTTTATCAGGGGGACTCATCGCCTGGTTAGTTATCTCAGCGTTGATTTTTTTGGCGGTTTTGATTCCTGCTTTATCGTTAGAGGTCCGTCGTATAAGAGATACGGGGTTGAATGCAGTCCTGGTTTGGATTGTTTTTGCCATCGATATCTTGTCTGATGGTTTTGGCTCAAACGGAGCGTTAAACGATATTGTGTCCTTGTTAATCTTGTTGATCATGGTCTTTCCAACCGATAAGTTAGCGAATGTTCGAATGATTGGTAAAAATCAGCGATAAAACAGGCCAACATCAATAAAGACAATTTTGCGAAAGCAATTCAGACTCTGAATTGCTTTTTTAATTGCTAATAAGGTAGAAATGTTAACAAATTTAGACAAATGTCAGGTTTTCTGTTATGGTTGAAATATAAGTACTTTGACATTTCCTGCCGTTGAATCAGCTAGAGTTGCCATCGCGGCGCCCTGGCTGATTTTTTGTTGGAAAAATATAATCGATGAAAGGAAACTGATTAGATGAAATCGTTATCCAAATTTTTACATAAGCTTTTGCACCACCCCAATACTCTTGCTTGGGTTTTTCCAATCGTGATGGTTGCCATCATGTCCACATATAATACTGTTATTCGTTTTGGTTTTTCCGAAAAAAAGTTGGAGCGCGTTTGGCTCATGTACCCTGTTATTGTGGTCTTTATTTATTGCCTGCGCACGTTTGTGACCTTGCCAATTACCATGCGGCTTCATCAGCATTATCCGAAATTTATTAAAAATCATTTATCCGAAAGTTACACGGTGCCATTAACCGTGATGATGCTTAATGTTTCCATCATGATGCTCTGGTTGACTGAAATGTACCATCGTTTGTATCCACAATTCTTGCCTGGTTACTTGATGAATTGGGTGAAAACGTTCTTTGTTGCTGTACCAATCTTCTTCTTGATTGTCCGACCAATCATCTTAGCAATTTTTGATTACCTCAGAAAGCGCTTCCCGGTCGAACCATTAATTGAAAAATTGGAAGATACATTGGAAACGGGTCACCAGGCCTAACAACCAGTGGCAGAACGGGTAAATCATTTTAGAGTAAAAGCAGAACGTTTGTCTTCTTTTGCTCTTTTTGTTTGTTTTTAGGTGGCTAATATAAGAAAAGGCTTAAATTTTTTTCATTATTTTGTTATGTTAGCTAACAAAGTTTGTCAGATTTTAGGACGTTGACCCGTAAGATGGAAATAAGCTTGGTCTACTTATGGTCGACTAGAATAAATGTTGTAAGGAGAAAAACGATGTCAATGATCGAATTCAAAAATGTACAAAAGTACTATGGTGACTTTCATGCCCTTCATGACGTCAATTTAAAAATTGATGCGGGTGAGACTGTTGTCTTAATTGGCCCTTCTGGGTCAGGAAAGTCGACTTTGATTCGAACCGTCAACGGTTTAGAAGAAATCGAAGACGGGCAGTTGATTGTGGATGGTCAAGACCTTCACGACCCCAAAACTGACATTAATAAAATCCGTCGAGATGTCGGAATGGTCTTCCAACACTTTAATTTGTATAACAATAAAACAGCGTTAGAGAACATCATGTTGGCACCGCGTTTAGTTTTGGGTCGGGAAGAAGCCGAAAACAAGCGAATTGCAATGGAGCTGCTCGAAAAAGTTGGTTTGGCTGACAAAGCAAACAACATGCCATCTGCCTTGTCAGGTGGTCAAAAGCAACGGATTGCCATTGCTCGGTCTTTGGCAATGAAGCCAAAGGCGCTCTTGTTCGATGAACCAACCTCTGCATTGGATCCCGAAATGATTGGGGATGTTTTGGATGTTATGCGTGATATCGCTAAAGACTCATCCATGACTTTGTTGGTGGTGACTCACGAAATGGGCTTTGCCAAGGCGGTAGCCGATCGGGTCATCTTTATGGCCGACGGTCGCATTCTGGAAGATAATTCGACAGCTAGTTTCTTTGAAAACCCTCAAGAACCGCGGGCGAAGAAGTTCTTAAGCCAGGTGGAACACCACTAAGAAGACGGGAAAGGGGAATTGCTTTATGGAAAAAGCAAAGAAGCGCCGCTTTGGGTTAATCGCGACCATTATTTTAGCCCTGGCGATTGTTTTCGGTCTATTCTGGGCGCAACAAACAGTGGCTCAGAATGCCAAGCACCAGGATACCCTCACTCGGGTAAAGAAGAGTGGCAAGATTGTCTGGGGAATCAAAGCTGATACTAAGTTGTTTGGTTTGATGGACACAAAGACTGGTCAATCTGAAGGATTCGATGTCGATATGGCCAAGGCCGTCACCAAGCAAATTAGTAAGCAATTGGGCGAAAAGTTGACACCATCCTTTGTGACGGTTTCAACCGCTTCCAAGATTCAATTACTAAAGAATACCAACATCGATGGTGTCTTTGGTGTCATGACGATTACCCCAGAACGGGCAAAAATTGTTGACTTCAGTCAACCATATTTCCCTGCGGGTCAGTCACTTTTGGTTAAGAAAGATTCGGGTATCAAGTCAGTGAATGATTTGAACGATCCAAGTAAGACTGTTTTGGTGGTTGTCGGAACAACCGCTGCACAAAACATTAAGAAGTTTGCACCGAAGGCCAAGACAATTGCCTTGCAGGACTATGCCTCAGCCATGCAGGCATTGAAGGCCGGTCAAGGACAAGCTATATCAACCGATAATGCTATCTTGTACGGTTTGGCTACAGAAAATCCAGACTACCAGGTTGTGGGTGGTACGTTGACTAACGGTCCTTATGGGGCGGCCTTTGATCATGATCAAAAGCCAATGGTTGACCAAGTGAATCAGGCAATCAACACCATGAAGAAAAACGGTGTTTACAATCAATTAATCAAGAAGTGGTTTGGCCAAGTACCCGGTTTGGATTGGCATGATTTGGAGGTGCACGAATGAGCTTGTTTGAACAGAATTTCTCAGTCTTCCTCCAAGGATTTGGTTACACTCTGTTGGCTAGTATCTTTGCCTTGGTGGGATCACTAATTTTGGGAACAATTTTTGCGATTATGCAGGTCATGAATTCAAAAGTTGCCCGTTCAATTGGTAATATCTATGTTCAAGTTTTCCGGAATATTCCCCTGTTGATTATCACGCTCTTCTTTTACTTAGCGGTAGCCAAGGTGATCAAGATGACAGGTTTTACGGCTGGAACAATTGCTTTGACACTGTATACTTCAGCCTTCATTGCTGAATCTGTTCGAGCAGGCATTCTTTCTATTGAAGCCGGTCAAATGGAAGGCGCACGAGCAAATGGGTTAACGTTTGGTCAGGCCATGCGAGTGATTATCTTGCCTCAGGCATTTAAGGTGGCGATTCCTTCATTGGGCAATCAGTTTATTAACCTGGTTAAGAACTCATCGATTCTGGCCTTTGTTGGTGGTTTGGACTTGATGTATCAAGGAAACATCGTGGCAGCAAACTCCTTTGACACTTTTACGACTTACATTATCATTGGACTCTTCTACTTGTTGATTACCTTGCCATTAAGTTACTACATCCAACACCTTGAACATAAATTGAAGAAGAACGCATAAGGAGGCCGCAGAATGTCAGGATTTTTTAGTGCCTTTACAGAGGCAAACCTCGGCTACTTGATGGGCGGTCTAGGAATTACCGTTGGGGTTTCAATCATCTCGGTTATTTTGAGTCTGATTTTTGGTTCCATTATTGGAATTGTTTTCTTTGAAAAGATTCCTTACTTTTCAAGCTTCGTTGGAACAATCAATAATATCGTCCGTAACTTGCCGTTGCTGTTAATCATTTTCTTTACCTACTTTGCCTTGCCACAGTTAGGTCTGCACTTGCCAATTTTTTGGGCAACGGTTGTGGCTATGACTGTTTTCCAGTCAGCCATGCTGGCTGAAATTGTCCGCGGCGGATTGGAAGCTGTTGATATCGGCCAATTTGAGGGGGCACGCGCCAATGGTTTGTCTAACATGCAGACGATGTGGCACATTGTTTTGCCACAAGCCTACAAGAAAATGATTCCACCGATTATCTCGCAACTGATTTCCTTAGTAAAGGATACGAGTTTGGCGTCTGGAATTGTTCTTGCGGAATTGACTTATCGTGGTCAAATTATCTATGCACAAAACACGAATTTCATCGTGCCTGTCTTGGTTGTGATGACCTTGGTTTATTTTTTGTTAAACTACGGTCTGTCATTGATTGCCAAGTGGTTTGATCATAAGTTGGCATAACTGTTTACTTAATACAAATATAGATGAAGAAAAACCGTTCACTTTGCTGAATGGTTTTTTCTTTCGAACAAATTAGGAATCATTAGTTCGGCTACCTGGCAATAAGCTAATAGAAGTTGGTGACTTTCAAGATTTTTAGTCAAAATGCCTAACGTAGAGGGGCTATAAATGGTAAAATGTACGTATTAACCTTAACGCCTTTTCCTGCAGTTAGGAAAGGGCGACTTTTTTGTCGAGGAGAAAAGCGATGTCAATGATTGAATTCAAAGATGTACAAAAGTACTATGGGGATTTTCATGCCTTACATGATGTGAACTTGAAAATTGACGCGGGTGAAACGGTAGTCCTGATTGGCCCATCTGGTTCCGGAAAGTCAACTTTGATTCGCACAATCAACGGTTTGGAAGAAATCGAAGAGGGACAATTGTTGGTTGATGGTTTTGACCTGCATGATCCCAAGACAGATATTAATAAGATTCGTAAGAACGTTGGGATGGTTTTCCAGCACTTTAACCTTTACAATAATCAGACGGTTTTGGAAAATATTATGCTGGCACCGCGCTTGGTTTTGCATCGCGATGAGGCTGAAAATAAGCGAATTGCCATGGAATTGTTGGAACAGGTTGGTTTAGCCGATAAGGCCAATAGCATGCCGGCTGCGTTATCAGGCGGACAGAAGCAACGAGTGGCCATTGCCCGTTCACTAGCAATGAAGCCAAAGGCCTTGCTGTTTGATGAGCCAACTTCTGCTTTGGACCCCGAAATGATTGGGGGTGTACTTGATGTTATGCGCGATATTGCGCGTGATTCGGAGATGACCTTGCTGGTGGTGACTCATGAAATGAATTTTGCCAAGGCAGTTGCTGATCGGGTAATCTTTATGGCTGATGGCCGAATCTTAGAAGATAGTTCAACCGAAGCATTCTTTGAGAACCCGACAGAACCACGGGCCAAGAAGTTCTTGAACCAGGTAGAACATCACTAAAATGGAAGGAAGGGTCTGGCTAAATTGACGTTAGTTAGACAAAGCGTATGGAAAAGATTAGACGACGCCGTTTTGGAATCATTGCCTCGCTGGTTTTGGCTACCCTGATTTTGCTGGGAGCCTTGTGGGCCAGCGTGACGATTGAGAAAAACAAAGCGCACCAAGATACCTTGGCCCGGGTTGAAAAGAAGGGGCAAATAACATGGGGTGTCAAAGCCGATACGAAACTCTTTGGCTTGATGGATACTAAGACTGCCCAACCAGCTGGTTTTGAAATTGACTTGGCCAAGGCGATGACCGCCCAAATTGCTAAACAAACAAATACGAAACTTTCAGCAGCTTTTGTGCCGGTTACTTCTGCTTCACGAATTCAATTGCTGAAAAATACGAATATCGATGGACTGATTTCCACGTTGACGATTACACCGGAAAGAGCAAAAATTGTAGACTTTACGAACGTCTACTTTAACGCCGGTCAATCATTACTGGTTAAAAAAGACTCAGGTATTCAATCTGTTAAGGATATGAACGATCCGAAGTACACCGTTTTAGTTGTCGTCGGAACGACTGCCGCCCAAGAGACGAAAAAGTACGCTCCAAAGGCTAAAATTATTGCCTTGCAGGATTATGCTTCTGCCATGCAGGCCTTGAAATCGGGTCAGGGACAGGCACTTTCAACGGATAATGCCATCCTTTATGGCCTAGCAACCGAAAATCCAGACTACCACCTTGTTGGTGGAATCTTTACGCAGGCACCATATGGAATGGCCTTTGATCATAACCAAAAACCAATGACAAAGCAGGCTAACCGAGCGTTAAAGGTCTTGCAGGAAAATGGTACCTACAACCGTTTGGTTGAAAAGTGGTTCCGTAATGTTCCTGGCTTGGATTGGCATGATTTGGAGGTAAACAAATGAGCCTTTTAAATCAATATTTTTCAGTTTTTGTCCAAGGGTTTGGCCACACACTGTTGGCCAGTATCATTGCCTTAATCGGTTCGCTCATTTTGGGAACCCTCTTTGCCATTATGCAGGTCTCCTCTTCGAAGATTAACCGCGCCATTGGGAATATCTATGTTCAAGTTTTCCGGAATATTCCGCTCTTGATTGTTACGCTCTTCTTGTACTTGGCGGTCGCAAAGGTCATTAAGATGACGGGTTTTGTCGCTGGAACGGTCGGGTTGACGTTGTACACATCCGCTTTTATTGCCGAATCGGTTCGTGCCGGCATTCTGTCCATTGAAGCCGGCCAAATGGAAGGAGCTCGCGCTAACGGGTTGACCTTTAACCAAGCTATGCGGGTGATCATTTTACCCCAGGCCTTTAAGGTGGCGATTCCTTCATTGGGAAATCAGTTGATCAACCTGGTCAAAAATTCTTCCATTTTAGCCTTTGTTGGTGGTTTGGACTTAATGTACCAGGGAAATTTGGTAGCGGCAGCGTCCTTTGATACCTTTATGACCTATATCATTATTGGTGTTTTCTATTTGGTGATTACGATGCCTTTGAGTTACTACGTCCAGCACTTGGAAACCAAGTTGAAGAAGAATGCTTAAGGAGGAAAAGTCCATGTCTGAATTTTTTAACGCTTTTACCTCAGCAAACATGGACTATCTGCTCGGTGGCCTAGCTATTACTGTTGGCGTTTCAGCTCTTTCGGTTGTCTTGAGTCTTCTGTTTGGTTCCATTGTGGGGATTATTCAATTTGAAAAGATTCCATTTTTTTCATTCTTTGTTGGCACGTTGAACAACATTGTCCGCAACTTACCACTGCTGTTAATTATCTTTTTTACTTACTTTGCCTTGCCGCAATTAGGCCTGCACTTGCCAATTTTTTGGGCGACTGTGGCAGCGATGACGTTCTTTGAGTCGGCCATGTTGGCTGAAATTGTGCGTGGTGGCCTGGAAGCAGTTGATCGAGGACAATTTGAGGGTGCTCGAGCAAACGGCTTGTCCAACATGCAGACGCTGGGACATGTTGTTTTGCCGCAGGCCTATAAGAAGATGATTCCACCAATTATTTCGCAGCTGATTTCCTTAGTGAAGGATACGAGTTTGGCATCTGGAATTGTCCTGGCTGAAATGACGTACCGGGGCCAGATCGTTTATGCTCAGAATACAAACTACATTATTCCTGTTCTTGTGGTCTTGACGGTGGTATACTTTTTGCTAAACTATGGTTTGTCATTAATCGCTAAGTACTTTGACAAAAAATTAGCTTAAAACACGACAAGAGGACAATTCTGTATGTTTGATCCAAATAAAAAATCAAAAATTATTGCGATTGTGGCCTCGGCTTTTTTTGCTATGTTGATCACCTTTTCTGTGGTTAATCATATTAAGTCGCCGGCCGTCTTTGCATCGGATGTGAGCTTGGCTGTCCAGAAAAGTATCGCGGGGGACCAGCGAGGCCTAAACAATATGGTTGATGAAGTATGGGCGCAAGCTGCTCGTGATAACTTCGATAATGACTAAAAGCGCTGGTTGTTAGTATCCAAAAAAAGACAGCACCTAATCCATGTGCTACTATCTGATTTGAAAGGTAGTGCTAATCATGATGCCGGTGATGTCTTTTATTTTTGACTAGGATTGTAGTAGTTGTTAATTAGCTATTTTTTATGTTGACAAGCAGGTGAGCTTGTTAGCAATTCAGCCTGCATGGAAGTCCGAAGATACCCAGCCAAGCCTTATGATGCTGATATTTTTGCAATGAATTTAATATAGTTCTTTACTGGTTGGGACTTGATTGGTACCAGTCAATGCTGCTAGATGACCACTGAATTAGCGTTTGTTGAAATAAAAGTAAAATAGTGGTAAAAATGAACTAATGAAAAGCATGATTTTTCCTTGTATATTCCTGCTAAGCGAGTTAAACTCTCCTTTGATTGGTAGAAAAAAAGTTGCGCGACAAAAGTGCTCTTGATGTTGGAAAAACGATTTGAAAACCAAGAAAATAGATTGAAAAATACTTTTATCTAAATTAGATTAGTTCTTTGAGGCACTCAACAGTCATGAAGAAAGTGACCATCAATAGCTGATTTTATAGGAGAGAAGAAATGACTGATTCAGCAAAGAAGCGGTTAAAGTATGGTGGTTTCTTAATCGCCTTAGGCATTGTCTACGGTGATATTGGAACGTCCCCACTATATACCATGAATGCGATTATTGCCGGTAATGCACATACCGATAATATGAAGGACTTGGTAATTGGGTCAATTTCCCTTGTTTTTTGGACTTTGATGTTAATTACGACGATTAAGTATGTCTTAATTGCCTTGCAGGCCGATAACCACGGTGAAGGTGGTATCTTCTCCCTGTATAGTAAAGTCCGCAATCGAAACATGAAGTGGCTCATCATCCCGGCAATGGTCGGTGGGGCGGCTCTTTTGGCCGATGGCGCTTTGACACCAGCGGTGACGGTTACGTCTGCTGTGGAAGGGTTAGAGGGGCAAAAGTTTGGTTCCTTGATCTTTCCAACGGGAATTGATTTCGTTGTGCCGGTGGTGTTGACGATTTTGTTGGTCGTCTTTACCCTCCAACGCAAGGGAACGACCAAGATTGGTCGAATGTTTGGTCCAATGATGCTAATTTGGTTTACCTTTATTGGTTTCTTTGGCCTGTTACAAGTCTTTCAATATCCAGAAATTTTAAAGGCTCTTTCGCCTGTTTATGCTGTACAGACGCTGTTTAGTCCAGATAACCGTCTAGGTATTTTTATTTTAGGAAATATCTTCTTGGCGACGACTGGTGCTGAAGCGCTGTATTCAGATATGGGACATGTAGGGAAGCGCAATATTTATTTAAGTTGGCCATTTGTTTATGTCACACTGGTTTTGAATTATATGGGGCAAGGTGCATGGGTGATTATGCACAATGCAAGTGGTTCAAACTTGAACCTTTTCTTTGATATTCTACCGAACCAGTGGCGGTTGGTCGGCGTTGTCTTGAGTACACTTGCAGCCGTCATTGCTTCGCAGGCTTTGATTACAGGGGCCTTTACTTTGGTATCAGAGGCCATTTCGCTGAAAATTATGCCCCGGTTGCGGATTACTTATCCAAACGACTTCCGCGGTCAAATGTATATCTCAATTGTCAACTGGATGCTCTTTGTTGCCGGCGTAATCGTTGTGGTGCTTTTCCGGACTTCTCATAATATGGAATCAGCCTATGGTTTGGCAATCACGGTTACGATGCTGATGACGACGACGTTGTTGTTCGAGTTTATTCGCTTTAAGACTCGTACAAGCCTGGCTATTTTGTTTGCCGTTCCCTTTGGCTTGCTGGAAACCCTCTTCCTGATTGCCAGTCTGGGTAAGTTCATTCATGGTGGATACTTCACAGTGATTTTGATGCTGCTAATTTTGTCGGTCATGGTTTTCTGGTTCTATGGAAACAAGCGTCGTGAAGCACTGTCTTATAACAATGATTATTTGTCCTTGAAAGACTACCGCCGCCAGTTGATGCAGCTCTCCAACGATTCAGAAGAGCCTTTGATGGCGAAAAACTTAGTTTATATCGTGAACGTTCATGATGATTATCAAATTAAGAAGTCAGTCATCTACTCGCTATTGGGGGCAAGGCCAAAGCGGGCCAAGGTTTACTGGTTTGTCACGATTCGAGAATCCATTAACCCATACGAAAAGAGTTATTCAGTTGATTTGATGGGAAGCCAAAATATGGTTCGAGTTGTTTTAAACCTTGGTTTCAAGGTTGACCCACAAGTTGAATATTACATTCACCAAATTGCCAAGGTTTTGGTGAAGCAGGGTGTTCTTGAGCCACAAAAGATTCGCTATGGGCTCGATAAAAACCGCAGTATTGGTGACTTTAAGTATGTGATTACTAATAACTACTATACTGATTTGAAGGCTGTCTCCAAGATTTCATCATGGGATCGATTCTTAATTGGTGGTCGAATTTGGTTGCAGTCACATTCTGTCCACCTCCGTTATTTTTACCGCTTGCGCTTGAGTGATACGGTTGAAGAGGTTGTTCCGCTCTTTATTGAGCATAAAACCGTTTCGAAACTGCGGCAGTTGGAAGTTAAAAATCAGATGCCCAAGATGGATCGCTGGAACCGCCGAATCGATGATCCAGTGAACCCAGTCGATAGGAAGCGCCGCCAAGATGGGGATGATCACCATCTTGATCGTGGTTCTCACCATCAATAAATGAATTTTAGTAAAAACGCCTAAGCGGCTTCTTCAGAAGTCTACCTTAGGCGTTTTTTGTATGTCGGTAATGAATGTCTGCATTAGATGCTTAATTTCTGTTGCGGTTTTTTGGAAAAAATCAGTGATTTCTTCATCGGAGCCAGTTACCCTGGCAGGGTCTGCTAATGGAAAATGAATTGTTTGGACGGAGTCGGTTGTGATTGGGCAATTATCTCGAGCATCACCGCAAAGGGTCACAATGTAGTCAGATGAATTGAAAAAGTTATCATCGATCGAATCAGAGGTTAGATGAGTGGTATCAAAGCCTTCCTGGTTTAATACCATAATTGTTTGCGGATGGACGCCACGGGGGTTGGTGCCAGCACTTTTGATTGACCAATCTGTTGGTGCATAGTAACGGACGTAAACATCGGCAAACTGGCTTCGTGACGAGTTACCAGTGCATAAAAAGTAAAGCTGAATTGTTTTTCTCCAAATTATAGTATCTAATATTATACAAGATTGGCAATTAAAAAATCCCGTTCAATTAAGCGGGATTTTTCAAAAGTAATCACTTTTCAAAGAGGACGGAGCGAACTCTTTTTAACTCTGTAGGAATCATCTCACAACAGCCACTATCAGGACGGCGGCTGTCGTCCATTTTTGCCATTGTTTCATGAATTACTGTCCACCGATCCCCAAATTTTTTCGGCCGTATCGACAACTAATTTAATCTTGGCCCATTGTTCATCTTCTGTTAGGTGATTTCCTTCTTCAGTGGAAGCAAAACCGCATTGCGTACTCAAAGCCAAATTTTCCAAAGGAACGAATTGGCTAGCTTCCCTGACCCGGTCAATCAAAACTTGAGGGTCTTCTAGTTCAGGTTTTTTGGAGGTTACCAAGCCCAAAACAACTTGCTTGCCGGCAGGAACCTTCGCCAATGGTGCAAAGTCACCAGAACGGTCGTCATCAAATTCCAAGTAGAAGGATTCAACGTTTTCCTTTGTGAAAAGAGTATTGGCAACGGTTGCGTAACCGCCTTTTGCTGCCCATGTAGAAGCATAGTTTCCACGGCAAACGTGTGTGCTGATACGAAGATCTTCAGGCAAGTTTTCCAATGATTGATTATTAATCTTCAAGTATTCTGCTTGGAGTTCATCAACGCCCTTTTGATCGATATTTTGTTCTGCCCAGAAATCAGTATCGGCGAGCATACCCCAAGTACAGTCATCCAACTTAATGTCGCGACAACCAGCTGCATAAAGAGCTAAGTAGAGGTCGTGGTAGGCAGTGGTCAAATCATGGATAAGGTCTTCGTGCTTTGGGTAAAACTTCTTCAAAATAGCAATGTTTTCCTCGCCACGAACTAATTCAGCATAGGCTTGTGCAGGAGATGGGATGCTTTGACGGGGGATAACATCCAAATCTTTGGTAATTTCTTTCAAGTACAAGAAGGCTTTCAAATCAGGATGGTCGTCGGTGAAGCGAATCTTGCCATCAACTTGGGCTGACTCAGCCCGTGTTTCAACATCGTGGAAAAGGTATCCGTGGTCGACATTTGTCTTTTTAATGCCTTCAAAACCCCAGAAGGTATCCAAGTGCCACCAGTGGCGACGGAATTCACCATCTGAAACGTAGTGAAGGCCAGCCTTGACTTCCTTTTCGACTAAATCCTTGATTTCTTCATCTTGAATTTTGGTCAGGTCTGCTTGGCTGATTTTGCCGTCATTTAAGTCTCCTTGAGCCTGCTTCAAGCGCTCTGGGCGGAGGAATGAACCCACGATATCAAAATGAACGGGGGCTTTTGTCAATGTTGCTACTGCTGTTTCTGCCATGTCTGTTCTCCTTTTTCTAGACACTAAAAAGCGCCCCCAGGTTTAGATTTTTAAATCTTAACCTAGAGGCGCATGTGAACGCTGTACCACTCTACTTTGCCGGTCTTATCACCAGCCTTAGTCGATACACCAATGGGGGCTATATCGCAACATGATAACGGTTGTTAACCGTAGCCAGCTTATCACAGAGGACTCACCAAACTATGAACTGCTCCTGGACCATTTTCATCCGTAGCCAAGCCACCGTGTCTCATCAAATCACGGTTTTCTGTAGAATTGCTTGCGAATTACTCATCCAATCACTGCAGTTGTTATCTTGCTTATGAGTATAACATTAAAAAAGTATGAGTCAACAGTGAGTTTAAAATTTATTGTTTTGTGCAAGTTCAAAAGTTTATAATAGGCACCAAGACAAAAAGCCGCGAGAGCTCTTTTGTAATTGACTTTGTTGATCTCGTAAATGGATCTTTTGATTTTTAAGAAGGTCCTCTAATTACTGGAGAAAAAATGAAAAAAATTGCTGTAATTGTCGGAAGTAATCGAACAAAAAGTGTGAGCCGGCGCTTAGCTTACTGGTTGGCTCCCTTGCTAAGTGGTCAAGAGGTGCAGGCTGACGTAATCGACTTAACGACCGTCGCTTTGCCATTTTTGGATGAGCCTGAACTACCATCTGCAGGCCATTATCAAAATCAGTCAACAATTGATTGGTCGAAGCAAATTCAAAGTTATGATGGAGTTGTATTCGTAGCGCCTCAGTATAATTGGGGCTATCCCGCCGTTTTGAAGAATGCCATTGATACGCTCTATGCTGAGTGGCGTGGGTTGCCGGTTGCGACTGTTTTCTTCGGTGGCCATGGTGGCTTCCAGGCTGATTTGGCCTTTTCACTAGTCTTACAGGGCGTGAAGGTTAATCGCTTACCTGTCAACCTTCGATTGAACTTGGCGGTTGGCCAGGTAACGGAAGAAATGACAGCAGCGGAACTAGCAGAGCTCTTGTTACCGTATCAAAGTCAGGTTGCCTTGATGCAGCAGGCCTTCCAAGATTTATGGCAGCACCATGAATAAGCGCTTCTTTGGTTTCAAAGGAGTGGCCATGGTCGGTGTTGATATTGGGACTGTTGGTACCTGCGCTCATTATCACTCAGATGTTGATGTTGCCGGCCTTCTTTGTGCTCGATGCGAGGAATACTTTGCTTGCTACCAGTGCCATGATGCCTTACGAGACCATCCCTTTGCACCGGTGGCAAAGATTTCAGCTGGGCCTGCAGTTCTTTGCGGTCGCTGCGGTCAAGAATTGACCTATCAAGAATATAAGACGGGTGCTTGTCCGAACTGTTT
The DNA here is from genome assembly GCF_058508565.1 of Fructobacillus sp. ESL1117. Lineage (NCBI taxonomy): Bacteria > Bacillati > Bacillota > Bacilli > Lactobacillales > Lactobacillaceae > Fructobacillus > Fructobacillus sp. ESL1117. The sequence continues at coordinate 975,065 of NZ_CP196385.1, read as the reverse complement.
TGCCCTCTTTAACCCACGTTGCGAAATCCACGAAAAGCGGTATTTCTGCTGAGTGGGTTTTTATATTGTTTAGTCTGGACAACGAGTAGGAGCATCGCTATAATCATTGTCAAGTGAAAACGTGAAAAGGGGGGCGTGGGATGGAAGATACATTAACCGCTCAGGCAGGTTGGCGAGATGCCTTGCCAACCGTTTTTGGTTATATCGGCATTAGTATGGCCTTTGGCATCGTGGCCAAGGCGGCGGGGCTGAGCACTTGGCTGATTGTGCTGATTTCAGCACTTGATTACGGTGGCTCGGCTCAGTTCGTTTTAGTCACGATGGTCGGGTCTCACAGTTCGATAGCAGCGATTGTCTTTGCTGTTTTTTTGGTTAATGCGCGGATGATTTTAATGAGCATGACGCTAGCACCCTATTTCAACCGGTATTCGCTTTGGCGTAATATTTGGCTGGGCACCTTTGTCACGGATGAGAGTTTCGCTTTGGGGATGAGTAAGGTTAATGTTAGCCAAAATCGACTTAGCTTTCCTTGGTTGAACACGGTTAACTTAGTTTCGTATGCGAGTTGGCTATTGGGTACTTTTTTGGGTGCTGTTTTGGGCGGCTTGGTAACGGATCCTGGTCGATTTGGCTTAGAATTCGCCATTACAGCAATGTTTATTGGTCTATTAACGGCGCAAATTAGTACGGATAAGACGATTAAATTCGCCTTACAAGTAGTCGTGCTTCTCTTTGTGTTGGTCCTGCTTTACCTGCTTTTGATTTTTGTACCAAAAAACTTGGTTGTCTTGCTAGTAACAATTGGCGGATGCTTATTTGGGATGGTGGTGAAACGTGTCTTTGTCTAACTATATTCTAGTAACGATTATTGCTTGTGGACTGGTGACCTGGGTATCGCGGATATTTCCCTTTATCATGCTGAAAAAGTTTGATTTACCGGAAGGGGTGCTCGCATTTTTGAGTTTTGTCCCAATCACTATTATGGCTGGTCTTTGGTTTGAAAGCCTTTTTGTGCAACACATAGGGCACCTTCCCAGTATTAATTGGCCGAATTTTTGGGCCTCTTTACCAACGCTAGTTACGGCTGTGGCCACGAAGAACCTCTTGATCACGGTAGTGGTTGGTGTAATTTCCTTCGCAGTCATCAACTCTATTGGACTTTAAATTAAAATTTCCTCATAAAACCCTTGACGGCCGTGTTTTGAATGATTATTATTGGCACAACAACAGAAAAGGGGAAATGTCGATGCGAAAAATTGGAATTATTGGAATGGGCCACGTTGGTTCTACGGTGGCCCATGGTTTGATTGCCGAAGGCGTAGCAGATGAGTATGTTTTCATTGATAAAAATGAAAAGAAGGTCCAAGCCGATGCCTTGGATTTTGAAGATGCGAAAACAAACTTGAACAACAGTTTTTCTGTGACTGTCAATGACTATCAAGCATTGGGTGATGCGGATGTCATTATTTCAGCCATTGGTAAGATTGAATTGCAATACGATAACGTCGAACATGATCGCTTTATTGAATTGCCTCACAATGTTGAGCAGGTAAAAGAAGTTTCGGCCAAGTTGAAGGAAACTGATTTTGCCGGGGTTTTGGTAGTAATCACCAATCCTTGTGATGCGATTGCTGCTGTTTATCAGTCAGAGACCGGTTATCCTCAGGAAAAGGTACTTGGAACTGGAACACTTTTGGACACAGCGCGGATGCATCGGGCAGTTGGTTCGGCCTTCAATGTTGATCCACGATCAGTTGCGGGCTATAACCTCGGTGAACATGGAAATTCACAATTTACGGCCTGGTCAACGGTGTCTTTGAGGGGACAACCAATTACCGAATTAGCGGCTGAACAGGGAATCGATTTGGCTGCTATCGAGGAAGACTCTGTGGTTGGTGGTTATACGGTGTTTGATGGCAAGGGCTATACCTCTTACGGGATTGCGACGGCTGCCATTCGCTTGGCTAAGACCGTCATCCAAGATGCAAAAACCGAGATGCCGGTTTCTCACAAGCGTCCAGAATTTGCTTCTTATCTTTCTTATCCTGCAATTGTCGGTCGTCAGGGAGTTGTTTCTTATTCACAATTGGACTTGACGGAAGAAGAATTAGCAAAGTTGCAAAAGTCAGCAGACTCGATTCAAACGCAATTTGAGAAGGTTGTAACACAATAAAAGCGCTTTTATACCAATAATGATTCTAAAAATTAAATAATTTTAATAAAAGGCTTGACTAATTATTAGACGTTACGTATTATAAACGTATGGTAATTAATTGCTCCGTAGTTCAGTTGGTAGAACGCCGCACTGTTAATGCGAGGGTCGCTGGTTCGAGTCCAGCTGGGGCAGTCCTAGCCAAATAAGTGTTGGTTGTCAGTTGACAACCAACACTTTTTTATTTTATAACTTAGAATAGAAGGGGTTGATGAAATTTTTGTTGTGAACTTTTCTTGAAAAGATGATGAACGATAAATTAAAAATGTCTCATAAAACACTTGACTAATGTTTAGACGTTATGTATTATCAATGTATGGTAGTTAATTGCTCCGTAGTTCAGTTGGTAGAACGCCGCACTGTTAATGCGAGGGTCGCTGGTTCGAGTCCAGCTGGGGCAGTAGTGGGTAAAGTAAAAGACGGTGGTTGCTTTCTAGCAACCACCGTCTTTTGGCGTGATTTTGAAAACTGATTTTATAAAGAAGGCCTGCCAGGTTGGGCTTTCCGATACCAATACCAGGTACCATAGAGGGCATTTAATAAGATGATGACTTGCAAAACAAACATGGAGCTTGCATAAGCGTCGTGAATTAAAAAGATGTTGCGGTACCAGACAACGACTTGAATAATGTCAGAGACCAACCAGGCAATCCACTGCGATCGGAACCCGTAAGTCATAAGGATCTGACCAACAATGTTTAATGGGAGGACGGCAGAATCCAGGTAAACTTGCAGGCCATTAAAATGCTTGGAAAAAGTAACGACCGTGATATAGGAAGCAAGTGTGATTAAAGTTGTGATCAGGGCGGTATGCAATGTTAATTGACGGGAAGGAAGTTCCTTTTCGGCACCGCCGCGATAACGAGCCCAGGCCGCAATACCGATGAACTGCATGATAAATGCGAATCCCTGAGAGGTAAAATCACCATAAGTTCTTGAAAAAAGGGCGACAATCATCCATGTTGCTGTACCGATTAATCCCCAGAAGTAATTGCTTTGTTTTCCTTGATCGACTAAGGCCAGGTTGATTAGTGAACTAACTCCGGTTGAGACAGTCAACCAGGCCATTTTATTAAAACTTCCACCAATTAAAAAGGTGGTAACTTGAGCAACAACCATTAATAATAAGAGCACTTTTGTCATCTTACTGAGGTTGAGCAAATCTTGTGTGATTCGTCTGGGTGACATTGTTTCCTTAAAAATGCGCCAGAAGCTCACGTTGTTCTCTACATTCTCCATCATTGTTTTCTCCTTGTTGTTTTTTAGGTGCCGTGACGGAAGCAACGCACCGATTTGTAACCACTCCAGTATACTCCTGAAAAAAGCGAACGTACCAACTGATTTAGTGAAAACGTTCGGTTTAAATGAAGATTAAACCGCTATAGGACGGGGCGGAGATGTGTTTTGCGTGCTATAATTGGTATGTTTGAAGAAACCGTGATTTTTAAATTTAAGGGAGTATCACATCATGTATTTGTTCATCAACATCATCGGTCTTTTGGTGTTTATCGCCTTGGCCGTCTTGTTATCAAAAAACCGGTCCGCTATTAATTGGAAGTCGGTTTCAATCATGGTTGTCACCAACTTGGTGTTAGCTTGGCTTTTGACAGGTTTTCCATTGGGCCGGACCATCGTCAAGGGAGCTGCTTCTGGCTTTGACAGTTTGATTTCTGCTGCCAGTGCCGGAATTGACTTCGCTTTGAAACCAACTGGAATGGCATTGCCAGCAAACTTCGTTGTTTCGGCGTTGTTGCCAATTCTCTTGGTTGTGCCATTGTTCGACATTTTGACCTATGTCGGGGTTTTGCCATTTATTATCAAATGGGTTGGCCGCGGTTTGTCAAAGCTTTCTGGCCAGCCTAAGTTCGAATCATTTTTCTCAGTTGAAATGATGTTCTTGGGAAACACGGAAGCGCTCGCGGTTTCTGGTATCCAATTGAACCAGATGAAGGCTTCTCGTAACTTAACGCTGGCCATGATGTCCATGTCTTGTGTGACGGCTTCAATCCTTGGTTCTTATATGCAAATGATGCCTGCACAGTATATTTTGACTGCTGTGCCAATCAATGTCTTAAACGCTTTGATTGTAACGTCGATTTTGAATCCTGTTGAAGTAACAGAAGCAGAAGATACGATTGCAACGATTGAAGCAGCGGCCCCTGCAGCTGAAACCGCTGAATCTGGTTCACAAGAATTAGCACAAGAAGAAATTGAAAAGGCTGAAAAGCCGGCACGCGAACCGTTCTTCTCATTCTTGGGTGATTCAATTTTGGGCGCCGGTAAGTTGATCTTGATTATCGCTGCTAACGTTATTGCCTTTGTTGCCTTGGCGGCCCTTGTTGACAAGATTTTGGCTTGGGTAAACCCATGGTTGTCGCTGGAGCACATCTTGGGAATTGTCATGTTCCCATTTGCTTGGTTAATGGGCTTTGGCAACCAAACAGCCTTCGATTTGGCACAATTCATGGGAACGAAATTGGTTACCAATGAATTCGTCGTCATGGGTAAGGTAACTGGTGAGATTGCTCATTATGCACCGCACTATAAGGCAGTGTTGACGGTTTTCTTAACGTCATTTGCCAACTTGTCAACTATCGGTATGATTATCGGGGCCTTCAAGGGCTTGGTTAACAAAGAAAAGAACGAAGTGATTGCTAAAAATGTTCTTTACCTGTTGTTGTCTGGAATTTTAGTTTCACTCTTCTCAGCGGCAATGGTTGGACTCTTTGTTTGGTAAAATTTTGTTTCAAGAGCACCCGGAAGGGTGCTTTTTCTTTTGCTGAAAATTGGCTCTTTTCACCAAAGCCTGCTAGAATAAGAATGTGAAGCTAGTTTAGCTAGCCAGAAATTTTCAGACAAATGGCAGACATTTGTTTGATGCTTTAGAAGCAATGTCAAGTACAGAATAACCAAGGACAGGTGAATCATTTCAGCTGTTATATTTCGATTTAATCCAAAAGTGTTTAGATAAAAAAAGCGGATTTTACGAAAAATGGTTACTGGCAAAGGAAGGTTTTATTTATGTTATCTCGTTCTCAACGGCGGAAGACGGATGGTCGTAAGCGTCGATTTTATAAGCAATGGTGGTTTTGGTTAATTCTCGTTTTGATTGTTGGTGGGGTGGCTTTTTACATGATTGGCTCAGCCTCATCTAAGAAATCAAGCGACACACCAACACCAGATATTTCATATTCATCGTCTAAGAAGAAAACTTATGATTTTGATGATTCGTCATCATCAGATTCTGACGATACGGCAACATCTTCAAGCTCAAGTAATAACATTGCAGCCTCGAATGCAGCTGCACAATCCGCTGCTGCTGCAGCACAGTCTTCTTCAGCAGCAAAGGCTGCTCAAGAAGCTGCAGCTGCCCAATCTGCTGCGGATTCATCATCTCGGGCGGCAATGTCCCAATCAATTCTTGATAAACAGCAACAAGCAGCAATACAAAATAGCCAAAATAATCAAAGTACACAAACAAATCAAAACACCAGTACTGACACTAACCAAAATACGACACAAACAAGTCATTAAAATTTTGAACCTGGACGTTCGCCCAGGTTTTTTAGTATAAAATTAGCTTGACTATTTTCATGGTCCTTTGTACACTTAGAAAAGCTAATGAGGAGTACACAAGCGCAGCTATGAGAGACCTAGTGGGTGGTGAAAACTGGGACTGTTAATGTGGAAGGTTGCTTTGGCCTTAAAAATGTTAATGAATGAGTGGCTATCAAATTGTGGATAGCAATTTAGGTGGTACCACGTGTAAGCGTCCTAATCGAAAGATTAGGGCGTTTTTTATTTTCGGACCACAGGCCACATGACTATTAAAGGAGATTTGCTATGCGTGAAGTTGAAATGTCAACCAAGTACGATCCAACAGCCGTTGAGGCTGGGCGTTACCAAGACTGGCTGGATAATGATTTGTTTGCACCGGAAGCAAATCAAGCCATTCAGAGCCAAGAGCCAGAACCATATTCAGTGGTGATTCCACCACCAAACGTCACTGGTAAGTTGCACCTTGGTCATGCCTGGGATACAACTTTGCAGGATATGTTAATCCGGCAAAAGCGGATGCAAGGCTTTGATACTTTGTGGCTACCAGGAATGGATCACGCTGGTATCGCTACCCAAGCTAAGGTTGAACAACGTTTGCGCGAACAAGGTGTGTCACGCTATGATTTGGGTCGGGAAAAATTTGTCGAACAAGTGTGGGACTGGAAAAATGAATATGCTTCAACCATTAAACAGCAATGGGGCAAGATGGGCTTGTCATTGGATTACAGCCGCGAACGGTTTACATTAGATGAAGGGTTAAACCAGGCGGTTAACAAGGTCTTTATCGATTTGTATAATAAGGGCCTGATTTATCGTGGCGAATACATTATTAACTGGGATCCACAGGCCCGAACGGCTTTGTCTGATATTGAAGTCATTTATCAAGATGATGAAGGGGCCTTCTACCATGTGAAGTATCCATTTACAGATGGTACGACCTTGAATGGTAAGGACTACATTGAAATTGCGACAACTCGTCCAGAAACAATGTTTGGTGATGTTGCGGTTGCGGTTCATCCTTCTGATGAACGTTATCAGGACTTGATTGGTAAGACGGTTAAGGTTCCTCTTGTCAATCGCGAAATTCCAATCATCGCCGATGAATATGTTGAAAAAGACTTTGGAACTGGAATGGTTAAGATTACGCCAGCCCATGATCCAAACGATTTTCAAGTCGGCAACCGGCATGATTTGGAACGAATCAATACCATGACAGAAGATGCCCATTTGAACGAAAATGCTGGCAAGTACGTTGGTCTTGATCGTTTCGAAGGTCGCAAGGCCATGGTTGCCGATTTGCAAGAACAAGGGTTCATGCTTGAAGTAGAGCCCCTGGTTCACTCAGTTGGACATTCTGAACGGACAGGTGTTCAAATTGAATCACGACTTTCAACACAGTGGTTCGTTAAAATGGAGCCATTGGCTCAGCAAATTTTGGCCATGCAAGAAAATGCTGATGAAAAGGTGAACTTTGTTCCTGGACGCTTTGAAGACACCTTTACCCGTTGGATGGAAAATATTCGCGACTGGGTGATTTCTCGGCAACTCTGGTGGGGACACCAGATTCCGGCCTGGTACAAGAACAAAGGAACAGACCAGGAAGAAATTTACGTTGGAACAGAGGCACCTGATGATGACTGGGAGCGTGACCCAGATGTCTTGGATACTTGGTTCTCTTCAGCCCTTTGGCCATTTTCAACGATGGGCTGGCCAAACGACTTAGATGGCGATTATGCTAAGTATTACCCAACAAATACCTTGGTAACCGGTTATGATATTATCTTCTTCTGGGTTGCCCGAATGATGTTCCAAGGAAAAGAATTTACTGGAGAACGCCCATTTAAGAACGTCTTGATTCACGGCTTGATTCGTGATGGGGAAGGCCGCAAGATGTCAAAGTCATTGGGGAACGGTGTTGATCCAATGGACGTGATTGAAAAGTATGGTGCCGATGCCCTACGGTGGTTCTTGGCAACTGGTTCAACACCTGGCCAAGATGTCCGCTTTACTTATGAAAAGATGGATGCGGCTTGGAACTTCATTAACAAAATCTGGAACGTTGCCCGCTATGTCATCATGAACCTGGATGATGATACGAAGGCTGAAGTGCCAGCAAAAGATCAACAAACGTTGGCCGACCAGTGGATTTTGGATCGCTTGAACAAAACAATTAAAGAGGTTTCAGAAAACTTTGAAAAGTTTGAGTTTGGTGAAGCTGGCCGCGATTTGTACAACTTCATCTGGTCTGATTTGGCTGATTGGTACGTTGAAATGACCAAGGAATCATTGAATGGTGACGGGGATAAAACGGCCGTTCAACAAACCTTGGCTTACGTCTTGGATCAAACGTTGCGCTTGCTCCAACCAATTATGCCCTTTGTTGCTGAAGCTATTTGGCAAGAAATGCCACAGCAAAAGGGCAAGGATGAACACCTCGGTATTCAAGCCTACCCTGTTTATCAAGAATCTTTGGCAAATCCTGCAGCAGCGGCTTCTTTCAAATCCTTGCAAGATCTAATCGTGGCCGTCCGAAACATTCGTGCCGAAGCAAAGGCGCCAATGTCAAAGCCAATCACCGTGATGATCAAGGTGACCGATCCGGCATTGAAGTCAATTTTTAATGAAAATGCTGACTATATCGATCGCTTTGTGAAGCCAGAATCATTGACGATTGATACCGATGTGACCGTACCACAATTGGCAATGTCACAGGTTATCACTGGTGCAGAAGTTTATGTTCCATTGGCCGGCTTGATCGATATTGAAGCGGAAATCAGCCGCCTAAAAGGTGAAGCTGATAAGTTTCAAAAGGAAGTTACTCGAGCCAATGGTAAGCTTTCAAACGAAAAGTTTGTCAACTCGGCACCCGAAAAGGTTGTTGCGGCTGAACGTGAGAAGCTTGCTGATTGGCAAGAAAAGCTTGCTTCGACTCAAAAGCGCATTGCTGACTTACAAGCACAAGGGTAAAATAACCGAATAGTAATAAAAATCCTCACCTTTGGTGGGGTTTTTATGTTAGGTTAATATGAGCCGTGTAAATTAGTAAGACAATTTACACATTATTGACAAAGTTCTAAGATGGATTGGTTTTATTTATATAGGTAATAATATGTTTGGAAGTAAAATAATTGCCAGTGGTCACTACGTGCCAAAAGATGTTGTGACAAACGACGACTTGGCGAAAGTGATTGATACTTCGGACGAATGGATTGTCAGTCACACCGGAATACAGAAACGCCATGTCTCTTTGCAAGGTGAGAACACATCCGATTTAGCAACGCAGGCAGCTCAACGGGCCTTGGATGAGGCTGGCGTTTCAGCAGAAGAAGTTGATTTTATCATTGTGACCACTTTTACCCCGGATGGTCTGGCACCTTCAACGGCTGCTTTGGTGCAACGCAATTTAGGAGCAAAAAAAGCCTTTGGTTTTGATTTGTCTACTGCTTGTGCCGGCTTTGTGTTTGGCTTGACGACGGCCGATAACTTTATGAAGGCCGGACAGTATCGATATGGCTTGGTGATTGCTGCCGAAGTTAATTCGAAGATGATGGATTTTCGTGATCGAACGAGTACTGTTTTTTTTGGTGATGGTGCTGGAGCTGTTTTGTTAGCTCCGAGCGAACAGGGTGAAGTTTTGGCCACTGATTTGCACACGATAGGGGATGCAGATGTGGTTCATTCCGGTCGGATTGAACCATTAACATCTTTGAGTGCCGATAATTATCCAAAGATTGATGCCTTTTTCCAGGAAGGACGGATGGTTTATCAAGAAGTAACGACTTTGATCCCCAACCATATTGAAAAGTTTTTAGCTAATCAAGGATTAACGATAGATGATGTTGACTACGTGATTTTGCACCAAGCCAACCTACGAATGATTGAAAAAGTGGCTGAAACTTTGGGCCAACCAATGGCAAAGTTTATTACGAACGTTCAACAGTATGGTAATTCGTCTTCGGCAGGGATTGCGATGGCCTTTGACCAATTACGAGAAAGTACGGATTTAGAAAAGAAAAAGGTTTTGCTGACTGGCTTTGGAGCAGGTTTTACCTACGGATCGTTGCTCTACCAAGGTTCTTTGTAATTTAAAAGAGTTAAATGTAATACCTGTGTAACATTATAGAAAGAGACTGGCAATAACCAGTGTCTAAAATGAATATATAGATTAAGCATAAGTTAAGCACTTACTAATCAAACATAAGCAGAAAAAAATGGAGATGTCTCTCATGAAGAATACTATTACCAAAACTATTTTAGCGACGGTGGCTGGTGCAGCTGCGTTTGCAGGTGCCGGAGCAGTTGCTTCAGCCAACGATATTACTGTTAAGGCAGGGGATACCTTGTCACAAATCGCTGCCAACAACAACACGACTGTTGATGACTTGGCTGCTAAGAACAACATTCAAAACGTTAACTTGATTTTTGTTGGTGACGTTATCAAGACTGATGGAACAGCCGCAGCCGCAGCTGACAACACAACTGCTGCAACAACTGCTGCTGCTACTGCTACTGCTTCTGTAGCAACTACTCAGACACAAGCTACTACAACTACAAACACTCAGGCACAAGCTGCTACCACTACTTCATCAACTGATTACAGCACTTACTCAGCTGGTGCCAATGGTTCAGTTCAGACAATCATCAACGCTATGAACGCTAAGCGTGCAGCTGCTGGTTTGGCACCTGTATCATACGATGCTTCATTGGCTGCTCGTGCACAATCACGTGCTGAAAATGCCGTTGCAAATGGTGGTTTGCCAACTGGTCACATGCAACAAGTTGCAGGACCTGAAGTTGTTGCTATCGACTGGGCTCCAAGCCAAGTTGTTGATGCATGGTACAACGAAACTGGTATGATTGCTGCACCAGCTCACCGTAACTGGTTGATGAACGCCAGCTTCACAAAGGTTGGATTTGGCATCGTTGACGGTACTATCGTTGGTATCGCTGGCTAATCTTAATCGATTAATCTTAATTTAAACTAAAACACTTACATTAGTATGTAGGTGTTTTTTTGTTTAAGAAAAAGTTAAATATGGTTAGTAAGTAGACAAATAGCTCCATATTTTATTGATTCAACTACATTTGTGGTAAGATAAGAAAACATGAGGGCGCAGTCAGGAAGCGCGCAAATACGGCGAAAAAATGGAGTGTCGAAGTTCTTATGGCAGATCAAAATAATAATGAATTTTCACGGCAAAGACGGTTTGATGAAGTCCGTCAAACAAAGAAAAAGAAGAGTCGTGTGAAACGTTGGATTTTATATATCCTGCTTGCCATTGTGGTTGGTGTAATCGGTTGGGGTGCTTACCTCTATAGCGAATATAAAGGTTCCATTGATTCAATACAAAAATCGGCTAAAATTTCAAAGACCCGCAATGTCTCAAGTTTGATTGCCCAAGGTAAGTCATTCTCAATTTTGATTTTGGGAACTGATACTGGCGAACTTGATCGTGATCGGACTGGTTTAAGTGATTCAATGATGGTTGCTACCGTTAATCCAACGCAAAATAAGGTCACAATGGTCTCAATTCCACGTGATATTATGACGGCTATTCCTGGTGATGAGGATACCTTCCCACAGAAGTTAAATGCCGCCTATAGTTTGGATGGGGTTGGTGCTTCCATGAAGGCTGTGCAAAATTACTTGAATGTGCCAATTGATACTTATGCGCTAGTTAATATGAAGGGCTTAGAAACCTTAGTTAAGAAGGTTGGCGGTGTTTCAGTTAAATCACCACTCTCCTTCCAATATAGTCAAGCAACGGCTCATGATTATGGCCCAGATTTGTATCGCTTCCACAAAGGTTCGACTTCTTATGAAAAGTCAACGGATAACGGTGTGACTTGGTCAGCAAGTAAGACAGTAATGGATGGTGATGCTGCATTGGCCTTTTCACGGATGCGCTATGATGACCCACAAGGTGATTATGGTCGTCAACAACGCCAGCGCTTAGTATTGGAAGCAATGCTTAAGAAGGCAGTTAACATTAAGACGTTGATTGATCCAAGTTTCGTCAAGGCAATTTCAAAGAATGCTCAGACGGATTTGTCCTTTAACGACATTGTTAAAATTGCCCAGAAGTATCGTGGTGCTGTCGAAAACCAAGTTTCTGATCATTTGCAAGGTCAGGGCGTGATGTACGAAGGTGTTTCTTACCAGATGGTGCCAACCTCCGAGAAACAACGGATAACAAACCTCTTAAGGTCTCAGCTTGGTTTGAAAGCTAAGGAAACTGGTTCTCAGTTTGCTAGTGATGTGCCATCTGATCAGTTGCGTTCGGCGGCCTATGCTTTAGCACAAATTAATGAGAAATTAGTTCAATAAATCTTTGAATCAAACAGTCAGCTCGTGGCGATAAAAACGCCTCGGCTGGCTTTTTTCTTGACGATTATTCGTGTTATACTGAGTAATAATCAAACGATTGGGGTCTGATATGCAAGATAGAAAAATTGCCATTATCGACTTGGGCAGTAATTCGACGCGGTTAGTGATTGAACAATTACATTCAAATGAAAGCTACACGGAGATTTTGCGCGTAAAGGAAGATACAAGACTTTCGCAAAACATGGGGCGGAATCTGATTTTGCAAGAAGAACCAATGGCTCGGACCATTAAGGTTTTGCAGAAGTATCGGCAAAAAATTGAAGATTATCAAGTTAGTGAGGTTTACGCCATCACAACGGCGGCCGTCCGTTCTGCTAAGAATCAAGCAGAATTTTTGGAGCGGGTCAGAGACGAAGCAGAAATTAGCTTCCGAGTCTTGACTGGTCAAGAAGAGGCTCACTACGATTTTCTCGGTGTTCGAGAGGCGTTGCCGGATGTGCTCAATGGTGTCATTTTAGACACTGGTGGTGCATCTGTCGAATTAATCCCCTTTAAAAATGGCCAGGCGTTAGCTGAGGTATCGGTTCCCTTTGGCGCGGTTAACCTTTCGGAGCGCTATCATTTGGCTGACAGGATTGATGAAGCTAATATTGAACAGGCGAACACGGATATTCAGGCCGCTTATCGCCAGTTGGATTTTCTCGATGATTGTCAAAACCTACCGGTTATTCTTTTAGGTGGAGCAAATCGATCCTTAGCAAAAATGGCCGAACAAAAAGAATTGGTGTATCATCCAAAGGCCCTCCACGGTTTTATGATGCCAGCCAACCAGGTTGGCAAAATTTTTCATCAGATTGCTCAGATGTCTCGAGCTGATCGGGAACATCTTGCCGGATTAGAGAAAAATCGGGCCGATATCATCATATCGGGCCTGTTGCCGGTATTGAACTTAATTAGTGTTTTAAATGCACCCCAGGTAATCTTTTCAGAATCTGGTGTTCGCGAAGGACTAATTGAAAGCCTGTTTGAGGAAAAAGAAGAAATCGATGACTAAAAAATTTTACGAATTAACGCCAGAAGAACGACTCGACTTATTGAACTTGCCAGAAGAAATGATGGCGCGGTTCGTAAAAGACCAAGAAGTTGCACACCAGGATTTAGTTGAGAATTATTTGACTGATTTTTCCTTGCCAGAGGGAATGGTCAGGCATTTAGTTTTGGATAACCAGTTTTATCAAGTACCAATGGTCACTGAAGAGCCCTCTGTCATTGCAGCGGCGAATAACGGTGCCCGCCTGTTTAAAATGGGCGGTGGCTTTAAAAGTGCTGGTACCAGCCAGGCAATCCTGGGCGGGCAAATTCTCTTTGAAAACATTGATTTTGAGCAGCTGCAGTCTTTTGTAACGGCTAACAAATACGAAATTTTTCAAGCGGCTGAAGAGGCAAAACCAAGCCTTTATCGTCGTGGTGGTGGTTTAAGGAGCATTAACCTCCGTCATGTTAGTGGTCACCGGGCAAGTCTGGATATTCTAGTTGATACTAGCCAGTCAATGGGGGCAAATGCCGTTAATACCATCTTGGAGAGTATTCGGGCAATTTTTGCGCCCTTTGATGAACAAATTTTAGGAGCAATTTTGACCAATGCGGGTCACCAAAGCGTGGTCAGTGTTACTGGCCGTGTGCCAGTCACAGCCTTGGGAGGCATTGCTGCTGCCCAGCGAATTGTTGACTTAGCTGATTTTGCCAAGGTTGACCCGGACAGGGCTGTAACTGAAAATAAGGGCATTTTTAACGGTCTATCTGCCGTTGTTTTGGCATTGGGAAACGATTGGCGCGCGGTTGAAGCCGCAGGACATGCCTATGCTAGCCGGACAGGACAGTATCAGGCGCTCACTAACTGGCGAGTGAGCGCTGACCACGAATTTTTAGAGGGGGAGTTTTCTCTGCCATTGAATCTTGGTCTTGTTGGTGGCGCCATTGCCGGTCTGACCAAAGCACAGGATAATTTGGCCTTGTTGGGCAACCCAACATTAGATGAAATGAAAAAAATCGTTTTGTCTGTTGGCCTTAGCTCGAACCTGGCTGCCTTAAAGGCAATTGCAGGCGAAGGCATTCAAGCCGGGCACATGCGCATGCAAGCCCGTTTACTGGCCATTTCAGTTGGGGCAACGAAAGAAGAAATTGTGCCATTGGCTAAAAAATTAGCCAAGGCATCAGTAATTAACGAAGAAAATGCAAAAAAATTATTAGGAGAACTGCGTCACCATGAATCCGAAGTTAAATGAGCTCTTAGAGCAGGCCAATCAGATCTATCCTGGTACCGTGATGACCCGAGTTGGGCAGAAACAGGATGGGATGCTTCGTATTGACCGTGCCGAACAGTCTGCTTTGGCAGACCGCCTGTTGATTGAAGTACCCGACCAAACGGAAGCTGATTTTGTCCTAGGTAATGAACTTTTGCAGTTAGTTTTGACTTTGAATGGGATTACGCCACAAATTTATTTTGCTTTGACCTTTAACGATGAGGACCTTGACCAACAGTTAATCACGATTGCAACCCGTTTGCATCGGACTGTTCTGCATGCCATCACTTATCAAGAGTTAGCAAAGCAAGGCTTCTTGACCGCTGACACTGTCGGCGCTTTCCTGGCCGGTGTTCAAGATGAATTGTCGGTCGAAACAGCTAAGGTCGATGGTGAGGACCTTTTCCGCTTGCTAACAGTTTTGGACGCACAAATCTTTTTGGCGGCAGCTGATAGGGTCGGCTTGTCTCCATTGGTAGCGGACGCGCTGGCGACATTAAAAGAGGACTATCCGCGGGCGACTGTACAGGCTGAAAAATTAGCTGCGCCAATTTTGGCGGCTAATTTGAAGGATGCTCGACAAATCCGTAAGCAGATGTTGCGCTTGTTTGCGGGATTAGATGAAAGCTTGACCGAATTCGAGTTACCAACGGTTAACGCCAACCAATACGTAACTTTGACACCAGTTTTGTCGCAACGGCAGTTGGATGGACCGGTTGCCAACCTCTATGAAGTTTTCCATTCTGAAATGACTGATTTCCAAACGAAGGAAACCGCTTTTGTTGGCGTTGGTAAGCAAGACCATCAAAATACTTTTGTGGTGACACCCCCAAAGAATGAGGCTGATCGGCCGAAATTTTTTACTGAACTATACCAAACGTCTGTTAAGGAGTTGTTAACAAAATTGGCCTTGCCATATATTTTGCGTCAGTAACATTGTGATTGAAAGAGGGGAAGACAATGCTTGTTAGCCCAGCAGTTCAAGAAAACTTTGATCAAGCAAAATCGATTGTTTTTATGACCGGAGCAGGTGTTTCGACTCTTTCTGGTATTCCGGATTATCGATCAAAAAATGGTGTTTATCAAGGACTTGACCTTGCGCCGGAATATCTTTTGTCCGACCAAGCTTTTGCTGAAATTCCAGAAATTCAGTACCAGTTTATGCAGGAAAATCTTTATTTTCCAGCTGCCAAGCCAAATGTCATTCATGAAAAGATGGCAGCCTTTACTCAAGCGGGCCGTGGCCGAATTATCACTCAAAATATTGATGATTTGGATGTTGCTGCCGGCGTCAAGCAAGACCGTCTGATTCGATTTCATGGCTCACTCTACAACTTGTATGTTCCCAAAGATGGCGCCAAGGTGACATTAGCCGAATATCAAAAGAGTTTGTATCGGCTATCTGATCATGCAAAAATTAGACCGGATATTACTTTTTATGGAGAGCAACCAAAGTACATTCAAGAAGCGATTTCTTGGGTACAGCAGGCTGATTTGGTTGTGGTTGTTGGGACGTCCTTTCGCGTTTATCCCTTCGCGGGGCTTTTGGCCTACGCTAAGCCAACCGCAAAATTAATGGCGGTTAATCTAACCGCCATCCCGGTACCGGGTCAAGTTGAACAAATTGCGGGGGATGCAGGTCAGTTTTTTGAGGAACTGGTCGTCAAGACCACATCCAAATGAAAGTAAATCAGTTATTTTAAACCTTTGTCTACAAGACGGAGGTTTTTTGTTTGTAATTTATATGAAAAAAGATTAATATGTTTTTCAGGAGGAAGTTTTATGACGAATGATCAAGGCGACAACCGGCAGAATGCCGCTGTTCATGCACCAAGAACACCGAGTCAACAGAAAATACAGGCACATAATCATGGGCATGCCACACCGCAACAGCTATCGCAAAAGCCTTATATTATCGGGATTACCGTTAATCTAGTTTTTGTTTTAAGTGAATTAGTCTTTGCCAAAGTTGCTCATTCAACAGCCTTGTTTGCAGACGCTTTTCATAATCTGTCTGATGTGTTGGCACTTGTCATTGCTTGGTTAGCCGTTCTCGTGTTTGCGATCAAGGCGACTAGAAAGAAGACTTATGGTTGGCATAACGTATCGATTTTAGCTTCAATTTTTAATATGATTTTGTTGCTCTTTGCGCTTGGAACGATTTTTATCGAAGGGGTTCGTGACTTAATTGCGCCAGGACAAGTTCACACAAACGGGACAATTATCACCATTGTGGCAGCAATCGGAATTGTGGTCAATCTAGCAACAGCTCTTTTGTTTAAGGTTTCGAATACACCTGATGAACATGGTCACCAGCATGGTCAGGATTTAAATGCGAAAACGGCCTATCTACACTTGCTTTCGGATGCCGGGGTTTCGCTTGGCGTCATTGTAGCAGGTTGGTTGATTGATTTGACTGGTTGGCAGATGATTGACCCAATTGTATCGCTGATGATTGGCGTGATTATCTTGGCTTCTGCTTGGCCAGTGATGCACGAAACTGTCAATCTAGCGATTAATGCCGTACCGGAGGCGGTTGATGAGTTTGCCATCAGTCAGTATTTGGTCAGCCAAGCGGGAGTGTTGGCGATGCATGACTTGCATATCTGGCCACTTTCGACTACTGAAACGGCGTTAACAGTGCATTTATCCGTCGCTGATAATGTTTTTGATCAGGACCACGGTCAGGAATTTTTAACTCAAGTTGAGGATGATTTGAAAACAGATTTTGCTATCCAACATGTCACGATTCAGTTAGAAGCAGCCGAACATCAAGAAAATTGTAATACGATTTAAAGTCTTGCCAGTAAAAATGGCCAGCAAAAGTTAATTTCAAGGTGAAATTTAATAAAAGAGATAAAGCGCTAAGATGACTGTTGTCATGGCGTTTTTCTTTTGCAGTTTTCATGACTACTGGGCATAAAAATTAGTTTGTCCTTGACCTGAGCCCTCACCAGTGTATGATGAACGAGAACTCAGGAAGACCAATCGGGTTAACTAGCTTTCATAAGACTTCAAGCTTGTACTTGGCGGACGTTATGAAAATTATTTAGCACTTGCATCCTTTTCGGCCACAAAATTGCTGGTCTTTTTTGGCATTTTTAGTGGTACTGAAAAAATGATGATTTTCAAGACAATTTAATTCGTTTGATGACTTCCTGAGGAATCTAATTTTCCAAAGGAGAATCATGATCATGATGGTACAACAAACCACTGATAATCAGCCACATGGCGCATTGCTCACGCAAGGCGGCACTCAGAATAAAAGCCTGGCACAGGTCAACGGGACAATCGTCGTCCCGAAGTCTGGTTCATTCTGGCGCCGCCTCCTTGCATTTTCAGGGCCGGGCGCATTAATCGCTGTCGGCTATATGGACCCTGGCAATTGGGTGACATCCGTTCAGGGAGGGGCATCCTACCACTATCTCTTGATGTCGGTTGTGATGCTATCGGCTGCTATTGGTATGCTGTTACAGTATTTGGCTGGTAAACTAGGGATCGTAACCCAAGAAGACTTAGCCCAGGCAACGGCTAAAAGAACGAAGAAAGCGACACGGTATTTTCTCTGGTTGATCACGGAACTGGCCTTGATTGCAACTGATATTGCCGAAGTGGTCGGTGGGGCAATCGCCCTTAACCTGCTCTTTGGCTGGCCGCTCTTGCTGACCGTTGTCATGACGGCTTTTGATGTCATCTTATTGCTAGGGCTGATGAAGTTCGGCTTTCGTAAAATTGAAGCGATCGTCATGACCCTGATTTTAACAATTTTATTTGTTTGCCTATACTTGGTTTTCTTAGCAAAACCTGATTTGGCAGGTGTATTTGGCGGATTATTACCACAAAAAGAAGTGGTTTCAACCCGGTCAATTCATGGATTATCGAGTCCGCTGTTTTTAGCGGCCGGCATTATTGGTGCCACGGTCACACCGCACAACCTTTACTTGCATTCATCGATTGTTCAAACCCGCCAAGTTGATCAGGAAAAGCCTGCCGAAATCAAAGAGGCTATCAAGTGGATGGCTTGGGATTCAAACGTCCAGCTGACCATAGCCTTGATTGTCAATGCCTTACTCTTAATTGTTGGTGCGGCCCTTTTTTATGGCCACGCCAACCAATTGGCATCATTTAAGGGCATGTACTTGGCCTTAGAAAATCAGCAAATGGCTGGTGCGATTGCCTCACCAGTGCTCTCAACGTTGTTCGCAGTGGCGCTATTGGCATCCGGGCAAAACTCGACTATTACTGGGACTTTGGCCGGTGAAATTATTATGGAGGGTTTCTTACACTTTCAGATTCCGATGTGGTTGCGGCGCGTGATTACCCGTGGCGTCGCTTTAATACCAGTGATTGTCATTGCTGTTTTGTATGGCGGCAATGAACGTGATTTGGATGCTTTGATTACTGGTACGCAAGTTTTCCTTTCTGTTGTTCTACCATTTTCGATGGCACCGTTGCTTTATTTTACTTCCTCCAAGGAAATCATGGGACAGTTTGTGAACAAAAGAAGTGTGACCATCGTTGGCTGGATTTGCTTTATGGTTCTAACAGTGCTCAATATTTGGCTTGTTTTTGAACAAGTAGGTCAGTTTTTTGCTTAAGGAAAATGACAATGATTTCAATTTAATTTAGAATAATTCCTTTTTTTATTGTGAAAAACCAGGGAAAATCAGAAAAAGATTAAGTGAAATTTAAATCATTTATGATTCTTTAAGATTGGTATAGCGGTCTTTTGACTGAAAATGTTACAATTTGTTTGCAACATTACAAAAATATCACTTGACCTTAGAATTGTCAGGTGTAATACTTACTATAGACTTAGGAAGAAGTCATTGAGTTAAGTAGCTTTCATAAGCTTTCAACAACCAAGTTGAATGAAATCCTTTATGAAAATTATTTAGCACTTGAAAAAAATACATGGTGGATTGACCGGTCTGCCTAAATTTCAATGAGATCAGGGTGGAAGACTGCTTTTTTACTTTGGTCGTTTTTTCGAGTGAGAATTTAATTGCTTTGTCCCTAAGGAGAATTCCGAAGGAGAGATATTATGGATAATCCCGTAAAGAAGAGCCATTCCCTTATCGAACACACGGGCGATAAGAGTTTGCAAGAAGTAAACGGCACGATTGAAGTGCCAAAGGGCGCCCCTTTTTGGCGGCGCTTGCTGGCATTCTCAGGGCCTGGTGCCCTGGTTGCCGTGGGTTACATGGATCCAGGTAATTGGGTAACGTCAGTAGCCGGTGGTGCTTCTTACCACTACCTGTTGCTGTCAATTGTTTTGATTTCTTCACTGATTGCGATGCTTTTGCAATACATGGCTGGTAAGTTAGGTATTGTGAAACAAGAAGATTTGGCTCAGGCTACTGGTAACCGAACGAACAAGTTTGGCCGTTACTCACTTTGGGTGATGACGGAGTTAGCCTTGATTGCAACGGACATCGCCGAAGTTGTCGGTGGTGCCATTGCCTTGAACTTGCTCTTTGGCTGGCCACTTCTGATCACGGTGTTCTTGACGGCTCTTGATGTTATCTTGCTGTTGTTGCTGATGAAGTTCGGTTTCCGTAAGATAGAAGCGATTGTGATGACTTTGATTATGACCATCCTGGTTGTTTTCATTTATCTGACAATCTTGTCAAAGCCTGACTGGGCATCATTGTTCTATGGCTATGTGCCACAACCAAAGGTGATTTCACCTGAATCACTGAAGGGACTGCAGAGTCCTTTGATCTTGACCGCTGGTATCATTGGTGCCACGGTCATGCCACACAACTTGTACTTGCACTCATCAATTTCACAAACTCGTAAGGTTGATCATGAAAACCCTGAAGAAGTTCATGATGCTGTCAGGTTGATGACTTGGGATTCAAACATCCAATTGACGTTAGCCTTTGTGGTGAACACTTTGCTTTTGGTTGTTGGTGCCGCCTTGTTCTTCGGACATGCTCAAGAATTGGACTCATTTAAGTCCATGTATAATGCCTTGGGTGACACAAAGATTGCCGGTGCGATTGCCTCACCAATCTTGTCAACGTTGTTTGCCCTGGCCTTGTTGGCTTCCGGACAAAACTCAACAATTACTGGTACTTTGACCGGTGAAATTATCATGGAAGGTTTCTTGCACTTACGTGTGCCAATGTGGCTCCGTCGTGTCATTACCCGTGGAATCGCCTTGGTTCCGGTTTTGGCGATTACCATTATTTACGGTGGTAACGAAGCTCAGTTGGATAACCTGATTACTGCCACACAGGTCTTCTTGTCAATTGCCTTGCCATTCTCAATGGCACCATTAATCTACTTTACTTCTTCAAAGAAGATTATGGGCGAATATGCTAACCGTAAGTGGATTACTTGGACTGGTTGGATTTGTTTTGCTGTCTTGACTGCCATTAATGTTTGGTTGGTTCTTGACCAATTCTTCCCACAATATTTCGGATAAATCAGTAAAGATACCGAAGTTGTAACGATGTTCTAACATTCACTGGAGGCAAATAATGGCTGAATTAAAATTAGATGTAGAACCAAAGCAATTTAAGACAATTCTTGTTGGTGTTGATGAATCAGAGCAAGGCTACCACGCCTTGTCAAACGCAATTCACCAAGCTCGTGAAGATAATTCGCAATTAATTATTGCGACAATTTTGGAAATGGGGGACTTGTCAACGATTTCCGCTTTACACTTAGACTTCATCAAAGAAAAGCGTCAAGAATTGGAAAACAATCTGGTTAAGTACCGTGATTATGCACTTTCACAAGGATTGAAAAACGTGAAAGTTGTCTTTGACGACGGTATCAAGGCTGGTGAAATTTTAAACGATGAAATCGCACCACAGGTTGGGGCTGATTTAATCGTTGTTGGGGCTCACTCACATGAAGGCTTCTTTGAATCAATCGGTTCACAGGCTGCTTACATCGCCCGTAACGCTAAAATTTCTGTTTTGATCGTTAAGGATTAATTTTATCCAAAAACTGGTAGCCAATGGTTATCAGTTTTTTTATGTTCTATACATGAATAAAATTTCATGTTATACTGAATGGGTTAAAAATGAAAACTTATTCATATAAAAGGAGCAGTTGATGATAGCAACGTTAATGACAGGATTTTTTTCATATTTAGGAACAACATCAGATTATTTCGTGATTTTAGTTTTACTATTTGCCACTTTTCGTCAGAAGTCGCAGGTCCGGCCAATTGTTTTGGGTGCCTATCTTGGGAACGCTCTGTTAGTGGGAGTCGCTTTGTTAATTGGTGGTGTACTCAAGCAAATACCGGCCGAATGGCTTTTAGGATTTTTAGGCCTGGTGCCGATTGCGATTGGCTTGAAAAATTATTTCTCAGATGAGGAAGAAGAGGAGGGCGAGGCTTTTGTTACTAAGGTTCAAGAAACACCGCATCAACGAATTATCTTGACAGTGGTTTGGATGACGATTGCTGGCTGTGGTGCTGATAACCTTGCGCTCTATATTCCTTATTTCTTATTAGCTAATTGGTTAGTCTTACCGATTATCTTTTTAATGTTTACAGTCATTTTGACAAGTTGCATTTTCCTGGCTTACCGATTAGCAAAGGTGCAAAAAGTTCAAAATTTCTTCGAATGTTATGGTGATTTTATGCAATTACTGGTCTATGTAGTTTTGGGGATTTACATTTTATTTGATGCTGGAACGGTGACACACTTACTTTCCTTGTTATAATAGGGATATGAAAAAAGATGTCCAACATGAATTAAGTATAATTTTCAAATTGCTGGGGTCGGAAAGGCGCTTAGCAATTCTAGCCCTATTGCGCGAGAAACCTTGTTCGGTTTCTGAAATTGTGGATCAGCTCTCGATGGAGCAGTCTGCCGTTTCCCATCAGCTACAAATGCTTCGAGAGGCACAGGTTGTCACGGTGGAAAAAGTGGGACGTTCTGTCTACTATCAGCTGAATGATTCCCATATTTTAACCTTGCTCAATAATGCCGAGCATCATGTGGACCACGTTTTGCGGGAAATGAGCCACGCTGAAGCGGTGGCTGAAGAGCAAGCCGCAGCCAAGAAAAACCACAAATAAAAATGATAAAAATATATTTTTTTGTTGACAGTTTTATCTGCCGTTGATATACTAATATAGTTGTGAAATACAGCAATGCCCTTGTGGCGGAATTGGCAGACGCGCTGGACTCAAAATCCAGTGGTGGCAACACCGTGTGGGTTCGACTCCCACCGAGGGCATTCATGAGAGCAAACAGCTAACTTTGTTAGCTGTTTTTTCTTATCTAAATAGTCAAAGAAAAAGACCGCGACCATGTCATCATGGTGAGCGGTCTTTTTGTTGTGATTCGATGATAGGTCAATTAACCTGGGCATCACCAGTTTGGTAATTAATGGTAACGCCGGGTTCGACGTTAAAAATCCAGTAGTTCAGATTTAGGGTTTGACCGTTATCTTCTACTGATTTTGCCATGTAATGGACACCCTGTGGTAGGCGGTCAGTGCCGTTATAAAGTGGTGTGACCTGGCCACGAATGCTAATATTAGGGGTTGTTTTCAGGGCATTGCGAATATCATCTTCGGGGACTAACTGTCCGGGATAGGCATTTTCTACCCGGGTTCCCGTTGTCATATTCTCGGTCACCATGGTGGCCATCCCGAAGAATTGGTAGCCAACAATATGGGACTTGTTCCAAAGAGCTTGTTTGCTGCCACCAAGGTTTACCTGTGGATTTTTATGGTAGCCGCCAACCCAGGAACTTCCGGTAAAATGATCGTTGATATACCAACCAGAAGGGCGAACACTTTCGGGAATGCGGGCGGGCCGCTTAGTGACTGCATCCATGCTGGCTTTAGTAGCCACAAAGTTTGCTTGTCCGGAGCGACCGAGAGAATCAAGGGCGGATAAGGCTAAACCATTGGTTGGTCGTAATTTGTTGCCGCTTTGAGCTGGGAAAGTCTGCTGTAATTCCTGGCTGGTAAAGGTGGCTTGATTTTGGTTAATGTAGACGATGTCACCGTCGAGCGTGCCGTCCCATTTAATCTTTAAGAGGTCTTGGTCGGAATTGGTTGTGGCTGCCGGCCGCGGGGCAGTTTTTGAGCGATTGAGGCTTTGGCTCGCAGTCGTTGTGTTTGTTTTTTGGTAACCTTGGTTATGGCCGTTTTTACCTGGTAAGAACGACAAAGCCGCCACAACCAAAATTAAGGCTGTGACGGCCGAACCAAAGTGCTTGGGCCGGTTGGGCCGCTGCCTATAAGCACGTTTTTTTGTCATTAGAAAGTCATTGCTCCTAAGAATTGTTTGATCCGTGGATCGTTTGAATTGAAGAAGTCTTCAGTCTTGCCGTCATAGCCAACATGACCGTTGTCGATAAAGACAATTTTGTCGGCTACTTGCTGTGCAAAGGCCATGTTGTGGGTGACGATAATCATGGAGGTTTCTTTTTGAGCCAATTTGCGTAGAACACGAAGGACTTGGGCTTCTAACTCGGGATCCAAAGCAGAAGTGGGTTCATCTAAGAGAAGATATTGGGGTTCCATAGCTAGCGCTCTTAAAATGGCTACCCGCTGTTGTTGGCCGCCGGATAGCTGATAGGGGTAGCGATTAGCTAGCTCTTCCATATTAAACTGCTTGAGCAGGTCGTGGGCTTTTTTTAAGGCTTTTTCTTGACTGATTTTTTTAACCTTAATGGGTCCTTCAGTTAAATTTTTGAGAACAGTTAAATGAGTAAAGAGGGCTTTTTCTTGAAAGACCATCCCGAAGTGCTTTCGAACATCAAGCACCTGCACCTGGGTGAGCGTTTTGTTGAGATCCAGGTCAAGCTCATCGACAATCAACCGTCCGCTCGTTGGTCGTTCAAGCAAATTGAGCGAGTGCAAGAGAGTTGACTTTCCTGAGCCAGAAGGTCCTACAATGGCGGTCGTTTCCTCAGCCGGGAAGGTGACGGAAATGTTATCCAGGGCATTTTTATCGGGGTACTTTTTGCTTAAATTTTCAACTTTAATCATTGGGCAAACCTCGATGTGTACTTTTCTAAGTAGTGTTGGCCGATCGAAAGCAGCGACGTAAAGAGGGCATAGACCATGGCTACGAGGATATACATCGAAAGGACCTTATAGTTTGTGGCGGCAATTTGTTGAGAAAGGTAAAACATCTCGACAATCGTAATGACGGAAGCCAGTGACGTGTCTTTTAACAGGGAAATTAGCGAGTTCGACAAAGGTGGAATTGAAATGCGGGCCGCTTGTGGTAGAACAACGTAGAGATAAACCTGTGTGGTTGTCATCCCAAGAGACTCTGCTGCCTGTTTTTGAACTTCTGAGACAGATGAGATGGCTGCCCGAATCGATTCGGAAGCATAGGCCCCAGTATTCAGAGAAAAGACGGTGATGGCTGAAACCCAAGCTGATTGGAACAGAGCAATGTGTGCGTTAGGCAAACCGTAGAAAACAATGAACAATTGTACCAACATTGGCGTTGACCGGAAAAACCAGACATAGGTAGCGGCAACACCCTTTAAAATTTTCAAAGCGGCATCAGCCCACTCGTTTTGCGGTGCTTTCGCAACGCGAATCAAAGCGGTGGTGATGGCAAAGATTATTCCAAAGAAGAAGGACATGGCCGTCAACGGCAGAGTGTATTGAAAAGCCGCCACTAACAGTCTTGGCAAGTATTTAATTGCCAAATCGATAAAATCTGTCATGAAAGAGTTCCTCTTTACTTTTATTAATTAGTCGTGGCTCAAGTCCATGCCAAAGTATTTCTTAGAAAGCTTTGTCAAGGTACCGTCCTTCTTTAACTCAGAAATGGCTTTGTTCATGTCCTTTTGCAAAGCGGCATTCTTCTTGTTCATCAAAACACCGGTTGGTACCGATTGAATATCCTTTGAGATATCAACTGTGGTCAAATCAGCATCTGGATTAGCTTTCTTCCAAGCGGCAAAGGCACCTTGGTCATTCAAGGAGCCATCGGCACGGTTGGTAGTAATCAAGTTCATGGCTTCAACGATACCGGCAACGGCCTTGATGTTGGCACCTTTTTGTTGGGCAACTTGACCATAGTTTGATGTCAATGACTGGGCCATCGTCTTACCCTTGATGTCAGCCAATGAATTCAAATCAGTTTCACCAGTACGCTTGATCAAGACTGACTTTGAGTAAAGGTAAGGCTCTGACATTCGATAATTCTTTTCGCGGTCGGGACGAATGCCGATGTTGTTAATCACGGCATCATAGCGGTCTGAACCAAGACCGGCGATGAGAGAATCCCACTTTGTTTGAACAAAAGTGACCTTCATGTTTAACTTTTTACCAATGGCTTTGGCCATGTCAACTTCGTAGCCAACTAGTTTACCAGAATCATCATGGTAAGAAAATGGTGCGTAGGTTCCTTCGAGACCAACGGTTAAGGTTCCTTGTTTGATGGTCTCATCTTTTTTTGGTTGATTTAGCTGGGCAAAACCAAAGATGCCGCCGATGACCACGATCAGACCGGCCAGTAAAATCAAAACTTTCTTATTCATCTTACTTCTTCTCCTCAAAATAGGTAAAACAGTGCAAAATAAAACCGCCCCTAGTGTACACCAAGGGCGGTTTTTACGTCTGTAAATCAGATAAACCCACCCTAAAAAAGCGGTAAATAACACTTTACCACAGTCATGTTTGGGTTGTTAGTTAAGCTTTTAGCTAACATTAATCTTCTCCGATTTCTTTTTATCAGTGTAACGGGACAAGAAAAGTTTGTCAACAGAATTGAACCGATTTCACCAAAAAAGACAAAATTGGTTTACTGTAAAAAAAATCGGTTAAAAGCGATTGTTCGGCTTTTATGACTAATTTTTCCAAAATGGTTTACTGGAAAAGTCTGCTCACATGCTGGTTCTTCCACCTAGTTTGGCTAGCCGGCTTTTGCTATAATGAAAGCATGGTATCGGTCATCATTTGACCAGAAAGGACTCATATGTCAGACAAGAAAACATTTTATATCACAACCCCAATTTACTATCCATCAGGAAAGTTACAACTGGGAAATACTTATACGACAGTTTTGGCGGATGCCGCTGCTCGTTACCATCGTCTTTTGGATGAAGACGTCTTCTTTTTGACTGGGACCGATGAACACGGTGAAAAGATTCAAAAGAAGGCGAACGAAGCCGGTACAAGCGAAATTGAATACTTGGACAAGATGATTAAGGATATCAAGGACCTGTGGTCATTGATGGGCATTTCATATGATAAGTTTATTCGAACGACTGATGAAGGACACGAAAAAGCAGTTCAGAAGATTTTCCAGCAATTATTGGACCAAGGTGACATCTACAAGGGGCAATATGAAGGTTGGTATTCTGTTTCCGATGAAGAGTATTTCACGGAATCACAATTGGCTGAGGTGTACCGTGACGAAAACGGTAAGATGATTGGTGGTAAGGCGCCTTCTGGTCATGAAGTTGAAAAGATCCAAGAAGAATCATACTTCTTCAAAATGTCTAAGTATGCTGACTGGTTGGTTGATTACTATCAGTCACATCCTGATTTCGTCCAACCACATGCACGAATGAATGAAATGTTGCAAAACTTCATTTTGCCGGGCTTGGAAGACTTGGCCGTGACGCGGACTTCTTCTAACTGGGGTGTGCCTGTCCCAGGCGATGAACGTCACGTCATTTATGTTTGGATTGATGCCTTAGCTAACTATATTACTGCTTTGGGTTACGATTCAGCTGATGATTCACTTTTGCAGAAGTTTTGGCCAGCTAATGTGCAATTAGTCGGAAAGGAAATTGTTCGTTTCCATATTATTTACTGGCCAATCATGTTGCATGCCCTTGGTTTGGAGTTACCAAAGGAAATCATTGGTCACGGTTGGCTCGTGATGAAGGATGGCAAGATGTCTAAGTCCAAGGGAAATGTGATTTACCCTGAAGATTTAACGGCCCGTTATGGCTTGGATGCTGTTCGTTACTATTTGTTGCGCTCAATGCCATTTGGCAATGACGGTGTCTTTTCACCGGAGGACTTTGTGTCACGCGTGAACTTTGATTTGGCCAACGATTTGGGAAATCTCTTGAATCGAACAGTCGCCATGATTAATAAGTATGAAGATGGCGTCATTCCAGCATTTACAACCGGCAAGACTGATTTTGATGAAGACTTGGATTTGGTTGTTGAAAAGCAGATTACAGAATATAACCAGCACTTGGCCTCTGTTCATACAGCGGACGCCTTAGAAGCTGTTTGGGGTGTTGTTCGTCGAGCCAACAAGTATATCGATGAAACGGAACCTTGGGTTTTGGCCAAGAAGGCTGGGGAAGATGAAGCTGCGAAAGCAACTTTGCAATCTGTTTTGGCTCACTTGGCTGGAGCACTCCGTGCTGTTGCAGCGATGCTGCAACCGGTCATGACAGATGCGCCACGACAAATGTTCGCCCAACTTGGATTAGACTACCCCGAAAAGGGCGTTTCATTAGTTGGTCTTGCAATCGATCAAGTACCTGCAGGTACGCGGGTAGTTGCCAAGGGTGAGCCAATCTTCCCTCGTTTGGATGTGGAAGAAGAGGTGGCCTACATTGCCTCATTGGTTTCAAAAGATACTAAGGGTAAAGGCCGGGCCGTCAAGGAAGCAGCTAAGCAGGGCGCAAGGGAGCAAGAAGTGAGCGAAGAAATAAAACATAAGGATTTGATTGAGTACGACGACTTTGATAAAGTCGAAATTTTAGCAGCTAAGATTACTGCTGCTGAATTTGTGGAAAAGTCAAAGAAGCTGATTAAGTTCACTTTAGATGATGGTTCTGACAAGCCTCGGCAAATCTTGTCGGGAATTCGTCAATGGTATCCGGAACCTGAAGTTTTGTTAGGCAAGACGGTAGCAATCGTGGCCAATATGGCACCACGAAAGATGGCTGGTGAACTATCAGAAGGAATGATCCTTTCTGCTGAAAAAAACGGTATTGTAACCGTTACGATTTTGCCAGAAGTCATTGAACCTGGTTCAGGCATTGAATAAAAATCAGTAAAAAAGGCGGTTGCGCAAGCAACCGCCTTTTTTCATGTGGCTGAAGAAAGACTTGTTTGGGGAAATGTTAGTGGTAATGAAATCTTAGCCACCGCGCAATCAAAACCTTACTTTAACGGCCAAGCCCAGGGGTCCTGGTGCCACTTGGCTAGGCGGGCATGGTCTTCGCCATTAATAACTTGTTGGTCGGCTAGCAATTGAATGAGACCGGTATAAGTTAAGAGTGGGGCGAAATCAAAGCCAGCCTCTTGGAAGTTCTTGTCAGCATCTGGGAAACCATATGAAAAAATTGACACGACACCGGCTACGTTGAAGCCTGCATTTTTGACGGCATTTGCAGCCCCAAGAACAGACCCACCGGTTGAAATTAGGTCATCAATCAAGACAACTTGGTCATTTGCTTGGATGACACCCTCGACCTGACGGCCAGTGCCATGGTCTTTTGGCTTGGAACGAACGTAAACCATCGGTAAATTCAACTCGGCGGCAACTAAGGCTGCTTGGGGGATGCCGGCGGTGGCAACACCAGCAATCACCGATACTTCTGGGTACTGTTCCTGAATTAATTCAGCTAATGCCCTGGTAATGGCGTGCCGTGTTTTGGGATAAGAAATTGTTTGGCGCAGGTCGGTGTAGATGGGCGACTGGATGCCAGAGGCGAAGGTAAAGGTGTCGTCAACCTTTAATTGGACGATCTTGTGATCAATTAAGTCTTGGAGGATTGTTTCTGTTAAAACTGTCATGGATAAAACCTTTCATGTTACTTTTAATGTGTTTATTGGTCGAAGTCAGCCTTGCCAAGCACTCTGGTAGCGCTGCCAGGCGGCAACTGGGTCACTTGCCTTGGTAATTGGCCGACCAACAACGATTGCCTTGGCACCATCTGCAGCAGCCTGGTCGGGACTGGCGACCCGAACTTGGTCACCGGTTTGGTCTGCTTGCATGCGAATGCCAGGTACAACAAAGAGAAAATCGGGTCGTAAGTGGGCGTTTAGAGTCGTTAACTCTAAGGCGGAACAGATAACACCATCACATCCGGCCTGCTCGGCCATTTGGGCTAAGGCCAAGACCTGGTCTTGCATTGATAGAGCTGCGTGCTGTTCGTTTTTGAGAACTTCGTCGGAAATAGAAGTTAGCTCTGTTACCGCCAGGAGGGCGGGCGTGTTGACGTTAGTTTTTGCTGCCCCGATTTCCAGACCTTCCTTGGCAGCTTGCAACATTAAAGATCCGCCTAGCGAGTGGACGGTGACGTAGTCAACACCGAGACGACCGATTTGGGCCATAGCTTGGCGGACGGTATTGGGAATATCAAAAAGCTTCAAGTCTAAGAAAATTTGGCAACCGCGCTTTTTTAAATCAGTAATAATGGCAGGTCCAGCTTGGTAGAAGAGCTCCATCCCGACTTTGACGGTTAATTGGCTGGGATCCGGAAAGTGATCTAAAAAGGCTGTGACGGCGGCTAAGTCGTCAAAGTCCAAGGCAATCATTAGTGGCTTTTCCATGGTTACTCTCCTTCATGAGCAAGAAAAAAGACTATTCCCTAAAAAAGTTCAGAGAATAGTCTTATTGTGTTAAAAATTAAATGTAAGTTAATCATCTGGCTTCTCTGAACCAATTAATGACTAATGAAAGTATAAACTATCTGTTGACTTTCGACAAATTTATTTTAAAAAAAGCCCCAAGGAGTGTTTCCTTAGGGCTTGAAAAGCAGTTCTAATTTAAAGGAGGTCGCCGATGGCAGAGTAACCAATCGTTGGGAAAATTGTAACCAAGCGACTCAGTTGTTCTGGCGTATAGGCAAATTCAATGGCAGGCAAGAGAGCGTTGATAATGTCTTCTGCGTGTTCTGAAATTTCGATTGCACCCACTAAGTGCTTTTCCTTGTCATAAATCAATGAAAGGTGGCCTTCCTTTTCATAGTCGACCATTCGGTACCAATCATCCATGACGTCCTTTTCAACGACATCATATTGGTCAGGGTGAGCGGCAGCTTCATCGAGTGTTACGCCAGTCTGGGCTAAACGGGGTGTTGTAAAGACCGTTGTACCAACAGCTGGATAATTAATGGCTTGGTCGTCTTGACCTAAGAGATGCTTGGCAACATATTGGGATTCAAAAGTTGCTGTTGGTGTCAACTTTGGCTGATTCTTTTTTACCACGTCACCAGTAGCGTAAATATTTGGAACGGCTGTTTGGAGGTATTCGTTGACTACAATACCGGCCTTGTCGAATTCAATTCCTAAGTCTTCCAAGCCCAGGTCAGCTGTGTTTGGAATTCGACCGGTAGCATCCATGACGTAATCGGCTTCATAGGTACCGGTTGATGTCTTGACTGCAAAGCCAGAAGTCACTTGTTCGACACTTTCGGTCTGACTATTCTTAACGAATGTAATCCCTTGTTTTTCAAGTGCTTTAACTAAAGCATCGCTATAGCGCTGGTTGAATGCCGGCAAAGCGCGGTCGGAACGCAGAATAACCGTTACATCAACACCGGCGGCATTCATCATTGCGGCTGTTTCCAGTCCAATATAACCAGCCCCAATGATGACCATCTTGTCGGGGGCTTGGTCTAATGACAAGAAGTCCTTTGAATCGTGTAGGTACTCGGCGCCAGGGATGCTCAGGCGGTTAGAGTGCATACCAGTGGCAATCACGATATTTTCGGCCGTAACGGTTTGGTCACCGACCTTGACGGTGTGAGCATCCGCTAAGTGACCGGCACCAAAGTAGAACTTGATGCCAAGTCCTTCCATGCCACTTTGGATAGCGTTTGGGAAGATGGCGATAATTTCCTTTTTACGGGCCATGTTCTTGGCCCAATCAATATCACCGCTACCTGAGACAATGCCGTTTGAAGCGCGAAGTTCACGTTGTAAGGAAGCTGCATTTTCTAGGATAACCTTGGCGTTACAACCCCAGTTTGGGCAGGTGCCGCCGACCTTTTCTTTTTCGACAAAGGCGACTTTCTTACCGGCTTGGGCCAAAAGCGGTGCGCCATCAAAGGCCCCATGGCCGGCTCCAAGGTATAAAACGTCATAATCATATGCTGTCATTTTCTAGATTCCTCCTAATTTGAAAGCTTAATATGATTATCGCACAGTTTCTTTTAGAAGTGAAATTTAAACTATACCAAATTGTCATTTTATTTACATTTTTTGCTTATTATCTAAACAAATAAAAAGCCCCTGTAAAGATGATTATAAAGAAAAAGCCACAACCAACACTGGCAGATGACCCCAAAGTTTTATTATCCTAATCTTTGGCTTATGCCTATGTTGGTCAAGGCTTTTTATATTGTTACTCCGTGATTTTGGTTTAGTTAGTTTAAGGCCACCCGCTTTGACAAAGCGGGACGAACCACGAGGGCGATGACTAGACCAAAGGCACATTGAGCAATGTTACCAATAATTGAAGCAAAGCCGGTCGCCCAGCTGTGAGAAAGAAAGGCGGTGGCAAAGAAGTAGCCCACAACCATCACAAGTGAAGCCACAAGTACAGCAATTGTTTGGCTCATGACTGATTTTTTAGCGCCAATTAATCCGGCTAAGTAACCTTCCAAACCGTGAATAATCAAAGAGAAGGGAGCCCAAGCAGCATAACCGGCCAAAAGATCTAAGAGTAAACCGGATAAACCACCGACAATCATCCCAGAGCGTGCACTACCCAACAGTGCGACTAAGAAAATTCCAGCTTCTACTAAGTTGACGTAGCCACCTGGCGTTGGAATGCGGACCACGTAAGAAAGGGCGAGGTTCAAAGCAGTGATCACGGCCAAAGTCGTGATGGTCTTGGTAGTAAAGTATTTATTCATCATTATCTCTCCATATCTTCAAATAATAGGAATATTATAGCAAGGATTATAATGAATAAAATAAAAGTTTCTTTTCAGTTATCCAACAAAGTCAGAAAATGGTATGGTTAATTTTCCAAACAATTTCTAGTGAAGACTTGCACTGGTTTCTGGCCTTTGTGTTATAATGTCCTTGTTGACATAAGTCAAAAAATTAATTGGAGGTCTACACACATGACTGTGAAGATTGGTATTAATGGATTTGGTCGGATTGGTCGTTTGGCATTCCGTCGTATTTTGGAACTTGGCGACTCAGCAGCTGATGTTGAAGTTGCAGCCATCAACGATTTGACTAGCCCATCAATGTTGGCATACTTGTTGAAGTATGACTCAACTCATGGAACTTTGGATGCTGAAGTTTCTGCTGATGAAACTGGTATCGTGGTTAACGGTAAGCACTACACTGTCTACGCAGAACGCGATGCAAAGAACATTCCTTGGGTTAAGAATGATGGCGTTGAATATGTATTGGAAGCTACTGGTTTCTACACTTCAGCCGAAAAGTCACAAGCCCACTTGGATGCAGGTGCTAAGAAGGTTTTGATCTCAGCTCCAGCTGGTGACGTGCCAACTGTTGTTTATGGTGTAAACCAAGACATCTTGAAGACTGACGACAAGATTGTTTCAGCTGGTTCATGTACTACACAGTCATTGGCTCCAATGGCTCGTGTATTGCAAGACCAATTTGGTGTTGAAGTGGCAACGATGACTACTATCCACGCCTTTACTTCAACTCAAATGATTTTGGATGGTCCTAAGTCAAAGAAGTTCCGTTCAAACCGTACTGCTTCAGTAAACACAATCCCTCACTCAACTGGTGCTGCTAAGGCGATTGGCCTTGTTGTTCCTGAATTGAAGGGTAAGGTTGATGGTCACGCACAACGTGTTGCCGTTGTTGATGGTTCTGTTACTGAATTGACTTCTGTTTTGTCAAAGAAGGTTTCAGCAGACGAAATCAATGCAGCGATGAAGGCAGCTTCATCTGACTCATTTGGCTACAACGAAGATGAAATCGTTTCATCAGACATCATTGGTGACACTCATGGTGCTACTTTTGATGCTACTCAAACGCAAATCGTCGAAGCCGGTGACAAGCAATTGGTTAAGACTGTTTCATGGTACGACAACGAATATGGTTTCACTTCAAACATGATCCGTACTTTGTTGCACTTTGCAAACGTATAATCATTTATATAAAGGAAGAACGCTGCGGCGTTCTTTTTTTGTGTTCTTTTTGACTGATTACCACAAAATCGGTTTCTGGTAATCGAACTTGTTTGTTCTCTCGTGGTAGACTGGTTTATACGAAGAAAAAGAACACGAGGACAAAGATGCAAGTTGCTATTTCGTCAGATAATCATTTGGATTTAAATAAGGTTGAAACAGAGTGGGCGCTTGAACAGCAAACCGTCTACCTGCAAAAACATCAAATTGCTGTTTATATTATTGCTGGCGACCTGTTTAATCGTTTTGATAAGACATTAGACTTTGCCCACGACCTGCAAAAGCGGTTAGGGTCGGCGACTGCGGTCCGTTTTTTGGCTGGTAATCACGAAATGGGGGCGGGGGTCAGTTACCAGGAACTAGAAAGTTCGGTGGATGACCTTTATTTCCATCATAAAACGCTGGATATTGGTTCGGCCCGCTTGATTGGCAATAATGGTTGGTATGATTATAGTTTTGATCAAAATCAGCATAGTATTGAAGAAATCACTCGTTTTAAGCGTGAATTTTGGTATGACCGGCGAATTGAACAACCAATGACCGATCCAGAACGGTTGGCCATTAACCTAACTCAGATGGACCAAGATATCAAAGACGCAAAAAAAATGGGGAAAAAGCCAATCTTAATTAATCATTTTGCTCAAGAACAAGCCTTTATTGATCAAATACCGTTTCGGATGAAACGGCTTGATGTATTGAGATCTTTTTTAGGTAGTCAGGCTGTCGGTGATTTAGCGGTGGCCAATCGAGTTCAGGTTGCCATTTCTGGTCATTTGCACCTGCATGTTCAGGCATTGCCGATTCAGCAGACTACCTTTTATAATGCCTCGGTTGGTTATCGGACTCGTCGAGTCAAGGAATGGTTTAGTCACGACTTTATGACGGAGTGGCGCAACCGCTTAGTTATTCTCGATGTTTGAACTTGTGAAAGGATTTATTTTTTCTAATTTTGTCTATATCAATCTAAGCCATTAAATAGCAGCCAGGCGGAAGGTAGATTTTTAATTATTAACATAAGAAGAAAGTGTTAAAATTAGTTGAACAAATGTTAATAGTTTGACTATCGAAGTATTAACTGTTAGACTGTTTTTATTGTGAATTGAAGTTAACTAGGGCCATTCTCGGCCATTAAGAAAGGAAACCTGATGCCAGTACTGACTACGACTGAAATTATGGACCTCATTCCAAACCGTTACCCAATCATCTATATGGACTACGTTGAAGAAATGGTTCCTGATGAATCAATCGTTGCTGTGAAAAACGTGACGATTAACGAGCAATTCTTCCAAGGCCATTTTCCCGGTAACCCAGTAATGCCCGGCGTGCTAATTATTGAATCATTGGCGCAAGCAGCGTCAATTTTGATTTTGTCATCACCCCAATTTAAGGGCAAGACAGCCTATATGACGGGTATCAATGATGCCAAGTTCAAGAAGATGGTTGTTCCTGGTGATGTTTTGAAGCTACATGCTACATTTGGCAAGGTTCGAGAGAACATGGGGACCGTTACGGTCACGGCTAAGGTTAATGATAAGGTCGCAACCAGCGCGGAATTAATGTTCGTGGTGGCACCTGATGAGCAAAACTGAGCTGGCTAACCAGCAGGTCAACGTCAAGCAAATCAATCATGATTTGATGGAGATGTTTGCCAACGTTGTTTGGGTCGAAGAGTACGAACTCAAGCAAAGCCCTTTTTCGGCCTTGACGGTCAAAGAAGTGCACACGATTTATGCTATCTCCATGTATGAGGAAAAAACTGCCTCGCAGGTGGCCAAGGCTGTTCACCTTAGTCCAAGTGCGATGACTACGGCCATCGATCGTTTAGTTGATAAAGGATATGTTGAACGTCGTCGATCAAAGGAAGATAAGCGAGTGGTAAAATTAGGTTTGACCCATCAAGGGCGTATCTTATACCGGGCGCACCAAGCGTTTCATTTTAAAGTCACTAAGGCTTTGTTGGATGATATGTCTAATGAAGAGGCCCTGGCGATGGAACGCGCGGTACATAACTTACAAGCTTATTTGAAGGCCTTAATTGATAGTTAGGCGAACGGGATTGTGAAAAAATATGGAAAACATTAAGATTGTTACCACGGCGATGCAAGTGCCAGAACGAGTGGTGACAAATGATGAATTAACGGAATTGATGGATACCAGTGATGAATGGATTTACCCACGAACTGGTATTCACCAACGCCATGTTGTGACAACTGAAAATACATCAGACTTGGCAACTAGTGTTGCCAAAAAGTTATTAAAACAATCAGGCTGGGATGCTGCTGATTTGGACTTCATTATCGTGGGGACAATGTCACCCGATGCCCTTTCTCCTCATACTGCTGCGATTGTTCAAGGAAATATTGAAGCTCCAAATGCTTTTGCTTTTGATTTAAATGCGGCATGTTCAGGCTTTGTTTACGGAATGTCTGTTGCCTCTTCTTTTCTGTCTTCTGGTCGCTACCAGAAGGGGATGTTTATTGGAGCGGAAGTGCTGTCAAAGCTGGTTGACTGGAAGGACCGGACGGTTTCTGTCTTATTTGGCGATGGTGCTGGTGGCGTTTTGCTTGAGAAAACCGACGAACCTGTTGGTTTGATTGCAGAAGAATTGCAATCATTTGGTGACCGTGGCCAGGCCATCTTGACTGGTCGCTTTGCCAACAAGAATGCCTTTGCTGGTGAAATTTCACCGCTTGATCCTTACTTCCACCAGGATGGTCGAAGTGTTTATGGATTTGCCACACGGGAAGTACCCAAGGTGATGCAAAAAGCTTTGGAGAAGGCCGGAATTGAAGCCGATGATGTCGACTTTTACTTGGCCCATCAAGCAAACAAGCGGATTGTCGAATCCATGGCGAAGAATTTTGGCCAACCAATGGACAAGTTCCCAACGAACATGGAAGAATATGGCAACACATCCGCCGGTTCAACGGCTATCTTGCTCGATGAATTGCGTCGCAGTGGCCAGCTAAAGCCAGGGATGAAGGTTGCTTTTGTCGGCTTTGGCGGTGGTCTGGCGATTGGCGTCCAAATTTGGCAACTTTAATTAACAAATAAAAATCAGGGTTGCGGTGTAGTAGGCTGCACCGTAAAAATCCAACGTATTGCAATACGAACATCTATATAGGAGAGCGTGCTCATGACTAACGAAGAGATTTTTGACAAGGTTAAGGAAATTTTGATCGACCAATTCGATTTGGAAGATTCAGAAGTTTCATTGACGACTAACATGACTGATGACATCGATGCTGATTCATTGGACTTGTTCGAAGTTTTGAACCGTGTCGAAGACGACTTTGACATCAAGTTGGAAGAAACTGAAGAAGTTAAGACTGTTCAAGACTTGGTTAACAAGATCAAGGACCAACTTGACAAGAAGTAAGCATCAAGCGGTTTTTAACCGCATACATACAATAGATAAAATAAAGAGGCAGAGATTATGACATTTAAAATTGACAACCCCATTTTTGATAAATTAGGGATGAAGTACCCGATCGTTGAAGGTGGGATGACTTGGGCTGGAACAGGTGCTTTAGCTGCCGCTGTATCTGAAGCTGGTGGGCTTGGTTTCATCGGAACTGGTTACTGGCATGGTGATGAGGTTCGCCGTGAAGTTCGTCGCGCCAAGGAATTGACGGACAAGCCTTTTGGAGTCAACGTGATGTTGATGTCTCGTCACATTCGTGAGGTCTTTGATGTGATTTTGGAAGAAGGTGTTAAGGTTGTTGCAACCGGTGCCGGTGATCCATCGCCATTTTTAGAAGAACTGCATGCCGCGGGCGTAACGGTTATCCCTGTTGTACCATCCGTTTCAATGGCCAAGATGATGCAACGTAAGGGTGTTGATGCCGTGGTTGCTGAAGGAATGGAATCGGGTGGTCACATCGGCCAAATGACAACGATGGCTTTGGTGCCACAAGTTGTTGATGCTGTTGATATCCCCGTTATCGCCGCTGGTGGAATTGGTGATGGCCGCGGTGTTGCCGCTGCCTTTGCCTTGGGGGCTTCAGGCGTTCAAATGGGAACTCGTTTCTTGACAGCTACTGAATCTGAAGTTCATCCAAACTATAAGGCGAAGGTCTTGAAGGCCCGTGATATTGACACAATTATCACTGGTAACATTGTTGGTTCACGAGTCCGTGTCTTGAAGAACAAGATGGCCAAGGAATACGTGAAGCGTGAAGTGGAAGAAATTGGGAAGCCAGAACCTGATTATGAAACGGTTGAAAAGCTAGAATCAGGAACCTTGCGTGCCGCGGTTGTCGATGGTGATAAGAACGGTGGTGCCTTCATGGCCGGTCAAATTTCAGGAATGGTTAATGATGAAAAGCCTGTTGCTGAAATTTTGGCTGAAATTTGGGCACAAGCAACGGACATCATGGGCATTGAAAACAAGGCAAAATAAGCGAGGTTGCAAATGAAAGTAGGACTGCTATTCAACGGTCAGGGATCACAGCAAGCGGGCATGGGGACAGACCTCTATGAAAACTTGCCTGGTTACAAGGCTTATATCGATAAGGCTTCTGCCATCTTGGGGTATGACTTAAATGAGTTAGACCAAGATGAGGAAAAGATTCGGCAAACGCAGTACGCCCAACCAGCTATCGTTGCCATGGATGCGGCTTTAGCCGCTTCTTTAAAGGATGCCGGATTGACGGATGTAGTTGCTGGTTTGGGTCTTTCGTTAGGTGAATATCCTGCCTTGGTGGCCAATGGCATTTTGACCTTTGAGCAAGCAATTGCCCTGGTTAGAGACCGTGGTCAATACATGCAAGAGGTCGGCGACAAGAACCCTGGCAAGATGGTTGCGGTTTTGGATGATAACCAAGACATGATTGTTGCAGTTGTTGAAGGCTTGCAAAAAAAAGGCCTAAAAGTTTACCCAGCTAATTTTAATACCTTTTCACAATTGGTTATCGGCGGTGTTAAAGCCGATGTTGACCAGGCCGTTGAGGCATTGACAGAAGCCGGTGTGAAAAAGCAAGTCGAATTACCAGTTGTTGGTGCTTTCCACACGCCATTGCTGAACGAAGCTTCTGAAAAGATGGCGACGCGCTTTTCAGAAGAAAAATTTGGTGCCGGGACTTATCCTGTGTATTCCAACACGACGAAGCAAGCCTTTACGCCTGAGACAGTCAAGGATACCTTGACCAAGCAGATTATTTCACCAACCTACTTTGCACAGTGCTTGCAGGAAATGGTAGACGCTGGGGTTGATACCTTGGTTGAAATTGGTCCTGCTGCTACTCTCGTAAAATTTGCAAAGAAAATCGCGCCAAAGGACGTTACCAAATATACGGTGACGGACTTTGCTTCCTACCAAAAAGTCGTTGATGCTATTAACGCAGAGAAAGGATAAAATCCATGGACTTTACTAATCAAACCGTGTTGGTAACTGGGTCATCACGAGGAATCGGCTTAGCCGTTGCCCACGCCTTTGACAATGCGGGTGCTCGTGTTATCTTGCATGGCCGTTCTGCTATTAAAGAAGAGGTGATTAACTCTTTCAAGCAAAAACCGATGACTTTGCAATTCGACGTTGCTGATGCCAAAACAGTTGAAGAAACTTTCAAAGACTTGTACAAGCAGGAAGGTTTTGAAGGCATTGATATCTTGGTAAACAACGCCGGGATTACCAAGGATCAGTTAGTAATGGGCATGAGCCCAGCTGATTTTGCCCAAGTTGTGAATACAAACTTGAATGGAACGTTCAACGTCACGCAGCCAGTTTTCAAGAAGATGATTCGACAAAAGCATGGTGTGATTTTGAACATGGCTTCTGTTGTTGGTCAGATGGGGAATGTTGGTCAGGCCAATTATGCCGCCTCAAAGGCTGGAATTATTGGCTTGACAAAGTCTCTGGCTAAGGAAGGGGCGAAGCGCAATATCCGCGTAAACGCCATTGCCCCTGGGATGATCGTTTCAGATATGACGGATGCCTTGTCAGACAAGGCACGTGAAGCCATCTTGAATGAGATTCCTTTGTCGCGGTTTGGTTCAATTGATGATGTGGCTGATGTTGCGCTATTCTTAGCCGGCAACGACTACATGACAGGACAAACAATTACCGTTGACGGTGGCCTGTATATTTAATAATCATCGTTCATTTTAGTTACTTAGATTAGAAAGGAAGCGGCAATGACACGAGTCGTAATTACTGGAATTGGGGCCGTTACCCCATTAGGAAATGATACAAAGACCTTCTTGGATGGCCTATTTGATGAAAAATTAGGAATTAAACCAATCACGAAGTTTGATGCAACTGAAACTGGCATTTCAGTTGCTGGACAAGTTGACGGCTTTGATCCAGCTTTGCGCGTAGGAAAACGTGATGCACGTAAGTTGGATTTGTTCTCACAATATGCGATTGATGCTTCCTACCAGGCATTGGACCAAGCTGGCTTGTTACCTGATGAAGGTTCAGAAGCAAAGTCAAAGGTTGCTAATTCCGAACGTTTTGGGGTTATCTTGGGAAACGGAATTGGTGGTTTGACGACTATCCAAGAACAAGTGATTAAGATGCACGAAAAGGGACCACAACGTGTTTCACCATTGTTTGTCCCTGAATCAATTCCCAACATGGTTTCGGGAAACGTTTCATTGCGCTTTGGTGCTCGTGGTGTGAACTTCACAGTCGTAACTGCTTGTGCTTCAGCTACGAACGCGATTGGTGAAGCCTTCTGGCGCATCCAATCTGGTCGTGAAGACGTGATGTTGACTGGTGGCTCAGAAGCAACTGTTAACGAAATTGGAATTGCTGGTTTCGCTGCCTTGACTGCTTTGTCAAAGGAAGAAGATCCAACACAAGCTTCAAAGCCATTTGACAAGAACCGTCATGGTTTTGTCTTGGGTGAAGGTTCAGGAATTCTTGTAATGGAATCATTGGAACATGCTGAGGCTCGTGGGGCTAACATTTTGGCCGAAGTGGTTGGTTACGGTGCATCATCAGATGCTTATCACATGACTTCTCCTGCCCCTGATGGTGAAGGAGCCGCTCGGGCAATGAAGGCAGCCTTGAAGGACGCCGATATCAAGCCAGAAGACATCACTTATTTGAATGCCCACGGTACTGCTACCGGTGCGAACGACTCAGGTGAAGCCGAGGCTGTTGCTTCTGTTTTTGGTCCAAATTCTGTCTTGGTTTCATCAACCAAGGGAATGACCGGTCACCTTTTGGGTGCCGCTGGTGCTATTGAAGCTGTTGCCTCTGTTGGTGCCATCGACCGCGGTCAATTGCCAGTTAACGTTGGATTTGATGAGCCAGATGAGCACACAAAGTTGGTTAACTTGGTGAACGAATCGAACAAGAATACGGCTCCTGAATATGTTTTGTCTGCTAACTACGGTTTTGGTGGCCATAACGCAGCTGTTGTCTTTAAGAAGTGGTAAGAGGGAAGTTCAATAATGAATTTAAATGTCAAAGAAATTCGTGAATTGATGGCGGACTTGGAAAAGTCTACTCTGCGCGATGTTTATATCCAAGATGGTGAATTTTCATTGCACTTGTCTAAGAACGAGCAGGTTCAAGGCGGCAACGTTCCAGCTCCAGTAGCACCGAGTGCACCAGCAGCACAGTCTGATGTGAACCAGACACCAACAGCTCCAGTTACTGCACCTGAAGTAGCTGCACCCGCAGCTGCTGGAAAAGAAATCAAGGCACCAATGGTCGGAACGGTTTATCTCCAACCAAAGCCAGGTGAACCAAACTTTAAGAGTGTTGGCGACCACGTCGAAAAGGGCGAAACAGTTGCCATTATTGAAGCCATGAAGTTGATGACTGAAATCAAGTCAGATGTTTCTGGTACTATTGCTGAAGTTTTGGTTGATAACGAAGAAGTGGTTGACTTTGATAAGCCACTTTATCGTGTCACAACTGATTAAGAGATTAGACGGCAATTTCGGCCGATCGTCTTGTCCAAGCGTTGCTTGGATATACATAGACAGCTAAAAGGAGAAGAGCTATGACTCAATTGAACACAAAGGAAATTCAAGAAATTCTTCCACATCGTTACCCAATGTTGATGTTGGATACGGTTGAGGAATTAGTACCTGGTGAGCGTTGCGTGGCCATCAAGAATATTTCAATTAACGAAGAAATTTTCCAAGGACACTTCCCTGGTAACCCAACTTTCCCAGGGGCTTTGACAGTTGAAGCATTGGCCCAAGCTGGTGCTGTTGCCTTGCTTTCAATGCCTGAGTTCAAGGGTAAGACAGCTTATTTTGGTGGGATTAAGAAGGCTCGTTACCGTCAAATGGTTCGTCCTGGTGACCAATTGCGCTTAGAAGTCATTTTGGATCGTTTGCGTGGCCCGGTTGGTTCAGGAAAAGGAATTGCCTGGGTGAACGGTAAGAAGGCAACAACTGCTGAATTGACCTTTATTGTTGGAGAATAAGATGTTTAAAAAAGTATTGGTAGCCAATCGTGGCGAAATCGCCGTGCGGATTATCCGGACGTTGAAGGAAATGGGCATCCAAACGGTTGCGATTTATTCAACGGCTGATAAGGGTTCTTTGCACGTTCAAGTAGCAGACGAGGCCATCTGTGTTGGTGGCCCAAAGCCTGCTGATTCTTACCTAAACATGAAAAATGTTGTGACGGCCGCCTTGTTAACGGGTGCTGAAGCAATCCACCCAGGTTATGGGTTTTTATCAGAAAACGCCCTATTTGCCGAAATGGTCGGTGATGTCAACATTAAGTGGATTGGTCCTCGCCCTGAAACAATCGATTTGATGGGAAATAAAGAACATGCCCGCGCAGAAATGACCAAGGCAGGTGTTCCGGTAATTCCTGGATCAGATGGCTATATCCATAATGTCGATGAAGCCATTGCGGTTTCGAAAAAGACGGGATTCCCATTGTTGCTGAAGGCTGCTGCTGGTGGTGGTGGTAAAGGAATGCGCTTTGTTTACTCAGAAGGTGAACTGGCAGAAAACTTTGTTAATGCCCAAAGTGAAGCTCAGTTGTCCTATGGCGATGACCATATGTACATCGAAAAGGTGATGACGGATGTCCGCCATATCGAAATGCAAGTGATTCGCGACCAATTTGGCAACGTGATTTGCTTGCCAGAACGAAACTGTTCTTTGCAACGTCGTAACCAAAAGGTGATGGAAGAATCACCAGCCGCTTCTGTAACACCAACAATGCGTGAAGAGTTGATGGATATTGTTACAAAGGCCGTGAACGCGATTGACTATGAAAATACTGGAACGATTGAATTCTTGCAAGACCAAGAAGGTAAGTTCTACTTCATGGAAATGAATACTCGCATTCAGGTTGAGCATCCAGTAACTGAAATGGTGACGGGCTTGGATCTGGTTCGCTTGCAGGTCGAAGTTGCTGCTGGTGACGAATTGAAGTTAAAGCAAGCTGACATTCAAATTAGCGGCCATGCCGTTGAAATGCGTTTGACGGCTGAAAAGCCAGAAGCTAATTTTGCCCCTAGTGCTGGGAAGGTTGACTTTGTCTTCTTACCAACCGGTGGACCAGGGGTTCGAATCGATTCAGCCCTTTATAATGGTGATACAATCCAGCCTTTCTATGATTCGATGATTGCAAAACTGATTGCTCATGATGAAACTCGAGGGGAAGCATTAGCTAAATTAGAACGAATGGTTGATGAAACTTCCTTAGTGGGCGTTTCAACATCACAGTCTTTCCAAAAGGCATTGTTGTTGGATGAAAACGTTTTGACAGATAACTTTGGAACGAAGTACCTTGAAGATACATTTATGCCAAAGTGGGAAGAAAAACAGGCTGAACAGGCTGGTAAATAAAATTTCTTGATGAAAGCCGCCTTTGAGCGGCTTTCACTTGCTTAAGAAACTTTAGACCCAAACAGTGATGAGGGGAGAGGGCAGAGCCCAAAAGATTATGGATTTATTTAATTCAAAAAAACCTGAACAAAATAAGATTAAGGTGACGGATGCCATTAAGGATCGGATTCCTGATGGTCTCTTTCTGGCTTGCCCATACTGTGGCGAACAGATTTATAACAAGGAGTTGGGACCATACCGTGTTTGTCCAAAGTGCGACTATGGCTTCCGTTTGCAGGCACACGAACGGGTTGCTTTATTGACGGAAGACTTTGTCGAAATCAACGCTGATTTGACGATTGATCATTCTGATTTTCCTGGCTATGAGGAAAAATTAGCGCGGGCTAAGAAGCAGACTGAGATGAACGAGTCTGTTTTGACTGGTACAGCCACTATTGAAGGCGAAAAGGTTGCCTTGGGTATCATGGATGCTTACTTTATGATGGCGTCACTGGGCTCAATGACTGGTGAAAAGATTACGCGCCTCTTCGAATACGCCACAGAGAATCGTTTGCCAGTTGTGATGTTTACCGCCTCTGGTGGAGCGCGAATGCAAGAAGGAATCAATTCCTTGATGCAGATGGCCAAGGTATCAGCTGCAGTTGCCGCACACCAAGAAGCGGGCTTGTTGTATTTAGTTGTGCTGACAGACCCAACAACCGGTGGGGTGACTGCTTCCTTTGCAATGCAGGGTGACGTTACGTTGGCTGAACCACACGCATTGGTTGGTTTCGCTGGCGCTCGCGTTATCGAATCAACGATTCATGAAAAGTTACCAAAGGATTTCCAGCGAGTGGAAACCCTTTTGGAGAACGGTTTTGTTGATAAGATTGTTCCTCGCCAAGAGATGGCTGACATGATTGCTAATATTGTGTCATTACACCAACAGGAGGCTGAATAATGTTCGAATTTATTAAGACATTGTTTAAAAAAGAAATCGACCCAGCTGAAGTGGTGAAAAAGTCTCGCGAGGACCGCTTTATGGCGCGCGAATTGATTAACGGTATCTTTGATGATTTCATTGAATTACATGGCGACCGTTTTTATGGCGATGACAAATCAGTTATCGGTGGTTTGGCACGATTAAACGGTCAACCTGTCACTGTGATTGCGATCGATAAGGGTACGGACATTAATGATAAGTTGTCTAAACGCAATGGATCACCACAGCCCTGGGGTTACCGAAAAGCCCAACGCTTGATGGAACAAGCAGCAAAGTTTCACCGGCCAATTGT
This sequence comes from Fructobacillus sp. ESL1117, assembly GCF_058508565.1. Classification (NCBI taxonomy): domain Bacteria; kingdom Bacillati; phylum Bacillota; class Bacilli; order Lactobacillales; family Lactobacillaceae; genus Fructobacillus; species Fructobacillus sp. ESL1117. The sequence continues at coordinate 930,564 of NZ_CP196385.1, read as the reverse complement.
GACCTTTGTGAATACACCTGGTGCCTTTCCCGGTAAGGATGCTGAAGCCTTGGGCCAAGGCGAAGCCATTGCTCAGTCAATTCTGAAGTCAATGAAGTTGCCAGTTCCGATCATTTCCATTATTTATGGTGAAGGTGGTTCAGGTGGTGCCTTGGCATTGGCCACAGCTGATCAGGTGTGGATGTTTGAAAATGCAACATACTCAATTTTGTCACCTGAAGGCTTTGCTTCAATTTTGTGGAAGGACGCCAAGCGAGCCAACGAAGCTGCTAACATTATGGGCTTAACTGCCGCTGATTTGCTGAAGAAAAACGTGATTAACCTGGTTATTCCCGAAGGACATAATCATAGTAAAATTTTTAATGGCATGAAGGAAAAGCTGTCGAGTGAAATTCAAGAATTACAGACACTGTCTGATGATGAGCTGATTCAACAACGACGGCAGCGTTTTCGGTCCTTTTAAAGCAAAAATAAAATGTGGATGTGGATCATGAAAAAATGATCTCGCCAAGGAAGTCGACGTCCAATTTGAGGACAGAGTCCAACGTTTTTATAATTATCAGCCTGATACTTTATAGTATTGGGCTTTTTTTATTAATGTCTGGTAGATTTGTTGATTAAAGGTGATGGCGGTCAGAAACAAAGTTTATTTTTCACTGGAAATTGAATAAAATTATTTTTATTAAAGTAATCAAAAAGAAATATAATTGAAATCAATAGATAGAAATGTTATTATTTTTTCATAGAGGAGAATGGACTATGAACAACAAACAAACATACAAATTATATAAGGCTAAAAAATTATGGGTAACAGCTTTAGCAGGTGCTAGCATGTTTGCCATCGCAGGTGTTCACCAGCAGGCTCAAGCCGATGATGTTTCTAGTTCGCAAACAGCAACGAAATCTGTCGATACAGAGAATACAAGTGACTCAACTGCTCAACAGAGTAAGACTGCCAGTTCACAGGTGGAGAGTACTGCTAGTGCAGACAGCCAAAGTGCGGTTGCTCAGGGATTGAATCCACAGAGCACAACGAGTCAAAATACTGTTTCACAAAGTGCCAGTACACAAGAAAATACAAACAATAATGACACTTCGGCAACGGGCAGTGGTCAGGGGCAGGGCACTAGTAGCGCTACTAGTGAAAGTACCACTCAGTCACAAACTCAACAGGAAGGCAGTACCGCTGCTTCAAATAGCGCTAGTCAGAGTAGCCAGGCCCAAGACCAGGAACAAACACTCGATTTGCGTACAGCGACTGATGCTGCGACGGATAATTCCGTCATGTTAAGAAGCGCCTTGTCTCAGCAGTCTACGCAACCAGTAATTGATAATAATTTATCGGTTACGGTTACTAAGGATAATTTTTTACAGTGGTTCCAACTAGGTGGAGTTGCTGTCTATGATCCTAGCACCAATACGACAACATTGACGCCAGATCAAGATTCGAAAAAGGGTAATATTACCTTGAAAACGCGAATTAATGCTAATGATGCGTTTGAATTGCATGGAACGATTAACCTCGGTAGCAAATTACAGGATGGTCAGGGAGCCGATGGTATCGGTATTGCTTTCCACCATGGAGTTGTTGGAGAAATTGGTGCGATAGCTGGTGGAATTAGCGTATTAGGTCTGCCATCGTCGTCTGGTTATGTGTTTGATACTTGGCCAATTGATACCGGTGATCACAGGGATAACAATATTGATTCTTATGTTTCTGGCTTCCATAGTGATGTGGACCAAGCGGGGCAGGATGGTAATTTCCGTTACGATGGTGGCTTTTTGGACTTAGATCCAAGCAAATATAATGTAGCCAATCAGTCGGTGCCCTTTACGGTAACCTATGATGGGAATGGCCATATGGGTTTGGAATACTTGGGTCATACCTTTTCGATTCCTGTCACTGATTTTAAAGATTCATTAGCTTTATCAATTGGGGCATCAACTGGGGCGTTTAGCAACTTGCAAACCGTTTCAGTTGATTCGTTCACTTTTGTGCCCGCCCAAAATAACACGGTTTCGCGGACCATTAACTATGTTGACCAAAATGGTAATAAGATTGCCGCGTCAACCGTTCAGTCGGCCATTTATCAGCGGCAGGGAACTCTGGTCAATAACCAACCGACTTACACTGATTGGCAGCTGGCCAGCGGATTAAATAGTAATAACTTTGCTGCAGTCACGGCGCCAACGATTGCTGGCTATACGGTTGAAAGCAATCAATCGACTTATTTTGCGCCATTAATGGCTAACAATGATTCGGGTCAGCTGGTTTACAATGTTGTTTATGATAAGAATAGTGGACAAACGACGTTGAATGTCCAAGACAGTACGATTGTTGCCGGTCCTAGCGCTCAATGGTCTCCTAGTCAAAACTTTCTAAGTGCCGTGGACCAAAATGGCTCGGGCGTTGATTTAAGTAAGGTCCAAGTCAGTGGTTCTGTGCCCACACAAACCCCGGGATCTTATCCAATTACTTATACTTATACCGATACTGCTGGCAAAACGATTACCAAGACGGTTACCGTCACTGTGGTCCCAAGTAAGAGTAGCTTGCAAGCTAAAGATAGTACGTTAGTCGTCAACTCAAAGTGGAATACGAGTGATAATGTTGTCAGTGCTACCGATGAAAATGGCAATGTTCTTGATTTAAGTCAGGTTCAGGTTTCCGGTAATGTTGATACCAGCACCCCAGGGACATATCCTGTTACTTATAGCTATACGGATGCAAGCGGTAACCAGCATACACAGCAAGTAAATGTCACTGTCATTAATAGTCAAAGCGCTTTGGCTGTAAAGGATAGCACAATTTTTGTTAATGATAGCTGGAAACCGGCGGACAATTTAACGGCTGCCACTGATGAATATGGTCATCCAGTTGATATCAGTAAAATCAATGTTTCTGGTAATGTAGATACCAGTAAAGCTGGTACCTATCCTGTCACTTATAGTTATACGGATGGCCAAGGAAAGTCCTTCAAGGTTGTCGCGAACGTGACCGTTAAGGATAATCAAACACAGCTTCAGGGACAAAACAGTACCTTGATTGCAGGGCCAAAGACAACTTGGAAGCCAAGTGATAATTTACAAACGGCGACAGATGCTAATGGTAATCCACTAGCAATTAACCAAGTACAGGTTTCGGGCAGTGTTAATCCACAACAACCAGGTAACTACCAAGTCACCTATAGCTATGTTGACCAGCAAGGATACTATCACAGTACCCCAGCTACTGTGACTGTTGTCGCCAGTCAGGGTAGTGTTAATGCGCAGGATAGTACGATTGTTGCTGGTCCGAACGTACAATGGTCGGCAAAAGATAACTTCTTGACAGCCACGGGCGACAATGGCCAGCAGATTGATTTTTCCCAAGTTCAAACGACAGGCAATGTCGACACTCAGACGCCAGGAGTTTATCCAATCACTTATACTTACACGGATAGTCAGGGAAATTCCTATGCGAAAACAATTAATGTAACGGTTGTTTCTAGTAAAAATGGTGTAGTCGCCAAGGATAGTACTTTGGTTGCTGGACCAAATACGCAATGGCATTCCAAGGATAATTTTGTTTCAGCAACAGATGAAAGTGGTAATACCATTGATTTGAGTCAGCTAGCCGTTTCTGGCAATGTGGATACGAATCAAGCTGGCAAGTACCCAGTTACTTATACTTATACTGACCACTCAGGAAATACTGCAACTGCAACAGCAACAGTGACAGTAGTTAGCAGCAAGGCTAATGTTGTTCCAGAAAATAGCACGCTAATTGCCGGTCCAAACACACAATGGTCTTCTAAGGATAATATTGCTGATTTACATGATGAGTACGGCAATAGTATTGATACTAGCAAGGCAACGGTTTCTGGAAATGTAAATACTCAAGTGCCGGGAACATACACGGTGACCTACTCTTACACCGATGGTCAGGGAAATACTGTTTCAAAAGCAGCAACAATTACGGTGGTGGCTAGTCAAGGAAGCTTAACGACTCAAACGGTTAAGTTAGTGGCGGGTCCTCAAACCCAGTGGTACAAGCAAGAAAATTTGCAAAGCGCTACCGATGAATATGGTCATCCAATTAATATTAATCAGATAACCGTGACTGGAACGGTAAACCCTAATCAGGTGGGGACGTACCCACTGACCTACTCTTATACTGATGGTCGTGGTAATACTTATACCAAGACCACGGAGGTTGATGTTGTTCCTAGTCAAGCAACAATTGTCACCAAAGATGAAACGATTATTGCTGGGCCACAGAGCCACTGGTCAACGCAGGACAATTTGACCAAGGCGACGGATGAAAACGGCCAGCCAATCAGTGCTAGCCAGGTTTCAGTGGCTGGTCAGGTTCAACCGTCGACGGTCGGTACCTATACGATTACGTATTCCTATACGGACGGGCAAGGAAATGTTGTTACCCAACCGGCAACTGTAACAGTTGTTGCCAGCCAAGCTAAAATTCAGTCACAGGACAGCACATTGGTTGCTGGACCAAAGACCAAGTGGAGTCCGGAGGATAACTTCGTCGCTGCTCAAGATGAAAATGGACAATCGATTAGCTATGGCAACTATATCGGCGTTCATGGTGGCGTTAATACTGGAAAACCAAACACCTATTCGGTAACTTATAGTTATCAAGATTCAGCCGGTAACATTGTCTCGAGTACAGCGAACGTGACGGTCATTGCTAGCCAAGGTGAGATAACAGCCAAGAATAGTACAGTGGTTGCTGGACCAAATACCAAGTGGACGCCAGGAGATAACTTCACAGGTGCCACTGATGAAAATGGTCAACCAGTGGACTTGAGTAAGGTCAAGGTTAGCGGCCATGTTGATACGCAGACACCGGGATCATATCCAGTCACTTATACCTATACGGATGGCAGTGGAAATGTCTTTACCAAGACAGTCACGATTACAGTGGCTGCTAATGTTGCCCCTGCTTCAAATGCTAACCAGGATTCAAGCACTGGAATGACGACAAATAGTGCCAGTCAGTTAGTGAATCAAGATTTGAGACGAAACTTGATTGGTGGAACATCCAACCAGGGTTACGCAGTTGGCGGTCCTGCAAATGCCACAGCACAAACGACTAGCGTATTACCACAAACTGGTCATCATCAAGCCAAGTCAACAAGCCAAAAAGCACTCGAAATTGGCTTGATTTCAGCTACCTTTGGACTGATTTTATTGATGAAGCGCAATAAGAAAAACGGAATTGACTGATACGCAATGAAGTTTTTGTTATAATGGAAGCTGAGGAGTTTTCCTCGGCTTTTTGTTTTGGGCTCGTCTTGGAATTCGACAGGCTGTTACGAGCATTAGCTGCATTCCGCCATCCGGGCGTAAAGCGGGCAGACATTTAACTGCAAAAAACAATAACTCTTACGCTGTCGCTGCCTAAAAACCAGTGATTCGTAGCCAAGATTGTTAGGCTGACATGGTGGTCTTGGTTTAATAAATGGTCAGATCGGCTTAATGGTGATGCCTGCACGATTAAGTTTAAATCAATTAGGTTCCCAGTCAGAGTCAAGTTCTGGACAATGACTGCTTTGGCTGTGGTAACAACCATTGCCCTATGAATGTAGACGCTAGTGTGGCGTGCGGTTTGGACAGGGGTTCGACTCCCCTCGAGTCCATTGGTAACATCAGGAGACGTCAAGAGACGTCAAAAATCCCAGTCTTAAGCTATTTTGTTTTTTTTGACCGTCACTGAACGTCACTGACAATCAATAAAGGTAGTGGAAAAAGTAGCGGATAAATTAGAGAATAAAAAATATTGCACCGCAGCAATGTGACGGCTTTTATAGCCGTTTTTATTTGGTCTAAAATATGCAAGAATTGGCAAAGGGTAGCGGATATTATTTGTTGTCGACTATTGGGCAACAAACAACCTTTTTGGCATGTGCGCAGATTATTAACAACCGCACTTGTAAGTTGACACGTATAACAGGCATGCTTAGAAGCAAACTCATTATGTTGGCCATTTAGTGGCATTGATTCATCTAAAGAACTCTCTTCGTACCCGCAAACTCGGCGAGGAACACCGCAAGTCTTTAAGCGTGTATGACGACAACAGAGAGTAGCTCCGATTGATGAAATACAAAAGATAAATATCGAAGTAAATAGGGGTGCAAAATCAATTTAGTTCTCACAAAAGAACGAAAAGTGCAAAATTGATTATGATAATAATTTGGATGTTGAAAAAAACATAGGCAGAAAGGTTAGTCTAATCAAGAAACCTTTCTGCCTAGTAAAAACAAATATTATTAATTCTACTAACTTTTCAATAGATATTAATCAGCTGTTTTAATCATCACAGCTGTAAAGATAGTTAAGATGCCAACCATGCTTAAAATGATGAATTCATGATGATATTGTGCCATAGGGGTCTTTAAGCTAGTTGAAAGAGCGATGACCATCGATAAAATGATGGATGCTCCTAGTTGGTGAAATACATTTATAGCACTTGAAGCGGCCCCAGCAATTTCATCATCCGCATGCGCCACCCCAGCAGAGGTTAAGGGGCCAAAGGCCAGTCCTTGACCGATACCAAATATTATCATTGGCAGCGCCACTCCTAGAAGGTAACCGTGATTTAAACCAATGAATAACTGGATCGAAACACCAATAACCGTAATAGTAATTCCTGTCAAAAGAAGCGTATTATTCTTAATCTTTTCGGATAATTTAGATTGAACCAGTCCAAAAATAAATTGCGGAATTGTTTCTGGCATAAATGCTAACGCTGACATCAATGGGGTATAGCCATAGATTTCTTGAAGTGTTTGCGGCACTAAAAAAAAGTATGATAGAACCATTCCAGCAAACAAGAATCGAGTAATATATGCAAAAACCCGTTCCTTATCTTGGAAAAGTTTAAAAGGCATTAAAGGAACAGCCTTCTGATTTTCAATTAGGACAAAGGCGATCATGATAATGATAGCAGTAATAAATGCTAGTAACTTGTACTCGGATCCATTAATACTATAAACCAGTAAAAAGAGTCCGATTACTGACAGAAATGAACCTAAGTAATCTAATTGAGCATCTGAAGAATCTGTTTTTGGAATAAAAATAACCGATAAGCAAATCAAGATAACGCCAATTGGAACGTTAATTAAAAAGCCCCAGCGCCAAGAAACGTAAGTGGTAATTACCCCACCAATAATAATTCCGATACTAGCACCAATTCCGGCAGTTACTCCATAGTATGAAATTGCTTTTTCACGAATTTTACCCTCATAGTTATCTAGTAACAAGGCTAAAGTAGTTGGTGCTAAAATAGCAGAACCTGAACCTTGGAAGGCCCGCATTACGATAATCATTGTGCTTGAAGTTGATAATCCGACGAACAAAGAACTGAGAGTAAAAATGGTAATCCCAACAATGAGAATTTTTTTGCGGCCATACAGATCACCCAATCTGCCACCTAATAACAATAAACTACCAAACATTAAGGCGTAAATGTTAGTAATCCAACTAACCCCTGCCTTCGACATATTTAAACTTTCAGCAATTTTTACAGTACTGGTAAAAACAACTGAATTATCTAATAGAATTAAAAAATAGCTGACTAAAATGATTGGTAAAATCATTCCAAAACGTTTTTTAGTTGCCACATCCTTACCTCCAACAATTTAAGTATGCTGTAAATGTTAAACTATCAAGTTCACTTTAAGGCAAGTATTAATTTAATAAAAAATTTGCATTCGAGTCGGCTTTAAAGATTAAAATAGGTATTATTAAAAAAACCGGAGTATGCCGATGAATATCAATCAAATTAGTAAAAAATACAATGTTAATAAAGCAACTATTCGCTTCTGGGAACAAGAGGGGGTGATGCCACCCGTTAACCGCGATAAAAATGGTTATCGGGATTTCTCAGAATATAATGAACAATGGATCTACTTTATTATGGCGTTGCGAAAGGCAGGCATTCCCATTGCGACGTTGAAGCAATACACCAAATTACTGATGGAGGGTGATGCTACAATCAGTGAGAGAAAAGCAATTTTGGAAGCTCAAGAACAAAAAATTAACGAGGAAATCAATACGTTAATTCAAACTCGTGACTATTTACACCGTAAAATTAATCGCTATACAAATCGATTGCTTCAGTATGAAAAGAAAAATCTTTATGAAGTGCAGAATCATCCAAATCAAAATAAAAATTAAAGTAGTTGCATTCAAGTGCACTTTAGGGTTTAGAATGGCAATAATCTTAAGGTAAAGGAGCTTCGAAATGTGTACTTTATTTATCAATGCTAGTAAAAATCGACATGGATTGACCGAAAGACTAGTCAAACAAAAATTAAAGATTAATCGTTATGACACAGTCAACCTAGTTGACTACCTGGTCTACCCATTAGGTCAGGAAGATAGACCAGATGATCAATTTGACTTAATTTGTGAAAAAGTGGCTAAGTCAAAAATTATCGTTGTGGGAACTCCAGTCTACTGGTCGTCTATGTCTGCTTACATGAAAATATTAATTGACCGAATGACTGAAGTAATGGGCATTGGCAATCCATTTGCTAAAAAAGATTTATATTTAGTGATTGATGGGTCGGAACCATCAGATACCATCGATCATATTAAACATGTTTGGGAACACGTTGCTAGACGTTTTGATCTGAACTTAGTAAAAGTTGTTCACAATTAGCATTGATATCAAGGGAGAAAAAATCATGGATGTATCACAAACTGATTTGCAAACGGCTATGCCAAGATTAGGATTTGGTGTTTTCCAAGTTCGTGATCAAGCGGACGCAACCGAAGCTGTTATTAACGCTATTAAGGTTGGTTACCGTTTAATTGATACAGCTGCTAGTTACGGCAATGAAACGGCAGTTGGAGCAGGCATTAAATACGCGATTCAAAATGGCTTCGTTACTCGTGAAGAGCTCTTCATCACCACTAAGCTCTGGGTATCGGATGTTGCTGTTGATCGTGCTGCTACAGCGATTGACGAATCAATTAATAGGCTTAATCTCGATTACTTAGACTTGCTATTAATCCATCAACCTTATAACGATGTATTTGCTGCCTGGCGTGCAATGGAGGCGGCGCAAAAAGCTGGCAAAGTAAGGCATATTGGGGTTTCTAACTTTGACGTTGCTCAAATCACTAATTTAATTGAATTTAATGATGTTAAGCCTGCTGTCAATCAGATTGAAGTTAACCCATTTTATCAGAATAAAGAACTAGTATCCTTCTTACAAGCAGAAGGAATTCAAGTTGAGGCTTGGGCACCGTTTGCGGAAGGACGTCATCATTTATTTGAAAATGCCATTTTAAAAGGAATTGCTGATAACCACAATAAGTCGATTGGACAAGTTGTTTTAAGATGGTTAGTTCAACAGGATATTATTCCGTTAGCCAAATCGGTACGTCCAACAAGAATGGCAGAAAATTTAAATGTTCTTGACTTTGAATTAACCGCTCAAGAAATGGCAAAAATTCAAACACTTGATACAAATGTTAGTCAATTTTTTGACCATGCTGATCCAAATCAAATTAGGCGAATTGCTGCTTACCAACCTGTGAAATAAATCCTTCTTTTCTTAAAGTGATTTTTTTCAAGAAAGCACGAGTGATATCTGCATAGTTTGCCAAGGTTTTCCCAGCTTTTTGGTAGTGGGTGGTAGCTAATCCGTATTAATAACTGGAAATATCTTTTAAGAATTTTATTCAGCTAATTAATGCCGTCACGCTAGTTTGTTTTTAATCATTAGCGACGAGAGAAGATTAGTATTAATTTGACAATCATGGTGCTATTTTATCAAGTTGTGCAGAACTCGAAAAAACACTCATAAGCGTTGATATAAGGACGCTTGTGAGTTTTTTTAGTAGATTAGATTAGGTGCAATAAAAATGCAGGTATATCTTATATTAAAGGTCAACACAATGATTTTGAATAGAAATAGTATGGGCTTCAAATTCGTGTTTTAAAAACTGAATCATTTGGCGTGGCCTTTGCAATGCTCGCTTACCCCATCAAATGTTTATTTGGCTTTGCAGTAAATTGAAAGTGCATAATTTTAATTATCGTGACAGCTGGATGGATAATTGAACTCCATGTGATGAGGTTTGAGGATTGTTAACCAAGAAAAATACTCAATACTAGGTTAAGTTAAAAGAAAATTTTGGTTGATGGGAATGGTTAGTTGAAAAAAATTAATGTTGATTCCGTTAATGATTAAGCGAAATTTGTTCGAAAATAACGTTTATTTGCGTATTTTTAAAATCACAGCGACAATATTCTGTCGGGAAATCCATTTTTTATTCATATTTATCATAAATTGTAATCGAATAGTGAAACAAAGAAATAAAATGGATCAATTCTAATTTTTAGAGAGGGTTGAATATTTGGTTAATCTACGTAATAATAGCCGTGTTGCGTGCCAGTTATTTAAATTTTTTAATTTATTTACTAAATCGTAAAAGTTAACAGGCGAAAAGGGGGACTTTTTACTCAGTTGTAGCAGAAAAACAGCATTAACTCGTTTATTTATTGTCAGCAGCACGTAGAATTGTTAGCGGAACAAATAGGAGAGAGAAATATATCATGAAAAAGATCATAACAGCCCTTGTGGTATTGTTGGTCGTTGTCGGTGGGTTCTTCGCTTTTACCTCGGGTAAGCATTCGGATTCGACAGGAAAGTCGACAAGTAGTGATTCAAAGATGTCGTTGAAGGAACTGAATGTTCAGTTCGTACCTTCAACAAATGCTGAAACAATGTTGGCCAAGGCTAAGCCATTGGAAAATCTATTAAGTAAAAAATTGGGAATTCCCGTCCACGTTTCGGTTGCCACAAGTTATAACACGGCAGTCGAGGCGATGGGGTCAAAGAAAGTTGACATGGGCTTCCTACCTCCTGATTCATATGTCACTGCTGAAAAGCAGTATGGCGTGAAGGCCATTCTTCAGTCAACTAAGTTGGCTATGAAGGATAACAACACAGGTGAAACAACTGATAAAGTCGTTAACACATACAAATCAATGATTATCGTCAAGTCTAATTCACCAATCAAGTCAATTAATGATTTGAAGGGCAAGAAGATTGCGACGCAAAGTGCTATCTCAACGTCAGGTTACCTTTTCCCAGTTGTTGAGTTGTACAAAAAGGGTATTAACGTAGTCAAGGACTCAACACTTGTTCAAGTCAAGGGCCATGACCAAGGTGTGATGTCTGTTCTGAATGGCGATACTGATGCCGCCTTTGTCTATGACGATGTTCGGACAAATGTTCAAAAGGATCAGCCGGATGTCTTTCAGGATACCCGTGTTATTTATTATTCCAATCCAATCCCAAATGATACGATTTCATTGCGTAAGGGAGTTACGTCATCAGATGCCAAGAAGATTCAAAAGGCAATGATGGAAATCGCTAAGACTGACGAGGGTAAGAAGGCTTTAGCCGATGGTTACTCATGGCAAGGCGTGACAGAGGCGAAGGAATCAAGCTTCGATAACGTTCGTCAGTACGAAGAAACGATTAAGAAGATTCAGTAAGGTTATTTTTGAGCAAGAAATCGCCACCATCAAGGATGGCGGCGGTTTTTTTGATAAAAAACTACGTTTTTCAAATCAGTTAGAAAAAGGGATTGCAGATGTCAAATCAGGGTACAATCAAGGTTAATGGCGTTTCAAAAATTTACGATAATGGCGTTGTCGGTTTAGACAACATTAATTTAGATATTGCCGCTGGCGAGTTTGTGGTAATTGTTGGTCTATCCGGAGCAGGAAAATCAACTTTGCTCCGATCATTGAATCGTTTGCACGATGTGACCGAGGGCAGCATCGAAATTGATGGTCAAGATATTACCAAGGCTTCCGGGAAGGCGTTGCGCAACATGCGCCGCAATGTGGCTATGATTTTCCAAAATTATAATTTGGTCAAGCGGGCAAGTGTTTCTCGGAATGTCCTTTCTGGTCGGGTGGGTTACTATGGCACTTTTCAGTCGGCCTTGGGTATCTTTACGAAGGGAGACCAGGAGCGGGCGGTGCAAAGTTTAACTAGAGTTAATTTGTTGGATAAATACTATACAAAAGCTCGTGATTTATCCGGTGGTCAGCAACAACGAGTCGGGATTGCCCGAGCGTTGATGCAAGAACCGGCGGTCTTCTTGGCGGACGAACCGGTTTCTGGTTTGGATCCCAAGACCACCAAGATGGTGATGGATGATTTAAAGCGCTTGAACGAGGAGGATGGCCTGACGATCATTGCCAATTTACATTCGGTTGATTTGGCCTTGGCCTATGCCACACGGATTGTGGGCTTGCGCGGAGGAAAATTAGTTTACGACCAGTCAATTGAGGCCGTGAAGGAAACAGATTTTGCAGAAATTTACCGCGAAGCGGAGGTAAGTCGATGAATGCGAGCTTGCCTAAGCGGACCTTTCACCAGGAATGGCACATCATCGGTTTTAGCATTTTCTTACTGATGGTAGTCTTGTTGATGGTTTCAGCCAATGTAACCGGTGTCGGACAAAGTTTTTCCTGGGATCAGTTCTTTGATTTGTGGATTAAGATGTCAAAGCCCGATTGGTCCTACTTACCGGCGGTGATGATGCCCTTAATCCAGACCATTCAAATGGCTCTGGTTGGAACATTCCTGGGAGGGGTAGCGGCGATTCCGGTGGCACTTCTTTCAGCTGAAAATATTGTTAAAAATAAGTTTATCCGTGGTTTGGTGCGTTTGCTGATGAACCTTATTCGTTCATTGCCAGAAATGCTTTTAGCAGCACTCTTTGTGGCCGTAGTCGGTATTGGCGCTTTTTCAGGGGTTCTTGCCTTGGCGGTCTTCTCTTTTGGGATGGTCTTTAAGTTGCTCTATGAAGCCATCGAAACCATTGATGAAGGGCCAATTGAAGCCTTGCGGGCGGCTGGCGCCAATAACATGCAAATGATTTGCTTTGCAGTTGTGCCCCAGGTGTTTAATCAGTATTTGAGTTTTTTCTTGTACACGTTAGAAATCAATGTTCGCGCCTCGACGGTTTTGGGTTATTTAGGCGCTGGGGGAATCGGTCTGTACTTGAATACAACCCTGGAGATGTTCCGCTACGACCGGACGGCAGTGGTCATCATAGCCATTTTGTTAGTGGTGGTCCTCGTCGACTTTGTTTCCAACCAACTTCGGGAGGTGCTTAAATGATGGTGCAACAAAAGACTTTATGGCAAAAAGCAAAACCATGGTTGGTGGCTCTGGTAGTGGCCGTCATTTTTATTTGGGGCTTTACTGGTGTGCCGTTGACGGGAATCAAGTCGACGGCTGGGCAGGTTTTCGGTTCAATTATTGATGGCTTGCTGCATCCGGATTGGTCCTATCTATATAGTGGGGACGGTGAAGATTTGGTGTCCGCTCTCTTGCAAACGTTAGCTATTGCCTTTTTAGGGACCTTTATGTCGGCGGTTTTAGCAGTACCGTTTGGTTTTTGGGCGGCAAAGACGAACCGTAAGTTCTTCTCATCAAAATCGGCTTCGGGCAAGTTTTTCTTGACAGTTGTTCGCGTCTTCCCTGAACTGGTATTAGCCATTATGTTTATTAAAGCCGTTGGTCCGGGTGCTTTTGCCGGGGTCTTGGCCCTTGGTTTTCATTCGGTGGGGATGATGGGAAAGTTGTTCTCAGAAGCAGTTGAGAATATCGACCGTGGGCCAAATGAAGCCATTGCGGCGGCTGGTGGTTCGAGCCTTAATGGCCTAACCATGGCCACTTTCCCAGCGGTTTTACCGGAGTTCATGAATTATACGCTCTACCGGTTTGAAATTGCCGTTCGCTCCGCCTCGGTTTTGGGGATTGTCGGTGCTGGTGGGGTAGGGGCACCACTGATTTTTGCTCTCTCGACTAGATCCTGGTCACGGGTAGGGATGATTTTGATTGGAATTGTGGTTACGGTCACAGTCATTGATTTTCTTTCAGGGCAAATTCGAAAGCGTCTTGTTTAATTTTTGAATTTGAATCAAGAGCGTTGTGTTCGGCACAACGCTTTTTTTGCATCATGTGCTTACAAGAAACGTAAAAATGATTTTATTTTCATGAATATTCGGATTTTTCAGACAATAGTTGTCTTTGTAATTAAAATAACAAGAAAAAACAAAAAATATTCTTGTTTTTTAGGTAAATTTACTTGAATATTCATTTAATCTACGTGATAATTTAAGTGTTGCGGACAAGCAGATTTGAGTTTTTGCTCAGTTACTTAATCGTCAACACACAATCAAGCAGTTGCACAGTTTATCAGCACCTATGGGAATAGAGGAGTGAGAATCGCATCATGCAGAATAGCGCTACGAAGAAGATCATTGCAGCAATTGCTGTCTTAGTGGTCGTCATTGGAGGATTCTTTGCCTTTACGGGTTCAAAGCATTCGGATTCATCGACTGACTCATCAAGCAGTAGCAAAAAGATGTCTTTGAAGGAATTAAACATTCAGTTTGTTCCTTCATCACAGGCGGATACCATTTTGGCTAAGGCTAAGCCATTGGAAACCTTGCTTAGCAAGCAGTTGGGTATTCCGGTTCACGTTTCAATCTCGACGGATTACAACACCGTGATTGAAGCAATGGGTTCAAAGAAGGTGGACATGGGCTTCTTGCCACCTGATGGTTATGTTACAGCTCACAAGCAGTATGGTGCAAAAGTTATCTTGCAATCAACACGCTTGGGCATGAAGGATGACAACACTGGTGCAACAACTGATAAGTTAGTTAATAGTTACAAGTCAATGGTTCTGGTTAAGGCAGATTCACCAATCAAGTCAATCAATGATTTGAAGGGGAAGAAGATTGCTGTCCAGGGTGCTACCTCATCAGCTGGGTACATTTACCCAACAGTTGAGCTTTATAAGAAGGGTGTTAACGTTGTCAAAGATTCAACACTTGTTCAAGTCAAGGGACATGATCAAGGTGTAATGTCTGTATTGAACGGGGACACTGACGCTGCCTTTATCTTCGATGACGCACGAAATGTGGTCAAGAAGGATCAGCCAGACGTCTTTAAGAACACACGTGTTCTTTACTACACAAAGGGTATTCCAAACGATACCATTACTTTGCGTAAGGATATTTCAAGCTCTGATTCAGACAAGATTAAGGCTGCGATTATTGCGGTTTCAAAGACGGACGAAGGAAAGAAAGTCTTTAACGATGTTTATTCATGGGCCGGTGTGACCGACTCAAAGGATTCAAACTTTGATGACATCCGCAGTTATGATCAGACGATGAACAAAATTAAGTAAAATGATTTTGTGAAGAAAGGTCGCCGCCATCTTGGATGGTGGCGACCTTTTTATATACGAATTAGAACTTGTTGCAAGACAGAAAAAGGAAGTTTACATGTCAAAAAAGGGCACGATTAAAGTAGAAGGCGTTTCCAAGGTGTACCCTAATGGAGTTGTTGGCCTAGATAATATTAATCTTGATATTGAAGCGGGCGAGTTTGTGGTCATTGTTGGTCTGTCAGGAGCCGGCAAATCAACGCTATTACGGGCGATCAATCGCTTACATGACGTGACAGATGGCCATATCTTGATTGATGGTGAAGAAATTACTAAGGCATCCGGTAAAGAATTGCGGACTCTAAGGCGCAATATTGCCATGATTTTTCAAAACTATAACTTAGTCAAGCGGTCAACGGTTGCTCGCAATGTCCTTTCTGGACGGGTTGGTTACTATCGAACTTGGCAATCGACTTTGGGGCTCTTTACTAGGGAAGACCAGGATCGAGCCGTCAAAAGTTTAAAACGAGTTAACTTGCTCGATAAGTATTATACAAAGGCACGTGACTTATCTGGTGGTCAGCAGCAGCGAGTGGGCATTGCGCGTGCTTTGATGCAGGAACCGGCTGTATTCTTAGCTGATGAACCAGTATCTGGTTTGGATCCTAAGACCACAAAAGTCGTGATGGATGACTTGAAGCGGTTAAACGAAGAGGATGGTTTGACGATTGTGGCTAACTTGCACTCGATGGAGTTAGCCATGGATTATGCCACTCGGATTGTTGGTTTAAAGGCTGGAAAATTAGTCTATGATAAGCCAATCGCCGAAGTTCAGGCTTCTGATTTTCAAAAGATTTATGCAGAAGTGGGTGACCGATGATGGAGAACTTACCAAAACGCAGTTTTGCAAAGGAATGGCACCTTGTTGGTTTTAGTTTGTTCATCCTTTTTATCCTGTTGACCTTGCTATCGGGGATGATGACGGGGGCAGGACAAAATTTTTCCTGGGATCAGTTCTTTGATTTGTGGGTCAAGATGTCGAAGCCGGATTGGTCTTACTTGCCGGCTATTTTATCACCGATTGCGCAAACGATTCAGATGGCGCTAGTTGGAACCTTGATTGGTGGTGTGGCTGCCATTCCAGTCTCACTATTAGCAGCAGGTAATATTGTTAAAAATCCCTATGTTCGTGGTCTGGTACGTTTTTTGATGAATCTGACCCGGTCACTGCCAGAAATGCTGTTAGCCGCCTTGTTTGTTGCGGTTGTTGGTATTGGGGCTTTTTCCGGGGTCTGTGCTTTAGCGGTCTTCTCTTTTGGAATGGTCTTTAAGCTATTATACGAAGCAATTGAAACAATCGATGAAGGACCACTGGATGCAATGAAGGCGGCCGGTGCCAATAGTGTTCAAATCATTGTCTTTGCAGTTGTTCCACAGGTCTTTAATCAGTTTTTGAGTTTCTTCCTCTATACGCTTGAAATTAATGTTCGCGCCTCAACGGTTCTGGGGTATTTGGGTGCCGGGGGAATTGGACTTTATTTGAATACTACCTTGGAGATGTTCCGTTATGATCGGACTGCTGTGGTGATTTTATCGATTTTAGTGGTGGTGGTCATTGTTGATACCATTTCAAATCAGTTGCGGGAGGCGTTGGCTTAATGATTGAAAAAAGAAGTAGCTGGCAAAAGATTCAACCGTGGGTGATTGGTGCCGTGGTAATCGCCATTTTTGCTTGGGGCTTTTCAGGTGTTCCAATTAATGGCATTAAAAGTACTGCCGGTCAGGTTTTAGGGTCAATTGTTAATGGACTCATTCACCCTGATTGGTCCTATGTTTATTCAGGCGACGGGGAGGATCTGCTGACAGCCTTACTCGAAACCTTGGCCATTGCCTTTTTGGGGACCTTTATTTCGGCTGTTTTGGCGGTTCCTCTGGCTTTTTGGGCTGCAAAAACGAAGAAAAATTTTTTCTCAGCCAAATCAGCTTCCGGAAAATTGTTGTTAACGGTGATTCGTGTTTTTCCAGAACTTGTGTTGGCAATTATGTTCACGAAGGCCGTTGGTCCTGGGGCCTATGCCGGGGTTTTGGCCCTTGGTTTCCATTCCGTTGGCATGATGGGGAAGCTATTTGCTGAAGCGATTGAAAATATCGACCGTGGCCCAAATGAGGCCATTGCAGCAGCTGGTGGATCTTCTTTAGATGGCTTGTCAATGGCCACCTTCCCAGCAGTTTTACCAGAGTTTATGAATTATACGCTCTACCGTTTTGAAATTTCTGTTCGATCGGCTTCTATTTTGGGAATTGTTGGTGCTGGTGGTGTTGGGGCACCATTGATTTTTGCCTTATCAACACGATCATGGCCACGCGTGGGTATTATTTTGATTGGCATTGTGGTCATGGTGACGGTCATTGACTTTATTTCCGGCCAGATCCGGAAGCGCTTGGTATAAAAAAATAACATTTTATAAGGGGATATGCTGGTCATATCTCCCTTTCTTTGGTCAAAAGGGGTAATAATGGTGCAGGTTAAAATTTTATCGACTTCCGATGTGCACGGGTATTTTACGGGTGACGACTTCCGTCGGCCATTGCAAAATACTGGCTTTGGCTTAGCTCGAGCAGCGACGGTTATCGAACAAGAAAAGCAAGCAGCGACCGAGGACCTGGTGATTACCATCGAAAACGGTGACTTTATCCAAGGTTCCCCGCTAACCGACTATGTTGAAAAACAGGCGAGTGCAGAGGGAAGCCTGTACCGGAATTTAGTGGCAACGGTTGGTTACGAAGTTCGCATTTTGGGTAATCATGAATTTAACTATGGTCGGACCTACTTAGAAGAAGTTTTGCATGATGATCAGACGCTCTTAAATGCGAATATCTTGGATAAAGATACGAAGAATCCTTTTATTGGGCGTCCATACCAAATCTTTGAAAAAGGTGGCTTGAAGGTGGCAGTCATTGGAGTCACCACCCAGTACATTCCCCATTGGGAAAAACCTGAAAACATCAAGGGCTTGCTTTTTCAAGATCCGGTCAAAATTGTTTCAAACCTGGTTGCTGATCTCCGCTTCCAAGTGGACAAAATCGTGGTTGCTTATCATGGCGGTTTTAATCGTGATTTAAAAACAGGGCAAGCTCTGGAACCGCTCACTCAGGAAAATCAGGGAACTGATTTATTGACGATTGAAGGGGTTGATGCACTGGTGACGGGGCACCAGCACCGCACACTAGCAGAAGTTGTTAATGGTAAGCCAATCACACAGCCTGGCTATCGTGGCGACCATGTTGGGGTAATCACCTTGTCCGATCAACAGGTTGCAGCAAAAACGATTGCAACGGCAACGGCTGGTGAAAACTTGGCGATTATGGCGCTAGCAGAGCCATTGTTGAACCGGGTCAATCAGTGGTTGGACGAACCCGTTGGCCATGTTGGGGATAACATGCGGATCACGGATCATTTTTCCGCTCGTCTCCATGGCCATCCCTTTACGGAGTTGATTAACCGGGTTCAGATGGCTGCAACTGGAGCAAAAATTTCTGCTAATGCCATTTTTAATGATGAAATGCGGGGCTTTGATAATACGGTCACGATTCGAGATGTGATGACTAATTATATCTACCCAAATACTCTGGCGGTTGTTGCGCTAACGGGAGCAGAACTTGTGTTGGCTTTGGAACAGAACGCTAATTATTTTGATTGGCAGGATGGTCAGCCAATGGTTAGCTTAGACTATCTTTATCCAAAGCCAGCTCATTTTAATGAGGATATTTGGAGTGGGGTCGCGTATACGTTGGATGTAAAAAAGCCACGTGGCCAGCGAATTAGCGCTGTGATGGTCGGCGGGCAAGCCATCCAACCAGAAGCAAAATACGAGGTCGTGGTGAACAATTATCGCGCTGGTGGAGCTGGAAATAGTATTTTTAACCGTAATCAAGTTGTCCGTGAGGGGCAAACGGACGTTGCTCAGCTGATTGTTGATTATCTACGACAACATCCAAAAATCAGGATTGATCAGCCAACGAATATCCACGTTGTTAACTAAAAAAGCAGGTTTCAGATCCCAATTTGGGTATGAAACCTGCTTTTTTATCGATGATGAAGTTTTAGTCTGTTTGACTGTTTGATTGCTTACAGGCTTGTTAGCCCTGACTCTGGCACCCTTGATTTCTTAATGCAGGCTTTTGCAGCCTTGTCGTGGTAGAGCGTTACTAATTTCATTAGTCGCTCATCAAGGACGTTCAAAAATTAAAATCAATTGGCATGAGATTCTCCAAAAAACAAAAAAGAATGCCACTAACAATGGAGTTAGCAGCATCCTTTTGAGGGGGCTATTTATTGATTAATCCCAGTCAAGGTTAACTAATCGCTTAGCGACTAATCACTTGGTGGACAACCTGGTAATCAGTTTCATAGTTTTCAGTTTCTTCTGATTGTGGCATTGGACTGACTTTTGTCAGTTTTTCTTCTGCCACCGGGTAGCCATCCTCACGCTCAATCTGGAAAAGTGGCCGGTGCTTGACCTCGGTAAAGATTTTACCAATATAGGTACCGACAACACCCAAAGCAATTAGGTTCAAACCACCGAGCAACCAGATGGAAATCATTAATGATGACCAGCCAGCCGTTGGATTGCCGACGACTTTTTCAAAAACCGTATAAGCAATTTCGATGCCAGCAATTCCGAGGACGAGAATTCCTAGGTGCAGCAGTAAGCGAATTGGTTGGATACTAAAACTTGTGATCCCATCAATGGCAAAGGAGAACATCTTTTTTAGTGGATATTTAGACTTACCGGCTTGACGCTCACCACGCTCGTAGTAGACCTTAGCAGACTGGAACCCAACCAAGGGAACCATTGCCCTGAGAAAGACGTTGCGTTCTGGCATTTTGAGGAGGGCCTTCACGGCAACTTTACTCATTAAGCGGAAATCAGCATGGTTGGGGACCATTTTGACCCCTAACCAACCAGCCAGCTTGTAGAAAGCTAGAGCTGAATTACGTTTGAACCAAGTATCAGTTTCGCGGCTGGAGCGTACAGCATAGACGACTTCATTGCCTTCTAAATACTTTTCGACCATTTGTTTAATGACGTCCGGATTGTCCTGCATGTCGGCATCAAGGGTAATCATGATATCTGCCAGCTTGCTACTTTCCGTCATACCGGCCAACAGGGCTGGTTGGTGACCAAAGTTTTTAGACAACTTGACACCGATAATATCGGAATTTTGTCGTTCTTGCTGTTGAATAATTGACCAGGTCTTATCCGCTGAACCATCATCAACAATCATAATGAAGCTATCTTCGCTGACAAGCATCTGATTAACCAAGCTTGCTTTAATCCCTTGGAGGACGTTCAACGTGGTAGGAAGAACTTCTTCTTCATTATAAGCTGGTAGGATTAACCCTAATCGTGGGATTTTTGAACGTGTCAACATAATTGGACTCCTTTCGTCTTAATAAATTGAGGACAAATCGTACAAGGTAGAGCTTGAGGAGCCACCCATTCCTGTTGGACCACCGGCTGTCATGCGGGCTGTAGGTGAACCGCCAGCAGTTGTCGTTGTTGTAGTGGTTGCTGTTGTTGCTTGGTTAGTAGTTGTCGTTTTAGACTTTGAACTTGAGTCATAGTTGACAACTGTACCCTTTGCTTTTACCCAGGCCAGAATTTTCTTAATTTGGCCATCAGAACTCTTACTACGGGAACCAAGGACGAAGTACTTCAACTTGCCGTCCTTGACAAGCTGCTTAAATTGCTTAAAGGTCATCGTTGGATCAGTACCATTGTAACCTCCAAGGGCCATGACAGCCTTCCCTGATTTGATAATGTAACCGGAAGCGGAGTTTGAATCAGTTGTGGCAAAAAGGTACTTAGCAGAACCTTGGTGCTTTTCAGTGTAGGCTAAGAGCTTTTTGTTGACAGTACCACCCATATCGGTACCGCCACGACTGAAGAGTGATGGACCAGCAGCTGGAATGGCTGCTGAAGTATGGGTGATAGTTGGTGTGGAAGCCCAGAAGGCACCCATCGCCAAGACTGAAACAGCTGTGGCAATCACTTTTGCTTTGATTGCTGTTTTTTGTGGGAAGAGCCACCAGACACCAAGGCCAATGGCCAAGACAATCAGGATTCCAGTAATCACTGGATAATAAGAAGAAACGTAATAAGCTTGTAGGAGGAGCGTGGCAATCACGGCTACACTAAGCATGATGCGAGCAACAAATGGTTGCGTCTTGTCAACGGTTTCATCTTCAGTGTTGACATTGACCTTCATCATTTTGGTAACGGCAGCGACACCGATGGCCGTTAAGGCAGCAATGGCTGGTGCCAACATGATGGTGTAGTATGGGTGGAAGAATGAAGCAACTGAGAAGAAGCCGTAAACAGGGACGAACCAGCCGGCCCACAGGAGAACTTCTTCTTGTTGACTTGTAACGTGGTACCACTTGCTGCCGCGCTTGCGGAAGCCAAGCCAACCAGCAATGAGGCCAAGGAAGGCTAATGGGAGATACCAACCAATTTGAGAACCAAGATCGGATTGGAAGAGACGGAATGGCCCGATAGAACCGATGGCGAAGGCACTTCCAGCACCGCCCATGCCGCCACGCTTGCCAGTTTTACCACCAGGTTGACCGGTCATCTTGCCCATCTTACCGGTTGGCTTTTGGCCGTTCATACCAGTAGGAGCTTGACCAGCTTGGCCTGTTGGTGCTTGACCAGTTGGTGTATTGCCATTAGTGGTCTGACCGGTTTGTGTGCCGGTCTGATTTTGACCATTGGTTCCTGTTGTGGGAGCCTGGCCCATTTGATTAGCACCAGTGGTTGATTTTGAAGACTTTGAAGTCTTCTTTGTTCCCATACCAGAGAATGTCCCACCAGTACCAGTTGATTGCCCAAGTAAACGTTGTGTCCCGTTGTAGCCAAAGGCTAATTCCATCAAGGAATTAGTTTGAGAACTACCAATATAAGGACGTGAACTCTTGCTTGCTGAATCAACTGCCATTGGGTAAGCCAAGGTAAAGACGGAAAGGGAAACGACTGCAAGTCCTAACCAGCCAACCTTCTTTTTCCAAGGGACCTTGATGGCGATGATGTAGTAGACGAACATGGCTGGTAAAATCATGAAGGCTTGGAGCATCTTGATGTTAAAGGAAACACCAATCAGAGCAAAGCTCAACATGACTAACCAGACATTCTTCTTATTAACAGCTTTTTGCAAAGTGAAAACTGCTAACAGAAGGAAAAGTACTAAGATGGCATCCATGTTGTTTGTCCGACTATTGGCAACAACAGTGGGCGTCAACGTCATGAATAGCGCTGCTGTTCGTCCTGCCCAGACACCAAATTTTGGCTCTAAGAGACGGTACATTAGGTAAACAGAGGCGATTCCTGCTAAGACACTTGGGAGGACAACGGACCAGCCGTGAACACCGAAAATCTTAGCGGAGATGGCCATGAACCAAAGCGCAACAGGTGGCTTATCCACCGTAATGAAGCCGGCGGGGTCAAAAGCCCCATACCAGAAGTTTGACCATGACTTGGTCATGGAAGTGATGGCTGCAGTGTAGAAACTGTTAGCACTGCCTGCATCCCAGATACCCCAACCATATAAAATGGCGCTAAGAATCAGAATGCCGACTAGGTACCAATCAAGTTTGTGTATCCTTTTTAATCGCAAAAGCGAGGACCTCCTTCGTTCGAATAAAGTTAGTGTAGGCCTAAAGCGCTATATCAAGATTAAGTGAGTATCAAGTGAAGATTAAAATAGCCAACGAACTATAATCCGTTACTAGATAAATGAAAAAATAAAAAACCATCAAAAAAATTGACAGTCTCTAACACCGATAAAAAAGCTCACAATTGAGCCTTGATTAAGCTGCATAACAGGAAATAAGAATAGGGCAACAGCTACCATTAAAAGACTTTTTGTAGTTGAAATAGCAAAAACATGGAAAGCAGATGGCTGTTTTCCATCGGCCATCAAACGGCCACTAACAAGGGTGGTCAAGTTGGTGAAAAACCATGTTTGAGTCATTTTTACGCCTCCGGTATTCTTATAAAGAAGTATGGGCTTTCGAATAAAAATTGTCAAGATAAGCCCGTGTAGTCCAAATTTTTTTAAAATCAGTCTGAAAGAGACTGTGATGGTTGTCTTTAATAAAACATTGTTTGCTGATAAAGGTGCTATAATGTAAAAAAAATATGGTGCAATAACGAATATCCGAGTGGGTATTCGAACCGAAAAGGAAAAATAACATGAAAATGCTTGTTATTCAGGGGCACCCTGATCAAGAATCATTTACCCACGCTAATGCGATGAATTTCGCAGCGGTGGCAAAAGAAAAGGGCCATGACGTTCAAGTTGTTGACCTAGCAACTGCTAATTTTGATTGTGTCCTACGCTATGGTTATCGCCAGCATATGGACGATGAAAGTTTTCCGATGCTCGTTCAAGAAAAGATTGCTTGGGCAGATCGGATTTCATTCTTCTTCCCCATTTGGTGGTCAGCAGAACCGTCTGTTTTGAAGGGGATGATTGACCGTGTCTTCACACCTGGCTTTGCTTATAACCGTCGTAACGGGAAAATCGTTAAGCACCTAACGGGCAAGCAGGCGGACGTCTTTACAAGTTCTAATTTTGGCGGCTGGTATTACAAGCTGTTTGGTAACATTGTGAGCCGTTATAAGTTAGGAATTTTTTCTTACACAGGAATTAAGCTGAACAAAGCTTATGTTTTGGGTCACATGGATTCAGGAGTGACACAAAAAGACCGGCAAGCATATATTGAAAAGTGTGCGGCGACAATTGATTAAATGAAAAGAAGGACTGGCGTTAATGAACGCCAGTCCTTTTCTGTTCTGGATTTTGCTGTTTGAAATAATGGCCTTATAGGTGAAAGAGAGGGCAACGCCACCAAAGAGTCACATGTTAGTGGACTTTTTGGTGACCAACCAGAGAGAACAGATTTGAAAATAACCCGACTAGCAAATCTCTTTTTAGGTTCGGATTAACTAGTTTTTTTCACAAAGTTTCTTCAAATATAGTTCTATCAGTTCAGTACTAGCATTCAGCTTCCAAGGTTCTTTTTTTGTGGTTTCTTGTGGATAAAAGACGTAAAAAAGAAGCCGAAACTCTTAGTAAGTTGGCCTCTATTAAAAAGTATCGGTTCATTCTTTTACGGGCTGTTAGTTGTCGAAAAAACTATCCGGCATCGTATTGACCAAAAAATCAGCCATTTCTTCGGGGCTTTCCTTGGCTCCATTTTGTAACCAGGCCATCATTACGTGGAAGGAAGCACCGAAAACAAAGATGTGCTGATAATTAAAACTATCCTTTTTTTCAGGGTGTTTAGCTTTGATGATTTCACCAAAGTTCACAAAAAATTCATAAATATGGCTAGAAAGGCCCCGGTCGATTAACAGCATAAAGCGCTCTTCCTGACTCTTAAAAGCCACAAAAGAATCAGTAAAGTGAATTTTCATTGTTTCCCGGCTGCGATTATGAGAGGGTGCACTTTGTTTTTCTTGCTGATGATGTTGAACAACCAAACAGGTTAAATAAAAGGTCAGAATATCTTCAATACTATAGAAGTTGCGGTAGTAGCTCACCCGTGCAACCCCAGCTGACTTAATCAACTTGGCAACACGGATTTCTGAAAGGGGTTGTTCTTTTAATTGTTCAAAAAAACCGTCAACAATTTGTTGCTTAACTCGGATATTTTCTTGTTGGCCAAATTTCATCTGGTTTCCTCCACGACAGGTGTCGTTTTGTGATTAAATTCCTTTATTTCTAAGAATATTATAGCAAATAAAAGAATTTAGTGAAACAGGTTGACTCAGTTAATTCTAGCTGTTACACTATGTTCCATGAAATAACTGGTACACATTGTACCACGAAAGGAAATAACGATGGAAGTAGTTCAAACAAACAAGCGAACTTACAATCGAACACTCGTCGTCGTAGTCATGATGATTGCCATGACAGCCGGTGCGTTGATGCAGACATCATTGGGGACGGCCATTCCTTCTCTAATGAAAGCTTTCGACATTAACTTGTCAACAGCACAACAAGCAACGACATGGTTCCTTCTCTTTAATGGGATGATGGTGCCACTGTCAGCTTACTTAGCTAACCGAATTCCGACTAAAGTTTTACACATGATTGCCTACGGATTACTCTTTATTGGGGTCCTGGTAACCATGTCGACACCAGAAAATAGTGGGTCTTGGTGGATTTTCATTATTGGTCGAATTATTTCAGCCATGGCCTTTGGAATTATGATGCCAATGATGCAAATCGTCATCTTGAACATGTATGCCCCCGAAGAGCGAGGCGCAGCCATGGGTGCGATGGGATTAGTCATCGGAATGGCTCCAGCCATTGGGCCAACCTTGTCAGGGTGGATTTTGAAGCAAGATCATACAATTTTAGGCTTCACCTTGTCTGATAGTTGGCGCTCAACTTTCTTAATTCCTTTGATTATCACTGGGATTGCGCTGATTATGACACCATTTTTGATGAAAAATGTTGTGCCAACTAAGAAGGTTAAGCTTGATTTCTTATCATTAATTCTTTCAACAATTGGTTTTGGTCTCTTCTTGTGGGGCTTCACCAATGTTGGCTCACACGGTTGGGGTAATGTGCCAAACGTCCTTGTCCCAGTTTTTGCCGGTGTTTTGCTTATCGTAATCTTTGTTTGGCGTCAGTTGAAATTGTCGAATCCATTTTTGGACGTGAAGGTTTTCTTGACTAAGGACTTCACGATTCCAACTGTTGTTGGAATTTTGGCGATGATGGCCATGTTCGGTGTTGAAATGATGTTGCCAACGTACTTGCAAAACGTGCGTGGCTTGTCAGCCTTTGACTCTGGATTAACTTTGCTTTGGGGAGCCTTGTTAATGGGGGTCTTCAGTGCCGTCTCGGGCGCCTTGTATAACAAGGTTGGTGCAAGGGTCTTGGGAATGGTCGGTTTTGCTATTCTTGGTTTGGGAACTTTCCCATTCTTGTTCTTAACTCCTGAAACACCAACGATTATTATTACTGTCTTGTATGGTGTTCGAATGGCCGGAATTGCCATGGCGATGATGCCAATGACAACCAATGCGATGGCCGCTTTGCCTGATGCAAAAGCATCTCATGGAACTGCTGCTAATAACACCTTGCGTCAGGTGGCCAACTCTGTGGTGGTTGCTTTATTGACATCAGTTGTCCAAAACGTAATCAACAACAATACACCAAGTACCCATCTGAAGGTTACAGAACCATTGCGTTACGCAAGCAAGATGTTGGATGCTTCTTTGGATGGTTTCAAGATTGCCTTTATGATTAGTCTTGGTTTCGCCGTGTTGGGCTTCATCTTGGCATTCTTTGTTAAGCAAGATAAGAAGGAGGAAGCTTAATCATGATTTTGGTAATTATTCCGCTTTTTGTTATCTTGACTGCTGCTAGCTGGTTTTTGATTCCATCAAAAGTCTTGAAGGCTATTTTTGGAACAATTTTCTCATTGGCAATGATTGCTTCAATTGGTCTGTTGGCTGCTAATATGGACGCTCATTACGGGATGAAGAAGGAAACAACAGTCGCAACAAAGGAAGTTTACTCTGCTGCACCGGCTCAAATGCCTGTTGGCATGGTTGCTGCTAAGAAGATTGGTACTGATGACTATGTCTTGGTTTATAAAGACCAAGCAGCGGACAAGGAAGCATCTGCTCACTTTGTTCCTGATACGAGTGACATTGTGAAAGCAGTTAAGCAGTCAGCTACTTATAAGAAAGTTGATATTCAAACTGCTCAAGTCAAGACAACGACGACAAAATGGGTTTACAAGAATGACACTTATAAGTGGTTGTTCAAGCAAAATAAAGAAGATAACTTGGTCAAGGAAGTACACACTTTAGAAGTGCCTACTAGCTGGCAAGTTGTTCTGAAGTAACTAACGCTTAAAGTTAACTTATGCTTAAAATACATTTCTGCTTAATTTATTCTTCTCTCCAAGCACCCGGATTCTGCTTTCCGGGTGCTTTTTCTATTTTGGCATTGATTTCTGTTATAATTGAAATAAAAGTGTAAAGAGGGTGGCTGAAATGCTGACACCATTAATTTATTTATTATTAGCGCTTATCGTCATTGCAATCGTTGCTGTTGCCATTGATAAGCGAAACTTCATTTTTGGGAGTTTATTAATTTTTTCCTTGCTGCTGACTGTCATGGCTTTGTACCTGAAACTGGCTGGCTATGTTTTAGACCAGCAGGTACCAGTGATGAACGTTCTAGTCATTTTATTACCAATTTTGGTTATTGCCTTCCTCATTTTTTGGTTGGTGCGTAATACTAATATTATTTCCCATAAGGAAGGTCAAAGCTTCACTGCTAAATTAGCGCTCTTTTTGGCTGTAACGATGGGCATTGACTTTTATTTACTTTTTGTAGTTGGAGAAGTCCATGGCCGCTTGCTTTTCTTTGCTTATGTTCTGGGATTGTTAATTTACAATACTTTCTTCCTGCTTTTTCTTAGTTATCTGGGTTATTCACTTTTATATCAAGTTTTGCCTGCCACGAAAAAGGCCGATTACATGATTGTTCTTGGCAGTTATATCCATAATGGCCGAGTAACGCCGTTGCTCCAAAGTCGGGTAGATCAAGCTTTGCACTATTATCGCCAGGCCGATGAAGGGCAGAAGCCTAAGTTTGTGGTTTCCGGCGGAAAGGGATCTGACGAAAGTACTTCTGAAGCGGATGCCATGCGCAAGTATTTACTTGAAGTTGGTGTACCGACAGAAAAGATTATCTTAGAGGATCAGTCCCGCAATACCTTTGAGAATTTTATGTTTTCTAAGGAGAAAATTTTAGCGGACTGGGAAAAATCAGGCCACACCGGTCAACCGCAGATTCTCTTTGCGACCAGTAATTACCATGTTATGCGGGCCAGCCTTTATTCCAAGCGAATTGGTTTTTCAGCCCAGGGAATCGGCGCACCAACTTCTCTGTACTTTTTGCCGACGGCCTTGATCCGAGAGTACATCGGAATTCTTTCTTATTACCGTCTGATTACCTTTTTGCTTTTGGTCGTTGAAGCCTTTCTTGCCTATTTTCTTGCCTTTTAAAAAAACGATGGTCACTGATGTTTGGTCAGTGGTCATCGTTTTTGATAGTATTACTGCTAATCGGGGCTAGTTCGAATTTGATTTTCTTGCCTGGCATTAATGAAGGGTCATCAGGTTATACATAATAAAGGCAAGCCCGATTAGAAAAAGAAAGGCGGCAATTCCAAGCAGTGGGAGCATGCTAACGTCTCCCTTGCGGAAAAGCTTCCAGCCATGAGCAGCCGCAAATAAGATAATTAATAAAGCAAAGGCAACGACGAGTAATCCAACAATGGCCATGATTTTGGCTCCTTTCAACTCCTCAATAAGGAATATTATACCGATTAATAGTTGATTGAAAAAGAGACAATCTGGTCAACCTGTTGTTTTTGACTAGTATTAAAAGTTAGATCGGGCGTTAGTAGTTAGCGAATGTGATTCTTTGACCGCGGCGATTGATGAGGGTTTGCTTTTGCTATTTAAAGACTGGTAATTCGCCCAAAAGTTGCACAATGATAATCCAGAGTGGCAAGACTATGGTGGCTGAAATTGTCGAAATCAGTGAGGTATTGGCCGCCAGTAAGCTTTGATGGTTGAAGGCCATGGCGTAGTTGACTGCCACCGTTGCAACGGGGGTCGCCATCATGATGACCATTGTTGCCATTGCCACTTGGTCAACGGGCAAAAGATGGGTGACGTTTGCTAAGATGGCGATGGTCGCCATGATGATTGGGACAATGATGACTTTATTAAAGGAATAGTACCAAGCGGTGTGGTTTTTAATGGCATCTGTGAAGGACATCTGAGCCAAGTTTGCCCCAATGGCTAACCAAGCCAGTGGCGATGCTAGACCGGCTAATAGTTTCATCCAGGAAAAAAGCCAAGGGACGGTTACATCGAGGCGGTAGAAGGCCACGTGGCTGGGATTACTTTCACTGTAGCTACTAATTTGAGGCATCCAGTTTTGACTAACCCAGAGGATTAGGCCAAGAAAAGTGGCAATGACAATTGGATTAACCAGCATTTTTTTGATGTGCTCGCCGCGTAGCTGTTCGCCAGACATTTTGATGTAGGCGTAGGAGTATAAGAAGACACGATAGCCGATATTAAAAACGGAGGCGTACATAATTCCTTTGGCACCGTAAACAGCGCCCGCGATTGGCATCCCGAAAAAGGTCGTTGATCCAAAAGCAGTTAACACACCTAAAACTTCGCGTTGGTCTTTGCCGTAGCGACCGTATAAAAAGGGCATCGTGACAATCAAGATAACATAAATAATCAAGCCCCAAATCAGAACATCGATACTTTGAACGAGGGTTTGATGGTTCAATGGCGTAAGAAAGGCTGTAAAGGCTAAGAGGGGGAGGGCAACACTCATGGTAATGCTCGTCAAGGTTTTGACGGCGTCTTGGCTAAGAGTTTGCCGGTTGCGGAGAAAAAAACCTAATAGGATAGTTCCTAGGGTTTCCACAATTGCAGCGATAATCGAATTGTTGGTAAGCGTTTTTTCAAGAGCAGAACTAATCGACATGTATACCTCCCGTTGCCAATTTTTGGCGCCTAATGGTTTATTTATTAGTCTATCATTAAAATTAAATTAGAACAATTCTCTTGTTAGAAAAATTAACTTACAAAGCTGTAACGAAATGAAATAAAAGAAATGGCTAAAAAGATTGTTCGATTATCGAAGTTCTTGTATAATAGTATTATTCTTTATGTGAGACAAAAATAGCCCCAACCAGTAATGGTTGGGGCTTTCTGCTGTCTTCTGCAAAATTAGTTACCGAAGTTAACAGTTGGATTTTCTTGGGCAGAACTGTCTGCGGTGAAGTAGTTGAACTTATGGTGATTGGTTAGAGAAGCCACCAAAGAACTTGGAAATGCTACAACTTTATTATTGTAGTCTTGAACAGCCTTGTTATAAACCTTACGTTCGTAAGTGACACGGTTGTTGACACCTTCTAGTTGAACCATCAAAGTTTGGATTTGGTCAGAGGACTTCAAATCCGGATAGTTTTCGTTAATTGTGGAAACCATCAAATTGAAAGCCTTATCTTGATTTTGCATGGCTGTTGTCTTTTGGTCTTGATCATTGGCATTTGCATAGCTTTGCTTTGCTTGATTGTATTGAGTTCTGGCATCGGCAATCTTACCGTAAATGGCAGATTCCTGTCCCTGGGCTCCCTTAACAGCATTGACCAAATTTGGAATCAAATCGGCGCGGTTTTGCAGCGCGGTTTGAATCCCACCCGTGGCAGCATCAACGTCCTGTTCCTTGCGGGATAAGCCGTTGGCAGAAGAAATAAAGCCACCAATGAGAATGATGAAGACAAGGGCAATGACTGCCGTAATTTGCCAACCACGTTTCTTGTAAAAGGGTGCCTTTTCATTAATAATCGTCATGATTCGTATCCTTTATCGTTGTTTAGCGATGAGTTATTAGAAATATTGTAGCGAGGAATGGGCTTTGAAACAAGAGTGGCTAGTCTTTAAAAATCGGACCCGCCACCACCAAAGTCACCACCACCGCCGGAATCAGAGCCACCACCGAAGTCTGAACCATCGAAGTCTGAACCACCAAAGTCAGAACCATCAAAATTAGATTCGCCACCAAAGCCATCGTAATGGTCATCGTAATAATGCCGCCTTGGACCCGAGAAAAGGTTTGATAGTAGCAATCCACCTAAGAACCAATCCAGACCAGAATGATGGCCGCGTTGGGGCCTATTTGAGGCCTGATTAAAGCGGTTGATATTATTACTATTATCAGTACCATAATAAGATCCTTTGCTGCCATTAAGACGCCGCATCTTGGACCAAACTAAGAAAATAATAAGGAGAAGGATTGTAACTAGACCAAGGGCAATCACTGAACTGGTTGTTGAAGCACTTTGTTTGCCACTTGTTTGGGTGGTTGGGAGTGTCTTTTCAACTTGTAAAAAGAGGTTGCGGATTCCCCGATCAATAGCGTTTGGATCTGAAGACTTTAACTCTTGTTGGTTGGCTTGCAGGAGCTGATAAATTTTGCCATCAGGTAGAACGGATTCAACACCTGTTCCGGTCACCACCCGCACGTTATTTTGACCGTTATTCTTAGCAAAGACAATAATGACACCATTGTCTTGCCCTTTTTTACCAGCGTGCCAGACTGAGCGCATAGTTAAACTGTTAGTGAAGTCGCGAATTGATTGGCCATCGGTATTGTTGATAGTTAAAACCGCTACTTGCGGCTGTTCTTTGGTTTTTTTAAAGGTTTGCTCCTGCTTTAAGATAGCCTGCTTGGTTTGGTCTGAAAGCACATTGGCATGATCAGTCACCACAAAGTTCGAGCTGGGCTCAATTGTGTTTGGGTCTTCTGCTTGAGCCGTTTGAAAGTGGCAACTCAGGAAGAAGAGGGCGAATGCGCTAATGGTGGCTAGCCCGATTTTATTTTTTAGCAAAGCCATCATAAGACCTCCAATTAATGAAACAAAATAGTTGACAAGCGATTAGCGGCTAAAGCCGCCACTGATGTTTTTGGCGCTTTTTGGTGTTAGCTTAGACCCGTCATTTGGATTTTGTAAAACCAGTTCGCGAATCAGGTTAATGACTTCAGGGTTTTCCGGTAGCTTTGAATGGCCAGCGTTATCGCCTGAAACCGTTGTTTGAGTATACTTAGCAACCTGTTTTTGGAAAATATACTTACCAGAAAGCACCGATTGAACAGGAACTGTACCGTCGTCTGTGTAATCTTCTGAACCGGCAACCGAGTAGACGACCAAATCGCTCGGGAGGCTGCTTGCACCAGCAATCATATCTGAAAGCATGGTTGTTTGTCGTGTTGTGGATGTTTCAGAGAAGTTGAAAGGTGTTCCTAAAGTCATCAGCGTCCGAATGTGCAAGTTTGCTGCACTATAGTAATTTTCCAAGTAATCCGTCCAAATCAGCCCACCGTTGGAGTGACCAACAGCTGAGAAATTCCGGAAATGATAGCGGGATTGGAGGTCGGTCATCACCTTAGAGAGCGCCTCAGAATCAGCTTGAATGGTTGGATAATTATCCTGGTTGCGTTCGAAGCCAACAACGATAAATGGTCGACGGTTGGAACCATCAACGTGACCGGAATAAGTCAAACTACCATTATAATTGACCTGAACCTTCAAGACAGAGTGAGTTCCTTTATCACGGTCTTCTGAGTTAATGGTAGCAAAGAGATCATCGAACCGTCTGACAGTGGCACTAGATCCGGGAACAAAGATAACGGGTTCCATCCGCGATTTTTGAATTGCTCGGTCATTTTGGTGCTCAGAAAGCATCCAGACACGACCAAAGAGCGCAATGATAACGGTCAATAGGACTGTTAAGAAGAGCATGAATTTTGTACTTTTAGCCATGCTTAACCTCCTTTTTAACCATGTCCTTGACGAATGGCCAGTAAATCAAAATTGAACCAAGCAAAACAAAGATCGCTAGGACTAATGATCGCCAAGGGGTTTGGCTGGCCATAAAGCCAAGCAGTAAGTGGGGTGTCCCACTGGGAGCGCTAAAGACGGTTGGCCGAACAAAATCGAGCTTAATGGCGACACTAGCTGACAGTGACCCAAAGAGGGAACTCAAAATCATCGGTACCAATGTCAGTGGCCGCAAGAAAAGCGGAATTCCGTAAGCTAAAATGCGATTGTTGTCAAATAGAGCTGGGAGTAGTGACCAGAGGCCAAGTCGCCGGTTCTGTTTACTTTTAGCAAATATAAGAATTAGTGCTAATCCTAGGGTTGCCCCAACACCACCAATCATAGCTGAAGCGGTTAAAACAGAGTAGGGATTTTGTGGTTGTGGCAATGTGGCCATCACTGATTGGTAAACGGCGTTCAGGTTTGTGTTCACCTGGGCTAAATCTGTGGCGCCGGTGGACAGGTCTAAGGGAATGCTAATACCCAAAACGAACAAGATGGGTGCCAAAATAGCAACCAATGCCAATGAATAATAATGGGCAAAAAAGTCAGATGAAAAGAAGGTAGTATACGTTCCTTGGGTGACAATGTTTGGTATAAATGATGTGCCCACTACGACGAGGATTGAGACAATGGCTGCCCAACTTAGATAGGTAAAGCCCATGTCCTGCAACCGGTCTTTCGTGATTTTGGTTAACCCCAAGTAAGTGAGGTTGATCAGATAGGCGATGAGTAAACACAGGCCGAGATGAATGGTTAGCTGTCCCTGGCTGAAACCAGACGAGAAAGTTTGGACTAAGACTAGGCCAAAGTTAACGGTCACCGGCAGGATGGGGTCGCGTTTTTCGGAAAGTTTTTCCGTCAAATACTTTTTTGTCCAAAGCGCAACTGTAAAGGCCACCACGAGGTAGTCCAAAACGTTACTGATTCCTTGGGAAATCAGTGGATTGTTAAAAAAGTGAATTTTATAATGGAAAATTGTGGCGAACAGGGCGCCAGGGTCTAAGAATAATCGAGTAATCAAACGCCAATAAACATCAATAATCACCAAAGGAATTACTAGTTTAAATGAAGAAAAAAGATTTTTGATAGGTGAAAGACCTACCCAAGCCCGATCCCATCTTTGAACCCTTGCTAGGATCTTTGCAAACATGTAACAGTGCCTCCAAACTAACCCCAAAATTTGGGGTGGTATTACAAGAAAAAGTATTGTGCTATAATAGTAAAAGTGTTTTACTAGGTACCACTGGTAATATGCCAATAATTATAACACTAACCGAACAATTTTGGGGGCGTCACGCGATGTTCAAGCGTTTTCTGAGCAAGCCCTGGGTGACATTTGTTGTCAAAACCCTGGCTTATTTTTTAATCATTTTAGCCTTGATTTATCTATATGGCTATTCCGGCGTTACCGGGGGCCACTTCATTTATAACGAATTCTAAAATAAAGAGGAAGCGACAAATGATTGATAACATTTACAAAAATATCGATGCCTATGCAGTGGAAAATCCTGATGCGATTGCCTACGACGGGTTGGGCCATACCTATACTTATGGCGATTTGAAGTCCTACTCTGACTCATTGGCGGCCTACTTAGATGAGCAAAACTTGCCTGAGAAGTCACCAATTATGGTTTTTGGTGGACATCAGTTCGAAATGGTAGCTGCCTTCTTAGCTGCTGTAAAATCAGGCCACGCCTATGCACCGGTTGACAAGGATTCTGCCAAGGACCGGATTGAAAATATCTTGGAAATTGGTCAACCTTCAGCAGTGATTGCTTTGGATGAATTGCCATTGCCAATCGAATCTGTCCCTGTTTTCCAGGGTGAAAAATTGCAAGCGGCTTTCACTGCTAAGAAGTCATATGAGTTAACTCACCCAGTTTTGGGCGATGATAATTACTACATTATCTTTACTTCAGGTACGACTGGTAAGCCAAAGGGTGTTCAGATTTCACATAAGAACGCCTTATCTTATTTGAACTGGCTCTTCTCTGATGAATTTGATTTACACCATGGCGACAATGTCTTGACTCAGACACCGTTCTCATTTGACGTTTCTGTTATGTCATGGGGAGGCTCACTGTTGATGGGTGGCGTTATGAAGCCATTGTCAAAGGAAATTGCCGATGACTTTAAGCAACTCTTTACTGTTTTGCCAGAAATGGACTTGGATTTGTGGGTTTCAACACCTTCATTTGCCAACGTTGCCTTGTTGAGTCCTGATTTTAAGCAAGAAAATTACCCCCGCTTGAAGAAATTCTTGTTCTGTGGTGAAGTTTTGACAGCAACAACTTCCAAGAAATTGCGCGAACGTTTCCCGGATGCCCGAATTTTTAATACTTATGGTCCAACGGAAGCAACCGTTGCCGTATCAGCAATTGAAATCACGGACGAAGTTTTGGCCAAGTATGACAAGTTGCCAATCGGGTACATGCAACCTGAAATGAAGGCAACCATCATGGATCAGGATGGAACGGTCTTGCCAGTTAATGAATCGGGTGAAATCGTTTTGTCTGGTACAGCTGTTTCAAAGGGTTACTTGAATAACCCCGAAAAGACCAAGGCCGCTTTCTTAACGGTCGACGGTCAACCGGGTTATAAGACTGGTGACTTGGGTTACATGGACAAAGACGGCCTCTTGCATTACAAGGGTCGTGTGGACTTCCAAATCAAGTTGCATGGCTTCCGAATCGAATTGGAAGAAGTTGCCCAGCACTTTTTGAAGTCTCAGTGGGTTGAACAGGCGGCTGCCGTTCCTCGCTACGACGCAGATGGTGAAGTTAAGCAGTTGTTGGCCATTGTTGTCCCAAAGAAGAACGATTTTGAAAAGCCAATGGATTTGACTAACGCTATTAAGGCAGACCTAAAGGACATCATCATGCCATACATGATGCCATCGCGGTTTATCTACCGCGATGCCATGCCTTTGACACCAAATGGTAAGGTAAACTTGAAGGGCTTGATTGCTGAGGTGAATGGCAATGCCTAATCTACAACCCTATGCCGATCCGACCTACTTCTTTTACCTCTTAGTGGCTTTGGTGCCACTGGCAATTGGACTTTACTTTGGTAAACGCATTGTCTGGTATGAGATTTTGGTCTCTTTGGCTTTTATCTTTTTAATTTTCGATACTGGTCACTATGTCAACCAGGGAATTGCGATACTGGTATATAGTATCTGGCAGTTCTGTCTTGTATCTTTTTATTCGGCTTATCGCAAGACGAAGAATGCTAACTGGGTTTTCTACCTAATGGTGGCATTGTCAATCTTGCCGATTACATTAGTGCGCTTCGGCGCCATTGGTGTTTTCAAGCCTGAATTCACTCTGCTTGGTTTCTTAGGAATTTCTTATTTGACTTTCCGCTCAACAGGGATGATTATTGAGACGCGGGATGGTGCCATTAAAGAGTTTAAGCCAATTATGTTTTTGCGTTTTATGCTCTTTATGCCAACCCTGTCATCAGGTCCAATTGATCGCTACACGCGCTTTGCCGGCGATGCTGGATCAGTACCTGAAAGAACGGACTATATTGACATGTTGGGCTATGCAGTTAAGTCTTATTTCTTAGGCTTCGTCTACAAGTTCATCTTGTCTTATTACTTTGGTCAAATTGTTTATCCATTCTTTCAAGGTTTGGCAATGGGCGATAATCATCATGGCTTTTCCTGGTGGTTAATTGGTGTGGCCTATTCTTATGGTATGTATTTGTTCTTTGACTTTGCGGGTTATTCTCGCTTTGCCATCGCTACATCATATGTCATGGGGATTAAATCACCAATAAACTTTAACCAACCTTACCGGTCTCATAACATCAAGGACTTTTGGAATCGTTGGCATATGTCGTTGTCATTTTGGTTCCGAGACTTCGTCTTCATGCGCTTCTCCTTCATGGTGATGCGTAAGAAGTGGATTAAAAACCGGACTACTGTTTCAAACGTTGGCTATTTGGTCAACATGATGGTCATGGGCCTTTGGCACGGATTGACATGGTATTATATCGTTTATGCTTTGTTGCATGGAACAGGAATGATTGTCAACGATGCCTGGTTGCGCTTTAAAAAGAAGCACCGTGATCAAATCCCACATAACAAATTCACGGAAGTGTTTGCCATCTTCTTGACCTTCAACTTCGTGATGTTAACATTCTTGGTATTTTGTGGATTCTTAGATAAGTTCTGGTTCCACCACTAATAGAGGAGAAATATAATGGACGTAAAAGCAGGCGTATTAGAAGTTTTGAACAATATCATCGGTGAAGACTTGTCTTCACAAATGGACGAAAACTTATTTGATTCAGGGTTGTTGGATTCAATGGCTACTGTTGAATTGTTGTTGGACTTGGAAAACAAGTTTGGTATTCAAGCACCTGTTTCAGAATTTAATCGCGAAGACTGGGACACAGCAAACAAGATTATTGCTAAAGTAGAATCATTGTTGGGATAAAACCTCATGACTAACAAGAAAAAATTGTGGCAGATCTTTGGCCCGGTGCTTGCAGCACTGGCACTTATCGGCCTGGTCTTTTTTCTGCCATTCCCGCTGAATCATTATAGTCAGCAGTACTTGAGGGAAGCTTCTGTGTCTTTCTCAAGCCAAATCGTTAAAGGGGAAGCGGTTAAAGACGCTGCCTTTAGTGACAAAAAAGTAAATTATATTCCTTTCTTTGGTTCATCAGAATTATCTCGCTTCGATTCTTTACATCCATCTGTTTTGGCTGAAAAGTATAACCGCTCTTACCGACCATTTATGCTTGGTAAGGCGGGATCTGAATCAATGGTTCAGTTTTTGAATATGCAAGAGATGCCAAAGGCGTTGGACCACAAGAAGGCAGTTTTTGTGATTTCGCCACAGTGGTTTACCAAGACGGGCTCAACGGATGCGTTTTCAATTTTCTATTCACCACTACAAGTGGTGGATTGGTTGCTGAACATGGATCAGCCGAGCCAAACCGACCAGTTTATGGCCCAGGCTTTGTTGAAGCAGTCTTTGGTGCGTGATAAGCCGATGTTTAATCGGATGCTGCATAACGTGGAAGATGGTCAGGGACCAAGTTCAGCCGATAAATCAGCTTTGCGCTTCCAGCACAAGATTTTGTCACGACAGGATGCCTTGTTCTCAAACTTTGAAACAAGCCGTAACTACAAGAATGAAGTGATGAAGTATGCTAAGGACTTGCCGAGCCAGTATCAAGAGCAGGCCTTGAACCAAATTGGTTTCGAACAGGGTGAAAAGAACACTGGTTCGAACCGCTTTAGGATTAAGAACTCGTTCTATCGTACTCGTGTTTGGGCTGACCAGAAGATGCTTAAGGATGCTCAGGTTCACTATGACTATCGTCAATCAGTTGAATATGCATACTTGCAAGCTGTTTTGGAAAACTTTGCCAAGAACCATACGGATGTCGAATTTGTCATTACACCAGTTAACCAACGTTGGGTTGCTTACACAGGTTTGTCTGATAAGATGTACTACCAGGCGGTTGATAAGATTAAGTATCAGTTGCAAAGCCAAGGCTTTAACAACATTGCTGATCTGTCACACCGTGGTGGGGAAGACTTCTTCATGCAGGATACGATTCACATTGGTTGGCGTGGTTGGCTGGCATTGGACCAGTACTTGAATCCATTCTTGTCTGGTAAGTACCAGGATAATGATTACAAGATCAACAACAACTTCTTGTCAAAGGAATGGCAGAACTTTAAGCCACAAGATCAAGAGCTACAAACCTTTTCATAAAAAGTTAGAGGATTGACACATTCTGTGTTGATTCTCTTTTTTTTTTGATAAAATGAAGGTATGATTATCGGAATCGGAAACGACATGGAGTCCATTAGCCGAATTGAAGGCGTATTGTCTAGACGACCAAACTTCTTGTCGACAATCTTAACGCCGGCCGAACAGGAGGCAGTTCAAAAACGGACGGGCAAGCACTACTTAGAGTTTGTTGCGGGCCGCTTTTCAGCCAAGGAAGCTTATGCTAAGGCATTAGGGACTGGAATTGGTCGCGATGTGTCTTGGCAGGATATTTCAATCCTGAATGCCAAATCAGGTCGACCAGTTATGAAGGTTGTGGGACAAAAAAATCGGATTGAGGTCGCCATTACCCATAGTGGTGATTATGTCAATACGGTTGTTACGATTGAAAGAGCTAGCTGGTTACAACGCTTCGCGGCTCGTTTTATTGGTAGAAAAGAGAATTAGACATGAATGATGATCCATTTTCTAGGCGAGGAGCGGCACTCTTCGTTTCAGCAGCAGCGCTGGTTCATAATGCTAAAACAATTATGACCCATGCAAAAGCCAAGCGCTTAATTGCT
Source organism: Fructobacillus sp. ESL1117 (assembly GCF_058508565.1). Taxonomy (NCBI): domain Bacteria; kingdom Bacillati; phylum Bacillota; class Bacilli; order Lactobacillales; family Lactobacillaceae; genus Fructobacillus; species Fructobacillus sp. ESL1117. The sequence continues at coordinate 891,505 of NZ_CP196385.1, read as the reverse complement.
GTTATTAAGGCAAATGCCTATGGCCACGGTGCCAAATGGGCAGCAACAGTTTTGGCGGGGCAAGCAGACGTTCATGACTTTGCTGTAGCAACGGTTGATGAAGGGTTAGATGTCCGCCAGGTTTTGCCGGAAAAAAGGGACCAAATTGTCCTACTTGGCGTCCAAAACGTAAATTTGGCAACGGTGATGGCTGAAAACTATCTGGCGCCAGCAGTTGGCAACCTGGATTGGTTATTAGCTGCAAGAGATCTCTTACAAGCTAGTGATAGTCCACTACCACCTTTACGAGTCCACCTGGCTATCGATACTGGTATGGGGCGAATGGGTGCTAAGACGAAGGCAGAGTTGTCATCGATGTATCAGTTTGTTATTGGGGAGGACGCCTTTGAATTGGCTGGGGTTTTCACGCACTTTGCAACGGCAGATGATCAAAATCAGGCTTACTATGACCAGCAGAAAGCTGACTTTTTAGCTCAGGTCACAGCCCTAGATATCGATCCCAAGTACTGGCACGTTGCTAACACAGGTTCAGCACTCTTCCATTTTGATGAAATTCCAACCGAAACGATTCGCGTTGGTTCGGCCCTGTATGGCTATAATCCGGCCTATCCATCCAAAAAAACCGACCTACCATTGCAACCAGTGGCGACTTTTAAAGCTAGAATTTGGGGTGTCCATCAGCTTTTGGCTGGTGAGGCGGTTTCCTATGGTGCAACCTATGTAGCACACGAGGATCAATGGGTTGGCACAGTGCCGCTTGGTTATGCCGATGGCTATCATCGAACTTTTGCGGGTATGACCGTTTTGATCAACGGCCGAAAAGAACGAGTCCTTGGCCGGGTCACGATGGATCAAATGATTGTTTCATTGAGCAAGCCTGTTCCAATTAATACGGATGTCATTTTATTTGGCCAAGATGGCCAAGAAAAAATCAGTATCGAAGAACTGGCCGAATATGGTCAAAGTATCCCACATGAAGTACTAACTGGAATTGGGTCACGAATTCCACGTATCATCGAAGATAAATAAGCGTGACCAAGCATATAGGCAGTGACAAAATAGGGCAAAGCGCCCATACATAAGAGGATAGACATGACAGCAGATTATGAAAACGTTCGCCGTGGCGATGTTTTTTATGCCGATTTAAAGCAGGGAATCGGCTCCGAACAGTCCGGCTTGCGCCCAGTTTTAGTGGTGCAAAATGATATGGGCAATATGAACGCCCCAACGACCATTGTAGTGGCGATTACTTCCAAGATAGCCAAGCCCAAGTTGCCGACACATATTTCATTGCCGGCGGCGATTAGCGGTATTAAACGGGATTCCATTATTTTGGCCGAGCAAATCAGAACCATCGATAAGCATCGTTTGCGCGACCGCATTGCACATATTGACCAGCAAGATGGCTTAATGAAGGCAGTGGCAAAGGCATTGAAAATTAGTATTGGCTTGGCCTAAAATTTAGGTTGCGGCCCTTCAGCGGGTGAGCCATTGTTAACGGTGATGATTGCTGGGCTAGATTAGTTAGGGCTAGTCTGTTGATCTAGGAAACCCTCATTGCCAAGCATGGTAAGGCTTTTTTAATATGACCTTAATCTGTTGTTGTTAAAGTAACATTACTGATAAGACATTTTAACGGGCACACTGCCCCAAAGGAGAAGGACTGATGGCCAAAGCAATTAAAATCCTGTTAATTGAAGATGATAAAAATCTGGCCGATAATATTGTCGGCTTTTTGGAAGACTTTGCCGATGTCACGGCGGTGACGGATGGCCAAGATGGTGAATATGAGGGGAAAGAAGTCCCTTACGATCTGATTATATCTGATTTGATGTTACCAGGTGAAAATGGTCTGGAGATTATCAAGAATCTTCGGGATGACAAAGTGGATACGCCTGTTCTAATTTTAACGGCGAAAGCATCCCTGGACGATAAAATTGAAGGTTTCAACGTAGGTGCCGATGACTATTTGACTAAGCCCTTCCACCGCGAAGAATTATTGGTTCGAGTAAAGGCACTCCTACGCCGAACGGGTGTCTATTCCGAAGATAACATGATTACAGTCGGAGAACTAACGATTAACTTAGAAAATCGTGGCGTTCAGGTTCACGGTCAAAGTGTCAAATTAGTCGGCAAGGAATTTGATATTTTGACCTATTTGGGTCAAAACAAGAATATCATCGTGACCCGGGACCAAATTTTTGATCGCGTTTGGGGCATCGATTCTGATACCACGATTAACGTGGTCAATATTTACTTGAATAACCTGCGCCGAAAACTTGAGGCAGTTGGCCAGGGCGGGCTAATTAAGACGCTCCGAAACATTGGTTTTATTCTCGAGGTGCCGGATGCCAAGACTGATTAATCGCAAACAGCAAATTGATAATTTTTCAACGTTGGCCCTGGGTCTGATGGTCATTTTTGGCTTTTTGGCCGGGGTCATTTTTTGGGTTTATACCTTCACGATTTATGATAGCTCTGACAAGGTTATTAACCAATATGTGGAGTACTATCAACGCAATAACTGGTTGGATGAAGGAGCCTCAGCGAAGCAAAAGATGCTGACAGCTGATTCTATGCGTCATATGCCAGAAGATTTTCGTGGAAATTTTCTGTACTATGATGAAAAGGGGAAGGAAATTGAAAATCAGACAAATAATAATGGTTCCAAAAATGTCTTAACAAGACGTTTTGGTCTGAAGTTTGATACTAGTGATTTAAATTTGGCCCCCAGAACAGTTCACGTTAATAAGACTTATTTGAGAATTCAGGCTGTTAAATTTAAACCGAATATGGTCTTAGTGCCAGATGGCCAGGGACTGAAATCCGCGACCTATGGCTATGTCTTTGTTGATGTCACGGATACTGTTTTGAATTTGAAAAAATTCCAGGACGTGATGGTTTGGTCATTTGTTTCGGCCTTTATCTTTGCGTTGTTCTTTGCCTTCTTTATTGCCCGGCAAAGTATGAAGCCAATCTTAAAGGCTTGGGATCAGCAACAAGACTTCGTTAATAATGCTGCCCATGAATTGCGGACACCGATGTCAGTCATTCAAGGAAAGCTAGAAACGATGCTAACCAAGCCGGATAACACGATTCGTCAGCAGTCCGAAGCCATTATTCTTTCGCTATCGGAAGTCAGGCGGTTGAATTCCTTGACCAATAACATGTTAACCTTGGCTAAAACTGGGTCAAACATGACCAAAATTGAAAAGGAAAAAACCGATGTCGGTCAGTTCTTGCAGCAAATTTTGTCGCCTTATATTGAAATGGGGGAAATCTCAGACAAAAAGGTGGTTATCCACAATGCTGTTCGTCAGGAAGTCGATATTGATCAAAAACGGATTCACCAATTATTGGTACTGCTAATGGATAACGCACTAAAGTATTCGGATGAAGGAGCAACCGTGACGGTTTCGGCTGCGATTGAGAAAAAACGTTTAACACTTTCGGTTGCCGACACTGGCCGCGGCATTTCAGCTGACGCGAAAAAGCATATCTTTGACCGTTTTTACCGTGAGGATAAAACTGGTAATCGTGAAACTGGTGGCACTGGTTTAGGCCTATCCATTGCAGAATGGATAGTCGCTGCCCATAATGGTAAGATAACTGTGAGCGACAATCAACCAAAGGGAACAATTTTTAAGGTGACTCTCTCACTTTAAGTGTGGTCTAAAGATAAGAAAATTTTGAAAGGAAAGCTGCCGGATGATTCGTAAAAGAGTACATGCTTTTACCACTATGATAGTGGCTGCCTTTGTAATCGGTGGATTGCTGGTGTTGTTTAGTTCCTCACCAGGATCTTGGTATCAAAGTCAGTTGGCACAAGCCACCCATACGAATGCCGCTGGGACGGCCACAGTGGCAAAGACTGCCTATAAGAGCAAAGATCAGGCAACTAGTGCCTACAATAAGGTTAAAGATGCCGTTGTTACGGTGCAGAATTTACAAAAATCAGCTTCGCTAGGCGATGGTGTATCAGCCTTTGATGATCAAACAAAGGATAAGCAGCAGACCGATTATGAGACGGCTGCCCAGGGATCAGGTGTTGTTGTGAAGATTGGAAAAGATACTGCCGATATCGTGACGAATAACCATGTGATTGAAGGTTCAGCGGCCATCCAGGTCGTGGATGCCAACGGTCAAAAGGCCGAAGCAACTGTTATTAAAAGAGATACGTCCAAGGATTTAGCCTTGATTCGCGTGAAATCGACCGCCTTTAAGCAAGTTGCCAAGCTAGCGGATAGCTCATCTTTGAAGTCTGGTCAACAGGTGCTGGCGCTTGGTTCGCCATTGGGAGCGGCCTATGCCTCCACGATGACCAAGGGCATTATTTCCTCACCAAACCGGACGCTAGCAATTTCACAGACTAATAATCAAAACGTTCAAGTTATCCAAACGGATGCAGCCATTAACCCTGGTAATTCAGGTGGGGCCTTGATTAATTTGGCTGGGGAGGTCGTTGGCATTAGTTCAGCTAAGATTTCGGCTGGCGCTGCTGATACCAATATTGAAGGAATGGGCTTTGCTATTCCGTCTAATACGGTGGCCGCTTTTATTAAATAAAAACTGCCTCATACAGTTTGCATGGGACAGTAGTGAAAAGTAATTAAAAAGAAAAACCAAGCCAAGCGGCTTGGTTTTTTGTTAGAATGAAGTTGACTTATTGAAGGGTTCCTTCATACCAGTCAGTTACTTGCTTTGGTGTTAGGCGTTCTCCATGACCGATTTGGTCAACTTTCTTGCCATCAATAAAGAGGACAAAAGAAGGAATGCCACGCAAACCATAGCTTGTTGCTAGGTCTAAATTGTCATCGCGATCGGCGTCAATCCAACCAGCTGTTTTAGAAACTTCATCCTTAATTCCTTGAACGAAAGGTTTGATGACCTTGCAGTCCCCACACCAGTCGGCCGATAAGAACATGAGCTGCCGACCGGGTTGATCGATAAAAGTTTGAATTTCTTCGTTTGTGTGTTTTTCAGGTTGGTACATGGGATTGACCTCCGTTACTTTTTATCCATTATACCATGAAAATCAGAATTTATAAAATTGGCCTAGTTGTAATTAGGTTGTTATTTGAAAGTAGAATAAGGAAAACAAATGCAGTCCATAACTGATTTCTACCAAGACCAGCGAGAACCGGTTATTTCACAGGAATTAACCATTAAAAATGTACTGAGAAGTGCCTGCGCTCGCGATCGGGCGCAGTATTTTAGCCTAGCCAACCAAGGCCAAACAGGCCATGATTGGCAGACCCTGTTGAAGACAGCAGCGAAAATTCAACTGACAACGAAAAAACCGGTGATGGTTCATGTTCGGGCTAAAGATATTCAGCCCAGTCAAGTGGAATCAACCTTTAATCTTCTTCAAGACCGTGGGTTAGACAATTTTTTGCTGGTGACTGGGGATAAAAGGACGGATAGCAACGGATTTTCATCAGCTCAAGATTTGCTCTTGGCGGTTCATCAAAACAATTTAGCAGGGCTCAGTTTGGCGACGACCCTCGATGTCAACCAAGTCAATACCCATGGCGTTGCCTGGGTGGTTAACCAGGCCTTGACTAAGGAAAGGAATGGGGCGAAAATTTTGATTAGTCAGATTTTCTTTAACGTTGATAACTTTTTGGCAGTTCAAGAGGGCTTGAAGATGGCCGGAGCGAATTTGATTTTGGTGGCGGGTGTCCTTCATTACCCTAGTCAAAATCAGCTTGATTGGGTTCAACGGGTCTTACGTCTGACTGTCCCTAATGATTGGCGAAAAAATCCTGATTTGGCCAGTGCACGTTTAGTTGCGGATTTAACAGACGGCCAAGCAGCGGGTATCCACTATTTTGCTAACTTTTAAGGGATGACAATGGCTTTTTGGCGACGAAAAATTCGAATATCCGAAAAAAGACGTTGATTGGCTATTTTTCTTCCGCATTACAAGGTACAATGGTTTGATTACAATGATTTGGAGACAACCATGTTTAGAAACGTGAAGCGGTTTGTAATTGGCAAACCGTTGAAAACATTAGAAGCGTCCGACCAGGCTTTATCAAAGTCAAAGGCCTTGGCCCTTTTATCATCTGATGCCCTTTCATCCGTTGCCTATGGGACGGAATCGATTACGGCTGTCTTACTGGCGGGTGGAGCAGTGGCTCTTTGGTTACAATTACCGATTGCACTCTTAATTTTGCTACTCTTAGCAGCCATCGTTTTGTCTTACCGACAAATTATTCATGCTTATCCAAACGGAGGTGGCGCGTATACGGTTGCCAGTAAGAATTGGGGTCCCAAGGTTGGTCTAGTGGCCGGGGGCTCATTGTTAGTTGACTATATGTTAACGGTTGCGGTATCTGCATCGGCAGCGGCTGATGCGATGACGGCTGCTATTCCAGGCCTGTTGCCCTTTGCCGTTCCACTTTCATTGGTGATTATCCTGATTTTAACGGCTTTAAACCTGCGTGGTTTGCGTGAATCGGCTAATTTTTTGCTGCTGCCGGTTTACTTCTTTATCGTGATTATGGCCGTGACAGTGGCTTATGGCCTCTTTCAGGCCGCAACCGGAGCGATTGCCTACCATGCTGCCGCCAAAATCGGTACGGATTTTTCGGCTTTATCGCTTATCTTCTTTTTGCGTGCCTTTTCATCTGGTTCCTCTTCGTTAACAGGGGTGGAAGCCATCTCGAATGCGGTGCCAAACTTTAAGGCCCCCAAGGAAAAGCATGCCGCTACCACCTTGACGATGATGGCTTTAATTTTGGCCAGTTTCTTTTTGGGTATTACTTTTTTGTCTTACTGGTATGGTATTGTGCCAAACAGTCACTCGACGGTTTTGTCGCAAATTGCTGCCATTACCTATGGGGGGCATGGTCTGGGCTTTTATTTGGTCCAATTAGCAACAACGCTGATTTTAGCGGTGGCCGCTAATACGGGCTTTTCGGCCTTTCCTGTTCTGGCCGTGAACTTGGCCAAGGATAAGTATCTCCCGCATCTCTTTATGGATCAGGGTGATCGATTGGGCTATTCCAATGGTATTTTGTCACTATCGTTTGGCGCCATGATTTTGACCGTGATTTTCCATGGATCGACGGACGCCTTGATTCCACTATATGCGGTTGGCGTTTTTGTTCCGTTTACGCTGTCTCAGTCGGGCATGATTATCCATTGGTGGCGGTTGAAACCCAAGTTCTGGTGGGGGAAGGCGGCCATTAATTTCCTTGGCGCCTTTATGTCGGCTGCCTTGGTCCTTGTCTTGTTTGCTACCCGACTAACACATGTTTGGCCGTACTTGATTATCATGCCGGCGGTCTTGACCGTGTTCTTCAAAATTAAGAAGCACTACGATGCCGTTTCAAAACAATTGCGCTTGCAATACCTGGATCAAAACGAGCAAAAGCACCCAGAATATTCCGGTTCGACAGCGATTGTCCTGGTCTCGAACTTAACCCAGGTAACGGCTGAGGCCATCGACTATGCGCAATCCATTGCGACTAAGGTGGTGGCGATGCACGTTTCCTTTGATATTAATCCGGCTAAGGAAGAAAAGATTGCCAAGCAGTTTACAGCTAATTTTCCAGATGTCCGTTACGTCGACGTGCACTCTTCTTACCGATCGATTGTTAAACCAGTGGTTGGTTTTGTGACCAAGGTTTCCCATCAATCTGAAAAGATTAACCATTCCGTAACGGTCATTATTCCCCAGTTCGTGCCGAAGAAGCCTTGGCAAAATATTTTGCATAACCAGTCCTCGTTGCGACTGCGAGCAGCCTTATCGGCAATGGATAATATCTCTATTTCGACCTATTATTACCATCTTTCGGAATAACAATCAGTCAGCCAATCATCTTTAGGATTGGTTCAAAAAAAGCCTCCAAATTGTTTTGGAGGCTTTTTTGTTACCTATTTTTAGAAAGTTTCGGCAGGAACTTGATCCAACTTGGCTTGCCAATCAACGTCTGGATATTTGCGAGATAGGGCAGTCGCCAAGACGCGTTTGGCTAAGTTACCATTGCGGGTGAAGATTGGGCCGTGGAAGTAAGAACCATAAACGTTATGATAAATCACGCCTTCGGTCTGATCCATGCCGTTATTGCCTTGGCCAGTTGTGACCGTGCCTAAGGCTTTTTCACCTTGGCCCAAGAATGTTCGACCTTGATGGTTTTCAAAGCCGTGGTATTCTTCGCCAGTTTCGTTATTTTTGATGACAATGTCACCAGTTAACCGTTTACCCTTCAGGGTTTTAACCTGGTTGTCCGTCATATTGGTAGTGTAGTGATCCATGACCCCGATACCATCAACTTTGGTGCCATCAGCCATTTCCATATAATGACCGAGGAGTTGGAAACCACCGCAGACAGCTAGAAGTGGACCATCGTTTTCGATGTATTCCTTTAGTCCGTCGGCCTTCAATTTCAAATCATTGGCTACGACAGTTTCTTCGTAGTCTTGGCCACCGCCAAAGAGGACAAAGTCGTAAGCTTTTGGATCGAAGTCATCATCGAGGGAAACCAGCTGGTCATCAACATCGACGCCAATTTGCTTAGCATAGTAACGCAGGGCAATAATGTTGCCGTAGTCACCATAAGTGTTCATTAAATCACCATAGAGGTGGGCTAGTTTGAGTGTATAGTCAGCCATTAATATTCCTCCTGAATGTAACCATGGTTTTTTAAGACGGCCCGAATTTGGAGCATGGCCGTGTAGGTCGCGGCCAAATAAACTTTTTTAGTTGGCGCTTGGTCGATTGCGGTTAGGATTTCTTCCGTCTTTTGGTAGGTGCCATCGAGGTCAAAACCGGCCATCTTCAAGCGAACCGTGACGTCTTGATAACGTTCACCGCCGGTTGATAGAGCGGCTAATTTTGAATCATGGAGACGTTCAAATTCAGCGTCCCAAATCCAAGAAGTATCGATTCCGTCAGCATAATTCGCATTGAGGAGTGTAATCAAGGTGAAAGGATCTTTTTCCGTCTCCATCATATCGATCACGGAGTTTGTACCGACGGGATTTTTGATGAGCAGAATTGTGACATCTTTGCCAGCGACATCAAGTGATTCTTGGCGGCCAAAGACCTGCTTATCTTCTTCAAAAGCTTTCTTGATATCAGTAGGACTAACATCAAAGGTTCGACCAACAGCGTAGGCAGCCAGCGCATTATAGATGTTATAGAGGCCGCCAATGGCAATTTTGTAAGGTGTGCCATCGAGGTCAAAAGCAGAAGACTTTGGCGTTAGCTCATTTAATGCTGTCACAGCATAATCGAGCTTAGGTCGCTTGAAACTGTCGGTTGTTGAAAAATAACGGCCGAGGTTTGCGTAAGTAATGAAGTTATAATGAAGAACGGAGTTGTCCGTTGGGGAGAGAATACCATCTGTGTTTGTTGGCGCCTTTAAGTCTTTAAAATCAGTTTCTTTCACATTGTCAAAGCCATAGTAAATTCGCTGATTTGAGTAAGAACCACGAGCGAAGATGGGCGAATCAGCATTGGTAATCACCGTTGCATTTGGAGCTTGGTTAATGCCGGCGATGATTTTATCGTAAGTGGAATAAATTTCACCATAGCGGTCAAGTTGGTCGCGGAAAAGATTAGTTAAAACAAAGTATTTTGGTTCAATGGCCTTTGCCAGTGACAAGACGTTGGCCTCGTCAACTTCCAAAACGGCAACAGGCTTTTTTCCATTCGGTGACGGCTTAACTTTTGTAGTTAGAAGCGTACCAACGATTCCCTGGACCATGTTGGATCCGGATGGGTTGGTCACCACTGTGTAACCGCCGGCCCGTAAAACCCGAGTAATTAAAGCGGTTGTCAATGTTTTTCCGTTTGTTCCCGTGACAATGACCAGGTCGAATTCTTTTTCAATGGTCTGTAAAACTTCTGGATCAATCTTAACGGCTAGCTTGCCGGGCAAAGAAGTGCCACCGCGCTTTAAGATGTTGCGGAGCAAAAAATGACTACTTTTGGCCGTAAATTTGGCTAACTGACTTTTTACTGACATAAAAAAGTCCCCCTTTTTCTAAATTCTTATTTTACCATGCGTCTTGCGAATTTTCCCTAAAATGGTCTAGGCAGTCGAGTTATGGTTAAAAAATTGCTATAATGGATTAATAGAATAGATAAAACGAGTGAGGCGAAAACGTGGCACAACTGTACTTTGAATATGGGGCGATGGGCTCTGGCAAATCGATTGAAATTTTGAAAGTTGCTCATAATTATGAATCGCAGGACAAAGAGGTCTTGTTGCTAACCCCCTTAGTGGATGACCGCGATGGGATTGGTGTGATTGCCTCACGAATTGGTTTGAAACGGCCAGCAACGGTTGTCGACGAGAATGAAAACCTTTATGAAATGATTCAGGACCGTCAAAACGCAAAGTTGGCAGCTGTCTTAGTTGATGAAGCTCAATTTTTAACGGCCAACCAGGTTGATCAATTAGCCTATGTGGTGGATGATTTGGGTTTGCCCGTGATGGCCTTTGGCCTGAAGCAAGATGCCTTTAACCACCTGTTTGAGGGTTCACGCCGTTTATTGGAAATTGCCGACAAGCTCGAAGAAATGAAGACAATTTGCTCGTTTTGCGGTAAAAAGGCAACGACTCAGCTACGAATTGCCAATGGCCAACCGCAGTATTCTGGTAACCAGGTGCAAATCGGGGGGGATGAATCCTACTTGCCAACCTGCCGCAAGCATTGGTACCATCCAGTTTTAGAAATGATTCCAAAGAATTAAGGAGACACCATGGATCCGATATTTTCACAATTACAAGCGGTTGTAGACCGTTACGATGAATTGAATCAAATGCTAGCCGATCCCGAAGTCATGAGCGATTCCAAGAATTACATGGCGCTTTCAAAAGAAGCGGGTGGTATTCGTGAAACGGTTGAAACCTTCAAGCGTTATCAACAGGTTGTCAACGATTTGTTAGAGGCCGAAGAGCTCTTAGGAGATGCCGAAATGGGTGAGCTGGCCAAGGAAGACCTGGCGGCACTGAAGCCTGTGAAAGCTGAATTAGAGGAAAAATTGAAGGTTTTGATGCTGCCCACTGATCCAAACGATGATAAAAACATCATTATGGAAATTCGTGGTGCTGCAGGTGGGGACGAGTCATCCTTGTTTGCGGCTGATTTGTTAGGCATGTATCGACGTTACGCCGAAAACCAGGGTTGGTCATTGCAGATTGTTGATGAAACGATGACTGAAGTTGGTGGCTATAAAGAAGTGGTTGCCATGATTGTTGGTAACAACGTTTATTCAAAATTGAAATTCGAGTCGGGTGCCCACCGGGTGCAACGAGTGCCATCAACGGAAACACAAGGCCGTATTCACACCTCAACCGCAACGGTCGGGGTAATGCCGGAGTTCGAAGAAGTCGATGAAGACGGCTTAATTGATCCAAAGGATGTTCGTGAGGATGTTTACCGGTCATCTGGTGCCGGCGGTCAGCACGTTAACAAAACGTCTTCGGCTATTCGCTTGACTCACGAGCCAACGGGGATTACGGTTGCCATGCAAGACGAACGGTCCCAGCAACAAAACCGTGCACGGGCTTGGAAGATTTTGAATGCCCGTGTTTACGACCACTTTGCCCAGGAAAACGAGGCGGAGTATGCTGAGCAGCGGAAAACCGCTGTTGGCTCAGGTGCACGATCCGAACGAATTCGAACTTATAACTACCCACAAAATCGGGTGACAGACCACCGTATCGGTTTGACTTTGAATAAGTTGGACCGGGTTATTGCCGGTGACTTAAATGAAATCATTGATGCGTTGGTCTTAGCCGAACAAACAGCCAAGCTGGCGGAGTTAAATCAGCAATAATGACACACAAAAAAACCGACTGGCAACAGTCACATCGTTCCAAACAGGCAGGTTCAGAAAAACCGGTTCCGATTTCACTGTTAGAAGCGCGCAAGTGGGCACTCAAGGAATTGACGGCTGCTGGCTTGGATGCAGACGAGGCGAGTGATAACATTGATTTTCTTTTAACGGGTGCTTTGAAAGTGAACTATGGGATGCTGCGGGCCAACCTAACTCGACAAATGCACCCTTGGCTAGCCAAACGTTGGCCAACATGGATTGCCCAGTTACTAAAGGGTGTGCCTGCCCAGTACGTTCTCGGCCAGGCACCCTTTTATGGTCGTGAGTTCGTAGTTGATGACCGGGTCTTGATTCCCCGTCCAGAAACGGAGCTACTGGTCGACTGGGTTTTGACTGATTTGAAAGCTAAGGGTGAACAAGCGCCAACAATTCTAGACGTTGGAACCGGTTCTGGTGCGATTATCTTGACTTTGGCCCAGGAATTACCCGCTGCCCGTGGCATTGGCCTGGATATTTCGTTGGATGCCTTGGCGGTGGCCAAGAAAAACCGTCATCAATTTGAATTGGCGAATCGTGTTGGCTTGATGCATTCCGACATTTTCACAGCAGTGGCCAACCAACGTTTTGACATTATCGTTTCCAACCCGCCCTATATACGGCCGGATGGACAGGAAGAGATGGATAACTCAGTGGTGACCTTTGAACCTGATTTGGCCTTGTATGCTCCAAATGGTGGTAAAGCACTCTATGAACGAATGGCTCATGGTTTGGAAAAACAGCTCACGCCAGGTGGGGTGGCCTACTTTGAAATTGGCTATGACCAGGGCAAAGCCTTAACCAAGGTTTTCCAAGACCAATTACCAACAGCAACAGTGACATTGAAACAGGATTTAGCCGGTCTTGACCGACTAATCCGGGTACAGTTAAAAAAATGAAAACGAAAGATTTACAAAATAATAGTACGGATATCGAAGAAGCAGCGGCATTGATTCAAGCTGGTGAGGTAGTTGCTTTTCCAACTGAAACGGTTTACGGTCTGGGTGCAGATGCAACCAATGACGAAGCCGTACAAGCAGTCTTTACGGCAAAGGGCCGACCTGCGGATAATCCGTTAATCATGACGGTTGGGGATGCGAGTCAGTTGTCTGCTTACGTCGAGGTCTCTCATCAAGCGCGACAGTTGATGAACACTTTTTGGCCGGGCTCATTGACCATTATTTTACCGATTAAGGAAAATGCTGTTTCCATGTTGGTGACGGGTGGTTTGCAAACGGCCGCTGTGCGCATGCCTGACAACCAAGCAACGCGCGCAATGATTCGCAAGGCTGGGACGCCAATTGTTGGGCCATCTGCTAACCTTTCGGGTAAGCCATCACCGACAACGGCTGCTCACGTTCATCATGATCTGGATGGCAAGATTGCTGCTATTTTGGATGATGGTCCAACCCAAGTTGGCTTGGAATCAACGGTCATTGATTTGACAGCGGCCGAGCCCACCATTTTACGTACTGGAGCCGTTAGTCAAAAGATGTTGACAGTGGTCTTGGGGAAAAAAGTGATTGATGGGACTAGCCAAAAGTCTTTGGCGGCCAACGAAACCCCGAAGGCTCCGGGGATGAAGTACCGGCATTATGCACCAGATAAGCCCGTGATTGTCTTTGACCCATTGGACTTCAACGACCTTAAAGAAAGCTTGGGAGATGGTGATGCCGTCATGGCTTTCGAGGGGCTGCTGGCAGAGTTGCCAAAAACCGTGCCATCATGGTCTTTAGGGGCTGATTTGGCTGGTGCTAGTGAAAATCTCTTTGCTGGGTTACGCTACTTTGATGAAAAAGACGAAGTGAACAAAATCTATGCCCAAGCAATGCCAGACATTGATTTGGGTAAGGCATATAACAATCGCTTAGGCAAAGCCAGTGGTGGTCAGCGATTTACTCTGTAATAAAAGAGATTTACCTTGCTATTTTGTAAGCGCTTTGATAAACTAAAACTGAATAAAAGACTTTTCCAAAAAGGAGAATTATTATGGCAGAGACACAAGAGTTTAACATCATTTCAGAGACAGGGATTCATGCCCGTCCAGCTACTTTATTAGTACAGGCAGCTTCAAAGTTTGTTTCAGAAGTTACCTTGTCATACCAAGGCAAGGAAGTTAATTTGAAGTCAATCATGGGTGTGATGTCACTCGGTGTTGGCCATGGTGCAGACGTGACAATCAAGGCTGATGGTGATGATGCAAAGGATGCCTTGGCAGCAGTGGCCAAGGTCATGAAGGATGAAGGTTTGGTTAAGTAACCAAGGCTGATTTTAGATTAATTTCGACGAAAGGTCGCATTTTGGCGGCTTTTTTTATTTGAATGAAGAATGATTTTTAGTAAAATGAAGAAAAGTATCGATGTTAATTGGCGTCGATGACAGGGAGGGCTTTCATGAATATTTTGGTGATTGATACAAGTAACCAACCACTGCTCGTCGGCTTAGGAAAAGACGGCCAATTACTCGACACATTTCAAACAGACAAGCCAAAAAACCATTCAATTGATCTTTTGCCAGCGATTAAGTCGCTTCTGGCCGCTCAGGAATTAACGATACAAGATATCGATCAAATTGCTGTTGCCAAGGGGCCAGGATCTTTTACGGGTTTGCGCATTGGCTTGACGGTTGGTAAGGTCTTAGCGGACACGCTGAAAAAGCCACTTCTAGCTATTTCATCTTTGCAAAGCTTGGCCAAGCAGGTCCAACTAAAGCAACAACCTGATGTACTAGCAGCCGAGAATTCCATGGTCGACAATTTTCATGCGGGGCAGATAGCCAGGGACACGGTTGTGTTGGTCCTCTTTGATGCCCGCAATCAAAATGTTTTTGCCGGTGCTTATTTGGGCGATACGGTCGTCTTGGCGGATGGCCATTATCCATTGGAGGAGGTCTTGGCCCTTGTTAGCCAGGTAGCCGAGCCGGTGGTTGTAGTTGGGGATGGGTTGCATTTCCAGGACACGATTGAAGAGGCCTTATCAAATCAGTCCCTCAAGATTTTGGATCATGACCAGTCATTACCAACGGGGACTGGCCTTTTGGCTCTTTCAGCCACAACGACACCCGTTGAAAATATTGATGACTTGACGCCATCATACTTAAGAAAAACCCAGGCGGAATTAAACTGGGAACAAAATCATCAAGATGACGGGCAGGGCAAACCCTATGTTTTTAAAGTTTAAAAGAAAACAAAAAGAGCGGCCGGTCGCTCAAACATTGGTCGACTTTCCTGGAGAGTTTTTTCAAGCTGCTGGAGAAGAGCTATTATTACGAGTAGCAACTGTTTCCGATATTCCCGGACTCGTTGCCATTCAAGAAGCGGTCTATAATGGTTACGCACCCTGGGTTTCGCGCGATTTTTACCATGAACTAACCCAAGAAAAGGATCGGCTATACTTGGTTGCCTTAAGAAAGGACCAGGTCATTGCCTTTATTGCCCTGGTCAAGCGTGATTTGGTTTCTGATTTACATATTGCCAATATTGCCGTTTTGCCGGTTTGGCAGGGACAACAGGTTGGCTCTTATCTCATTAATACGGCAAAGGCGGTTGCTCGTGAAATTGGCTTAAAAGAGCTTTCCTTGGAAGCCAGGCGGTCAAACACTGGTGCCTTGGCCCTCTATGACCACCATGGTTTTACGGTTATTGATGTTGTGGAACATTATTATATTGATAACCATGAAGATGCAATTTCAATGGTACTCGACCTTGAACATTAAAAGAGCAACAATTGAGGATAGTCCAAGAATTCACCAAATCGCTTTGGCGGCCTTTTTAAGGGACCAGGTACCAAAACGGTTAATCGATGAGCAGTTGGCAGCTGGACGGGTGACCTACTTATTAGCAGAAAGTGCAATGTCCGCTTCTGCTAAAAGAGTTTTAAATGATGGGACTGTTGAGAACAACCCAATTGTCGGCTTTTTATCTTACCGAGCCATCTTGGACGAGGTCGACCTCTCTTTTTTGGCAGTTGATCCAGCTTTCCAGGGGCTAGGAATTGCTCGTGAGTTAATGCAGGCTTTTTGTGAGCAAAATTACGGGCAAACGGCTTACTTAGAAGTGGCTGAAAACAATCTTCCTGCCCGCCGGTTGTACGAAAAGTTTGGCTTTGAAATTTATGCCCGTCGCGATGGTTACTACCATGACGGTCAAACAGCCATCTTAATGGAGAAGAATTTATGACAACTTTAATTGCCTTTGAATCAAGTGCTGACGAGACTTCAGTCGCCATTGTCAAGGACGGTCAGACCGTCTTGAGCAATGCGGTGGCAACTCAAATTAATTCGCACCAACGTTTTGGTGGGATCGTACCTGAGGTTGCTTCCCGCCACCATCTTGAATGGATTACGAAGACTTTAGACATTGCCTTAGCGGATGCGCAGGTTGAGCCAAAAGACCTTGATGGTGTGGCCGTGACTTATGGCCCAGGTTTGGTCGGTTCTTTGCTAGTCGGTTTAATGGGGGCAAAAACCTTTGCAATGGCTCATGGCCTGCCGTTGATTCCAGTCAACCATTTGGCCGGCCACATTGCGGCTGCTAATTTTAACCGACCAATTATTTTTCCTGCTTTGGCATTGATGGTTTCTGGTGGTCATACGGAATTGGTCTTGATGAAAGAGCCCAATGATTTCCACATCTTGGGTGAAACCTTTGATGATGCCGCTGGTGAATCCTATGATAAGGTTGGTCGGTTGTTGAACTTGTCATACCCAGCCGGGAAGGCAATCGATGACCTGGCCCATCAGGGACAGGTCACCATCGACTTTCCACAATCGATGGCCAAAGAAGCCGGTTATAACTTTTCCTTCTCTGGTTTAAAATCAGCCGTAATCAATCAGGTCCACAACGCTGAGCAGCGCGGTGAAACCATCAAGGAAGAAGACCTGGCGGCTTCTTTCCAGGCTGCAGTTATTAAGGCGCTGGTCGGTCGTACAAAACGGGCCTTGACTGACTTTCCGGTGAAGTCACTCGTGTTAGCTGGTGGAGTGGCTGCTAACAGTGGTTTGCGTGCTGCGTTAACTGATTTAATGGCTGATTTTTCAAACATTGACTTTATCCCGGTGCCCAAGCAGTATACTGGTGATAATGCAGCCATGATTGGTGCGGCTGGCTATTGGAACTATCAAGACAAGATTTTTGCTGATCTTGATTTGAACACAAATCCAGGCCTTGATTTTCCGTTGATTGACCTTGACCAGCAGGATAATGAATAAAAATATTTGTGAAAAATGAGCGAATAGATAGGAAAACCCACAATCTATGCTATAATAAATATAATTTAGTTCACAAAGTGAAATGGAGACGCCATGGACGAGCAAGCAAAGATTCCACGAGCAACCGCCAAACGGTTGCCCATCTACTACCGTTATTTAACGTTTTTAAATGATGCCGGCACTAACCGGATTTCTTCTGCTGAATTGGCTGAAGCAACCAAGTTTGATGCTGCAACGATTCGCCGTGATTTTTCATATTTTGGTGCTTTAGGCAAACGAGGCTATGGTTACGATGTTGAGGCCTTGTTAGAATTTTTTGCCAAGGTTTTGGACCAAAATTCATTGATTAATGTGGCTTTGATTGGGGTTGGCCATTTGGGCCAGGCTCTTTTGAATTTTAACTTCCACCAATCATCAAACATGCGAATTGCCGCTGCCTTTGATATTAATGAAAACCGGGGCAAGATTTTATCCGGGGTACCAATTTATGACATGAGTGAATTGGAAGAACAAATCAAAGCTCAACGGATTAACATCGCCATTTTGACGGTGCCACAAGGTGTCGCCCAGGAAATTACGGATACTTTGGTGGCAGCCGGGGTCAAAGGAATTATGAACTTTACACCGTTACGAGTTTCTGTACCAAAGGGTGTTCGGGTTCAAAACGTTGATTTAACTAACGAACTCCAAACGTTGGTTTATTTTATTCAGAACTATGCCTCAATCACGACGGGAAAGTAAGAATATGACGGTCTTAGATTTAACACAGCCAGATCAAGTCCAAAGATATCAAGACTTTGTTAAGACGGCGGCTAAGGGTCAAGTTACCCAAGACCCACTTTGGGGTGACTTGAAGGCTAATTGGGGCCACCTATACCTCTACCATGAAAATGAGAATGGCGACATTGATGCAGCGCTGGCGGTTTTAACTATCGAAGCCGTACCAGGAAAGCTATTGGCATACTGCCCAAAGGGACCTGTTGCTGACGTGACTAATGTCGCCTTGGTCAAGGAATTGGTCCAAGAAGCACTAGCTAATCTGCCAGAAAATGTCTTTTTAGTTCGAATGGATCCAGAGGTACTCTACAACCAAGATTTAGATCAGGCTTACCAAGACGCTGGTTTTTTGACCCGTAACGTTAAAGTCGAGAATATGCATGGCAACATTCAACCACGTAAAAACGTGGTTTTGTTCTATGATGGTCGCGGTGAAGGAGCACAACCAATCACTGATGAAGCCAGCTTGATGAAACACTTCAAAAGCGATTATCGTAATCAAATTCGCCGGGCCATCAAGGATGGTGTCACAGTCACCTCAGGTCGTAACAAGGAAGACATTGAGGCCTTCTTTAAGACCTATACGATGATGGCTCAGGCTCAGGGAATTACCCACCGGCCAATCGAATACTTTTATCGCATGCAAGAACTCTGGGCCGATTCTGATTTGTTCCGGGTTTTCTTGGCTCATTATGACGGTCAAGTAATTGCGGCTGGAATTGGCTTTGGATATGGGGAAAAAATTTGGTATATGTATGCTGGATCAAACCGTGAATTTGCCAAGCATTACGGTCCCTACCTCGTGCAGTGGGAAATGTTGAAGTGGGGTCTTTCCTTAGGAAAGGTTGCTTATGATTTCGGTGGTGTTGGTGAATTTGACCATACTGACGGTTTGTATAAGTTTAAGCACGGTTTCGCCTATCATGACCCACAGGTTGCCTATATTGGGGAACTTGATTGGGTTGTTGACCAGGTAGCCTATCAGAAATACTTAGAACAATTTGCCTAGCCGATAATGGTAGCCCCTAGTTGTGTGAACTAGTCGACTAGCAAACAAGACAAGAAAGGCATCCAATGAGCATTAAAATGATTGCATCCGATATGGATGGTACGTTTTTATCCGGTGAAGATAGTTATGATCAAGAGCACTTTGCTCGGGTTTTGTCACAATTAAAGGAAAAGGGTGTGCGCTTTGTCGCAGCCTCCGGTCGACAAGTGGCCAATTTAAAGGAGTTGTTTGAGCCAATGGCCGCTTACGATTTGTTGGATCAAATTGACTTTGTCGGTTCAAATGGGTCGGTAGTAACGACACCAGGACAAGAACTATATGCGGTTTATCTGACACCTGAACAAATTCGCAAGGTGATTGATTGGAACGCCTTGAACCCTCAATCAGCCGACAATGTGATTGTTTTGGCTGGGGTCAATGGCACTTATATTTCCAACCACGTCAGTCAAGAATTTAAGGAAATGCTTTCGATGTTCTATCCGAATGTCGTCCAGGTTGAAAAACTCTTGAAGATTGACGACAAGATTTTAGGTGTTTCTTTTGTTTGGCCGCATGAAGAGGTTCAGGAACACGTTCAACAATTGGAAGCCGTTTTTGGCGCAGAAGTTCACGTTACCGGTTCTGGTTTTGGCTCCGTTGATGTTTTACCCAAGGGAGTCGATAAGGCGGCGGCCTTGGAAGTTCTTCAAGATTATTACAACATCGCGGATAACGAAGTGATGGTCTTTGGTGATAATACCAATGATTTGGAAATGTTGGCGAGATATGACAACTCTTATCTCATGCCAAATGCGATGCCATTAATGCACGATGCCCATAAGCGTTTGGCCTTAAAGACAAACGTCCAGGATGGCGTGTTAGCAACCATTGAAAGCGAATTGAAGCTTGATCATCAGGTTGAAATGGATTAAAAAAAAGACTCAGCCGAGTCTTTTTTTCTTGCCTCTTAAATTGGTTTTGTGCCCTGGACCTTGGCCGAAGACGATGCTTAATTGGTTTCCTGCTCAGGGATGCCAAAATAATTAACACCAATAGCGAACAAAACACCGATAAAGGTATCGACAATTCGCAAGAAGACGTAGTCGATAGTGGCATCCATTGGTATGGTTAAAGCAATCAACAGAAGGGCAGCGAGACCACCGACGATTCCCAGACTACAGTTTAGCGCGTTCAGGATAACAATCGTGCAGATAACAAAAACTGGAATAATGACGATTGGCATCCAGCTATTGTGGTGCGTAAATTCACGAATCAAAAAGTAAAGCAATGAGAAGAAACCACCAACACTATTTGATAGTAAACGAATTTTGGCGAATTGAATGGTATTGTCCCAATCTTCTCGAAGAGCGAAGACGGCCGCTAAGGCGGGAACCGATGCTGGTCGGTCGACAAAGTGATAAACGAGTAAGACCAACATCACAACAATGGCGGTCTTCAGGGTCCGCATGCCGACGTGGATCTGTAACTTTTTCATGGAGTACTCCTATTTTATTGATAGTATTTAGCGTATCATAGATATTAAAATAAAGGTAATGATTGTTCAATCAGTGAGGTAAAACATGATTAAAAATACAATACTTGATCAACTACATGATCACCAATCAATTCGTTCCTTCTCCGATCGGCCAGTGACCGACGAGGAAGTCGAGGCGATTTTCTCTGCGGCCCTTGCCGGACCAAATATGCAAAACTTTCAACCAGTCACCTTTATTGAAATTACCGACCAAGACCTTAAGAAATCAGTCACTGAAAAGGTGAAAATGAAGTATATTGAAAATGCTACTCGGTATTTTGTTGTTACAGTCGATTGGCACAAGGTTTTGTTAAATCAGGACGCTGAAACCCGGGCGATTATGGAAGAGCGAATCCAGCACTACCAATATTTGGAGGGTGGGATTGTTTCAGCTTCGATTGCCTTGGGCCGTGCTCAGGTGGCGGCTGAATCGCTTGGAATTGGCTCTGTAACAATGGCCGGTGCAATGGGTGCTTTTGAACTATACGAAAGGGAGTTAAACTTACCAAAGTATGTCAAACCGATTATGGGCTTTTCGCTTGGCTACCCTGATCAAAAGCCAGGGATCAAGCCTAAACTACCATTGACTGGTTCGTTGATGAAGGATCATTACGATGACGAGCAAATGATGGTCGCTATTAAGGAATATGATCAAACGATGGCGACTTACTTTAAGAGTCGCGATATTGATGCCAATTGGACGAAGCATAACGCCTCTTTGTTAACAAAGGGTGCTGCTAACACTGCTCTGTCGCAATACCCCCATGATAAGGGATTCGATTTAAAATAAAATAAAGATGGCTAAAAAGTCGTGCGACCTCTATTGTTAGGGCTCGCAACCGGCTTTTTCTTTTGAACAAAACTAATTTCACCGTGTTGACAAATAGGTCGAAGGTGCTATACTAAAGTCAGATTAGCACTCGATGTATACGAGTGCTAAAAATACAAACGGAGGTTGTGATCCATGTTAAAGCCCTTAGGAGACCGCGTGGTCGTTAGTGTTGCAGAACAAAGTGAAAAGACAGTTGGTGGCATTGTCTTAGCCGCAAATACGCAAGAAAAGCCAGTAACCGGTAAGGTGGTGGCAACGGGGAGTGGCTTGGTAGCCGATTCAGGCCAGAAGCTTGACATGACAGTCAAAGAAGGGGATCAAGTTTTGTTTGATAAGTTTGCCGGTCAGGAATTAACTTATAATGGTCAATCATACTTGGCTCTCCATGAAAAAGACATTATCGCCATCGTTAATTAAACAGCAATTAAAAAACAATTAGCACGAATAATGATGATTTCAATCAATTTTGGTTAAAGGAGTAAAGAAATGGCAAAGGAATTGAAGTTTGCAGAAGATGCTCGATCAAAGATGAAGGTCGGAGTTGACAAGTTGGCTGACACTGTTAAAACGACTATCGGACCAAAAGGTCGTAACGTTGTTTTGGAAGAGTCTTATGGTTCACCAATTATTACCAATGATGGGGTCACAATTGCTAAGGCGATTGAATTAGAGGACCACTTTGAAAATATGGGGGCCAAGTTGGTGGCTGAAGTTGCTTCAAAAACGAATGACATTGCGGGTGATGGTACCACCACTGCCACCGTTTTGACTCAAGCGATTGTTGGTGAAGGACTCAAGAACGTGACGGCTGGTGCAAACCCAGTTGGTATTCGAACTGGTATTGAAAAGGCAACGGCAGCTGCCGTTGCTAAGTTGCATGAAATGTCTCACACGGTTTCGACTAAGGACGAGATTGCACAGATTGCTTCGATTTCAGCAGCTAACGATGAAGTTGGCTCCTTGATTGCTGAAGCAATGGAAAAGGTTGGCAATGATGGTGTGATTACTATCGAAGAATCAAAGGGGATTGAAACCACTTTGGACGTTGTCGAAGGAATGCAATTTGACCGTGGATACATGTCACAGTACATGGTCACTGACAACGAAAAGATGGAAGCTAATTTGGATAACCCTTATATCTTGATTACGGATAAGAAGATTGGAAATATTCAAGATATCTTACCTGTTTTGCAACAAGTTGTCGAACAGGGTCGGTCAATGTTGATTATCGCTGATGATATTACTGGTGAAGCTTTGCCAACTTTGGTTTTGAACAAGATGCGTGGTACCTTTAACGTTGTTGCTGTCAAGGCACCTGGTTTTGGTGACCGTCGTAAGGCCATGTTGGAAGATATTGCTATCTTAACTGGTGGTACAGTTGTCACGGATGATCTTGGTTTAAATTTGAAGGATGTGACTATCGAACAATTGGGCCAAGCAAATAAGGTCAACATCACAAAAGACAATACGACTATTGTTGAGGGTGCCGGTGACAAGGAAGCCGTGAAGGAACGGGTTGACTTGATTAAGCAACAAATTGCCGACAGCACTTCAGAATTTGACAAGGAGAAGTTGCAGGAACGTTTGGCTAAGTTGGCAGGCGGTGTGGCCGTGATTAACGTTGGGGCTGCTACTGAAACGGAATTGAAGGAACGTAAGTATCGAATTGAGGACGCTTTAAATGCTACTCGAGCTGCCGTTGAAGAAGGCTTTGTCGCTGGTGGCGGTACAGCTTTGGTCAACGCCATGGCTGCCGCTGCTGCCGTTGAAGCTACGGGTGACGTGGCCACAGGTGTTAAGACTGTTGTGGCAGCTCTTGAGGCTCCGGTTCGTCAAATTGCTGAAAACGCAGGCTTGGAAGGCTCTGTCATCGTCAACAAGTTGAAGGAACAACCAGAAGGAACTGGCTACAATGCCAAGACTGATGAATGGGTTGATATGGTCAAGGCAGGAATCGTCGACCCAACGAAGGTAACGCGTTCTGCTTTGCAAAACGCCGCCTCTGTTTCAGCCTTGTTGCTGACAACGGAAGCCGTTGTTGCCGAATTGCCAAAGGAAGACGCACCAATGCCAGCAGCTGCTCAGGGCATGCCGGGGATGATGTAAAAAGAAGGCATTTCTGCTAAAATGTTTTGAAATAAGTGCTAAAGAAAGGAGTAGTCCAATTTGGGTTACTTCTTTCTTTTTTCTAAAAAAATCAGATGGACCGACTGCTTCCTTGTGCTAGAATAAAGTAACGGAGGGAACTTATGACGTTTTATAGTGTTGATTATTTAACCAAGCAAAATAACTTAACCAATACCGTCGTCATCTTACTGGTGGCCTTGACCTTTGTCCTGTTGGCTGTTGGTTTGGTAGCAACTTTTCGTCATCGCTTTAATACGCGCTATCGTGATTTGACGATCATTGCTTTTTTATTTTTTGTTTTTTTTGCGGGTGTTCAGTTTACTGATTTGCAAAACACAAATATCAGAAATTCACAGCAAAGTCAGATGACGGCCTTTGTTAAAAACTATGTCAAAGCACAGCATGTTAAAATCGACGATGTCTATTTTAATTCGACTTCGCTCGTTGATGGCATGATTGCTAAAGAAGGCAAGAATTATTACCAAATTGGCCTTTCAAAGGACGGCCTGTCCTATACCAGGACCCAGGTTTATTTGATTAATGCGAATGTGGAGGTACAACGATGAGTTTTTACTTACCGATTATTTTAAAGTTGGGCATCGGCCTGATTGCCTTGATCGTTCAAATTAATATTTTTGGAAAGGGAAATTTGGCTCCATCAAATGCCTTAGACCAAGTTCAAAACTATGTTTTAGGTGGTATCATTGGAGGAACCATTTATACGGCAACAATTACCGTTTTTCAGTTCATCATCGTGCTTGTGATCTGGACACTTTGGGTAATGATTTTGAAGTTCTTAAAAGAACATAATCGTTTGGCAAAAAAGATTATTGATGGCACACCAAAGGTTGTGATTGATCGCGGTCAGATTGATGTTGATGCTGTCGTAATGGCCGGCCAGTCGGCTTCTGATTTGATGTTTAAGCTCCGGGAACATGAAGTTTACGATGTTTCCAAAGTGAAGCGAGCCGTGATTGAACAAAACGGTCAGCTGACTGTGATTGAATATGGCGATCAGAATCCCAAATATCCGATTATTTATGATGGCCAGGCGAACTTTGATGTCTTAGATGCCATTGATCAAGACGAAGACTGGTTGGAAAATCAGGTGATTGCCGAAGGCTATGCTGGTATTAATGATATCTTCGTTGGCGAATACATTCAGGGGAAGATTCGGTTGACCCCTTATAATCAAAGTGATCAAAAGAAGTAAACGCTTGTTGTCAAGGCGAGCGTAGAAAGGATTTTTCATTGACGCTTAAAAAAATCTATCATCGCGCTCGCACTAGTCGAGTTTGGACGATTGTGGTGCCAATGCTTGTTGGCATTGCTTATTCGTGGTGGCGTTACCAACGACTTTTGTTTTGGCCAAGCTTATTGCTGGTAGTGACGGTCGCTGTAGTCAAGCTTGCCTATGATTGGTGGTTTGACCAGTACCCGAGTCATTCAATTTGGATTTTGCGGCTGAAACGGGTCATTGACGTTATCTTGCCATACTTTTTAATTGTTTTAATGCTGCTCTTGAATACAAAATTCAAGCCAACTGCGGGACTTTTAACCGTTTGGTTCGGAATTGCGTTTCCCTCGATTGCCTTTTCGCTGTCAATTTCAATTGCCAAGGACGTTCGCAAAATTCGCGCAGAGGAAATTAGTACAAAGGAGTTCCAGCATGCTCAAAGTCGGGCCAGTTGGGTACGTCCGATTTTCTTGCTTTTACCGGTTCTGGCCTATGCAGAAATCTTCTTGCTAACGCTATCGGGTTACCTGCCACTGCTTGCTTGGGCAATGATTGTTTTGTTTCCATTAGTTTTTGCTCAGGCTTTGGCGGTTGGCTTAGAATCAGATTTGGATAAGTCAGCTGATTTACCGGCTCGTAACCTCTTTTTGACAGGGATTGCCCTTGTCTTAGTACTAATAATTGCCGGTGCTTGAATATCAAAAAAGAAAACCGATGACTGTGAGGTCTGAACCCTGAAGTTTAGGATTCAGATCACGACTGTCATCGGTTTTTTTAGCGCTTAAACAAATTCATTTAAGTTTTCAACGGATTGGACTTGGAACCGCTTGCGTTCAAGTTTTGTGATAATCTTACGCAGGATGGGAGAGTCTTTTGTTAGTGGCAGGGTAAAGAGGATTGATTTCGGCTCGTTTTTCTCGTTTTGAATGGAAAGAACGGACTCGATATTCGTGTAGCGGGTGATAACCCGAGTGATTTGTTGTAGATTTCCCCGTTCTTCTTGCTTGGTCTTTACAGCAAGCGAAACACCACCCTTTTGGAGGGACCATGACTGTGACAAGAGGTCCATTAAGGAGGAATGGGTAAGAACGCCAATAAAGTGGTGGGCGTCATCAACCACAGCGATGTGAGGTAGGTCACGAATAGCGAAGAAAAGTTCATAGAAATCAGCCGAAGTTGAGATAAACTTGGTTGAATTGCGCATAATCGAGGTGGCCCGCTTGCTTGTGTCACCGCCACGAGCAATATACTCATAAACGTGTTGACGGTAAACATTACCACGGAAGAGGTGACCAGTGGTATCTAGAATTGGAATTGTGCGGATGTGATCGGCTTTTTTACTTTCAAACAGTTCGTAGACTTCTTTAATGGTGGTGTCTTCGCTGATGGTGAGTAATTGATTCTTAGGGACGATCAAAGACTTTGGAAACATAGATTTGCCTGCCTTTATAAAAGTTATTTCTTTGCTCTATCCTAACATATTTATGTGTCAAACTTGCGTGTTATAATGATAAGATTAGGATGTTAGTAGAAATGTTTGAAAGGGAACCCTGATGAAATTTATTTTTGGTCTTGGAAATATTGGTGAGAGCTATGATTTGACGAGACATAACATTGGCTTTATGGCCTTAGACCACTTTGCGGCTAGTCAGGGGGTCGAATTTGTACCAACGAAACTGTATGCATCGGCGGCCAAGGCTGTGATTGATGGGGAAGTGGTTTGGTTGGTTAAGCCAAGTACTTATATGAACGATTCCGGTCAAGCAGTTCGGGCCTTTTTGGACTTTTACGGCGGGGATGTTGATGATATTCTCGTGTTGGCCGATGATATGGATCAATCCTTTGGCAAGATTCGCTTTCGGGCAAAGGGTTCGGCCGGCGGCCATAATGGATTAAAATCAATTATGGCTCATACGAAAACGCAAGGATTCTTGCGTTTGAAGTTTGGGATTGGCCACCCAGACCATGACCATCAGTCGGTCGTTAATTACGTCTTGGGAAAATTTTCAAAAGATGATTTAGCTACCTGGGATGACACCTTTAAAAAGGTCGACCAGGCCCTAGTGGATTGGGTTCATGGGGCCAATGCAGCTGAATTGAGTAATCAATATAATGGGTAAGCATGACGTTAACAAAATATTTAGCGAACAATGAAACAATTACGAGATTAACCGAACAACAAAAGCCTGGCGAGCGCCAGCTTTTTTTGGGTGTGAATGGGGCAGCGAAAGCGGCTTCGTTAGCCGCGCTTTATGCACGGCGACCACAGCCAATCCTGGTACTCACTGATACCCAGGCTCACTTGGAGGACTTGGCGAATAACTTGGCTGATTTAGTAGCTGAAGAGGACCTGTACCGTTTTTCGGCCGAGGAGGCACTGGCGACAGAACTTGCCGTCTCCTCTAATTCTTTCGTGACTGACCGAGTAGAGGCTTTACAGGGCTTGGCTACCGGACAAGTAGGGATTTACCTGACAAATTTGGCGGCCTTCGTTCGTTATGAGCCACAGGTGACTGACTTCACTAATGCGCAAATGCGTTTGAAGGTTGGTGAAAGTTATGACTTTCAGGATTTGAAAGCGCGGTTTTTGACACTGGGTTACCGTTTGGTTGTCCGGGTGGAAAATCCGGGTGAATATGCCCAACGGGGCTCTATTTTTGACGTTTTTCCACCGACAGCCGATAATCCTTACCGTCTCGATTTTTTTGATGATGAATTGGATATGATTAAAACCTTTGATCCGTCTAGTCAAAAGAGTGCCAATTCGGTGACGGGGGTCACGGTCTTACCAGCAACTGATTTGGTGATTGACCAAGACCGCTATCAGGCTGGTAAGACCCGTTTGGAGGAGGCCTTTTCAGCCTATCGTAAGCGTTTGCCAGGGGTGGAGAAAAAACATGCCACTGAAGGCTTTGATAGTACACAGACGGCACTTGATGAAGGCAGGCGGGACCAATCGATTCTGCCTTACGCTCAGTATTTTTTCCAAGAGAAGACGACGCTGATTGATTATTTGGGTCAAGAGGGATTATTTGTTGTTGATGATTTTGCCCGCCTGCAGGAAAGCGCCTTGTCACAGAATAGCCTTGACCAGGAATGGCTTGACCAACAGGTCGAGACTTACCAGATTTTGCCGCCATTGGCTATTAAGGAAGACTTGGAGGCTATTTTAGGTCGAGTTTCTCAGGCCGAACTTTACTTGGCCAACTTTCAGCGGGGCTTGAATAAGTTAACATTTGCTCATCTGGAAGAAATAACATCCAGGCCGGCAAACCAATACTACGGTCAAATTCCGGCTCTGTTACCGGATTTGCAGTTTGCAAAAGACCGGGGCACGACCATGGTGCTTTTAATTAGCGACCGTGATCGAGCACAAAACTTTGTGGCCACACTGAAAGACCATGATTTAACAGTGCCAATCAACCGCGAGATTCAAGCCAATCAGGTCCAAATCATTATCGGTAACCTAGGTGCTGGTTTTGAGTGGCCTAAGACCCACTTAACGGTCTTAACTGAACGGGAGTTGTTTGATAAGGCGCGGAAGCCGGTGGCTCGTCGGTCGCGGAAGATGGCCAACGCCGAACGCTTGAAGTCTTATAATGAACTTCAGGTTGGCGGCTATGTCGTGCATATTAACCATGGGATTGGTCAGTATCAGGGCTTGCAAAGTCTAGAAGCCGACGGCGGTAAACAGGACTATTTGGTAATTTTGTACCAAAAGAATGCTAAGATCTTTTTGCCGGTAACCCAGTTAAACTTGATTCAAAAGTATATTGGCGGATCAGATGCTGGTAAGAAGCCCAAGATTAACAAACTGGGCGGGACTGAATGGCAAAAGACTAAGAAGCAAGTTCAAAATAAAATTGAAGATATTGCCGACGAGCTGTTGGAACTGTACGCCGAGCGGGAGGCAAAACAGGGCTATGCCTTTCCACCCGATGATACGGCCCAATTAAAGTTTGATACGGCTTTTCCCTATCCGGAAACGCCTGATCAGGTCCGCAGTATCGAAGAGATTAAGGCCGACATGCAGCGCTTGCGGCCAATGGATCGGCTATTAGTGGGAGATGTCGGCTTCGGTAAAACCGAGGTTGCTTTGCGAGCGGTTTTCAAGGCTGCCCATGCTGGCAAGCAGGTTGCCTTTTTGGCGCCAACGACGATCCTTGTCCAACAACACTATGAGACCATGGTCGAACGCTTTGCTGATTTTCCAGAGATTCGGATTGGCCACCTGTCGCGGTTCCAAACGGCAGCAGAAAACAAGCAGACCATCCAGGCATTAAAGGATCACGAAATCGATATCGTTGTTGGCACACACCGCTTATTGAGCGCCGATGTGGCCTTTGCCGACCTAGGGTTACTAGTCATCGATGAGGAACAGCGTTTTGGTGTGAAGCACAAGGAAAAGTTAAAGCAAATCAGGACCAATGTGGATGTCTTGACGTTAACGGCGACACCAATACCACGAACGCTGAATATGGCAGTCGTTGGTGCTCGCGATTTGTCTGTGATTGAAACGCCACCATTGAACCGTTATCCAATTCAGACCTACGTGGTCGAACTCGATTGGACATTGGTGCGCGATGTGATTGGCAAGGAGTTAGCCCGCAATGGCCAGGTCTTCTATCTGCATAATCGGGTGGCTGATCTGGAGCGGATTGCGGATCAAATTCAAGATTTGGTTCCTGATGCTCGAGTCGGAGTCATTCACGGTCAAATGTCAGAAGTTCAATTGGAGGGAATTCTTTACTCCTTCTTAAATCAGGAATTCGATGTTCTGGTGACAACGACGATTATTGAGACCGGGGTGGACATTCCCAATGCGAATACGTTGATTGTTGATAATGCCGATCACATGGGATTGTCGCAGCTTTACCAGCTTCGCGGTCGCGTCGGACGATCGGCTCGGTTAGCTTATGCCTACTTTACTTATCCGTTTACTCGTACGCCAAGTGAAGAGGGACAAAAGCGGCTGGAAGCCATTCGGGACTTTACGGAGCTGGGATCTGGTTTTAAAATTGCAATGCGTGACCTATCGATTCGAGGCGCTGGCGATCTGCTTGGCAAGCAGCAACACGGCTTTATTGATTCAGTCGGGTATGATTTGTATACACAGATGCTCAAAGAGGCGGTTGCTGCAAAGCAAGGTCAACCCCAGCCGGCAGCGACACCGCAAACGGATGCCGAACTGATTTTGGGGGTATTAGCCTTCTTGCCGGATGATTATGTGGCGGATTCGGCTGAAAAAATTGATCTTTACCGTCAAATTCGTCAGGCAAAGTCAGATGAAGACTTTGAGAATGTTGAAGCGGATTTGATTGACCGCTTTGGTGACTTCCCAGATGAGGTTGGTCGCCTGTTGTTGGTTTCTCGAATCAAGAATCTGGCTGATTTGGCCGAGGTAACGCAAATAAGGCGTCAAAGGAATCAAGTAACAGTTCGCTTTGCTGAATCGATGACCAGCAAGTTAGCTGGGGAAACAATTTTCCAAGCCTTGCAGGATGTGCCTTATAAGGCGGTTGTCGATGGCAAGCAAGCTCAGTTGGCCGTCACATTAACCATTGATTTGAAAGAGGAGTCAGCGTACTGGCTCAATAACCTGCGAAACTTCCTCTTGGTTGTTTTGCAACTGACAAAAAAGGATGAAATGAATGCGAATTGATAAGTTTTTAAAGCTTTCACGGATTATTAAGCGCCGGGCCGTTGCCAAAGATTTGGCTGACCAAGGGCGGATTGAAATTAACGATAAGCGGGCTAAATCAGCTGCTAATGTTGGTACCAATGACTTGATTACGATTCATTTTGGTAATAAGACATTAGTAGTCAGGGTTTTGAAGTTGGCTGAAATCGTTAAAAAGGACGAAGCACAAGATATGTACGAAGTTGTTTCCGAGTCTTATCAGCAAGATGACAAGGAAGGTTAAATTTGTCTAAAGTCTGCTGATTCGCCTTGCAAGTCTATTGCGATTATGTCAGAATAATACTGATAAGGAGTGGGGCAATGGTAGAAACTGAGCACCGACAATCGAATATTCGACCGTTAAATGCTCGGATTGCCAAGCAGATTGCTGCCTCTGATGCCCGTCGCGAAGCCAGTCGTAGGCACTATGCCAGGGCTCACCACTTACGGGAACGGCGGATTGTCTTAGTCGGCCTTGCCGTCGCGGCGGTTTTCATGGTTCAACTTGTCATGGGGCAGGTGCGATTGCACGCTGCTAATCAAACGTTGACTAAGTCCGAATTGGCCCTTCAAGCTGTTCAAAAGCAAAATAAATCCTTGAAGAAAACGGCGAACCAATTGAATGATCCAACTTACTTGCAACAAATTTTGCGTGATAAGTACGGATACTCACGTAAGGACGAAACAATCTATAACTTACCGGACAAATCTTAATTATTTGTTTGAAAGCCACCCTGGATAAGGGTGGCTTTTTCTTTATGACAATGGGTAAAATAAAAGCGATGAAGAAAACGATTGCACAGACAATTAAAGAAACAGAATGGCCAAACAAGGTGGTGTTAGCGGTCTCTGGTGGTCTCGATTCGATGACTCTTCTTGACTCATTGCGTCGTTATCGGCCGGAGCTGGATTTGGTCGTTGCCCATGTCAATTATCAATTGCGTGGTGCTGCTTCCGATGGCGATGAGGCCTTTGTGAGAAATCAGTGTCAGGATCGCCAAATTCCCTGTTATGTTAAAAAAGTGACAGCGCCAGGAAAAAACGGCGTTGAGGCTTGGGCGCGAAAAATACGTTACGATTTTTTTGATCGAGTTGCCCAAAAAACTGGTGCCAAGGCTATTATCCTGGCCCAGCACCTGGATGACCAGGTGGAAACGCTACTGTTACAATTAATTCGGGGTGGCGTAGCCCAACATAAGTGGGGAATGTCGGGGCAATCAAATTACTATTTGCGACCCTTTCTTGATTTTTCAAAAGAAGAGCTGAAAGCTTACGCCCAAGAGCACCAAGTCAGTTGGCGGGAAGATGCGACAAATGCAGATCCGAGTTATACCGGCCGTAACCAACTGCGCCACGAAGTTATTCCGGCCTTGATGGCTATTAACGCCAAGGCAAAAGACCATTTAGTTGATTTTGCCAAGCAGGAGGCTGCTGACCAAGTGTTGTTACGGGAGCAGGTGAAAAACTTTTTGCCGATTTTTCAGACTGATTTTCAGCGGGTGCCAAGGCCCTGGTGGGCGAAAACCGTGTTGTTGTGGTTGCAAAATCAGGGAATCTATCATGTTAAAAATGGACAGTTGGCTGCTATTTTGTCTCTATTGGCCAATGAACAAAAGCCAAATGGTCAGGTTGACTTGGGGGATGGTTGGCTGGTGGTGAAGGCTTATTCTCAGGTTCAACTGGTAAAAGAAGAAAAAACTGCAAAAAATGGCCGAAAGCCCGAAGAACTTGTGTTAAAATTAGACCAATGGCAATTTTTTGACCGTGGCCAGCTTTTGTGGACACAAAAAAAACCGCAAAAAGCTGATCAAGCTCTGGTTTTACCCGAACATTTGGTAGGCGATTTAACGTTATCTTTGGCTCAAAAAGCTGATCGTGTCCCTCTGAAAATCGGCACAAAATCAGTGCGTCGTCTCTTGATTGACAAAAAAATTCCGGTCACATTACGGGAGAAGACCTGGCTATTAACAGATCAAAGTCAAACAGTTTTGGCTGTTTGGTTAGGTCAACAGGTTTGGTACCTGCCCGCCGGACGTGATCGTCCGAATGTAGCTAAGCAATGGTTAGTATGGCGAATTGAGGAAAATTAGTGAATAACGATATCGAAGAAGTATTATATGACCAAGAGCAAATCCACGAAGCAGCGGTTCGCCTTGGTCAAACCATTACCAAAGACTACGCGGGGAGAAAGCCCCTCGTTTTGTCAGTGCTCAAAGGGGCGTACCTTTGGACGGCGGATTTGGTTCGTGAAATCGACTTGTACGTTGATTTAGAATTTATTAAAATTTCCTCCTACCACGGTGGGGTAACATCGTCCAATGAAATTCAGTTGGTAACAGATGTCCAGTCTGATGTTGCTGGACGCGATGTTTTGATTTTAGAAGACATCGTTGATACAGGTCAGTCCTTGCTATTTTTGAAGGACTTACTTAAAGATCGTGGCGCTAACTCCGTGCAGGTCGCTACGTTCTTAGACAAAAAGGGTGGCCGAAAGATTGAAATCGATGCCGATTATGTTGGCTTCGACGTTCGTAACGAATTTGTTGTTGGTTATGGTTTGGACTATGCAGGCTTGTATCGTAACTTGCCTTACGTTGGTATTCTGAAAAAGGATATTTATAGTTAACATCCATTTAATCTCACACCCGTATAATTTATAGCAACTTTTATCAAGATTGAGGACTCCCGATGAAAAAAAATAACGGTGGCTTCTTTAGAAGCTCCTTTCTATATGTCATCATCTTCTTGGCGGTTATTGCCGGAATTTACTCACTAGTTGGTGGGTCAAGTGGCGGAACAAAGACGTTATCATCGTCTGATTTCGTTAAGCAATTGTCTGACAAAGAGATTGACTCTTTCACAATCCAGCCCGGTAACGACGTTTACACGGTGACTGGAACTTATAAGAACAGCCAAAAGTCATCATCGACTGGTCAAGGCTTGAATAGCCTTTTGGCAAATCAGACTTCGACAACGAAGTTTTCAACTTCTGTTTTGGAAAATGATTCATCATTGAAGCAAATTACTGATTTGGCCAAGAAGACCAACACTGATATGACGACCAAGCCAGCACCATCTTCTGGCTTCTGGTTGAACTTGATTATTTCAATTGTGCCATTGCTCTTGATTGTTGGTGTCTTCTACTTGATGATGTCCCAATCAAGCGGTAAGGGCGGTCAAGGCGGCATGATGGGGAACTTTGGTAAGTCAAAGGCCAAGCCTTCTGATCCGAAGGACAACAAGATTCGCTTTGAAAACGTCGCTGGTTCTGATGAAGAAAAGGAAGAACTGGTTGAAGTTGTTGAATTCTTGAAATCACCAAAAAAGTTCGTGGATATGGGCGCCCGGATTCCAAAGGGGGTTTTGCTTGAGGGCCCTCCCGGAACTGGTAAGACATTACTAGCAAAGGCTGTTGCCGGTGAAGCCTCCGTACCATTTTTCTCGATGTCTGGTTCAGACTTTGTTGAAATGTTTGTCGGTGTTGGAGCCTCCCGTGTCCGTGATTTGTTCGAAGAAGCAAAGAAGGCTGCCCCTGCCATTATCTTTATCGATGAAATCGATGCCGTTGGTCGTCGCCGTGGTTCCGGTGTTGGCGGTGGTAATGATGAACGTGAGCAGACGTTAAATCAAATCCTGATTGAAATGGATGGATTTGAGAACTCTGAAGGGGTAATCATTCTGGCATCAACCAACCGTTCTGATGTTTTGGATCCAGCCTTGCTTCGTTCAGGTCGTTTTGACCGCAAGATTTTGGTTGGCGCTCCTGATGTTAAGGGTCGTGAAGCGATTTTAAAGGTTCACGCTAAGAACAAGCCATTGGCACCGGCCGTCGACTTGAAGGCAATTGCCCATCAAACGCCTGGTTATGTTGGGGCTGATTTGGAAAACTTGTTGAACGAAGCGGCTTTGTTGGCTGCTCGCCGTGACAAGAAGTTAATTGACTCCGCTGACTTGGATGAAGCAGAAGATCGAATTTTCCAAGGACCTGCCAAGGCAAACCGGGCAATGTCCGAGTTGGAGCGCAAGACAACTGCCTTCCACGAAGCCGGTCATGCTTTGGTTGGCTTGGTTCGGTCAAACGCTTCCGTTGTTCGGAAGGTGACAATTGTGCCGCGTGGACGCATTGGTGGTTATGCTTTGATGACGCCAAAGACGGACCGTTATAACATCCGTTATTCAGAAGCTAAGGAACAATTGGCTGGTTTGATGGGTGGCCGTGCCGCCGAATTGGCAACATTTAACGAAGCTTCATCGGGTGCTGCTAACGATTTCCAGCAGGCAACGAATTTGGCCCGTCAAATGGTGACGGCCTATGGAATGTCTGAAAAGTTGGGAATGGTCCAACTTGAAGGAAATGCTTCGGTTGGCTATAGCGAACAGGGTGGCGCCCAGTCATATTCAGACGAAACGGCTGCATTGATTGATGAAGAAGTGCGTCGTTTGACAAGGGAAGCCTTTGAAGAAGCAACCAAGATTTTGACGGAGCACAAGGACAAGTTGGCAGCGATTGCCAACGCCTTGTTGGATGTGGAATCATTGGATGAAAAGCAGATCAAAGACATCTACGAAACCGGTCACTTTACCAAGAAGGGTGAAGAAGACGAGGAGGATGCCAAGTCATTTGATGAAACCAAGGCTTCCTTGGACCACAAGGAAGACGAAGTGGAAGATGAAGAGCAAAAGGGTGATGAAAACCCAACAAAGCCTCTTGACCAAAATGATGAACAAGCTGAATCCGCAGACGATACGACCGACTCAGATCAATGAGTTTTTTAAAAAAGTTGGCTTAGGCCGGCTTTTTCTTTTACAATAAAGACAAGAACAGATAAAGGAATTTTTATGTCAGATCAATTAATTAAGGTCATTACAAAAGACGAGGCCTTCCGTGCCTTTGCTATCGACGGGACAAAGTTAGTCCAAGAAGCAGCAAGTGCTCACCATGCCTCACGGATTGCAACAGTCGTTTTGGGACGGGCATTGCTAGCAACAGAAATCTTGGCCCAGGCAACCCTGAAGGGCGAGGAACGTCTTGGCGTGAAGATGGACGGTAAGGGGCCGATTGGTAACGTTGTGACGGAAGCAGATGCGCATGGGGCAGTTCGTGGTTATGTAACGAACCCTCAATTGGAACCAATCGTTAACGATGATGACCAATTAAACGTGGCTGGTGCTGTCGGCAACCATGGTTCTTTCCAAGTGACAAAATTAGCGCCTTATTCAAAACCCTACCTCGGTCAATCAATTATTGTTTCTGGTGAAATTGGTGATGATTTCACTTATTATTTGACTCAATCTGAGCAGATTCCATCCGTGATTGGTGTCGGTGTGACCATGAATCCGGATGACACAGTCGCATCTGCTGGCGGTTTTTTGGTCCAGGCATTGCCGGGAGCAACAGAAGCCCAGTTGGATCAATTAGATGAGCACTTGCAGCAGATGACACCACTGTCGCAGTTATTGTCTGAAAAGAAGGGACCTCTAGCAGTTTTGGATGATCTTTTGGGTAAGGATAATTATACGTCTTTGTCTTCCGTGGCTGTTGGCATCGCCGCTGAGCCACCAAAAGAGGCCTATGGTGAAATGCTAGCCACGTTACCCTCTCATGAAGTTCAGGCAATGATTGATGAAGATGGTGGTGCAGAAGTTGTTGGTCGTTTCTCAGGGAAGAAGCACTATTTTGAAGCCAGTGAACTAGAAAAAATCTTAAGCAAGATTCTAAAGCGTGAAGCCGAAGTTGAAGAAAAAGCTGATGAAAAATCAGATTCGGATCACGAAAAGAGCGAAGACTAACGTTAAGAAAAATTGAGAAAAGACGATGAGACGGGCAAACCAGGCGGTTTGCCCTTTTGTCTTGGCCGTTGTTTTGTTATACTGGAACAAGATAAATGAGCGAATATTCGCCGACAGGAAGGTAGATAGATATGGCTGAAGAAAAAGCCTTAAATGATCAAATGGTCGCCCGCCGTCAAAAGATGAAGGCGCTAGTTGACGATTTGAACATTGATCCATTTGGACATCGTTTTGACCGAGACGCTTTGGCAGCGGACCTCCATGAACAATACGATGGGAAAACACAAGAAGAGTTAGAAGCAAACCCAGTTGGGGTGATTATTGCTGGCCGGATGGTTGCCAAGCGTGGCGCTGGGAAAGTTATCTTTGCTGATGTCCGTGACCGCTCAGGTGAAATTCAGGTTTATGCTCGCCGTGATGACTTGGGGGATAACTACCCAATCATTAAGCGCGCCGATTTGGGTGACTTCTTAGGAATTAAGGGTCAGATGATGAAGACTGAGGCCGGTGAATTAACCATCTTGGTAACCCACTTGACTCATTTGTCAAAGGCCTTGCGCCCAATGCCTGATAAGTTTCATGGTATTTCAGACGTGGAAACGCGTTACCGTAAACGTTATCTTGATTTGATTGCCAATAAGGATTCTTTGACTCGGTTCCAAAACCGCTCAAAGATCGTTTCAGCTATCCGGGCCTTTATGGATGGTCACGATTTCTTAGAAGTCGAAACACCTATCTTGCAAACGCAAGCTGGTGGTGCCGCCGCTAAGCCGTTTATTACTCACCACAACGCCTTGAATATTGATATGTACATGCGAATTGCAACTGAATTGTATTTGAAGCGTTTGGTTGTTGGGGGAATGGAACGGGTCTATGAAATCGGTCGGATTTTCCGTAATGAGGGAATGGATCCAAAGCACAACCCAGAATTTACGACCTTGGAATCATATGGCGCCTATTGGGATTTCACAGACGTAATGGACGAAACAGAAGGCATCTTCCGTGCTGCTGCTAAGGTTGTCCATCCTGATTTGCAAGTGAACTATCAAGGCACTGCCATTGATTTGTCAAAGCCATTTGCTCGTAAGCATATGGTTGACTTGATCAAGGAAAAGACTGGTGTTGATTTCTGGCCAGAAATGACGGTTGAGGAAGCTCGCCAATTAGCGGACGAACATCATGTCAAGTATGAACAGTACTGGCAGGTTGGTCACATTATCAATGAATTCTTTGATAATTTTGTTGAAGATACTTTGGAACAGCCGACTTTCGTCTATGGTCACCCAGTGGAAGTGTCGCCATTGGCAAAGAAGAATGCAGATGATTCACGCTTTACAGATCGATTTGAGCTGTATATCGTTGGTTCTGAATTTGCTAATGCCTTTACCGAATTGAACGATCCAATCGATCAGCGAGCACGTTTTGAAGCTCAAGCAGCCGAACGTGATAACGGTAATGATGAAGCCGAAGGGATTGATGAAGACTTCTTAGAGGCTTTGGAGTACGGTATGCCACCTACCGGTGGCTTGGGAATTGGAATTGACCGTTTAGTCATGCTGCTAACGGATGCCGCTTCCATTCGTGATGTCGTGTTGTTTCCAACGATGCGGCCAGAATAACTTTTTATTTTGCTAATAAATAGTTGACACGCTTGGCTTGATTTTGTATACTTATATAGTTGAGCCAAGCGCTTTATTCCGACTTAGCTCAGTTGGTAGAGCACCTGACTGTTAATCAGGTTGTCGCCGGTTCGAGCCCGGCAGTCGGAGTATAAAAAAGATCAGACAGAAATGTCTGGTCTTTTTTTTGTCGCAATGGCTTCTAACTTTAGCGGTA
The DNA here is from genome assembly GCF_058508565.1 of Fructobacillus sp. ESL1117. NCBI lineage: Bacteria > Bacillati > Bacillota > Bacilli > Lactobacillales > Lactobacillaceae > Fructobacillus > Fructobacillus sp. ESL1117. Next base: position 853,660 of record NZ_CP196385.1, on the reverse strand, counting down.
AAAATTAAACATTTGTCTTCTACAAGGAAGAATAAAAAGGATCAAGACGAAGGCTAAGAAGTAATACCAGCAAAAATTGTATTAACTTGCCCACGAATATGGACAGAGGGAGCGGTTAATTGTATATTTTGCGATAATTTTCTATGAGAGGGATAATAATTGTCCTTGTTGACTAAGACCAATGGCGCTATACTAGTTGTTAGTGTTTTGCCAATCGTGGCAAAAACGGAGAAATAATTTGCGTCTGTGAGCGCTAATTTTGAAAGGAAGTAAATTTAATATGGCAGATGTTTCCCCTATGCAGAACACAGAGGTTTTGCATCACAAGCATTTTTCTAAAAATCAGAAGTTAACGCTATGGTCGACAACGGCTGGTTTTGGACTTGAGAATATGGATGTCATGTTCATTTCCTTTGCTTTATCTTCAATCATCGCATCTTTGCACATTAGCAATTTTGCGGGTGGGTTGATTGCCACAATTTTTTCAATTGGAACGTTGGTCGGTGGCTTGAGCTTTGGAATGTTGGCTGATCAATTTGGTCGTGCACGGATTTTTACGAGTACATTGGTCATTGTCGCATTGGCAACAGCCGGAATGTACTTTGCCCATAATATTTGGATTTTATATGCGTTACGCTTTATTGTTGGTGCAGGAACCGGTGCCGAATATAGTGCCGGCGTGACAATGGTGGCCGAAGCATTTACGGGAAAGAAAATCGGGCGTTTGATGTCCATCGTGCAAATTGGTGGACAAGGTGGGTCAATCTTGGCTGCCCTTGCAGCGGCAGTAATCATTCCTCGTTGGGGCTGGAATGCTTTGTTCTTAGTCGGCCTTTTGCCGGTTGCGTTTGCATTTTTGATTCGAATCCACCTGAAGGACAGTCAAGAATTTGAGCAAGCCAAAGAACAGCGACGGGCCAATCAGCAAGAAACAATCCGCGTCCCCCTTTTAGCAGTTTTTCAAACGCCGGCGATGGCTCTGCAAACAATCGGACTGATTTTGATGATGATGGTTCAAACAGGTGGTTACTACGGCTTAATGAACTGGTTGCCTAAGATTATGCAAAAGCAATTAGGTCTCTCCATTTCGTCATCTTCAATGTGGATGATTGCTACCATTGTCGGCATGTCTTTGGGCATGTATGCCTTTGGTTTCATTTTAGATTACTTTGGTCCACGGTGGGCCTTTGGCATTTTCTTGGTTGTTGCAGCCGCTTCCGTTTATTTGATTCCAATGGCCAATAACGCTTGGTCATTACTATTGATTATGATGATGGTGGGCTTTTTCTCTAATGGTATGTATGGTGGTTACGGTGTTGTTGTTTCCCGATTGTATGGGATTGATGTCCGTGTGACCGCTAATTCTGTTGTTTCATGTGTTGGAAAACTCTTTGGCGGCTTCTTTCCGGCCTTGATTGGTTTGATGATGGATAAGACATCACTTTCAGTGGTCATGGTGTTCTTCTCAGCCATTTATCTTTTTTCTTTCTTGATTATGCTACTGATTCCAGCATTAGGTAAGAAAACTCAATTTTAATAATGAATACAGCAAAAAACCAGGTAAAATCTGGCAAATTATTCCATCAGTTCAAGACGTTAGGGAGTGATTCGCAGGTTAACCTGGTTTTTTAAGTATTAAACAATTATTTGATCACGGCGAAACCACCAGTCCAAGCAATTTGCTTGGTAACGGCTAAGGTCATTTGCAAGAAACCAATTGATTCTAATTCACGGGCACGACGCAAAGCTCCGGCATCAACAACGTCAAGGTCGCTTCCCTGAAAGGCTTTTTGCAACAATTCTTTGCTGTCCTTGTTATCACCAGCAGTCAAAACTTCAACAGGGTTATTGCCAACTTTACCAGATACGATGTTGGCCGCAAAGATGGTATTAAAGGCTTTTAAGACGTGACTGTCTGGTAAATCAGCTTGTAATTGGGCAGTTGCTGAAGAGTCGGCTGGAACGTCCAAGCTGTCAAAAGTTTTAAAATTAACAGGGTTGGTAGTTTCAACAATTGTTTTGCCGGCAAATTTTTGTTGGTATTCTTTGGCAATGCTTGTCAATGCGCTGTAAGGAACAGCCAAAATAACTAAATCAGCAACCGTGTCTACCTTATGTTCTGTTGTCACGTAGTCGACTTGGTTGCCGGCTTTTTCTAATTGAGCGCCAACGGCTGAACCGATATTTCCTTTACCAAAAACAGTAACATTCATGTGCAGTCTCCTTTTCAATCTAATGATGCCTACATTGTAAGACGGCACTGTGTCAGTGTCAAAGTTTGGCTGTGGATAGTGGGGTCGGTCTCGGCTGATTTTCTAAAAAGTTAATAAAATAATGTGTGAAAATGATTGACAGTCCCCGCTGCAAATGGCATAATATAATAGTTGTTTTAAACGACAAGTCATTCCGACTTAGCTCAGTTGGTAGAGCACCTGACTGTTAATCAGGTTGTCGCCGGTTCGAGCCCGGCAGTCGGAGTTATGCCGATGTAGCTCAGTTGGTAGAGCACGGGTATCGTAAACCTGGGGTCGAAGGTTCAAATCCTTTCGTCGGCATCATGAATAAAAGCTTGAAAGCTAACAGTGGGAGCAACCTGCTGTTAGCTTTTTCTTTGTTCCTTACCTTGCTTATAGCTGTTAATTTTTGTATTCTAAAACCATTATGTAAAAGGATTAACCTGCTTGAAAAGACCGGAGCTAAGGCTTTTACTGAGATAGGGGAGGAATTAGATTGATGTGGCAAATTAAAACTTTTAATGAACTCAGCAATCGTGAAATTTGGGCGATGTACCGTGCCAGGATGGCCGTTTTTGTTGTTGACCAGCACATTGAGTACCAAGACGTTGATGAGCAGGATCTAACGGCCCTGCATGTCTTCTATGAAGAAGATGACGAATTGTTGGCTTACGCCCGCATTTTCCAAAAAAGCGATGACACAGTAACCTTTGGCCGGGTACTGACCGTCAAGAAGGCCCGTGGTAAAGGCCTTGGCAAAGCCCTGGTTCAACAATTAATGGATGTGATTGCTTCCCGCTTTGTTCAAGACAAAATTGAAATTGAGGCTCAACAGCATGCAATTGGCCTTTATGAGCGGTTTGGCTTTGAGGCATACGGCGATACTTTTTTGGAAGTTGGCGTCCCGCATCAGATGATGGCTAAAAAAATCAGAAAAAGTCAAAAAAGATCTGAATGAATTCTACACATAATCAGTATTAATACTACAAGGGCACGTTAACTTTAGGTTGGGTGGTCTCGAACTGATGCGAGCCTAAAATTAACTCGCAAGCGGGAATTTTGGACCATTTCAAAGAAAAAGCACTCAAACAGTTAAGTTTGAGTGCTTTTATATTAGTTGCTACCAAATGGTTATAAACACTGGTATAGCAGTGTTTCATTATGCGGCTGGCGGGAGTCGAACCCGCACGTCCTAAAGCGGACACAGGATCCTTAATCCTGCGCGTCTGCCAATTCCGCCACAGCCGCATGTATTAATACAACTATCAAATTTTACCTAGAATTGTTATTCTTGTCAAGCGCTGATCTTCTTTCTTCTTTTTATTCGGTTTTAATAGTAATTTTTGTTAAAATAGACATTGATTGGAGAATACCTATGAAGTTATTTAATTGGTCGAACAAAAAAGACCAGCAAGACAAAGAAATCCAAACGCAGGTTGATTTCCTGCAGGCTGAAAACGATCAGCTCTTGGACCAAGTTGAGTCCTTAAAGCTCGACATAAGTGAAGCACGTAGTGAAAACGAGCATTTGAAGGAAGCTTTGAATCGGTCAACCTTCCGTCAGGGGTTAATTAAAATGACCATTGGCATGGCCACTTTAATTGTCTCTTATGCGCTTTTGGTTTTGGTTGGAGAGCGCAATACCAACTTGCCCTGGCTATTGTTGATTGAGGCTGTCTTCTTGTTCTTGATGCTGAATCGGGGAGAAAGTAAATGAGTGCGCAGGACCGGCAACCATTTGTCGTAGCCAATTGGAAAATTAACATGATGCCGGACCAGGTTGCTCCCTATCTGGATACTGTTTTACCCGCTTTGACAGGTGAGAAGGAAGTTGAAGTTGGCATCGCCGCGCAAGACCTGTATTTAAGCCAGATGTTGCAGGCTGCAAAGGGAACTCCGCTAGCAATTGTTGGTGAAAATTCTCATTGGGAAGATGATGGTGCTTTTACTGGTGAAACGTCACCAAAAGCTTTGGCAGCACTTGGCGTTGAATACGTTTTAATTGGACATTTTGAACGACGAAAGTTTTTTAATGAAACGGATGAGACGGTGAACTTAAAAGCGTTAGCAGCGCTGCGCAATGGTTTAAAACCGATTGTCGATTTAGATGAAGACTTGTCGGTTTACGGCCACCTGGTGCCTGAAAAGGTTATCTTAAAGCAGTTACAGGCAGCTCTTGATGGGGTTACGGCAGCCGCAATGGCGCAAGTAACGATTGCTTATGAACCAACATGGGCAATTGGTTCTGGGTCTGCAGCATCGGCTGATCAGGCTCAAGAAGCAGCTGCTTTAATTCGACAAAGCTTAGCTAATTTATACAATCGAGACTTGGCTAATACCATTCGCATTCTGTATGGTGGCTCAGTGACGCCGAAAAATGCACCTGCTTTTTTATGCCAGCAAGACATCGACGGGATCCTGGTCGGTAAGGCCGCCTTGGATCCCAGACAGTTTTTGACCCTGGTGGACCAGGCGAAAAAGTAAAATTAGTTCTCAGACAAATCTGCCAAACCGTTGGCTAAGCTAGAAAGAACCCATTTTTCCTGTTCATTTTACCTGGTAAGGGTGTTATAATTTAGTTGGTTTTATAAATATTAACCACAGACAAAAGGAGAGCATAAAATATGTCTTTGATTTCAGATATCATCGCACGTGAAGTTCTTGATTCACGTGGAAACCCAACAGTCGAAGCTGAAGTTATCACTGAAGTTGGTGGATTTGGCCGCGGAATCGTGCCATCTGGTGCATCAACTGGTGAACACGAAGCTGTCGAATTGCGTGACGGTGACAAGAACCGTTTCGGTGGCAAGGGTACGACTAAGGCCGTTGCTAACGTTAATGATGTAATCGCTAAGGCTTTGGTTGGTAAGTTTGACGTAACTGACCAACGTGCCATCGACCAAGCCATGATTGACTTGGATGGTACTCCTAACAAGGGTAAGTTGGGTGCCAACGCTATCTTGGCCGTTTCAATCGCAGCAGCCCGTGCTGCTGCTGATGAATTGGGTGTTCCTTTGTTCTCATACATTGGTGGCATGAACTCTTACGTTTTGCCTACACCAATGATGAACGTTATCAACGGTGGTGCTCACTCAGATAACAAGGTTGACTTCCAAGAATTCATGATCATGCCTGTTGGTGCTCCTTCAATCAAGGAAGCCATCCGTTATGGTTCAGAAACTTTCCACGAATTGAAGAAGTTGTTGGCCGCTGATGGCAAGGCTACTTCAGTTGGTGATGAAGGTGGATTTGCCCCTGACTTCGCTAACAACGAAGAACCATTGCAATACTTGATTAAAGCGATTGAAGCTGCTGGTTACAAGCCTGGTAAGGACATCGCCATTGCTGTCGATGTTGCCTCATCAGAATTGTGGGATGCTGACAAGTCAAAGTATGTTTTGCGCTGGTCAACAAAGGAAGAATTCTCAACTCCTGATTTCATCAAGTACTTGGAAGACTTGGCTGACCGTTACCCAATCATTTCAATCGAAGATCCTATCGATGAAAACAACTGGGATGACTGGGCTGAAATCACGAAGGAGCTTGGCAAGAAGGTTCAATTGGTTGGTGACGACTTCTTCGTTACCAACACTGAATACTTGGCTAAGGGAATCCGTATGGGTGCTGCCAACTCAATTTTGATCAAGGTTAACCAAATCGGTACTTTGTCAGAAACAATGGATGCCATCGAAATGGCTAAGGAAGCTGGTTACACGGCGATTGTTTCACACCGTTCAGGTGAAACTGAAGACACTACGATTGCTGACTTGGTTGTTGCTACTAACGCCGGTCAAATCAAGACAGGTTCAATGTCACGTACTGACCGTATCGCCAAGTACAACCAATTGATCCGTATCGAAGAATTGCTTGCTAATACTGCTAAGTATAAGGGTGTTCACGCATTCTACAACTTGTCAGCTGACGCACGCGAAGCAATCCAAGCTAAGTAAATAAATTTTTAACGAAAAACGCCTTGTGGGGCGTTTTTTTGTGTTTTCTTTCGTATAATATGGGAAAAGATTATTCAGATAAAAATTGCTTTGTCAAAGAGGGGGATGCATGGTAACACGTTGTCGTTGGGCTGTAAATTATAAAGAGGGAACGCCAATGGTTACCTACCATGATCGTGAGTTTGGTCACCCCGTACGAGATGATGATCAACTTTTATTCGAGTTGCTGACATTGGAACTTTTTCAATCAGGCTTGAGTTGGCGAACGGTCTTAAGTAAGCGAAAAAATTTTAAGGTTGCTTTTGCTAACTTTGATATTAACCAGGTGGCCCAATTTGATCAACAAGATGTTGAGCGACTGCTCTTTGATGCTGGCATTATCCGTAATCGGCTAAAAATTGAAGCAACAATTAATAATGCTCAACAAATTCGAAGGCTCCATCATCGGGGTGAGACATTTTCTGATTTGGTTTGGCAGCAGACCAATGGTCAAATACTCGATATTGGTGTTAACCAGGAGGAAAAGCCAGCCAGTCGCAATACACTTTCTGAAAACTTTAGTAAGCGGCTGAAAAAAATCGGCTTTAAGTTTCTGGGACCAGTGACTGTTGAATCATTTTTGCAGGCTGTTGGTGTTGAAAATGCACATGATTTAGAATGTGACTTTCGTTAATATTGAAGAATCAACAAGAAAAAGCACCTGCATTCAATTAAGAATGCGAGGTGCTTTTTGTGTGAAGTACTGCGAAACTACTCCATCGTCGTTATAAACATTGATAGATCAGCACTGTTTATGCGCGATCCGGGAGTCGAACCCGGATTGCAAGAACCGGAATCTTACGTGCTATCCATTACACTAACCGCGCGAACTAGATTATTATAACCTACTTTGCGGGAATTTCCAAGTATGTTTCACCGATTTTCTGAAAAGAAACCTGGCCGGCAAAGCGGTTTTTCAGTTCTTCCTCAAAGGCTTTTACCTGATCCGGTGCAACCGCTACTTGGTGGTGGACGGCGGTGTCGAAATCAGTGGCAAAGACCGGGTAATCTTCTTGCTTCAACCAATAAGTCAGTTGATCATTATTTTGGTAATCAATATCAATTTGAATTTTTTCGCGCCAAAGGCGTTCAACCAAACCGGCCTCATCTAACCCTTGGGCAACGGTTCCGGCATAGGCTCGGATTAACCCACCCGCGCCAAGCTTAATTCCTCCGAAGTAGCGGGTAATAATGGCCAAAATATTGTGAACCTGACGTTTCTGCAAGACTTCAAGCATCGGAACCCCAGCCGTCCCAGAAGGCTCACCGTTGTCCGAATAGCGCTTAATTTCATCGTTGTCCCCAATGACATAGGCAAAGACATTGTGAGTTGCCTTGTGGTGTTTTTTGGAAATCTGGTCGATGTAGGTCTGTGCCTGTTCTTCAGATTCGATGCGAAAGAAAGAAACGATAAAGTCTGATTTTTTGATTGTTTGTTGCCAGGAATAATCATTCTCAGCGAGTAGGTAAAAAGGCTCCATAGCTCGTATTATAACATGACTAAATTTAGAAGGTAGGTAGAAAAATGAATGTCGAGAACCTTTATGGCCGCTTGGTAACTTGGCCCAAAGAAATTGATCCACCAGTACCTTGTCAAATTCTACCGGCCTTTAAAAAAGGGGTCTGTCAGCGTTGTGGGCAAAAAGAACGAGCGAGACTTGCCGGCAGTGGTTTTTACTGCTTAAAGTGCCTGAACATGGGACGGGTTTCGACTAATGACTGCCTGCTCACAATTCCGGAGCCCAATCTCTTTCAAGCTAAAAGTCACCTTAGATGGGATGGCCGGCTGACTGATCAGCAAGAGCGGGTTAGCCGAGATTTGATGGCGAGCTATGCTAAGCGAGAAAATCGGTTAATCTGGGCGGTCACCGGTGCTGGTAAAACGGAGATGCTGTTTCCATTAATTGACCATGCATTGCAGAGACAAGGACGGGTTGCCATTTTGACGCCGAGGGTCGATGTTGTCCTTGAACTAGCGCCACGATTAGAGCAGGCTTTTGATTGCCCAATTCAAGTTCTCTACGGTCAACATGGTAGCCGGTACCGTTATAGCCAGCTGGTTTTAGCGACGACTCATCAGGCGTTACGTTTTTATCGTGCTTTTGACTTATTAATTATCGATGAGGTTGACGCTTTTCCTTTCCGGGGTGATGGTGCATTAGCTTATGCCGTTTTACGGGCACAAAAAAATCAAGCGAGTGTTGTTTATTTGACTGCGACACCAACGGCTGTGTTGAAACGCTTAGTCAAGCAGAAACGATTAGCTCAGTCCTATTTGCCACAGCGTTTCCATCGCGGCCTGTTACCGCAAATTCAGGTTCGCCGGATTGGCAATTGGCGTAAGCAACCACCAAAAAAACTATTAAAGGCGGTTCAATTCTGGATTGGTCAGCAGAACCCCTTTTTGGTTTTCGTGCCACGAGTTAATGATTTAGCGCGAGTATTTGACTATCTGCAACGTTTTCAGACAATTAATGGGGCAACGGTCCATGCTGCTGATCCTGATCGTGCTGAAAAAGTTCGCGATTTGCGGTCAGGAGTCTACCGTTATTTAATCACGACGACGATTTTAGAGCGCGGGGTGACGCTACCGGCCTTGGAAGTAGTGATTTTGGGGGCGGATGATGCTGTTTTTTCAACAGCAGCGCTCGTCCAGATTGCCGGACGGGTGGGACGGTCTCAAGAGCACCCCGATGGTCTGGTTTTAGCACTCGTGCAGGAGCCGACTTTCAAATTACGGGCAGCTCGCCAGCAAATTGCTGATTTGAACCGTCGGGTAAAACAGATGGGCGCCATACCAACAGATAGCCAGGAGGATGAGATTTGAATTGTTTACTCTGCCAAGAAGGTTTTCAACCAGTAGTCACAATGGGCCAGTTGGTCTTTAATCGAAAGCAAGCCAAGCAGTTGTTGTGCCCGAGATGTTTAAATTGTTTTGCTCGTTTAAAGGGAACGTTGTGTGGTGGATGCGGCCGTCAATTGGTCCATCGAATCCCAGTCGAGGGGACACAACTGATTTGTCCAGATTGCCAGTTCTGGCAAAGTCAGGGTTACCGCCTACTTGGCCATCGAGCCTTGTATGCTTACGATGGGCAATTAAAGGAATACATGTCCCGCTACAAGTTTATGGGGGATTATCGACTGGGCCTCGTGTTTCAAAAGGAAATGCGGCAAATGATTCGACGCCTGGTAAAAGAACGGCAAATCGACCTAGTTATCCCCATCCCGGTAAGTAAGAAGCGGCTTTTGCAGCGGGGGTTCAACCAAGTCGAGCCATGGCTTGTGCGTTCTGCCAAAGCAGTTTTGGAGGTGGCTAATCATAATAAGGTTGACCAATCTCGTTTGGATCGAGCAAAACGGCTCAAGACACCCCAGCCATTTGCCATTGCTGACAATCAAGCTGCATTAGTGGTGAGGGCGAAAATCTTGGTTGTTGATGACGTTTATACGACTGGACGGACACTTTATCATGCAGCCGACTGCCTTTATCAGGCTGGGGCTCGCTTTGTGTCATCAGCTTCGTTAGCTCGTTAAGTCGAATAGAAAAAATTTTTGCCTATGAGCATTTTGGCATAGTGAGAATCTGTGTGAGAAAAGCTTTGTTACATTGCCGGTTTGTCCTTTCTGTTATAAAATGAAACGAATAAAAGGAGAACTTTCATGCCACCACTTTTGACTTTGACCACAACGATTGCCGCCATCTATTTTGTCTTTTACCTGCTTCGTCCGATTGATTTTGGCAAGTTACTACCAAAAAATCCTTTGCAGGCGGCCGTGCTCAAAGTAGTTGTTGCAACCAGCCTCGGATTTTTGCTGGCAACGGCACTAGTGTCGCTTTTGAATTCAGCCTTACAACTACCAGGAACTCTCCTAAAAGATTTCTAAGAGATGCCGGCCGAAACTGGTCAAGTATGATATAATTTAAAGGATTGTAGGGGACTGTTTTTTCTTTTAGACCCTACCGAACATGAATTTTGGAGAAATAATAACCATGGCAAGAGATATTGGAATTGATTTGGGAACCGCCAACGTTTTGATTTACGTTGAAGGCGAAGGTGTGGTCCTTAATGAACCTTCCGTTGTCGCCGTTGACGACAAGACTGACCGTGTTTTGGCCGTTGGGGCTGAAGCCTACCGGATGGTTGGTCGGACACCCGGAAACATTCGGGCCGTTCGTCCTTTGAAGGATGGAGTCATTTCTGACTTCGATATTACAGAAGCGATGTTGACTTACTTTGTTAACAAATTGAACGTCAAAGGCTTTATGTCAAAGCCAAACATCATGATCTGTGCACCAACAAACATTAGTGAAATTGAACGTAAGGCAATTATTCAAGCCGCTGAAAAGGCTGGTGGTGCTAAGGTTTATTTGGATTACGAGCCAAAGGTTGCTGCTATTGGTGCTGGTTTAGATATCTTTAAGCCAGTTGGTTCAATGGTAATTGATATGGGTGGTGGAACTTCTGATATCGCCATCTTGTCATTGGGTGACATTGTTGTTTCAGAATCAATCCGGGTTGCCGGTGATCGCATGAACACTGATATCGTCAATTACTTGAAGCGTGAACATGGTTTGATTGTTGGTGAGCGTTCAGCAGAAACCATTAAGATTGAAATTGGTTCTGCCTTGAAGTCAGATACGCCAAAGACGATGACTGTTCGTGGCCGTGACAACTTTGAAGGCATGCCACAAACGATTACTGTTAACTCAAACGAAATTGAAGAAGCCTTGCATGACACGTTGGTTCAAATTGCTGACGCTGCCCACTTGGCTTTGTCAAAGTTGCCACCTGAACTGGCTGCTGACATCATCGACCGTGGTGTGATGTTGACCGGTGGAGGTGCATTGCTCGATGGCATGGATAAGTTTATTGCCGATCGTTTGACAGTTCCTGTTTTTGTTTCAGAATCACCATTGGACAACGTGGCCAAGGGAACTGGGGCATTGTTGGAACACATGATGACGAAAAAATAAGGAGCAGTCATGAGCAAGAAAAATCAGAGCTTTGGCGTGTCTTTGGTCACAAAGGACGACGAAATCCAGGTTTTGGTTGATGATCAACCAATCGGTAAAATCGAACAAAATCAGGGTAGCTATACTGGTGTTTTAGGCAAGCAGGTTGTCATTGCCAGTGCTCAATCGACCGATGAAGCCTTGCAGGCAATCCTCGCATCATTCAATCTCTACCATTAATTTTTAAAAAGAATCCTTTGCCGCGGCAAGGGGTTTTTGTACATAGAACCACCTAAAAATTTTGTGCAAAAGGAAGATTCACCATGCAGCGTATCGCATCACATAAAACCGACCGGCCATCTGCTTCAGAGTTGGATTGGGGCATGATTTTAATTTTAATCTTGCTGATGTTAATTGGTCTGTACTCCTTGTACTTTGCTATTTTAAACGGTGGTAAAGGTGCCTCACCGATTAGAGCTGTTATTATGCAGATTGTTTACTGGATTGCTGGTGGCGTGATGATTGCTTTCATTATGCATTTTGATGCCTTCCAGCTCTGGCGATTAGCACCCTTTCTTTATGCCATATCCTTTATTTTACTGATTGCCGTTCTGATTTTTTATAATCGGGCTTTGTATGCGAATGCGGGTGCTAAGTCATGGATTGTTATTGGACCTGTTTCGATTCAGCCGGCGGAATTTGTAAAACCATTTTATATCGTGATGTTAGCGAAAATTGTCGCTAGTCATAACCGTTTGTACCCAACCCACCAGGTTGATTCCGATTGGTTGTTAATTGCTAAGATTGCCGGATGCTTCTTACCATTGGCCTTCTTAATCGCCTTACAAAACGATTTGGGGACACTTCTCGTCTTTATGGCCATCACGGCTGGAATTGTCGTTGTTTCCGGCATTACCTGGCGGATTCTGGGGCCAGTCTTTGCGGGTGTGGGCGTCTTAGGCGGTGGTATGATTTTCTTAGTGGCTTCGACAATTGGTCGAAGCATTCTGGGAACATTAGGTTTCCAGTCTTACCAATTTGCTCGAATTGATGCCTGGTTGCATCCAGGCCAAGATACCTCAAATACTGGTTATCAGACGTATCAAAACTTGAAAGCTATCGGATCTGGTCAACTGTTTGGGTCTGGGTTTGGTAATATGAAAGTCTTTGTGCCTGTTCGTGAATCGGATATGATTTTCTCAGTAATGGGCGAGTCCTTTGGCTTCATTGGAGGCGCCTTCTTAATTTCCTTATACTTCTTTTTGATTTATCGCATGATTAAGGCAACGTTTAAGGCTAAAAACGCCTTTTATGCTTATATTGCTGCCGGTGTGATTATGATGGTTTTGTTCCACGTCTTTGAAAACATTGGTATGAACATTGGTCTCTTACCATTGACAGGAATTCCACTGCCCTTTATTTCACAGGGAGGGTCGTCGCTGGTTTCGAATATGATTGGGGTTGGGCTGATAATGTCGATGTCTTATCAACAACAAAGTAGAACTTTCAACGATTCGAACGAATTTAATTTGTAAAAGGGTGCTATGGAAGAACTTGCAGCAATTCATGAAAAAACACGGGTGTTATTATCACAGCTACGCAGTGGGGATGTTTATGAATCACTACCTGAGTTACTCTATGTCTTAAAAGAAAATGCGGACATGGAACCGGCTGAGCCAACTCCACGACCTAGAGATTCAATGGCCGTGATTGAACAAATGCAGGTCTACCAGGATGTGTGGTCGGCCAACCATGAGGAATCCAATCAGTTTGTAGCAGATGATGACTTGCGGGCAGTCGTGGAACAGTTGTCTTCACCGAGTGCAAAGATTCGTGATACGGGGGCCTTCTTCTTTCTTGGGAATGCCATCCAAAATGGGCATTTAAGTCATCAGCAATTAGACTGGTTGACGGCTGAAATGATTGGTGACGACCACCTACTTAGTCAAATTTTGCAGGAAGAAAACGATGGTGCTTATGGACGCTCTTTTGCCCTTGCCATTCTTTCGATTTTATTGATGGCTGATCAGCAAGCTGCTGAACCCTTTATTGGCTCAGAGTTGATGATGGCTATCGTCGAACAGGTTAGCCTGTATGCGCTGTTAGAACTGGATACACGCGGTTTCGTGCCTGGCCATGGTTGGATTCATGCCTTTACTCATTTAGCAAATGTGTTGGGCGCGATTTTTGACCGGACGGATGTTCCACGGTCAGACAAACTTTTCTTGCTTGCTTGTATCATGACGAATTTCCGTCAGCTAAACACACCACTCACGATGGGTGAGCTAAACCGCCAAGTAGGAACCATCTTGCGCTTGAGTCAAAAGCACAGCCTCTACGCCGATTATTTACTACTATCATTAAAATTGTGGCGGCAAGACCTTGTGAATGAACCCTTTGCACAAACTCGGTCACGCTGGCAGAAATTATATAATCGCGTTGATTTCTTCCAGCAAATTTTAGCTTTTGGTCAAGATCAGGTGCCTGAAAAAATTTGGGCATATGTCCAAGAGACTAAGAATTACCTTTCTTAATTGTCTTCGTCTCGCTAGGTTGGCGAATGAAAAAAATATTTACCCATGACGTCCACCTGGCTGGTGGACCAATAAAGGAATTTTCTTATGAGCAAAAAACATGTTGTATTGTTGTTTGGTGGAAACTCGTCAGAGCACGATGTTTCCAAGCGGTCTGCCTATAATTACTATCAGGCCCTAAAGGAAACGGGCAAGTATGACCTTTCGGTCGTGGCTATTGCCCAAAATGGTTTTTTCTTGGATGCTAAGCGATCATTTGAAATTATGAACCAAGCCGATGAGGCTCCTTTGGTTGCTGAATACATGGCAAGCATTGACCCACAGGAAACGTTGGCACCGATTGCTGCCTTAAAGGATTTGCCACCAATTGATATCTTTTTCCCAGTTGTTCATGGTAACCTTGGCGAAGATGGTACGCTTCAAGGTCTTTTCCGTCTCTTGAAGAAGCCTTATGTTGGTGCCGCTTTGCGTGGCCACGCAATTTCTTTTGATAAGGTGATTACCAAGGAAATTTTGACGGCCAATGGCATCCGTAATACCAAGTACCTGGTTACTTATCAAAATGATGATCAGCCATTGACCTGGGCAACTGTTGCAAAAGAGTTAGGTTCACCGGTCTTTGTTAAGGCTGCTAATCAGGGATCATCCGTTGGTATTTCACGGGCTGAAAATGAGGCCGAATATCAGGCTGCCTTGGCTGATTCCTTCAAGTATGACCGCAAGGTCTTGGTTGAGGCAGCCGTTAATGGCCCCCGTGAATTAGAGGTTGGCGTGATTGGAAATGATGATATTTTAGTTTCTGAAATCGGTGCCCACCAAGTACCAGATCAAGGTGGGAATGGTAAGGGCTGGTATGATTACAAATCAAAGTTTGTGGATAACTCAGCTGTTGCCTTTGAGATTCCCGCTAACTTGCCAGAAGATGTCACGGCTGAAATTAAAGCGATGGCAAAGAAGGCTTACCAAGTCTTGAACTTGGCCGGTGAAGCTCGGATGGATTTCTTAATTGACGAGAATAACGTTCCTTACTTAGGTGAACCAAATACGCTGCCAGGATTTACTAACATGTCCTTGTTTAAGCGCTTGTGGGATTATTCCGATATTAACAATGCCAAGTTGGCTGATATGATGGTGCAATATGGCTTTGAAGCTTACGAAAAGGAACAACTGATTTCTTATTCATTTGAATCATTGGGTGAAGAGAAGGTTGGAACTTTCAACGGCCAATAATTTTAAATAAAAAAACGTCCCTTGTTGTTACGCAAGGGACGTTTTTTTACTGATTTTTACTTTTGAGCGAGCTTTGCGCAACGAACAACCAAGACGTCGATTGTCGCGATTCGAGTAACGAAGGCGGTGACAGAACCGACAACTAGACGTTCAACCGTGTTGAGACCAGTGGCCCCAATTACAATCAAATCAGCTTTGATTTCTTTTGGAATATCGGTTGCAATCATGGTCTTTGGTGAACCATAGTCAATCCGATATGAAACATTTGAGAGGCCTGCCTCAGTTGCTTGCTTTTTGTAAGCTTCCAATGATTGACGGGCATCTTCCGTGATGGTGTCAACCATCGTGTTATCGAAAGATGTAATGTTTTGAATGGCACGAGTATCAATGATATTAGCAATCACTAATTCAGCGTCGTCGTCTTCTTTTGCTAGGGCGATTGCGCGCTTCAAGGCCGCCTCAGCCTCCTTTGAGCCATCCATTGGAACCAAAATTTTCTGGTAAGACTGTGTCATCGTAAAGACCTCTCTTTCTAGGTTCATTATAAGTCTTTTAAGACGAAATAAAAAGCAGAGTCTGCGAATAGGAATTAGTGGATACCAGCAATTGGCTAATTCGTTTAGTCTTTAGTATGAGTTCACAAAAAAAGCCCGCCCGAAGGCGAGCCGTGGGTCATGCCCACGATACTCTATTGGCACCGTTAACCGCTACTCAGATTTTCCTCGAAATTATCGAGGTGGGCGTTTCACCGGGGGCTTTGACTACCAAACGAAAGGGCATGTCATAACCTGAGGATCCCCGTCCAAAATAAAAAGGTTGTAAGGAAAAAGCTGTAAATGTAGCAATGCGTATACCAGAGTATTCACTAAATAGTATACTGATTTTGTCTAAAAATACTAGTCTTGACATTCTGATTTTTGTGAGTAACCATCAGCAAAATTGTTGTTCAAAATCAGATTGGTATTGTTTATTTTAAACCACGGCGCTGTTGGTTTTTGAGGCTCTGATTAACATCCTTTAATTGCTGCTCGAAATTCGAGTTACCTTTTGGCTGGAAATAGGCGTCATCTTTGATCGTATCTGGAAGGTACTGCTGAGCAACCCAGTCATTAGGGAAGTCGTGAGGGTAAATGTAGTCATTTCCGTGGCCGAGTTTCTCGGCGCCCTTGTAGTGACTATCGCGTAGATGGTTTGGGATGGTCTGGGCCTTTGAACGACTGGCTTGGGCGATGGCAGCATCGATTGCGGTGTAAGCTGAATTGGACTTTGGCGACAATGCTAATTCAATAATGGCATTGGCCAGTGGAATCCGCGCCTCAGGTAATCCTAATTTTTCAGCGGTTTGAATAGCTGTCACGGCTCGTTGTGCGCCGTTTGGATTAGCCAGACCAACATCCTCGTAGGCAATCACAATCAGTCGGCGGACTAAGATTTGCAGGTCACCGGCAATAATCAGCCGGGCGGCGTAGTGTAGGGCCGCGTCGACATCCGATCCTCGAATTGATTTTTGTAGAGCCGAGATAATGTCATAGTGGGCATCGCCATCCTTGTCGGCGACGAGTGACTGCCTTTGAGTAGTTTCTTCGATAACTGCCAGGTTTACCTGGACGATCCCGTTTGCATCCGGCTTGGTCGAAAGAGCTGCTAACTCCAAGGAATTCAGGGCAGAACGAAGATCGCCGTTGGTTGCTTGGCTAAGGTGGGTGAGGGCCTCTTCGCTTAGATTGACTTGGTAGTTACCAAGTCCGTTTTCTTGATTTGTCAGTGCCCGTTTAATCGCTTTTTTGATGTCCAGGTCACTTAAGGGTTGGACTTGAAAAATTTGGGTCCGGGAACGGATGGCTGGCGTGACGTTTAAGTAAGGGTTTTCCGTTGTCGCCCCAATCAAGATAATCGCGCCCGATTCAAGGTGAGGAAGGAGGAAGTCTTGTTTGACCTTGTTTAGACGGTGAATTTCATCTAAAAGAAGGACGACAGTCCCTGACATTTTTGCCTCCTCAGCCACAACCTGGAGGTCCTTTTGCGAATCGGTCGCCGCGTTTAGGGCCCGAAAAGCGAAGTTGGTCGAACCAGCAATGGCTGAGGCAATTGAGGTTTTACCAGTTCCGGGTGGACCATAAAGAATCATCGAGGAAAGGCGCTTGGCTGCCACCATCCGCCAAATGATTTTATTTTCGCCGACTAGGTCTTCTTGGCCAACGATTTCTTCAATTTTTGTTGGCCGCATTCGGTAGGCCAGCGGTTTTTGTCCGGGCATGAAGGCTCCTTTCTCAGTATGGCTCTGTTTTGATAAAAAAGAAGCCGGTTGAAACCGGCTTCGTCAGGTTACAGGTCAATTGATTCTTGGTTTACGGCTGATTTTGCCGCAAGAACGACCGCATAGGGGTCGCTTGTTTGTGTTGTTCTTTCAAAATCAGATAGCAGGGTGTAGGGGTGATTGGTGCTAACAGCCATTTGTAAGTAGTTAATGTAAGCATCACCACAAGCATCCTGGTCAATCAGTAAGGTCGTGTTTGGCCAGTTTTGCATCCTTGCCTTGAGTTCTTCTTGAACTTGGCTATCATCGGCCTTTGATTCTTTAACGGCCGCGACTACTCGTTCACGAAAAGTGCCTAGGTAAAGGCGCTGCTCATCAGGATTAATCTTGGGACCGCCATTACCTTGCTGTCCCTGTTCTAAACGGCTGTTAACATCATCCATTGGGTTATCCTCCAATTACTTTACTACAGACAATTATACGAAAAAAGTTAAAAAGATTAAAGGCTTGTGCGCTTTTTTTGACGGTTAATCAACGTTTACTGGTTGATTGACCAGCACTTTGCGGTTTGATGGTTGCAGTTGTGAGCGTTGCCTGCTCAAGCAATTGTGCGAACGATTGTCGCGCTGATTTTTTCCAAAAAAAAGCCACTGCATCAGCAGTGACTTTTCAACCAGAAAGAGTTAATTAAATTATCCCAAACGGTTGTAGTATTCGACAATCAAGGCTTCGTTGATGTCAGCATCCAATTCTTCACGTTCTGGCAAACGAACGAAAGTACCTTCAAGCTTGTCGGCATCAAAAGAAACGAATTGTGGACGTGAAACCACTGATTCAACAGCGATTTGGATTGGCACAATGTTCTTTGACTTTTCGCGAACAGAGATTACTTGACCAGGAACAACTTCGTATGATGGAATATCAACGCGCTTACCATCAACCAAGATGTGACCGTGGTTAACCAATTGACGTGCTTGTTGGCGAGTAGTTGCCAAACCAAGACGGTAAACCAATGAGTCCAAACGGCGTTCCAAGAAGATCATAAAGTTTGTACCGTGAGTACCTTGACGAACCTTGCCGGCCTTGTTGAACAATGAGTGGAATTGACGTTCAGTCAAACCATAAGTGAAACGCAACTTTTGCTTTTCGCGCAATTGCATTCCATATTCAGAAACCTTTCCACGACGGCCTTGGCCATGGTCACCAGGTGCATAGGCACGACGTGACAATTCCTTACCAGTTCCAGAAAGTGAAACACCCAAACGACGTGAGATACGCCATTTTGGTCCAGTATAACGTGACATGTATATGTCCTCCAAAATGTATTTTGCTGTACATTTGAGGGTCGGCACCAGATGCGTGCAGCGTCAAGAAAAATCGTTTCTCAGTGACTGTAGCTAAGTCCTTACTAACGAGTTTGGACGTTGTTGACGCGCTTCTTTACCGACTGCTACTCAATACAACTTCAACCAGTATAGCAAATCAGAAGGAAATTAGCAAGAAAAAGAGTGTTGAACAAAATGGTATCCGTATTTTTATGTCGTTTCGATTGAAAAGTCAGGCTGAAAAAGAATCAAAAATCTTAAGAAAGGGATAAAAGAAGGCAAATGAATCTAATTTCAGTAGCCAATAGTGTATGGTGGACTTAATTAGTAAATAAAGCTGAGGGTTTAGTACATATGTGGATTATTATTGCAGTTATCGTGATTATCGCTATCTTAATCGGTCTTGGTTGGGTGGTTTTGACACAACGGCAGGCTGCCGCGCAGGCGGTAGATTTTAGTTTGGCTAAAAAAGCGCTCATGGATGAAGACATTGCCACTGATTTGGCAGCAGCAAGAAAGGTCGCCTTAGCTGGTCAGGCTTTGCAAAATTTCCAGGAAACGGAAAAGATTTATCGTGACTTGCGCAACCATCGCTTTGCGGCAATTGATGCGGAAATCAATCGCGCGATGCAATTGAGCGCTGGATTGAACGTTTGGAAGACCAGAAAGTCGCTACAATCTTTGTTAGATCAAATGACCGAAGCTGTTTCTTTGCAAAAACAGGTTGTTTCAGGACTGGAAAGTATACAGCAAGAAAACAAGATGCAACGTCAGGCTATCGATCAATTACATGGGGATTTTGACGATATCACAGAGCGGTTAACAGCCACGAATAACCCCTATGGCCCAAGTGCACCGGCTTTATTAGCCTTTTTATCTGATGAGGAAGATGAGTACCAACGCTACCATGAATTAATTGAGGCTGGGGACCGAGTAAAGGCAGCCCAAAAGTTCGAAGAGGTTGGGATGATCGCTGGTCAGGTTCTTGATTATATGCAAAATCTGCCGATTTTATTTACCGCTTTTAATGAAAAATACTTGGATCAGATTAACGAATTGCACACGAGCTGGCTTGATTTGACGGATCGTGGCGTTGTTTTTGTCGAAGGTGTCTTGGAAGATGCTTTGAGTGAGGTCGATGACCTCCGCCTTCAAGGACTTCAGGCGATTGAAGGTTTGAAAGTCAAGGAAGCAAATACGATTTCAACAACGTTAAACCAGAAGATTCAAGATTTGTATGACCTCATGGAAGAAGAATATCAGGCCTATCACCGTTACTTTAAGCAACAAGAACGTGTCAATAAAGAATTTGATCGGGTTAAGGAACAAAACCATTCTTTGCTGCTTGAGCTAACTTATTTGAAGGGACGTTTCATTTTGGGTCATGAGGAAGAAGACCGACAGTCTAGTTATCACCATGACATTGAAGAATTAGTATTGAGTCAACAAGAAGTCCAACGGGCCTTAAAGGAAGGTAGTCAGACATACAGCTGGGCAGTTACGCGCCAAGAAAATTGGTTATCAATTTTGAGCCAATTAGATAGCGACCAGGTTGCCTTGTACCATCAAATTGAGGAATTCCAACCTGCTTTGCAGTCCGCTAAGGAGCATACAACTGCTTATATTGATCAAATTCGTGGTGTGAAGCGCTCCCTTGAGCGTCGCGACCTACCAGGGTTGCCCGAGGACTTTCTACAAAAATTCTTTACAGTGAGTGACGAAATTACGCGCCTCGATGAGGCCGTGTATGCGGGAGAAGTCGATTTGGATGATGTGCAGCGTCAATTGAACATTGTCGCTGCTGACTTCGACACCTTAAAGGAACAGGCTCATACTGTGATTGTCGCTGCTGATTTAGCCGTTTCACTCCTTCAATATGCTAACCGTTACCGCGAACAAAACGAAGAAGTCGCTAAGGCGTTAAAGGTCGGTCAAAAGCTCTATCAAGTTGATTTTGATTACGATGGCGTAATTCAAGAGATGAAGCCAGTCTTGCAAGAGGTTGAGCCCGGAGCCTTTGAGCGCCTCCAGAAAAATCAGGATCCAGTTCTTTTATAAGAAGTGGATCCTGCTTAAAATAATGAAAGTTAGTGGTCCGTGTTCTGATTTCACCACTTAATCACGTCAAAAGTAAATCAAGAAAAAAGAAAAGCTGACTGTCTGGGTTGATTCCCAAACAGTCAGCTTTTTCAATGGAGTTATTTGTTAATTTGCTTCAGTGCAGAGTGGCGGATACCGTAAGTAAAGTACCAAATCAGGCCAATTACGACCCAAACACCATACATTTTCAATGTTTCTGCAGGCAAGCGTAGGATCAACAGTAATGATAATCCGGCAGCAATTAATGGTAAGACAGGATAGAATGGCATCTTGAAACCATCATGTTTCAGGTCGTGACGCTTACGTAAGATCAAGACGCCGAAGCTGATAAACATGAAGGCCGTCAAAGTACCGATGTTAATCAAGTTAGCCAATGTACTCAATGGGACAAGGCCAGCCAAGAATGCTTCAACAGCAACTGCTAAAATCAAGGCGTTGACTGGCAGACGGTGTGGACCAGCGACCTTTCCTAAACCACGAGGTAAGAGACCATCACGACCGAAAGAATAAGCCAAACGTGATGAAGCGAAAATTAAGGCCAACACAGCGGTGAACATTCCAATTAAAGCGCCAATTGTAATGACAACGGAAAACTGTGTTTGCTTAACGGCCTGCAAGGCGAAAGCGGCTGGGTCATCAACGCCCAAGCTCTTGTAATTGACGATCCCTGTCAAGACAATTGAGAACAAGGTGTACAGGATGGCGGAAATTGCGACTGTACCTAAGATCCCCCGAGACATTGTTTTTGTTGGATTCTTGACTTCGGCTGCGTGGGCAGCAATCGTGTCAAATCCTAGGAAGGAGAAGATGATGGAAGCGGTTGCGGCAGTTAAACCACCCAAACCAAAGGCACCTGTTTGGAACTGCTTAGGGTAGAAATCAGCGTAGTTATGTCCTTTTATGAAGAAGAGGCCACCGATAATGAAGAGGGCAATAATGGCAACCTTCAAAACAACACCGGCATTTTCAATCTTCTTTGATTGGCTCACACCAGCGAATAGAACAGCTGCTGAAATTAAGATAATAACCACGGCCATCAAATTGACGACACCACCGGCACCAGGTCCAGCCTGGAGAGCCTTAGGCAAAGCCCAACCCATTTGGCTCAGTAAATTATTGAAATAAGCTGAAAAACCAGTGGCAATCGCTGAAACTGCCAAGAAGTATTCCAAAATTAAGGACCAGCCAAGAATCCAACCAATTACTTCACCATAGATGACAGATCCGTAAGAATAAGCTGATCCAGCAACTGGCATGGCTGATGAAAATTCGGCAAAGGCCATGCCGCAGATACCAGAGAAGATAGCTGCAACTAGAAAGGCGATAGAAACAGCCGGACCAGCGTTGTTAGCGGCCTCATGACCGGGTAAAATAAAGATTCCAGAACCAATGACGGTTCCCACACCCAGGCCGATTAGGTCTTTTGTTGTAAGCACACGCTCCATCTGCTGATCCTTTTCAAGGTAACCAGCAGCTGACTCGCGGGCAAAGGCACGTTTTAGTAACTGCATAACTTTTCTCACTTTATTTTAATATAACTGCCATCAATTGTACCAACTTTTAACTGGATTGTCGATTATTTTGATGATAAGGTAAGAAAACAAAGAAATGGGGGATGAGAAAGCCATGAATCGGGTAATTGTTTTAACGGGACCAGCTGGAGCGGGAAAGACCTCAATTGCAACTTACTTAAAGGAAAAATGGCGCGTGCCGCAAGTCATCACACATACTACCCGTCCTAAGCGGGCTGGTGAGGTTGACGGCCTTGATTATTATTTTGAAACGAAGGATTCTTTCTTATTAAACCATTATTTAGAGTCTGTTCATTATAGTCAGGCAAATTATGGTTCTTCTAAGGAAGGTTTAGAAAAAGCGTGGCAGAAAAACAACCTTGCTAGTATTGTCTTAGACACCAAAGGAGCTGAAACCTACCAAAAAATTTTAGGTGACCAGGCCTGGATTTGGTACGTTACGATTAAAGATGTTGTCAAACTTGAGAACCGCCTGATTGCTCGTGGGGATGAAAAAGACCGGGTGCAGGATCGCTTATCGGCACCGGAGTTCCAACGAGACTTAAAGCTACCCGATCAATTGCAAGGCGGTGCTGAGATTATTGTTAATGATGATTGGCAGCAAACCTGTGACCAGGTAGATCGGTTAGTAGAACGCTAAAGGTTTTCAATCGACGAATGTTAAATTTACAATGCTGATAAATCAGCGTTTGAGACCAATCGCTAAAATTACCAAAAAAAGTGTTGACGAGTAGTCAGGTAGGCGCTATACTAGTTATTGTTCGTTACGAAGCAAAGCTGCTTCGAGCGAGGCGCTGGTTGTCAGAGATGACCGGCAGTTGATAAAAGTTCATCAGAAAGTTGTTGACAAGCTTCAACATTCCTGATAAACTAATCAAGTTGCCCTAACAAAGCAACTCAAATAACTTTCTAAATTAGTTGTTGACTTTAGGTCACAGCTAAGGTAAGATAAATGAGTTGCCCAACAAGGCATCGCACATTGAAAACTGAACAAAACTTTGAACAAACAAATCTGTAACGGTGGCTACTTGGTAAGTAGTCACAAACAAATTTGCGAAGTCAATTCGTAACAAACAATAAACGGATAGGCGTTATCGAGAGATAGCAACTAGTCAGTTTAATCGAAGAGCAATCTTCAAACTTTTAACATGAGAGTTTGATCCTGGCTCAGGATGAACGCTGGCGGCGTGCCTAATACATGCAAGTCGAACGCGCAGCGAAGAGTGCTTGCACTCTTCAAGCGAGTGGCGAACGGGTGAGTAACACGTGAATAACCTACCGAAAAGCAGGGGATAACATTTGGAAACAGATGCTAATACCGTATAAAACGTGCTGTCGCATGACAAAACGTTAAAAGGTCCGTTTGGACCACTTTTTGATGGATTCGCGGTGCATTAGTTAGTTGGTGGGGTAAAGGCCTACCAAGACAATGATGCATAGCCGAGTTGAGAGACTGACCGGCCACATTGGGACTGAGACACGGCCCAAACTCCTACGGGAGGCTGCAGTAGGGAATCTTCCACAATGGGCGCAAGCCTGATGGAGCAACGCCGCGTGTGTGATGAAGGCTTTCGGGTCGTAAAGCACTGTTGTATGGGAAGAACGGTAAGGGTAGGAAATGATCTTTACATGACGGTACCATACCAGAAAGGGACGGCTAAATACGTGCCAGCAGCCGCGGTAATACGTATGTCCCGAGCGTTATCCGGATTTATTGGGCGTAAAGCGAGCGCAGACGGTTCGATAAGTCTGAAGTGAAAGCCCACAGCTCAACTGTGGAAGTGCTTTGGAAACTGTCGAACTTGAGTGCAGTAGAGGTAAGTGGAACTCCATGTGTAGCGGTGGAATGCGTAGATATATGGAAGAACACCAGTGGCGAAGGCGGCTTACTGGACTGCAACTGACGTTGAGGCTCGAAAGTGTGGGTAGCAAACAGGATTAGATACCCTGGTAGTCCACACCGTAAACGATGAACACTAGGTGTTAGAGGGTTTCCGCCCTTTAGTGCCGAAGCTAACGCATTAAGTGTTCCGCCTGGGGAGTACGACCGCAAGGTTGAAACTCAAAGGAATTGACGGGGACCCGCACAAGCGGTGGAGCATGTGGTTTAATTCGAAGCAACGCGAAGAACCTTACCAGGTCTTGACATCCTTTGAAGGTACTAGAGATAGTGCTGTTTTCTTCGGAAACAAAGTGACAGGTGGTGCATGGCCGTCGTCAGCTCGTGTCGTGAGATGTTGGGTTAAGTCCCGCAACGAGCGCAACCCTTATGTTTAGTTGCCAGCATTCAGTTGGGCACTCTAGACAGACTGCCGGTGACAAACCGGAGGAAGGCGGGGACGACGTCAGGTCATCATGCCCCTTATGACCTGGGCTACACACGTGCTACAATGGCGTATACAACGAGCAGCGAACTCGCGAGGGTAAGCGAATCTCTTAAAGTACGTCTCAGTTCGGATTGTAGTCTGCAACTCGACTACATGAAGTCGGAATCGCTAGTAATCGCGGATCAGCATGCCGCGGTGAATACGTTCCCGGGTCTTGTACACACCGCCCGTCACACCATGGGAGTTTGTAATGCCCAAAGCCGGTGGCCTAACCTTTTAGGGAGGAGCCGTCTAAGGCAGGACAGATGACTGGGGTGAAGTCGTAACAAGGTAGCCGTAGGAGAACCTGCGGCTGGATCACCTCCTTTCTAAGGATAATCGGAGCGTTACAGGGACGTCAGAGTCAATTTGATTTGTGCAAAGTTTTGTTTAGTTTTGAGTGCGTGAAGCACAACCAGCGCATGGGGGATTAGCTCAGCTGGGAGAGCACCTGCTTTGCAAGCAGGGGGTCAGCGGTTCGATCCCGCTATTCTCCATTGGCCAGAAGAAAGCCTTTTGGCCAAAAGCTAGTACATTGAAAACTGAATAATCAAGAAATTCTTTTAAAATGATTCAGAGGTGAATCATCTAAATGAACCGAGAAACAACACAAGTTCTTTAAAAAGAACGGTTTAATCGCAGGTCTGAAAGAAGACCAACTCATAAAACTGATCCAACTGAAAAGTTGTGGTTAAGTGAATAAGGGCGCGTGGTGGATGCCTTGGCACTAGGAGCCGATGAAGGACGTGACTAACTACGATAAGCTTTGGTGAGCGGTAAGTACGCTATGACCCAGAGATTTCCGAATGGGGAAACCCAGCACATAGAAGTGCTATCACTATCTGAATACATAGGATAGTTGAAGGAATACGCTGTGAACTGAAACATCTCATTAGCAGCAGGAGCAGAAAGAAAAATCGATTCCCTGAGTAGCGGCGAGCGAAACGGGAAGAGCCCAAACCAGTGTGCTTGCATGCTGGGGTTGTAGGACTGTCGTTGAGTTACCAAGATAGAAGTTAGGTGAAAACGTTGGGAAGCGTTGTCAAAGAGGGTGATAACCCCGTAACCGAAAGCTTTTGTCCTCTAGACAGGATCCTGAGTACGGCCGGACACGTGAAATCCGGTCGGAATCTGCGGGGACCATCCCGTAAGGCTAAATACTCCCTAGTGACCGATAGTGAACCAGTACCGTGAGGGAAAGGTGAAAAGCACCCCGGAAGGGGAGTGAAATAGTTCCTGAAACCACGACGCCTACAAGAAGTCAGAGCCCGTTAATGGGTAATGGCGTGCCTTTTGTAGAATGAACCGGCGAGTTACGGTATCGTGCGAGGTTAAGGTGAAAAAACCGGAGCCGTAGCGAAAGCGAGTGTGAAAAGCGCGAATAGTACGATGCTGTAGACCCGAAACCAGGTGACCTACCCATGGTCAGGATGAAGGTGAGGTAAAACTTACTGGAGGTCCGAACCGGTGCATGTTAAAAAATGCTCGGATGAACTGTGGGTAGCGGTGAAATTCCAAACGAACTTGGAGATAGCTGGTTCTCTCCGAAATAGCTTTAGGGCTAGCCTCATGAAGAGCATACTGGAGGTAGAGCACTGTTAAGCCTAGGGGCCCATCTCGGGTTACCAAAGTTTGATAA
>NZ_CP196385.1:5000-825000 GCF_058508565.1 Fructobacillus sp. ESL1117 | reverse complement strand
GATGGGGGTTCGATTCCCTCTATCCCTGCCATGGCGGTAGTGGTGAAGTGGTTAACACACTGGTTTGTGGATCCAGCATGCGAGGGTTCGATCCCCTTCTACCGCCCTAATAAAGTATTTATACTTTATATTGCCCTTGTGGCGGAATTGGCAGACGCGCTGGACTCAAAATCCAGTGGTGGCAACACCGTGTGGGTTCGACTCCCACCGAGGGCATCATGAAAAACCTGGACTTTCGTCCGGGTTTTTTCTTTGGACAAAAAACCGTTGAAACCTTGAATTTTCCCCATTTTTTAGGTATTCTTGTTAAGAGTAAACTAGGCAAAATAGGACCTGGTTTGGAGGATGATTTTGGACCAAGAAGCATTTGTAAAAAGCCTAAAGGAAGCTGGGTTAACATTGTCAGACCAGCAAATTGATCAGTTTGACCGGTATTTTTCCTTGTTAGTTGAGACGAATAAGGAATTTAATTTAACGGCCATTACGGACCTTGAAGAGGTTTATTTAAAGCATTTTTATGATTCGCTGACCTTGGCTTTTTACCAACCCGACTTAAAGGTCGCTGAACCAACATTGATTGATATTGGTTCTGGTGCCGGCTTCCCGGCAATTCCTTTAAAAATTGCTTTACCAAACCTAAAGGTGACGCTGATTGATTCTTTGAACAAACGGGTTAACTTTTTAAAAACAGTTGTTGCAGATCTCGGCTTAAAAAATGTAACGGTTTTGCATGGTCGTGCTGAGGACTTTGGTCAAGACCAACACATGCGTGAAAGTTTTGATTATGCCACGGCCAGGGCTGTTGCGCGCACTGCCGTTTTAGCTGAGTACACATTGCCGTTTGTTAAACTCGATGGACAACTTTTGGTGATGAAGGGGTCGGCTGGTGAAGACGAGTTGCAGGCCGGTCAAAAGGCTTTACAGACACTTGGTGGTCAATTCCAGGAAAGCTTCACTTTCACCTTACCAAATCAGGATCCACGAATGATTCAGATTATTGCTAAGGTACAAAAGACACCAAAGAAGTATCCAAGGCAGGCCGGTACTCCTAGCAAAAAGCCATTATAAAAGAAAAAGGAGCCAGCAGATGGCAAAGATTATTGCTTTAGCCAACCAAAAAGGTGGGGTTGGCAAGACAACAACAAGTATTAACCTGGGTGCTGCCTTGGCAAAAGCTGGTAAGCGGGTTTTGTTAGTTGATGCCGATCCACAGGGAAATGCAACCTCTGGTGTTGGTGTTGACAAATCAGAATTAGAGAATGATGTTTATGAAGTCTTGATTAATGGCGTTGCCGCTCAGGACGCTATTGTTGGTGCCGATACTTTGGATATTTTACCAACGACGATTCAGTTGTCAGAAAGTGAAGTACAGTTAGTTGATCTTCCACGACGAGAATTTCGCTTAAAGGATGCACTAGCACCATTGGCTGATCAGTATGACTATATTTTGATTGACAATCCGCCTTCATTAGGACTTTTGACGATTAACTCCTTCACAGCAGCCGATGCGGTTTTGATTCCAGTCCAAACGGAATTTTACGCTTTGGAGGGTTTGGGGCAATTGCTCAATACGATTGAACTTGTTCGTCAAGGTCTAAATCCTGATTTGGAAATGGCCGGTATCTTATTAACGATGTATGATACAAGAACAAATTTGGCAAGACAGGTGTCTGAGCAAGTACGCAAGTACTTTGAAGACCGGGTTTACCAAACGGTTATTCCGCGGACAGTTCGGTTGTCGGAAGCACCTTCGTACGGCCAGGCGATTATTGATTTTGACCCAAAGTCACTCGGTGCACGGGTGTATACCGAATTTGCTAAGGAGGTCATGGCGCAGTATGGTTAATAAAAGAGGTGGATTGGGTAAAAACATGGATTCGCTCTTTGGATCCAATGGTATTTCAAAAGAAGCTTTGGCCCATTCAAAAACAGTTAGCCGCAATCCGGAGGCAGGGGAGAAAGTTGTTTCGCTTCCCTTAGACCAAATTGAAGCCAACCCGTTTCAACCGCGGCTGCACTTTGATGAAGAATCGATCAAAGAGCTCGCTCAGTCAATTAAAGAAAATGGCCTGTTGACGCCGATTATTGTTCGTCAAAGCGGTGTTAAGTATCAAATTATTGCTGGGGAGCGTCGTTTCCGCGCAACTAAGACTTTGCCGGTGAAGGAAATTACCGCGATTGTTCGAGCAACCAATGACGATACCATGGCGACGTTGGCACTGATTGAAAACTTGCAACGCGATAACCTGGACCCGATTGAAGAATCACGGGCCTATGCCAACTTGATGGCCCAGTTGGATTTAAACCAAACCCAACTGGCTGAAAAGTTAGGAAAAGAACGGACAACGATTGCCAATGCTTTGCGCTTGTTAAGGTTACCCAATCAGGTTCAAGACTTGGTGCAAGCTGGTGAACTTTCCATGGGACAAGCCCGGGCCTTACTCGGTTTGGAAAAAGAAAGTCAGATGAATGCTGTTGTTCAAACGATCTTGAAAGAACAGTTGAATGTCCGCCAGGTTGAAACACTGGTCAAGAGAGTTAACGCCGGTGACCAAAAGCCTGCCAAAAAGGTTGAATCGCCATTTGCTAAGGATTTAGCAAATCGGTTAGAAGATAAATTTGGCACAAAGGTCAAGGTCAACACCGGTTCAAAGGGTGCAGGAAAGATTGAAATTGCTTATCTTTCAGAACAAGACCTGGCTCGAATCTTAAGTATTTTATCAATTGAGGTAGACTAAAATGGCGCAATCAATTGAATATGGTCTTGGTGACCTAGTTGAAATGAAGAAGCCCCATGCTTGCGGAACGAATGCTTGGGTGGTCAACCGACTTGGGGCCGATATTAAAATTACCTGTTCGAACTGTAACCGGACAATTATGTTAACCCGGTTTAACTTTGAAAAGCGCTTGAAAAAAGTCTTAAAAAAGGCCGAAGAAGATTGATTTTTACGGTTTAAGACGAAAGGATAAATAGACATGGCTTTAACAGCTGGAATCGTTGGACTACCTAATGTTGGTAAGTCAACACTTTTTAATGCAATTACAAAGGCTGGTGCAGAAATGGCAAATTACCCATTTGCCACCATTGAACCAAATGTTGGAATTGTCGAAGTGCCAGATGATCGCTTAGCGCGGATTCAAGAAATTGAACCGGCTGATAAGATTATTCCAACAACATTTGAATTTACCGACATTGCCGGTATCGTAAAGGGTGCTTCCAAAGGTGAAGGACTTGGAAACAAGTTTTTGGAAAACATTCGCCAAGTGAATGCTATTGTTCACGTTGTCCGTGCCTTTGATGACGATGAAATCATTCACGTTAATGGTAAAGTTGATCCACTTGATGATATTGACACCATTAATACTGAGTTGGTCCTAGCTGATTTGGAAGCAGTCGATAAGCGCTATGCGAAGGTTGCTCGTGCTGCGAAGGGATCCGATAAAGTTGCTAAGGCAGAAGCTGCTGTTTTGGAAAAGATTAAGCCTGTCTTGGAAGCTGGCAAGGCCGTGCGGACGGTTGATTTCTCAGAAGAAGAAGAAAAGGTCGTCAAGGGCTTATTCTTGTTGACATCAAAGCCAACGCTTTATGTTGCCAATATCGCAGAAGACGATATGGCGGATCCAACCAACTCGCCTTACTACCAAAAAATTAAGGATTTTGCTGATTTTGAAAAGGCTGAAGTAATTGCCTTGTCAGCCAATGCCGAAGAAGAGATTGCTCAGCTAGATGACGACGAAAAGGCCGATTATTTGGAATTAGCTGGTGTTCAAGAACCTGGTTTGAACAAGCTGATTCGCTCTGCTTACCACTTATTAGACTTGCGAACATTCTTTACTGCTGGTGGCAAAGAAACGCGGGCATGGACCTTTAAGGCCGGATACAAAGCTCCACAAGCTGCTGGTGTGATTCATTCGGACTTTGAGCGTGGATTCATCCGGGCAGAAACGATTGCCTTTGCTGATTTGGATGAATATGGGTCTGTTAAGGCCGTTAAAGAAGCTGGTAAGTTGCGATCAGAAGGAAAAGATTACGACGTTCAAGACGGCGATATTATCGAATTCCGTTTCAACGTATAATAAATTTAAAGGACGAAAGACAGTAAGATGACGCAAGTAGATCCCCAATTAAGCAAGAAAAACCAAGACTTTATTTTCCGATTTAAGAAGGGCTTGGCGGAAACTGACAAGCTCAGTAACGAACGCAAGGAAGAAATTGTGCAAACGATTTCTAAAAAGCTTTACGTCGGTCAAAAGGCAGGAAAAACAGCTGCGCAAATGTATGGCTCACCAGCTCAACTTTTGCAAGAGTATTTGAATCCCCGCCGCTTAGCTAAGAAGTTCCACGATTATTCCTTTACATTCTTGGCCACTGATACGGCCTTGGTCTTAGTGATGTTCTTGTCTGGTTTTTTCGCTATTACAATGAGTTTTGGCAAGAGTTCAAGCGAAAGCCAAGGAATCGGTGTTGTCTCAATGCTCTTGCTGTCATTCTGGGGTGGTGCGATTTATACCCTGGCAATGCAACGTTTGGTGCCTAATCCACAGGACAAGCATCCAAAGAAGAAAATGCCGACTTGGTTGTTACTGATTGTTGTTGCGATTTTGTGGGTCGCCGGCTTCACGGCCTTCTTCATGTTTATCCCGACAGTGGTTAATCCGATCTTGCCTCTCTTTGGTAATGTGTTGGTCTTGGCTTTGGCTTGGTTAGCTTACCTGTTGAACCGTAAGCATGCTGGATTGGAACACGGTGGTATTTTAGCTATCTCAAAGTTGTCTCAACAAGCACGGGTAGATGAGGCTAATCAAAAGGAGTAAGGGATGAAAATCTTAGTTGTCGACGACGATCAAGAAATTGCTGAATTATTAGAAATTTACTTGAAAAATGAAGGCTACGAACCCGTGATTGCACAAGATGGGAAAGAAGCCCTTTCAAAATTAAATACTAACCCGGATGTTGCTTTAATGGTCTTGGACATTATGATGCCCAATATGTCCGGCTTAGAAGTGTTAAAGGCTGTTCGGAAGGACACGCATATTCCAATTTTGATGCTTTCGGCTAAGTCTTCTGATATGGACAAGATTCAGGGACTGATTTCTGGAGCCGATGACTACGTAACAAAACCTTTTAACCCTTTGGAAGTGATGGCTCGGATTCGTTCGCTTTTACGGCGGTCTCAAAACATGGTCCAAGAGCAAAAGCCGGATGTTTTGTCGGTGGCCTCTTTGGTTATCAACAAGGATTCCCACGAAGTGAAGACCACAAGTGGTGATTTGGTTAATTTGACGGCCTTAGAATTTGGAATTTTATACCTCTTGGCTTCTCATCCAAACCGCGTGTTCTCTGCCGATGATATCTTCGAACGTGTTTGGCAACAAGAATCTGTTGTTTCTGCTAAGACAGTTATGGTGCATGTTTCTCATTTGCGCGATAAATTAGAAGAAGCAACCCATGGTGACCAGGTTATCCAGACTGTTTGGGGTGTTGGTTATAAGATTGAAGTGAGTTAATTATGGTCAAGAAAAGTACAATTCTGGCGCAAACCGTTTTGTCATTAATTTTGGCTACTTTGACCTCCGCTGGCCTTGCCTGGGTGTTGGTTTTTGACCTCTTACAAGACAAAATGAATTGGTCAGCTCGGCAAAGCTGGCCTTTTTTTTACATTGTGTGGCTATTGCTATTGGCTATTTGGTTAATTCATCTCTGGTGCCGCAGTCGGGAACGTTTGTTATTGCTCAACCTGGCGAAACGACTGTACACCCTTGCTAATCATCCTGATCTTAGTCACAAGTCGAATGGCCATGATGAGTCGGACTTGCCCGAAAACCAAGAACAACGTCAGTTACCAACCTATAGCAACCAAGCACGGCAACTCACGGCTTTAGTCGATCGAGTAGTGGCCGAGTTCAATTTGGCCCATGAGGAACAGTTAGCCGTTGAAAAATCGAAGGATGAGATGATGACGAATATCTCTCACGATTTGCGGACGCCACTAACAGCCATTATTGGTTACCTAGGTTTGGTGGTGACGCCAAATTCGCCTTTATCAGAAGAAGACCAGGCTAAGTATTTAAAGACGGCTTATTATAAGTCCAACCAGATGAAGACATTAGTTGAAGATCTCTTTGAGTTTGCCAAGTTGCAAACAACGCAGGTAAGTTTGAATATCACCGATTTCTCGCTTGGCGACCTCTTTGATCAGGTCCTTGCGAATTATGCCATGGAGGCGGAAAATCGGCACCTGCGCTTTGCAACTAATTTAGACCCAAGTGTGATTGTGATGGCTGG
This sequence comes from Fructobacillus sp. ESL1117, assembly GCF_058508565.1. NCBI lineage: Bacteria > Bacillati > Bacillota > Bacilli > Lactobacillales > Lactobacillaceae > Fructobacillus > Fructobacillus sp. ESL1117. The sequence continues at coordinate 818,714 of NZ_CP196385.1, read as the reverse complement.
TGACTCGGATAAATTAGCCCGGGTTTTGATTAACTTGGTTGAAAACGCATTGAAATATGGTCAAGGTGCTAGTTTTATTAAATTAACTGGTCAAGTCAGGGAGGCTGGATTGGTGGAAATCAGGGTCATTAATGATGGTCCTGCTATACCTGCTCGTTCGGCTAATCATATTTTTGAGCGCTTTTACCGAGTGGAAGAATCGCGCAACAGCAAGACTGGTGGTACGGGCTTAGGGCTCGCAATCGTGAAGGGCATTATTGACCAGCACAACGGTCAAGTAAAAGTCGAATCAGATGAGACGGCCACGGCATTCGTCATGACCCTCCCACTGAAACAAGTGAAAGAAGAATAGAGTGATGAGTGAAAAGCCAATGTATCGGTTACACGCCGCTAATCGAAAGAAAAAACGTGGGCGGTTTTGGGCCATCCTAATGGCCGTTTTGGTCTTAGTGATAGCCATGATAGGGGCAGGCCTGTATTTCTTGGTACCAGATGATGTTAAATCGTCGATTCAAGCTACGAAAGACCAGCCGGTTAGTTTAAATGTTGATGCCACCTCAGCTGTGGTAATTGATTTAACATCAGGCCAAGTTTTGGGTGAAAAGGATGCCAATAAACAAGCACCGATTGCCTCTGAGAGTAAAATGTTGGTGGCTTACGGCGTCTTAAAAGCAATTGAAGATAACCAATTGAAGTGGACTGACCAGGTAACCGTGCCGGCTAGTGCCGATCTTTCAGCACAAAATGTAGATGCTATTTCCCATTTGAACATGAAGACGGGTGATAAGCTTTCAGTACGCGACCTCTATTGGGCAATGTTTACTAATTCTGCCAATGATGCTGCGCTGACCTTAACGGCTGCCTTGACCAAGCCAGGACAAACGGCACAAGAAACGCTTGAATCCTTGGCAAGTGACCTGAATTTAAAGGGAACTGAATGGTATAACGGTGCTGGTTTGACAAATGGTGACTCTTATAACAATAACGAAGTTACTTCCGCATCTGATTCAGCTGCAAACCATGCATCAGCGATGCAGGTTGCTCAAATTGCTAAGAAGATTATGACAATGGATCCGACCTTAAAAACTGTGACGACCAATCCAACGATAACTTACACAAAAAACAAGACCGTCAAGGTGACGGAGACGTCTGATTTTGGTCAAGGATTTGCCAACATTATCAAAGGCTTGGATAATGAAAACGGCTTGAAAATACTTGGGTTAAAGACGGGTTCGACACCAGAAGCGGGGGCTTGTTTTACGGGTTATGTCGTTGACCAACAGGGACATGAGTTCTTGACGGTTGTGAACAATGCTGCCGATTACACGGATACAAAGCAACGGTTCCAAACGACCATTGATATGGTTAACCAGGTCTTGGCTAAAAAGAAAGCGTATACTTTTACGGCAGGTAAGCAACTGACAAACCACAAGACTGTTGGTGTTGATCATGAGGATCAAACAGTTGCCGTACAAGTAGCAGCAAGCAAGACCTACTGGACAAGTTTGAAAAAATCATTAAAGATACAGCCATTGAAAGACTTGAAGTCTCGCCCCGATGAAAAGAGTACCAACGTGGTGACCTATGCTAAGCCGGAATTGAAGGCGACCTTCCTGCCAGGCCTTGCTGACACGGATAAAGAAATTCCCTTACAGGTTTTGACGGCAACAGCTCAGAAATAGTTTAAAAAATTTGACTAATTTTTAGTCACAGCGTTAACTTTACCGTAAAGGGTGCTATAATAAAAATAGTGAAAGCGTTTACTTTCCGAACAGAAAGGGGTATTCTTCATGGCAGCAATTCATTTTGATTCGAACGGTTTAGAGAATTTCATTGCAGACAACGAGTTGGATGAAATTAAGGATCAGGTCCGCTTTGCGCATCAGACATTGGTGAACAAGACTGGCGCGGGAGCTGACTTTACTGATTGGTTCCACTGGGCTTCGAGCCAAGACCAAGCTAGCTTGGCACCGATTCATCAGGCGGCGGACGCGATTAAAAAGAATTCTAAAGTTTTGGTAGTGATTGGAATTGGTGGTTCTTATTTGGGATCACGAATGGCAATCGACTTTTTGAAGTCACCCTGGCATAACGAATTAGTTCAGGGCGATGAGGTCAAGGTTTACTTTGCCGGTAATGCGATGTCGCCAATGGCCTTAGATGAATTGGACCGGGTAATCGGTGACCAAGATTTCTCTGTTAACGTGATTTCAAAATCAGGAACCACGACGGAGCCAGCTGTTGCCTTCCGGTTCTTTAAGCAACGCTTGGTAGCTAAGTACGGTGAAGAAGGTGCCAAAAAACGTATCGTGGCAACGACAGATGCCAAAAAGGGTGCTTTAAAGAACGAGGCCACTGCCGAAGGGTACCAAACATTGGTCATTCCTGATGGCATTGGTGGTCGATTCTCTGTTTTGTCAGCTGTTGGTTTGTTGCCGATGGCAGTTGCCGGAGTTAATATTGAAAATGTTTTGGCTGGTGCAGCAGCAGCTGAAAAGACGTATAGCAGTGACGATGTCCATGACAACCCAGCCTTAGCCTATGCCGCTTACCGCCGAATTCTTTACGATAAGGGTTATACAACTGAAATTTTGGCTAACTGGGAACCATCGCTGCAATACTTGTCAGAGTGGTGGAAGCAGTTGATGGGTGAATCAGAAGGAAAGAACCAAAAGGGCATTTATCCTTCATCGGCGAATTACTCGACTGATTTGCATTCTCTTGGTCAATATATTCAAGAAGGTCGTCGTGATCTCTTTGAGACAGTTGTTCGTATTGACCATTCAAAGCATGATTTGCCAATCCCAAAGACTGGTAATAATGAAGATGGCTTGCTTTATTTGGAAGGAAAGTCATTGGAAGAAGTGAATAAGACTGCTGCGACTGGCGTTGTCTTGGCCCATGTGGATGGCGGTGTACCAAACTTAGCCGTTTTTTTGGATCGTCAAGATGAAGCTGGTTTGGGTGAATTGATTTACTTCTTTGAATTAGCTGTAGGTGTTTCAGGCTACCTCTTTAACATCAACCCATTCAACCAACCTGGTGTTGAAGCCTATAAGACGGCGATGTTTGCCCTTTTGGACAAGCCGGGCTATGAAGAACAAAGTCAGGTTTACCACGACCGGTTAAAGTAAGACAAAATAAAAACTAGAAACCAAATTTGCATGTGATGCGACTGGGTTTCTAGTTTTTTTGTCTAATGAGCACAGAGCTAAAAAATCGTTATTAGCTGATTTTGCAGAGACTGCTTTGTTGGCAGTTAGACAGCAAAGAATTGGTGGATGGCCTCAACCGTCTTGTCAGAACCAACGAAGTAGATAGTATCACCAGGCATGATATTGGCATAGGGGCCGGGAGACAAGGTAATTTCATCTTCGTGAAGAATGGCAATAATCGTCGCTCCGGTATTTTGCCAAATATTCAAAGACCCGATCGATTGGTTGAGCATCGGTGAATCGACCTCGGGAATAAATTCGTAAGGGGACATGGGATTATTCTTGCGCACACGTTGGGTTTGATCCAACAGGAGTGAAAAACCTTCCTCTAAATTAGCTAGGTCCTCTTTTTGCTTGGCGATTAAGCTTTTAATTTCGCTGTGAGTAGTTTGTAGATCGCGACTCTCTTTGGCTTGATTGAGAAATTCGTGGGCCTTTTCCCGAGAAAGAACTTCGACGCCAGAACCGTGAACAGGCTTGACGATATCGAGATCGGCTAGCACGGAAATTGCCTTGCGGGCGGTTTCAGCGGAAACGCCAAAGGTTGCGGCCAAGGTTGACCGAGCATGGAGCTTTTCGCCAACGAGAAATTGTTTATTAACGATGTGCTCAGCAATTTCCTGAGCGATTTTGTGATAACGGGGTTCTTTAACTTTCGGCATAACCGGTGTCCTTTAAAAGAATTAGTGAATAAATATTCTAATTTGACAAAAGTGACCACTAGTGTATGATAATAGAGTGGTCACTATTGACCACCGCTTAAATCCACAACGGTGGTCACTTATTTAGTTTATTTTAAATGAGCAGGATAGTCAACTAATAGGAGGGTTTATGCCAAAAGTTCAGATTAAGCATTTAACCAAAATCTTTGGAAAGCGTCAAAAGGCTGCTTTGAAGATGGTTGAAGAAAATAAATCTAAGAACGAAATCTTTGAAAAGACTGGCTCAACGGTTGGTGTTTACGACATTAACCTTGATGTCAATGAGGGCGAAATCTTCGTCATCATGGGGTTGTCAGGTTCTGGAAAGTCGACGTTAATTCGTTTGCTCAATCGCCTGATTGAACCAACCAGTGGGGAAATCTTTTTGGATGGGAAAAACATTACCCATTACAACAAGAAAGAGATGCTTGATATTCGACGGAAGAAAATGTCGATGGTCTTCCAGAATTTTGCCTTATTCCCACACCGAACCATTCTGGAAAATACAGAATTTGGTTTGGAAATCCAAGGTGTGCCAGCAGCGGAACGGCGCGAACGTGCCGAAAAGGCCTTGGAAAATTCGAAACTTTTGTCCTTTGAGGACCAATATCCTTCACAGCTTTCAGGAGGGATGCAACAGCGAGTTGGCTTGTCACGGGCATTAACGAATGACCCTGACATTCTCTTGATGGATGAAGCCTTTTCTGCCTTGGATCCATTGGTTCGTCACGAAATGCAAGATGAGCTCTTAGACTTGCAGGCAACGGTGAAGAAAACCATTATTTTTATTACCCACGATTTGAACGAGGCTTTGCGTTTGGGTGACCGAATTGCCATCATGAAGGATGGTCAGTTACAACAAATCGGTACTGGAGAAGAAATTTTGACTAATCCAGCAAACGATTATGTTGAAAACTTCGTTGAAGATGTTGATCGTTCAAAGGTTTTGAATGCAGAATCCATCATGATTCCTGGCTTAACAATCAACGCTGATACGGATGGACCAAACGTTGCCTTACACCGGATGTCAGAAGAAGAAGTTTCTGGCTTGGTTGCCGTCGATGGTAACCGAAAGTTTGTTGGGTACGTGACATCTGACGCGGCCGTGAATGCTCGTCGTGAAAAGTTGACTCTGCGTGACGTGATCACAGCAATGCCAACAGTAACGCCTGACACGGTTGTTTCAGACATTATGCCAATCATTTATGACGCCCACACGCCAGTGGCCGTCGTTGATGAAAATCAGAAGCTTCACGGTATTATCATTCGTGGTGCCGTGATTGAAGCGTTAGCCCAAACGGAAGGAGACAATAATGATTAATTTATTATCAGTTGCCAAACTCCCAATTGACTCCTGGGTAACCGATGGGGTTAACTGGTTAACAAAGAATCTGTCTGGATTTTTTACAGCGATTCAAAATAGTGGTTCCACTACGATGGATGGCATTACGAATTTCTTAACAGCGATTCCAATGCCAATCTTCATCATTGCCTTGGCATTGATTTCATGGCTGTTGACGCCTAAGAAATATGGTCAACCACTCTTTATCTTGATTGGTTTGGCCTTGGTAGCTAACCAAGGATTATGGTCTGACTTGATGCAGACTTTGACACTGGTCTTGATGGCCTCGGTTGTCTCTTTGGTTATTGGAATCCCAATGGGGATTTGGACGGCTAAGTCGCCAAAGGCCTACATGGTGATTAAGCCGATCTTGGACTTTATGCAGACCATGCCTGCCTTTGTTTATTTGATTCCAGCCGTTGCCTTCTTTGGTATTGGTGTTGTGCCTGGGGCCTTTGCCTCTGTTATCTTCGCCTTGCCACCAGTTGTGAACTTCACTTATCTTGGGTTGCAACAGGTGCCAACTGATTTGGTTGAAGCCGCTGACTCATTTGGGGCAACGACTTGGCAAAAGTTGTTCAAGTTGGAATTACCAAATGCGAAGAACACGATTATTGCTGGTGCTAAGCAAACGATTATGCTGGCTCTGTCAATGGTTGTAACGGCTTCTATGATTGGGGCACCAGGACTTGGTCGTGGTGTCTTGTCAGCTGTTCAACACGCCGACGTTGGTTCGGGATTTGTTAATGGAATCGCCTTGGTGATTTTGGCTATTATCATTGATCGCTTTGTTCAGCGTCTGAACACAGAGCCCGTCTCTGCACCAAAGTTGCCAAAGTGGCGTAAGTTGGCTACTTGGGCAATGTTGGCCGTGATTGCTATCGCCGGTATTGCTGGTAGCATCACTGCTCACCAAGCTTCAGGCAAGAAAGTCAATATTGGTTATGTTGAATGGGATTCTGAAGTGGCCTCAACGAATGTTTTGGCTGAAGCAATGCGTCAGCACGGCTATGATGTGACGATTACCCCACTTGATAACGCCGTGAACTGGCAATCAGTTGCTAATAAGCAAACCGATGCTACGGTTTCAGCTTGGTTACCAAATACTCACAAGGCTTTGTACGCTAAGTATAAGAATGATGTCGATTTGCTTGGCCCTAATTTGAAGGGGGTTAAGTTAGGTTTGGTTGTGCCAGATTATATGGATGTCAACTCAATTGCTGATTTGACCAACCAAGCAAACAAGACCATTACGGGGATTGAACCTGGTGCCGGTGTGATGGCTGCCGCACAAAAGACGATTGATTCTTATGGTAACCTTTCTGGTTGGAATTTGCAGGCATCATCATCTGGTGCAATGGTTTCAGCATTGGATAAGGCTTATAAGGCTAAGCAACCAATTGTCTTGACTGGTTGGTCACCACATTGGATGTTCAACAAGTACAAGTTGAAGTACCTGGCTGATCCAAAGGGAACAATGGGATCACAAGAAACAATTAATACTGTTGTTCGTAAAAACTTGAAGCAGACGAACCCTGATGTCTACAAGGTGATGAAGAACTTCCACTGGACACAAGATGACATGCAGACGGTTATGCTTGATATCCAAAACGGTAAAACGCCTACAAAGGCTGCCGACGATTGGATTAGTAAGCACAAGTCTCAAGTGAACGCTTGGTTTAAGTAACAATTTGAATCAGGTTCGCCATCGTTTTGATGGTTAATTAAAAGCGACCCAAGCAATTTGATTGCTTGGATCGCTTTTTGATTTGGGTTATTATCGGTAAGCCTGGAAGGAGCTGGGGCTGATTTTACCGTTTAAGAGTGCTTGAGGGAAGCTAATAGTTGCTTCAAGATATTTTCATCTGAATAGGACAAAACGTTTTTAGCGTAAAGTTTTTGTCCATATTGAGCAAGCGCCACGAGAGCAATGAGTGAAATGGCCAATGATAGAAGAGCCTGCCACCAGCTGGCATATTGGTTGGCAAGCAAGCTTGGCATTGTTGATTGAGCCATGAAGGGGATATAGGCAAAAATACGAACGAGAATGTTATTGCCACCATTTGAAGCTGAAGCAAGGCCAACAATATAGGGAATCATGGCCAGGGTCGTGACGGGGACCATGGCTTGAGAAACTTGTGAATTATCATTGACTAATGAAGCTGCAATGGCTGCTAAAATCAGGTAAAGGCCAGTGGCAACGATGATGAAAATCAAGGAATAAATTAGAAAAGCTGGGGTCAAGGCAGTCAAGTAGGAAAGGGCCTGCTTGACCACTGCAATTTTTTGACCGAAAAGGTTGGTTCCTATTCCTAAGACCACGTAAGAAAGCAGTTGGGTAACCAGAAGACCAGTGATACCTAGCAGCTTACCGAAGTATTGTGCCCGAGAAGACGAGGCTGCTAATAGGGTTTCCATAATTCGTGACGATTTTTCATTGGCAATCTCATTACCAATTAAGGATGCATAGGTCGAAACAATGACTAAGACGATAATCGTTATAGCAACTGAAACAGCTGCTTTTGCAGCCTGGTTATTGTCGGCGTTTTCTTGACTAGCGTGACTTTGCACAGTTGTTTTCAGGCTAAACGGTGTCATCAATGCTGCGGTTTGTTTGGGGGTTAGACCATAATTTTCAGCCTGATTCATCAAAAAAATCTTGCTTAAGACCGCTTGTAATTGATCTTTATCAATTTTCGGTGCTTTTGGCTGCATCACTAATGTTCCTTGATCAGCGTTGAGAGTAAGGATGCCGTCAATGCTTTGCTTTTGTAAAGCCGACTGTGCAGAGTGGTCATCGGTAATTGATGAGACCTTGATATTGAGCTTGCTAGCTGTTTGGCTGATGGCCTCACGACTATTGGCCTGTCCAATAACAGCAATTTTGGCTGGTTGATCGTTTGAAAAGTAGCTAATTCCGTAGCCTAGAAGACCAGCAGCAGCAATTAAAAGGATAGGTGAGATAATTAACCACCAAAAAGATTTTTTCTTAAGGCGACTGAAGTAGGTGTGCTTGGCTACGAGAAAGGTTAGATTAGTCATTGGTGCTGACCTCCGTTTTAAAGATTTCGGCTAGAGTGGGTGGCTGTTGTGAGAAGGCGGGGATGTACCCATTACTGGTCACCGCCTCGAAGATGGAATGTCCAGCCGCTTCAGAGTCTAGCGTCAGCAGAAAGCCACCATCTTTAGCTTCGACATGGTTGACGCCGGTCATTGCTAAATAGTCTGATTTTGTTAAATGAGGCGCTTCAACATAAAGACGGGTTCGGCCAAAGGATTCACGAATTTCCTGAACAGGTCCTTGCAGGACGGTTCGACCCTTTTTAAGCATTAGGAGTTGGTCTGAAATTTGGCTAACATTATCCATATTGTGCGATGAGAAGATAATCATTGCGCCACGATCTTTGAGGCGCTGAATTTCGTCCATAAAAATGGCAGCATTGACAGGATCTAAGCCAGAGAAGGGTTCATCGAGAATCACAAAGTCCGGCTCGAAAATCAGAGCCATAATCATTTGGATTTTCTGGGCGTTTCCTTTTGATAGAGATTGGACTAAGTCCCCTGGTTTTCCAACGACTTGTAAGCGGTCTAGCCAGTCTTGGAGCGCTACTTTTGCCGCTTTTTTGTCCATACCATGTAATTGGGCAAGGTAGACGACCTGTTCTTCAATGGTCTGTTTTTGATAGAGCCCGCGTTCTTCGGGTAGAAAGCCAATTTTTCGACGTAAATTAGCATCGATTGGATGTTGATCCCAGGCAATCGTACCTTCGTCAGCCTGGATAAAGTCTAAAATCATCCGAAAAGTGGTGGTTTTGCCGGCACCATTTTGGCCAATCAAGCCGAGAACTTCACCTGGTTGAAGGGTGAAGGAAAGATTGGCAACGGCTTGGTGACTGCCGAATGCTTTTGATAAGTTGGAAATGGTAATCATGGTCTGCTCCTAACGTCTCTAATTTAATGGATGAATTGGGTTTAACTTAGGCTGTTCAACAAACGTGGACTAGTTATTTAATACCAAAAATTGATCTTCATCACTTGTTCGAATATTCTCATTATCTCATAGTTTTTCTTTGGGTTCGACAGTAATTGAAGAGAGTTCGGTGTTGATGAAAACGGCTCTTGGGTTGGTGGGTCAGTGTAAATTGGTTGTTAGCTGGTGTCTTTGAGCCTGACAGTCACAAATTTGTGATACAGGCTCTGGTCAAAGGGGTTAACAAGGTAACAATAACGTTTGTTATACCAATAATTTGCTAATAGCAAACAATGCTAAAAAAATAATTGACGGGTGGGCAATAATCTAGTAAACTATTTAAGTATTGTTGACTATGGCCCCATGGTCAAGTGGTTAAGACGTCGCGTTCTCAGCGCGGAATCGAGGGTTCGACTCCCTCTGGGGCTATTTTTGCCGATGCATTGCAAACAAGCAGTGCATCGGCTTTTTTGTTAGAAAAGGCTCTATATCAGTAGTTACATAAGATAAAAAAAGATAAAAAAAGATAAAAAACAAGTAAATAAATTTGCTAAAAATTTGCTAAATCATGGCAAAATTAGTCCTGTTTGCCCCAAATTTGCCCGAAAAAAATACCCCCCAAAGGGGGTAATCGAAGTTATAAATTGTTCAAATAATCAATTGATTTATCTCTTCTTGAGTTTTTAGTTCATGAATCATGTGGGCATATAATTCTATCGTGATTGTCGTATTCTCGTGTTCTAAGCGCTCAGAAATATAATTGATAACAACACTTTTAGATAGCAGCAAACTAACATGAGTGTAATGCCAGTTTTTTGCTATGGGTAGCTAACGTAATTGTTGGTTTCTTCAAGCTACTACTTAATAAGTAATCAATGGTCCTTGGGTTGTATATGATTAAATATTAATTATTTTAAAATGTGATTGTTAGAGCGTGTATATTTAACTGGAAAAAAAGTAGAGGGAAGGTGATGGACTTATGCAACTATAAGTATATCAGTAAGATATTTTAGTAATGCTGTTGATGTAAGAAAAATGCCAATTAATGGTTTAGCTCCCGCACTAATTACTCTTTTCGATGCTGTTCATGAAATTAAAAGATCGAAAATCCAAATGAAACGTTTCTATCTTGAGCTATTAAAGCAATTAAGAAAGATTATTTGATTGTTGATTTGGTGTTAGCAAACGGAAGTGATATTTATTAAAAGCAGTTAATCTACTTACTTTTAATAAATTAAATGTTGTACTTAATTTGGCATTGTATATTGGCATTTTTGATGGTGTTCTATAAATATATTTTAAAAAAGTCGATTAAGTGATCTGAAAGAGTGAAAGGTGCCAAGTTAATCATGATCGAGCAGTAAGACTAAATCATACAAGAATTGGCTTATAAATAAACTCGAGATAACTCCTATTGCTGATTGTGCTTTAAGGGACCATGCTTTGGAATACTTGGGTAGGTAATTTAGCACAACATGTTGTAAACGAAAAGGGCTCCCATCGGAAGCCCTTTGTCTCACTTTTTAAATTCTTTGGCTGCTTTTTTTAATGCGATTGGCACAATTAATTTTTGTAACCAATTTGGCTTCTTTGTCGATGCAAAATGAAGTCCATTGTTAAATTCAACCATTAAATGCCATTTATGTCCTTCTAAGATAGCATCCGGAGCTGACTGTGGCAGGAATACACCTAACTTGACATGTAAACCGTTCTGCTTTCCCTTGAATTGATGCATTCCGATAATCTTAGTATCTTGCATATTGTGGGCCAGGAGTGTTTTACCAAGCATAACCATGTCTGTATCAGCATCAGGGGTGATGGGTTTTGCCACACCTCGTCCAGGTACTAAGTGTAAGTAGGATGGATCTTTATACATACCAAATGTTTCGACAATTGTTTGTGTGCCCCCCTTACCAGCTTCAAAGTAGTAATGCTCAGGGTGAATTTTTGATGGCAAGTACAAATTGTTTTCCTTGGCCAGACTTTGATTAAAGAGGATGAATTGAATTAGTGAAATATTATCTGTTTCCACTTCCACAATGGCTTGTTTCATTGGCTTTTGGCCATCGGCTTCTGCAGCAATGTCTTCCCACATTTTATCGGCGCGGAGCAATTCGTCTTTGTAATAATCGAGCATTCCTTGCTTTCCAACTGCCTCTTTACTTTGGGCAAGAAGTTCTTTAGCTTCTTCCAAGGGAAGTTCAATGGCTTCTTCTGCGCTATATTGCTTGCCATCCATTTGAAGAGGAATACCCTTTTCACCAAACTCGTTAAAGACCTTTTCATAGCGGCTAAGTTCCATGTCATGAATTTGTTCTTGCGTAATCATTTCACCATCGATTTTAAATTGAATATTGAAATCTGCCATTTATTTTCCTCCAACTGTCTCGTTTGTATCTTTTAGTTATACCAAGTATACTTGGTGTCAGAAAAAAGAAAATACTTTTTAAGTAAGTTGCACAATTGGAGATTATCTGTGTCAGTAAAAAATAATATAAAGAGAACCAAACAGGTTGATCAATCAATTAATCTGCTGATTTTAGGATTGATAAGATTAATGAATACGAAGCCACTTGAAAAAATAACTATTAGCGAATTGACTAAGGAGGCGGGGTTATCAAGGCGGACTTTTTATCGTCACTTCCAAAGCATAGATGATATACTCACTTTAAAAGTCGAGCAGATCGTTGATAAACTCTATCAAAGAGCTGGATTGAAGGGACAGACGTTGGAGGAAGTTTTAAATGACGCTTATCATGTTTTGCTGTCAGATAAGGTCTTCTTGCAAAGTTTATTAGAAAATAATCATGAGTATTTGTTACAAAAAGTCATTTTACAGAAGCGTGAACAAAGTACGATGGATGTTCCTCATGATCAAATTCATAATTTAACGGCTTATTTTGGGTCCGGTGGTATCAGTTTCGTTATCATCTACTGGATTCATCAGGGGTTTAATCAAAAAATAGAAGAAGTTAAACAGGCCAACAGAGAGCTCGTAACGCATATTAAAAAATTAATGTAATGAATATGGATTCATTTAAAAACAAGATTCATAAAATAGGATAGCGCAGTAATTGTGTATTCTATAATAAAAAGCACCTTGGTAAACCATAAACTGTCCGGCAACCAGGGGGCTTATTTTATTAATATATAAGTCATTAATAGTGTATTGTCTCACTTGAAGAAGCCAAGGGATCAAGATCTTTGTCGCCAATGTGGTTATTATAGTCTTCCCCGTTATAGGTGAATCCTTGTGATTTGCTAGTTGGTTCTTTGGTGAAAATTTGGAAATATCCCATGCGTGCATACATTGCCACTACATTTTCTTTTTTACCATTGATAGTTAAGGTTGCTGGCCAGAATGTAGCACCGTCGGTGTAGTTTTCGTTCGGATCAATACTTCCGTTAGTAGTGGGCAAGGTTGTTTTTGTTTGACCATCATAATAAACGAGGCTGTTATTATTGGTATGTGACTGACTAAATGACGGTTGACTGCTTGAAACTGTTGAATTTGCTGACTCTTGTTGATTGGTTGACTTTGAAATGTGGCTCAAAATTACACTTGATGAGTTATCGCTATTTTTTCGTCCTTGTTATTATTAGCATTACCGACAAAGTAAAAGCTGACCACCAGAATGACGACAATGGCTAAAACAGAAGTGAATAACAGGCCTTGGCTGTTTTTATTTGATCCGTGTTTCATGGTTATATCTCCGTTAAATATATTTTTTGCTTGCAAGCCCTGGAGGAATTTGTTAATTGTTCGTATCCACCCAATTTTGGTGGTAATTGTGCACGTTTCTCTAAATCTATCAGTAGGTCGATAATAGGTTGTATGTTTGCTTTTATTTCGGGGTACGCGTTATGGCGAAGTGTTGCTTTTCTAGCCAAGTACTGAACCAAGCTAAGCTAAGATTGTCCCCCTTTTCTCAACTGTCTAATATTATTTTGCTTTGTTATTTATAAGAGTAATTCTAAATACTTTTATAATAAAAGTATCGACGAATTGTCTTAGCGGTTCAAGAGATAATTTTTCCTGTAGCAAAGTCCTTATTTTGAATTTACCAGCGTAGTTTTTGCCTTTATGCCCATTAGTCGACTATTGATAAAAGATTCCAGCGGAAAAGAATAGTACAACTGTTGTGTACTGCGTTTCAATAATTTTGTCATTGCCTTTTTCTAATTCCGTTAAAACTGAATTCAACTGACTGTTAAAATTTATTAGGGATTAGAAACTATTGGTGACGATTGTTTACCTCTAGCTGAGTTTTCCATTCTGATTTTGTTAGTGACCAAACGTTCTCATCGTGGTAACCATCGGATAATCGTTCTTGTTGACGTAACGTGCCATCGAGGGTGAAGCCAGCACGTTTGGCGGTGTTATTACTACGAGTGTTATCTACTGCCGCATGAATGGTCATTTTATGCAAATCATAATCTTCAAAGCCAATTGCACACATCCCTTGAATTGCTTTTTGCATAATGCCTTTTCCGGAAAAATTAGTGCCGAGCCAATAGCCAATTTCAGTATTCTGATTGAGCCAGCTAAAACGGTTGAAACTGATCATACCAGCAATTTCACCGTGATAAAGAATGACCAGATTGAGTGAAGCTTTTTCGACAAAGCGTTTCATAGTACTTTCCAAGAAGATTTGTTCATCCTGAGGAGATTTCATATTCTGAATCCAGGGGAGCCAAGGCTCAATTTCTTTTTGACTGGCGGTTAATAAATTAAATAGTGGTACTGCATCTTTTTCAGGGGTCGGCAGGGCCAGACTATCTTCCTGATCGATTCGATAAGTAAACATAACTTTCTCCCTAACATTTTCTAAATAGCATAACCTTAAATTAAACAAATTATTACGCACTTTAGGAGTGGGGTCAATAAGCTAATCATTGGATGGCTATATTTAATAAAAAATATATCGGGATGATCTGGGCTTTGAAAGTTGCATGAATTTTCAGGGGATATCTAATTATCAAATTTTACTGTTAATCCAAAGGATGAGCTAAATAGTTGAAAAACAAAAGAGATTTTTGCAGTAGTGGTTGCTTGAGTGGACATGATAACAAGTTCAGTGAATCATTCAGTTTTCGTATTTTCAATGAAATAAATTTAAAAAACTTGCTAAATGATAATTTATTGGTTACACTATGAATCTAGTCGATAAATCTTATTTATTGACGTAATCAGAAAAAGGCTTTAGCTTATGTATGATTTGTTGAATGGGATGTCTTTAGAGAACTCTAAAGGCACATTCAGAAATCATCTTTTTTTTTGCTTTCATTTTGATAAAAGCAACTAAGAGGTGAAACTTGTTCGGTTGATTCTTTTCTTGAAAGAAATTAGCTGTCGAATTCATTTGTTAAAGCGATACGAAAGTAAACAGGCCGCAAAAATTTATTTTCGAGTGATTACGTGAATACGAAGTGGAGTAGTTGGGCTGCTCTACTAATAAGATCTATTCAACAAATCATCACTATTAATGGCCGTTCTGATTACTGTTACTTGTATTCGGAAAGGAATTAGAAATGAGTAATTCAGAAAAAAGTAGTCCAAGGAAATGGTGGGCATTATTTGCACTATCCTTGGGCGTCTTTATGAGTTTGTTAGACGTAACAATTGTGAATGTTGCTTTGCCAATTATAGCTGAGGGCTTTAAGACCAACTTTAGCAATGTTCAATGGGTGATTAGTGCCTATACAATTTCGTATGCGGTGGTCATCTTGATTGTGGCAAAATTGGGTGATATGTATGGCCGTAAACGAATCTATTTAATTAGCATGCTGATTTTCGTTTTAGCTTCAACCATCAACGGTTTAGCACCGTCGTTGCTGATTTTAAATATTGGTCGGGTCATTCAAGCATTCGGTGGCGCCGGCTTAATGAGTTTAGCGCTGGCACTAGTCGCCTCTTTGTTTGATGGAAAAGAACGGGGAGTTGCCCTAGGTATTTTAGGTTCAGTGATGGGAATTTCAACTGTTTCTGGTCCTTTGATTGGTGGTATTTTATCAGAGTCATTTGGCTGGCCATCAATCTTTTATGTAAACATTCCAATTGGAATATTGGCAGGATTTTTAGTTTATTTCACAACAAAAGAAACGCCAAAGTATGGTGAAGGTCAGAAAATTGATTTCTGGGGGATGCTTTTATCTTCGGCAGCCATTTTTTCTGCGATTTATGGATTAATTCAAAAGGAAAATCATGCGCAATTATCATGGTTTAATCCTCAAATCGCATTCTGGTTAATTACAGCAATTCTACTGTTAGTGGCATTTATCGGTGTTGAATCGAGAATCGAAAAACCAATGATGGATTTATCCTTGTTCAGAAATAAAAATTTTGTTGGTTCGATTATTGTTGCCTTTGCCTTGGGATCTGGCGTTTATGCGATGCAAATTTTTATTACTTCGATGATGGAAAATGCGCTGTCTTACGCAGCCTTTGAAACTGGGTTACGTCAGGTACCAATGACCATTTGGAGTTTGATTTTAGGGCCAGTTGCCGGTTATTTAACCAATAAGTTTTCAAACCGCCGCACAATTGCGGTTAACTTATTAGTGGGCGCTGTCGGTCTATTACTCTTCGCTAATGCCATGACAACCCAGCTGTCTTATCAGGAACTAATTTTGCCACTAATTTTGCTCGGAGTATCAAATGGACTCGTCAATCCGTTGTTGAATAATGCAGCCTTGGCAGATGCAAAACCGGCTGAAATTGGAATGGTATCAGGCCTAGTCAATGTCTTTATGCAGTTAGGAACATCCTTTGGAGTCGTGATCTTAGGGCTGTCTCAAAGTAGGACATATGATACTCATCTGCAGACTTTCTTTCATTTTTTTGATACCCATTTACCAGGCATTGAAAAGATCAAAGATCAGTTATTAGCAGAAGGACCCTTTTCGAGTCATAGCATTATGTCACAGGATATTCAGGCACCAATGACAATGGTGAAAAGTCTTCAGCATGCTGCCTCAAAAGCCTTTTACGCAGGAATGAACAGCGTGATGTTGGTTTCGGCATTGATTTTAACAGTCGCTGCTGTTCTAGCCTTTTTCTTGCTAAAAGATGGTCAATCTGCTAAAAATTTAGAAAATAATTAATTGTGACTCAACTTGACTGAAACCCCTGAATGTTATCGACATTCAGAGGTTTTTCTTATTTTTTGTCAGGGTTTTCGTCTGATTTTTGGAAAAAATGTCTTCAAAACAACATTTTGTATGTAAACAAAGTAAAATAAATGATAAAATTGTATTTAAATATTATCAATAAGATTATTTAAAAGATAAGGAGAAATATATATATGGATACAATATATGATGGCAATGCAAGGATTAACAACGTGAATAAGCATGTTTTTGTTTGGGTTTGCAATTTTTTGGTTGGTACCTTTGGTGTTGATCGCTTTATTCGCGGACAAATCGGCTTAGGTTTGCTCAAGCTACTTGTTGGTTCATGGATTACCTTTGGAATTTGGCCTTTTGTTGACTTTGTGATTGCTCTGGTTAAAGCTTATGGTTCCAATAATCATAGCAATCAACTAACGTTTATTAATGGTCGTTATGCTAACTAGGGATTGCGACTAAGCATTAATGAACTAGTTTACTAATCAGTAATGTCCTAATTTGAATTCTAACATTGGTGTCAGTTAACAAATTTTTCCGGATAACAAATTGTTACCATTTATAAAACCCCACTGTTCAATCACGGTGGGGTTTATTTTTTATTTGATGTTGTGAAAGTGGACCTAAGCCAATACTGATTTGGTATTAGTAATCGTTCACCCAAGCAAGGCAATATAGCCGACCCCGACCATACTGAGGACCGCAATGATGCCAATCATAATGAACCAAGGACGCGTGTAGAGCGTGTCTCGGGGTTGTTGGTCTTCGTTTTCTTTGTTTTTCTTGTACATTAGGCGCTCTTCCTTTCCGAAAAAATTAGATTATTGGTATAAAATAATAGCGCGATAGCTGAGTGACCATGGTGAAATTGACACGATTTCATAACCTTGGTCTGTCAGATTGCTGATGGCTGTATTTAAATTTTTTTCAAAACCTTTAGCAGTATTAGCGATAATAACTTCTGTTTTCATTAATTCTCTCCGTTCTTTGGATAACAGGTACAAGTAACTGTCTTCCTTCATTGTAAGTAAAACGACGTATTTTTCAATGTTCGAGGTGATTCTTTTAATAAATTTAAAGGGATTCAGCTACGATTACGATAGTTGCCAATTCGGTGCTAAGAATCGAAACAGCTAGCTGGTATTGGATTTGTTCAGGTTGAAAATGGGATATGAATGACAAAGAAGATTAATTTCTTTGAGGAGATTTTAGCGTAGTAAACCTCAGCCCGCTATTTCGAAATTAGTTTCCGACAAAGTGAGATCCAGTCAGCTTAGTGGATGAACTTGTTTGTGGATGAGCCGTTTGATTTCTGTCAGTAAAGATAAGTTCGCTAAATTGTCATCAGAATGATAGACAAAAAAGCGACGAGAGAGTTAAACTAATGGGGTCAGTTACCAATTTTTCTTGCAAAGAAATGGTACAAATTTATTAGGTTCGATTGAACATCAGGTTGTTTAGTGTCCTGATTTTTAATTGTTTGGGAGAATCAGAATGTTTTTCTTGTTTTCAATGACGATTGTCGCCTTGCTGTTTTTGACTGCAATTGTGCGGGCATACCATTTAGCTCGCCGCCGTCGTATTGTTGGTGCAATGTTTCGGCATGGAGTTAATCAGGTTTTGGTCGACCAAAACCAGCAGAGTGACCATGACTTTGATTTTGACGTTCATACGCCAAAAGAGGCCCATGATTATCTCAAGCAGCAATTCCAAGATGAAAATGCCTTAAATCTCGGTGATGGTCTCTTTATTGATGTTAAGACAGAGTATTTGTTTTATGACTTGGGCCATGCTGATGCCGACGGCAACCTTTATTTCATTGAAAACTTTGATGAAATTGAATACTATGAAGTCGTAGCTGAGACTGAGGAGACTAAGACCATTGCTGCTAACTTTTTAGATTTTGATGATGGTGATTTTGTTCAGACGACTTTAAGCCGTCGGGAAAATCCGGTTATAGGGGCTAGTCCGGCTGACTACTTTGAAAAATTGTTGAAAAAATGCGTCAAGCAAAACCGGCAAACCTACCAGGATTATTTGGTTGGGCAAGAGCGCTAAAAGCGGATTATATTCTCACTTAATCTATTTGAGTTACACTAGAGTTACAATCATGATATTGAATGAGGTATAAAACGTGTTCTTATTATTTGGTTTAATTTTAGTAGTGTGGGGAGTTGTTTCATTATTCCGCTTCACTTTATCTGTATTTTCATACTTTTTAATTTTGATTGGCTTTTTGTTAATCATTGGTTTCTTTCTCCACCACTGGATCTTTTCGTTGATTCTTGCAGCCATTATCGTTTACATTGTCCGCAGTGGGAAACGTCGGGTTGTTGTTGAAGAACAAGCGGATACAGCCTTTGGCCGTCGCGATATTAGCGATGAGGCAGAACAAAGTGATTCAAAATAATTTTCAATCAATAAAGACGACCGAGAGGTCGTCTTTTTATTAGCTACTAATTTTTTATCAATATTTTCCTTTTTTTCTCAACTGGTCTATAATCAAGATTGCTTATTATAGTTGAAAAGAGGACGAATTAATGAAAATTGGTATTACAGCAGATGCGAATATGCAGCAAACGGCCCCAAGTCGATTGAAGCTAGCTAACTACGTTCAAAAGAGTCTAGTAGATGTTTTGGTTAAAAATGACGTGGTGCCAGTGATTTTACCAATTGTTAAGTCAGCAATGGTAGCAGAGATGGTGCGCATGGTGGATGCCATTATTATTCCAGGTGGACCGGATGTTTCACCACATCTTTACGGTGAAGACCCACACCAACAAATTGGCGTAACTTATGTGCCACGCGATGACTTTGAAAAAGCAGTCATTGAAGAAAGCGTGCGGCAGAACAAACCCGTTTTGGGAATTTGCCGTGGTATTCAAATTATTAATGTGGCCTTTGGTGGCACGCTATATCAGGATTTGCCTTCACAATATGAACAGGAAGCGATTCGTCACGAACAGGTGCCCGATTCGGCTTTTCCAACCCATTTCGTCAATGTGGAAGAGAAAAGCTTCCTGGCCAAGTCTCAGGGAGCGCACCCGTTCGTGAACTCCAAGCACCATCAAGCAGTGAAAAAGATTGCCGATGGTTTCAAGGTCACGGCACGGGCCAAGGATGGGGTCATTGAGGCGATTGAAAATCCTGATTTGGCCGTTTACGGCGTTCAGTGGCATCCGGAAACTTTCTGGTCTGACCATGAAAAGCAGGAGAAGCTTTTCCAAGATTTTTTTGCCTTGGTAGCTGAAAAAAGCCCTAATGAACTAAATAGTGAACGGAATTGATTGTTAATAAGAATTGCAATAAACCCTTAATTTTACACTACTGAAACCCGGGTATTTATGCCAAATGGGAATAAATTTTGCAAACTGAATTGCTTATAATGGTGGCAAGCGAAAGCCAAATTTAATAGCAATGAGGTGATTAGAATGCAAAAATATTTATGGCCGGTGACAAAGGGCGGACTCATTTTTATGGGACTGCTGTTGATAGATTTCTTTGTCGCCATGTTTAATATTTCCCAGAGCGGGGTGACAGAAACGGCACTCGGAATTCGGATTGAGACCGAACGTGATGCTCGCTCAATGAGCAATTTTGTGACGGGTACCTGGGAGATGCTGGTATACTTTACCGTCTTTATGCTTTGCTGGTTGGCTTATTTTTATTTCAAAAATCAGACCCAAAGCAAACATTCTGCTGCCAAATAAAATCATCAAAAAACCGACTTTTTAGCCGGTTTTTTTTATGAGCGAATGCTGATTTTTATTTGATTTGATAAAGACACCAGACCATCTCGGGGTGGTATTCCTTGATGATGGTCAATGAATCGTGGGGGAGGAAGGATTGCTGACTGAAAATGGCGTATTGATAGTGGCCTTTCTCGAAGGCCTTTTGTGCCAGGGGCTTGCTGGGGACGAAGTCGATGGTTAGATTTTGGTGGCTATCAACCATGTATTGCTGAATTAACTCCGCTGTTGCTGGATGGAGGATGGCTTTTTTATTCTTGATTGTTTGGTTTTCCGTTAATAACATCGGCATGGTTGGTAAGAAAAAGGTCGTTTGAATCGTGAGATGATCGAGATAGCGGTAGTTATTTCTGGTCCAACTGTCGCCATTGTCTGATTGGTAGGCAGTTGGCACCAAAAAATAATCACCGATAAAATCAGTCAGGTGCTGGTAGACGTTCTCAAAGTTTTCATGCAGGGTGATTGTGAGAGCTCGATAGTCAGGATCCTCATCTTGCAGGTGCTTGGCGGCTTGATAGCTGTCGGTTGTTTTTGGTCCTAGAGTATGAATGGTAGCCATCGTCAATCCTCCTAAATGTTAACGTTGATTGAATGAATAATTTCTTTTGCGATATCAGCCGGTTGTTTGCCATCAACGGTAATAATTTCACTGGCAATTTTTTCGTACACTGGCTGGCGAGTCTGCTTGAGCGCTAGCAGACCGTCCATCCCCAGTTGCTGAAAGAGTGGCCGACTAGTAACCCCATCGGCCAAGAGCCGACTAGCAATGGTCTGGTCACTGGCATCCAAGAAAATGACGGGGCCAGGCTGATTTTTCAGTAGGCCTTGGTTGCTGACTTGAACGGGGGTGCCGCCACCAGTTGACAGGATGCCTTCTAGGCTCAGTGCCTCGGTTAAGACACTCTGCTCGAGCTGACGAAAGCGAGCCTCACCAAATTGTTCAAAGTAGGCGGGGATAGTTAGGCCCGCAGTCTGTTCAATGAGGGTATCAAGATCATTTTGCGGTAGGTTCAACTGGTGGCTAAGCTCTTTGGCAACAGTAGTTTTACCGGAACCCATAAAACCTATTAAGGTAATTCTCATCGCTTGTCCTCCAATCGTCGTCGAGCCGTGTTGGCGGCCTGGAGTTGGTCATGAATACTGTCCTGGTCATCAACCGAGATGGCGGTTCGTAACCGGGTTAGTTGCTTTTGAAATTGATCGATCTGTGCTAATAAATCAGCCCGCTCGCTCGTAAAAATAGCGGTCCACATGTCAGGGTCTGCCTTGGCAATTCGTGTGGTATCAAGCAGACCGCCGGAGGGAATACCAGGATCGATAGCCATGTCGTCCACCTCCGGAATGATTGTGTTGGTTAGTGCAAAGGCAACCATGTGGGGCAAGTGACTGGTAGCTGAGACTAGTTGATCGTGCTGCTCAGCAGTTAAAGCACTAAAGTGCAACTGAGCTGGAACCAAGAGTGCTTGATAGGCCTTGATAGTCGTGGGACTGGCATTGCCATTCACTAAGAAAAAACTGTGGTTGGCCAAAAGGTCCAGCCGGCTATTTTGGCTTCCCGTTAGGTGGGATCCGGCCATCGGGTGGCCACCTAGGAATTGGACACCGCGGTCCATTAAGGGTTCAGCGGCCCTTAGAATAGTTTCCTTGCTACTACCAACGTCGGTCACGAGAACACCTGACTTTAAGTCCAGCTGAGCTAACTGGTGGAGGCTTTCACAGATACCAGAAACGGGGGTGGCAAGAATGATTAAATCAGCCTGGCTGGCTCCCGTTGCAAAGTCAACGGTTTGGTCGACAACCCCAGCAGCTACCATTGTGGTCACATTCTCTTGTTTAGAATCAAAAGCAGTTATGGTTGTGGTCGGGCTAGCGGCTTTGATGATTCTGGCCATCGTGGCCCCAATTAACCCTAACCCGTTGATAAAGACGGATTTCAATTTAATCAACTCCTTAATCGTTGTAAGTCAGCTAGAAAGCTGGGGTAAGAAATATTGACGGCATCAAAGTCACGAATTGTCACTGGCTTAGAAAGGAGGAGAGAGGCGATTTTCAGGGTCATTGCAATGCGGTGGTCATGGTGGCTATCCAAATCCGTACTGTGTAACTGCCAATTTTGCCGCCCGTCAATCACGAAACCATCGGGTAATTCCTCAATGGCAATGCCAAGCTTACGAAATTCTTCTGCAACGACGGCTAGCCGATCAGACTCCTTAAAGCGTAATTCTTCTGCGCCAGTTATGCGACTGATGCCATCCGCTCGAGCAGCTAAGAGGGCTAATAGGGGGACTTCATCAACAAGAGCGGGAATTTCTTCAGCACCGATTGTAAAGGGCTGTAGTTTTGAGGCGGTGACGGTAATATCGGCAGCAGGTTCGGTTTCATTGTTTGCCTGAGTCCGTTCTTGAATGGTTAGTTGTGCACCCATTTTCTTTAGAACTGAAAGGATGCCGGTGCGCGTTTGATTAATACCAACATTTTCAATCGTGATAGCAGAGCCGGGCACAATTGCACCCGCAACCAACCAGAAGGCGGCGGAAGAAATGTCACCGGGAACGGTGACGTGTTGGGCGGTCAGAGGATGGCCAGGGTGAATGATAATTTGGTGACCATGCCGGTCAATACTGGCTGGGCTAAAGGTCGCTAGCATTCGTTCAGTATGGTCTCTGGAGGCCGTTGGTTCCTCGATGACGGTCTCGCCCGTTGCCTGCAGAGCAGCGAGGATGATGGCACTTTTGACCTGGGCACTGGCAACCGGCAGGCGGTAATTAAACCCGTGGAGGGGGCGACCGAAGACCATTAATGGTAGGTGGTTTTCAGTGCTGGTAAAATTAGCTCCCATTTGACTGAGTGGGTCGGTGACCCGGGCCATTGGTCTTTTGGAAAGTGAGGCATCCCCGACCAATGTGGAAGCAAAATCTTGGCCGGCCAAAAGACCAGTGATTAACCGCGTTGACGTACCGGAATTCCCCATGTCAAGGGGTTGGCTGCTTTGTGTCAGTCCCTTTAAGCCAACACCTTTGACCAGTACTTGGCTTTTTTGTTCATCAATTTTGACCCCCAAGTCCTTGAAAGCCTGCATCGTGGAGAGGCAGTCAGCTGATTTCAAAAAATTATCAATCGTTGTGACGCCCGTGCTAATTGCCGCAAAAATAATGCTGCGGTGGGAGATACTCTTGTCACCAGGAACAGTGATGCGTCCTGTTAATTTTGTTCGATCTTGTTCTGCCATGGTTTATCCTTAGAAATTCTTGAGTTCGAGACGGTAGTCCGCAATTTGCTTTTGTAAGCGGGTGAGGTTGCTACCGTCAAAAGTATCGGTAATCGCCTTAGCCAATTCAATGGCAATCACACTTTCAATCACAATTGAAGCGGGCACAATCGCAGTGGTATCGGAGCGTTCCACTGTAGCCTTTTTAACTTCCTTGCTATTGATGTCGGCACTTTGTAATGGCTTGTAAAGAGTTGGGATGGGCTTCATGGCTGCCTTAACAATGATTGGCATGCCGTTGGTCATCCCGCCTTCAAAGCCACCCAGGTGGTCTGAATTACGGGAAAATCCATGACCCTCTTGCCAATCAATCTCATCCATGACCTGGCTGCCACGGTGTTCAGCGTTTTCAAAACCGTCGCCAATTTCAACGCCTTTCATCGCATTGACACCCATGACCGCCGCCGCCAGCTTGGCATCTAATTTTGTATCCCAGGAAACGTAGGAACCTAAGCCGGCAGGGACGTTTTCAGCAACTACACGAATCACCCCACCCAAAGTGTCGCCATTACGCTTAGCTGCATCAATTAAATCGTGAATTGCTGTCACCTGGGTCTCTTCAGTGAGGCGCAAGTCGTTTTGGGTAATCAACCGTTCGATTTGATCAACGTCTGTGGGTTGGCTGCCTTCGGCATGGATGCCTCCAATGGCTTCAACGTAGCCAACCAATTTGATGTCGAGGGCTTGTAAGACCTGCTTGCAGATATTACCAATAGCGACCCGCATCGCTGTTTCGCGGGCGGAGGACCGTTCTAACACATTGCGCATGTCACGATGACCGTATTTCATGCCGCCAACTAAATCAGCATGGCCAGGGCGGGGCCGACTAACTGCACGCAAAGTATTTTCTGGTGTCTCAGTTGAGGTGGGATTCATGATTTCGGACCATTGCTTGTGGTCACGGTTTTTAACCGTTAAGGCAATTGGGGAACCAAGTGTTAGGCCGTGGCGAACGCCACCAGTGATAATGATTTGATCGTGTTCGATCTTTTGCCGGTTGCCCCGGCCGTAACCACCCTGACGGGCTGCCAAGGCGGCATTAATTTCATCAATATCAAGGTGGAGACCAGCGGGGATGCCCGTGAGGATTCCTGAAAGTTCCGGTCCGTGTGATTCACCAGCAGTTAAGTAAGTCAGCATAATGTTTTTTCCTTTTCTATCCTATGGTTGAAATGGTTTTCAATGATAACGGCTATCATCGTCACGTTTTTTGTCAAATTGACCTTTTTTATTTGAGTGAAGCTTGGTACTTGCGTGAATTATCCATGATTGTTTGGATGATATCTTGATTGTAAGTGACTAATTTTTTATTTTTAGTTTTTCTGGCAACGTGAGCGAGGACTTGCCGCTCACGGTCGAGATCTTTAATGGCAATTTGCCCGGATTGCTTAAATTGATGGACGTCATCGACAGCCGCAAAGCGCTGTTCGAGGAGGTCAATGATTTGCGTGTCGATACGATTAATTTCTGCCCTTGCATCAGCCAAAGAGGTGATAGCTGGTTTTTCTTTGGGGAGGACCCAGTACATCATCAAGGCGACGACCAAACCGACCAGGGCCACGAGAATGTCGCCGGCCATCAAATTCAAATGTTGGTTTTTAACAATCAGGCCAGTCATGATTGGCACTGAGAAGGAGGCCAAGGAACCAAAAATAAAGAAGAGACCGGTTAACATGCCCTTGTGCTTTGGGTAGATGGACAAGAGGGTGTTTAAGGCGATTTGCATCAAGCCACCCGCCGCGCTCAAACCAAAGAGAAAAGCTGCGACGGCTGAAAGCGTTTCGTTGGTGCTCAAGGTAATGGTGGTGATGGACAGGAATGAGATAGCGTTTAGTGTTAGGAACAGTTCTTTTTTAATGGTTAAACGCTGTAGTAATATCACGACAATGATGACGCCACTGATGGAGCCTAGGCTGTACAGGGAAAGGAGGAAGTGCGCCATGGCAGCCGTAAAATTAATTTTCTTAGCGAAAATGGTAATCCATTGGGTAAACCAAATCATGACGGCCATCGATGTGTAACCATAGATGAAGAGCCCAGCGGTCAAGGCTGATTTCTTAGCAAAGCCGAGCTGGAGACCGGATGTTTCTGTAACAGCGGCTGTTTTCTTGGCAGCCTGAACATTGATCGTCAAAATATTGACAAGGTTCACCAGCAAAATGCCTGCTGGAACCAAAAATGAAAGGCCGAACCACAGTTTTTGCTCGGTTAAGAAGAGCACAAGCATTGGCAAGATAAATTCGCCAATTGAAATGAAAGCCTTCAAGAAGACGCTATTACTAGTGCCATTTTGGTTAATTTCAGTTAAAAGCGGGTAAGTTGCTGAGTCGAGGGCTGAGTTGGCCACACCGGCCAAGATGGCGAGGCTGTAAGCTAAGGCAAGTGATTGGTTCAGTGGCGTAGCCACGAAGAAAATTAGGTAAGTAATCATCCCAATTAAGAGGGTTGTCTTGCGGCCAAAGCGGTCGGAAATAAAGCCCATAATCAAGTAAGCAAGCAGGCGACCTATCCCTATTCCAGAAAGGATAAAGGAGGCCACCGGTAAAGTGGCTTGCCAGTGCTGAGCCAGGGTGACCAGATTTTGGGTCAGAATAATCATGCCAAAGCCATGAACTAAGTAATTGGTGAAAAGCCCGGATTTGAGACGAAAGCGGGAAGTTTGCATAATGATTTCTCCTTAGAGTAGTTGAAAGATTTGCCGGATTTGAGCGATGGTTAGTTGGCCGGGCGCTGACTCTGCTGTTTCGTCCAGGCTAGCGAAAGTAATTGCCGACCCGCTGAGTTGACCCGCGATGCGACTGATTTTTCCAAGGTACCCCATGGCCATGGTGATGATTGGAATCGTCAAACTTTCCTGGGCGGTTTGGCTAGCAGTTAAGAGACGGAAAACATCGGCCTTGGTTTTGGGCATAACGGCAATCTTGGCCATGTCTGCCTTCAAATTAGCCATTTTTTCAAATTGCTTTTGTAGAAAGGTCGTGGTTGGGGTTGATTGGAAGTTATGGTAGCTGGCGATAACCAGTTGATTGCGATCGTGGCTAGCCTGGATGGCTTTCTCAACCAAATTTAGGTCGTGGTCAACCTCGACATCGATGAGATCAAAATCACTTTGAGCTAGGTTGGCTAAAAGGTCGCCGTAATCTGCTTCTTCAAGGGGCATGGCGCCACCTTCGCCCTGTGTTCGAAAGGTAGCGATAATGGGCAGATCACCTAAACCAACCGTTAAAGCAGCTCGAATATCTTTGAGGTCCTTTAACTCTGGGGTATGGTCAAGGTGGTCAATTCGCCATTCAACTAAATCAGGCTGGCTTTCCCTGATCGCTGGCAGTTGCTCTTTCAAATCGGCTAGGTTGGTTGCGACGATTGGGAGGGCGATGGCACTTTGGTCGTTTTCGCCGATGATGGTATTGTGACAAGTAAGTGTTTTCATTGTTGGTCCTTTTGCTCAATTGCTGTTTGGACGAGGTCGATTGGCATGTTTTGGCCGGTCCAAAGTCGAAAAGCGGCAGCGCCTTGTTCAATCATCATACCCAAGCCATTGTAAACATGGGCAACGCCGGCATTCTTGGCGATGGTCATGAGCTTGGTTTCTCTTGGGGCATAAACTGTGTCGTAAACGACCAAGTCTTTTTTGAACCAGGTCGGGTCTGTGACGAGGCTTTGGTCTTCCAATGGCTCCATGCCAACGCCGGTCGCATCACAAAAGATGTCGGCCCAAGCGAGGGCTTCTTGCAAAGCGCCTTGATCAGCCAGGTCTGTTATGCTTGCCTGACAATTCGTTTTTTGATTGATGATGTCGACGGTTTCTTGTGCGTGGCCGAACCGCCCGTCGTGACGGTTAAAGATTCTGATTTCACTGAGGCCATCGAGGGCCGACTGGGTCGCAATCGGGGTTCCAGCACCACCGGCACCAATCAAGACCATCTTTTTTCCGGCGACTTCATGGCCTTTTTTCTTTAAATCAGTGACGAAGCCAACGCCGTCGGTGGTGTAACCGGTTAAGATTCCGTGATCGTTGACCACAGTGTTGACGGCCTGGTTTAGCTCAGCTGAGATATCGAGCTTGTCTAAGTAGGGGATGATCGCCTGTTTATTGGGCATTGAAACGTTAGACCCCCGCATCTCGAGGGTGCGGATAGCAGCGACACCATCCTTGAGTTTTTCCTCTGGTACATCAAAAGCCAGGTAAACAAAGTTTAGGTTCAAAGCCTCGAAGGCGGTGTTATGCATGGTTGGTGACATAGAATGGCGGATGGGGTAGGCCATCAAGCCAATTAAGTAGGTGTGTCCATCAATTCTTGTCATATGATTCTTCCTTTCTGATTGAAATAAAAAAGCCGGCTAGGTAAAGACCTAGTCGGCTGATTGCTCACAGTGAGAAAGAAAAAATTCCATCATGGTTGCCATCGATTACCGACTAGGTGTTACATCTAGTCGGCCAACACAAAGATGGCTTTATTACCTAGATGCGGACGCTTGAGCACGTCCGCATCGAGAATTGGACGTGCTATCTAAAGTAATAAAAGCCATAATAACGACTCATCATTTGTGCTGATGATTTTTTCATTGTTGGAATCCCTTTCCGTTAAGTTGCTTTAATTAAAACACAGGAAAAATGTTTTTGCAAGATTTTTATCATCTTTTTCTCATTTTTATCTTGTCTGCTTGATTTTCTTTAATGCTTAAATAATCCGCTATATAAGAAGAAAAAAGTCGTTTAATAGTTGCTATTTCTTGGATTGATTTATTTTTTAATCATAAAAATGAAAATAATCCTCATTTTTTCTTGACACTTTTTCATTTTGTGATTAAACTGAGGGCAATTAAATAGTTCGTCCATAAAAACCAATGATGTGGAGATCAAGATTGTTGTGCACGCTAAGAGAGTCGCCGATGCTGGGAAGGCGATGGGAACGCAGGCAGTTAAATGGACCACGGAGGGTTCCGCTGAAAGAGCATTTGCTCAAGTACGGGAAACGTCAGGCATACGTCAGTTGTCGGGGATATGTTAGTATCTCGCTAAGGAGGGGCTAAAGACCTTTTTTCATTGACTTTTTTGTTGAAAAATGAGTTTTTTGGCCTAATTAAGGTGGCACCGCGGAGAGAATCCGTCCTTAACAAAGCATAGATTGCGTTGTTATGGGCGGATTTTTTAGTTGAAAAAATGAAACGAGGTGACCAAGAGTTGAAACAATTAGACCTAAAGCAATATGGCCAAGAATATCCCTTCCTGCCAGTGATTGTTAGCAAAAGAATCAGTAATTTTGACCCAGAATTGCTCATGCAGGAACTGGGGACAACCAAGAATCAGACGATGATCTTTCAACGCGAGGGTGTGACCACTTTTTTCCTCTCACTTGAGCAAACGATTACCGGTCGTGATGGCCAAATCCAAGTAATGAGTGCCGATGGTGCGGTCGAAACCGCCCAGGGTGATCCAATTGCCTTTTTAAATCAGCTTTATCACCAGTATCAAATTCCCAAGGTGACAGACGCCATCCCCTTTGTGGCCGGACTAATGGGCTATTTTGCTTATGATTTTGTCCGTTACCATCCTGATGTTCACTTAGCGCCAGCCCAAGACGATCTTGGTTTAGCGGACTTCGAATTATTTTTACCAAAGGTGGTTGCCAATTATCGTCACGAGACCAAGGAATTGATTTTAAGCCAAACGGTACCGTCCGAAAGGTTGTCGACCGACTTCGATCAGGTTCAACAAAAGTTAAATGATTTGGCGAACCGGGCTGGTGAAATGATGGACCAAATTCAGGAAAATGATTTGGCAACTGCCGAGCTGGAAAACCAGGTTAGCTCAAATCAAGAGCTGCTTCAGGGTGATGAGGCCAAAAGCCAGTCAGCACTAACTTTTACCAATCAATTGACGCGGACAGCCTTCAGCGATCGGGTTCAAAAAACGAAAGAACATATTCATGCTGGTGATATCTTTCAGCTGATTTTATCCAATCCTTACCTGGCGAAAACTAATAATCAGCAACTCTTGCTGGGTGTTTTTACCAGGTTACAGGGTGGGCCCCAATCACCCTACCAATTCTACTTTCATAACGGTGACTACCAAGCAACCGGTGCCTCACCAGAAACCTTAATTAAAAAGACCGGGGACCGATTGTTCTCATATCCGCTAGCGGGTACGAGACGGCGGGGGAAAACAGCAGAAGAGGACCAATTTTTTGCCCAGGAACTGCAGCACAGCGAAAAAGAACTCGCGGAGCACAATATGCTAGTTGATTTGGGTCGCAATGATTTGGGTCGAGTGAGCCAATTTGGCACGGTCGCCGTTACGAAGCTGCGCCACCTGCTTTATTTTCCAAATGTGATGCACCTTGGCTCAACAATTGAAAGCCAAGTTCAGACTGATTTAACTCCCATCGACATTCTAAAAGCAACCTTGCCAGCGGGAACGTTATCCGGAGCACCTAAGATTTCGGCCATGCAGATTATCAATCAGTTGGAGAACCGCAAACGTGGCATTTACGGTGGTGGTATTGGAACGATTGGTTTTGATGGCGACCTCGACTTCAGCATTGGGATTCGCTTAGCCTACCAAAAAAAGCAAAACCTGGTCGTCCAGGCCGGTGCTGGGATTGTGGCCGACAGCAGCCCAGCGGAAGAGTACCGAGAATTTGAAAATAAAAGCCGGTTAATGTTGGATTTGGTCACAAAGGAGGTGGCAGCCGATGCTATTACTAATTGATAATTATGACAGCTTTACCTATAACCTCTACCAGGAAATTTGCAAGTTGACCAAGCAGACCATCAAGGTGGTTAAAAATGATCAGGTAAGAGTTGAGGACCTAGATGAACCAACGTTAATGGGACTGATTTTATCACCGGGACCGGGTCGGCCAAATCAGGCCGGGAACCTCAATGCCGTTCTGGCAGCTGCTATCGGTCGGGTACCCGTTCTTGGTGTTTGCCTTGGCCATCAGGCAATTGGCGAGGTCTATGGTGCCAAGATTGTTACGGCCCCGTTGATGCACGGGAAGACCAGCCTGATTCACCAGCAGGGAAAGCAGTTGTCGGGTATCTTAGCCGGGTGCCCGACAACTTTTACGGTTGGACGCTACCATTCCTTGATGATTGATCCAGCCACCATTCCTAATCACTTAACCGTGACCGCCCAGGCCGACGATGGGACCGTTCAGGCAGTTGCCGATGAAGAAAACCACGTTTACGGAGTCGAATTTCACCCCGAATCGATTATGACGGACCAAGCGGCCGCCAAACAAATTTTTACTAATTTTTTAGCTTATACGGGAGAGAACAACCATGATTAAACCAGCCATTCAAAAAGTCAGCCAACAGCAAAACTTAACCTTCGATGAGTCAGCCGAGGTTATTAGTGAGATTATGACCGGCCAAGCAGAAGAAAATCAGATTGTCGCTTTTTTGACGGCATTAACAGCCAAGGGGGAAACGGCCGCTGAAATTGCTGGGGCAGCCCAAGCAATGCGGCAAGCGGCCCTGGAATTTCCTAAACAAGCAGCGGCCCTGGACATCGTTGGTACCGGCGGTGACCATTCTAATTCCTTTAACATTTCGTCGACGGCGGGTTTGGTCATTGCTAGTCTTGGTTATGATGTGGTCAAGCACGGGAACCGCGCTGCTTCTTCAAAAAGTGGTGCTGCCGATGTTCTCGAGGCCCTGGGATTTCCAATTAACCAGGAGGTTGGCCAGGCCGAGCAGCTACTAAAAGATCAGCACTTTACCTTTCTTTTTGCCCAAAAGTACCATCAAGCAATGAGGTATGTTGCCCCTGTTCGCCGCAGTTTGGGCATCCCAACCATTTTTAATGTTTTAGGTCCCTTGGCCAATCCAGCCGAACCAAAGCAAATGGTTTTGGGTGTCTATGATGGGGCGCTGTTGGAACCGATGGCTCAGGTTTTGCACCAACTCGGTGTACAGTCAGCCAATATTTTGTATGGAACGGATGGCCTCGATGAAGCTTCAATCTCAGCACCAACTAAGTTAGTACGATTGCGGGGTGATAAGGTTCAGTTCCAAACGATTATCCCAGAGGAGTTTGGCTTGAAGCGGGCTACCAAAGAAGAAATTGTGGGCGGAACAGCCCAGGAGAATGCAGCCATTACTCGGACTATCTTAGCCGGTGAAGAACGGGGAGCCAAGCGTGATATCGTGGTTTTAAATGCGGCCATTGGCCTCAATGCCGTCAATCCAGCTATCTCGATTGAACAGGGGGTGATATTAGCGCAGGAGGCCCTCGATAGTGGTCGGGTAGCTGATTTGCTTGCAAGGATAAGCACTGCGGAGGCCGTTGAATGATTTTAGATGATTTAGTGGCCGCCACGAAAAGCCGGCTAGTAAAAGAAAAAGTAGCGGTGTCATTAGCGACTTTGAAAGCTCAGACAGAGGCTCTGCCGGTGATTGACCCGCAAGCTGTTTACGACCGTTTTCTAGCACCAGGGATTCACGTGATTGCCGAGGTCAAGAAAGCCTCACCCTCCAGGGGTTTGATTGCGGTTGATTTTCCTTATCAAGAAATTGCTCAAACCTATGATCAAGCCGGCGTAACGGCCATTTCTGTCTTAACCGAGCCGGATTACTTTTTGGGCAAATTAGACTATTTGGCTGAGATTGCGGCCAAGGTAACCGTTCCAGTTTTGCGAAAGGACTTTGTCATCGACCCCTACATGATTTATCAGGCAAAGGTTGCGGGCGCAAAAATTATTTTGCTGATTGTGGCGATTTTATCTCCGCTAGACTTGCAAGTCTATTTGAACTTGGCTGAGAGTCTGGGACTGGCCGTGTTAGTCGAGGCACATGATGCAGATGAAATTAGTCGAGCGCTGGCCGTCGGTGCCAAGCTGATTGGGGTTAATAATCGCAATTTAAAGGATTTTACAGTCTCCTTTGATAACAGCCAGCGGCTCTTTAATTTGGTGCCCGATTCTGTTGCCTTTATTGCCGAAAGTGGCGTGCAAAGTCCGGCAGATATTGCACACCTACAATCCTTAGGAATCAATGGTGTGCTGATCGGAGAGGCCTTGATGAAGGCGGCTAGTCCAAAAGCTTTCATTGAAGCCGGATTGGGGGAGCCAACCCATGACTAAGATTAAAATTTGTGGCTTGATGACTAAAAAAGAGGCCCTGATGGCCAACGAGGCCCGCCCTGATTTTGCAGGAGTCGTCTTTGCTCCAGGTCGCCACCAGGTTACGAAAGCGGAAGCTTTAGTAGTGCGCACGACGCTTTATGAGTCGATTCCATTGGTTGGTGTCTTTGTTGCTGAACCGGTGGAAATGATTTTGGAATTGGTTGAAATGGGGACGATTCAGCTGATTCAGCTCCATGGCCGGCGACCAATTGATGAGGTCCGGCGGTTGGAAATGGCAGGCGTACCAATTATCCAAGCCCTGGTGGGTGATGATGCCATTGACCAGGCCAAGAGTTGGCAAAATCAGCTTCGGTGGTGTCGGCCACAAGCAGACAATGGCGGTTTGGAAGAAGGTCTAGATCGCAATCGGCAGTTAGCCAATTTTAGTGGCAGTTTGCAAGAACAATCAGTTAGTAATTTTGACCTAATTGATTTTTTAATGGTTGATGCTGGTGCTGGCTCTGGTCAACGATTAGATTGGCAGCGGTTAGCTGGTTTGGCCCCGAACCACCTATTTGTGGCTGGCGGGATTCGCCCCGATAATTTAAGCGATTTACTGCAGGTTTATCAGCCTGCTGGCGTTGATGTGAGTACTGGGGCGGAAACCAACCGGCATAAAGACCTAAAAAAGATGTTGGCACTGGTAGCCATTGCCCATCAAGAGGAGAGAAAGTAATGGAAGCAGAATACAAGACAAAGAAGCAGGGTGGTCGGTTTTTAGAGTATGGCGGCCAATATGTACCGGAAACTTTGATGAATGAGTTAAATAAGTTGGCTGCAGTTTACCAGGAAGCCCAGGCCGACCCTGATTTTCAGGCGGAATTGGCTGACCTATTGGCTAATTATGCCAACCGACCATCGTTGTTGTACTATGCCAAAAACATGACGGCTGACCTTGGTGGCGCCCAAATTTATTTTAAACGTGAGGATTTGAACCACACGGGGGCCCATAAGATTAACAATGTCATTGGCCAGGCACTGTTAGCTAAGAAAATGGGCAAGAAACGCTTAATAGCCGAAACAGGAGCGGGACAACACGGGGTAGCAACGGCTACGATTGCTGCCTTGTTTGGTCTGGAGTGCGAAGTCTTTATGGGCAAGGAGGACACGGATCGCCAACGGTTGAATGTTTATCGGATGGAACTCCTTGGGGCCAAAGTCCACGCCGTGACTTCCGGATCAATGGTGTTGAAGGATGCCATTAATGCTGCCTTGCAGGACTTTGCGGCTCGGCCTGAGGATACGTTTTATGTGATGGGTTCGGCCACCGGCCCCCATCCTTATCCGGAGATAGTCCGTGATTTTCAAAGCGTGATCAGCCAGGAATCCAAGCAACAAATTCAAGACCAATTGGGACGTTTGCCCGATATGGTCATCGCCTGCGTTGGTGGCGGATCCAATGCCATTGGTAGTTTTGCCCATTATATTAACCATGCTGAAGTTGAGTTGATTGGGGTAGAAGCAGCCGGCAAGGGCGTTGATACTGATTTGACGGCGGCTACTATCGAAAAGGGTCGCTTAGGTGTCTTTCACGGCATGAAGTCACTCTTTTTGCAAAATGATAGTGGCCAAATCAATCCGGTCTATTCGATTTCGGCTGGGCTCGATTACCCGGGTGTTGGGCCAGAACACGCAGCATTAGCAGCCGAGCACCGTGCCCAATACGTCGGTATTACAGATGATGAGGCCGTGGCTGCCTTTGAATACATTGCCAAGCAAGAGGGGATTATTGCCGCTATTGAAAGCTGTCATGCTGTGGCCTATGTGCAAAAATTAGCGCCAACGTTACCTAAGGACCAGGTCATTGTCTGCACACTATCTGGCCGGGGGGACAAGGATGTTGCCGCAATTGCCAAGTACCGGGGGGTTGAAATTCATGAGTAAAATTAGTCAAAGCTTTACGAATCATAAAAATTTTATTGCCTTCGTCACCGCCAATGATCCTGACATGGAGACGACTGTGAAAAATGTCGTGGCTTTGGCAAAGGGCGGGGCCGATATTGTTGAAATTGGCATTCCTTTTTCGGATCCAGTCGCCGACGGTCCCGTTATTCAAGCGGCCGATTTGCGGGCTTTGCGTGACCCTGATTTACCAATTGAAGTGATTTTTACGGCGGTGAAGGAAATTCGTCTGCAAACAGCGGTGCCTCTGGTTTTCTTGGTGTACCTGAACGTTGTTCTCCAGTATGGCTATGAACGTTTTACCGCCGACTGTGAAAAATTCGGTGTCGATGGCCTGATTATCCCCGATTTGCCCTATGAAGAACGAGGAGAGTTAGTTTCTTTTACTGACAAGCATGGGCTGGATTTGGTTCCGTTGATTACAGTGACGTCTGGTGAGCGCATTGCGCTGATTGCCAAAGAGGCGACCGGTTTCATCTACTTGGTTTCTTCTTTAGGCGTAACGGGAACCCGTGAATCCTTTGCTGCTAATTTAGCAGAAGTTGTCGGGCAAATTAAAGCGGTCACGAATGTGCCGGTGGCTATTGGCTTTGGTGTACATACCGCTGACCAGGCCCGGGCAATGGCTGATTTGGCCGATGGGGTTATTATTGGCTCAGCCTGCGTCCAGATTGTCGCTGAAAATGGTCACAAAGCACCAGCAAAGTTACAGGCGTACGCTAAAGAAATCAGCGCTGCTGTTGATGGTGTGTCGGTTGGGAATGCTAAATGCATTGGTCAAAATTGAGTGCCGTTACCAACAAGTAAAATGGCCTAGTGATTGCTACCAAGATTGAGGTTGTTGCTGGTGGTGCATTTCGCCTAACTTTTTTGACCAGCGCTTTGGCTGCTACTATTCGTGGAACAGTTTCGAATTTGATTAAACAAAGTTGATTATATTTGTTCTAATATTGAATTTCATGTTATACTGAAAAAAATTAATTAATTCGCAAGGGGAGCATCACGCTGAGATTAGACAGAAATGTCTTAGACCCTATGTACCTGATCTGGTTAATACCAGCGTAGGAATGCAACTAATATTGATAACAAGGGGTCTTTTTTGGGACTTTTCGGTTGAGGTTGAATTCATCATGAATTCAACCTTTTTCTTTTGCTGGTAAAGACTGTTCAGGGTGGATTGATGAATTGAATTTTAGGAGAAAAAAATGATTCAACAGAACCATCAGCAGCAAGAAAGTTCCCCGGAAGAGATTCCATTGAGTACTAGTCAGACGATATTGATTAGTCTCCAACACATCTTTGTTTCCAATGTCTGGCTTGATCCGATTTTTGTTGCTTCAGCCGCGGGCCTCTCGTTAGCCCTGTCGACGAATTTGATTAGTGCCATTTTTTTGGCATCTGGTCTGGTAACGATTTTGCAGGCTTCAAAATTAGCACGGCTGCCGATCGTGCAAGGGCCTTCAGCGGCCTTTGACGCCCTCATGATTAGTGCTGGTAAAACCGGTGGTTTGCCAGCTGCCGGTGGTGCCGTCTTTCTCAGTGGCTTTATTGTTTTGCTGATGTCTTTATTTGGCTGGGTTCATCGCTTAGCTAAGAAATTGACACCTGCGATTAACGGGACCATTATTTTTTTGGTTGGCATTTCGCTTTCAAGTTTTACAATGTCAGAATTACTAGGAGGGACGCCTGGCACAAAAGGTTTTGCATCGCCAAACGTTCTTCTGGTGGCCGTTACAACCACTTTGATTGTCGTCTTAGGATCGTTGTTTGGCCGAGGTTACTGGCGCAAGTTTTCCTTTTTGCTGGCCCTTGTGGTTGGTAATCTTTTGGCGGCCAGCCTGGGGATGATTGACTTGTCAAGCGTGCAAAGTCAACCATTTTTTGGCCTACCACGGTTGTTTCCTTATGGACTATTTCGTTTTAATTGGGCCATTTTTCTGACCTTCTTCATCGCTTATTTAGTGGCAGTGATTGAAGCTTTGGGCGTTTATGAAGCCTCTGCAGATGTTACCAAAGAAGAATTAAGTGCAAAGCGTATTAGTCGTGGAATTGCAGGTGAAGCGGGTGGCTCAATGCTTTCTTCTTTGATTGGCGGTTTTCCAACCACAGCTTTTGCCCAAAACTTAGGGGTCATGAAGTTGACGGGAGTGCATTCTCGTAAGCCCATTCTATTGGCCGGGGGATTACTAATTTTACTAGGATTTGTGCCCAAGTTTGCAGCAGTACTCGCTTTGACCCCAGCACCCGTTATCGGTGGGATGTTTTTGCCGGCAGCGGCAACCTTGTTAACGACGGGCTTTGCAACCCTGCAGAAGGCTGATAAAGGCGAAGCTACTCGGATGAGTATTGGTCTGTCTTTGTTGCTGGCCATTGCCCTGCCATCTTATGCAAAAGGATTTTCGGGTATTTATCAGTCGCTCTTTTCAAATAGTATTTTAGTCGGTGCTCTGTCGATTGTGACCCTGCATGTTCTATTAATTGTTGTACCAGGATTTTTTGGAGGGAAAAAGAACCATGAGTGATTCGGTTGCTGCAATTCAAAAAGAAATTCTGAGTTTTATTGACCAACACCAAGTCATGGACGGCCACCATGAAAGTGATGAGGATTTCAATCAGTTGGCCCTCGATTTATTTCAATACCAATTTGACCATAATTTACCCTATAAAAAATATGCGCAACAACAACGAAAAAGTCCGCTAATGGTACATCGGTGGCAAGAAGTACCATTAATGCCGATTCAGGGATACAAGCAGTTAACGCTGTCGACAACGCCGATCACGGCGGGCGAAGCTGTTTTTATGTCAAGTGGGACAACGGATAAGACCCACCGTAGCCATAGCTACCATCCGACTTTTGCTGTTTGGAATGAGTCAATGAAAGTATCTTTCAAGCAGTATGTCCTCCCGGACGTTGATCAAATCACTATTATTGGCCTATTTCCGGATGAAAAGCACCTTGACAATTCTTCTTTGGCTCATTATGTCAGTCGCGCCATTACCGAATTTGGTGACCAACACAGCAGATCCTATGTCGATGCAGACGGGATTGATTATCAGGGCGTGGTCGCTGCTTTAACGGCGGCAGAAATTGATCACCGTCCCGTGATGCTGCTTGGCGCAAGTTTTTCCTACGTCCATTTTTTGGATTATCTACAAAAGCACCAGTTGGTCTTTCACCTGGCTGAAAAAAGTCGAATTTTTGATACCGGTGGTTTCAAGGGCCAATCGCGTCAAGTTAGCGAAGACCAGCTACTAGCTGATTTGGAAGCGGCCTTCGGTATTGGTCGTGACTATTATTTGAATATGTATGGCATGACGGAAATCAGTTCACAGTGCTATGACCAAAATTTGTGGCGGCTCAACCAGGGTTTGGACCCAATTTTTAGTAAGCAAACACCAGCTTGGGTTCGCGTCAGGATTTTAGATACCGATACCTTGGCGCCTGTTGCGCCCGGACAAAAAGGTGTCTTGGCCTATTATGACCTTTCGAACTGGAACTCATGCTTGGGCATCTTAACGGAAGATTTAGCCGTACAGGATGACGTCGGCTTTACTTTGCTTGGTCGGATTGCTGGGGCGGAGTCAAAGGGGTGCTCAATTTCTGTTGATCAACTACTGCAAGCCAATCAAGCATGAAAGAGGATACAATGGCTAAAGAAGGAGAGACAACCAAAATCAACTTGTTTCTTGCGCCAAATGAGAGTCAATTTAATCGATTGAAAACCTGGTCGATTTCGGTGGGTAAGCAACGCTATGATTTACAGTATCCTGATTTGACAGAACAAGAAGTCAAAGAAACCATCAAGACGTTGAAAGACCATCAGCAGGCTTTTTTAAGTCAACTTTCGGTCGAAGAAATCATTCTGATGATTAGTACTGCCGCCGAAAAATGGATGGACCCGGCGTACAATGAGCGCCAGTTGGCACTAAAGTTATTACCGATTATCACGGGATACAGTGAGGAAACGATTAACTTGGAAATTAGGCGGTATATGCGCCTGTTTCGTGCCAAAGAGTTACGTCGCTTTTTAAATACGGAATTGGCAAACCCAGCAATTTTGGATGCTTTTCAGCCACAAGCATCCGGAAGCCTAACCAAGGCTTATGGTCCCCAAACAAGCTTTCACGTTTTTTCCGGTAATATTCCTGGTCTCCAGGTTTGGCCGCTCGTAATGACACTGTTGGTAAAATCAGCTAGCTTTGGGAAAACTTCCTTTGCTGAGCCGCTTTTCCCGGTGCTCTTTGGCCAAAGTTTATTAGCAGTGGAACCCAGATTGGCGGGTTGCTTGGCAATCTTTCCTTGGAAAGGTGGTAGCAAGAAGTCAGTTGAGAAAGCGGCTGCGGCTGGGACAGAGGCTACGATTGCCTATGGCTCGGATCAATCGGTGAAGAATGTTCAGACATTGGTGCCAGCTGGCCATTTATTTTTGCATTTTGGCTATAAAATCAGTTTTGCTCTGGTTGGTCAAGAGGCGTTGGCGACCGATCGGTATCAAGGTACCGTTAATCGGGCGGGTGCGGACGTAGCGATTTATGACCAGCAAAGCTGCCTGTCGCCGCAGTGTATTTTCGTTGAACGCGGTGGTTCTCTGTCACCAAAGGACTTTGCTAGTGCGTTAGCAGCTGATTTGGCAAGCAGACAACAACGGTGGCCTCGGGCGGACCTGGATGACCAACAAGCCACAGCCATTAACCGCTTAAGGGCACAATTTCAATTGGAAGCAATCGCTGATCACAGCTTGACAGTCTATTCTAGTCCGCAAAAGACAGATTGGACCGTTGTTTACCATGATCAACCCATCTTCATCAGTTCGCCATTAAATCGGTTTGTGCATGTGGTGGCCGTTGATAATTTACTGACTGTGCCGATTTACTTAAGACCCTACCAGCAGTACTTACAAACTGCCGGTATCGCTGTCGCACCAAAACGTCTGTTACCAATCACGGATACTTTGGGCCAAGCGGGTTTGTGCCGGATTACCGCCTTAGGGGAGATGACTCGGGCACGACCTGGTTGGCACCATGATGGTCGTTTTAATATATTAGATTTGTTGCGGTTTACAGATATTGAGCCAAGTGCAGAAAGTCTGGCTGAACACTTAGATACAGATGTGGAGTGGTAAAGATGTTATTAGAAAATCAAGTCGCACTGGTGACTGGGGCTAGCCGGGGCATTGGTGCTGCCGTTGCTAAAAAATTTGCTGCTGAGGGAGCACTTGTTATCGTCAATTTCTTGAAAAATCAGGAAAAAGCGGATGCAGTTGTGCAAGAAATCCAGACAGCCGGAGGACAAGCGGTCGCGATGGCTGCCAATGTTTGTGATGACCAGGCAGTTCAGGATATGATGACGATGATTGCTGATAATTTTGCAGGTTTGGATATTGTTGTTAATAATGCCCTAAGACACTACAGTTTTAATCCAAAAAACCGTCATCAGGTGGAATCGATGCCTTG
This sequence comes from Fructobacillus sp. ESL1117, assembly GCF_058508565.1. Classification (NCBI taxonomy): domain Bacteria; kingdom Bacillati; phylum Bacillota; class Bacilli; order Lactobacillales; family Lactobacillaceae; genus Fructobacillus; species Fructobacillus sp. ESL1117. The sequence goes on along the minus strand of NZ_CP196385.1, from coordinate 778,857 downwards.
GAGTGACTATCAGGAACAATTTGAGGGGGCAGTCAAGGCAGCTTACAATGTCAACCGGGCTGCCCTACCTTTGTTAAAGGCGAACCAGGACGGTCGAATTATTCAGATGATCAGTAACCTTGTTCAACAGCCAATGGTTCCTTACCACGATTATATTACTGCGAAGGCTGCTTTATTAGGCTATTCGCGGGCATTAGCCAAAGATCTTGGGCCATTTGGTATCCGCGTGAACACAATTGCACCTGGGCTGACTTATCCGACCGATTCGAGCAGTGCTACTGGTAATGACGTGCGTGAGCGGTTGTTGGCTCTCTCGGCAACGAAACGGTTAACCATTCCAGAAGATGTGGCTGGAACAGCTCTGTATCTAGCTTCAAGATTATCCAATAACGTGACGGGTCAGTGCATTACAGTTGATGGTGGTCTAACCATGAATTAACAATCAACTTGTTTTTTTATTAGGTGTTTGTTTGAATAAGTGAAACAAAAAAGGAAACAACTAGTCAGGGAGAAGCCTGACTAGTTGTTTCCTTTTTATCTTTTTAAAAGAACAAACGAATACCAAAGTACATAATGACAAAGCCAATGAAGGGCGATAAGAACTTGTTAATCTTTTTTGGATCAAATTGTTTTAGAACAAGGGGTGTCAGAATTGAACCCGCCACACCACCAATCATCAGATAAAGGCCAGCTGTCCAAGAAATAGGACCGCCACTTAGTAAGTGGCTGATGAGCCCGACGACAGCTAAAACCCACAGAACGTAGGTTGTGGTACCAGCAGCCTTGACTGCAGGCACGTTCATAATCGAAAGGCCCGCTACGGTGGCCGAGCCACCTGATAGGCCGCCAAAACCAACCATCAGGCCGGAAATTAGTCCAAAGACTGGTGCGACTTTACTATTCTCATTGGACTTTGCGTTCTCTTTTTTCTTACGGAAATTTTTGATGACCACAATCAAGCCCATCCCAGTCAACAAGATTCCGACGCCGAGATTGTAAACAGTGACGGGAATGAACCGGGAGACGGCGGTACCGATGATAATGCCTGGAATACCGGCTATAATTAATCGATTTCCAAGTTTACTTTCGATATTCTTTAACCGCCATTGTGTTATCATGCCTGAAAAAAGGGCGAAGACGGCAATTAAGAGCGAAGTTGGGACAGCGACGACAGTCGACATCCCTAAAGTCGAGGTTAGCACTCCAAGGTAAAAAGTGGCACCCCCACCACCAATTAAGGTAACAAAGCAGCCAATTAGGAAACCATAGAAAATTGCAATCATGAAAAAACCAGCTTTCAAATAAAAGATTTAACAAAACCGAGCAGGGTTTGCGGAGGTCCAGAGATGAACCTTCAAACAGAATGACACTAATTATTAGTAGTCTACCAGTCTTTGCCAAAAAATGCAGGGTAGGAGTTGGTTAAAAGAAAAAAGTGCGAGGACGTCAGCAGCAAAAAGAGCGGAAAATTTTAGTATCAAAAAAGGACTGGGATTTCCAGTCCAAAGGTTGGCTAGTAACTTGGTGGCAGTGAAAGAATTAATGGAACGGTAAACAGGTCGGAATAAAAAATGCATTTTTTGGGAAACGTGCTAGAAATATAGTTAGGAACTCATTGATTACACGAAAGAATCCTGTTTACCCAATGTCGAACAATAGAAGTAGGAATTAAGACAAGTATTCATATAAGGACACTGCCACCAGGTTCCTAGCACCAAGATTATATCATAATTTTAAAATAACGACCATTATTTAAAAATATTATACAAAAGCAGGGCGATTAACTAAAAAATAAATTTAAATATTGAAAGTTGCCGGTACCATAGTTTGGTCAGGGAGATTAAGGTTGATTGGGGCTGATTTATTCAGACTGTGACAACCGTTTTTTTCTTAGTCAAGCAACGACCCGTTGCTCTTCAGGCAAAATAAAAAAGGCCTTAGGCCTTTTTGTTTGAAAAAGATTCGCGTAACCATGGTTGGTTACTGGCCTCATTTTCAGTTAAAACACGTTCGAGCGTTTCCGCCGCCGCAGGCACAAACATTTCTGGTCTTGGGTTAACCGGAATAAAGTCGGCGGCCAAAGTTTCATCACCATCGACAACTAAATCAGCTGCGCTGGCACCAGGAACTAAGCGGACCTCAAAGCCCATTGACAAGGTCTCTTGGGCATCGCCCCATGAATTTTTGTCTGTGACGTGGCTGGCTACGCCTAAGAGCCGGACTACTTCGACATCGAGATTGGTTTCTTCTTTAAATTCACGGACAACGGCCTGCATTGGTGACTCACCATACTCCAAGAACCCCCCTGGGAAGCCGTAGCCATTCTTTGAATCACCACGTTTTTCTAATAAAATAGCGTCGTGGTTTTCATTCCAAAGTACGCCCCAGGCAGAGGGAAAAATCATGCCTTCGTGACCAACTTTTGCCCGCATTCGAGCGATATAATTTTGTTCCATCAAATAACCAGCTTTCTTATTTTTAGCTTTGAGTTAATTTTACAATAGTATCATAACATTCAATCATGGTGTTTTGCGGGCTGTTTTTTGCAGACTAATTTGCTTGTCAACCGTTTCCAAGATCGACCGTGCTATAATGGGAATAGTGAAAATTTTTGAAGTAGGTGAAATATGACACAGCAAAAGGGTGCCGTTTGGTACGAACACCTTCATACTGAAAAACATACCGGTGCACGTCGTGGCCGATTACATACTCCCCATGGAACCTTTGAAACGCCAATGTTTATGCCAGTTGGAACTCAGGGCGCCGTTAAGGGCGTGAATAATCGAACATTGAAGGAAATTGGTTCCCAGTTTATCTTGGCCAATACTTACCATTTGTGGGTTCGCCCCGGAGATGAGTTAATTGCTGAGGCCGGCGGCTTGCACAAGTATATGGGTTGGGATCAGGCCATTCTAACCGATTCTGGCGGCTTTCAAGTCTTCTCATTATCCGATTCGCGTAAATTGAGTGAAGAAGGGGCGACCTTTCGTAACCACGTGAACGGCGACAAGATGTTTTTGTCGCCGGAAGTGGCCATGCGCATTCAGAACAATTTGGGTTCTGATGTCATGATGCAGCTGGACGAAGCCATTCCTTATTTTGAAACCTATGAGTATATTCGGGATTCCATGCAACGGTCATTACGTTGGGCAGACCGGGCACAACAGTATCACAAGAAGACCGATACTCAGGCTTTATTTGGAATTGTCCAAGGAGCTGGTTTCCGCGATTTACGGACTGAATCCGCTCAGGAATTGGTCAAGATGGACTTGCCAGGCTATGCCGTGGGTGGTTTATCTGTTGGTGAATCAAAGAAGGAAATGAACCGGGTTTTGGACTTTACCATGCCAATCTTACCCGAGGATAAGCCCCGTTATTTGATGGGGGTAGCTGCTCCTGACTCCTTAATTGATTCGGTTATCCGCGGGGTGGACATGTTTGATTGTGTCTTGCCAACGCGAGTCGGCCGTAAGGGGACACTGATGACCAAGCGCGGTCGAGTGGTAATTAAGAATTCGAAGTATAAGAATGATTTTTCACCTATTGATCCTGATTTGGAATATTATTCAAAGAATCCCATCCGGTCAAATCAGTTTGGCAATTTAGCGCAATACGATTTGCCATCTTATAGCCCCTATCAAAACCTATCAAGGTCTTACTTACACCATCTCTTTAATGCCAATGAGTTGCTGGGAGCGCAAATTGCCTCAGAGCATAACCTGCGCTACCTGTTAAACTTAATGGAAGAAATGCGGACTGCGATTGAAGAAGACCGACTCTTGGAATTCCGTGAGCAGGTCTTGGAAGATTATGGTTATAATAAACCCAATGCGCGTTTGTTCTAAAAATTTGTTACAATAGTTTAAACTAAAATAAATTAAAGGAAGTTTTTATGCAAAGTTTCATTTTCCCTCTATTAATTATTGTTGTGATGCTCTGGTGGATGTCACGGACAAGCAAGAAGCAACAACAACGCCAACAAGAGATGCGCAGCAATCTGAAGCCAGGTGCTAAGGTGATTACCATTGGTGGTTTGCATGCTGTTGTTGATGCTGTCAACGAAGAAGCAAAGACTGTTGATTTGGACGCCGAAGGCGTTATTTTGACTTTTGAAGCAACGGCTATCCGGACTGTTAAACCTGAAGAGGCTAAGTCTGACGATAACACCGCTGAAGAAGCAAAGGACGAAGCAAAAGATTAAGACGTGACTCGTTTTGTTTAACACAAACAGTCGTCTTGGACCCTCCCAGCAATTCGGGAGGGTCTTTTTACCAGTAAAAAGGGACAAAAATTCTAAGGAATGCTGATTTGCCCCAAAAACGTGATGAGGAAGAATTGATGAATTTACTATTACATTATGCCAGGCCTTATTGGAAGCAAATCACCTGCGCTGTTTTAGCAGTCGTGACGATGGCAACGGCAACATTATTGCAGCCCCAGTTTTTAAAGCGGATGCTATCGGCCATTATTGCTGATAATTCACAGGCCGTTCTCCATAATGGGGTTTGGCTGCTAGTACTAGCCGTTGTTGGTATGATTGCCGGGGTTTCAGGCACCTATTTTGCTTCCCAAGTTTCCCAAAGTTTTGCGGCTGATTTACGACGAGCAGAGTACGAAAAAATTCAGTCGTTTTCTTTGACACAAATCCAAAAGTTTTCATCTGCTAACTTGGTGATTCGACTAACCAATGATATTAACCAGGTGCAACGGTTTGCCATGCAGTTGCTGCAAATTATTTTACGCGTGCCAATTTTGTTTGTCGGTGGCTTGGTGTTGGCCATTTGGACCATGCCTAGTCTTTGGTGGGTAATTGTTTTGATGATTATTTTAATCATGTTGGCAACAGGACGTATTTTTGGCAAAATGGGTGGTTTGTTTGGTAAATTCCAACATATCTTGGACAAAAACAACACTCTTACCCAAGAAAGCCTTTCAGCCGTCCGCGTCGTGAAGTCCTTTAACCAAGAAAAGCAGGAAGAAGATAACTTTGCAGCTAGTACTAAGGAATTGACTGATTTAAACCAAAAGATTTCTTATATTTTCTCATTAATGCTGCCGGTTTATATGCTAATTTCCTATATTGCCATCGCTGCGGCTTTACTTTTGGTTTCGCAAACAATTTTGAAGAATCCCGATGAATTGGCAAAAATTACACCTTTTATCACCTATTTAAATCAGATTTTGTTCTCCTTGCTGATGATGGGGATGGTTTCCAACATGGTTTCCCGTGGTTTGGTTTCTTTGAAGCGTATTGGGGCGGTGATGGCCGAGCCCAGTACCATTAATATCCATGCCAATGCTGAAACTGGAGCAGTTAAGCGGTTGAATGGGGTGATTACTGTTCGCAATCTCTCCTTTGCCTATCCAAATGATGACAAACAGGTTTTGCGCGATATTTCCTTTAACCTTCCCGCTGGTCAAACGCTTGGCATCGTTGGTTCGACCGGGTCCGGCAAGTCAACTTTGGCACTGTTGTTAGCCCGTTTGTATCAGCCGAGTGCGGGTCAGATTGACATTGATGGCCAAGATTTACAAACCATCGACCAAGAAACGCTGCATCAAAACCTATCAATTGTCTTGCAAAAGCCAGTCTTGTTTTCCGGCACGATTGAAGACAACTTAAAGATGGGGCGTCCAGATGCCAGTTTGGCTGATTTAGAAAAGGCAGCCGACCAGGCTCAGGCCAGTGAATTTATTAACCAATATCCTGACCGCTTTGGTCAAGAAGTGTCTGAAAGGTCTTCTAACCTTTCTGGTGGGCAGAAGCAACGGTTGTCGTTGGCGAGAGCCCTTGTTAAAAATCCGAGTTTGTTAATCTTGGATGATTCAACCTCGGCCTTGGATGCCCGGTCAGAAAAGTTGGTTCAAGAAGCATTAGCCAAGGACTTTGTGGCAACCACTAAGGTGATTATTGCTGAAAAGATTGCTTCCATTATCCATGCAGATCAGATTCTAGTCATCGATCAGGGGCAGATTGTTGGTGCAGGAACGCACCAAGAACTACTCGAGCAGTCTGAAATTTATCAAGATATTTACCAAAGTCAAAAAGCAAAGGAGGACAACCATGGCTGAAATCAAAACAGCACTTGCTTACTTTGTTAAAAATTTAAAGCAATATTGGCGAGCTTTGTTTATTTCGTTGCTTTTAATTTTAGTGGCAACTTATGCACAAATTAAGGCACCGCTTTATTTAGGGGATGCCATTTCGTCCTTGACTGATTATTTGGTTGCCTCGCTCACGCCTGGGGGTCATGGTTCCTTACATGACTTTTATGTGGCCGTTTTTTCCATGATTGCTTTTTATGTGTTGACCGAATTTGCCTTGCTAATTTCAGGTCTCATGACTGCCAAAATTTCGTCTGATTCAGTGGGTGTGATGCGGCGTGGCTTGTTTGGCAAGCTTCAAAAAATGCCGGTGCGCTACTTTGATACCCACCAGGACGGAAAGGTTTTATCACTCTTTACTTCTGATTTAGATAATATTTTTACGGCGATGAATAACGCCGTTTTTCAGATTTTCTCTCAAGCGTTGCTTTTTGCTGGTGTGATTTGGATGATGTTTGCCAAATCAGCAACGATGGCGTGGGTAACCTTAGCCTCAACGCCAATTGCCATTATTGGTGCCTTACTGATTGCTAAATATGCTCAAGTTCAAATTAACCACCAGCAGGCGGCGACAGCTGATATGAACGGTTATATTAATGAACAGTTGGCAGGGCAAACTGTTCTGTTGACGGAAGGCCGCCAAGCGGATTCAATTGAAAAGTTCGAGCCGTTTAACGATCAGGTCCGAGTAGCTAGTCAAAAGGGACAGTTCTATTCTGGCCTGTTAAATCCTTTGATGCAGGGGTTCTCTTTGCTTAACTTAGCGATTGTGATTTTCTTTGGTTCGTGGTTAGTTTTGCATAATGGCATGGACAAGGCCTCGGGTTTGGCCTTGGTTGTTGTCTTTGTTAACTACTCACAGCAGTTGTTTCAACCAATTACTTCATTGACGACTATTTATAATGCCCTGCAACTGGCCGTAACGGGTGCTAACAGGATTACGGAAGTTGAAGAGGAAGACGATGAAGTTAATAACGGGAAAAAGATTGCTGGTCCATTAAAGGATGAAATTGCTTTGAAGCATGTTGATTTTGCTTACAATCCTGATCGACAAATTTTAAAGGATGTTTCAATTACGGTCAAAAAGGGACAGATGGTTGCTTTGGTTGGGCCAACGGGTTCTGGTAAGACGACTGTGATGAACCTTTTAAATCGTTTCTATGATCTTTCAGGTGGTGAAATTACCTATGATGGGACCAAGTTACAAGACTTTGACCTTTATTCCCTGCGTGATCGAGTTGGGATTGTTTTGCAGGAATCAGTTATCTTTTCCAAGTCAATCATGGATAATATTCGCTATGGTCGGCCGGATGCCAGCTTAAAAGAAGTCCAAGAGGCCGCTAAGCAAGCCCGCATTCACGACTTTATTATGTCCTTACCGGACCAATATGATACACAAATTTCTCCTGAAAAAGATCTTTTCTCCAGTGGGCAAAAGCAGCTCCTTTCGATTGCTCGGACAATCTTAACGGATCCAGTTTTGTTAATCTTGGACGAAGCAACATCAAACGTTGATACGGTGACCGAGGCAAAAATTCAAGAGGCAATGGACAACGTTATGGCTAACCGAACTTCCTTTGTGATTGCGCACCGTCTGAAGACAATCTTATCTGCTGACCAAATTGTTGTTTTGAAGGATGGCCAAGTCATCGAGCGTGGTTCTCATGAGGAATTGATTAAGAAAAACGGCTTCTACGCTGAACTTTATACGAATCAAATGGTCTTTGAATAAGGACTGCAGTGGTCCAAAATGATGATTTCTTGCTGGAGCAAGATTTGGAACGGTCTCAGCGAGATGGTATACTAAAAGTATTATGCCCACGGGCAAGCAATGAGCAATGGAGATTCCTATGAAAATTGGCTTATTTACGGATACTTATTTTCCACAGGTTTCCGGTGTCGCCACCTCAATTCAAACCTTAAAAAATGCTTTGGAGGCCCAAGGCCACCAAGTCTATATTTTTACGACCACGGACCCCAAGGTTGACAAGCATACGCCAGAAGAAGGAATTTATCGTTTTTCATCGATGCCTTATTTTGGCTTCAAGGATCGTCGTTTGACTTTTCGTGGTTTAATTCAGGCTGTTGAAATTGCCCGTGACTTGGGCTTGGAAATTGTGCATACCCAAACGGAATTTTCGTTGGGCTTAATTGGCAAGTATGTGGCCCGACGGTTAAAGATTCCTGTTATTCATACCTATCACACGCAATATGAAGATTACACACATTATGTTGCGAAAGGGATGTTAATTCGGCCCAGTGCAGTTGGTCATATCGTCAAGGCCTACCTGAAGGGAATGGAGGGCGTAATTGCTCCTTCTGAGCGGGTCAAAGAAAGTCTCCTCAGTTATGGTGTGACGATTCCAATTCCAGTGATTCCAACCGGTGTGGCTATCAAAAAGCGAGAAGCTCATCACGATCTTCGTAAGCAGTACGGTTTGGCTGAGAATCAGCCGGTGATTTTATCTTTGGGACGGTTAGCTTTTGAAAAAAATGTGGCTTTGACCATTTCTGCCTTTTCTGAGCTTTTGCAGACCGTTCCAGATGCCAAGCTCATGATTGCTGGTGACGGCCCAGCTAAAAAATCACTGGAAGAACAGGTTGAAGACATGGGCTTGCAGGAAGCGATCATTTTTACGGGAATGATTAATCATGACCATGTCGGTGATTACTATCGAATGGCTAACGTTTTCGTTTCCTCATCAGATAGTGAGACACAGGGGCTAACTTTTATTGAAGCCTTGGCAGCCGGCCGGCCGTTTGTCGCTGTTCGTTCACCTTATTTAGAAGAAGTGGTGACCAATAAGGCCATTGGAACGTTAATTGATGATTACGATGAGTTCCTGGCTGCCACTTTATACTACTTACAGCATTCTGATACAGCTGCCGATGATCAAATTCGGGCAGCAGCAGTAAAAAACGTTGATGCAACGACTTTTGCGGATCGAGTCTTAAACTTTTATGACCAGGTCTTGCAGAATTACCACCATGATGACGTTGATGACGATTCAGACCAGTTAACGGATGAAGAGGTCGGCTATATCAAACGTCTCTTACGCAACCCCTTTAGGAGAAGCTAACTTGAAGGTTCTGTTATATTTTGAAAACCAAAAATTGATTGCCAAATCAGGAATTGGTCGAGCAATGCGCTTGCAACAAGAAGCGCTAGCACCAATTGCTAATGTGGAGGTAACGACTGACCCCAAGTGTACAGACTATGATATTTTGCATATCAACACTTATGGCGTGAAATCGATGTATATGGTCAAAAAGGCCCACAAGATGGGGAAAAAGGTGGTTTACCACGCTCATTCGACTTATGAAGACTTTCGTAATTCATTTTTTGCCTCAAATTTGATTGCACCCTTATATAAAAAGTACTTGGTAGCCCTCTATGGTCAAGCCGATGCTTTGATTACGCCAACGCCGTATTCAAAATCACTTTTGAAAAATTACGGTCTCACACAGCCAATTTATGCTATTTCAAATGGGATTCGTTTGAGTAAATATGCAAACAATCCACAAAAAATTCAGGCCTACAAGGATTATTTCCGTATTCAACCAGGACAAAAGGTTGTGATGTCTGTTGGTCTATTCTTTGAGCGTAAGGGGATTTTCGACTTTGTTGAATTAGCCAAGCGGCACCCAGAAATTACCTTTATTTGGTTTGGTCATACCAACCCTGCCATCTTGCCACGCAAAATTCGCCGGGTTGTCTTTGGTGGCGAACATCCCAAAAACCTCATTTTCCCGGGTTATTTATCTGGCGATGTGATTTTAGGGGCTTTTGCTGGGGCTGATTTGTTTTTGTATCCATCTTATGAAGAGACAGAGGGAATTGTTGTCTTAGAAGCCTTGGCCTCTAAGCAGCGTCTCTTGGTTCGTGATATTCCAGTTTATGATTCTTGGCTGAAAGACGGCGTTAACAGCTATAAGGCAGAAGACTTAGACGACTTTGACCGTCAAATGGTCGCAATTTTAGCCGGTGAAAAATCTGATTTGACGCAGGCTGGCTTCCAAGTTGCACAAGAAAAAGATTTAAACCGAGTTGGCGAAATTCTTGCTGAGGTTTATCAAGCAGTTTTAGATAATCGCGCCTTGTCACTTAACCCTGACCAGGACGAGGCGCTTATGCCAGCTTGGTCGACGAATCGGTCTTAGGAGATTCTTGATGGGTGCTTTAAAATCCAAAAAAAACCAATTATCGGCCTTGCTTGTCCTCGTGCTAACAGGTCTAACCGTCTATTATTTGACGCGGGAATTAAGTGGCCGTGAAAAGCAATTAGAGGCTGCGCTGAAAGTCTTAGACTGGCATTTTCTTGTGCTTGCATTGTTGACGATGATGCTGTCGTTGCTGCTAGAGGCATTGGCTACTAGATCTCTGCTGAGTTCTGTTGATCGAAAGAATACGAGTTGGGGAACGTTGATTCGTGTGCCGTTGTTGAATCAACTAGGGACGGGTCTGACGCCTTTTGCTTCCGGGGGACAGCCAGCACAACTATATGCGTTAACTCGAGGAAAAATTGAAGGTAGCCGCGCTTTATCTGTGACTTTGATGAAATTTTTGGTTTATCAAATTGTGGTCGTTTTGTTCTTTATCGTCGGCTATGTAGCCGCTGATTCTTTCATCTACAAAAATGTTGATCCAGCCTTTGCGACTTTCATTCCTTTTGCTATCGCTATTCACGCCGTCGTGATTATCGGTCTGCTGTTGATCATGTTTTGGCCACAGCTGTCTTTGAAGGTTGTTGAGTGGTTTGGCCGTGGCGCGCGAAAGTTTATGAGTGCCAGTCGAGTTAAAAAATTAGTTGACACGACGGAAGATAAGGTCAATAATTTCCATCAGGAGTCAAAACGTGTGGCCCGCTCGGCCAAGTCACTCCTGGTAGCAACTCTGTGGACTGCTCTGCAATTAATTGCCTTTTACCTGGTGCCCTATTTTGTTATCCGGGCCTTTGGCTATGCCTCCGTGAACCCCTGGCTGATTTTAACAATGAACATTATGATTGTGATGGTTATTTCGTTGTTTCCAATTCCAGGTGGTGTTGGGGGGGCGGAGCTGTCCTTTCAACTGCTCTTTACGCCTTTTGTTAAGAACCCAGCAACGCTAGTCTTGGTTATCTTAATTTGGCGCATCATTACTTATTACTTCTGTCTCTTTGCTGGTATTTTAGCCTATGTAATTCCTAATAAGGAGCAGCGGTTGGCAAAGAAACAAAGGGGGTAAAAAGAATGGATGAATTAGCCAGTAAAAGTGTTTTAACAACGATATTAAACCGGCTCTTTGCCATGGAAAAATCAACGGACCAGCGTTTTCAAGTTCGACGTTTTGATTCTTACGGCTTAGAGGTTTTAAAGGTAACCCTTGATCAAGAAGACAAGGTTTGGACAATCGAAGAACACCGGCGCAATAAGCAATATAAATTTGATGATGTTGATTTGGTTGCCATCGAGATTTACGATGTCCTCTTCGATATTCAACATACCTTTTAAGTTTTGTGAGGAAAACCAATATGTTAGCTCGTCTTAAAAATGAATTCAAGCCAAAAAAACTCTGGCAAAAGATGAAGAATACTAAGGACTTTTGGACTAGTATTAGTGGTTTTTTTGTTTTGAACCTTTTTTTTGTGTGGTTAAAGACTTATATTAATTACCACATCAATTTTTCTTTGGGTGCCCAAGGACCAATTCAGGATTTCTTGCTGTTCTTGAATCCAATCCCGACGGCCATTATTTTGCTCGGGATTGCACTCTATTTTCGCGGGAAAGTGGCTTATATTCTAGCCTGGGTGATGAACTTAATTCAGACCCTTTGGCTCTTTGCTAATATCCTTTATTACCGTGAGTTTTCTGATTTCTTATCCTTTGGGATTATGGGATCTGGTTCATCAACGGGAAATAACCTGGGCAAGTCAATTGCAGCCATTATTCGCCCAACTGATTTCTTAGTCTATGTCGACTTGATTGTGATGGCCGTCCTCTTACTCTTTAAGTTTTGGCCGATTGATAAGCAAGCGATTCAAAAACGTTATGCGATTTTGACAACTATTTTAGGAATTGTCTTGATGTTGGTCGATTTCGGTGTAGCTTCGGTTGACCGATCGGGCCTGTTGACGCGCTCATTTGATAACAACTATATTGTCAAGTACTTAGGCTTAAATGAATACGCTGCCTTTAATGCCTGGCAGACCAATAATCAAACGAAATCTCGTAAAGAAGCCAGTGCCGCTGATTTACAAAAGGTTCAAGATTTCTTGAAGCAAAATTCAGTGCCGGCCAATATTTCATACACCGGAACCGAAAAGGGGAAGAATGTCTTCGTCATTCACCTTGAGTCTTTCCAGCAATTTTTGATTGATTACAAGGTTGATGGTCGCGAAGTAACACCAAACTTAAACGCCTTCTACCACGATCAAAATACCCTTTCGTTTGATAACTTCTACAACCAAGTTGGACAAGGAAAGACATCTGATGCTGAAATGATGCAGGAAAATTCCTTGTACGGACTTTCAACCGGATCAGCAATGACCAAGTACGGTTCCAGCAATACCTTTGAGGCGACACCGGCCATCCTAGGCCAACAGGGCTACACTTCTGCCGCCTTTCATGGTGATGTGCCAACCTTCTGGAACCGAAACAATACTTATAAGTCCTTTGGCTATAATTATTTCTTCTCAAAGAACTTCTATAAGGATAGCGATAAGCCAAGTTATAACGTTGGTTATGGAATGAAGGATAAGATTTTCTTGAAGGATACTGCTCAGTATATCGAACAGTTACCACAGCCATTCTATGCCAAGTTAATTACGGTGACGAACCACTACCCATATGAAATTGATAAGGAAGATACTGATTTCCCAGCTACAAAGACTGGTGACACTACAGTTGATGGTTATGTTCAAACAGCGCACTATCTTGATCAGGCTTTTGGTGAACTGATGGCTTATCTCAAGCAGGCTGGCTTGTACGATAACTCTGTCTTTGTTTTGTACGGTGACCATTATGGTATTTCTGAAAATCATAAGCCTGCCATTGCGAAATTATTGGGTAAGACTTCTGTTAGCGATTACGACTTGGCCCAATTCCAAAAGGTGCCATTCATGATTCATGCAACTGGCTTGCAGGGTGGAATCAACGATACCTACGGTGGTGAAATCGATATGATGCCAACTTTGATGAACCTTTTGGGGGTTTCAACAGAAGGGATGACCATGTTCGGTCACGATTTGTTGTCAACTCAAAATCCACAAATTGTTGCTTTCCGTGATGGTGATTGGACGACACCAACTTATACAAAGTATAAGAACCAGTACTTCGATAGTAAGACTGGTCAGAAATTGTCAATCGATAATAATCCAGCGTTAAAGGCAACGGCGCAGCGAGTGCAATCATACGTTGATGAATCGCTATCAAATTCGGATAAGGTAATTACAGGTGATTTGCTTCGCTTTGATAAGAACCGTTGGAACTTCCACCAAATTGATAAAAAATCGTACGACTATACGAGGGCCAATACCTTGAAAGCATTGAAGGCGAGTCAGTCGTCGAGTCCAACTTCGATTTTAGCCTTACGTAACGGCCAATCGACTGTAGCAGATTATAAGACTGATGCACCAGAGTTGAAATAAAAAACAAAACAAGAAAACGGACACGTTCAAGTAATAGAACATGTGTTCGTTTTTTGTTATATTTGTTATAATATTCCTGAATGATTTTTTTACCAGGCGAGGAGGATTTATCTTGATTACACCGCAAAAAGATCAAAGCTTTGAAGTCGTTTCAAAGTACCAACCGACTGGTGATCAGCCGAAAGCGATTGATAAACTCGTGAAGGGTTTAAAAAATGGCGTCAAGGAGCAAATTTTGCTCGGGGCAACGGGAACTGGGAAAACATTTACAATTTCCAATGTGATTGCTCAAAACAATAAGCCCACCTTGGTCCTGTCACACAACAAGACCCTGGCTGGTCAGCTCTATTCAGAATTAAAGGAATTCTTCCCACATAATGCGGTTGAATACTTTGTTTCTTATTATGATTACTACCAGCCAGAGGCTTATGTTCCTTCTTCAGATACCTTTATTGAGAAGGATTCCGCGATTAATGACGAAATTGACCAATTGCGTAATTCGGCAACCGCTTCACTTTTTGAGCGTAATGATACGATTGTTGTTGCTTCAGTCTCGTCAATCTTTGGTTTGGGTGACCCGCACCAGTACCAAAACCACGTGATTTCCTTGCGGGTCGGTAACGAATATGGTCGCAATCAATTGATGCGCGACCTGGTTGACATTCAATTTACTCGAAACGATATTGACTTTCAGCGTGGAACTTTCCGGGTGCGCGGCGATGTGATTGAAATTTTCCCGGCCTCCCAGGATGAGCTGGCCATGCGAGTTGAGTTCTTTGGCGATGAAATTGACCGCATTCGACAAATCTCAGCCTTGACGGGTCAAGTTGTTTCTGAACGCGACCATGTGGCGATTTTTCCGGCTAAACACTTTATGACTGATGATGAACGGATGAAGGCAGCCCTGATTGGTATTCGCCAGGAAATGGAAGACCAGGTCAAGAAATTTGAAAAAGAAGGAAAACTTCTTGAAGCCCAAAGGATTAAGCAACGAACCGAATATGACCTCGCCATGTTGAATGAAATGGGCTTTACTTCTGGAATTGAAAATTATTCGCGCTGGATGGACGGACGCAAAGAAGGGGAACCACCATTTACCCTTCTTGACTTCTTTCCCGATGATTTTTTGCTTGTTGTCGATGAAAGTCACGTGACGATGCCACAGGTGCGCGGAATGTACAATGGTGACCGTGCTCGAAAGCAAACTTTGGTTGATTATGGTTTCCGTCTCCCTTCAGCATTAGATAACCGTCCTCTGCAATTACCAGAGTTTGAAAAACATGTTAATCAAATCATTTATATGTCGGCCACGCCAGGTGATTACGAACTTTCTCGGGTACCCAAACGTGACATTGTTGAGCAAATTATCCGGCCAACCGGCTTGCTCGATCCGGAGATTGAAGTCCGCCCAGTGATGGGGCAGATCGACGACTTAGTCGGTGAAATTAACCTGCGGGTAGAGCGCAATGAGCGCGTCTTTATTACAACGCTGACAAAGCGGATGTCAGAGGATTTGACGGACTATTTGAAGGACGTTGGTATTAAAGTAGCTTACCTGCATTCCGATATTAAGACGCTTGAACGAACGGCCATTATCCGTGATTTGCGATTGGGAAAGTACGATGTGCTCGTCGGTATTAACTTGTTACGTGAAGGGATTGATGTCCCCGAAACCTCTTTGGTAGCCATTTTGGATGCTGATAAAGAAGGTTTCTTGCGTAATCCTCGCTCGTTGATTCAAACAATTGGTCGGGCTGCACGAAATGCAAACGGCCACGTGATTATGTATGCCGATAAGGTGACAAGGGCGATGCAGGAGGCGATGGATGAAACGGCTCGTCGTCGTGACATTCAGATGGCTTATAACAAGGAACATGGCATCACGCCACAAACAATTAAAAAAGAAATTCGCGACTTAATTAGTGCAAGCAAGGCGGCTGAAGAAGTTGAAGACGTTGACTTGACCCAAGTTGACTTTGCTGATTTGCCAAAGTCAGACCAGACTGAAATTTTGGAAAACCTAACTAGCCAAATGAAGGCTGCAGCCAAGGGCTTAGACTTTGAGACTGCTGCTAAAATTCGCGATAATATTATGAAATTGAGGAAACGGGCCGGCCGGTAAAGGGTTGGTCTCTAGTCACCGCTGTGATAAAACAGGGGTGAACTTGCCAAGCGGGTTTTGGCTCGTTTGACCATGAAAGAGGATTTTATGGCGAAAGATAAAATTGAAATTCGCGGGGCTCGTGCCCATAACTTAAAAAATATTGATGTTGATATTCCCAAGGAATCCCTCACGGTTGTGACTGGCCTATCGGGATCAGGAAAGTCCTCTCTAGCTTTTGATACCCTCTATGCCGAGGGGCAACGACGCTACGTGGAATCATTGTCCGCTTACGCCCGGCAGTTTTTGGGACAGATGGATAAGCCTGATGTTGACTCGATTGACGGCCTCTCACCGGCCATTTCCATTGATCAAAAGACAACTTCGAATAATCCACGGTCAACGGTTGGGACAGTAACCGAGATTTCGGATTACTTCCGCCTCTTGTTTGCTCGAGTAGGGAAACCTGACGATCCAAAGGATGGGACGAAAATTCTCCATTCGATCGATCAAATGGTCGAATACGCTCAAAAAGCGTTACCTGAGGGGACCCGTCTGCAGGTTTTTGCACCGATTATTAAACACAAGAAGGGCACCCATGAAAAGGCCTTTGCTCAGATGCAAAAGCAGGGTTATTTACGGGCTCGCATTGATGGTGAAATTGTCGAACTTGATACAGTTGATGACCTTGCTTTGGAACGCAACCGCTTCCATGATATTGATGTTTTGGTGGATCGAATTGTGTTGCGGGCTGATGCTCGGTCGCGCCTTTTTGATTCAATTGAAGCAGCGACGAACCTAGCGGGGGGATTAGTCGTTTTGGAACCAGTTGGCCGTGGTGATGAGGAGGTTCCCGCGCCATTGAGGTTCTCAGACCACTATTTGGGTGACCTGAAAGATTTTAAGGTTGGCCGGTTGGAACCGCGACTCTTTTCTTTCAACGCACCAATGGGAGCTTGTCCAGTTTGTCAGGGACTGGGGGCAACCCAGGAGGTTGATTTAGACCTCGTTGTGCCTGATGATACTTTGACGCTGAAACAGGGCGCTCTGGCGCCTTGGAACCCAATTTCTTCCAATTACTATCCTGCATTGTTGGAACAGTTCTGTGAACAATTTGGAATTGACCAAAATGTGCCCTTCATGGACTTATCAAAGAAGGACCAAGACCTGATTTTATATGGTTCGGGTGAAAAAGAATTCCATTTCCATTTTCAAAACGATTTTGGTGGCGTTCGTGATGCTGATCAGGTTTTCGAAGGGGTGATGAATAACGTTTCCCGGCGGTATAAGGAAACCAACTCTGACTTTACTCGTGACCAAATGGCCCAGTACATGACGCGATTAACCTGTCCAGCATGTCATGGATACCGGTTAAATCCGGCGGCCTTGTCGATTAAGGTTGGGGGTCGCAATATTGGTGATGTCACTAATTTGCCAGTTGATGAAGAGCTAGCATACTTTGCTAATTTAACCTTTGGCCCCCAGGACCAGGAAATTGCTCAACCAATTTTAAAAGAAATTCAAGATCGACTTGGCTTTTTGCGGTCGGTTGGCCTTGATTATTTGACGCTATCTCGTTCTGCAGCGACATTGTCTGGTGGTGAATCTCAGCGAATTCGTTTAGCAACACAAATTGGATCCAACCTATCTGGGGTTCTTTATGTTTTGGATGAGCCATCGATTGGTTTGCACCAGCGCGATAATGACAAGCTCTTAGCATCAATGCAGTCAATGCGTGATTTGGGCAATACGTTGGTTGTCGTGGAACACGACGAGGATACCATGGAGGCGGCCGACTACCTCATTGATGTCGGCCCTGGTGCTGGGTCACTTGGTGGCCAAATTATGGCTGCTGGAACACCGACCGAGGTCATGCAGAATCCAAAATCTTTGACGGGTCAGTACCTTTCGGGGAAGCGGTATATTCCAGTACCAAAGTCTCGTCGGAAGGGTAATGGAGCAGAAATTGTCATTCGAGGAGCAAAGGAAAATAACCTGAAAAACATTACGGCGAAGTTCCCACTGGGCAAGTTTGTGGCCGTAACGGGGGTTTCTGGATCGGGCAAGTCGACACTCGTCAATACCATTTTAAAACGGGTTTTGAAGCAAAAACTCAACAAGAATTCAAATAAGCCTGGTGCTTACCGCTCGGTTGAAGGAATTGAAAACCTCGAACAAGTAGTTGATATCGACCAATCGCCAATCGGTCGAACGCCACGGTCAAACCCTGCCACTTATACAGGTGTTTTTGACGATATTCGCGAGTTGTTTGCCCAGACAAATGAGGCTAAACTCCGTGGCTATTCTAAGGGACGGTTTTCTTTTAATACGAAGGGAGGCCGTTGTGAAAACTGTCGTGGTGATGGAGTCATCAAGATTGAGATGAACTTTTTACCTGATGTTTACGTAGCCTGTGAGGTCTGTGGTGGTACTCGTTACAATTCTGAAACCTTGGAAGTTACTTATAAGGATAAGACGATTTCTCAAGTTTTGGATATGACCGCTAAGGAAGCCCTCGATTTCTTTGCACCAATTCCAAAAATTGCGCGCCGTTTGCAAACAATTAATGATGTTGGTTTGGGCTATGTAAAATTAGGTCAGTCCGCAACAACCCTATCAGGTGGTGAGGCGCAGCGAATGAAGCTGGCTTCCGAATTACACCGAAGGACAAACGGGAAGACGATTTATATCTTAGATGAACCAACAACTGGCTTGCATACCGATGACATTGCTCGATTGCTAACGGTTTTGAACCGTTTGGTTGATGCCGGCAATACGGTCGTCGTTATCGAGCACAACTTGGACGTGATAAAATCAGCTGACTGGTTGATTGATTTGGGTCCAGAGGGCGGTGCCGGTGGTGGTAAGATTCTGGTCACTGGGACACCGGAAAAGGTTGCGAAAAATACCGAATCTTATACGGCAAAGTATTTGAAAAAAATTATGGACCGGGATATTGCCCGTGAAAAGCGTGATGAAAAATCAGTGCAGCCCTAAAGAACAATAAAAACGGCAGTGACCATCAAAAGCAGATGGTCACTGCCGTTTTGTTTTCTAATAATTGAAAGTGCTTAGCTTGGCTTAAACCGCAACCGCACCACGGATAGCCGGTTCTGATTCATAATCCAAAATTTTAATATCATCCATGGTGTAATCAAAGATTGACTTGACCTCAGGGTTCAGCCAAAGCTTTGGCAATGGATGCATTGGTCGACTAATTTGCTCTTTGACTTGGTCGATGTGGTTCTTGTAGATATGTGTGTCGCCGATGGTGTGGACGAAGTCACCAACTTCCAGACCAGTTTGAGCAGCAATCATGTGAATCAACAGCGAGTAAGAAGCGATATTGAAGGGAACGCCTAAGAAAAAGTCACCTGAGCGTTGGTAAAGTTGTGCGGAGAGCTTACCATCGCTGACGTAGTACTGGGATAAGACATGGCAGGAAGGCAATGGTGCCTGGGGAGTTGTTTCTGCATTCCAGGCAGACAAAATTAAACGCCGAGAGTTCGGATTGTTCTTGATTTGGTCGATTAAGTTGCTAACTTGGTCTGTGGTACCACCTTCGGGCAAAACTGAAGCCCATGACCGCCAGAGCTTACCGTAAACTTCACCGATATAACCGTACTTTTCCATAAAATCATCATCGTTTAAGATTTTGTCGACGAAGATGTCCTTTTGTTCCTGGTAGAGAGCATTGAACTGGGAATCGGTTTGTGACCGCAAGCCAAAATCAGTCATGTCCGGTCCGCTGTACTCGTCAGACTCAATCCAGTTTTTAAAGGCCCATTCGTCCCAGATATGGTTATTGTTTTGCAACAAGAAGCGGATGTTATTATCACCGCGCAAGAACCAGAGCAATTCTGATTTGATCAGCTTGAAGAAAACTTTTTTAGTGGTTAAAAGAGGAAATCCTTCCTGGAGGTCAAAGCGCATCTGTGTCCCAAAGATTGAATAGGTTCCGGTCCCAGTTCGATCATCCTTGTAGTGGCCTTCGTTTAAAATTTTAGCCGCCATATCGAGGTATGTTTGTTCGTTTTGACTCATGATTAGTCCCCTTTAATAAAAAATTATCCTTCTCAGTATAGCAAAAAAGCCAAGAGTACTCCTGGCTTTTTCTTGGGTCTAGTCTTGAATAAATTGAGTGAGGTTAATTTGCTCAGCTGTCTGTTCTTCAAAGGGGACTTGGACTAAGGCAACATTTTTTTCTTCTAAGATGGACTCGGCAAATTCGTCATTGTGATAGTCGCGCATGAAGTTAATCTTTTTAATGCCGGCTTGAAGCAAGAGTTTTGTACACTGCACGCAGGGAACATCGGTGACATAGACTTCTGATCTTTCAACGGCAATGCCCATCGAGGCGGCCTGCATTAAGGCGTTTTGCTCGGCATGAACGGCTCTAATACAGTGACCATCGACGACATAGTCACCAACTTCCGTACAGTGAGGGGTGCCAGAAACGGCCCCGTTGTAGCCAGAGGCGATAATGCGATGGTCCTTAACAAGGATGGCGCCAACGTGACGTCTAGTGCAAGTTGACCGGGTGGACAGGATGGCGGCTTGTGCGATAAAGTATTGATCCCAAGAAATACGGTTGTCAGACATGAAAAAAATTACCTTTCTGTAAACAAAAAACGGTTTTATTCTGATAAAATTGTCTTACAAAGATATTTTATAATAAAACGTTCGGAAAATCAGGAGCAAGGAGAAACGTAATGGCAACTATTTTAGACGGAAAGGCCCTCTCGAAGGACCTCAAAATCGCACTGGCGGACAAGGTCAAGGAATCGGGGTTGAGTCCAAAGTTAGCGGTTGTTTTCGATCCAAAAAATGATGGATCACGTCTCTATGTTGGCATGAAGCAACGAGCAGCAGCCAAGGTTGGTATTGCCACTGAGGATATTGCGGTTGCTGACGATGTGACAACAGAAGCCGTCTTAAAGATTGTAGCAGATTTGAACGCAGATCCAAGTGTAACTGGTATTTTGGTTCAAGCGCCATTGCCAAAAACTGTCAATGACCAACAGGTTTTCTCAGCCATCGCCCCTGAAAAGGATGTTGATGGATTAGGGGCCTTCAACCAAGGGATGCTCTTTGGTGACCAACCTGGCGAATACGCTGTGGCTGCCACTCCACAAGGAGTGATGACGCTGTTGAGGCATTATGACATTGATTTACATGGCAAGAAGGCTGTTGTTGTTGGCCGGTCTCAGCTTTTTGGTCGACCAATGGCTGCTTTGTTAAACAATGCGAATGCAACGGTAACGATGGCTCACCGTTACACCCCACGTGAAATGCTTTTGGATTCCCTCCAAAATGCGGATATTGTGGTCGTTGGGGTTGGGATTGCCAACTTTATTACCGGTGACCAAATTAAAGATGGTGCTGTTTTGGTTGATGTCGGGATGAACGTCGTCGACGGGAAGACCACGGGTGATATCGAATTTGCCTCAGCCGAAAAGAAGGCTTCTTTCATTACGCCAGTGCCAGGTGGTGTTGGTCCGATGACCATCGCTACTCTGTTGGAAAATACTTTTGCAGCCGCTCTGAACCAAGCAAAAAGCAGTAAGAATTAATTATGTTTATCTAAAAGATCGAATTCATTGGATTCGGTCTTTTTTGTTTACAAAAAGGTTCCTTGCCTAACCTGCTCGAGCGGACAAGGAATGATGGAAAATTGGCCACGTCAACAGCTTTTTTGGTTGAGCAATTTTTTACTGAACTGGTCGTCTTATTCACTAGCAACGAAGGGAGGACACCATGATCAAGAAAATGGCCAATTGGCCAGAACATGAACGGGCAGACCCCGCGGATTGGATTCAAGCCGTTTTAACCTGGGGACAGACGAAAAAGGTAGCTGATTTTTATTTTTTACCAGCAGAGGGCAATGATTATCAGGTTCGTGGGCAAATTCTGGGCGTAGTCAGAACCCTCGCAGTGATGCAAGCGGACTTTGGGAAACGGGTTTTGGCCGTGATTAAGTACCGGGCAGGTTTAAATTTGGCTGAAAGTCGACGTCCACAATTGGGCCGTTTTGATTTTGGCCGGGGCTTTGTCCGTGTCTCAACCGTTGGCGACTTTTTGGGACAAGAGAGTGCCGTTTTACGGCTAATTTATCCGAATCTAGCGCAAAATCGCTGGTTTGACCCAGCTGTATTTGAAGATTTAGTAGCTGAAAAAATCACTGCGGGTCTCTATCTGGTCGCCGGCCCCACTGGATCAGGCAAAACCAGTACCCTTTATCGTTTGTTGGCAGCTTGGTCACCAGGGAAAGTCGTTTTAACAGTCGAAGATCCAGTTGAAATTTATCAGCCAGCCTTTTTGCAATTACAAGTTAACGAACAGGCTGGGATCGATTACCAATCCTTAATTAAGGTGGCTTTGCGCCATCGGCCGGACTTATTGGTGATTGGTGAGATTCGTGATGCTAAAACTGCTCAGGCTGCCCTGCAAGCGGCCTTAGCCGGTCATTTGGTTTTAAGCACTCTGCATGCTAATTCGGAGCTTGCTGTTTTCGATCGTTTGTTAAACCTCGGTCTTGACCATCAATTACTGAATCAAGCCTTGGTCAAAACGATTTATCAGCGTTTGCTCCCGGGATTAGATGGTCAGTTAGGTGTTGTTTGCGGGGTGGTTAATTGGAGGGCGGGTGAAGTGATTCGTCATCTCTCCTATGCAGAAAATTTAAAGCGCTATCAACAAGAAAATCAGGAGGTTTAATCGATGCGTAGAAAACGAAAAAATCGCTTTGCCGAAAGTGACCAAGTTCTTTTCTTAGCCGAACTTGGGGAGTTGACGGCATCTGGTTATGCCTTATCACTGAGCCTCGATGTTTTAGCGAGTGCACATCCAAGCTGGCAGAAACGGCTATTGACCATCCGAGGCCAGTTGGAACATGGTCATCCATTAGCTACTAGTTTGGGAATGGTTTTAACTCCTTCGATTGGAATTTATCTTGATTTGGGGCAGTCGCATGGTAATTTTGACCAAACGCTGATAGCGTTAGCGAGCAACTTTGATCATGTGTTGCGCTATAAGCAAAGGTTCCGTCAAATTTTAACTTATCCGGTGATTTTATTGGTCTTTTTGCTATCCCTGGTGGTGGGGATGGAGACGTATCTTTATCCGATTTTTCATGCCTTGTCGGCTGGGCAAGAGGGAAGCCAGGGCACAGGCAGCAATCCTGCTCTCTTTTCTTTGCATGTTTTAGTCTTTTTCTTTGTGTTTTTTTTAGCCATGATGGTTGTCCTGCTTTTTTGGCTGAAGCATTTATCACCACTGCAACGAATCCAAGTTTTCACTCGAGTGCCCTTTTTAGGGACACTCGTGCAGACACTCTTAACTTATTTGTTAGCGGAGCATCTTGGGATTTTGTTGTTAGCAGGACACACGTTGCCAAATGTGATTGACCGTTTTGCTGCTTTAGCCACTAAGAAAAATGGCTTAGTTGTGGCCATTGCTAAACGGGCCCAAGAAGCCGTGCAGAGTGGCCAGACTTTGCAAAGCTGGATTAATGAGCAGGGCTATTTGAAAAAGTCACTAGCAACTTATTTAGACAGAGGGTTTACTGGACCGATACTTGGTACCTACTTGACTTATTATGCTAAGAGCGAATTTCAACGGTTTGATCGCCAAACTAGTCAATTATTGGGTCTAATTCAGCCGCTCTTTTTTGCCCTGATTGGGCTAACTATTGTTTTGTTATACCTCGCAATGCTATTACCGCTGTATAAAAATTTAGGAGGAATGTCGCTATGACGCACACACTGGACCTTGCTAAGCACGCACAAACTCGAATTGGGGGACAATCTCGGTTTTCAGGAAGACCGCGAAATGGCTGTCGCTATCAAAACTTTCCGTTTAATCAAGTACGGCCCATTCATGCTTGTAACCCAAAGACTATTTGTCAACCCTATAAACGCTTTTGGCTGAAACGGGACCATCGTAAAATTAGTCAATCAAAGGCTTGCTATGCTGCAATTCGTGCTAAAAACCGACGAGTACTAACGAAACAAAAAGGATTCACGTTGATTGAAGCGACGGTTGTGCTCTTTATTATCGGTCTGTTGATGTTGCTGATTTTGCCAAACTTAACGCAACAACGCGATAAGGCGCAGCAAACTCATGCAAAGGCAATGGTCGCTACTGTACAGACACAGGTTGATTTGTACGTTAATGACCACCCAGAAAAGAAACAGGTCACAATGGCTGATTTAGCAAAGGAAAACTACCTGACCAAGGAACAGCTTGAAAAAGTTAAGGCACTGAAAATTGTAATTGCAGGTCATGAAGCTAAAATTTAAATCGTTTACCTTGGTCGAATCCGTGATTGCCCTCAGTCTGGTATCACTTTTGCTCGGACTTGGGTTGGCCTTACGACCGAAGCAAAATCAGCAGAGTTTTGAAGATTTTCAACAGCAATTTGCTGCCTATTTTCAACGAGCCCGTCTATTAGCACAAGCACAAGAGATTGAAAGTGTTCTCAATTTTCAATCAGACCGCTTGGTGATTGGTCAAGAAGTGCTTTTTTATCCAGACAACAGCAAAATTGGTCAAACAACAAAAGTCGTGATTAAGCCCAGTGGCTATGTGGCCCCAGGTCATATTTCCTGGTCTCAGGGGCAAGTAACCTGGCGTCTTATTTTTCAATTTGGAGGTGGTACCTATCGTTTTGAGAAAGTTTAGCAAATCGTCAGGGTTTGTCCTCGTTGAGGGAATCATGGCACTGACGTTAATGACAGGTGTCGTCGTTTTTGAACTAGAAACATTGCACAATTATCAGCAAAAGCAGCAGGAATTAATTTTGCAAAATCAGGTGGCCAATCAAGAAAAAAGAAAAGCATTAGAGAGATGGCAATCTTTTGTTGACCAAACACAAAAACGGAAGGAAGAGGGCAATCATGACGGTCATTGCCAGTAAAAATAACCAAAGTAGCTTTACTATGGTAGAAGCAATCATGGCCCTGGCGGTGGCCGCAATGGTCTTTGAAGCGTTAATGGTCATTTTGCCACAAAGGAAGAAGGGGCAGACACAAGATTTATCGACTGATGTTCAGGCAGCTTTAACCCAGTTAGGTCGGCAACACTATCAATTGGATCAAGTTCAAACTCGTGAAATTCATTTGAGGAAAACTAGTGGTAAGCCGGTAACGTTGAGAGTTTTCAAGAATTATTTAGTTTTGGATGGGCCACATAACGGTCGCGTATTTTTATTACGAGGAATTGACGATTTACGGGTTGAAAATTTTGGAACCTACCAGCGTTTGACTGTTTTGTCTCAGGGACACAAGAAAGCGAGCGGAATCCTCTTTTTACCCAAGACCAAGCAGACTATTGTAAGTAGAGAGGGAAAAGATGGTCAATAACCGACAACGCCAGCATCGAAACCGTCAGCCGGCTTACTTATTGTTACCCACCATTTTGACATTGACACTCATTGGCTTGATGTTTTTTTTACAAACAAAAATTTTTCACCAAAAGCTGCATACGCAATTATTGCTGCTGAAAATAACGACTATCGATACGAAACAAATTGAAGCATCACGATTGTTTTGCCAAGATAACCAACAATTTGGCCAAATTCAGGGTGATTCTTGGGTAATTGAGCCGGAGAAAAGGCAGATTAAAATTACTTCGAAAAATCAGGATTACTATCGGCCACTTTTAACCCCTTAGCCTTGTCTAGACCAGCAAAAAGGGCTAGAATAAGACCATGATAAATCGACAAATTCCTGCATATTTTGAAAAAATTGATCGAGCCGTCATGACGGTGAAAGATCAAGAAAAAACTACCAATCGAGTAGCCCTTGTAATGGCTTTAGAGAGGCTGAATAAAAAAGAAATTCTTAGCTCCGACCATGACCAATTAGCTGCTGATTCTAAAAAGGCATTACAGTCGTTAGAGGAAGTTGACTGGACAAGCTTGCCTTTTAGCGACCGACGGAACATCTTGCAACTTTTGGTTCTGAAAGCTGATCGAGAGGATAAGTTACCAGCTAACCTTCAGTTAACCCCAGATGGGATTGGTTATCTCTTGGGCGAGCTGATTTACCAAACAGCTAACCCTAATGAACAAACGAGTATCACGGACATGGTCGTTGGCACCGGCAACCTGCTATGGACAATCGTTGAAAGCTTTAGTCGCCATGGCCTTTCGGCTACCGACTCAACCGGCATTGATAACGATGAGAGTCAGCTTGCTTTGGCCAGTGAATTAGCGACCGCACTGCAAGAAGATCCAACACTGCTTTTTGGGGATGTTATTAGCTTGGCAAAAGAGAAAATCGCACCAGCTGATGTTGTAATTGGTGACTTACCAATCGGTTACTACCCGCAAGCGGCGCCGGAAAGTTTTGTCACAGCCTTTTCGGAACAAGATGGGAAATCTTATGCTCACTATTTGATGATTGAAAAATCATTAGACTTAGTGAAGGATGATGGCTGGATTTATCTCATTGTGCCAAATGATTTATTAACAGGGTCACGGCATGAGTCTATCTTGAAATTATTCTCAAAAAAGGCTCAATTAAAGGCCTTTTTAACACTGCCAGCTGAGTATTTTCAAAATCAGGAACAGGCGAAAGCTTTCTTGGTTTTGCGGAAGAAAAATGCGCTGCCAAAGCAAGAAGTTTTGATGGGACAGTATCCCTCTGTTAAGGACCAAAAGGCCTTGCAAGAATTTTTGCAAGATATCCGAGCCTGGGGTAAACTAAAGTAAGTTAGAAATGAATTAAAAAATAAAGATAGGTGGATTTTTTTCATGGCAAAGATTATGGCAGTGAATGCCGGTAGTTCTTCATTGAAGTTTCAGCTCTTAGAGATGCCACAAGAGCAAGTAATCGCCCAAGGGTTAATTGAACGAATTGGAATGGATGACGCCATTGTAACGATCAAGTTTGCAGCCAATGATCAAGCGGCTAAAAATGATGACGTTGAGGTATCTGGTGACAAGGCTAAGTTTAAGACTGTTACTGCCATCAAGGATCACCAAGTTGCCATTAACTTGATGCTTGAAAAGTTATCAGAGTTGGATATTATTCAAGACTTTAACGAAATCGTTGGTGTTGGTCATCGCGTTGTTGCTGGTGGTGAATACTTTGATAAGTCTGTTTTGGTTAACGATGATGTCTTAGCTAAAATTGATGAATTGGCTGATTATGCACCATTGCACAACCCAGCAAATGCATTGGGAATTCGTGCCTTCCAAAAGTTATTGCCAAACGCAACTTCTGTTGCCGTCTTTGATACTTCTTTCCATCAGACAATGCCAAAGGTCAACTACCTTTATTCATTGCCTTATGAATACTATGAAAAGTATGGTGCACGTAAGTATGGTGCTCATGGAACTTCACACCGCTACGTTGCTGGCCGCGCTGCTGATATCTTAGGTAAGGATTTGAAGGACTTGAAGTTGATTACCTTGCACCTTGGGGCCGGCGCTTCAATCACGGCTGTTAAGGGTGGTAAGTCATTTGATACATCAATGGGCTTCACACCATTGGCAGGCGTGACGATGGCGACTCGTTCAGGTGATGTGGACGCTTCTTTGGTGAACTTTATTCAAACCAAGGAAAACTTGTCAAATGAAGAAATGTTGACCATTTTGAACAAAAAGTCAGGGTTGCAAGGGATTTCACAGGTCTCAAGTGACATGCGTGACCTTTTGGCTGCTCGTAAGGATAATGAACAGGCTGACTTGGCCATTAAAATCTTTGTTGACCGTGTTGTTCGCTACATTGGTCAGTACATTGCTGAAATGGGTGGTGCTGATGCCCTGGTCTTTACTGCCGGAATTGGTGAAAATGCTGATTGGGTTCGAGAAGAAATTGTTGACCGTCTAGGGTACTTTGGTATTAAGATTGACCAGGATAAGAACACTGGTTGC
This sequence comes from Fructobacillus sp. ESL1117, assembly GCF_058508565.1. Taxonomy (NCBI): domain Bacteria; kingdom Bacillati; phylum Bacillota; class Bacilli; order Lactobacillales; family Lactobacillaceae; genus Fructobacillus; species Fructobacillus sp. ESL1117. The sequence goes on along the minus strand of NZ_CP196385.1, from coordinate 751,142 downwards.
CGTGAAGAGGCTGATGTTTCAGCTGCCGATGCAAAGATTAAGACACTGGTTGTGCCAACTGATGAAGAGTTGATGATTGCTCGTGATGTGCAAGAATTGATGGCCTAATTGTATAATGACTTAGCCAAAAGAAAACATAATGAGTACAGCGTTATCGCACTCATTATGTTTTTTATTATATTTTCTTAGCAAGGGGAGTATACTAAGAGTTACTGGTTAAATTCCCGTACAAATCGAGTTGACCAGGCGAAATAAGATTGAAGATTGGAAACATTACAAATGGAATTTGAAAAACGTCGGCAATCGTCAAAGAAAACAAAAAAACATAGTTGGCGGTTCCGAATTATCATGATCCTATTCGTTTTGCTATTGGCAGCAGGTGGGGTCTTCTGGTTCAATCGCCAAGGATATCAGGCTAAGAATCCAAATGACACCACGGTAACAATGGTGACAGTCAAGGATAAGGCGAGCGTCAAGCAAATCGGTGCCCAGTTACAAAAAGAGGGGATTATCCGCAACAGTCACTACTTTGTTAGTTATGCAAATAAGTATGGGGCTAAGAATATTGCGGGTGGCACTTATCCGTTGTCACAGGTTCAAGATATCGCTGAGATTTATCAAGAATTAACAGAGGGTTCTGGAGCTGAACCGGTCTTGTCTTCTGACTATACCTTTATTTCAAATACGAAGACAGCAGATCAGACAGCACAAACGATTGCTGATGCCGCTGGTGTATCAAAGTCTGATTTATTGGCTGCCTATAGTGATAGTGATTTGATGGCGCAGGCTAAGAAGGAATATCCACAGTTATTCTTAAACGCCAAGAGTGACCAAACTTTGTATGATTTCGTTTACCCAGGAATCTATCGTTTCAAGAAAGAAAAGTCGGCTAAAGACTTGGTCATGACCATGTTGAAACAGACGAATAAGACCTTAAAGCCGTACTATGCCCAGTTGAAGGCCAATAAAATTCCAGCATCAACTGCTATTTTACTGGCAGAAAATGGTGGTAAGAAAGAATTTGATCGTCGTTTAGCCTTTATTAAAAAGATTGCGCCATACAGCCAGAATCTGCAATCCCAGTATGGGATCTTGGCATCAATTTCAATCGCTCAGGCCATCCATGAATCAAACTGGGACGATTCTGCGTTGTCATCAAAGTATAATAATTATTATGGTGTGAAGACGGATGATACTACGGCTGGTAAATCAGTCGTTTTGCAGACTCAAGAAGTTGAAAACGGTCAAACGGTGACGAAGAATGCTCGCTTTGCAGTTTATGATTCTTATCAAGATTCGATGAAAGCGCACGCTAAGACAATCGCCAATGGCAATACTTGGAATGCTAACCAGTTTGCTGATGTTTTGGCCGCTAAAAATTACAAGGATGCTGCTCAAGCATTGTCAACTGATGGTTATGCTACAGACCCTAGTTATCCAAAGCTGATTATCCAAATTATTGAAAATTGGAACTTAGCTCAGTACGATAAAAATTAACCTTTGAAAGCCTGCTTTGTCAGGCTTTTTATTATTTTTTGAAATTTTTTTGTAAAAAAAGTTGTGTAACCGTTTACATTCGTGTAGAATATAGCTTGTAAGATAAGTGAAAGGAACTTAAACATTATGAACTTTGCAATTTTAATTGCCTTGCTCCCAGCTTTATTCTGGGGTTCAGTTGGGCTTGTATCAACAAAGATGGGCGGATCAGCCTCACAACAAACTTTTGGAATGTCAATCGGAGCATTGATTTTCGGAATGCTGACACTCTTCGGTTTTGTATTGCCACATGGCTTCTACCTTGGTTCTGAAATTTGGGTTGTTGGTATTTTATCAGGATTGGTTTGGGCCATGGGAATGGTTTTCCAGTTTTTGCTCTTCAAAGAAATGGGTGTTTCATTAGGAATGCCTTTGTCAACAGCCGGCCAAATTATCATGAACGCCTTATTGGCTGCCACTCTCTTGGGCGAGTGGGAGAACGCAGCTATGTGGATTGTCGGGGTTATCTCGATTGCCCTAGTTGTGACTGGTGCGACCTTTATTTCAAAGCCAGATAAGACTGCAGCAACGCCTTCAAAAATCGATGCTAAGGGAATCTTCTACTTAGTCATGTCAACTGCGGGCTTCATGCTTTACTTCGTTTTGCCTAACTTTTTGTCAAAGATTGGTTATATCTCAGAAGATATTAAGTCTGCTGGCCATGGCTTGAATTATATGACGGCGATCGTTGGTCCTCAGGCCATTGGTCAGGTTATTGGTTCACTGATTATCGTGCTCTTTGTTTTCCGCGAAGGAAAGCAAATGTTCTCAAAGCCAACTTGGAAGAACTTGCTAACTGGTTTGGTTTGGGCCTTTGGAAATATCTTCATGTTCGTTTCATCTGCTAACCCAGCCGTTGGTCAAACAATTGCCACTGCTTTGTCACAGTTGAGTATCGTAGTTGGTACCTTTGGTGGTATCTACATCCTGCATGAAAAGAAGACTTCTACTCAAATGAAGTTTATCATTGCCGGAACGCTCTTGGTGTTGGTTGGTGCCATCTTGATTGGTAACATTCACTCCTTTTCATAATTCATTAATTGATTACCATCAGCAACATAATATAAATCAAAAAGGCAGGCGCTTCCAAGAAGGGAAGGGCCTGCCTTTTACTTTGCTGATTTTACCTTAATATTAGAAAAAACCACTCAAAGCAAATTGAGTGGTTTTTTGACTTAGTCTTGCTTTGCCTTAACAGACAAGATTTCAACTTGAATTTCAACGTTGTTAGGTAACGGCACCTTGACAGTGTCGCCCTTATGCTTGCCAAGCAAGGCAGCAGCCATTGGTGATTCATTTGAAATTTTACCAGCCATTGGGTCTGCTTCAACAGAACCAACGATGGTATAGGTTTCGGGATCTTCATCTGGCAGTTCCTTGAAGGTTACTTCCTTACCCAACGTTACTTCATCGCTGTCAGAGTTGTCAGCTGAAATGATTTCAGCGTTTTCAATCATCTTGCGAACAGTAACAATCCGTCCTTCAACAAAGGCTTGTTCGTCCTTCGCTGATTGGTATTCAGAGTTTTCAGACAAGTCGCCGTAGGAACGTGCGATTTGAATGCGGTTAGTAATTTCTGGACGTTGCTTGGTGATTAAGTCGTCAAGCTCCGCTTGCAATTTGTCACGACCTGCGGCCGTCATTGGGAATTTTTTTTCTTCCGCCATGGTTCTCTTCCTTTCAGTGCCATGTAGCACAAAAAATACAGCACGTTGAATATATCACGGTCCTAGCCTCGGCGCAAGGTTTCTCGTCGATTCTTTTTAAAGGATGCAGCGGCAGCGATTAAGAGGGCTGTTAGGATTGATAAAAAGAGACCGGGAACTAGCAGCGGTGGTGTATAGCTTAAGGTCAAACGATGTTTACCAGGGCTTGTTGGGATCGCAATCAGACCTTGGAGCACCGTCTTTGTTTTGACCACCTTGCCATCAACCTTGGCCTGCCAACCCGAGGCAGCTGGAATACTAGTCATAATTAAGGGCTGGTCGGCTGTTGTGACAATCGTACCACTAATTTTGCGTGAGTTGGCTTTTTTAATGGTCAGTGAGTGCTGCTTTAGTTTTGCTAGATCCTGGTTAACGGCTTGCTGATCGAAGTAGTAGATGGCAAAGTCGTCAAGGTAACGCGAATCGGCGCCAGCATTTAAGGTAATCGTTAAGATTTGAGTCTGGCCCTGCTTGTTGGTATTGAGATTCAAGGCCACAGTATGGTCATATGAACTTGACTGGGTCAGAAGTTCACCATTTAGTCGGAGGTCGACTGAATCGAGGTTGATTGCACCACCAATATTAAGATAGTAAGAATCATTAGTTGTTGGTGTGTAAGCTAAGGTTAAGACGGCTTTCTGATCTTTATTGACCTTTTGAATTGTCCCACCGGTCAAATCTGCTGTCGTTGTTAGGTTTTCAGTTTTGAGTACTCGGAAAGGCTCTCGGTATAGTAATTGCTGCTTTGATTGACCGGCAAGATTGGCGAGGAGGTTGGCTTGGTTGACTAGGGGATAACGTAGGGATAGTGGGGTAGTCAAGGCTTGATTTGAAGCTGCATAGGCGAGGCTGAGAGCTGTTGGATTCTCTTTTAGCGCCCAATTCTTGCCATTGGCAACGGTTTTTTGTTGATCGTAGTCGGGCCGATTGCTTTGCTTCAAATAAGCAGCACTAGTATTTAGGTGGCCAGTTGTTTTGATGAAGTATTTAAAGGCTAGCAGGGAATCTGTGATGGTCGTTCCATTAACATAGGAAATTTTTGAATCGCCTTCGATTTGGCCGATGTTTTGGTAAAACTTACCTGTAGTGGCAGGGAGCAGGGATGAAAAATGGCTGCCGGCCTTAAAATTAGCCGAAAAGCCATCGTTATTGGTCCGACTGAGGCCCTGGCTAATGCGATACCAAGAATTATCGTGTTGAGTGGCTGCCTTGGAAACCGCTGTGAGTCGAGTGACACCAGCCTCATAGGTGGCCTTTGTTAGATAGGAAAGATTGTTTAACGTTTTACCGGCATTGAAAATCAGGTAACCCGTGGTCACAATCAATAGGAGTAACATCTTCACTTGCTTATCGTCGTCTAGCACAATTAAAATTAGGATTGTTAAAAGATAACCGCAGAGAAAGCCGAGAAGGGCGTTTTTATCTAGGTAAGAAACTTTCAGCAACTGGCTAGATCCCCAAATTGTCAGCGCTAAAACAGCCACAAGGTAAAAAGTACGGGCGAGCAGGCCGGGCTGCCAAGTTGGTTGAAAACCCTTGGCAGCTAAGACAATTAAAAAGAAAGAAATTAAAAAAGAGAACCGAGCTGGATACCAAACGGGGTACTGTCCGCCATGGAAAAGTAAGATCAATGGCGCAAAGGTCGTTGCCAAAATTAAAATCACTAAGATGAGGCCGGCCATCAATTTCTCGCGAAGTAAAACCTTCTTGCTAGCAAAAAAGGCCCAGAGGGCAATTAAAATTAATGGTGCTACTAAAAAATTAGCTTGACCGGTTTGCATTTGATCAAAATCAAAGGACCCCGGCATTAACTTCAGAAATAATAAGAGCGGGTTATTATCAAATTTGAATAACCAGGTGGAATTGTGGGTCGTTTTCCCCATCTTTAGTTGGGCATAGGTTGGTAGCCAGAGCCAAGCGGTTAACAAAATGCTTAAGAGTCCTGATTTTACCAATGTGAAAATGATTTTTAGCCGATTTTTGTTTTGACTATCAAGGAGGCGAAAGGGCACGTAAAGAAATAAGAAGAGCCCCACCATCCAAGCAATGTAATAGTTGGTGATAATCGTTGCCACCAACATTGCTAAAAAGGCTCCAGAACCATGGTGAGCCAGAAGTCGTTCCAATGAAAGAATCAGCAAAGGGAAAATGGCAGCGGTATCCAGCCACAGCAAGTTTAAATCGTTAGCGATAAACCAGGCTGAGAGCGGGTAATTAATGGCGAAAATCAGAATCCAGTAGCCCGATAACCAATTCATCTTCTTAATTAAAAGCGCCATGGAAAAGCCGGCCAAACCAATTTTTAAAACGGTAACGACTAGAATCCAAATCGGCATGGTCTTCGTTGAGGCGAGTAAGAAGAGTAGGTTAAATGGTGACATTAAATAATAAGACCACTCACCAACCATGTCACCACCAATTCCGGATGAAAAGGAATAAAAAAAGGCAGATGGGTCAGATAGAAGTGTATGCTTAAACTGAATAAAGTAATCCAGGTATTGCTGGCCTAAATCAACCGTTAAAATGGTTGATGAACCAAAGGGGGTCATCCCGCGACCAGCAAAATAAGCAGTCATTAAAATAACTGGAATCAGAAAAGAAAGTGTGACTGGAGAAAAAAGGTATTTTTGAGCGATTTGTCTGTAATTATTCATGCCTCTAGAATAACAAAATTCGGTTGAAATTTAGCGATAAATTCGCTTTTTATGGTAAAGTAGAGAGAATCATAATGAACATAAATGGAAAGAATTCAAATGAAGCGCAATCCTTACCTTGAAGACCGTGATAAAAATGATGCTCGAGCAAACTTGCCGTCCCGGCTAAAGTTACTTTTAGGCGTCGTCATTGCTTTAACATTGGCATTGATTATTCAATTGGCCTTTTTGACAATCAAACAGGGGCCAGCCTTTGAAACAGAGGTGAGCAAGTCTGATGAAACAGTTGAATTAGGCAGTGCTCAGCGTGGCCTGATATATGATAGTACCGGAAAGGTCATTACCGGCAATAAACCCGAGGCAGCTATTACCTATACGAGAGGTAAATTAACGACTTCGACCCAGATTGCTAAGATTGCCAAGACGCTATCAAAGTATATTTCAATCGATACTAGTCGTTTAAGTGACCGGGCGAAGGCTGATTACTACCTCGCGACAAACCCAACACAAGCGACAAAGATTCAAACGAAGTTACAAAAGCAATATGGGAAGACTGCTGATAGTTGGTCGTCTACTCAATTAAGTACTTACCAAGCTCAGTACGTGATGAATCATAATCTGGACAAGGATATTGATGCCAATCAGGCAATGATTTTCCAAAAGATGTCAGGAGCCTATGCGCTATCGACAACTTATATCCAAGAATCAGGTGTTTCTGATAAGGCTCAGGCTGAAATTGGCGAACGGTTGTCCGATATGCCTGGTATCAAGATTGGTGAGTCTTTCTCTCGTGATTATCCTGAAGGTAATGATTTCGAACCAATGGTTGGTACGGTAACCAATGAATCGACTGGTTTGCCGGAAGACAGGTTGCACATACTATTGGCACAGGGTTATTCACAAAATGAACCAGTTGGTAGCTTTGCTCTTGAGAAGCAGTATGAATCGTTATTGAAGGGCTCACCGTCGCAAACGGTCATTTCGACGATGAATGGTGTCAAGAGTTCTGATATTAAGTACGAGGGGCAGGCTGGTGACTCTTTGAAGTTGACGATTAACTCTGCCTTTCAAAAGAAAGTACAACAAATTTTGGAAGATAATTTACCTGGTGGTGATGTGCAGGGGGCTTATGCGACTGTTATTAATCCCTATACTGGCGCAATTTATGCCATGGGTGGGGTTAGTCGTGATAGTAAAACTGGAACGAAGACGGCTAATCCGTTAGGAAACATTAATGCTGCCATCGTCATGGGGTCTGTTGTGAAGCCAGCCATTCTAGCCACTGGTTTCCAAAAGGGTGTGGTCACACCAACAAACAATACGATGTATGATCAGGCGATTAAGATTCAAGGAACGCCAAACATTACTTCGTACTGGAACCAGGGCGGTAGTCCGGTTGCCGTTGATGCACCAACGGCCTTGGAGCGGTCTTCGAACACCTATTTCGTTCAATTAGGAATGAAAATTGGTGGCCAGACTTATTCTCCCGGTGAACAGTTGAAGCTTCGTTCGGATGCTTTCCAAACGTTGCGCAATGGTTTGGCACAGTTTGGCTTAGGGACAAAGACTGGGATTGATATTGATGGCGAAACAGCCGGTTATCGTGGACCGACAAGTGGTGCTAATATTGGAAAATATTTGTACGAATCATTCGGGCAGTACGATTCCTACACGACAATGCAATTGGCCCGTTACGTTTCGGTCATCGCCAATGGTGGCTACTTAGTTCAGCCACACTTGGTTGGCTCGGTCTTGCAAAGTGATGTTTCGGGTAAGAACCAAAAGACCGTTTGGACGGCGCAGCCACAACTTCAAGGTCAAGTTTCTTTGACGACTGACCAGTGGAACGTCATTAAGAATGGAATGTACCGAGTGGCCAACGGTTCGGATCCGCATAACACGGGCTCTAGTTTGCATGGCTTGTCGCCAGAGGTCTATGCTAAGACCGGAACTGCTGAAACAACGACCAATGGTCATTCAACTTATACTGAATCAATGGTGGCTTATGTTCCTGGTCAACCATTTGCTATGTCTTTGGCTATTCCAGGATTGAATTCCTATCTGGATGGAACGAATGGTCGTATCTCAAAGGAAATTATTAATGCCTTCTGGGATACTGTCATGAATAAGCCAAGTTAAAATGACTTAAAAGACAAGCGGCATCAAAAAAACCAGTACTGAAATTTTTCAGTACTGGTTTTTTGTGTTGCAATTGTTAATTAGTCGTTTACATTTGGTTTGACGCCATACAAGTCAATTCGATACTCAGTAATTTTTAAACCGGTTGCAGCTTGGGCAGCCTTGATCAAGGGCGCAGGGTCAAAGTTAGCTGCATCGATAATCTCGTTAGTCTGCGTATTAATGACGTGATAATGGGGATGAGAAGCGGCATCATAGTGACGCTTACCATCTGAAATTCCCTCAATCACGACGACTAATTTAGCATTAACAAATTTCTCTAAAGTATTATAAACAGTTGCTAGAGAAATATCTGGTAAATCATTATGAATCATTTCCGCCGTAGGGTGGGTATCGTGACTCATCATGTACTCTAGTAAGGTCAACCGTTGATTAGTTGCCTTAAGTTTGTGTTCTTGTAAAACGGATTTCAGCTGATCAAGCATATTTTCCCCTCCTAATGTATCGAATACATTACGATTATAACATGTGCTTAGAACAATTCAAAGACTTCTTGTCAAATATTTTAAAATTTGTAGTTATTTGCCAGAATTATTCTTAACTAATTATATAAATAAGAATAAAGTGGACATTAATGACTTAGAAAAGATACTTATTTGAACTGATAGATATGCTTGACAAACGAAAACGGAGCTGATAAACTATATTAGAACCATTCTTAATTAAGGAGGATTATTGAGAATGAAAAAGAAATCATTAATGGCCCAAAACAACTTGGTTCGTGCGGGCGTCATGGGAGGCAATGATGGGATTTTATCGGTTGCCGGGATCATTATTGGTGTTGCCGGTGCGGGCCAGAGCTTAACGGCCGTAATGCTATCTGGTTTTGCCGGAACGCTAGCCGGTATGGTCTCGATGGCGATGGGGGAGTATGTCTCGGTTGAATCGTCCAGGGATGCTCAGGATCGGGCTCGAAAAGAAGAATCGAAGATTTTAGACCAAGATTACGACAAAGAATTTAATTTTGTCAAAGACAAGTATCAAGCTGATGGCATTTCAGCTCAGATGGCTTTGCAGGCGACAAAAGAAATGATGGCAAAGGATCCTTTAGAAACAATGGTGCGTGAACGCTTTGGCTTTTCGTTAAATTCCAAGGTTTCTGCGGGTGGTGCTGCTATCGTCTCTTTTTTCGCCTTCCCAACCGGAGCAGCCTTTCCAATGACATTGATGGGCTTAGCAAAACCAGAGTGGCGGATTGCAGCGACCTTTTTAGCAGTCTTAGTGGCATTATTAATTACGGGTTATTTAGCTGCCGTGATTAATGGTGCTAACCGCTTGCGAGGCGCCCTAAGGAACCTTGTCGCGGGAATATTAACGATGGCTGTGACGTTAGCAATCGGTTCACTCTTTCGCTAATGGAGGAGAAAAAGATGAAAAATGTTTGCAGTAGAGTTACTGATCGTTTTGAGAAAAAAAAGAACGGTCAAACCATGGAAGAGCGGCTAAATGCGATTCGAGCCGGAATCCTCGGTTCAAACGACGGCATCTTAACCGTTGTTGGGGTTGTTTTCTCAGTTGCGGCAGCGACAACCAACCGGCTGGTCATCGTCATTGCCGCCTTGTCGGACTTACTGGCCTGTGCCTTATCAATGGGATCGGGTGAGTTTGCAGCCGTTTCCTCGCAGTCTGATAGTGAGCGGGTTGCCGTTGATCGTGAACGTGTGGCGCTAAAAGAAGACTTTGATGAACAGTTGACAATAGTTCAAGCCTATTATGAAGACCGGGGTGTGACAACCGTAACAGCCAAGGCCATTGCGATTGAATTGTTAGCACAAAAACCATTAGAAACGATTTTATCCGTTAAATATGATATGACCCTTGGTCATTACGTTTCACCAATTGAGGCCTCTTTTGCTTCAACATTCTCGGCAGCTCTTGGTGGTGCCTTACCATTGCTGGCGTTACTCTTATCACCAATGAAGTATCAATATATTGCAGCAATTTTGGCAACGGTAATGGCGGTTTCTTTGACCGGTCTTATTTCGGCTCTCTTATCGAAGGGAATGGTGAAACGAGCGATTATCAGAAATATTTGGATTGGGCTTTTAACGATTGTGATTCACTTTAGCATTGGTCAGCTATTTTAAAACAAGGGGTCCTAAAAATGGTCTAACTGAAATTTTTTAAAAAAGTCTTGGCTTCACGCTGAAAAAATTTTATAATGTATGTGAAGTTTTGTTATAGCAAATTGATGTTATTTTAACGGAGGATGAAAATGAAAGTTGTTGTTGTTGGTGCCTCTCATGGTGGTCATGAAGCCGCACATGAAGCTTTAACTAGGTACCCAGATGCACAAGTTACTGTTTATGAAGCAGGCGACTTTGTGTCCTTTATGTCTTGTGGAATGGAATTATTCTTAGAAGACAAGGTGACAAACCGTGATGATGTTCGCAACTTTAAGCCGGCTGATTTGGAAAAGTTTGGTGGCAAAGTTTTGACGCAACATGAAGTGACTGGGATTGATACGGATGCTAAGAAGGTAACCGTTAAGAACTGGGCGACCGGTGAAGTTTTGGAAGACTCATATGATAAGTTGATTTTGTCTTCTGGTGTAATGCCAGCGACAATCCCAGTACCTGGTGCTGATTTGGATAATGTTTATCTGATGCGTGGTCGTGATTGGGCAACTAAGATTTACGATAAGTTGCACGATGATGCTGTTTCTTCCGTTGTTGTCGTTGGAACTGGTTACATTGGAATCGAAGCTGCTGAAGTCTTTGCGAAGGCAGGCAAGCAGGTCACAGTCATTGACTTGATTGACCGCCCATTGGGGAATTACCTTGATGCTGAATTAGCTGAAAAGGTCCGGGTTGAATTGGAAAAGAATGGAGTGAACTTGCACCTCGGTCATACGGTTGCTGCTTTTGAGGGTGATGGTACGTTGGCCAAGGTCAAGGACGATGCCGGTCAAGTGTTTGATGCTGATTTGGCAATTGTTGCGGCTGGGGTGAAGCCAAATACGAAGTACTTGCAAGGAACAATCGACTTAGACCAACGTGGTTGGATTAAGACGGATCCATACTTGCGAACATCTGCCGAGGATGTCTACGCGATTGGTGATGCAATCTTGCCACTCTTTGCTCCAGCTGGCCAGCCAGCACCGATTGCTTTGGCTTCAACTGCTCGTCGCGAAGCACGCTATGTAATCGAAACGATGACGATGGATAAGCCTGCTCGTTCATTTGCTGGTGTTAATGGTTCATCCGCTTTGCCAGTCTTTGATTACAACCTGGCAACAACCGGTGTGAACGCCAATAATGCCGCTAAGATGAACTTAGAAATTGCTTCCTCATTGTATGAAGCGACCATCCGACCTGAATTCGTCAAGGAAGGGAACCCAGAAATTAGTGTTAAGCTGATTTTCAACCCTAAGACGCATGCGATTTTGGGTGGCCAGGTCTTGTCAAAGGCCGAAGTTACCGCCCATGCGAACACGATTGCCTTAGCAATTAAGGGCAAGATGACCTTGGAAGACTTGGCCGAAGCCGACTTCTTCTTCCAGCCTGGTTATGACCGTCAATGGTCTGTCTTAAACTTGGCAGCCCAGACTGCTTTGGGTCAAATTCCATCTGTTTAACTTTAAAATTAGCTTTTTTCAACTTAAAAAGACCTCAAACTGTGAGGTCTTTTTGCTTGTAATTATGGCATAATAGGATTTATGAAAAAACGTTTAAAAAAAATCTGGGCTTATCTGGACCACCGTTTTCGGGCTGATGCTCTAGTGACTTATTTTACCCGTGCACAGTTAACGTTAGTTGGGCCAACTTTTGCCTACTATGTGGTTTTGACACTGATTCCACTGTTGATCATGTTCGTGTTGACAATTGCGGCATTGAATTTGAAAACAGAGCATGTAGTGGTTGTTTTGGCACAGATGTTGCCTTCTTCGATTGCTAACTTTTTAACACCAATTGTGAATTCGGTTGCCCATACTAATACAAAATCTTATCTTTCTTTTTCACTAATTTTTATTGCTTGGTCGCTATCACAAGTTTTGGCCGTTTTGCGCAGTACCTTCAACAAAATTGCTGATAAGGAAGAAGTGGGGTTACCAATTCTTTCAAGACTTTGGGCCTTTCTATGGTTAATCGTCATGTTGGTAACCGTTGCCGCCATCATTTTGATTGGGAATATTACGGCATTGCTGATTAACCATTGGACCGGGATTGTGATTGCCTCACCAACTCGCTGGCTGGTCATTATTGGCTTGTGGATTTTTTTGATTTGGGTAAACTACCGCTTACCGGTAAAGGCTGCCCGTCCGTCCTTTTTAGCAGTGATAGTGGGGACATTGATTGATCTATCGTTATTAATGCTCTTAAACCGCGTTTTTGTTTGGTTTGCTGATATCCAGTTCCATCGATCCGGTGTTTACCAGTCCTTGGCGTCGATTGCTGTTTTCTTGATTTGGTTGGACCTTTTGGCAACGATTTTGGTCGTGGGCTTTATTCTAATGACATGGTTAACGGAATTCCCGTTCTTTAGTAAGGACGATCAGGAAAAGGAGAAAGAAAATGTTTAACCAACAGGATTTTCTTGTTTTTGCCGATCCAACTTTGGATGGACGGATGGATAAAATTCGCGCAATTATTGATCCGAAGTTCGAGGACTTTGCCGATTTGGCATTACCAATTTTAAAAGAAGATGGTCAGGAGTGGTATGCACACGTCGCCAAGCATAAAATGCGTAAGACCAATGCACCAGATAATACTTGGGTGGCCTTTGCCCCGAATAAGCGGGGCTATAAGATGATGCCCCATTTCGAGTTGGGTTTGTGGGCGGATAACTTGTATCTTTACCTGGCCGTTGAGGAAAATATGAAGCCCAAGGATTTGGCTAACATTTTGCCAAAGCTGCGGACGGTGGTGGACCAAGTGACTCAGCTACCAAGAGAGTATTGCCTATCATTAAACCATATGGTAAATGAAAATCAGGAATTGGCCAGCTATTCGAATGCGGTGGATCGCTATGAAAAGGTTAAGGCGGCTGAGATTTTGGTTGGCTTGAAGGTACCGGCTGATTCGCCATTAATGGGCCAGGAGAAGCTAACAGAAACCTTGATTCATGCCCTAAAGACGCTGCTACCAATTTACGAAAAATTGCGCTAAGGGCCAAGTAGGGCAATTAGAAGAATAAAAAAACCAGGCGTTTTGCTTTATTGCAAAGTGCCTGGTTTTTTATGTGCGATGCTTAGTCTTAATTAGCAGTGAAGTCCATTAATTGGAGAGTCTGGGCTTGGTTAATTTCGTGATAAAGTTGGTCACCAAGGGCTGGTGAAATTGCTTTTTTCTCCAATTCGCTAGTGACAAAACGGTATTCATGTCCGAATGCGTGAATGTAAGCTTCGGCAGGCACCGTGACATTAACGTGTTGATAATCATGCGCAACCAAATCAAAGAAGCGATCTAAGAGGGTCCTGACCTGGTCGATATTGCCGGTTTCTTGGCCAGCAATCATTTGTTCTGCCAAGTGCTTGGCGAGCAGCTGGTCAGCATAACTTTGGGTATCAGCGTTTAAGGCCCAAACAGCGTGACGGTTATCACGGAAATTAGCCATCATTCGTTGCTGTTTGGGACGTGCTTTAAGGTGCTCTTGCTGATAACGAGCACGTTGTTTACGGGTAAAGGTACGAGTCTTTATGTGGAACCGGAGTTCCCCTTGCAACCGTCGGAGTTTACGGACCAAGTGCATCAATGGATGCCGCTTGGTAGCTGGGTTAATCAGGCCACGTTGAATAATCTTAGAATAGATGGCAATCGTGTTCTCAGCAAAGTTCTGTTGAACGTGATCGGAATCCAAATAGTCGTTCAATTCATCGAAGACAGCGTTCATGAGTGGCAGGACGGCCGTCGTAAAATCAGCTTGAGCCAATCGACGACCATTGGTAAACTTTTGCGTTTGCAAGGTTTGACTGAGCGCTTTTTTAATGGCGTGTTTTGCTGAGGACTGTTCGACAGCAATAATGGCCGTGTCAATCATTTGCTTGCGGACGCGATCGAGATCCTCCGGGCTAAACTCTGCCGTTTCTGGTTTCAGCAAAAGGGGCAGAGACACGCTGGCAACAGCAAGGGAAAGCAAAATCACGAGGGTGGCCACAATTTGAATTTCATCTAAGAAAGGCAGGGGGCGACCATTGATTTTGGTTGGTAATGACATTGCCAAGGCCAAGGTAACGGCCCCGTGGACGCCAGAAAGGCCAAAGAGACGGGCGCGAATTCGACGGTTTTTTGTATGTTTTTTACCAAAGAACTCGGTTAGGTTTTGATCACTTTGGAGTGTCACCCAAAGAAAGCGACCTAAAAACATCGCCAGGTAGATGGCTGCAGCCAGGGCAAGCAAAATCAGTGAGCCGATCCAGCCAAAGTGGGTCATCGTTTTGAAAATGGCTGGTAGTGCTAGACCTAAAATTACAAAGACGATCCCGTTCAAAACGGTTGTTGTGGTCTGCCAAATGGTAGCGGTCACGATTTGACTTTCGGTGGCGATGAGCTGCAGTTTTGAATGTTCCCAGTTATGCACTAAGCCGGCCGCAACGACGGCTAAAATACCGGAAGTGCCAAGGTGCTCAGCGACAATATAAATAACAAAGGGAGTTAAGAGGTTTAAGGGAATGGTTGTTGCCTGAGCAGAAGTTGCGTGGAAGTTTAAATACATCCGTAACCCAACTACTAATAAAGAAAGGATAGCGCCAACTAACAGGCCTCCTAAGGATACAAAAAGAAAATAGCCGATACCTGTCATCGGTGACAAAGACCCCTTAGTAAAGAATGAAAGGGCTAGGTCCAGTAAAACAATTCCGGTTGCATCATTAAAAAGCGACTCTAGTTCAAGTGACTTATTTAATCCCTTAGGCATGGTTAGGCCCTTGGTCATTGACTTAACGGCCACGGCATCCGTTGGGACAACGATCGCTGCCAAAGCAATCGTTAAGGCCAATGGCCACTTAGTGGGGAAGTTGGCGTTGACTAAGGCAACTAAGACCATCGTAAAAAGCGCCAATACGACTGACAGTTGGATAATGGTCTTGGCGTGTTTGCGGATGGTATTGTAAGGGTGGCTTTGTCCCTCTTGAAACATGATGGGAGCAATAATCAAGAATAAAAAGAACTCGGAATTGATTTGAAAGCCGTGAAAGGTTGGTAGGATGGAAAAAAGGGCACCGATTACAATTAAAATCAGTGCTTCTGGAATACGCTTGACAAAGGGTTGAACAATGTTAGCCGCAACAACGGCACCCACGAGCAAGGCGATAATCAATAAAATCGACATGGGCTTCTCTTTCTCATAAATGGATTGACCATTGAAAGGTCTTCTTCTTAATAATTATAGGGCTTTCCAGATTATGAGGCAAGCGTTCGCCTTTCCGCATTTGCTTACTATCTTTTATCTCATTTTTTAGTTATAATGGCATTGTTGTTAATTATATATTAATAAATTTTTAATAAAAGGTAGGTGCCTCATGGCTGCAATTCCACGTCTTTATGAAACATTCCAACCCAATCATTATGATTTGTTTTTGGATATCTCACGCGAAAATAAGTTGATTGTTGGAAAAACGACAATTACGGGTCACGTGACGACGACTGATTTAGCATTACATCAACACGACTTAGTGGTGGAAACATTAAAAGTCAACGGTCAAGCGGTTGACTTTACAATGGACAATGACCAAGATCAAGTGACTTTTAAGGCTGATCAACCTGGTGAAATTGAAGTTGAGGTTACTTACCATGCTCCCTTAACGGACAATATGAATGGAATTTATCCATCTTATTACAATGTTGATGGCCAAGCCAAGCAATTGGTTTCCACACAATTTGAAACTTACTTTGCCCGCCAGGCTTTTCCAAGCATCGATGAACCAGAAGCCAAGGCAACGTTCTCTTTGGCCATTAAGTTTGATGAAAAGCCAGAGGAATCAGTTATCTCAAACATGCCAGAGCAAAAGGTCGAAGAGGGCGTGCATTATTTTGACAAGACAGTCAAGATGTCTACCTACCTCCTAGGCTTTGCCTTGGGTGACTTGCAAAGCAAAAAGACCAAGACGAACTCTGGTGTTGAAATTGGGGTTTTTGCTACCAAGGCTCACCCTGCTGATAACTTGGACTTTGCACTTGACATTGCAAAGCGGTCAATCGAATTCTTCGAAGACTTCTATCAGACACCGTATCCATTGCCACATTCTTGGCAAGTGGCCTTGCCTGATTTTTCGGCTGGCGCCATGGAAAACTGGGGTGTTGTGACTTATCGTGAAGCTTGCTTGCTCGTTGATCCAAAGAATTCTTCGACGGCAACCAAGCAATATGTGGCGACCATCGTGGCTCATGAATTGGCTCACCAATGGTTTGGTGACTTGGTGACCATGAAGTGGTGGGATGAGTTGTGGCTGAATGAGTCCTTTGCCAATATGATGGAATACGTAGCGACAGACTTCTTGGAACCTGACTGGCATATCTGGGAATCCTTCAACGCTGTTGAAGTTCAAAAGGCGCTTCACCGTGATGCCATTTTGGGTGTTCAGCCCGTTCACGTCGAGGTACATCATCCAGAAGAAATCGATGCACTCTTTGACCCCGCCATTGTCTATGCCAAGGGTGGGCACTTGTTGGTCATGGTCCGTGCCTTGATTGGAGACGACGCCTTGCGCAATGGTTTGAAGCAATACTTTGCCAAGAAGAAGTACGGCAATGCGACTGGTGATGACCTCTGGGCCGCCTTGGGTGAAGCATCTGGCAAGAACATTGGTGCGATCATGCATTCTTGGTTGGAACAACCAGGTTATCCAGTTGTTTCTGTCAAGGTGGAAGATGGTCGCGTTAAGGTTAGCCAAAAGCCATTCTCAATTGGTGGTGACAAATCAGCTGTGCCAAATGCCGATAGCCGGATTTGGCAGGTACCGTTGGCTGCCTCTGCCGTCTCGGCACCAGATTTGTTGACGACTGAAACCATGGATTTAGGTGATTACGAAACACTGCAACGTGAAAGTGATGGCGCCTTTACATTGAACGTTGGCAATACTGGTCATTATATTGTGCAATACGATGACACACTTTTGGCCGAACAGGTGGCAAATTTGGAAACGGCCAACGCCATTTCGCAAGCCCAATTCTTGCAAAACAACTTGTTGTTGGCCCAAGCTGGTCAAGGCTCCTTTGCTGATTTGCTTTGGGTCTTGCCAAAGTTGGCAGACTCAACGTCTGAATTGGTTCAGTCACTGATTTATCAAGTAATTGCTCAGGTCAAAGCCTTTGCGACAGATGGTTCTGATTTGGAAAAGAACTTGCAGACCTTTGTCAATGACCTTTCAAAGCAACAATTGATTCGTCTTGGCTTTGACAAACGTGCTGGTGAAAGTGTTGACGATGAAATGGTACGAGCTGAAGTCCTGTCAGCAGCCCTCTTTGCCAAAAATGCTGATTTGGTGGCTCATGCTCACCAAGTCTTTGAAGAGACTGGTGGGGATGTTACGAAGTTGCCTGCCAATGGTCGGGCAGTGATTTTGAAAAACGAAATCCAAAATTTCAACACGCAAGAAAAGTTCAACCAATTCTTGACGGACTACCAAAAGACGGCGGAAGCGGCCTTGAAGTCTGATTTGGAAGCCGCTTTGGTAACGAGCCAGGATGAAAGTCAGTTGGAAACCTTGGTTGCCAACTACCAGAATGCTGATGTGATCAAGCCACAAGACCTCCGTGGCTGGTTCCAAGGTATCTTGGGCAATGACAAGGGTCAAGCTTTGGCCTGGGACTGGGCAAAGAATAACTGGGACTGGTTGGAAGATCGCCTCGGTGGTGACATGTCCTTCTCATCTTACGTAACGGTGATTTCGCGGATTTTCAAGACAGCGGAAAACTTGGCCGAATTCAAGGACTTTTTCACGCCTAAGTTGGGTCAGCCAGGTTTGGCTCGTGAAATCGTGATTGACCAAGCGGTGATTGAAAACCGGGTGAAGACGATTGCCGACCAGACAGCTGACGTTGACCGCGCTTTGGCCTTGTTGGCACAAAAGTAAGCCTTTAAGCACAAGCAAATTTGCATAAAATAAAAAGTGTTGCCCTTTGATATGAACCCCGAAATTTAGAAAAAATTTCGGGGTTTTACTAGGTCCAAGTAATCAAAAAGACAAAATTACAAGTGGTTATCTTTAGCAAGGGTCGGATGATGGTGCCAAACAGATTACTCAAGAAGACAAAATGGATTAAGTGCAAAGAAAAAGGACTGTCACCAATCGAATAGCGGGTGTCAGTCCTCAGGTCACTCAATGATCTGCTTTGATTTTTGATTTCCAGCAGACCATTCATAGATAAAATGGGTTTGATTGTGTGGAAAATCTGTGGTAGACAGCGATTTTTTCACCGTCATTGCTTTTTAATGTTCACCAGGGATGAATGTATCATTTTTAATTAGTGAGCGAAAATTTTGGTGAACCTGGGAGAAGAGGTCGTCTGGGCCATTGTTGAGCATTTCCTTTGGGAAAAAGAAGCGTTGGTCCAAGGAAGCACGCCCCTTAATGGAGGCAACAAGGGCCGAGAGTTGTGATAACTCACGGTGGCTACCGTCGCTTAAGACAAGCTCGATTTGGGTCCGTGGCTTCTTCTCGCTTGGCTTATAATCATCGTAAGGAAGGTCATAGGCGTCATTTTGAGCGGTGTAGTAGTCTGGGTCGAAGCCGGCATCCTTAACGATTTGCTCGAGTTCAGCTAGATAGGGTGCCGACTGGTCGTTAATTTGGATGGACTTGAACGGCCGACGGTTTAAGAATCGAGATGAGAGGTCTGCTAAGATTTGGTCAGGATAGTCCTGCCAACCATTGATGGCCGTCATAAAGAGGTTGTCATCAAGGCGTAGGTACTCATCAATGGTTAAATCATGGTCGGGCTGAAAGACAGGCGCCAGCAAAGGACCAACCAAATCGCCAGTATTGTGTCCCTGTGAAAGAAGCTCTTTGACACGCCCTAAGAGATGTTCTAGGATAACTTCCATCCCCCGTGAAACCGGGTGGAAGTAGACTTGCAGATACATCTGGTAGCGGGAGACGATGTAGTCTTCGACAGCATGCATACCAGCAATATCGTAGACAATGCCGGTTTTGCAAGGCTTCATCGTGCGCATTATCCGGTCGATATCGAACTCACCGTAAGTTGCACCGGTGTAATAGGCGTCGCGGAGAAGGTAGTCCATTCGATCTACGTCTAATTGGCTGGAAATTAGTTGGACGATCTGTGGGTTTTCATAGGTTTTGGCAATCACTGAGGCGACTTTGTTGGGGAAATCAGGACTGTATGACTGCAAAATCCGATTAATCTCGGTGTCGCCAGTAATAATGTCCTGGGTCATCTGTTCATGGTTGGTGTGGAAAAGGTGCTCAAAAGTGTGTGAAAAGGCACCGTGGCCAACGTCATGTAAGAGAGCGGCGACGACCGTCAGCATCTGTTCCTCTGGGTTCCAAAGGCCGTCACCGGGTGTTTTGCTGCGATAGTATTCGTTAAAGTAATCGGTAATCCGTCGAGCTAGTTCGTAGGCACCGACTGAATGGCCGAAACGGTCATGGACGGCCCCGTGGAAAACAAAGGCAGTGACGCCAAGTTGTTCAACCCTGCGGAGTCGCTGAAACTCAGGCGTATTAATCAGGTCTAAGACTAATTGGTCTTGGATGTGAATGAATTTGTGAATTGGATCGCGGAGAACTTTTTCGTGTGCTAATTTTTCCGACATATTTGACCTTTCCCTTCGTACTTTTTCTTATTATAATAGACTTTAGCTGTTTGTGAAAATATTAGGAGCAATTTTAGCCAAATGAGCCAAAAAGAAGTACAAGTAAAAATTAGTCACCAGGTCTTTCAAGATGCAGGTGACGAGCGGTATGAAATTGAAACAACCGGTGTATTAACCATCAAGGGTGATAGTGTATACCTGGCCTACACCGAAAAGATTGACGATCAAGGTGAGACCAATGTCGTCTTTAAGTTTAGCGAAAATCAAATCAGCCTCAGCCGCCACAACGTGACGAAGACCCGGATGGTCTTCCAACCTGGTTTGGTTGAACACCAACCCTATCAAACAGTGGCAGGCATGATGCTGCTTTCAACCAATACCAGCCAGCTTGACTTTACCTTTGATGAAGTTCAGCTAGCCGGGTCTTTAGATTTAGCCTATGCCTTGTCTGCCAATGATCAAGTGGTTGGTCAATACCAGGTTGCCTTGCAATTTGGGCCAAAATCCAGTATACTCAACTAGTTAGAAGCGCGAAAGGACGAGAGCCATGTCAAATTTAGAAAACGGTCAACTCAAGGAAGAGATGTCCTTGGTGGAAATCGCTACGGCCATTTTAGCAGAAGAAAAGAAGGCCATGGCCTTTACTGATTTAGTAACGGCCATCCAAAACTTTTTGGAAATCGATACGGATGCGTTCCAAAGTCGATTGTCACAATTTTATACGGACTTGAACACTGACGGTTCGTTTATTTCCTTGGGAAATAACGAATGGGCTCTGCGTTCATGGTATCCAGTCGATGCAATCGATGAATCAATTCACGAAATTGATGATGAAGAAGAAAAGCCAAAGAAGAAGAAGGCCTCTAAGAAGGTTAACGTCTTTGCTGATTCTGCATCAGCCGATGACGACGTGATTGACTATAACGATGATGATCCAGAAGACGATGACTTTGATGACCTTGAAGGTCACAATGCTAAGACTGGTGATGGCAATGATGCCGAAGATGACGACGATGCTGAAAAGGACGAAGCCATCGAAGATAACCTGACGGAATTAGCCGGTTCAGATGACTTGGATGACTTATCTGATGGGGATGAAGAGCAATAAAAAAAGTAAAAATATTTTTTAAAAGGTATTGCTTTTTTACTCTTGCTTCGGTAATATATATAAATGTGCTAAGGCACAGGATTGCTTCCGTAACTCAGTTGGTTAGAGTAGGGGATTTTTAATCCCAAGGTCCTCGGTTCGAATCCGAGCGGGAGCACTGAGTTAATCAGGCGACCTTGGGAGATTCCAAAGAAAAGCAAAACTTGAAAAAGTTTTGCTTTTTTTTTGCCGAAAAAAAACAGTATAAAAGGACTTCAGAATTTACCATGTGGTAGAATCTGGAGTCCTTTTTTTGCTGTTAATGATTAATAAAACCAAGTGTCATAAATCGTAATTGGTTCATGTCGCTTTTGCTGGCTATTTAAGTAGAGTGATTCAATTTTTTCGGCATCACTAGTTGCAACCTGCTTGCCTTCCAAATAGTCGTCTATGGCCTTGTAAGCAACCCCTAGGGCAACTTCGTCTGGTAGCTGTGGCCGGTCGTCTTCTAAATCAGCTGTTGGTGTCTTTTCATACAAATGAGTCGGAGCTGAAAGAGCTTCAAGCAAGGACCGTCCTTGGCGCTTATTTAACCGCCAGAGGGGGTTGATATCCGTGCCACCATCACCGTACTTGGTGAAAAAGCCGGCAATGGCTTCGGCCGCATGATCGGTACCAATCACAACTGCCTGGTGTTCTCTGGCAACCGCATACTGAGCAATCATACGCATCTTGGGCTTAATTGAACCCCGGCTTAAGTCATCAACGACTAAACCAGCCGCGCGTAAAGATGTCACCATGGCATCGGTCGCTGATTTGATATTGGTTGTAATCGTCTGATCAGGATTGATGAAGGCAAGCGCTGCTTTTGCGTCGTCTTCATCTTGCTGCTGCCCGTAAGGCTGGCGGATGGCGATGAATTGATAATCTTCTTTTGTTTCTTCTCTTAGCTCGTCAATGGCCATTTGGCCTAATTTACCAGCCAATGTTGAATCCTGCCCACCAGAAACGGCCATGACCAATCCTTGATAGACACTATGGGTCAAATACTGCTTTAAGAAGTCAACCGACCGTCTTATTTCGGCCTGCGGATCGATCACGGGTTGTACGTGTAGTTCGGCGATAATTTTGGCTTGAAGAGGTCTCATGCTTTCATCTCCTTGATTTGTTGACGGATGGTTTGAATTAAGTCGTTTTTGGCATCGTAGAGGTCCTGTGCCAAATCAACTGGGTAGGTTTCCGGATTTAAGATGCGTTTGTACTCATCCCACAGATTATCCAGTGAGTTTTTGGCGTAGGCCTTAATTTCTTTGATAGTAGGCAGGTCGTAGACTAATTTTCCATTGACGAAAATGTCATGGAGAATAGGCGTTGCCTGAAAATCAGTGACCTCTTTGGAAAGAAGGGGATGGTTCGGATCAAACATGTGGAGTGTCTCGACTTGATTTGGATCCTGGCCAAAGAAGGTCAAATAATCACCTTCTGACTTGCCATCCTTCTTATCAGTAATCCGCCAAATTTGTTTTTTACCGGGCGTGGAAATTTTTTCGACGTTATTGGACAACTTAATGGTGTTTTGCCCATCGATGTTGACCATTTTGTAA
This sequence comes from Fructobacillus sp. ESL1117, assembly GCF_058508565.1. Lineage (NCBI taxonomy): Bacteria > Bacillati > Bacillota > Bacilli > Lactobacillales > Lactobacillaceae > Fructobacillus > Fructobacillus sp. ESL1117. The sequence continues at coordinate 728,641 of NZ_CP196385.1, read as the reverse complement.
ACGGCACCAAGGGCTGGTTGGTCGTAGGCGGTAATCAGTTTCGTACCGATGCCCCAAACATCAATCTTGGCCCCCTGACTTTTCAAATTCAAGATGGTATTTTCGTCCAGGTCATTGGAGGCGTAAATTTTGGCATTGGGGAAGCCAGCTTCATCGAGCATTGTCCGAACCTTCTTTGATAGGTAGGCCATATCACCTGAATCAATCCGGACTCCTTGGAAGTTGATTTTGTCGCCAAATTCCTTGGCCACCTTGATGGCATTTGGCACGCCTGATTTTAAGGTGTCAAAGGTATCAACCAAGAAAACAACATCATGGTGGGTCTTCGCATAGGCAAGAAAACCTGCATAGTCACTTTGGTAGGCCTGAATCAAAGCGTGAGCATGCGTCCCTGAGATTGGAATCTGGAAAAGTTTGCCCGCCCTGACGTTTGAACTGGCATCAAAACCGCCAATATAAGCAGCTCGAGTTCCCCAGAGAGCAGCATCAAGTTCCTGGGCCCGTCTGGTTCCAAATTCAAGCAAGGGCTGACCATCGGTAACTGAAGCGATTCGGGCTGCTTTAGTTGAAATCAGTGTCTGGAAGTTGATGATGTTCAATAAGAGAGTTTCTAACAATTGGGCGTCCACTAACGGTCCATCGACTTGGATTAATGGTTCGTGGTTAAACATGACCTCGCCCTCGATAGCCGAGCGGATGGTCGCCGTTAACCGCCAATCCTTTAAATAGTGCAAAAAGCCCTCTTCATAGAGGTTTAAAGACCGTAAGTAATCAATATCAGCATCAGTAAAGTGAAGGTTTGTTAGCGCCTTAACGAGTCGTTCCAACCCAGTGAAAACAACGTAGCCGTTGTCAAAGGGCATCTTGCGGAAATAGGCTTCAAAGACCACTGGCTTTTGATCGATTTTGTCTTTCCAATAGGTGTAAATCATATTGATTTGGTATGCATCAGTATGCAATACCAGTGAATCGTCTGTGTACATAGTTCCGTCCTTTTTTCTCCTATTATACGCAGAATTGGTTCATTGTTAAAAAAGTTTTGTGAAGAATTTCAATAACAAATAGTTATTTTTTTGTTGCTAATTTTTTCTGATTGTAAACAAAAAGTAATTATCATTCTAAACTCCTTGTGCCCTAAGACTAAGAGCACTTGAAGGGACTTTTTTCACAAGCGAACATCTGTTCTAAAAAACGAAATCGTTGTAGTATTTGAGTTACCCCAAAAAACAAAAAACAGGAGGGAGTAATTTAGAATGGTACAGACAATCGAAAAGAATCAATTGAAACAACTAACCGTGATCAAGCAAAGTGGTGAAGCAATGGCCTTTTATGCTTATAAGATTGATTTTATCTTGGATCACCTGAATTTATCGATCGAAACTGCTCAAGCCATTATGGCAGAATTGACCAAAACTTTGGCCAAGACCAAGAAAGTCACAACTGCAGAAATTCGAACGCTTTTGAATGCTTGTTTAGAAAAGTATGGTGAAGAAGAGGCCGTTAACCAGTATCAAACATATTGGGAAAAAGACAAACAAAAGTTCGCTGATGCTTCCAATGTTCAAAAGCGAATTGAAAAATTATTCGATCAGGATGCATCCGTTGTTCATGAAAATGCGAATAAGGATAGTCGGGTCTTCAATACCCAGCGTGATTTGGAAGCTGGTGCCGCTAGTCGCGCATTAGGAATGCAAATGCTACCAAAGATGGTTGCCAAGGGTCACATGCGTGGTGACATTCACTGGCATGATTTGGACTATTCGCCCGTGACCCCTGCTACTAATTGTTGCTTGATTGATTTTGACAACCTTTTGAACAACGGGTACAAAATTGGTAATGCCTGGGTTGACTCACCCAATTCCATTCAAACGGCAACGGCACAGATGTCACAAATCATTGCCAATGTTGCTTCCTCCCAATATGGTGGTTGCTCGGCTAACCGAATTGACCAATTGTTGGCCCCCTTTGCCAAGAAAAATTATGACAAGCACTTAGTCGATGCGAAAAATTGGGTCACGGAAGAAAAGCAAGCGGCGTATGCCAAGAAAAAGACCGAAAAAGACATTTATGATGCCATGCAGGCTTTGGAGTATGAAATCAATACTTTGTATTCTTCCCAAGGACAAACGCCCTTTACAACGATTAATTTTGGCTTAGGAACAAACTGGATTGAACGAGCAATTCAAACGGCCATCCTGCAAATTCGAATCAAGGGGCTTGGTAAGGAACGACGCACAGCAATCTTCCCTAAGCTGACTTTTACGGTTAAGCGCGGTTTGAACCTTAATCCCAATGATCCCAATTATGATATCAAGCAATTGGCACTCGAATGTTCAACGAAGCGGATGTATCCTGACTTGCTGATGTACGACAAGATTATCGACATTACTGGCTCCTTTAAGACGCCCATGGGTTGTCGGTCCTTCTTACAGGGTTGGGAAGATGAAACCGGTCAGGAAGTTAATTCCGGCCGCATGAACCTGGGTGTTGTCACGGTTAACCTTCCTCGGATTTCACTTTTTGCGAAGCAAAATCGGGAACTTTTTTGGCAAATCTTTGATGAAAAGATTGCCTTGACCCATCAGGCCTTGGCTTATCGAATTGAACGAACGAAGGAAGCCGTGCCAGAAAATGCACCACTCTTGTACATGTATGGTGCTTTTGGCAAGCGCTTGAAGAAGACTGATAGCGTTGATGAAGTCTTTAAGAATGGTCGGGCTACGGTTTCGTTGGGTTATATCGGCCTGTATGAGACGGTTGCTGCCTTTTATGGTTCTAACTGGGAAGGAAATCAAGAGGCGCACGACTTTGCCGAGGAAATTGTTAAGCGAATGCATGACTACTGCGTTGAATGGGAAAAGGAGAGTGGTTACCATTATAGTCTCTATTCCACGCCAGCCGAATCGCTGACGGATACTTTCTGTGAGGCTGATATTGAAAAGTTTGGCAGGATTGAAGACATCACGGAAAAGGAATACTACACGAATAGTTTCCACTATGATGTCCGTAAGCACCCAACGCCTTTTGACAAAATCAGCTTTGAAGAAGCCTTTCCTAAGTACGCTGCTGGCGGCTTTATTCACTACTGCGAGTACCCAAATTTGCGTCAAAATCCCCAAGCTTTAGAAGCTGTTTGGGATTGGGCTTATGACCATGTTGGCTATTTAGGAACTAATACGTCAATTGATAAGTGTTTCAAGTGTGGTTTTTCGGGTGACTTTCAGGCTACTGCCAAAGGATTTGCCTGTCCACAATGCGGTAACCATGATCCGCAGCTGTGTGATGTGGTCAAGCGGACCTGTGGTTACCTTGGTAACCCACAACAACGTCCAATGGTTCATGGCCGTCACGTTGAAATTGCAGCCCGAGCAAAGCATTTAACACAGGAGATGATTACAGATGTCGCAAGCTACCAGAAAACCAAACAATCCGATGCCCAAAGAATGGACCGCAGCAGAGCTTAGTCAAGGATTTATTGCGGACTACAAAGCCTTTAACTTTGTTGACGGTGAGGGTGTGCGGTGTTCCTTATATGTTTCTGGCTGCAAGTTTATGTGTCCGGGCTGTTATAACGTGGTTGCACAAAACTTCCATTATGGTCAGCCCTATTCAATGGCACTCGAAGACCAAATTATTGAAGATTTATCCAAGGATTATGTTCAAGGTTTGACACTATTGGGTGGGGAACCTTTCTTGAACACTCAAGTCTGCAGCCAATTGGCCAAGCGGATTCGCCAGGAATTTGGTCATACAAAGGATATCTGGTCTTGGACCGGTTATACCTGGGATGAGTTAATGAAAGAAACCGATGACAAGCTAGAATTATTGTCTTTAATTGATATCTTAGTGGATGGTCGGTTCTTAGAAGAAGAAAAGGACCTCACTCTTCAATTCCGTGGTAGTGCTAACCAGCGCATTATCGATGTGCCAAAATCACTTGCTTCGGATGAAGTGGTTATCTGGGATAAATTAGTGCACTGATTTTTTTGGTCAGCGGATTGAGCAGATTAGCTGATCGTAATCTTTGAAAATGAGTGGCTCAACAGTTTCTAACTTTTGGGAGCAAAATAGTGATCTTTAGGGGACTGCAACACCCTGCTGGTGGGGAACAGTGACATGGTGTTGTGGTTCTTGTCATCTCGTCTTAGATTTTGTTCCAAGTAAGTTGATGATAATTAGAAAATAATGATATTTATGGGGATGCGATGACCAATGCAGACGCTAAAAATTGAAGACCTTCACGTTCAAATCGATGGCAAAGAAATTTTAAAGGGTGTTAACCTCACGGTTAATACGGGCGAAATTCACGCCATTATGGGACCCAACGGTACCGGAAAATCAACCTTGTCGCAAACCATTATGGGCCATCCGGCTTATCAAATTACCCAGGGGACCATCGAACTTGATGGCCAAGACTTAAGTGAAATGAGCGTCGATGAGCGCGCTCGAGCGGGCTTGTTTTTGGCGATGCAATATCCGGCTGAAATTCAGGGCATTACGAATTTTGAGTTTATGCGCTCGGCCGTGAATGCCAGGCGTGCCGATAACGACCAAGTGGATGTGATGACTTTCATGAAGGAACTGGAAGAAAAGCGAAATTTTTTGTCGATGAACGCTGAGATGGCCAGTCGCTATTTGAATGAAGGCTTTTCTGGTGGAGAAAAAAAGCGGAATGAAATTCTGCAAATGTTGATGATTAAACCAGCGATTGCGATTTTGGATGAAATTGATTCTGGTTTAGATATTGATGCCCTAAAAGTCGTTTCAAAGGGTGTCAATAGCATGCGCTCGACTGATTTTGCCACCTTGATGATCACGCATTACCAACGCTTGCTTGACTACATCGTGCCAGATTATGTGCACGTGATGATGGACGGTAAAGTCGTGAAGACAGGTGGCCCTGATTTGGCCAAGCGCTTGGAGGGTGAAGGTTATGCGGCCCTGCGCGATGAATTAGGCCTTGAAATTACGCTGACAGACGAAGATGTACCGGTGGTGTGAGATGGAAGAGGACAAAAGACAAGCGATTACTGAATTGCCCCTACCAGACTTTCCCAAAGTCCGGTTTCAACACTGGGGTTTGACGGATTTAGTTCCTGGTCAAGGGCAGGTAAATCAGCCCCTGCTGGCCAAATCCGGTGATGTCGGCATCGAGCTCGCGGGTCTGAGCCAAAGCTATTATGATTTGCCAAGTGATTTGGTTCAGGCTGGTGTTTTACTGCTACCACTAAAGCAGGCACAGCAAGACTATCCGAACTTAGTTGAACAAGTTTTTGACCGGATGGCTGAAACAAAGGACCGCTTGACGGCAGAAAATCAGCAAAGCGCCAACACAGGTCTCTTTGTTTACTTGCCGGCCGGGGTGACTGTTAGTACGAACTTGAACCTTTTTTTGGCTCATTTGGGTGCAGACGGTGACTTGGTTGGCCGAGTAGTGATTTATGCTGATCGAAATAGTCAAGCACGAATCGTCAGTCAATTAGAGACGGTTACTGCAGGCATCAGCAATGTTTCCTTAGTGGTTGAGGTTTTGGCCGCTGCCGGTGCCAAACTGACGCTGGTTAACTTCGACCACTTCGACCAGGAGACGACTGGCTTTATTAATCGACAGGCTGTTGTTTTGCATCAGGCGGAGGTCAACTGGGTCAACGCGGCCTTTAATGACGGCAATGTGATTAGCCAATTGACGACCAAACTGGTTGAAGAAGGTGCTCAATCAGAAACCGGGGTCGCCGCGTTTACTTCAGGTAAGCAGGTCCAAGGTTTTAATACGGAAATCCAAAATATCGGTCGGCACACGGTTGGTCATATTTTCCAACGTGGGGTAATTTTGAATCGTTCAAGCCTAATTTTTAATGGAATGGGCCGGATTATTAGGGGAGCCAAGGGGTCCGATGCCCAACAAGAATCACGCGTTTTGATGCTATCAAAGCGTGCCCGTGGTGAGGCCAACCCGTTGCTTTTGATTGACGAAAGTGATGTCACTGCTGGGCATGCGGCCTCTGTTGGTCAGGTCGATGACCAGCAATTGTACTATTTGATGAGTCGCGGTTTGCCGCTAGAAGTTGCTAGACGGTTAGTAGTTCGCGGCTTTGTAGGTGAAATTCTCGCTAAAATTCAGGACCAAAAGGTCGAAAATCAGGTTGTTGCGGCAATTGAAAGAAAGTTAAACAATGAAAACGGTACGAGATGACTTTACAATTTTAAATCGGCAGGTCAACGGTCACCCGTTAACTTACCTTGATGGGGCGGCGACGAGTCAAAAACCAATCCAGGTCTTAGACCAGATGCGGGCCTATTATGTGAAAGAAAATGCGAATGTTCATCGTGGCGTTTATACGCTCTCGCAAGAGGCGACAACTAACTATGAGGGTGCGCGGGCCAAGGTTGCGGCCATGATTGGTGCGACTTCTGCCAAAAACATTGTCTTTACCAGGTCGACGACCGAAAGTCTGAATTGGCTGGCCCAGGGCTATGGACGAAACCGGCTGAAGGTCGGGGATGAAATCTTGTTAACTCAGCTCGAACACCACTCGAACATTGTTCCTTGGCAGGTACTGGCAAAGGCGACCGGGGCTAAGTTACGCTATGTTTCCCTGACAGCCGACGGGGAAATTGACCTGGTTGATTTTAAGAACAAACTCAGTCAGAAAACGAAAATTGTTTCCTTTGCCCACGTTTCCAATGTGCTGGGTAGCCTGGCACCCGTTAAGCCAATGGTAGCGCTGGCTCATGAGGTTGGCGCGACGGTCATTGTTGATGGCGCTCAGGCCGTTGGCCATTTTCCAATTGATGTTTCAGATTTGGATGTTGATTTTTATGCCTTTTCTGGTCACAAAATGCTGGGTCCCACAGGAATCGGGGTGCTGTACGGGAAAGCTGATTGCTTAAAGGCCATGACACCGGTGCAATACGGTGGGGAAATGATTGAACGGGTAACGTTAACAGAAGCAACCTTTCAGGAAGTTCCCTGGCGCTTTGAAGCTGGGACGCAAAACATTGCCGGCGCCATTGGCCTCGGGGCAGCTGTCGATTACTTGACCGAGGTTGGCTTAGAGACAATCGCCAACCGAGAGGAAGAGTTGATGGCAGCTGCTCTGTTAGCCCTGAAAAAAATTCCCGACGTGACCATTTATGGGCCAAAGACTGCTAAAAAACACCATGGTGTTTTGTCCTTTAACCTAGCAGGCATTCATCCGCATGACGTTGCCACTGTTTTGGATATGGCTGGCGTAGAGGTCCGGGCGGGCCACCATTGCGCTCAGCCATTAATGGATTATTTGGGCATTCAATCGGCCGTCCGGGCCACCTTTGCCTTTTACAACAACCAAGAAGACCTTGATCGCTTCGTTTTGGCTTTGCGTCAGGCCCGGGAGTACTTTGCATGAATCAAGCAGACTTAGGAACTTTATACCGGCAGGTCATTTTAGACCATGCCAAAAATCCGCACCATTTCCAGACGCTACCAGCCTCTGTAGGCCAACAGGTTGAGAAATTCAACCCCAGCTGTGGGGATGTTTTACAAGTACGAATGATTGTTTTGGAAAATCAGATTCGCGATATGTCCTTTGATGGAGCGGGTTGTGCCATTTCGATAGCCGCTGCTTCGATACTGACTGAGCAGTTGATTGGGGAAAGTTTGCCGGTGGCCCGGAGAAAATTAGCGGCATTTTCTGAATTATTAGTGGCTGATCGGGACCCAGTCCAAGGTAGTCTGTTTATTGGTGATGGCCAATCCGTTGAGGCTGAAGGTGGCAAAGTCCAGGAAGTTGATCTTGGTGAATTATCAGCTTTGGCCGGCGTTCGTCAGTTTCCAACCCGACTCAAGTGCGCCACTCTCGCCAGCCATGCGGTGACTGATTTAATAGCCAAAATCGAGGGAGAGTAAGAATGGAAATCAATCGACAAGAAGACCTGCAGCGAACGCGGTCAGCAATTGGAGCCGATGAGGAGTATGCTCATGGTTTTCATGATGACTACCAGGCAGTCTATTCGACCGGGCAGGGGCTTAATGAAGACGTTATTCGTAAAATTTCAGCTAAGAAACAAGAACCAGCTTGGATGCTTGATTTTCGTCTTCAGTCTTACCAGGCTTATTTGAAAATGCCGATGCAGGATTGGGGCCCAGACCTGTCCGAGTTAGATTTTGATGAAATTTATTACTATAACAAGCCAACCAATGGTAAATACCGGGATTGGGATGCAGTCCCCCAAGAATTAAAAGACACATTTGAACGGTTGGGCGTTCCGGAAGCCGAGCGAAAGTGGCTGGCCGGCTCGTCTGCCCAATATGAGTCTGAGGTGGTTTACCACCGGATGAAAGAGGAGTTCGAGAAGACGGGGATTGTTTTCACGGACACCGACACGGCTGTGCAGGAATATCCCGAACTAGTTCGAGAATACTTGGGTTCATTGGTGAAACCTACCAATAATAAATTAGCCGCTTTAAACTCGGCCGTCTGGTCCGGGGGAACCTTTATTTATGTACCAAAGGGGGTTCATGTCACGACACCCATCCAGTCTTATTTCCGGATTAACACGGAAAAGGAAGGCCAGTTTGAACGCACCTTGATTATTGTCGATGAGGGCGCCCATGTTGATTATGTTGAGGGGTGCTCTGCACCAACTTACTCGCAAGATTCCCTACATGCGGCCGTGGTTGAAGTTATCGTGAAAAAGGACGGCTATTGCCGCTATACGACTATTCAAAACTGGTCGAACAACGTTTATTCACTGGAAACAAAACGATCAGCGGCCGAGGAAAACGCCACAATGGAATGGGTCGATGGTAACTTTGGTTCAAAGACAACGATGAAATATCCATCGGTTTATTTGAATGGTCAGGGAGCCAGGGGAACCATGCTTTCGATTGCTGTTGCCGGTGCAGGGGTTAACTTAGATTCTGGTGCCAAGATGATTCATAATGCTCCCAATACGTCCTCTTCGATTGTGTCCAAGTCGATTGCTCATGATGGTGGCTCAACTGATTACCGGGGAACAGTCAAGTTTAATCGGAATGCGGCCGGTTCTTTTGCTCACGTTGAATGTGACACCATCTTGGTTGACGACCAATCGTCAGCAGATACCATTCCATACAACACTGTCTTGAACGGAAATGTCTCGATGGAACATGAGGCAAAAGTTTCCAAGGTTTCCGAAGACCAACTTTATTACCTGATGAGTCGAGGGATTTCGGCTGAAAAGGCAACCGAAATGATTGTAATGGGCTTTGTGGAACCATTTACGAAAGAATTGCCGATGGAATACGCGGTGGAATTGAACCGTTTGATGAAGTTTGAAATGAGTGGATCGGTAGGTTAAAAAATGGATGCAGGAAAAAAAGAAGAAATCATGTTGGCCTTGAGTCAGGTGATTGACCCGGATTTTCGTGTGGATGTTGTTAATTTGGGTTTTATTAACGAAATTGATTTAAATGACCAGGGCTTGTGTACGGTCAATATGACTTTGACAGTGATTGGGTGTCCGATTATGGGTACTTTAGAAGAAATGGTTGTTCATGCCTTGGACGTCCTTGATGGCGTTGAGCAAGTTAAGATTGAATATCGTTGGGAACCGGCTTGGTCGGTTGAAAGGCTCTCACCATACGCCAAAGCAATGTTGGGCCTAAGTTAGAAAATAACGCTAAAACTTAATATTTTAATTGACAGCGTCTGAGCAAGCCCTTTGTAGCAAGCGTTAGTCCAAAAAAGAGTGGAAAAAAGCGCTACAAGAATGATCAAGATGCTGCCAAAGCAAGTGCAATGGAACGGGAATATTCAAAAACCATGACTATTTTGTAGAAAGGTAGGGGGATGGCTCAATTGCCAGCTGACGGTTGCCAAGAATTAATCATGAATCAACAATAGGTAGATTGCTTGATTATCCAATTGGGCCCTTCAAGCGAAAAATGACCAAGGACTTGCGATTAATCAAATGATGGTCAACATGGCGCTGATTTTTACGAGTTTGGCTTAGTACCATGGATTTTATGACTGAAGTAGATTTTAGAAAATAGAAAAGAGGAACAGTATTTATGACAGATAGTCACAGTTGGAAGTTCGATATTAGCCGATATGGGGCCTTTATTCTTTGCATCTTGGCCCTGGGGACCATGTTTTTGAGTACTGGGATGGACAAGTATCCTCAGTTACTCGGGATGGCCGGCATTTCGTTTACCTTTGGCCTACGCCACGCTTTTGATGTTGATCATATTGCTGCCATCGACAACATGACCCGGAAAATGTTAAATGACCACAAGAATACGAGAGGGGTTGGGTTTTCCTTTTCCTTCGGGCATTCTTTGGTCGTAGTGTTGTTAACTTTATTGACGGTACTTTTTGTTGAGTGGGCTGATCATTCTTTGCCAATTTTGGAGTCCGTTGGTGGCATGTTTGGGACTATGATTGCCGCTGTGATGTTGTTAATGCTGGCTTGCTTTAATACCTTTATCCTGCGTGGTATTTGGAAAAATTTTAGGCAAATGAAGAAGGCGGCTTTGGACCCCGATAACGAGCAATTAGCCGCTGAGTCAAAGGTTTACAGCTTGTTTATGAAGATGTTGAACTTAGTTAACCATAACTGGCAAGTGGCCATTGTTGGTTTCTTATTTGGTTTGGGTTTTGATACGGCCACGCAGGTGGCCGTTCTGGCCACCTCGGCGACGGCAACGACTGCCGGTGTTCCCTGGTACGCCATCTTATCCGTGCCCCTGTTCTTTACCGCAGGAATGTGCTTGATGGATACTTTGGACGGCTTCTTCATGTCAACAACCTACAATTGGATTATTTCCACTTCTTACCGTAAGGTCTATTTTAATCTGATTTTGACTAGTATCTCGATTATTGCTGCCGGCTTTATCGGCATTGTTGACTTGATTCAATCGATGGCAGCTATGTTCCACTGGGAAAACTTCTTGACCAAGTGGGCGGGAGCCCTTGATTTCAACGAATTGGGTATTATTTTAGTGGTTATTTTCGTTGTTGCCTGGGCGATTGCTTTGCTGATTTGGAAGTTGATGAACCTGTCGAAATATGAGCAAGCTGGATCGTAATCTTTGGAAAAAACAGGATGACAATGGCTACCGCCGGATTGTCTTTGATAAAAGTACTTGCAATTTTTTTCAGATACGCTTACAATTATCACATTCATGAGGACGAGTAATCGGTACAAGTCTGCTAGAGACGTCACGGTTGGTGAAAGTGATGGGCGAAGCCGGTGAAAACTCCCTCAGTAGTGGCCTTTGAGTAATGCGTGAAATGAAGCCCGGTTGTCAGCCGTTATCTTGGCAAAAGAGTGTTGTCTAGGTCTTTTTACTTAGGCAAAACACGGGTGGTACCACGCAACAAGCGTCCCTAGAGATTTCTAGGGGCGCTTTTTTGTTTGGCCAACCGCGTGAAGGAGAAACAGATGGAAAATGGAAAAGAATTAAAGCGGTCATTGTCGTCGTTCCAGATGGAAATGATTGCCCTTGGTGGAACGATTGGTGTTGGACTCTTCTTGGGGTCATCATCGACCATCAAATGGACGGGGACGTCCGTCCTGCTGGCTTACCTATTGGCCGGTTTGGTCTTATATATTGTGATGCGGGCATTGGGTGAAATGCTCTACGTGAAACCAATTGTTGGATCATTTGCCAACTATGCAACGAAGTATATTCATCCGGTTGCTGGTTATCTAACCGTATGGGCGAATGTCTTTCAGTGGTTGACGGTTGGAATTTCGGAAACAATCGCCGTTGGCGATTACATGCATTACTGGTGGCCGGGTGTGCCAACCTGGGTAACGGGTGTGATTGTCTTAATCCTGTTGACGTTAACGAACTTGGTGACGGTGAAGGCCTATGGTCGATTGGAAGCCTGGTTCTCAATTATTAAGGTTTTGACGATTGTCTTTATGATTATCTTGGGTCTGTTGATGATTGTCTTTGGCTTTGGTAACCATGGCCATGCAATTGGCTTTTCAAACCTTTGGTCACACGGACCATTCTTTGCCCATGGCTTCAAGGGCTTCATGTTTGCCTTGTCAATTGTGGTCACTTCTTACCAAGCCATCGAGATCATTGGTATTACGGCCGGTGAAGCGGCCCATCCACAAGAAGCAATCGTCAAGTCGATTAAGTCGATTGTTGCGCGAATCTTGATTTTCTACGTTGGGGCAATCTTTGTGATTGTGACGATTTATCCTTGGGACAAATTAGATACGGTTGGTTCACCATTCGTTGAAACTTTTGCCAAGGTCGGTATCACGGCTGCTGCTGGAATCATCAATTTTGTTATGTTGACGGCGGCTGCATCGGCTTTGAATTCCGGTCTATTTTCATCATCACGAATGCTGTACACATTGGCACAGCAAAAGGAATTGCCACCAGTCTTCTTGAAGTTGTCAAAGAACCGCGTGCCAGACGTTTCCGTTTTGGCCATGTCTGTTGGAATTCTGCTGGGAATTGTTCTAAATGCCGTCTTACCAATTTTCTGGAAGGGGTCTGAGAACATTTTTGTCTTGGTCTACTCGGCTTCAACCTTGCCTGGCATGGTGCCATGGTTTGTCATCTTGATTTCGCAAATTAAGTTCCGGAGGGAAAATCCAGACCTGATGAAGGGGCATCCGTTCATGTTGGCCTTGTCACCATGGTCGAACTACTTTGCAATTTTCTTCCTATTAATTACTTTGGTTTTCATGGTGATTAACCCAACGACTCGGGTACCACTGGCCATTGGCTTTGCTTTCTTGTTCTTCATGGGGCTCTTGTACTTCTGGACGCACCGTAACCAGCAAGAAGTTAAGTAAAAGTTGGCTTTTCTGACAGGGACTTTTTGTTTGCTGAAAACCTCAAGATTGATAGTGTTATACCAAACACCGATTGCTTGCCTGTCAGCCTTTCTTTCAAAACACTTTAGCCCTGGTGTTGTTGTGAATGGTTGGGTATCTTCTGCCTTGAAAACTGCAATGCTTTGGTCTAGATAATTATTTTATCTAGTGTTGACATTCAAGGGGGCAGTCTGTAATATATATTAGGGCTCACATTTAATGTGAAAATCTTTTATGGCTCCCAAGCTACCGCTTGGGAGCCTTTCTATTTTATTTAATGAATTTTGGCTAAAACCATAGCAAAATTCAGTGTGTCAGGCAAAACATAGGAGGCATTATGGCAAAGAAGCAAACCAAGTATATTTTCGTTACCGGTGGGGTCGTTTCGTCCCTTGGAAAAGGGATTGTAGCAGCTTCTTTGGGTCGTTTGTTGAAAAACCGCGGCTTGAAGATGGCAATTCAGAAGTTGGATCCTTACATCAACGTTGACCCAGGTACCATGTCTCCATACCAACACGGGGAAACGTATGTTACGGGAGATGGCCTTGAAACTGACTTGGATATGGGTCACTATGAGCGGTTCATGGACATCAACACCAACATATACTCAAACGTGACGACTGGTCGAATTTATTCAGAAGTTTTGGCCAAGGAACGTAAGGGTGATTACCATGGTGCAACTGTCCAGGTCATCCCACATATCACGAACGCTATCAAGGAGAAGATTGTTAAGGCTGGTGAATCAACTGATGCTGATGTGGTCATCGTTGAAGTTGGTGGAACGGTAGGCGATATCGAATCATTGCCATTTATTGAAGCCTTGCGTCAGATGAAGTCAGACTTTGGTAACGAAAACGTCTTCTACCTGCACACATCATTGATTGTTTACTTACAAGCTGCTGGTGAAGCAAAGACAAAGCCAACGCAACATTCTGTGACGACACTGCGTTCATTGGGTATTCAGCCTGATATGTTGGTTCTGCGGACGCAAAACCCATTGACGGATGAAATGAAGGAAAAGTTGGCAACCTTTACGGATGTTAACCCACAAGCGGTGATTGAATCACGCGATGTGGATACTTTGTATGAAATTCCTTTGAACTTACAAGAACAAGGAATGGACCAAGTGGTTGTCGACAAGTTGAAGCTGGACGTTCCTGAAGCCGACATGACGGAATGGAAGGCCATGGTTAATGCCATCGAGAATCCAAAGAAGACCATCCATGTTGCCGTAGTTGGTAAGTATACTGACTTGCAGGATGCTTATATTTCAGTGAACGAGGCTTTGAAGCACGGTGGTTATTCACAAGACACTGATGTTCAAATTGCCCATATTAATTCTGAAACGGTGACAAAAGAAAACGTTGCTTCCTTGTTGAAGGATGTCGATGGTATCATGGTTCCCGGTGGCTTTGGTCCTCGCGGAACAGAAGGTAAGATTCAAGCAATTCGCTATGCCCGTGAAAACAACATTCCATTTTTGGGTGTTTGCTTGGGAATGCAATTGGCCTCTGTTGAATTTGCCCGTGATGTCTTGGGTTATGCAGATGCCAACTCAATCGAGTTGAATCCTGAAACAACCCACCCTGTCATTGCCTTGATGGATGACCAAAACCAGGTTACCGATTTGGGTGGTACACAACGTCTTGGCTTCTATCCAACTTGCTTATTGGAAGATACCAAGACTGCTGCTGCTTATGGTAACAAGTCCGAGGTTGATGAGCGTCACCGTCACCGCTATGAATTTAACATTAAGTACCGGGACGAATTTGAAAAGGCTGGTATGGTCTTCTCAGCAACATCACCTGATAACAAGTTGATGGAAGTTATCGAATATCCAAAGAACGATTTCTTTATTGCTGCCCAATACCATCCAGAATTTATTTCACGGCCAAACAAACCAGAAGGTTTGTACAACAGCTTTATCACTGCGGCTGTGGCCTATAAAGAAAAGTAAGCACCAAGCTAATTTCTTAATGAATGCTTTGTTTTGAAAATAAAAAGGTCGCCAAATTGTTTGGCGGCCTTTTCGTACATAGAAGTCACGGGGGTATAATAAAGTTATGTTAGCCAATATCTCAAAACACCTTGAACAAAAACTGCTCCTCTTACCAGCCGAACCAGGTTCTTATCAAATGAAGGACCGCTTAGGCAAGATTATTTATGTTGGTAAAGCCAAAAACTTGAAGAACCGTGTGCGGTCATATTTTAAGCAGGACCATACTGGTAAGACGGCCGAATTGGTTGCCAACATTGTTGATTTCGACTTTATTGTGACCAATTCCGATAAAGAAGCCTTCTTGTTGGAAAACGAGTTAATCAAGAAGTATAAGCCTTATTACAACATCCGTCTCAAGTATGGAACAGGCTATCCATACATCAAGATTACCCGCGAAACTGATCCACGAATGGCTTTGGTTTCAGAAGTTAAGAAGGATGGGGCCTTTTATTTTGGTCCCTATCCTAACGTTTATGCCGCCCAGGAAACGCTCCATTTCTTGGAGAAAAATTATCCACTAAGACGGTGCAAGGGCCGCCAAGGGCGCCCTTGCCTTTACTATTCGATGGGCCAGTGTCTTGGTGCTTGTTTTCGGGATGTCCCTAAGGCAGAGTATACAGCTCAGGTTGATCGGATTAAGCGCTTTTTGTCAGGCGATACTAAGGTCGTTAAGCGTCAAATTGAAAAACAAATGGGCCAAGCAGCTGAAAATTTGGAGTTTGAGCGCGCAGCTGATTTACGCGACCAACTGAAGTACATCGACGAAACGGTTGAAAGTCAGCGGATTTTGTCGAATGATTCAACGCCACGTGATATCTTCAATTTTTACCTGAACAAGGGCTGGATTACAGTTTCCGTGATGTTTGTTCGGCAGGCTCGCTTAATCCGCCAAAGTAAGCAAACCTTTGCCGTTGTTGGTGACGGAATCGATGAATTTACGACTTTTATTCAGCAATTTTACCTACAGAAAAATATTCAAAAGCCAAAGGAAATTTTGGTACCACAGGGTGTTGACCACGACCTTTTAGCTGCTGCCTTGGATGTTCCGGTACGAACGCCCGTCCGCGGTGAAAAGAAGGATTTGTTAGACTTGGCAGAAAAGAACGCGAAGATTGCCTTAGATGAAAAGTTCCGCCTGATGGAACTCAATGAGCAGAAGACTTCGGGGGCAATGAAGGAAATCACCGATGTTCTTGGAATTTCGATGGGCCATCGAATTGAGGCTTTTGATCATTCTCATACCCAAGGGGAAGAAATTGTGTCGGCAATGGTGGTTTTTGAAGATGGGCGGCCAAACAAGGATATGTATCGGAAGTACAAGATTAAGTCGACCGACCATGCTGATGAGTGGTTGGAAACGCAGGAAGTCATTCGTCGACGTTATTCTCGCCTATTGAAGGAGGGAGCTGAAATGCCGGACTTAATTTTAATGGATGGAGGGATTATCCAGCTCCATGCGGCCAAGGAAGTTTTGGAAGATGAGTTGGGCCTGGATTTACCAATTGCAGCTATGGTTAAAAATGATAAACACAAGACTGCTGATTTGATTAATGGTCAGACTGAGGAGGTCGTGCGTTTAGATCACCAGTCCCAGGGTTTCTTCTTGGTTCAACGAATCCAAGATGAGGTCCACCGTTTTGCCATTACTTTCCATCGTCAGTCGCGGTCGAAAAAGTCATTGTCCTCGCGTTTGGATGCGATTACGGGTGTTGGCCCTAAAACCAGGCAGAAGCTGTTGACGAATTTTGGCTCCATTACCAAGATTGAAGCGGCAAGCATCGAAGAGTTGGAAGCCTTGGGATTGTCGTCTAAGGTTGCTCAGCTGGTCCATTGGTCACTTTCCGAGCAAAAGTCTTAGGAAAAATCAGTTTGATTGGCCAGTGAAATGAGCGTGTTTTGAAATCATGTTGGCGGATCATTGGCGCTTTACCTTTAATTTGCAGTATATTGGTAATGTTGATGCATTTGGCGCTCACCGTCAAAATTTTACTACGGCGAAAAAATTGGGTCGTTTTTGTCCTGATTTATCGTCTTAGAGACAGAAGTGTAGGCAAAGAGAACTTTCTGTGATACACTTAACTCTCTAGATTCATTGGATTAAAAAAGGAGTAGCGCATTGCGCGCGAATACAGATGGCGTTTGTTGATCAAGCACAAGTTGAGCTAAAAGCAGGTAAGGGTGGCGATGGAATTGTTTCCTTCCGTCATGAAAAGTTTGTGGCCATGGGTGGTCCCTTTGGTGGGGACGGTGGTCATGGTGGATCCATCATCTTAAAAGTGGATGAGGGGCTGCGAACTTTGATGGATTTCCGTTATAATCGTCACTTTAAGGCCCAGTCTGGTGGCAATGGTGGGACCAAAGGGATGACCGGTGCGTCTGCTGACGACCGGGTTATTAAAGTTCCCCAAGGGACTATTGTGACCGATGTTGATACCGGTGAGGTATTAGGTGACTTAGTGCGCCCTGATCAGACACTATTGGTTGCTCGTGGTGGTCGTGGTGGTCGCGGAAACATCCGCTTTGCCACACCAGCTAACCCAGCTCCTGAATTATCAGAAAATGGGGAACCGGGTCAAACGCGACAAATTAAGTTAGAGCTGCGGGTTTTGGCTGATGTTGGTTTGGTTGGCTTCCCGTCCGCTGGGAAGTCAACATTGTTGTCCGTGGTTTCAAATGCGAAGCCAAAAATTGCAGCTTACCACTTTACCACCATTGATCCCAATATTGGGATGGTCCGCTTAGGTGATCACCGTGACTTTGTAATGGCTGATTTGCCAGGATTGATTGAGGGGGCTTCGCAGGGTGTTGGCTTAGGTTTCCAATTCCTACGCCACGTTGAACGTACGCGTGTGATTTTACACCTGGTTGATATGTCTGGCATTGAAGGACAGGATCCTTATATACAATATAAGAAGATTTTGACTGAATTAAAGGAATATGATCCAACAATTTTGGACCGACCACAAATCGTTGTTGCCACTAAGATGGATATGCCTGACTCCAAGGATTTGTTTACGAAGTTCCAAGAACAGGTTCAAGCAGATTCTGGTTTGGCCAAGACGCCTGAAATTGTGTCAATTTCAGCTGTCACTCACGATGGTGTTGACACACTTTTGCGTAAGACAGCGGACTTGTTGGATCAGGCACCAGTCGCAACGGCTTACCAGCAGGAAGAAGAGACAACGGAAGAGAAGATTTACCAGTACAAGAAGCAGGTTCCTGTCATTTCCGTTGACTGGGATGATGAGCTGTCTTGCTGGTTGATTTCTGGACCGGAAGTCGAAAAGCTTGCCGCAATGACGAACATGCAGCGTGAAGCAACGATTATGCGTTTTGCGCGTCAACTTCGCCATATGGGTGTGGATGATAAGCTGCGTGAAGCTGGCGCCGAAGATGGCGACGATGTTCGAATTAATAATACAAACTTTGTCTTTGAATATTCTGAATAGGCCAAACAATCTTGGCTACCATTCAGTCGAAAAAGCCCACCTACAAAAATCGTAAGGCGGGCTTTTGTTATAATAGAAGTCAATGCTAACAATTGGCCGCTTGCCGTCAAAAGGTAGTCGTCAAAAATAAGGAAAATAAAGAATGATTTTACCGGAACTTGCTAATTTATTTTATGAACACTTTCAGGAAGAAACGCCAATTCAAAAGGCTCTTTTTGACCGAATGACTGCTGGTGAATCCGTCTTTGGCCTGGCACCGACTGGTTCTGGAAAAACGCTGGCTTTTGCTTTGCCGGTGCTGTCTAAGATTGATCTCACAGCCAAGCAGAGTCAGGTTCTGATTTTAGCACCGTCACAGGAATTGGGCGCTCAGTTAGCCCAGGTCATTCGCCCGTATGCCAGTGAGGTCGGTGTGAAGGTTGCTGCCTTAATTGGTGGGGCCAATGGGAAGCGGCAGGCAGATAAGTTGAAGAAGGAGAAACCGGCAATCGTGGTTGGTACACTTGGCCGGATTTTGTCGATGATTGATGGTGGGGCGTTGAAAACCAAGCACCTGAAGACCCTAATTGTCGATGAGGCGGATGCCACCTTGACTGAAGAACACCAAGAAGACTTAAACATCTTAGCAAATGCCTTGCCTGAATTGGACCAAGTTGCTCTGTTTTCAGCCACCTCGGGTGTCGACTTGGCCTGGGTCAAGGAACTCTTTGGTCACTCTGTGAAGCCGGTTTCCGTGGAAAATCAGGCACCGAAAACCATTGATCACACATACTTGCACGTTGATGCCAAGGCTAATCACAAAGTTTTAATTGAGTTAGCTCGCCGACACCAACAAGCCTTAGTTTTCTTTAACACCATTGGGGCATTGGTGGCCGCCCAGGCCGCCCTACGTCATGAACATGCATCCGTCATGTCCGTTGGCAACAATGAGAAGTCACATTTAAAGCGGGCAGATGCCCTCCAATCATTTAAGAAGGGCAAGCTCGACTTGTTGCTGGCGACTGATGTTGCTGCCCGTGGTCTGGATATCCTGGGCTTGCCATTAGTCGTCAACGCACAAATTCCGAATAACTTGACCACCTACCTCCACCGGACTGGCCGAACAGGGCGCGCGGGCCTTGCTGGTCAAGTATTGAACCTTGGTAACGATCATGATATCCGAAAGTTAAAGCAGTACTTACCAGAAGAAATCAGCCTGGAAAAGTTCGACTGGGCCAAAGCCGATGAAAAGCAGCAGGAAGCCAAAAAATTGCAGAAGGCCAGCGCAACGGTGGCTGACGATGGTGCTGATTTGGATATGAAGCAACAGCTACGCGTTGAAAAGAAGCAGGCTGTCAACCGATTAGATGGCAAAAATCGTAAGGCGGATAAGAAGAATCGTCAAAAGCAGTCCGAAGAAAAACGCGAATTGACTGCTAAAGAAGCTGCTAAGTCGAAAAAGAAGCATCAGGCCCGAAAGAAGAAGAATAAGGGCAAGCCCAAGTGGGCCAGCCGACCTCAGGATTCGAAGTAATTTAAGCGGTTCGCCGTTTTTTCCAGTGTGCCAATGGGTAGATGGCTAACGACAGTCAGTCCAATCGTTGGCAATCGTGCCTGTGCTATAATGAAAACAATATGAACTTTATTGACAGATTATCCAAAAGATAGTCGGGCAATTGTGCCTGGCTATTTTTTGTTATAATATTTCTTGAAAAATATTAATGAATTTGTTGATTTAACCAGGAATTGTCAAGGTTAGGCTAAAAGTTAGCCCAAGAGTCAGTCCATGAAATTAAAAACGTTGCTATGAAGGGAGTTATAAACCCAAATGCCAGAATTACCTGAAGTTGAAACTGTCCGCCGGGGGCTAACTGCTCTTGTGCAAGGGGCAAAAATTAACAGTGTGGCTGTGCCGTATCCAAAAGCTGTGGTTTCTGATTTAACCGACTTTCAGACCGACTTAGCCGGGGCCACGATCAATCAAATTGACCGGCGAGGCAAGTTTTTGCTTTTCCGGCTTTCAAATCAGAAAACCCTGGTTTCCCATCTACGGATGGAGGGCCAGTACTCGGTTGAGCCTGAAGGAGCAACTCCACATAAGCATACGGAGGTTATTTTTACTCTAGATGACGACCGCGACTTAATGTACAATGATACCCGCCGCTTTGGTCGGATGCAATTGGTGCCAACAGGTCAAGAATACCAGGAGGTTTCTGGCCTAGCAAAAATGGGGCCGGAACCCACTGAAGCCGATCTAGATATTACCTATTTGACTTCGATTTTAGCCAAAGCTCACCGCAAGATTAAGCCTTTTTTGCTCGACCAGTCCAACGTGGCAGGACTTGGTAATATCTATACGGATGAGGTTCTTTGGCAGACCGAGATTCACCCAGAGACCTTAACTGATCACTTAGCGGCTAAAGAGGTAGTAAAACTGCGGCAAAATATTATTCAAGAGATTAACCGGGCGACAGTTCATCATGGCACGACCGTCCATTCTTTCTCTAATGTTTTTGGCGAGGTTGGAAAGTTCCAAAACGAACTCGATGTCTATGGTCGGGCAGGTGAACCTTGCAAACGCTGCGGGACGCCCCTCGTCAAAATTAAAGTTGCCCAGCGCGGAACGACCTATTGTCCAAAATGCCAGGTGCAAAAGTAAGAACAAACCTGGCTTGTCTTTTGGTTTTGATTAAACTATAAAAAACAGCACGATTAATGGCTTTTTCATTTTATTGATCTTTAACAACCCAGCAGGGGATAATTGTGCCTTCTCGCGAAAGGAACTCATGACAGAAATCACACCAATCTCGCAAAACCGTGTTAAGTTGACTGCGAGAATACATCTACAAAAAAATTTTTTTGCAGCCATCAAGGCTAACTGGCTTGTCATTTTATTTAATCTTTTTCAAACCGCTTTAGTGCTGACGACGACCTACCTTGTGTTGCTGAACTATCATCAAACCGGTCAAATGGTTTACCTTAACCAGCGCAGTGCTTATTTTAGTCAGACGATTGCCAGTACAATTGCCTTAGTCTTTTCTTGGTCTGCCAAGTGGGCGATTGTGGACCAATTTCAAGAACCAAAGGCCAAGGTAAAATGGAAGCAGAGTATTCAAGCTTTTCGCTTTGGTCGGTTCTTTGCCACCTTTATGCTTGCTTTCGTGCAAAACATTCTGCTCTTTTTGTGGTCAATATTGGTGATTCCGGGCTTCGTTAAGTCCTTTTCTTACTCACAGACCTATTATGCCTTTAAAATGGATAGCCTGTTTGGTCGTCAGCAGAAATCCTTGACCGATTATATTTCGATTTCTCGGCGAGTTATGTCCGGACGTAAAATGGAATTGTTTCAACTCGAACTTTCCTTTTTAGGCTGGCACTTGCTCGGATTTGTGACTTTTGGGTTAGCCTATATCTACGTGACACCATATTTGAATACGGCACGGGTTGTCTATTCAAGCCAAGTCTTTGCGCAAGCTTTACAGAAGGGGGAAGCATGAAAATCATCGGTTTAACAGGAAGTATTGCTACTGGAAAGTCAGCGGTCACCAAAATTGTGACAGCTGCTGGTTACCGGGTGATTGATGCCGACTTGGTTGCCCGCGAAGTAGTCGAACCAGGGACCTTTACCCTGGAAAAGATTAAGGATGTTTTTGGTCTGAATATCGTTGAAAACGGGGTCTTGAACCGTAAAAAGCTCGGGCAAATAGTCTTTCAGGATCCAGGTAAGTTAAAGGAACTGACAGCGATTACGAGTCCAGCCATTTACTCGGCGATTGAGGATAAGGTCAATTTTTTTAAAAATCGTGGTGAAAAGGTGATTTTTGTCGCTATTCCGCTTCTTTTTGAACAAAAGTACGATGAGTCTGGGTGGTTTGACCAAATTCTGGTGGTCGCAACCGACCCGCGGATTGAGCTTGACCGATTGATGGCTCGTGACCACTTAGATGAATATGCGGCTCAAAGCCGAATTAAGGCCCAAATTCCAATTGAAAAGAAGGTCGAAAGTGCAGACGTTGTTTTTGATAATAATGGCACTGAAGCAGAGCTGAAGGCGCAAGTCGAAAAGTATTTAACTGATTTAAAGAAGGAAGAATAATGGCTGTTTCCAAGCAGACAATTGAATTTCAGGCAAAAGAGTCGGCCTATTTGAGTTTGCAGACATCGATTAGTCTTGCTGATTTGAACCGAGTTTTTAGTTTGTATTTGCCTTTTTTGGGTGCCAAAGCTTATGCCCTTTATCACTTCATGGTTCAAGAGAGTCAGGCCGGTACAAAAAAATGGTCTGATCACTACTTGCTGCTAGATACATTAACCCTCTCATTGCCTGATTTCGTCCATGCCCGCAAGGCGCTGGAGGCAGTCGGGTTGTTGAAAACCTTCTATCAGGAGGTGGGTGGTTTTGCTGGTTATACTTACCAAATTCAGTCACCAATGCTGGCAAAGGACTTCTTTAACGAGGATTTGCTGGCGGGCCTCCTCTTTTACTTTGCCGGTGAGGACCGTTTTCAAGTCCTAGCTGACCGCTTTGCGGGTCAGTCGGCCGGTCAAGTCAGCGGTGCCAACGTTGTTAACCTTTCGGCTAGCTTTTTGGAATTCTTTGATAATCCGGTTGCAGGCCGTCAGCCAAAGGTTGAATTGGCAGGACCTTCGTCGCTGGACGATTTGGACTTTAGTTCGCAGCGTTTTGACTACGATGCAATGGTCGCCCTGATACATGGCACAACGGCCACCAATTTAGCATCTGACCGGCAATTAATCATGACCCAGCAGGTTCTTTACGGGCTGAACGAGGCTGAACTAGCAACGGCCATTACCCGTAGCATTAACCTCGATGACCATCGCTTAAACCGAGCTGCCTTTATGTCTTATTTGCAAAATCAGTGGGGCAAAAGCGCCGAAAAGACAAAATTAGCCAATCGGGGTAACCAAGCCGAAACGACTGCAGCTGGTCGTGGGCAGGGTAATCAAGCAAGTGGTTTAGAAAGCCGGCAAGCTGGTGGAGAAAAGGAGCAGGTGACTCAGAATTTAAACGGTCAGCACCTGACTGGAGTCCAGGGCCAGCCAACAGGTCAGATGTCTGGTAGTCAGAGCCAGGCCAATCAGTCGATACCAAAGCAATCAAGAGCACTGCAATCGCTTTATCAGGCGGCTGATTTCTTAAGCCCAATTGACTTTTTACGGCAAATTAAAGAAAATAATCATGGTTACGTAACGAAGTCCGAGAACCAGTTACTAAGCAACCTGGTCCAACAAAATATTTTGCCAGTTCCAGTGATCAATATCCTGATTTATCAGGTCTTGGTAAATATGGATAATTCGGATTTGAAGCGGAACTTGGTTGATTCGATTGCCAATGACTGGGCGAAAAACCAGGTTGATACTGCGCCAAAGGCGGTGGCTGCTATTAAAAACCACCAGAACCAGCAGAAGGCACGCACGAGCACGAATCAAAGCCGTTATCAAAGTCGGTATAGCCGGTCTGGGCAGAAAGTTGAACCTAAGATGGCTCAAAATGATCAGTTAACTAACCAGGCCAGTCAGGGTGATGATGCAGCGGCCATGATGGCACTGTTGAAGGATCGTAAAACTAAGAATTGAGGTTTGTAATGAAAGATTTAGGGTCAGCCTTAAAAGATTTTCAAAAAAAGTATCCCCAAGTTTCCAATGCCCGTTTGGCACAAACCCTTGAAATTATCAAGAATGATCAAGATGTTCAAGATTTTTGGCAGGCACATCAAAAAGAGTTGAAACCCGATGCTTTTGCAGTAGCAATGATGGACCTGTTTGAGTATGTTAACCAAAAACATCAGAGTAAAAATCCTGCTAGTGGGCTTTTTCCTGGTTACCATCCCATTCTCACGATTGAAAAGGGATACCCACATGTAACTTACCAAGCTAGTCCGAAAACCCAGGAATTTTTAATGCAGAAAAAGATGTTGAAAATGTTTTCGGTGCCAAAGGATGTGCGTCAGGCTGATTTGAAGCAATTAGTTGCAGAGGTGGGCCAACATCCTGGCCGCCAGGCTGCTGTTTCAGCTGCTGTTCGGCTGTTTGACGCCTTGGTTTCACAGGATAAAGGACACCAGCACGACTTTATTCAAGGCCTTTATCTTTATGGGGATTTTGGTGTTGGGAAAACCTATTTGATGGGGGCCTTGGCCAATGCCTTGTCCGCCAATGGCATTTCGGTCATGATGGTCCACTGGACATCGATGATTGAGGATTTGAAGGCTGGCTTCAACAAAAATAGTACTGATCAAAAAACAGACGATATTATCGCCCAGGCTAAGCAGGCTGAAGTGCTGATTTTGGACGATATGGGAACGGATAATCTGACTGCTTGGGCGAGAGACTCAATTTTGTCGGTTATCTTGGAATACCGGATGCAAAATCAGTTGACCACTTGCTTTACTTCTAATTTTGATTTAACCTCTTTAGAGGAGTATTTGAGTCAAACAAGAGAGGCCAAAGAGCCGGGCAAGGCGGCTCGCTTGATGCAACGAATCCTTTTCTTGGCCCAGCCAGTGGCCGTGGCCGGCGAAAATTTGCGGTTGCACCGTTAAAAAAATTCTGTTGGGGCTGGACAGTTACTGTGACAGCCCTTTTCTTTTGTAAGTTCTAATTTTGTCCTTTTGAGGAGGGCAAGAGGGGATATTGATCATGAAAAAACAGCTAGGGCGTTTGGCCATTATTGCTGTTGTAACCATTCTGGCCTTTTTCTTGGCCCGTTTTGATAGCTTTTTGTACGCTGCCCCTATTGGCCAAGTAACAGCTGTCAAGCAGACCAGTCAGGAAACAACGACGGATGAATTTGGCAACCAGGACGGTCAATTTACTCAGAACCTGACGGTTAAACTACTCAACCGCTCGGGCCAAACGGTTAAGATTCAAAATCAGGTGATGGCCTCGCAAACGATGACCACTGATTATCAAGTTGGTGACCAGATTCTGCTCAAGGAGTATTCTGGATCTTATCAAATCGACACGATTAAGCGTGATTCAACACTTTTAGCCTTGATAGTCTTACTAGTCTCAGCCACTGTGATTTATGTTCGTTTTAAAAAAACCAGCTTTTTGTTACTATCGGTTGTATTGAACGCTGCCGTTTTTGTGCTGGCATTGGTTGTTGACGTCCATGTTAAGAGTTTGCCAGTTATTCCCTGGTTTGCCCTGGTGGCGGTTGCTTTAGCGGCTCTTTCGCTTTACCTGGTCTTAGGACGCGGCCGGCAGGCCCATATTACGTTAGCAGCGACTGCTATCACAACTGCCTTGGCGGTTTTCGTCATGTGGTTTGTCCTGCTCATTACTGGTGGAATTGGTGTGCATTTTGAAACCATGTCCTTTGTGACCCAGGTTCCTGCCCCAATTTTTTATGCACAGACGATTATTGGTGTTTTAGGGGCGGTAATGGACGAGTCGGCTGATATTGTTGCCGGCCTCTTTGGCCTTCATCGCGAATCGCCTCACCGGCCCTTCCGAGATTATTGGCAGGCAGGTTTGTCGGTTGGTCGTGAAATTTTGGGCACTTTGACCAACGTTTTGTTTATGATTTTTATTGCTGAGACGATTCCGATGGTGATTTTGATGCTACGAAATGGTAATAACTGGTCGTATATTTTGGATCAGGTCATGAACCTCGGCATCTTGCAGACAGTTGTTTCTGCGCTGGGAATTGTTTGGGCAGTCCCACTCACGGCCGGCCTGACAGCCTGGAAATTACGTCATCAAGAAGAGGAGGCGGCAAAATGAATACAATTTTTGTCTTGATTGTGATTCTTCTTCTTTCATTAATGATTGTCGGTGGTCAGCAAGGACTAAAAACTTTTTTTGGGCTGGTCTTGAACTTTTTCCTGATTTTTACGTTGATTATCCTTGTTAATTGGGGCTTTAATCCCTATATCGTGACGGCCATTATTTCCTTGATGATTCTTTCAGTGGCCATCTACCTTTCGGCTGGCCGAAGCAAGGTCATGGCAATTGCCTGGCAAAGTTCTTTGGTGGTGACGACTGTTGTTGGCTGCTTGTCTTTTTTAACTCAACACTTTGCCCAGGTTCAAGGCTATACTCTCGAAAATTCGGATGAATTAGAGGGCTTGTCGTTAAATATCGGTATCAATTTTAGCCATTTAGTTGTGATTGTGATGGTCATTTCGGCTTTGGGGGCGATTGCTGAAGCTTCGATGGCAATTACTGCTGATTTATTTGAGGTGATTGATCGCTCGCCTGATATTACCAAAGACTCTTTAAGCGAGCACGCGAAAACAATTGGAAGTCAAATTTTAGGAACGGCAGTCAACACGCTCTTCTTTGGGATGTTAGGGGCTAATATTCCGCTCTTAATTTGGTACCTGCGTTTGCATTACACATTGGCAGAATTTATTAATGCTAAGCTTTTAGTAATGGAAGTGGCCACGATGCTACTAGGTATGATTGGGATTTTGTTATCGATTTGGCTGTCAACTTATCTGGTCGAACGCCGTTATCAAAGGGAAGGACGGAACTTGTTAGATGAATCAGACCTTTAATTTGATTGAAGAAATTACTCGTAACGATGGTACGGTTTACTATGAATTAGGAAACATCTCCGAAAACTCTCGAGCAGAGTACGCTGCTGAGCATGGAATGATTAAGGAAGTGAGGATTTTAAAGATGAACATTCCGCGCTCTTCCCACGTGGAAAAAGTGGAAGACTTTATTAATCATCACTATGATTTTTTGCCATTGGAAGCTGATCATTTTGATGAGTGGGTCAAACCAGATAATATTCAAGCGGAGATGAAACAAATTCTCTTGGATAATAAATTAGGTTAAATCAGCTCGTGCAAGCACTTTGATAAAGGTATTGTAATTTAGACCAATTTTCTTTATAATTATAAGCGTTGTTTAAACGCTTTGTTGGTGGCATAGCCAAGTGGTAAGGCATGGGTCTGCAACACCCTGATCGCCGGTTCGACTCCGGTTGCCACCTTTTCGGCCGTTTTCTAGGAATATCTAGAGGACGGCTTTTTTGTCTCTAAATACTGGTATAAAGGCATTTGTAGAACTTTTTTTATTTTCGACAGTTTTCGTCAATATACCCTGATTTTTAGACCATTTAGACCAAATTTAGGCCAAAATAAGCTAATTATAAAAAAGAGATGTACATGCTCAGCATTTTTATAATCTCCTTCATAAGTTTAACCAAGATAACTTAGCTACTAACATGGCCAAAAGTTCTTGCAGATTATTACCTGGCGAATAATTCGCCGAGCCTTTTTTCAATTGTCCTTGCTCTTTTTCTAATTGTGTTATAATTGGCACAATCATTCGAGCGAATGATGGAATAGGAGATACAAAATCATGGGCATGCGTGTTGATAATTATGTTTCACCAGAAGAAAAAAAACAGGTAGATGAGAAGCGGATTAAGATGTTGAAGATCTTTTCTAAGGTCGCAACCGTGATGAACATCTTGATGTACGTTTCATACTTTCCACAGATTGTTTCTAACTTTAGTGGGAATCCAGTTAACTGGCTCCAACCAGCCGTTGCGATGGTCAATGCTACGCTATGGACTGGTTATGGTTGGCTGAAAACTTATAAGGATTGGCCAATCATCATTTCCAACGTTCCTGGAATCTTCTTCGGAGCGATTACGTTCATCACAGTATTTATTCATTAAAAAACAAAAGTCGCCATTGGCGTCTTTTTTTATGGTTAAAAATGAGATGGTCAGTGTTTCTCTGACTAGCAATGATAGAAAAACAAGACAAAAAAATTGGCGGATTTCCTTTTGATTTTGTTGGCAAAAGTGACAGTGTTATTGCCAAAGAGATGATGACCTGCTTACTAGCGGAGGCGATATTTCCTTTCACTCTTGAAAATGGTAAAATATTGTTTATCAAAAAGAGGGGATAGACTCATGTCATTGGCTTTAGAAGACCCGGTTTCAGCACTGTCCGGTGTCGGGGAAAAGAGACAAGCTGCGTTACGCGACTTGGGTATTTTTACAATCGAAGACTTGTTGACTTACTATCCTTTTCGCTACGAGGACTTGGGTGCAAGGAGACCATCGGAAACACTTGATGGGGAAAAGGTCACGTTCAAAGGGGTTGTTTCCACACCCGCCGTGGTTCGCCGCTTTGGAAAACGGTCGCAAACCGTTTTAGGGCTGTTGATTGACCGTGAAAATATTCGCGTAACCTTCTTTAACCAGCCCTGGGTTGCTAAAAACATTGAAGTCGGACAAGAAGTTGCCGTTTATGGAACCTATAACGCAGCCAAGGCGGCCCTATCTGCTATCAAATTAGTTCCGGCCACAACCGATGCCTTGGATCCAATTTATCCGGCCTCCAAGGGGGTCAAGGCGAAGACAATTGCTGACTTGGTTGAGCAGGCCTGGGGGCAATTGCGCGGACAGATGCCAAACCTGGTGCCGCAACACTTACGTGACAAGTACCGTCTGCTTGACAAAAATCAGCAAATCGAGTGGGCTCATTTTCCTAAGGATTCAGCGGAAGCCAAGGCCGGTCGTCGGTCGGCTGCCTTTGAAGAGTTCTTTATCTTTCAGATGCGCCTTCAATTAATTAAACAGGCGGACCAAGCCTTTGGTGGTCAACCACTTCATTATGATAAAGAGGCGGTTTTCACATTGATAGACCGCCTTCCTTATGAGTTAACCGCTGCTCAAAAGCGAGTGGTCGGCGAAATTTTAGCCGACCAACACGACGGACGACACATGAATCGTCTCCTACAAGGCGATGTTGGTTCTGGAAAAACGGTAGTGGCAGCCATCGCCATGTATGCAACGGTGACTGCTGGCTGTCAGGCAGCCTTAATGGCGCCAACTGAAATTCTGGCTCAGCAACATGCTAAGAGTCTGGCAAAGCTCTTTGACCAAGCGGGGATTGACCTGCGGGTGGAACTGTTGACTTCCGGCCTGAAGGCTGGCCAGCGCCGTCAAATTTTAGCCGATTTAACTAATGGCGAAATTGACATTGTTGTTGGTACCCACGCTCTGGTGCAAGATGACGTTTACTTCCATCACCTCGGTTTAGCAGTCATCGATGAACAACACCGTTTTGGTGTGAAGCAGCGATCAAAGTTACGTGAAGGGGGAATGAACCCTGACATCCTGGCCATGACGGCGACACCCATTCCCAGGACCTTGTCTATTACAGCCTATGGCGAAATGGAAGTTTCCGTGATTGATGAATTGCCAGCTGGACGGAAACAGATTATGACGAGTCAGCTTTCTCAAAGACAGTTTGACCAGGCTCTGGCCTTAATGAAGGCGGAATTGGCTAAGGGGGCCCAGGCGTATGTCGTCACGCCCTTGATTGAAGAATCTGAGACTTTGGATGTCCAAAACGTTACCGAAGTATACCAGCGCTTACAGGTGGCCTTACCGGACTATACGGTTGGACTTTTACATGGTCGGTTGAAAAAAGACGACAAGGACACCTTGATGCAGGGCTTCAAGGACAATCAGGTTCAAGTTTTGGTTGCGACAACTGTTGTTGAGGTTGGGGTCGATGTGCCCAATGCTTCAATTATGTTAATATTAGATGCTGACCGTTTTGGTTTGGCCCAGCTCCATCAATTGCGGGGCCGGGTTGGCCGCGGCGACCGCCAGTCTTATACGGTTTTAGTGGCCGATCCTAAGACCGACTATGGTAAGGAACGACTCAAGGCCTTGGTCGATACAACCGACGGCTTTGAATTGGCCCAGCGCGACTTGGAGCTACGGGGCGCAGGTGATATTTTAGGGACGAAGCAGTCGGGGATGCCTGAATTTCAGGTGGGCGATCCGGTCAAGGATTTGACGATGCTGACCATTGCCCAGCAGGAAGCCTTAAGCCTGGTGCGTGAGTCTGGCTGGGATAACCAGGTGGATAATCAGCCCCTAGTAACCTACTTATCCAAAACCATGGCGCAGTTCCGCCATTTTGATTAGCAAATTTAAAAATAAGACGATAATTTTAGGAGAAAAATTGTGATTAAGATTGCCATTGATGCGATGGGGGGGGATTTTGCCCCCGATGAAATTGTTAAGGGAGTTGAAATGGCCCGTGACCGTTATGCCGGTTTGGAATTTCAACTGTTTGGCACTGAAGCTAAGGTCCGTCCATTGATTAAAAATAGTGACCGAATTACGCTGATTGCAACGACAGAGGAAATTGAGATGGGTGAAGAACCCGTGAAGGCAATGAAAAATAAGCCGGACTCTTCTTTGGTGCGCGCTGCAATGGCTGTAAAAAATGGAACGGCCGATGCTCTGTTCTCTGCTGGAAATACCGGTGCCATCCTGTCTTCTGCTATCTTTATTGTCGGCCGGATTAAGGGCGTTGACCGTCCGGCCTTGGCTTCTGCTATTCCATCATTTGGTGGTCCCAATGATTCATTTGTTTTCATGGACTTGGGAGCCAATGCTGAAAATAAGCCAGCGCACCTTTATCAATATGGTATTTTGGGTAGCTTCTATGCCCAGTCTGTTATGGGGATTCAAAATCCCCGTGTTCGTTTATTAAATAACGGGGGCGAAGAAGACAAAGGAGATGAAACCCACAAGGCAGCTCACCAGTTGATGAAGCAGGCAACTGCCTTTAATTTCTTAGGCAATGTTGAGGCCCGTGAAATTCTGGAAGGTACCGCCGATGTTGTTGTCGCCGACGGTTTCTCAGGAAATGCTGCTTTGAAGGCCATGGAAGGAACAGCTTTGACGATGATGGACCAATTGAAGGATTCTATCAAATCAGCCGGATTTCGTGGGCTGTTGGGCGCCCTCATGATGAAGCCAGCCTTGCGCTCCTTGAAGCATAAGATGGACTTTAATGAACAGGGTGGTGCCGTGGTCTTGGGTGTGAAAGCACCCGTGGTTAAGACCCATGGTTCGGCTAAGGCTAATGCTGTCGCCAACACGATGGGTCAGATTCAAACGATGGTTCAAGAAAACTTGGTTGAAAAGACCACGAACTTTATTAAAGAAAATGCCGACGCTTTGAAGGCAAAGAAAATTGAAAAATAAAAATCAGCTTGACGGTCGTGAGTGCTATTGGTCACGCACCGCTAACTGCTGAGGGAGTAACAAATGGCATTTACAAAAGAACAGATTTATGACCGGTTAGCAAAGGAAGCCGCACAACGGTTTTCATTAAAGGCTGAGAAGGTTAGTCCCAATCTGAACTTTGCTCAGGATACATCGGCTGATTCAATTGACGTGGTTGAGTTGGTCTTAGAGGTTGAAGATGAATATAATATGGAAATTCCAGACGAAGCGTTGGATTCCTTGACGACGTTACAAAAGGTCGTGGATTACGTCTATGTTCACCAGGCGTAAGCGTCAGCAGGTTCGCGCGGGGATGCAAGCGTCACGGCCGACAGCTGCATACCGAAAATCAGCAGCGGCTAAAGGAAGTGAGCTTGGTCGTGGCTTTGAATCAGCAGAACTAAGGCAAGACGATTTACAGGCCTTTGTTGAAAAGGTCTCTTTAGAGTCCTTTGGCCGGCCGTTTAGGCACCAAGCAATCTATAATAATCGGTTGCAAACCACCGGTGGTCGCTACCATCTGGCTGATCATCATATTGACTTTAACCCGAAGATGGCGCACCAGGACGATTTTATCGGGGTTGTCAAGCACGAACTAACCCATTACCACCTCCACCTAGCGCACCGAGGCTACCGGCATAAGGATGCTGACTTCAAGTCCCTCTTGCAGCAGGTCGGTGGGTCACGCTATGCACCAGCTTTGGGGCCGACAAAACAGCAGACTGTGAAGTGGCATTATCGTTGCCAAAACGGTCACGATTTTTATCGCAAACGACGAGTGGATACGAAAAAATACCGCTGTGGTCAGTGTCGAACGCAACTGACCTTGGTTGAGGAAATGCGTTAGCGTTTGAAAAAATTGGTCATGAGACCATCATTTTTGCTGAATCAAAGGAAAGAAACCATGACCTTACTTAAAGTTGGCTGGAGTTTGCTCATTTTACTGGCCTACCCAATT
This sequence comes from Fructobacillus sp. ESL1117, assembly GCF_058508565.1. Lineage (NCBI taxonomy): Bacteria > Bacillati > Bacillota > Bacilli > Lactobacillales > Lactobacillaceae > Fructobacillus > Fructobacillus sp. ESL1117. Next base: position 696,423 of record NZ_CP196385.1, on the reverse strand, counting down.
GTATTTTTGTGGGCAACTAACCATGGCTGGCCAACCTGGCTGACCCTTGTTGCCGCATTTTTTTTAATGCTTGTTGGTAGCTTTGGCTTTATGGGCATTGCTTACTGGCGATACCGTCAACAAGAATTGGTTGATACGCACCAAGATGAAAATGACTTGTAATATAAATGAAAGTGAAAAGGCCGTGTAAGCGTTTGCACAAGCGGCCTTTTTTTGCTATGATTGAATTTTAGAAGAGGCTTTATATAAGGAGTTATGGCGATGGCAGAGCAAAAGAAAAACGCAACAATTTATGATGTCGCCGAAAAGGTTGGGGTTTCACTGGCCACTGTTTCCCGAGTTGTTAATGGTAATGATAATGTACGTCAGTCAACCAGAGACAAAGTATTGAAGGCAATCGATGAGCTAGCCTACCAGCCCAATGCGGTAGCCCGTGGCTTAGCTTCCAAGAAAACAACCACGATTGGTGTTGTGATGCCGGATGTGACGAATATTTTTTATTCTGAATTGACTCGTGGTGTTGATGACATCGCCCAAATGTACCAATACGATGCTTTGCTAACGAATACCGATGATGAACAGGACCGGGCGGTTACTGCCATTAAGAACTTGTTAACGAAGCAGGTGGACGGTATTATTTATATGGGCACCAAGCTTTCAACTCCAGTTATGTCAGTGATTCAATCAGCTGGGGTGCCAATTGTCTTGGCTGGATCAGTGGCAGAGAATGAGGCTTTACCATCTGTCAATATCGATTATGTGACCGCCTTTGAAACGGTCACATCAAAGTTGCTCGCCCGCGGCCATCGAAGAATTGCCCTGGTCCTTGGTTCAAGGGATCGAGCAATTGATCAAGATTTTCGTTTGGTTGGTTATCAACGTGCTTTGCAAGAAGCAGGAATTGACTACGATGATCAACTCGTTTTTGCTAAGGCACGGACCTATGAGGCCGGTCAGCTACAAGCTGCGGATTTAATGGCCCAGAACGTGACGGCCGTGGTTGCTTACGATGACGAAATTGCTGTCTCCGTCTTAAACTATTACCAGGACCACGGATACAAGGTGCCAGAAGACTTGGAGATTGTGACATCAAACAACACGAATTTTTCAATTGTTTCTCGACCGGAGCTTTCATCAATTAACCAGCCTAAGTACGATATTGGCGCAGTTGCTATGCGGATGTTAACGAAGTTAATGAATGGTGAAAAATTAAAGGAAACACAAATTAAGTTGCCATACACGTTGATTAGTCGAGGATCGACAAGAACTCAATCATGATTGCAGGAAATCCGTTCTAGGGTTCCTTTTTTATTTAGAATCATTATAAATAACTTGCCATTTTTAAATTTTTTCTATAAAATAAAGTGATAATCAACAAAGGGGGAATTTTCCTTGAAAAATATGAAGCGTTTGTCGCCATTTTCATTGGTCTTGTTATTGACATCCTTTACGATGTCAATCTCACAGTCAACGATGACGACAGCCTATCCAATTTTAATGAAGCAGTTTGGAATTAACGCTGCTAATGTCCAGTGGGTGACCTCTGGCTTTATGGTTGCTATGACCTTAGTGATGCCGTTGTCGCCCTGGTTACTAGATAACATTCCGTTGAAAAAATTATTGAATTTAATCGTCGGTGTTTTTCTTATTGGAACGCTGTATGCAATGGTCACACCAAACTTTCTTGGTGTTGTGATTGGTCGCTTACTTGAAGGAGTCGCTGTTGGGGCACTTTTTCCAACTTACCAGGCGGTCATCCTGGAAAATACACCAAAGGATGACCGTGGTGTGGCGATGGGGACCGTTGGTCTGGTCATGGGTTCAGCACTGGCCGTTGGTCCAATTGTTTCCGGTATCGTTTTGCAGTGGGGATCATGGCGGATTTTGTTTGGTTTATTCTTTATCGTTTTGCTGGTTTTGATTACCACAATGCAATCCAAGATTGAAAATACACACAAATTAGAGCCACGTAATTTTGACTTTTTGTCAGCCTTTCTTTTAATCGGCTTTGCGGGTATCCTCTACACAATCTCGGTTTTGCCCGCCACTGGTTGGAATTGGACATTGAGGCTGATTTTACTACTTTCAGTTATTTTCTTGTTAACGTTTGTTATCCGCCAATGGAAGGAAGAAACACCCTTTTTGGATTTACGGGTTTTCAAGTATCGGGGCTATTTACCGGCCATGTTGCTCACAGGAATGTCTTATTCTGGCTTAATTACCGCGACGGTTTTGATGCCGTTGTACTTCCAAAAAGTTTATCATCTGGTACCGGTTATCTCAGGTTTGTTGATGATTCCTGCGGCAGTCTTCTTGTCTTCTATGAACCCACGGGCTGGCCTGTTGCTCGAAAAGATTGGTCTGCGTCCCTTGGTCTTGCTCGGTTCAACGATGATGGTCTTAGGCTACTTGGACTTAGCTGTTTTTGGAACTAAGCACATGTTATTAGCCATCATCGGTGCCATGCTCTTGGAGGGGGGGAACGCCTTCATCATGATGCCAGCGGTTACGGCAGCTAACAATGCCTTGCCTAAGCACCTGGTTTCCCACGGTACAGCTATTATTACGACTATGCGTCAGCTGATTGGGGCAACATCGATTTTGGTTGCCAGCATTCTGATTGGTGTGTTTATCAGGACAACTTCGTATGGAGCTGCTTTGAATCACACGGCTGCCTGGTTTATTTTGATTCCGTTTTCTGGCTACTTATTGGCCAGTCGGATTCGTGTACAAAAAGAAGATTAAAAATTAGAAAAAGGTTTGCCTTAATTTGAAGCCTGAAATTTGACAGACAAATTTCAGGCTTTTTATGTCATAGATTTTCCGTTTTAAAAGAAAATGATACTAGCTTTTAGGGCTGTTATCACGTAAAATAGGTTGGATAAGAAAAAAATGATTGAGTGGGCTTTTTGGCCCTTGGAGGCAATTTTGGCAAAGAAACCGTTACTAATTGGTATTACAGGTGGGTCTGGCTCTGGTAAGACCACCGTTTCCAAGGCGTTAATCACTCGTTTAAGTGCAAACCAGCCAGTTTTGTTGCAGCAAGACGTTTACTACAAGGACCAATCGGACAAGCCAATGTCTGAGCGGGTTAAAACGAACTATGATCATCCGGATTCGATTGAAACGGATCGATTCGTTGCTGATTTGGAAAAGTTGATTGACTACCAGGCAATTGACATTCCAGTTTATGATTATGCACAGCATACGCGGTCAAGCGAAACGGTACATATTGAACCGGCCGATGTGATTATTGTTGATGGCGTTTTGCTTTTCAATGATGCTCGTGTTCGTCATTTGCTTGATTTGAAGGTCTTTGTTGCTACGGATGACGATATTCGTTTTATCCGCCGTCTTCAACGCGATACGCATGAGCGTGGCCGGACAGTTGAAGGGGTGATTGAGCAATACTTGGCAACCGTTAAGCCGATGCATAATCAATTCGTTGAGCCAACAAAGCGTTATGCAGACATTATCGTACCAGAAGGTGGTGCAAACTTTGTGGCAATCGATATGTTGATGAACCAGGCAATTGCGATGGTTGAAAAAGAAGAGCAAGAATAACCAATAAAAACGCACTGTTGATGAAACAGTGCGTTTTTTATTGACTAATGCTGATTTTTTGCAGCGGCAAATTGTTCCGTGCAGTCTGATTAATGAAGGCGAGTGCTTTCGATGACGTCACGCATGGTATCGACGACGTGTTGCGTTTGTGTTGGTAACTTTGATCCAGCAAGGGTGAAAAGTGTGTCGATTATGGTTAGCTGGGCAACCAAGGAAGACATTGATTCTGATCGAAAGTTAATTTCTTCAGCTAAAGAGAGAAAGACTAAATTAGCCATTTCAGCCAAGGGAGAATCAGCGAAGGAAGTAATCGCGATAAAGGGCACTTGATTGTCTTTTAGCTTTTGGGCAACAAAGAGGGTATCTTCGTTGCGACCGGAGTGGGAAATCACGACGGCAGTATCTTGCGGCGTTAACTTGACTGCTTGCATCAATTGGATGTCGTAATCAGGGTGTGAGATGACATCAATTGGGGTACGCAAGAACTTGTGGTAGGCATCAAAAGCGGCAATTGAAGAGCCTCCGATGCCAAAGAAGCCGACGCGCTTTGCCGAAGTCAGCCACTTAACTGCCTGGTCTAATTTTTCGGCGGTCAAATTGTCGATTGTCATTGAAAGGGCATTTTGAGCGCCGGCAAAAACCTTTTTCGTAATAGCGGCAGTGTCGTCGGCATCTTCAATCTCACCAAACAGATCGACTGGAGGTTTTCTTTGATTATAAGAGGCGAGAGCCACCGAAAAGTCGCGATAGGAGGCAAAACCGATTTTTTTAACAAAACGAGAAATCGAAGCGGTGGATACGCCAGTTTCTTCAGCCATTTCACGGATGGTGCCGGTTGCAGCTTCGGCGGGTTTGGCTTTAATATAAGTAATCAGTTTACTTTCGGTCTGATTATAACCGGATGGACTTTGTCCAAGTTTAGCAAAAATTGAATTTGGCATAATTGTCTCTCTTTATTATTGAAGAACCTAAGAATATAAATACTATACCTAAGTTGAAATTTATTTTCAATTATCACTTGCATCATGTAAATGATTTTCATATAATAGAACTTGTAGTTTAAATAGAAGAATTTAAAAAAGAGGTAATACACATGAAGTTTGCCATGATCGGCCTTGGTAAGATGGGTCTTAACTTGGTTAAGAACGCCGTTGACAATGGTCACGAAGTTGTTGCATTCGACTTGAACAAGGATTTTGTTGCAGAAGCAGATGCTTACTCAGACAAGGTTGAAGGCGCCAGCTCAATCGATGACATGTTGGCTAAGTTGCCATCACCAAAGGTTGTTTGGGTAATGGTACCAGCCGGTGTTCCAACAAACTCAACAATCGATACTTTGATTGAAAAGATGGATAAGGGCGACATCATCATTGATGGTGGAAACTCAAACTACAAGGACAACTTGGAACAAAACAAGCGCACTACTGCAGCTGGTTTGAAGTTCTTTGATGCTGGTACTTCTGGTGGAATGTCAGGTGCTCGTAACGGTGGAAACTTCATGATTGGTGGCGATGACGCCCAAGCATGGAAGACAATCGAACCATTGTTTGCTTCAATTGCCTTGGAAGATGGTTACTTGTACACTGGTCGTTTGGGATCAGGTCACTACTTGAAGATGGTTCACAACGGAATCGAATACGGTATGATGCAAGCCATCGCCGAAGGCTTCGAAGTATTGGAAGCTTCACAATTCGATTACGACTACGAAGCAGTCGCAAAGTTGTGGAACCACGGTTCAGTTGTTCGTTCATGGTTGATGGAATTGGCCGAAGAACAATTTGCTAAGGATCCAAAGTTGTCAAAGATTTCTGGACGGATGCACTCATCTGGTGAAGGAAAGTGGACAGTTGAAGAATCACTTGACTTGGAAGTTCCAGCACCAGTTATCTACTTGTCACTTGCAATGCGTTACCGTTCATTGCAAGAAGACACGTTCACTGGAAAGGTTGTTTCAGCATTGCGTAACGGCTTTGGTGGACACGCAATGGACGCTGCTAAGTAATTTAAGATTTGTTTTGAAACTTGCTCCCGTTACTTGGGGGCTTTTTCTTTGAAAAGCTTATTCTTTCAAGCATCTTGCTATTCTAGATTACGTTGATTAATCAGAAAGAAACCCGAGTGGCCTTTTTTCTGGAATTGTGATGGAGAAATAATCATGGATTATATGATTGGTATCGATTTAGGAACGACCTCGACTAAGGCCGTTTTGTTCGATGATCAAAACCAAGTGGTGGCCCAATCGAATGTTGGTTATCCCTTATATCGGGATCAAACGGATATGGCGGAAGAAGACTTAGAAGAAATCTTTGTCGCTTTTACCAACGCCCTAGCTGCTGTTGTTCGTAAGGCCAATTTGAGTGAAGGAAACAAAATTACAGCTGTTTCCTTCTCATCAGCAATGCACTCATTGATTGCTTTTGATAAAGACTGGAAGCCACTGACACGTGTTATTACTTGGGCCGATACTCGTGCCGTTAAGTATGCTGATGAATTGAAGGAATCTGGTCAAGGGATGGAAATTTACCAAAAGACCGGAACGCCAATTCATCCAATGGCACCTTTGTCCAAGTTACTTTGGCTGAGAAATGACCAGCCAGATATTTACAAGAATGCTGCTCATTACTTAGGCATTAAGGAATATTTGTTCTTCCGTTTGTTTGGTGCGAACAAGATGGATATTTCAATTGCCTCAGGAACTGGCTTGTTCAACATCTTTAACTTGGACTGGGATGAGCAAGCTTTGTCAGTAACCGGTTTATCAAAGGATCAGTTGCCTGAACCTGTTTCACCATATGAATATGAAACAAAGATGAAAAGCGATTACGCGACAGTGCTTGGTTTGCCTGCGGATACACCATTTGTTTATGGTGCCGGTGATGGCCCATTGTCAAACCTTGGTGTTGATGCTGTTCAACCTGGTGTCGCAGCAATCACGATTGGAACTTCTGGTGCCATCCGTGTTGTTTCTGATAAGCCCGTTATCGATCCAAAGGGCCGGACATTTACTTATGCCTTGGACAAGGATCACTGGGTTGTTGGTGGACCTGTTAACAACGGTGGCGATGTCTTCCGTTGGGCCCGCGACAATCTCTTTGATGCCGAGAAGTCAACCGCTGCACTGCTTGGGCAAGACGCTTATGACTTGATGACTGAAGTGGCATCAAAGATTCCTGCCGGTTCAGATGGCTTGCTCTTCCATCCATACTTGGGTGGTGAACGAGCACCAATTTGGGATGCAAACGCGCGTGGTTCATTCTTTGGCTTGAACCATTCACACACTCGTGCAAACATGATCCGGGCCGTTTTGGAAGGTATTACCTTTAACGTCTACATGGTCTCTTTGGCCTTGGAAGAAGTTGTTGGTTCATTGAAGTCCATCCAAGCAACTGGTGGTTTTGCACGCTCGCCGTTGTGGCGACAAATGTTTGCTGATATCTTTGAACAACCAGTGACAGTGCCACAAGCCTTTGAATCGGGTGCGTTAGCTGCGGTTGTTGTTGCCCAAAAGGCCTTGGGTCAAATTGATGATTTGTATGAAATCTCAAAGTATGTTGGTAAGTCAAATACTTACCAACCAGACCCAGAAAACTTCGAAGCTTATCGGGAATTGGCACCAATCTTCATTCGCTTGTCACGCCAATTGCAAACTGAATATGATAACATTGCCGACTTCCAGCGTAAGCACATGAAGTAAGGCGCAGAGATAATAGGAGAGAAAGCCAGGTGGCTTTCGTATGGATAAATGGAATTTGTTATGTTATTCGTGTCCATCTTACTCTTGTTGGTTTTAATCACCAAGTTTAAGTTGAATACCTTTGTATCGTTGGTCATTACGGCCTTCGTTTTGGCCCTCTTATTGGGCATGAACCCATCAAAGATCCCAGATGCCGTTTTGGGTGCCCAGGGAATGGGAAATATCTTGGGATCAAACGCCGTTATCTTCATCTTTGGTGGAATGATTGGCCGTTTGGTTGCTGATGCTGGTGGTTCTTATCGAATCGCTAAGACCTTGATTGCTTGGTTCGGTTTGAAGCGCTTGCAATGGGCTGTTTTGTTAGCTTCCTTTATCATTGGAATTTCAATGATTTTCGGAGTTGGCATGGTTTTGTTGATTCCAATCGTTTTTGCCGTTGCCATTGAAGCGGGTGTCCCATTGCTTTATTTGGGAATTTCAATGACGGCTGCCTTGTCATCTGCACAAGGCTTCTTACCACCACAACCAGCTCCAACTGCTGTTGCCTCACAATTAGGCGCAAACGTTGGTTTAATGTTGATTGTTGGTTTGGTTGTTTCAATCATCACAGCTATTGTTGCCGGCCCTGTTTATACAAAGTTGGCGCAAAAGTTTGCCCCTGATGCTTTCCAATTCAAGGAACATATTGAAGCGGTTGGTGAAGTCAAGGAATACGACTTGGATAAGTCACCAAGCTTTGCCATGTCAGTTTTGACTTCTGTCTTTCCATTGATCTTTATGATTATCGCCACTGTTTATAAGTTGGTGGTTTCAGGCGGCAAGGCCCCAGCTAACCCTGACATGGTTTACCGAGTAATTGATTTCTTGGCAAACCCTGCCGTTGCGATGACGATTTCTTTGGTCTTTGCCATCTTTGCGATGGGACCAGGACAAAAACGTTCAATGAAGGAAGTTGAAACTTCATTGACTGAAGGTTTGAACTCAGTTGCCGGCATCTTGTTGATTGTTGGTGGTGGTGGTGCCTTGCGTGGTGTTTTGGTAACATCAGGTATGTCAAACCAAATCGCACACTTGTTCCAATCATCAGGTTCAATGTCGCCAGTCACAATTGTTTTGTTTGCTTGGGCAGTGGCTTCATTGCTGCGAATTGCCGTTGGTTCAGCCACGGTTGCTGGTATCACGGCGGTTGGTGTCGTGAATGGTATTTTAGCTGCTAACCCACACGGTGATTTGTTACTTGTGTTGGTTGCTTTGGCCATTGGCGCTGGCTCATTGATTGCTTCTCACGTTAATGATGCTGGATTCTGGATCTTTAAGGAATACTTCGATTTGACGGTTAAGCAAACCTTCCAAATTTGGACGGTTTTGGAAACAGTTATTTCTGTAACCGGTTTAATTGTGATCTTAATTATTACAGCACTTTTTGTTTAAATTAGTGCAAAAAAACTGTTGGTATGAATAACCAGCAGTTTTTTTATATAATAGAGTTGCAATTTGTAATCGTTCTGGTACAATAGTGACCATTGGTGGTTCACTTGTAAGTGGTCACTTTGATAAATGTGACGGAAGGATATTATGAAATCTCATAAAATTGGTTTACTACAACTTGTTCTTTTGGGACTAGGATCATTGATTGGTTCTGGTTGGCTGTTTGGTTCTTGGGAGGCAACTCGTGTTGCTGGGCCAGCCGCTATTATCTCATGGGTGATTGGGGCAGGCGTGATCGGTGTGATTGCCTACACCTATATTGAATTGGGAACAATGTTTCCGCAGTCGGGTGGAATGTCAAAGTTTGCCCAGTATACTCACGGATCACTCTTAGGCTTTATTGCCTCTTGGGCAAACTGGGTATCACTGATTACTTTAATTCCAATCGAAGCGGTGGCAGCCGTTCAATATATGTCAACTTGGCCTTGGAAATGGGCAAATTGGACCCACCATTTCTTAAGTAATGGTCAAATCACGACACCTGGATTGCTCGTTGTCTTTGGCTTTATTGCGGTTTTCACGTTGCTCAACTACTGGTCTGTGACCTTGTTGACTCGCTTTACTTCAGCAATCTCATTCTTAAAAATTGGGGTGCCATTGTTGACGATTGTAATGTTGACCATTTCAAGTTTCCATCCTGGAAACTACGGTTCAACGGTTCACCAGTTCATGCCGTATGGAACAGCACCAATCTTCGCGGCAACAACTGTTTCTGGTATTATCTTTTCTTTTAATGCCTTTCAAACAATTATTAACTTTGGTTCAGAAGTTAAGGATCCAACAAAAGATATTTCTCGAGGAATTGTGATTTCCTTAGGAATCGCAGCAATTTTGTACATCTTGATTCAATCAACCTTTATTACGGCGATTGAACCGTCTGAAATTGCTAAATTTGGTTGGCACGGAATCGACTTTCAGTCACCGTTTGCTGATTTGGCCATCTTACTTGGCTTAAATTGGTTGTCAATCTTGCTGTATACGGATGCCTTTGTTTCACCATTTGGAACCGGTGTTTCCTTTGCGGCCTCAACCGGTCGTGTCTTGGCTGCCATGGCTTCCGATAAGCACATTCCACAATACTTGGGTAAGATTAACAAAAAGTACGGAATTCCACGAATGGCCATGGTAACGGACGCTATCTTGTCAATGATTATGGTAACGGTTTTCCGGTCATGGGGAACTTTGGCGGCTGTTATTTCAACTGCTACCTTGATTGCCTATTTGACGGGACCAGTTACGGTCATGTCATTACGCAAGATGGCACCTGATTTCAATCGACCATTTAAGTCAAAGAGTATGAAGTACATGGCTCCTCTAGCCTTTGTATTGGCCTCATTAGCAACTTATTGGGCAATGTGGCCAACCACAATCGAAGTTATTTTGATTATTGTCTTAGGATTACCATTCTACTTCTTCTACGAGTGGAAGCAGGGATGGTCAATGGACCGCGCTAAGCAACAAATAAAGGGGTCTTCCTGGTTGCTTTGGTACTTGGTTGCTTTGTCAATTGAGTCTTATATTGGTTCACACGAATTTAATGGAATCGGCCTGGTGAAGTATCCATTGGACTTTGTGATGATTATTGTCGTTGCTTTGGCCTTTTACTTCTGGGGAACTGGTTCACGTTTGGTTACTAAGCATTTCCGCCGCGCCAAGAAGATTAATGATACAGTTGAAGTCGAAGAACCTGAACTTTAATATTGATTTAAACAAAAAGAATCGGTTAATCCGGTTCTTTTTTTTATTCAGCAAGAGATTCTTCTGATAACAAGGCGGTAAATGAGAAAACAGTCAATTTATAAAGTTAGGATTAATAAAGTGTTTGACATTTAAATTAGAAAATGCTAATATTTTTGATAGTTTATAAATTAAGAAAGTAGGAGATGCTTATGGCAGATAAAAGCGGAATGGGCTCTTGGTTTAGGAGAGCTGATCCATCAGCATTCGAACAAAGTGATGCCCATCTGAAAAAAACACTGGGTGTGAAGGAAATGTTGGCCTTGGGGGTTGGAACAATTGTTTCCACGGCCATCTTTACCTTGCCAGGAATTGTGGCCGCCAACCACGCTGGTGCAGCCGTTAGTTTGTCCTTTGTGGTTGCTGCGATCGTTTCTGGTTTGACAGCCTTTGCCTATGCGGAGTTTGCTTCTGTTTTGCCATTTGCCGGTTCCGTTTATTCTTGGGCCAACGTTGTCTTTGGTGAAGTGTTCGGATGGATTGCCGGTTGGGCTTTGCTGGCTGAATACTTTATTGCCGTGGCCTTCGTTGCTTCTGGTTGGTCGGCCAATTTCCACCAATTCTTAGCTAATTTCGGCCTGTCATTGCCAAAAGCCTTGAATGGCTCTTTTGCCGCCGGAAACGGTGGGGTGATTGACCTCTTCTCACTGTTGGCGGTTTTGATTGTGGCCACTTTGCTTTGGAAGGGTACGAACACAACGGCCAAGGTTGAAAATACTTTGGTGGTCTTGAAGGTTTTGGTAATCTTGCTCTTTATCGTTGTGGGGGCCACTGCTATTCATCCTTCAAACTATGCTAACTTTATTCCAGCTCATAAACCAGGAACAACTTTTGGTGGTTGGCAAGGAATTTCAGCGGGCGCTTCACAAATTTTCTTGGCCTATATTGGCTTTGACTCAATTGCTGCTAACTCTGCTGAAGCAAAGAACCCACAAAAGACAATGCCTCGTGGTATCATCGGTTCTTTGGTTGTTGCCACGGTCTTGTTCGTGACAGTTGCCTTGGTTATGGTTGGAATGTTCCATTATACACAATATGCTAACAATGCTGCGCCAGCTGCGTGGGCCTTGGAAAAGGCTGGGCACCCACTTGTATCAAATATTCTTTCTGTTGTTGCCTTGGCTGGAATGTTTACGGCCATTATCGGTATGATGTTGGCTGGCTCTCGTTTGCTATATGCCTTTGGTCGTGATGGTTTGTTGCCAAAGGTCTTGGGTGACGTTAACGGTAAGGGTTTGCCAAACAACGCTTTGTTAGTTTTGACGGTCATTGCCGTTTTGGTTGGTTCTGTTTTCTCATTCAACGAATTGGCAGGTTTGATTTCAGCCGGAACATTGATTGCCTTTATCATGGTTTCTGTTGGAGTTTATGCCTTGCGTCCACGAGAAGGGAAAGATTTGCCAGTACCTGGCTTTAAGATGCCTCTTTATCCAGTTTTGCCTGCTTTGGGTGCCTTGGGTGCCTTTTATATCTTCTGGTCATTGGACATTCAGGCCCGTGTTTATGCTGGCTTCTGGTTCATCTTAGGATTGCTGGTTTATCTGTTCTATGGTTCACGCCATTCACGTTTGCAAAAGTAAAGCAACATGACTCAACTCAATATTTTTTCTTGAAAGCCCGGAATTTTCCGGGCTTTTATTGTATAATGATTAAAAATAAATGAGAAAAAGAGGTTGGGTATGAGCAGAAATTTAGATATTTTAGCCGAAGAGGATCAAAACAGAAATGCAGCGGCCCGGATTAAGTACTTTGATTTAGTCGTGCAATCTGGTTCTGGAGCAACAGTGACGGATGCTGATGGCAAAACCTACATTGACTTGTTGGCCTCGGCTTCTGCCATTAACTTTGGCCATTGCCATCCAAAGGTGGTTCAGGCCATTAAGGACCAGGCTGAAGAGCTAATTTTATATACGCCAGCTTACTTTGCGAATACGACCACGGCTAAACTTTTGGACCGGCTGTCTCAACTGACGCCGGGTAATTTTGACAAGAAGGTCGCGTTGGGAAATTCTGGCTCAGATGCTAACGAGGCGATGATTAAATTTGCTAGGGCTTACACGGGTCGGCCCAATGTAGTGACCTTTACCGGGGCTATGCACGGATCGACTTACGCAGCTTCAATTGCTTCAGCGATTTCATTGAATCAGGTCCGCAAAATTGGTCCGTTGATGCCCGGTTTTTACAAGGCACCCTTCCCAGACAGCCATGACCGATTACAGGGCGAGAATGAGCATGACTTTTCTTTGCGTAAATTTGCTGAATTTAAGCAACTTTTTGAAAGTTATCTACCGGCGGATGAGACGGCGTTGGTTTTAATTGAACCCATTCAGGGTGACGGCGGAATCGTGAAGGCCCCACAAGAATACCTGGACCTGGTTTATCAATACACTAGGGAAAACGGCATTGTTTTTGCTGTGGACGAGGTTAACCAGGGATTAGGCCGGTCTGGCACGCTGTGGTCCATTGATCATTTCGGGATTGTACCCGATTTACTAGCCATTGGAAAATCAATTGCCTCCGGTTTACCATTGTCTGCTGTCGTTGGGAAAGCTGAAATTATGGATGCCTTGCCTGCACCGGGCCACCTCTTTACGACTGGGGGCAACCCGGTAGCGGCTGCAGCGGCCCTGGCTGGCTTAGATGTCTTAAAGGAAGAAGACTTAGTGGGCCGGTCAATGCGGCTGGGCCTGCGAGTGCAAGAATACTTTGATCAAGCTCAGAAACGCTACACCTGTCTTGGTGATGTCCGCATTTACGGTCTTGACGGTGGCATTGATATCGTTAATCAAGATGGGCAACCAGACGCCCAATTGGCGAGTCAAATCATTTTTAGACTCTTTGAGTTAGGGGTCGTTATGATTACGCTTCGTGGCTTTATATTGCGTTTCCAGCCACCTTTGGTGATTACAGACGAACAGCTAGACCAGGTTTTTGCAATCTTTGACCAGGTCTTTACGGAGGCTGACAATGGCACTTTGAAGCCACTGCCAAAAGACCGTGCAATTGGCTGGTAAAGAGACTTTCGCCAAGAAAAAATTGTGCTATAATTATCCTTAGTAACTGGATATGCGGTCTTATAGCTTCTTTTTAGCAAGGTGTTGGTTGATGGAAAACACTAGGAACATGAGGGCGTGCTCCCAGGATAAATGCCAAAAAATGGCCGCATCCTAGCGTTATCAGGAATTAAAGGTAAAGATTTGAAAGATCATTACAAACAGCGGTGGTACCACGGTCACGCGTCCGCTCTTTGTTTTGGTCTTTTTTTTAATTAGCCGAAAACCAAAGGAGAATTCATGAAAGAATTATCATCAGCCGAAATCCGGCAAATGTTCTTAGATTTTTTTGCCAGTAAAGACCACTTAGTTGTACCGGCCAAGTCATTGATTCCAGAAAATGATCCATCACTATTGTGGATTAACTCTGGGGTGGCTACTTTAAAAAAGTACTTTGATGGCTCTGTTGTTCCACCAAAACCTCGATTAACGAACGCGCAAAAGGCCATTCGGACGAACGATATTGAAAACGTTGGTAAGACTGCCCGCCACCATACGCTGTTTGAAATGATGGGAAATTTCTCAATTGGAGACTATTTTAAGGCAGAAGTCATTCCTTGGGCCTGGGAGCTCTTGACGTCACCAGAATGGTACGGGTTGGACAAGGAAAAACTATATGTCACAGTTTATCCAAAGGACCAAGAGTCACGCAAAATCTGGGAAGAAAAGACTGATTTGCCAGCTGGTCACGTTTACGAAGTCGAAGATAACTTTTGGGATATCGGTGAAGGCCCTTCAGGCCCCGACTCTGAAATTTTCTATGACCGCGGTGAGGCCTTTGCCGATTTGCCAGCCGATGATCCTGAAATGTATCCAGGAGGCGAAAATGAACGCTACTTGGAAATCTGGAACATTGTTTTCTCACAGTTTAACCACTTACCTGGATTAACGGACAATAGCACCTACCCGGAATTACCACATAAAAACATTGATACGGGTATGGGACTCGAACGACTGGTTTCTGTTTTCCAAAATGGCCGGACAAACTTCGATACGGACTTATTCTTGCCAATTATTCATGAAACTGAAAAATTAGCTGGTGGGGCCAAGTACGACGAAACCAAGGATACGGCTGAAAACGTTTCCTTTAAGGTAATTGCCGACCACATTCGAGCAATTTCCTTTGCCATTGCTGACGGAGCCAAGCCAAGTAATGAAGGCCGTGGTTATGTTATCCGCCGCTTACTGCGACGAGCTGTTTTGCACGGCCAAAAGTTGGGTATTCAGGGTGAATTCTTGGCAAAATTGGTACCAGCCGTGATTAGTACATTGGACTCTTATTATCCAGAGCTAAAGGCTAATCAGGCTGAAATTGAAAAGACAATTTTGGCGGAAGAAAAGCGCTTTAACAAAACTTTGAAGGCCGGTTTGTCACTCTTGGACGAGGTCATTGCTCAAGCCAAGAAGAATGGCCAAAAGGCGATTGCGGGAGCAGATGCTTTCAAGTTGTCTGATACGTATGGTTTCCCAGTCGAATTAACGGAAGAACAGGCCGAAGACGCTGGTCTGTCAGTTGACTTAGCTGGTTACCAAAAAGCTTTGCAAGAACAGCGTGACCGCGCTCGGGCTGCCCGTTCAACGGAGAATGCGATGGGCGTGCAAAACGCTGCCTTAACGGATTTGAAAGTGCCATCAGCCTATGTTGGTTGGACTGACAAGACGGTTCTTGGCGCTAAGGTCGTGGCCGTTTTGGTTCACGATGAAAATGGTGTGGCCCAAGTAGCAACAGAATCTCATGCTGGTCAAACAGCTTGGTTGGTCTTTGATCAGACGCCGTTCTATGCTGAAATGGGTGGTCAGGTTGCTGATTTTGGAACGGTTAAGGATGAAAATGATCACATCTTAGCCCAGGTGACGGATGTTCAAAAAGGGCCCAATGGTCAGCATATCCATACAGTACAAATGATGGCGGATTTGAAGGTTAACCAGGTGGTTGACTTGGCCATTGATTTGGATCGTAACCGGGCCGTGTCCTTGAATCACACCGCGACCCACATGTTGGATCAAGCGTTGCGGAATGTGATTGGTGGGGATGTCCACCAGGCTGGTTCTTTGGTGGAACCAGAGTATTTGCGCTTTGACTTTAATCATGAAGGACCGGTTGACCAGGCCACGTTAAATCAGATTCAAGACCAAGTCAACGAGCAAATTGCCAAAAACTTGCCGGTTACTTGGGAAGAAATGTCCCTTGAGAAGGCCAAGCAGGTTGGCGCTGTTGCAGTCTTTGATGATAAGTACGGTGACACGGTTCGCGTGGTTTCCATTGGTGACTATAACCGGGAATTTGATGGTGGTACCCACGCTCAGTCAACAGCTGAGCTGGGACTCTTTAGGATTGTTTCTGAATCCGGTATCGGGGCGGGGGTTCGCCGAATTGAGGCGTTGACTTCAATTCCGGCCTTAACTCGCTTTGAAGCAGAGGAACAGACGCTGGCAGCCATTGCTAAGGGCTTGAAAGTACCAAACCTTTTGGCCGTGAAGGACAAGGTTGAAGAAGTACAAGCCGATTTGAAGGCAGCTAACCAGCAAATCGAAGCGATGCAGGCACAATTAGCCGCTCTGCAGGCTGGTAAACTCTTCAATAATCCAAGGCAAATTGGCCAACTGACGGCTGTGATTGCCCAAGTTAAGGTTGATAATGCCGGTGGCTTACGCCAAATGGCAGATGCTTGGCGCGATCAGGGTGCGTCAAACATCTTGGTTTTGGCTGCTGCCATTGGTGACAAGGTCAATTTGCTGGTTGGTGCTGATAAGACAGCCAACGCTTTAGGTATTAAGGCGGGTGATCTGGTCAAGGGGATTGCCCCAACTGTCGGTGGTGGCGGCGGCGGCCGACCTGATTTGGCTCAAGCCGGTGGAAAGGACCAGAGCAAGATTACTGAAGCGCTCGATCAGGCTGAAAAAATTATTGGTCAAGTTTAATATTTTCTTTGATAGCAGGTCGACTAAAGGCAACTGGCAAATTGGTCAGCTTGGAATTTAGTCGGCTTTTTGCTTGGAAACGTGTTAAACTAAAGACACGTAAAAGTGAAAACTATGAAGAAAGGAGTGTGTACGATGAGTGTGAACGATGAGACTGCGATTTTTGACTTCGGTAACCAGGCACCAAAGGATATCCATGAAACGATGGTATTGGTTTATGCCGCTTTGGAAGAAAAGGGTTACAATCCAATCAATCAGATCGTTGGGTATTTAATGTCTGGCGACCCAGCTTATATCCCCCGACTCCATGACGCGCGTAATTTAATTAAGCGCCACGAGCGCGATGAAATCATCGAGGAGCTCGTACACGCCTATTTAAATAAGTAATGCGGATACTAGGACTTGATGTAGGCTCAAAAACAGTTGGTGTGGCCGTTTCGGACCCAATGGGATGGACGGCCCAAGGGGTGGAAATCATCCGAATCAACGAGGACGAAAAAGTCTTTGGCTTAGACCGTTTGGGTGAAATTCTCCAAGAAACAGGCGCAAAAGGCGTCGTTTTAGGTCTGCCTAAGAATATGAATAATACCGAGGGCCCTCGTGCCCAAGCAGCGCGATCGTATGCTAAGATGGTGGAAGACCGTTTTAGTTTGCCCACTGATTTTCAAGATGAACGACTGACGACGGTTCAGGCTGAACGAATGCTAATCGAAGAGGCGGACGTTTCTCGTAAGAAGCGTAAAAAGGTCATCGACAAGATTGCCGCAGAATTCATTTTGCAAAATTATTTGGACGCTAACGGCAAGTTGACCAAGTAAATTTTTTTACTTTGGTGCAATCGTAACAATAACAAAGGATTTTTTATGGCTAAGCAAAACCCAGAAATTGACAAGATTACTCTGATTGATGAGAATGGTGACGAAACTTTATACGAAGTTTTGTTTACTTTCCATTCAGAGGAATTTGATCGTTCATACATCTTGCTCGTTCCAGACGGCGTTGAGGAAGATGAAGAGGTTGATGTACAAGCATACATTTTCAACCCGGCCGAGGATGGTGAAGCAACGGAAGAAGATTTGCTGCCAATTGAAGATGATGCAGAATGGAACATGGTTGAGGAAGTGTTGAATACTTTCTTGGATGATGATTCAAACTTTAATTAAGCATGTTGTTTAGTCACCACATTGTCGTGGTGACTTTTTTATTGGCAAACGTAAATCATTGATGAACCAAAGCTGTTAAGACTAAAAATTAGCAGTGACCATTGTTAGCTTTTCTAACAAAAGACAAAAATTGACCTTTATACCCTTTTCTGTCAGAAAAGCTTGCCAAAGGTATTTACAGGTGCTAAAATACCAACAAGCAAATAAAAGTTGCAATCCTTTAAAGCAGACCGGAGAGTCGCTAAGGTGGACAAGCAGCAAGGTAATGGTTGGAAGAAATTTCAGACCCCTGGGCGAGACCCTGGCAATCCTTGACAAAAAGGCTGACAAAAACGGACGAAGTGCAAGCTAATTGAGTCCAGTCAACCACCACTGACGCTCTGATCTTATGATCAGGGCGTTTTTTATTGGAAAATTGCAGCGGGAAAATCAAGGGGCATTGAGATGACGAATTGGAACAACTGCCTAGACCTAGCAGATTTATCAGCAACGCAATTACAAGAAGTTTTGGACTTAGCCCAAGACTATCAGGCAGGGAAAAAAGCACCAGCGTTGAAGCGTCCGGTATACGGTGTGAACCTCTTTTTTGAGAATTCCACCCGAACCAAGTCATCTTTTCAGATGGCGGAGAAGAAGTTAGGTATTGACCTAATTGAGGTTAATCCGGCAACGTCTTCTGTTCAAAAGGGCGAAACGCTGTCGGATACGTTGCGCACACTGGAAGCAATCGGCGTTGACTTTGCCGTTATTCGCCACGGCCAAACCGGTTGGTACGAAGAATTGATGGAAAATCCTTATGTAACACTGGGGTTATTCAACGCTGGCGATGGCGCTGGAGTCCACCCATCACAAACACTCTTAGATCTATTAACGATTGAAAATGAATTTGGTCGAATTGATGGCCTAAAGGTTGGTATTATTGGTGATTTGGCTCACTCACGAGTGGCAAAATCAGACGCTAAAATCTTAAAGTCGTTGGGGGCAATACTTTACTTTGGTGGACCTGAGTCCTGGTACAGTCGGGACTTTGATGATTTGGGCACATTTGGCACGCTGGCAGAAATTTTACCGGAATTAGATGTGGTGATGATGCTCCGGGTTCAATTAGAGCGCTTCGATGAGGCTAACCGTGATGCCTTCACGGCCGTTGATTATTATCAACAGTTTGGCTTAACACAAAAACGAGCTAAGCTTTTGCCAAAACAAAGCATTATCATGCATCCAGCCCCAGTTAACCGCAATGTTGAAATTGCCAGTGAATTGGTGGATGGCGACAAATCGCGGATCTTTACTCAAATGGGCAACGGGGTTTTTGCCCGGATGGCGATGATGACCAAGGTCCTACAGGCACGCGGCTTAATGGAGGTTGACAAATGAGAGTATTAATCAAGCATGTAGCAATTAACAAGCGCTGCCTGGACATCTTAATTGTGGATGGCAAGATTGCAAAAATTGCCCGTGGAATTGAGGTTCCAGCTGACGAAGAAATTAACGCCCATGGTGCCACGGCCATTCCTGGTTTGATTGATGTTCACGTCCACTTCCGCGAGCCAGGACTAACTTACAAAGAAACCATTGAAACCGGCTCTCAGGCAGCCGCTCACGGGGGGTTCACAACGGTGATGACCATGCCAAATGTCAAGCCGGTCGTTGATACTGCCGAAAAGGTTCGTCACCAGGTTTTGCTCAATCAGGAAAGTAGCCTGGTGAAGATTGGCCAATTTGGTGCACTATCGGCTGACCTGGTTGGCGTTGGCGCAGCTGATTTACAAAAAATGGCTGATGCCGGTGCCATGGCCTTCTCCAATGATGGTCATGGGGTGCAGGATGCACAGACGATGCTGGAAGCCATGAAAGCAGCTCGGCAGGCTGACCGCGTAATTTCGGCTCACTTGGAAGATGATTCCTTAATCCAAGGGGGAGTGATGAATGCTGGACCGCAAGCCAAACGATTGAACTTGCCCGGGATGACAGGTTTATCTGAATCAACTCAATTAGCTCGTGACCTGGTGATGGCACAAGCAACCGGGGTGAAGTACCACATCGCCCATATCTCAACCAAGGAATCTGTTGCTCAGGTTCGTTTGGCCAAGCAAATGGGCCTGGCCGTCACAGCGGAAGTATCACCACACCACTTGTTCTTAGATGACAGTATGATTGAAACTGATGACCCAATGTTCAAAATGAACCCGCCATTGCGGTCAAGAGCAGACCGATTGGCCCTAATCGCTGGACTTTTGGACGGGACGATTGACATGATTGCGACCGACCATGCGCCACATAGCGCAGAGGAAAAATCGGGCTCCATGAACGATTGCTCATTTGGCATTGTCGGATTAGAAACGGCTTTGCCACTAGTTTATACCCGCTTTGTTAAGAGTGGCTTAGTCGACCTGGATACTGTCCTTGATTGGATGGTTCGACGACCAAAGCAAGTCTTTAACCTCGTATCGGCGGGTGAATTACGGGTTGGGGATGCAGCCGATATTGCGCTGGTTGATTTCATTCACCCATACAAGATTAACCCAGCAGAATTTGAATCAAAGGGAAAGAATACCCCATTTACTGGTCAAGAGGTTTATGGCAAGGTCTTAAAGACCTTGGTTGACGGCCACTTGGTCTATCAAGCAAAGAAGGAGTAAGGCAATGCAAGGATACTTAGTATTGAAAAATGGATCAGTTTATGCCGGTGAGCGTTTTGGCTCCGAAAAAGATCTGCTAACAGAAGTAGTCTTTTCAACCGGAATGACTGGCTACCAAGAAACGATGACCGATCCCTCATATTTTGGACAAACAATGGTCTTTACCTACCCTTTGATTGGTAATTATGGCATTAACCTGGACGATAACGAAGGGACAGGCAGCAAGCCCGCAGTTGATGCCATTATCGTCAAGGACCTGGCCCGCCGTCCTGCTAACTTTCGTTCTGTGATGACCCTTGCTGATTTTGCCAAGGAAGAAGATTTGCCAGGGTTGACAGGCGTTGACACACGGAAATTAGCCACGGAAATCCGTGACCATGGCTCCATGCCCGCCGTCTTGGTTTCTGAATTAAATCAGGAAAAGATTGATGCCCTTTTTGCTCAAGATTATCCATCATTGTTGTTGGCCCGGGCAAAGAAGGAAGAGGAAATCGAGACCTTCGTTGGTGAAGTGGGTGGTCCAAAGATTGCTCTGTTGGACTTTGGCTTGAAGGGGTCAATCGTCAAGGCGCTGCAAAAGCGTGGTGCAACCGTAACAGTTTTCCCTGGCACAACGCCAGCGTCTGTTATTGAGGCCAGCAAGCCTGACGGGATCTTACTATCAAATGGACCTGGCGACCCCACTCAGTATGGTTATGCAACGAAGACTATCCTTACATTGCAAAATCAGTACCCAATCATGGGTATTTGTTTAGGACACCAACTTTTTGCCATTGCCAACGGTGCTAAGACTTACAAGATGAAGTTTGGCTACCGTGGCTTTAACCACGCCGTGACGGATGTCGATCACAAGCGGAAATACTTCACCTCACAAAACCATGGTTATGCCGTCGACCGGGCTTCATTGGCCGGGACGAATTTAGAAGTAACCCACGAAGAAATTAATGCTGAAACGGTTGAAGGCGTTCGGTTGAAAGATAAGGAAGCATTTTCAGTCCAATTTCATCCGGATGCTTCGCCAGGACCACACGACGCCGAATATATCTTTGACAACTTCATTAACAAGTTGACGGACAAGAAGGGAGCCTAAGATGCCCAAGCGAAATGACATTCATAAAATTTTGGTAATTGGTTCAGGACCAATTATCATTGGTCAAGCGGCCGAATTTGACTATTCCGGTTCACAGGCCTGCCTTTCATTAAAAGAAGAGGGCTACCAGGTGGTGTTGATTAACTCCAACCCTGCTACGATCATGACGGACCAAGAAGTTGCCGATCAGGTGTACTTGGAACCAATTACTTTGGATTTCGTCAAGGAGGTTTTGTACCGAGAAAAGCCGGATGCCATTTTGCCAACCTTAGGGGGCCAAACCGGCCTAAATATGGCAAAGGACTTAGCCGATTCAGGTATTTTGCAGGAACTAGATATTGAATTGCTGGGGACAAAATTGCCAGCCATCGAACAGGCTGAAGACCGGGAACTTTTCAAGGATTTGATGGAAGAATTGAATGAACCAGTACCGGAATCGCAAATTGCCACAACAGTCGCTGAAGCAGCTGATTTTGCAGGGGAAATCGGGTACCCTGTGGTTGTTCGTCCCGCCTATACGCTTGGTGGAACTGGTGGTGGCTTTGCTAATAATTTGGCTGAATTAGAAGAAATCACCGCCCATGGCTTAGAATTATCACCAGTGACCCAGGTTTTGATTGAAAAGTCGATTGCCGGTTATAAGGAAATCGAGTTTGAGGTGATGCGTGACGCCGCCGATAACGCTTTGATTGTGGCGGGGATGGAAAACATTGACCCAGTTGGCGTGCATACCGGTGACTCCATCGTCGTTTCGCCAACGCAGACTCTATCAGACCGGGACTATCAAATGATGCGGGATTCCGCTTTAAAGATTATCCGAGCCTTGAAAATTGAGGGTGGCGTGAACATCCAAATGGCTTTGGACCCAAAGTCTTTCCAGTATTACATCATTGAAGTTAATCCCCGTGTTTCTCGGTCATCAGCCCTAGCTTCAAAGGCAACAGGTTACCCAATTGCTAAGATGGCGGCCAAAATTGCCGTTGGTTTGCATTTGAACGAAATTAAAAATCCCGTGACTCAAACGACTTGGGCGGCCTTTGAACCAGCCCTTGATTACGTTGTGACCAAGATTCCGCGGTTCCCATTTGATAAGTTTGAACATGCTAACCGCACGTTGGGGACACAAATGAAGGCGACCGGTGAGGTCATGGCGATTGGGCGGACGCTGGAAGAATCATTGTTAAAGGCGGTTCGTTCACTTGAAGTCGATGAAAAGGATTTGAGTGCTGGGTACTTTGACGGGGTTTCAACAGAGGACCTGCAGGCACAATTGATGCCAGCCAAGGACGACCGCCTCTTCGCCATCGCCGAATTGATTCACCGTGGTGTAACGATTGAAGCAATCCATGATATTACACAGATGGACTTGTTCTTTTTGGACAAAATTTTGCACATTATCGAAATTGAACGAGCTGTTCAGGCAGATCCGGACAACTTTGAGAAAATTAAGACGGCCAAGGAATATGGTTTCTCTGATGCCTGGTTGGCGAAGTTGACTGGCAAAACGGAAGCTGATTTCCGTTTTTGGCGCAAGAAACAAGGCTTGTTACCAACCTTTAAAATGGTTGATACGGTTGCCGGTGAATTTGAATCGAAGACGCCCTACTACTACGGCACGTATGAAGACGAAAATGAATCAATTGTCACGGATCGACCTTCCGTTTTGGTGCTTGGCTCTGGTCCAATCCGGATTGGCCAGGGAGTTGAGTTTGATTATGCCACTGTGCATGCAGTGAAGGCCATCCAACAGGCCGGTTATGAAGCCATTATTCAAAACTCAAACCCCGAAACGGTTTCAACTGATTTTGCTATTTCCGATAAGCTTTATTTTGAACCATTAACCCTAGAAGATGTCTTGAACGTGATTGACCTCGAGCAACCCTTAGGTGTGGTTGTGCAATTTGGTGGCCAAACGGCCATTAACCTAGCTGCTGGTTTGGAACAGGCCGGCGTTAAGGTTTTGGGAACAACCGTGGCCGATTTGGATCGCGGCGAAGACCGAGATGAATTTGCCAAAGTGATTGATCAGCTTGAATTGCCAAAGCCAAAGGGTGAAACGGCTACTACCAAAGAGGGAGCCTTGAAGGCCGCCAATGACCTTGGTTATCCGGTTTTGATTCGACCATCTTATGTGATTGGTGGTCGGTCAATGGCCATCATCGATTCCGATGATGACTTGAAGACCTATATGGAACAGGCAGTTAAGGTTTCAAACGACCATCCCGTTTTGATTGATGACTACCTCACTGGTCAGGAAGCTGAAGTTGACCTGATTTCAGACGGCACGGACGTGTTGATTCCAGGAGTGATGGAGCACATTGAACGCTCTGGTATTCACTCAGGTGATTCTTTTGCGGTTTATCCAACGCAACAAATGTCTGCCAACGTGAAGGCACAAATCGTTGAATCTGCTCAAAAGTTGGCTAAGAAATTGAACGTGATTGGCTTGATGAATATTCAGTATGTGATTCATGATGAAATCGCCTACGTGATTGAAGTTAACCCACGGGCATCCCGGACATTACCATTCTTGTCAAAGGTGACGGAGATTCCAATGGCTCAGGTAGCCACACAAATTATGTTGGGCAAGTCCTTGAAAGACTTGGGTTACCAATCCGGTTTGGTTCCGGAACCAGTTACAGTTCACGTGAAGGCACCGGTTTTCTCATTTGCCAAATTAGCCGGCTTGAATTCGACGGTAGGGCCAGAAATGAAGTCAACTGGTGAAGTCATGGGAACTGCTGACAACTATGATCAAGCACTCGCCAAGGCGCTGGTTGGTGCTGGTTTACCAATTTTGCATCAGGGTCGAATTCTTTGGGACTTGGCTAAAGCAGACCAGCAAGAGGGCTTGGCCTTGGCTAAGCGTTTTGCAGCCCTTGGCTTTGACTTGGTTGCTGCTGACGGCAATTGGACTTTCTTGCAGGAAAATGGTGTTGCAGTTGAAGCAGCACCAGTTGATTTGCCAATGGCAATGGCTAAGCAAGAATTGCAAATCATGGTCAACACACTTGACCAGGCTGACCAGGCTTTGGCAGGGGAGAGCCCCGTCCGAGCAGCAGCCATTGTCAACGAGGTGGCCTTATTTACCGCCTTGGATACCGTCGCTGCTTATTTGACGGTTTTGGAATTACCAGAAGAAACACACTTTGTAAAAGCATTGGGAGAATAATTGATGACCGATATTGATTTGAACGCCGACCTCTTTGGGCAAACTTTAACGAGTCCATTGCTCAACGCCTCTGGGGTCCACTGTCAGACCAAAGAAGAATTGAATGATTTGGCACATACGAGCAACTTGGGTGCTATGGTAACAAAATCAGCAACACTTCAGGCTCGTGCAGGGAATCCAAACCCACGGTACTATGATCTCAAAAATGGTTCGATTAACTCGATGGGGTTGCCAAACTTAGGCTATGATTTTTACCTTGATTATGTTTTGCAAGAACAGACAAAGCCAACAATTTTGTCTGTTGCTGCTTTGTCAGCGGCTGATGCGATTACCCTGCTAAAAGACTTGCAGGATTCTGACTATCAGGGACCGACTGAATTGAACTTGTCTTGCCCAAACATTGTTGGAGAACCGCAATTAGCTTATGACTTTGAGGCCACCGACCGGGTCTTAAAAGAAGTCTTCAGTTTTTACACGAAGCCATTGGGCGTGAAGTTACCACCATATTTTGATCTAGTTCACTTTGACAAGATTGCTGCTGTGTTGAACAAGTACCCATTGACCCACGTGAACACGATTAATTCTGTTGGTAACGGCCTGTGGGTCGATATTGAACAGGAACAAGTGGTCACAAAGGCCAAGGGTGGCTTTGGTGGCTTGGGAGGAACAATGGTGCTGCCAACGGCTTTAGCCAACGTTCGCGCTTTGCGCCAACGCTTGCATGACAGCATTAAGGTCTTGGGAACCGGCGGTGTGACTTCCGGGGAAGATGTTTTTGCACACATTCTTTGTGGGGCTGATTTGGTTTCAGTTGGTACTCAGGTGATGAAGGAAGGCTTGGGCGTTTATGACCGTCTTGCTGAAGAATTGCAGGCGATCATGGCCCATAAGGGTTACCAAAGTTTGGCAGATTTCCGTGGCAAGTTAAAAGAACTGTAAGGCGGTTTTGTTAAAAAATAAGTCAGCCTTTCGACTGGTAAAACGATTTAACCAACAGTGATGTTGGTTTTTTCTTTTTTGGCAAATAAAATAGAAAGGCGTATACTGGCTATATTCAATTTCAGACAGCAATGATTCTAATGAAAGGGGGTGTCTAGGTGGCTAAAAAGCGGAAAAAGAAAAAATGGTTTTTTCTGCCAAAAGCGAAGAAAAAACGACGAATGTACTTGATGATCTTGCTTGTTTTTCTAACATTAATTGCTTTGACCGTGGTGATGAGCCGATCAATGACGACTAAAAAAGAGCAAATTATCTATCAAGATGAAGCTAAGCAAAAGCAGCTGCAAATATGGGCCCCCTATGCACAAAAGATGCAATATAAGTACCGCATTTTTGCTTCGATTTCACTGGCACAGGCCATTTTAGAATCGGATTGGAACCAGTCTAGTCTGTCAAAAGATTATAACAATTTGTACGGGATGAAAGCATCGGCAGGCCAGGCCGGAGTGGTCGTTCCAACCAATGAGTATGAGGACGGTCATTGGATTGTAGTGGATCAAAAATTTGCCTCCTACCAGACCTGGCAGGAATCGATGGAAGCCCATGCCCAGCTAATTTCAAAGGGGACCCACTGGAATCCCAACCAATATGAGCATGTGCTGGCAGCCAAAAATTATCAGGCCGCGGCGCAGGCCCTTGTCCAAGACGGGTATGCGACCGATCCAACCTATGCAGCAAAATTGGTGGCAGTGATTGAAACTTGGAATTTAAAGCGCTTTGATTTAACGGTAAAAATGGGCAATGCCAACGCTTAATGGTTTAGTTTAGGAGATTTATTAGAATTGTTTCAATTAAAAAGAGAACCGGATTACGCGCGTTCATGAACGCGAGTACGGTTCTCTTTTTGCTTTATTGTTTGTTTGGGGATGCAAAAATCGTGACGGTTCGATTCGGTTCCTGGCTAACTTTGATTAGTGCTTGCCCAGTTTGTAGCTGACCTAATTTTTGCCCAGCTTTAGCAGAGTTGGCTAGGAGGGGCAATGCTTGCCATTCCTTTTGATTCGTCAGCCGATGGGCAATTGTGGCTGAAAATTGTCCTAGTAGAGCAGTTGGCAGGTCGAGTGGCGACTGGGAAGCAAAGGCCACCTGGAGGCCTTCCTTGCGTCCCTCACGCAGAATTTGCGCTAAACCACTGTCTTTGTCTTGCTCGGCTTGGTTGTTTTTCAAAAGGAAGCGGTGGCCCTCGTCGATTAAGAGGTAAACCGTCGCCTTATGGGTGCTTTTGGCTTGAAAGCTGAGCAGCTGGCGCCAGACGGTGGACATGATGGTGGCTTGGAGGGCACCGAGGTCTTTCAGCTGAGCCAGGTTGATACTGATTTTAGCGCCGAAATCAGCCTTAGCCGTTGCTAATTTGAGCAGGTAAAGCAAGTCGTACTTGGTTGTTTTTACCTGAGTATTTGGTGCAATGGCCTTTAGGCGCGGATCCGCGAGGCGGTCGGCTAGTTGGTCGATGGCCGTCAACAAATCAGGATCAGTGCTGGCCAAATTCTCTTCTTGATCAATAAACCCTTGGTGGGCTAGCAAGCGCAATTGGGGGGCGAGGAGGCTCAATGAGAAAGACCATTGACTTTGATAGAGTTGACTTTTTAAAGCATAAAAGGCATCGGCGGTTAGGGCTTTAGTGTTTAAAATGACCTTTTGCTGTTGGTTAAGATTGTAGTTAATCCGTAAGGCTGTTTGAGCTTGTCCTAGTAGCAGCTGCCACTTGGTTGGCCAGGTCAAACCAAGCGCAGTCAATAAGTCTTTTGGTGCTAACTGGCTGAGATCAAAGTAGACGTTTTGGCCAACGCTGTAGGAAACCTGCTGGTCGTCTGCTCGGCTAAACTCGCCGGTTGGGTCGAAAATGATTTGCCCGAGTCGATTTTCTTGTAACTGTTGGCTAATTTGTTTGAGGGTTGTTGATTTGCCAGACCCAGTTTGCCCAACCAAAAGAAGGTGTGGGGCGAAAAGCGTTGTGGCCGCTGGTTGGTACTTGTTTTTGAACCACCCCGTTTGGCCCAAAGTGAGTAAGTGTTCGCTAGTTTGCATGATTTTTCCACCTTTAATTATAGTTACCTTACCAAAAAATCAGACAGACTGTAAATGGTTAATTGCTGGTAATCAAGGCCAAACTGTTGGTATTTTGTCGACGCACGAATTAGATTAGGGCAGTTTTTTGTCCTAGCCTGATTTTCCTTGAATTATGATAAAATAAGAGCAGTGAACAAAAACGATTTAGGATGGCAAAATGACTGTTGAAGAATTAACCAAGGGTATGAATAGCAAGCAAGCGGAGGCGGTCAGGACGACAGAGGGACCGCTTTTAATTATGGCTGGTGCCGGATCTGGGAAGACCAGGGTTTTGACGCACCGCGTTGCCCATTTAATTGAAGATTTAGATGTGGCGCCCTGGCGGATTTTGGCCATCACCTTTACGAATAAAGCTGCCCGTGAAATGCGGGAACGAATTGGTAAATTAGTCGATGAGCAGCTAGCCCAATCCGTTTGGGTTTCAACGTTCCATGCCCTGGCTGTTCGAATTTTGCGTCGAGATGGTGAACGGATTGGCTTGGGCAAGAACTTTACGATTTTGGATAGTTCTGCTCAAAGGACGCTGGTTAAACGGGTGATTAATGATTTGAATTTGGATTCAAACCAGTATGATCCACGGACAATCTTAGGGACCATTTCCAATGCTAAAAACGATTTGCTAACTGCCAAGGATTACCGAGAGCAGGCCGCTAATTTTTATGAAGAACGTGTAGCAGAAGTTTATTCTGCTTACCAGAAAGCTTTGCGTCAGGCTCAGTCAGTTGATTTTGATGATTTAATTATGTTGACGATTGAACTCTTTGAAAAGGCCCCTGATGTTTTGCAACGCTATCAAGACCAGTTCCGTTACCTCCACGTCGATGAGTACCAGGACACCAATGATGCCCAGTATAAGATTGTCAACATGCTGGCTCAAGGTTCACAGAACTTAGCCGTTGTTGGGGATGCCGACCAGTCAATCTATGGTTGGCGTGGTGCCAACATGCAAAATATTTTAAACTTTGAAAAGGATTGGCCTCAGGCACAATCAGTTTTCTTGGAGCAAAATTATCGGTCAACTCAATCCATTTTGGATGCTGCTAACGATGTGATTAATCACAACAACGAGCGAGTGCCGAAAAAACTCTGGACCGAAAACGGAGCCGGAGACAAAATCACCTATTATCGGGCTCAGTCTGCCCAGGATGAGGCCTATTATGTGTTGGGCCAAATTCAAAAGGGGCAACGCGAAAACCATCAATCTTTGTCCGACTTTGCAATTCTTTACCGAACGAACGCTCAGTCCCGGGCCATGGAAGAGTCTTTGGTCAAAGCAAACATCCCTTATACCATTGTTGGTGGTCATAAGTTCTATGACCGTAAGGAAATTTTGGACGTGATGGCCTACCTGTCTTTGGTCGCAAACCCGGCTGATAATGCGGCCCTAGAACGGATTATCAATGTTCCTAAGCGGGCGATCGGTCAGTCAACAGTTGACCGGCTTTTTACCTTTGCTAACCAAGTTAACTTACCAATGTTGGCGGCTATCGATCAAGTCGAAATGGCCCAGGATATCCGCCCAGCAGCGGTGACAAAGTTGCTTTCCTTTGCCGAAATGGTGCATAACTTCCGCCAACAAGCAGAGTTCTTAACTGTTTCGGAGTTAACGGATTTGATTTTAGAACAGTCCGGCTATCGCCAGGAATTACAGGCAAAATCAGACCCTGAGTCGCAATCACGACTGGAAAACCTGGATGAATTTTTGTCTGTTACCAAGGAATTTGATGACAAGTACGATGCTCAGGCGGACGACGCAGTCAATCCGTTAACTGATTTCTTAGGTTCGACGGCCTTGATGGCCGACCTGGACAATGTCGAGGAAGATAGCGGGGTGGTCACGTTAATGACCTTACATGCCGCAAAGGGGCTTGAATTTCCGACGGTCTTCTTGATTGGCCTAGAAGAGGGCTTATTCCCATTGGGCCGGGCGGCACAAGACGAGGATCAATTAGAAGAAGAACGACGTCTGGCCTATGTCGGTATTACGCGAGCTGAGCAGAAACTTTATTTGACGAATGCTTTCTCCCGTTTGCTATATGGCCGGACACAGGCGAACCAACCTTCTCGCTTTATTGATGAAATTTCACCCGAATTGATTGAGCAGGCCTATCCGGCAAGCGGCTCTGGCGTTTCTGCCGGTTTGTCCTCGAAGTTTCTCCGGGCAACGAGTACTACTTACCAGGGGTCTGCGAAGGCTAGTCCGGTTCAAAAGAAATCAGCTGAAACCACTGGTGCTGAAGGGGTCATGTGGCAGGCTGGCGACAAGGTTTCTCATAAGAAGTGGGGAATTGGGACGGTTGTTTCAGTTACCGGTGACCAAGCTGACCAAGAACTTAAAGTCGCCTTCCCGGAAGATGGCATCAAACAACTCTTGGCTGCCTTTGCACCAATTACACGAGTTGATTAAGCGGCAAGGAAAACACTGATGCTTTTTTCTTGGTACAGCCATTGTGACCAACAGCTAACTGACCGTGTAGAAAGGATTTTTTATGGCAAGTAATCCACAACCAACGAATATGTCGACCAAGGATGCGCAAGTCGCAATCAGTCAGCTACAAGACGAGTTGACCGATTATGGAATTGCCTATTACGAGCAGGATGCGCCAAAGGTTGAAGACCACGTTTATGATGAAAAGTATGCCCGGTTGGTGGCCTTGGAACAGGCCTTTCCACAATTTGTGACACCAGACTCGCCAACGCAAAATGTTGGTGGCGCCCAGACCAAGTCCGGCTTGGAAAAGGTGCAACATCCGGTGCCAATGCTTTCTTTGGGGGATGTTTTTTCATTAGACGAACTTCAAGAGTGGGAGAATCGTACCATCAAAGCGTTGGGGCAACAGCCGGCCTATAACTTGGAATTAAAGATTGATGGCTTGGCAGTTTCTTTGAAGTACGAAAATGGTCGCTTAATGCAGGCCTCCACTCGAGGCAATGGCCTGATTGGTGAAGATGTCACGGCTAACGTCAAGACCATTGCAGATGTGCCCCAAGAATTAAAAGAGCCCTTAACAATCGAAGTTCGTGGTGAGATTTATATGCCAAAGGCTTCCTTTGCGCATTTGAATGAAGAACGGGAAAATCAGGGTCAAGAACCCTTTGCCAACCCACGTAATGCGGCGGCGGGTTCGTTACGTCAACTAGATGCACGCGAAACCAAGAAGCGCCAGCTGTCTGCCTTTATTTACTATACGGCCGAGGCCGATACGTTGGGTGTGACCAGGCAATCAGAAGTCTTGCGCCGTTTTGCCGAACTTGGTTTGCCAACCAACAAGGATAACCGTGTCATTGGCCAGATGAAAGAGATTGCGCCCTATATCGCCGAATACACCGAAAAACGTGACGGCCTGCCTTATGGAATTGATGGCGTTGTCGTCAAAGTGGATGATATCGATTCCGAAATTGACTTAGGCAACACGGTTAAGGTACCCCGATGGTCGATTGCCTATAAGTTTCCACCGGAAGAGGAGCAGACGATTGTCCGTGATATCGAATGGACGGTCGGCCGAACGGGTGCAGTGACACCAACGGCTGCCATGGACCCGGTTTTCTTGGCTGGGACAACGGTGCAGCGGGCTTCCTTGCATAATCCGGACTACCTCGAGGAAAAAGATGTTCGCGTTGGCGATACAGTGACCTTGCACAAGGCCGGTGATATTATCCCAGAAATTGGGCAGGTCATCCTAGACAAACGCCCAGCAGATGCCAAAAAGTATCAAATTCCAACGACTTGTCCTTCCTGTGGCGCTGATTTGGTCCATGTTGAGGGTGAAGTGGTGTTACGTTGTATTAATCCGGCTTGTCCAGCGCAACTGCAAGAGGGGTTGACCCATTTTGCCTCGCGCAATGCGATGAATATTGATGGCCTTGGCCCACAGATTGTTAGCCAACTTTTGGACAAAAAATTGGTGACCGATGTGGCTTCGATTTATTCCTTGACGGTTGAGCAGTTACTATCTTTAGATAAGTTTCAAGAAAAATCAGCCAATAACTTGGTGGCTGCCATCCAGGCTTCCAAAGCCAATTCCGCCGACCGCTTGCTCTTTGGCTTGGGTATCCGCTTGGTTGGGGCGAAAGCGGCGAAAACTATGATGGCAAGCCTACAAGACTTACCAAGCTTGGGACAGGCCAATGCGGAACAAATTGTCGCCATCGATGGAATTGGTCAAGCGATTGCGGATTCGGTGGTGAAATACTTCGCTGAACCCCAGTCGCAAGCCCTTTTGGCCGAATTGGCCAACGCTGGTGTGAACCTGGAATACTTATCCGAAACGGGTCCAATTGATGAAAATTCATTTTTCTATGGTAAAAAGATCGTTTTGACTGGTAGACTAGAACAGAGTTCACGTAGTGAAATTGCTGCCTGGTTAGAAGCTCACGGGGCCAGCGTCACTGGATCAGTTTCGAAGAAGACTGATTTAGTGATTGCCGGTACCGATGCGGGGTCAAAACTGACCAAAGCAAACGATCTTGGGGTCACTGTCTGGAATGAACAAGAATTCTTGTCAGCCCAGCAAAATGAGGCCGGTTAAAGCAGTCGGCCGTGGTCAGAAAAACTTGCCGGTGGTTGTACTTGGCGTTTTCAGCCAAACTGTCAAAGAGGAAGAACAATGTTAAAACGGATTTCAAAGCGGGGCTATATCCTAATCGGCCTCGCGCTTCTGATTATTTTAGGAGCCTTTTTTTACTTTATTAATATCGCTTCGGTCACACCCAGTGTTTCCAAAACAAAGGGTGTTCAGTTAACCCAAAGTTCTGCGGGGGATTATCAAACGGTCATCAAGGATGGGCATTATTTGACATCAGCCGCTCGGGGTATTACTGCAACATCTTTGAACAATTCTTTGGATGTCCAAGATTTTGAAACGTCATTGTTGAATTTGTCTAAGTCGCACTTTAAGACTGGTCGCTACATCTTCCAGGAAGGTCAGTACCTTGATGCTGACACCGTTAATGGTCTCTTAGCCCGTCAAACGGATAGTAATGCAACTGGCTTGAATCCAAAGGATAATGGCAAGACGGATAGTTCGAGAAATCCGATTTACGTTCAGACGTTAACAGAACAAGATTTCATGACCAAGAGCGGCAATAACCTGCAATTAGCTGGAATGGTTGTGGGCGTGGCGATGAATAGTCAAGATGCTTACCAAAAGGAACAGTATGGTGCGACTTATTATCAGACGATTTCAGATAAGGATCGGATTGCTTACGGGCAAAAGATTGCGCCAAAGTTGATCAAGACGATTCGTGAGCAACAAGGTGTTGGCAAGAACATTCCAATTGTCTTGGCCATGTATGACACTGCTTCTCAGGATTCATTGGCTCCAGGTTCTTTCTATGCCGAAGCCACCTCAAAGTCAGGTACTGATATCGGTAGTTGGTCAGATATCAACGAAAAGTCGATCGTTTTGCCAAAAGAATCTGATGACACTTCGAGCCTTGGATCTGATGAAAATACTGGCTTTAATAACTTCAAGACTGATATTTCTAACTTCTTCCCAAACATTGCGGGGGCAACAGCTTCTGCTAAATTTACGAATAATAAGTTGTCTTCTATGAACGTAACGGTGACAACGCAATTCTATTCACCAACCGAAATTGAAGCCTTCTCCAACTATGTTGCCACCTCTGCGATGAAGTTCTTACCTTCATCAGCTCCTGTACAAATCAAGATTCAAACGGCTAATGAAATTCAGGCTTTGCTTGTTCGTAAGGCCGATGATAAGTCCTATACGATTACAAAACTTGATCAATAAGTTTGATTACAAACTAAAAACGCTTAGAATCGCTTCTAAGCGTTTTTTTGTTTTTTAATGGTAGTAGGACATGACGGTAACAATTAGTCCGAAAATGGCCACTAAGGGCTGAATTTGATAGGTTAATGGCCGAATAAAGGTTAAGAGATACGCAGCTATGGCGAAAACGATTGTGATCAAGGCGATTGGTGAGAAGCCTTCCAATATGAGGGCGGCGAGGATAAAAAGTGGACCGGTTATGAGTCCTAATTTTCGTCCTTTAACTGTGGGTAGGAAGAGGGGAGTGAAGTAAAAGGCCGTGGCAAAGACTAAAAGCCATGATTGCTTCAAAAAATCAGGTTCAACATAGTTGTTGGCCAGATAGTTGATGCAAATTGGCACCGAAAAGGTCAGCAAGATGCTCAAACCGGCTAAACCAAGCGGGTTCTTCAACTGAAAGGCTCGAAAGGGTAAAATCAGCAAGAAGCAAATAAAGAGCAGGAGGAGGGCTAAAACTTCAAAGCGCGACCGTAATTGTGAATTGAAAAGCACAATTAAAGAAGCAGCTAAGGAGGCCCAAACATGCCAGTCGGCCTTGGCAAACCGATTTTTAACGAGGAAACCCAACGTCATTGCAGAAAAGATTGAATAGGCAATTAAGGACCAAATTTGCCAGTTACCAGCATTTTGCCAAACTTGATGGTAGATAAGGGGCTGTTGCCACCAGATGATGTTTAAACCGACTGCAATCGCTGGAACCGTATAGCGATGAGGGGCTGGTAGGGCAGCGACTTGGCCTTGGTTAGCTTGTTGGTGCTGTTGTTTTTGTTCTTGGCGGCGTTGTGACCGGGAGAAAAAATCAGCCGTTTTTTCCTGGAGTGGTTCGTCACTTGCGCCATTCAGTGGCGTGCTGGTTTGTTGATCAGGAGTGATTGTTTCATTTTCTTTTGTCATCAGAACCTCGAAAGTCAATTGCTATTTCTTATTCTATCATGTAGAATATAAATTATAAATTACATAACTATCAAGAGCAGGGAAGTGATACAGCACGGTGAACCTGCACCAACCGGCATTTGCACGGTGGTAATTCTGTAAGATAGGCAACTTGCAAAGCGCTTTGGGTTGTCCAAGGTGCTTTTCTTTTGTCTCTATATTGTTAGTTAATTTAAAGGAGAAAAAGAAAATGACAAAATTTTTTACTGCTGAATCAGTTGCCAATGGCCATCCGGATAAGGTAGCGGACCAAATTGCTGATGCCATCTTGGATGCTGTGTTGACAGAAGATCCAAAGGCTCGGGCCGCCATTGAAGTGACCACATCAACGGGCGATGTTTCGATTTTTGGTGAGTTGTCAACGACTGCTTATGTGAACGTCCGTCAAATTGCCGTTGATACGATCAAGGCCATTGGCTACAATCAGCCGGAATTTGGTTTTTCAGCTGATTCAATCAATGTTTCGAACAAGATTGTGGAACAATCACCAGATATTGCTCAAGCTGTTGATGCGGCCGAAGATGATCCAGACCAATTAGGTGCCGGCGACCAGGG
Organism: Fructobacillus sp. ESL1117; assembly: GCF_058508565.1. Classification (NCBI taxonomy): domain Bacteria; kingdom Bacillati; phylum Bacillota; class Bacilli; order Lactobacillales; family Lactobacillaceae; genus Fructobacillus; species Fructobacillus sp. ESL1117. The sequence continues at coordinate 661,549 of NZ_CP196385.1, read as the reverse complement.
AATGGTTTTTGGCTATGCCACCAATGAAACGACTGATTACTTGCCATTAGCTTTGGACTTGTCCCATCAGTTAATGCGTAAAATTCGTCAGGTACGAAATGACCAAGAATTGGCTTACTTACGCCCAGATGCCAAGGGTGAAGTAACACTAGAATTGACGGATGATGGCCAGGTTAAGCGTATTGCGGCCGTTGTTTTGTCAACTCAGCACGATGCAGAAGTAACATTGGAACAATTACGTGCTGATATAAAAAAGTTCGTGGTTGATCCGGTCTTGCCTGCTGATTTGGTTGATGACCAAACGAAGTATTATATTAATCCATCCGGCCGCTTTGTCTTGGGTGGTCCTCAAGCCGACTCTGGTTTGACAGGCCGTAAAATTATCGTCGATACTTATGGGGGGGCAGCCCACCACGGTGGTGGTGCTTTCTCAGGAAAGGATGCCACCAAGGTTGACCGGTCGGCCGCTTACTATGCTCGCTATGTGGCCAAGAATTTGGTGGCTGCTGGCTTGGCTGACAAGATTGAGCTCCAGGTAGCCTATGCAATTGGTGTTGCCAAGCCGGTTTCGTTGAATATTGAAGCATTTGGGACTGAAAAAGTCGCAGAAGACAAGATTGAAGCCATCGTTGAGAAGCTTTTTGACTTCCGTCCTTTGGCAATCATTAATAGCCTAGACCTTCGTCGGCCAATTTATAAGCAAACAGCTGCTTACGGTCACTTTGGTCGTCCTGATTTGGACTTGCCATGGGAAAAGTTGGACCAGGTTGAGAAAATCAAGGCAGAGTTGTAGGCCAAGTTTCTTTAGAAAAATCAAAATTATTTGGATTGAATTTCGATAAGATCAACCAATAAAAGACCTGAATGCAGTCAAAGGACGCATCCAGGTCTTTTAATTTGTGTTGATTAGTTTTCGGCAACTCCCATGATTGGGTAAGTCCCCGCGATTGTCATGGTGAAGGAATAGGCCCCGGATTGAAGGGGGCGGCCATCAGTTTTGACCGACTGAATATCTTTGATATGAAAATCGGCAGGAATGGTTAGGGGAATGGTTGTAAAGCCCTTTCGACTAGGATTTTCCACGCCTTTTTTACCACGTAGATAGGTCAGCATGATTTGTGGCCAAGGCAGTTGGTTAACTAGGCGGATTTCGGCTGTGTTGCCATCTTTGCTCGGAATAATTTGTAAACCGAGTGTCTTGGAATGGTTTTGATAGGTCTGACCAAAACGAAGGGTCCAAGAAAAACTGATTTTGTTTTGGTTGCGGGAAGCCTGGCCCCAAAAAGAAAATATTTGCTGAAAGGCATGTTTCCATGCAAATTTTTGATTGAATTCAGGTAAAATGGCTGAAAAATCAGGACCAACTTGGAAGGTATCCAAGAAGTATTGCTTACCCTGCTTTGGAACAGAGCCCGTTACTAGTCCAAGAGAAACCTGCCGGATAGTTTGGGTATTTAAAGCAGTTAAAATTTGATGCACAAGATGACTGGATGAGTGGTTTTTATCCCCCCAGTTAATTAACAAAAGTGGCCAGCGCAGGGTATCATCAAAGTCTAAAATTGCGGCTAAAGTTGCATTCAAGGAAGCCGAATTACCAATGACGACGATTGGGAGGCTGGCTTCTGTTTGCATGGTCTTAGCGATTTTGCGGGCAAGGCTGTAGACCGAGATGTGCGTAGAGGCCTTTTGAAAACTTGTGACCGCTTGGGCGGCTGTTAATTGACTTTTGATTTGATCCAAGGCTCCAAGATCTTTTGGGCGAATCAAGGTTGTATCAATAATAAAGTGTGCTGATGTCATAATTTTAAGTCTTTGCTATGTCGTTAAAAAAGGCATGCCAGTGCATGCCGGATACCCAAACGGCGGGCATCATTTTACGTTTATCAGAATACGTCGATTATAGCAGAAAATCAAGGTTGGTGATGATTTTTTTCTTGACATTTGTTTTGCTGTCGGTCTTTGGTATAAAGAAATAACGAGCAAAGTAAAAAGACTAAGTTGAGTGATATGATTCCCCAAATTTAGACAGACCAATTGCGGGTATTGACTATATTCAAATGAGTCAAAGCAGACCCGATTAATAGTCATTATCTTTGCAAAGTTAGTATGATTGTGCCAAAGAGATCAATCAAGAAGGTAAAAGCATTCAGAACAAACAAAAAGGACTGACGCCAATTCAATAACGGCCGTTAGTCCTCAAGGCCGCTCAATGAGCTGACCTAATTTTTTTGCTTTAAATCATCAGGTAGTCTTTATGGTGATTGAACTTTAATCGTTTGCTTAACCCAAGAAATGACGCAATTGGGCCATACGATTAATCAAGGCGGTAATGGCCACGGAAGCGCCTTCCTTGAATTCAACAACTTGGAGGGCAATTTCGGCGTGTTGTTGCTCAGCCATTGTTTCTGGTCCAATGTGGAGGTCAAAGGCATCCTTGAGGATGACGATGTCTTCTTCGACATCTTGCCAGGCTGGGCTTTGCGTCTTCAAAATTTGAAGGGCATCCCAATTGATATAGTGAGCTAATTCACCAAAATCAGCGCGCATACTTGGGTAATAGCGGTTCAAGACAGCTAGCTGTTCTTCATTGAGGCTTTCATATGCCCGGCCAAAACCAATAAATTCGGGTGGTACACCGATTGAATAAAAGGCGCCGGTAAAATTAATGGCTCGGGGTAATTCGATGTTATCAACGGAACGGGAATAGCCCAAAACCCCCACGTGCTGACGACGGTCACGGCGCTTTGGGAAGGCCTTGAAGATTGGTTGGACGTCAGGAACTAATTGTTCGAGTGTTTCCTGGTAGAAGGCTGCTGATTTTTGGGCGATATCGGAAAGAATGGCTTCGTCTTCAGCGCTAATTACCAATGGCTTTGCCTTTGGTAATTCTTCTTTCAAGTACTTGATGCCGGCCCTTGTTTCGTCGATGGAGAAGTCATAACGGAATGCTGACTGAACAGTTGCTGTTCTGACACCAGGGAATTCACGGACATAGCGTTTGACACGTTGAGGTGAAAGGCCACCACGGAAGATGGCAGACCCCGTTCCAGAAATTGGGTAGATGGCGATACCTTCCTTCTCGGCAAATTGGTGCAAGCGCGCTAAGGCTAACTTATTTCCAATAATGGAAGACATAAAGCCGGCTGAAAGAGCAGAATCAGAACCGGCTAAAAAGACACGCAGGTGCTTTGGCCGGAAGCCAAAGTGTTCTTCATGTAGGTTCAAGTATTCCTTTAAAATTTCTGGTGCGTGGTATTGCGTTTCAAAGTCTTCGAAGAGTGGAATCATCTCGATGTAAGCCTTGTTGTCTTCCGTGGGTGTAAAGGTTGCATCTTTGAACTGGGCCAGCTTTTCAAACAAAAGCTGCATTTCAATGATTTGATCAGCACGTTGAGCCATTGGTAAAATGGCTTCAAACAAGGGGCGTTGGTCAAAACCAAGGTCATTGGCAAAGTCTTCGGAACTTAAAAAGGCCGTCATGGCTTGCATTAAGTTGTAGCCTTTTTCTTCCCAAATATTTGGGAAACGGAACGTCAAAAATTTGTCACGACCAAGTTGGTGTTCCTTAAAGTATTCATAGTGGGTTGAGAAAAGGCGGTCGATGACTGCCGCATCGGCGTGTTTCCCTTCCCAGTCCCACATGTATTCATCAACATCGAGGGTCTGGTAATTTTGAAAGGCTTCATCAGTTTCCCGGTAAGCACTGATGAAAGGTTGTTGTGCGGTGTCCCAGAAGGGGGCGTTGGCGTTATCAGGGTGTTGTGTTCCCATAATCGCCGGAATCTTGCGTTCTGTCATCTCTTAAAGCTCCTTTTTGGGATAGAAACGGATAATTAATCGTTAAACAAGTAAAACCCTAAACAAAATGTTAACGATACCCTTTAATAATAGCAGATTTTAGTCTGAAAAAAACGTCTAAACGATAAAATCATTTAGACGTTTTGTGTTTTAAATCATAATCAGCATTGGCAAAATCATTGGCTTACGAGCCGTTTCTTTATGCAAATATTTGGAAAGATCATCAATGATGACCTGACGAATATCGGATTCACTAGCATTCTTTGCAGACATTGCCTTACGAATCGTATTGAAAATGACATGACGACCATCATTAATGAGGTCACCAGATTCACGCATGTAAACAAAACCACGGGATAGGATATCAGGTCCGGAAAGGATTTCCTTCTTTTTTAAGTCAATCGTCGCTGTGACGATGACCAAACCATCTTGTGACAATTTTAAGCGGTCGTGTAAGACGATCGAACCAATATCACCAATTCCTGAGCCATCGATATAAGTATCTTCGGCAGGGAAGTGTCCGGCAATCCGTGGTGGATTCACACCGTCAAGAGCGAGGACATCACCGTTTTCTAGGATAAAGGTATGGTCCTTTGGAATATCCAACTCTTCGGCTAGGCCAGCATGGACTTTGAGCATCCGGTATTCACCGTGGACGGGCATAAAGTATTCAGGCTTCATTAATGATAACATCAACTTTTGTTCTTCTTGGCCACCGTGACCAGAAGTGTGGATATTGTTTAACTTACCATGAATAACGTTAGCGCCACCTTCTTCTAGTTTATTAATTACAGCGTTAACAGAGGCTGTGTTCCCAGGAATTGGGGAAGAAGAAAAAATCACGTTATCGTTTGGCTTTAAGCGAACCTGCTTGTGCGTCCCATTAGCAATTCGTGCCAAAGCGGCCATTGATTCTCCCTGTGATCCGGTTGAGAGAATCAAAAGTTCGTCATCTGGGATATTTTTAATCTGTGACTGCTCAATCAGAGCATCGTCCGGGATGTTTAAGTATCCAAGGGCTCGCCCGTTCGTCATGGCTGATTCCATTGATCGGCCGAAGACGGCAATCTTACGACCATGAGCAATGGCTGCATCTGTTGCCATTTTGATTCGGTTCATGTTGGAAGCGAAAGTAGCAAAAATAATCCGGCCGTGCTTGAGTTGTTCAAAAAGTTTTTGAACAGTTTTTTCAACCCAGGCTTCTGATTTTGTCCACTCGGGCCGCTCAGCGTTAGTTGAATCGGACATTAGTAACAAAACACCTTCTTCGCCAGTACGAGCCATTGACCAGAGGTTTGGTTTTTGCTTGGTGGTTGGTGTTAAATCAAATTTGAAATCACCGGTTTCAACAATCGTTCCAACGGGTGTTTTGACTGAAACGGCAAAAACGTCTGGGATTGAGTGAGTGGTGCGAATGAATTCAACTGACATTTGGTTAAATTCAATTACCGACCCATCCGTAATTTCATGGAGTTCAGCGCGGTTTAAGAGCTGCTTTTCTTCTAACTTGTTACGAATTAAGGCCATTGCCAGTGGGCCAGCATAAACTGGTACATTGACGGCTTGTAAAAAGTAAGCAATCGCCCCGATGTGGTCTTCGTGTCCGTGGGTAATCACCAGAGCTTTTACTTTGTCAATGTTTTCGACTAAGTACGAATAGTCTGGAATGACATAGTCAATTCCTAAAAGGGAGTCCTCCGGAAACTTAATTCCGGCATCCACGACGATAATTTCGTCCTGGTATTGGATTCCATATGTGTTTTTTCCAATTTCGCCAAGTCCGCCAAGGGCGTAAACGCCGACTTCGTTTTCCTTAATATCAACTGCTGACATTAGGCGAAGGTTGTTAACTTAAATTCCGGGTTAGCCTGTTCGTACACCAGTGCTGCATCGGATAATTCTTCAACATCTTCGATGTTAAATTCGGTATTTGCTTGCGCAGCTGCGAGCGCGGCTGGCTTTGATTCGGCCTCAATGTAAAAGGCCTCAGTGTTTTCCCGCTTTGGATTGCGGTCGAAATGACTTTGATAGTAAACTTTGTAAACCATGTTTGTTCCTCCAAGTTTAATTTTTAATTGATCACGAACGAAAACCTTAACTTTTATTTTACCACAGCTGGCAGGGGATGGGGCGGTTTCTTAAGAAGGCGTAGCCTTTGTCAAAAAAATAGTTGTTGGTACGAATCGTTTTGTCATTAATAATCAAATTTTTTTGTGTTTAATTTTTAGTAAATACCAAATCAATGTCTTGGAAAGTATTTATATATAATGGAAACTGGTGCTGGTTTAATCTTTTGCTGACAAAGCGAGTTGATATAAAACCGTCATTTTGAAAGAAGAGTGCGTATTGACTAAAAATTTGTTATAATAAAATACAATTACTTAACGAACGAGGGATATACTCATGGCAATTGGCATGAATGATTTGAAGACAGGTTTGACGATTGAATACTCAAACTCAATCTGGCGTGTATTGGAATTCCAACACGTGAAGCCTGGAAAGGGAGCAGCCTTTGTGCGCTCTAAGTTGAAGAACTTGCGGACGGGTGCGGTTAACGAAGTAACCTTCCGTCCTGGTGATAAGTTTGAACAGGCCGAAATTACAACGCGCCCAATGTCATACTTGTACGCCGAAAACGACGGTCGTGTCTTTATGGACACTGAAACTTACGAACAAATCAACATTTCAGATGATAACTTGCAAGAAGCCTTGAAGTTCATGCTTGAAGGAATGGAAGTTAAGATTACGATGTATGGTTCAGAAGTCTTGGGGGCAGAGTTGCCATCAACTGTTACTTTGAAGGTAACGGAGACGCAACCTGGTATCAAGGGCGCAACAGCTACTGGTTCAGGCAAGCCTGCTACTGTTGAAACTGGTGCCACTATTACAGTGCCAGATTTTGTTAACGAAGGTGAAACCATCATTGTTAATACTGAAGATGGGTCCTACAAGGGTCGGGCCTAAGGTTGCTTAGGCTGCTTTCTTGATGAAGCAGTCTTTTGTATTTATTGGTACCGATTTTATCGGTTGATTGGAGGAACAATGGTCAAGCAAGCCAACTTAGCGAATAAGAACTTTTTACTATCCGCTGAAAAAATGGAAGATGGGCAAACAATGGTTGCTCGGCACGCCTTGGAATTGATTGCACAGGCAGCAACCCTTGAGGTTGAGGGTGTCGCGGCCATGCAAACAAATGTCTACGACCATTTTCCAAAATCTTTAACCAATATTGCCAAAACAAAGGGTGTTTTATTGGAAAACGATGAAGATGGTTTGAATTTTGACGTCTCTGTTGTTTTGCATTACGGTGTTGTCGTACCAAAGGTGGCTTTTGCTATCCAACAATCAATCAAGAAAAACTTGGCTGATTTGACTGGCTTAACGGTTACGGAAGTGAACGTGAATATTGCCGATTTGGTCCCCGATGAGACAAACAATACCCTGGACCCAGACCATTTGTTTGATCATGACCTGGCAAAGGAGCCCAGCTAATGACTCAATTATCACGACATGAAGAACGGCAAGCGGCCGTCCAGATTCTCTTTGCTTGCGCCAACAAGACGCCAGATGAAGCTGAAATGGATTTGGTCTATGACTTAGTTGTCGGTGATCAAGATTATCATGCTTTTTTGCCCCAACTGGTTAACGGTGTTTTAGCGCGAAAAACACAATTGGATGCTGATATCGCAAAACACTTAGCCTTAGGCTGGAAGGTTGACCGAATTGCACGGGTTAACCTTGTTATTTTGCGCATCGCAGTTTATGAATTGCAGATGCCAGAACCGGCACCCTACAAGGTTGTAGTGGACGAAGCGGTTGAACTTGCCAAGGAATTTGCTAGCCAGCAAGATGCTCAGTTTGTTAACGGTGTCTTGAAGAATTATGCACCAGTCGGTGCTTAAAATGAGGACTGCTCAGTTCAAAACCTCGCTTTTTGGGGGATAAGTTGCTGAGTAGTCTTTTTTTATCAACAGGCCACTAGTTCACATATCAGCACGGGAATTAGTATTTTTTGGTAATAATGTTTGTCTATTTCCTCACGAATTCAAAAGAAAAATGCCATCCTGTGCTAGAATAGAGGAAGTAAAAAAGGAGGCCATCATGGCGATTTACCATCCAAATGAACAACCAGCACCATCATATGACAGTCATACACATTTGAATGACGATGAACTGTACTTTGATGTGCCAGCATACTTAGCGCGGGCACATGAATTCCAAGTAGTTGAAATGAATGTTGTCGGCTATAACGCAGTTGGCAATCAACGGGCTTTAGCCATTGCAGAAGAAAATGACGGCGTTTACGCTATCTTAGGCTATCAGCCTGAGGATACACCTGATTTTGATGAGTCGGCTCTTGCGACGCTTACCAAACAGTTGGACCAAGATAAGGTTGTTGCCGTAGGTGAAACCGGCTTGGATTATCACTTTGATACCGATAAAGATGTTCAAATGAAGGCCTTTTTAGCACAAATTGGTTTGGCAAAAGAAAAGGATTTACCGGTTGTTATCCATAACCGAGAAGCCTTCGATGATGTTTACCGTGTTTTAAAGGAGCAGAAGGTGAAAAAGGCGGTCATTCATTCCTTCTCCGGTACCAAAGAACAGGCCAAGGCGTTCGCTGATTTAGGTTATTATCTTTCCTTTTCTGGTGTGGTGACCTTCAAAAAAGCGGAAGAAGTTCGAGAAGCAGCCAAGGTTATCCCATTGGACCAAATTTTGGTGGAAACAGATGCACCATACCTGGCGCCAAGTCCAAATCGTGGTAAACGCAACGAACCTGGTTGGACTAAGTTTGTGATTGATGATTTGGCCAAAACACTTTCAATGTCAGCTGATGATCTGGCAACACGAACTAAGCAAAACGCTGAACGGGCTTTTTTGAACCATGACTGACCGACCCAAAATTAAGGCGATGGTTGTCGTGGAAGGGTGGTCGGATACAAAGCGCTTAAGCCAAGCGGTTGATTGTGACACGATCGAAACCAGGGGAGCAGCCCTGGGCGAAGAGGTTATCGTTCGCATTCAAAAGGCGGCTTCAGAGCGGGGGGCCATTGTACTAACTGATCCGGATTTTAATGGAAACCGGTTACGGCGATTAATTACTGAAGCAGTGCCGGAAGTTGCTCAAGCAACAATTAGCCAGGAGCAGGGTCGGGCACAAAAGGACAATCCCCACAAATCATTGGGGGTGGAACATGCACCGTTGAGTGTTTTGTCTGCCTGCCTGGTGGCGGCTGATCGGCAAGTTGGTCGATCTCGACCGAATTCTGACATTGATCGGGACTTTCTGGTGGATTTGGGCTTAATTGGTGGGCCAACTGCCAAGGAACAACGAATTTTACTAGGGCAAAACCTACAAATTGGTTATGCTAATGGCAAACAACTGTATCATCGCCTTTTAGCCTATGGCATTATGCAAAAGCAGGTTGTGGCAGCCTTGAAAGGAAACATTAATGGAAAAGTCAATTAAAATTGCCAATCCAATGCGGACTCAAGCAATTTTAAATCAGTATGGCCTGCGGGCTAAAAAAAAGTTTGGTCAAAATTTTTTGACTGATCAAAATATTCTAACTGGGATTGTAGCTGCAGCAGAGTTGAGTAAAGAGGACGCCGTAGTCGAGATTGGCCCTGGTATTGGTGGGTTAACCGAATATTTGGCCCTGGCCGCCGACGAGGTCCTCGCCTTTGAAATTGACCGGGACATGGTCAAGGTCTTAGGTGAAACCTTGGCACCGTATGAGAATGTCACGGTTCAAAACGATGATGTCTTAGAGGTTAACTTGAAGCAAACGTTAGCTGAACATTTTGGACTGAATCGTTCGGTCAAGGTGGTTGCTAATTTGCCGTACTATATCACGACACCCATTCTTTTAGGTTTATTGCAGGCACAGATTAACTGGTCCCGACTAGTGGTAATGATGCAAAAGGAAGTGGCTGACCGCCTAACGGCTGAGCCGGGGACGAAGGAATATGGTGTTTTGTCGATTACTTTGTCTTACTACGCTAATGTTCAGACTGCCTTAACAGTGCCACGAACTGCCTTTAATCCGTCACCAAATGTGGATTCGGCTGTTGTTTCTCTAACTCCAAGAGAACCTGACCAACCAGTTGATAATCCTGATCAACTGTTCTCGCTAGTTAAGGCGACATTTGCTCATCGACGGAAGTCACTTTGGAATAATCTTCTACAACGTTTCGGCAAGGAAGAAGCAATTAAGGAGCGGCTAAAAAGTGCTCTAGACCAATCGAATATTCAACCGGGGGTTCGAGCTGAAAAACTAACCCTCAACCAATTAACGGACTTGTATTTAGCCCTGATGGAACAGGGATTCTATGCGTGATAACTGTTAACGCCAAAAACCGCAATGTTTGCTAATATTGAACTTTTGTTACTAATGTGTTATAATAGTTCTTGTTTAATGAGAAAGGCGGTCGAAAATGTCAACTTTGGAAGATATTAAGTCGCGCTTGGACGCGCACATAGGCGAAACAGTCACTGTAGTTTCTCAAGCAGGTCGTAAGAAATTTACGGAACGTTCCGGAATCTTGCGTTCTACTTTCCCATCACTGTTTGTGGTTGAACTAGATGAAGAAGCTGATTTTGAGCGTGCTTCATACAGTTACACAGACGTTTTAACGAATAACGTGGAAGTCACGTTTGCCGATTAAGGAAATACATAAAAAGCCCGTCAGGGCTTTTTTTGTTGGTCTGGTTTTAAAACGAAAGAGGAGAATGCCATGAGTGCGCAGATTGTTGTTAAAAACTTTACCGCTGCCTTTGGTGATCGTCTGATTCTAAAGGATGTTTCCTTTAAAATTGATGAACACCGCTTTACTGTCATTGTTGGTGAAAATGGAACCGGCAAGACGACTTTAATTAAGGCCTTGATTCAAGAGGTCATTGGTCAAAAACATTTGGGCCATGAAAACAAGAAACAGAAGGCGATGATTGAGGTCAACAGCCAGAGCTTGGCCTACGTACCACAGTTTCGTGATTTAGGGGATGATTACCCACTGACGATTCGGTCCTTTATCGCCCTAGGCTTAAAATCAGGGCTACGTCCCTGGCTCAATGCTCATGAAAAATCAGCCATTGAACAAGCTTTGAAGCAAGTTGACTTAGCTGATTTAGCCGATCTACGGCTATCGGATGCCTCTGGTGGGCAGAAGCAACGGGCCTATATTGCTCAAGCACTAGTCCAAGAGCCTGATTTGTTGATCTTAGATGAGCCGACCGCTGCTTTGGACGCTAACCATGCCTTAGCATTGGTAAAGAGCGTCCGCGCCTTGCAGCAAAGGCGCCAAATTGGTGTTTTGTGGATTTCACACGATACCTCTTGGATCAAAGAGTATGCAGATGGTTACCTTTGGTTATATGACGGCCAAATTCAAAGTGGTCGAGCAGCTGATTTACCAGATGCGGCTGCTTCACAACACCGCCAGGAGGTAAAATATGTTTGATCAAGTTTTTATGCAAAATGCTTTTATTGCCGGCACGGTGATTTCAATTGTTGCTGGAATCGTGGGAACTTTCGTGGTGGCTCGGTCATATAACTTCTTGAGCCATTCTTTAAGTGAAATTGCGTTTGCTGGTGCGGCCTTTGGTTTCTTTATTGGTTGGCCACCACTCTTGGGGATGGTCATTTTTACCATTTTGGCTGCGTTATCAATTGGGGGGCTTGAAAATGCCAAGGTCCGCCAGGACAACGTGACTTCTGCCGTTTCAGCCTTTGCCATCGCCTTAGGAATTCTTTTCTTGGCCCTTGGCCATACTGCCAACTCGGCGGCAACCGGCATTTTATTTGGTTCCGTGCTGGGGATTTCTCACACTGATTTGCTAATCTTGGCGGGGATGGCTCTGGGAGTCTTTGTCGTTATTTTCTTGTTTTACAAACCATTGCGCTTACTGGCTTTTGACGAGGCAGGACTATTACTTTCACGAGGGAAAAAGACCTGGTTGAAAATCCTTTTCTTAGTAGTGATGGCACTATCCGTAGCCATTTCTTCACAATTAGTTGGCTCATTATTAATCTTTGTCTTGGTTACTTTGCCGGCAGCTTCAGCCCGCTATTATCAGGGTTCTGTTGGTCGTTTGATGGCTTTATCGGTCTTCTTTGCCTTGTTCGGAACTTGGATTGGATTGGCTTTGGCCTACGTAACGAACCTGCCAACCTCTGCCTTTATTGCTGGGATTGAAGTGTTGATTTATCTGCTTTCAATTTGGTTAGCTAAGGAATAAAATGATTAGGTCAACCTTTTTGTAACAAATATTAATAAAAACCGGAGTTAAAAACGAATGTTCGTTTTTAACTCCTGGTTTTATGCTATAATAGTTGCGATGGAAATTAATACTCTGAGGAGGAAAGGGCAGCCTTTTTGCCCACAAAAATACCTATGAAAACACGTCGAGCTGACCGTTTGGTCGATATGTCGCATTATTTATTGGACCACCCGCGCCAACTGATTTCACTGAACTTTTTTGCTGATCGCTATGAAGCGGCAAAATCGTCAATTTCCGAAGATTTGTCAATCATTCGCCGGACCTATAAAGCACGTGGAACAGGTGAAGTCAAAACCTATCCAGGGGCAGCCGGAGGAGTTTACTATACACCCTTAATGGCAGCTGGCGAAGCCAAAGACTTTGTTGATGGTATTTGCCAAATTGTCAATGATGAATCTCGCGTTTTGCCGGGCGGCTATGTTTACTTATCTGATTTGTTAGGACAGCCAAATGTCTTACGACAGACCGGACGATTGATTACAACTCAGTATGTTGGGGAAGAAATTGATGCAGTGATGACCGCTGCAACGAAGGGAATTCCTTTGGCTCAAGCAGTTGCTGACCAGTTAAATGTGCCTTTTGTGATTGTTCGTGATGATGCTAAGGTGACCGAAGGCTCGATGATTTCAGTTAATTACTTGACTGGGTCCTCAAAGCGCGTTGAAAAGATGGCCTTATCTAAGCGGTCTTTGAAGGCCGGCGCCCGCGTCTTGATTGTCGATGACTTTATGAAGGCTGGCGGAACCATTCAGGGAATGCAAACTTTGGTCCGCGAATTTGGTGGTACTGTTGTTGGGACAGCTGTCTTTGCTGAAGGTCGGTCAAATGTCCGTTTGTTAGAGGATTATACTTCTTTGTTGCACGTTGAAACCAACTTGGACTCTGGTCAGTCGATTAGTGTGCAGCCAGGAAACTATTTTGCAGAAATTTATCAAGGTAAGGAATAAGAAACGATGCAAGCCACAAACGTTGTCATTTTGGCGGCCGGGAACGGTTCGCGGATGAAATCAGACCTGCCAAAGGTCTTGCACCAAGTTGCCGGTCGGGCAATGGTTGATTGGGTAGTTGCTGCGGTGGCACCATTGAAGCCAAATAAAATTTTAACGGTCACCGGCGTCGGGGCCAAGCAGGTTCAAGACCACTTAGCCGGGAAGACCGACTTCGTTGTTCAAGAACAGCAATTAGGAACCGGTCACGCTGTCTTGCAGACGAAGCAGGCATTAGCTGATAACCAGGGGGCGACACTGATTTTATCAGGGGATACGCCACTCTTTACAACGGAAACGCTGCAGGCGCTTTTGGATGAGCACGCTCGGACCAAGAATGCTGTTACGGTTTTGACGGCCTTTGCAGAAAATCCAACGGGTTATGGTCGGATTGTCCGTGGTGAGGACGAAATGGTCTTAAAGATTGTTGAGGAAAAGGATGCGTCCGTCACGGAACGCCGTATCCAAGAAATCAATACAGGTGTTTACATTTTCGATAATCAACTCTTGTTTCAAGCTCTTTCTCAGGTTGGTAATGATAATGTTCAAGCCGAATATTACCTGCCTGATACGCTCGACATTTTGCGGGAAATGGGGCAACAGATTGGGGCCTACCAGACGATGGACTTTTCCGAATCGATGGGGGTCAACGATCGCGTTGCCTTGGCTGCAGCCAATAAGATTATGCGAATGAGGATTAATCAGGGACACATGCAAAATGGTGTTGAATTAATTGATCCTGATAATACCTATATCGATGCAGGTGTTCAAATTGGCCAAGACACGGTGATTGAAGGCAACGTGACCTTGAAGGGAAAGACGGTGATTGGTCAAGAAAACGTTTTGACAGCCGGCACCCGAATTGAGGATTCAACAATTGGGGATGAAAACATTATTACTTCCTCGCAACTTGAAGAAGCACTAGTGGGAAACAAGACAACAATTGGTCCCTATGCTCATCTGCGGCCATTGGCTGATATCAAAGACCAAGCACATTTGGGAAACTTTGTTGAAGTCAAGAAGGCAACAGTTGGCCTTGGAGCTAAAGTTGGTCATCTTTCTTATGTTGGTAATGCTCAATTAGGAGCAGATGTGAACGTTGGGGCCGGAACGATCTTCGTCAATTACGACGGCGTGAATAAATTTGATACGATAGTCGGTGACCGTGCCTTTATCGGATCAAATACGAAGATTATCGCCCCCGTGACTTTAGCTGATGAAAGCATCACGGCAGCGGGTTCAACGATCACAGATGATGTTAACTTTCATCAAATGGGTATCGCGCGTAGTCGACAAGCAAATAAAGATGATTTTTGGGACAGAATGCCCCATAAAAAAGGATAGGGAAACCTATTCTTTTTTTATTTGGAATAAAAAGACATTCCTTGCCTATATAATTGAATTTGTTTATAATTAAAACGTTGTTATTTAAACTATACCAATATGAAAGTCGAAGAAGGAGCAGAAAATGCAGAAGAAAACAATTGGTTGGTTATTGGCCCTGGGACTAGTCTTTATCTTGGGTGTGGTGCTGGTTTTGGGAATGGGAAAAAAGGATAAGCGCCATACCCAAAAGATGACCATGTCTAGTAGTCAGATGCAGATGTCCTCATCATCAGCGATGGTCATGTCGTCTTCGATGTCTGGCATGGACATGGATGAAAGTTTACCAACTGATTTACCAAATGCTAATCAACCGAAGTACCCGGTTGGCTCAAAGATTACTTTAGAGGCTGACCATATGACGGGAATGAAGGGCGCTAAGGGAACTGTCGTGGCCGCCTATGCTGTCAAACTCTATGAGGTCGATTACCAGCCAACTAATGGCGACAAAAAGGTCAGCGGTCACAAGTGGTTAACCAAGGAAGACTTTTCTGACATGATGGATCACCAAGTAGGTGATATGGTCACGTTAACAAGTACTCATATGGCCGCAATGAAGGGGGCTAAAGCAACCATCACAAAGGTGGTTAATGGTCCTGCTTATGTAGTTAGCTATCAGCCAACCAATGGTGGTAAGATGGTCATAAATCATAAGTACTTGGTTGAAAGCGAAATCAAGTCTCGATAATCGAGTGAAATGAAAGGATGGAACGCAATGGATTTTTCAGTACTATACATTGGCAGCGGACAGGCAAGCTGGAACGGCGCGGTCCCACTGGCTAAGTCTGGCGCTAAGGTGGCCGTGATTGAAGAAAGCCAATACGGGGGTGTGTGTTCGAATAAGGGTTGCAATGCCAAGATTATCTTGGATAAGCCTTTGGAATTAATTAACCGAGTCAAAGACCTTCAGGGTCGGGGCATTGATGGTGTCCCAACTGTTAACTGGGAAGATTTGATGGCCCACAAGCACGAATTGATTGTGCCACAGGATGCCCACGGCAAGGAACGGTTGGATAACGTTGGCATCACGACAATCACCGGCCATGCCGAGTTTGTTGATTCACATACGGTTGCTGTTGATGGCACAACCTACACGGCCGATAAGATTGTCATTGCTACTGGGTTACGTCCCCACGTCTTGGATGTCCCAGGCCATGAACTTTTTGAAAATTCGACTGACTTTCTTTCCTTGCCACATATGCCCAAGCATGTAACTATTTTGGGTGGTGGCTTCGTGGCCATTGAATTTGCGACGATTGCTAACGCTGTGGGGGCTCAGGTTGATGTGATTACCCGGTCAAACCGTTTATTGCGTCAGTTCCCGGCCAAGTATGTGGCCGAAGTCCAGGCTGATTTGAAGGCCCGTGGTGTTCGCTTTATTCCCGATATGAACATCAAGAGCGCTGAAAAGAGTGCGGCTGGTCAAATTACCTTGACCGGCGACCATGAGTTCCAATTGACAACTGACTATGTCTTGGATGCAACCGGCCGCGTGCCAAACCATGATCAGTTGAACTTGGAGGCAATCGGGGTCGAAGCCAACCAGCGTGGGATTGTGGTAAATGAATACTTGCAAACGTCGGTTGAAAATATTTATGCAGCCGGTGATGCTGTTGACAAGCAGATACCAAAGTTAACGCCAACCGCAGCTTTTGAATCCCGATATTTGACTGCTCGTTTTAAGGGAGACAACGACGGACCAATTGCTTATCCAGCAATTTCAGAAGTTGTCTTCACCTCACCAAGAATTGCCCAGGTTGGGGTTCACCTTGACCAGGCCTTGGCAGAACCTGATCGTTATGAGGTTGTGGAAGCCTCTTATGATGGTGACTGGTATCGTCAGGTAGAAAATGAGCAGGGGGCGAAGCTTTCACTGATTTTTGATCAGAACAGCAAGGCTTTGGTTGGCGCAGCGGAAAAGTCGAATAACGCTGACAATACCATTAATACGATTGTGCCTTACATTCAAATGAAGATGACTAAGGAACAGTTGAACGACTTAGTTTATGTTTTCCCATCAATCGAGTACACTTTGCAACGGCGCTTGCCACTCGTCTGATTTTGATAAAAGTGTTTAATGAGTATAGCGGATTATGCTATACTTTTTTTATTAGAAATAAGGGGAGTGACAGACTATGTCAATCAATGGCCAAGCCATTATCGATCAAATTGAAGAGCAAAATTATGTTCAAGAAACCTTAGCAGTCAAGGATGGCCAGAGCATTGATTTAGATGCCCTTTTTTCAGCTTTTTTGCCTCTAGCCCAAAAAGAAAATTTGGCGATGGCAAAGGCAGATATTGACGGTGGCATTGAGGAGGGGGGCACAACTTTTTCTTTGGAAGTCAACGTGATTAACTTGCCATTGCGTTATGCCAACCAGGAGAAGAAATTGGTTTATACCGATCAGGACTACGACCTGCAGGTTTATACAATCGTTGATAACCCAAACGTCTCCAAGTCACGGTTAAAGATTGCTAAATTGTCTTCATTAGCAGCCCTGCTAGATGACAGTGATGGCGTCTTTGCCAAGGCAGCTGCCTGGTTCGATGACCAGCTGCAGGTTATCATGGAAAATCAGCAACAAGCCGAGCAGGAGGCTGTTGAAGAACCTACTAAAGCAGACGAAGCTGATGCAAAGGGTGTTAGTAAAAAATAAATAAAAACAGCTTATAACACCTGCTTTCTAGCGAAGTACAGATGTTACAAGCTGTTTTTTTACTCCAATCTGATTTTAGCAGACAAGTGGTAGGAAGCATGGTGCTTTTCTACGGTGGCCTTTAGAATCTTTGGATTGGCTGTATGGGCTTGGGAAATTAGTTCACCGAGGTCGTAAGCCTCAATGACTTCCTTGACCAGGTCCTTTGGACTTTGGTCCATGTCGGGGACGGCTAAGTCTTCCCAGTCACGGTCTTTTGCCGGGCCCATTTGGACCAGTTCTTTTGTTTTAATCTGTTCAATGATAATCATGTGCCTATTATACGGTTTGCCAGTTTGCCTGTAAAGCACTGGTTTGGTTGGGGATGCTTGCTTTTTGCCGAGGACTCTGGCATAATGAAAGTATGCGATGAGTCGAATGCGTTTTTAGAACGCACACGCGGCCTACTGTATTAAATTACCAGCCACGGATTTGGCGTAGGTGATAATGGTATTGTGGAATGCCATTATCTCACCATGACTAACAGTCTTTGACTGTGGTGACGTAGACTTACTTGAACTTTGTTCAAGTCGCCCGTCAGAGCGAATCTGGCATGCCAAACTAAGCAGCTAACTTCGGTTAGCTGTTTTTTTATTGAATGATTTCTCTGGTATAATATGAACTAAGAATGCGTTCTAGGAGGCCTTAATGGCAGATTCGTCACAGTACCTGACAGTTGGTGCGTTAACCGGCTATTTGAAAGCAAAATTTAACCGTGATCCATACTTGGCCAAGGTTTATTTAACGGGAGAAATTTCAAACCTAGGCAATCGAAAGGGGCGCCACCTGTATTTTTCTTTGAAGGATCCAGATGGTAAATCAGTCATTCGAGCAACGATGTTTTCCTATGCGTCAAGATTGAAGTTTGAGCCCAAGGAGGGGATGAAGGTTCTGGCAATTGGTCGAGTGCAGATTTATGAACCATCTGGTTCTTACTCGATTATTTTAGACCAAATGACGCCTGATGGTATTGGTGACCTTTTCTTAGCCCTCAATCAGTTGAAGGAAAAATTGAGTCAAGAAGGACTGTTTGCCCAAGAAAAGCAGGCCTTGCCATTACTACCCAAAAAGATTGCCGTGATTACTTCACCCACGGGAGCTGTGGTTGAAGACGTTGCTAAGACGGTTGAACGGCGCTTGCCGGATGCCCAGGTAATCTTGTTACCGGCGGTTGTCCAGGGTGAAGGGGCGGTGCCATCGTTACTGAATCAGCTGAATCGAATTGACGACCTTGACTTCGACACGGTCATTATTGGACGAGGTGGTGGGTCAATTGAGGACCTCTGGGCCTTTAATGATGAAGCTCTGGTACGTAAGGTGGCGGCATTAAAAACACCCGTGATTGCTTCGGTTGGTCATGAAACGGATAATACGCTGGTCGACTTGGTTGCTGACCGCCGGGCAGCAACACCAACGGCAGCAGCAGAACTCGCAACACCGGTGACGCGGCAAAACATCCTTGATCGCTTGTTTGAGTTGAAGACACGCTTGGTGGTTGCTGGACGGCAAACCATTACCCAACGTCAGCAGGTCTTAGACCAAATTGTCAATCGCCCAATTATGCAACAACCAGACCGATTATACGCCGCCTACCAGCAGGAAGTTGACCAATTAACGAGTCGCCTTGGTCGTGGCTTTAATCGTCAGCTCGAACAAAAACAATACCGCTTTCAACAGGCAAAAAATGGCCTAGTCAAAGAGCAAAAGCAATTGTTACGACCTTACCAGGAGGCTCTTTCCCTAGCCAGCACGAAGTTGGACTTGGTGTCACCACTGAAAATCTTAGCGGCGGGTTACACGATTGTGAAGGGACCAAAAGATCAGGTTATCAAGCAAAAAGCTGATTTACAAGTTGGGGACCAGGTCCACTTAACTTTTGCGGATGGTGAAGTGCCCGCTCAAATTACAGGAGAATAAAATGGCTGAAAAAGTATCATTTGAAGATAAGTTAAAACAACTCGAAGTTATCGTATCGGCTTTGGAAAAGGGCGACCGTCCCTTGGAAACCGCTTTAACGGACTTTCAGACGGGCGTTTCCTTGGCCAAGGACCTGCAGAAAACCCTGCAGGATGCTGAAAAAACTTTGGCTAAGGTTATGGATGATGATGGCAATTTGACTGATTTGGAACTAACCAACCATGACTAAATTTAACAATTTTTCAAAAAAATATCAGCCACAGGTTAATGCGGCTTTAAAAGCTGAGGTTGATCAGCAAGGACCAAAAAAGTCCTCCAGTGACTGGAAACAGATGCTGACCTATGCACTCTTAACACCCGGAAAACGCTTGCGACCATTGTTAGCCTTGGCCGTGATTGATTCCTTTGGCCAAGAAATCACGGTGGATGCCATTCAGGCTGCCACGGCCCTTGAGTGGGTTCATGCTTATTCCTTGGTCCACGATGATTTGCCGGAAATGGATAACGATGCCTACCGTCGCGGACAACTAGCTGTTCATGCCCTTTATGGCCCAGCCAGCGCCGTTTTGGTGGGGGATGCGTTGCAGACGGGAGCCTTTGCTCTCTTGACCGCTCTGACGGGCGTGAATGCCGAGCAAAAGGTCGCCATGGTGGCAACGTTAGCTGAAAAAGCTGGTGCTAACGGGATGGTTTTGGGTCAGGTCTTAGATATGCAAAATCATGATATCAATGAGGACCAGGTCGCCTTAGCAGCTGTTTTGGATCAAGTCTACCAAAAAAAGACGGCTGATCTCCTCCAAGCGGCTGCTTTGATTGGTGGCCATTATGTCAACCTTGCTGCAAAAGATTTGAACCATTTGGCTGATTTTGCTGGCGCATTTGGCCTACTTTTCCAAATTCAAGATGATTTGGCTGATTATGATCAAGATCAAGAAGAAGGCGTTGTCTCCTTGGTTCACTTAGTTGGGCGAGACCAGGCGCATGAATTGGTGGTCCAGTTAACAAAGCGGGCTAAGCAGGCTCTTTCTGATTTAACTCAGGAAAATGAAAACTTTGATTCAGAATTATTAACGAGCCTTTTGGCTAAAATTGGAGCGTAAATCGTGGCAGTAGCAAAAGAACGTGTGGATGTCTTACTCGTCCAACAGGGACTCTTTACCTCTCGAGAACAGGCAAAGCGAGCCATTATGGCCGGGCAAATTCTTGGCGAAAATGAGCAACGGCTGGATAAGGCGGGTGAAAAGATCCCGGTTACAACTGAATTACACTTTAAGGGTGAACCATTGCCCTTTGTTTCGCGTGGTGGCTATAAATTAGTAAAGGCAATCGAGACTTTTGGCCTGGCCATGGCCGACCAAATTGTTTTAGACATCGGTTCTTCCACGGGTGGTTTTACGGATGTGTCGCTGCAAAACGGTGCTGCTCATGTGTATGCCTTGGATGTTGGGACCAACCAGTTGGCTTGGAAGCTGCGAATTGATGACCGTGTGACGGTCATGGAAAATACTAATTTTCGCTATGCTAAGTTGGTTGACTTTTTGGAGGGCCAACCTACGCGGGCAACTATCGATGTTTCCTTTATTTCTTTGTCGCTGATATTACCGACCTTGAAGGACATTATTGCCCAGGGTGGAGAAGTGGCAGCCTTGATTAAACCTCAATTTGAAGCGGGTCGAGAAGCAGTTGGGAAGCACGGCATCATCAAGGATCCCGTTGTTCACCGTCAGGTCTTGGCTGCAACTTTGCCAATGATGGTGGAAAATGGCTTTACCGTTGCTGGTTTAACCTACTCACCAATAAAAGGTGGGCAGGGAAATATTGAATTTTTGGCTTGGCTCAAGCGGTCTGATGAGGCTCAAATTGATTCAAGTGTTGCGATTGATGAAGTAGTTGCTGCTGCCCATGGCCAGTTAGACCAGGCTGGCAACTGAAACTGACTGGTAGAAAGGATGCAGGATGCTTGAACAATTAACCATACAAAATTTTGCGATTATTGACCAAGTTGACTTGTCATTTGACGACCAATTAACCGTTTTAACGGGTGAGACAGGTGCCGGAAAATCAATTATTATTGATGCTTTGGCCATGGTCACCGGTGGCCGGGCCAGTACGGAAATGATTCGTAAGGGGGCCGACAAGGCCGTCTTACAGGCCGTTTTTTCCCTTGTAGGCGACCGAGCTGCTGGCTTACGAGAACAATTGAGTGCTGCTGGGATTGAACTAAGTGACGACCAAGTTGTCATTTACCGCGAGTTTAACCATAAGGGGCGGTCAATTGTGCGGATTAACGGGGTGATTGTGCCTCTCAAGGTGCTGTCTGAATTTGGGGCTCAGTTGGTTGAAATCCAGGGCCAGCATGATACCTCACTGCTGTTAAATCAGGACCACCATTTAGACCTGTTGGACCAGTTTGCCGAAACTGATTTAAGCCGGTCTAAAGACGAATATCAAGGGCTTTTTGACCGTTATCGTGATCTGACCCGCCAGATTGATCAACTAAAAAATCGAAGGCAGGATATTAACCAGCGGTTGGACCTGCTGTCTTTTCAGCAAGAAGAGCTGAAAGAAGCCAACCTACAACCGGGAGAAGAAGATCGGCTCTTGGCCGATCGGAGTAAGCTCGCAAACCATAAAAAGATTGCGGATGCCCTAGACCAGGCACAGCAGGCCTTGAATCCAGGTTTGGATGGTGGTGCGATTGACCTTTTGGCTGCCGCTCATCAAGCAATGACCCAGGCTGCCTCCTATGACCAAGACTTTGAAAACTTGGCTCAATCGTTGTCCGAGGCCTACTATGCTGCGCAGGATGCTGGTCGTGATTTAGACGAGGCAGTTTCTGATTTGACCTTTGACGAGGGGGCTTTGGTGGAAATCGATGATCGTTTGCAGGTTATTCATAACCTAAAGCGGAAGTATGGCGACTCTGTCGATGAAATTTTAGCCTTCCAGCAAAAGGTTGATCGCGAACTAGCCGATTTAGATGGTGGCTCTTTTGATTTGGAATCATTGACAAAGGAAAAGGAAGCGATCAAGAAGAAAATTGTTGCCGCTGCTCAAGCACTGACCAACAGCCGACAAAAGGTGGCTAAGAAGTTGGAGAAAGCAGTTAACCGTGAGTTGGCAGACTTACTGATGGAACAAGCCTATTTTGAAGTTCAATTCACCCCCGTTACAGGCTTTTTGCCTAGCGGAGCAGACAGGGTTGCCTTTTTTGTTCAAACCAACCAGGGGGAAGGAACGAAGCCACTAGAAAAGGCAGCTTCCGGTGGTGAGGCTTCACGGCTGATGTTGGCTTTAAAAACGATTTTCATTGCCCAACATGGCCTACCAACGGTTGTCTTTGACGAAATTGATACTGGTGTTTCTGGTCGAGTTGGTTCCGCCATTGCTAAGAAGATGCAAACAATTGCCGAGAAGACTCAGGTCATGGCCATCACCCATTTACCCCAAGTGGCCGCAGCGGCTACCCACCACTTCTTGATTGAGAAGTTTAATCTGAACGATCGGACGGTGACACAGGTTAAAGATCTGCCGGAAAATCAACGTGATCAAGCGATTGCGATGATGCTTTCTGGTAATCAGGTAACCGATGCCGCCCTGGCGAATGCCAAGGATTTGCGGGCAAAGGCCCAGGGATAAGATTGATAAAAGCAAAGAAAAAGCGTTGGAAGATTAATTCCAACGCTTTTTTTGTCGTCAGCATCAAGCCGATTTAGCTATGAGTTGAGTACAAGAATAAGACGAAAATAACGGCTAAGAGGTACATCAACCAGTTAACTTCCTTTGCACGCTTTGTAGCAACCATCGTGATTGGGTAAACGATAAAGCCAAGGGCAATACCATCTGAAATTGAATAAGTTAATGGCATACCAACAACAACCAAGAAGGCCGGTGCGGCAACAGCCAAATCATCCCACTTAATCTTTTGTAAGTTCTTGGCCATCATGATTCCAACGATTACCAAAGCAGGGGCAGTCACGGCATCCGTTACCACTGACAACAATGGTGAGAAAATCAGGGCAGCGAAGAAGAGCAAACCAGTTACAACCGAAGTCAAACCAGAACGGCCACCAACGGCAATTCCTGATGATGATTCAACGTAAGCTGAAGTTGGTGAAGTTCCCAAAACTGCACCGGCGGTCATTCCAACGGCATCGGCCATCAAAGCCTTACCGGCACGTGGCATCTTGTTGTTTTCCATGAAGCCAGCTTGTTCGGCCAAGCCGATCAACGTTCCAGCCGTATCGAAGAAGGTCACAATCAAGAAGGTCAAGACGACAACCCACATTTGGAAGGTATTGATGTGACCGAGGTAGTTGATTGATTCTCCAAAAGTTGGCTTTAAGGAAGGAACAGAACCAATGATTGAACTTGGCATCTTAATCAAACCGAAGATGAAGCCAACAATTGTTGTACCAATCATCCCAACGAAGATGGCAGCTGGTGTGTTAACGGCCAGCAAAACTAAGGTCAAGACGATTCCAAAAATAGCTAGGAGCGTGTTGGCGTTGGTCAATGAGCCCATTGCAACCATCGTATCCTTGTTGGCTACAATCAAACCAGCATTGTGCAAACCAATGAAGGCGATAAAGAGACCGATTCCAGCAGCGATAGCAATTTTCAAATCCGAAGGGATGGCATCGATGATTTTTTCACGAATCTTAAACATGGTTAAGAGCAAAAAGATAACGGCAGCAACTAGGATACCAGCCATTGCAGTTTGCCACTTGACGCCCATACCAATAACAACGGAATAAGCGAAGAAAGCATTGACACCCAAACCTGGGGCAATTGCGATTGGGTAACGGGCCACCAGACCCATAAAAATTGTCGCAATTCCAGAGGCTAAGGCAGTGGCCGTAAAGACGGCCCCCTTGTTCATACCAGCATCACCAAGGACGGTTGGATTCAAGAACAGGATGTATGACATGGCTACAAAAGTAGTCAAGCCGGCGACCACTTCTTTTCTGAAAGAAGTGTCCAGTTTTTCAAACTGGAAATATGACGAGAGAAAGGACATAAGTGACTCCTTATAATATTTTTCCTACCTGAATATTTTAGCAAGAAATGTTTGCTTTGTCTGAGTGAAATGAACAAAATTCCTCAATAAAAACGAACATTAAATGAAGTTAAAATTAATTGTTCGCCGTTTATAATTTTAAATTTTAATAATCGTCATTTCAATCTCAGAAAAAGGAGTAAATCGCCTATCTCTGGGAGTTTCTTTTTTTTTTACGGAATCGATGCTAATTTGATCGAATATTGTGATGTAGTAAAGAATTTAAAAACGGAAAAACATCAAAAGCCGGTAGACCCCAAGAACGATGAGGCTAACCCCTAACCATATCCACAATAAGGCCCCACCAAAGAGAGGGCTAGCCATCAACAAGACACCGGCAATAAGATGCAAGACAGCTGAAAAGCTTAGCCAAGATTGGTGATCAACGAGGCGGCTAACGACCGAAAGTTGGATAACACCCTCAAACAACCAGGCAATTCCTACCATTAGACCAACAACCATAAAGACAGAAACTGATGCAACGTGCATATTAATAAAGATAATTAAACCAGCCAAAATATAAATAAATCCCAGCAGACTAGCACCAATCTTGTTCCAACCAGTTAGTGCGGTGTTTTTGATAGCATGAACAATTTTAAATAAACCGGAAGCAACCATCATGACACCAATGATAGCCGCAGCAACGGTTGCCGTATCGGTGGGTAGAACGACAACTAAAAGACCAAAGATAATGGCTACAAGGCCATCAATCCCCATAAAGTAGCGTAATGAATGACTCGACATAATTTTCTCCTTTTTATTGCTTATATGACTATTATAACGTTATTGTGTAGCATTTGAAATAAAAAAATCATTAGTTAAAAAGTTCATTTTGGGATAAAAATATTGATACTATACCCTAGATACTGATGTGATGGCTTAAAATAGTAATAATAGGCCCTAGGAAGCAA
This sequence comes from Fructobacillus sp. ESL1117, assembly GCF_058508565.1. NCBI lineage: Bacteria > Bacillati > Bacillota > Bacilli > Lactobacillales > Lactobacillaceae > Fructobacillus > Fructobacillus sp. ESL1117. The sequence goes on along the minus strand of NZ_CP196385.1, from coordinate 636,515 downwards.
TAGCTAGACTTAATTTTTAGTTTTAAAAAGAAACTTATTTGGATTAAAAGTGTCATATTTAAGAATTAAATGTTAAAATATTGGTAATTATTGTTGCTTATATGACAAAAAATCATGAGATGACTTAAGTGAGGATAGTTATGAAAACGATTGATTTTAAAAATGGGTCTTTACTGGTCTTTTTTGCTAGTTTCTTGTTAATGCTCGGAATCGGTGTTGGGCCGGCAATGACAAAAGTTTCTGCTGGAGATGTTTCTTCGGCCTACATTACCAGTGCTTCTGTTTATAAAACCAGTAATCATCAAACAGATAATTTTGATCCTTACGATGATTTAACGGTTCGATGGAATTTCGACATTCCTAAGGGGGCTGGCATTGCGACCGATCAACCCATTACAGTGGTGGTTCCTGACGTTTTTCAGATACCAAATTCGCTTGATTTTCAAATTCATGAGCAAAATGGTGGCGTGATTGCCAATGCTCATCTGGATAAGAATACCCGAGAAATTACGGTCCATTTCACCAGCGATGGTGCTGCTGCCAATGTTAGTCGTGCCTTATCTGGCTATTTCGAAATTAATTCTAACTGGGATTTGTCTAAAGTTTCCTTGAATACGAAAAACACCATTAATTGGCAACTGGACCACAGCGTTGTTCCCGGTGCTAGCACCGATATTTACATCAATCAGGGGAGTGCTCCTGACAAAACCGAAGTTCTATCAAAATTTGGCTGGTTTGATTTGAAGGATCCAACACTGTTGCATTGGAAGGTTCGAATTAACTATCGTAAGCAAAACATTCAAAATGCGGTAGTTGTTGACCAGTTGGATGGTCATTCAACCTTTGTGCCAGATAGTTTTGGTTCGACGGTTGACTCATCTGATGGTGGGGCGTTGCCGGTTGATTTGTCTAGATTAACGTTGGATTCTGATTCTAAGTTCCATATTGATTTTGGAGATATTAATCAAACCTATGTATTGACTTACGAGACCCGTTTGAAATCAGGTGCCCAGGCTAGTTCGTACGGAAATACCGTTAATTTGACTGGTGATAACTTGTCAACACAATCTAAGACTGTGATGGTTGAAAAGATTGATGGTGGTGGGAATGCTTCTCTTGGACCAAGCACGCCGTCAAAACCAAGTACGCCAAATTTAACTCCAGAAACTGGCACAACAGTCTCTACGCCAGTAGACAAAAAGTCACAACCAGCAGCTACCAGCCAACCAAGAAGATCGCAAGCCAGCACAGCTGTACCTGCTTTTGCACCAGCGGAAATTGCGGCACAACCGGTTGCCAAGGTTGCCTTACCAAAGACTGCTCGCTTTGTAGCTAGTCACTTTCAGGCTTTCATTTTGGCTGCCATTGCTGTGTTTTTGACCAGCCTGACGTTGATTTTGAAAAAACAGAAGCGTTGATCATTTTGCTTATTATAACTATCAATCCTCGATAAAGTCCTTATCGGGGATTTTTGATTGTCTTTTCAAAAGTTATCTGCCAAGGAGACTTCAGCTTTTTCAACGAAGCTGAAACTTTGCCAGTCCCCCTCAACTAAGCTATAATAAAGTAACTTTTATATTAAAAACCTTGAGGAGGGCGTTATGGATCAACATACTTGGGAGCAACTCGTCAAATATACGGAATTGCAGGGAACATCTGGTCAGGAAAATCAGGTTCGTCAAGCATTCAAACAGGACTTAACGCCTTTAGTTGACGAGGTTTACCAAAACAAGCTTGGTGGTGTTTTTGGTGTGAAAAACCAACAGTCCAATGGTCCCCGTGTGATGTTTGCTGCTCACATGGATGAAGTTGGCTTTATGGTCTCTGGCATTCTACCAACCGGGGCTTTGCAAGTGGTTGCCTTGGGTGGTTGGAACCCCATGACTGTTTCTGCTCACCGCTTTACACTCTTTACCAAAGATGGCCAATATCCAGTGGTATCATCTTCTGTTTCGCCACACTTGTTGCGTGGTCAGGCGGGTGGTCAAGGACAATTGACGATTGATGATATTCTTTTTGACGCTGGTTTTGAATCTGCTGACCAGGCCCAGACTTTTGGCGTTCGTCCAGGAGACTTTATTGTGCCAGCCACCAAGACAGCCCGTCTTGCTAATCCTAACCGGGCGGTTTCCAAGGCCTATGATAACCGCTTTGGTATGGTAACAATTTTATCTGCTCTAGAAGAATTGCAAGGAGTGGAAACGCCAAATACTTTGATTGCCGGGGCAAATGTTCAAGAAGAAGTTGGTCTTCGCGGATCTAAGCCTGCTGTTAATCAGTTGAAGCCAGATGTTTTCTTTGCAGTGGATTCTTCGGCAGCAAATGACGTTGATGGTACGGTTGGTCGTCAAGGAGTCATGGATCAGGGAACGCTGATTCGCGTTTTTGATCCGACAGTTGTTACGTCGCCTCGCTTAAAGGAATTTATTTTACAAACAGCAGAGGATAATCATATTCCTTACCAATACTTTGTTTCAAAGGGTGGCACTGATGCTGGTGGCGTCCAAGGTCAAGGCTTCGGTCTTCCTGCTGTTGCTTTGGGTGTAGCATCTCGTTACATTCATACTCATGAAACGGTTTGGTCAATCCCTGACTTTGAAGCGGCTCAGGCCTTAGTGGTAGCGATTGCAAAGTCCTTAGATGAAAGTGTTTATCAAGATATTTTGGAGCGGTAATGTTTAAAAAGCTAGAACGTTTGGATTACTGGATTGCGGTGCCTTATGCCGTGCTATCGGCCATCGGGATTGTGATGGTCTTTTCGGCGACCCAAAATGCTTATTTATCACCCATTATGTCTTTTTCAAAGCAGGCGATATTTGTGATTGTGGGTTGGTCAATTGCCTTTGTTACTTTCCGATTGAATCGCTCTATTTTGCGATCACAAAGCGTGCTCAATTTTTTAATGGTTGGAACCACCGGTTTACTGATTGTCGCACGTTTAGCACCGGCCATTAACGGGGCTCATGGGTGGATTAACCTGGGACCGGTGACCTTGCAACCAGTTGAGCTATCAAAGATTGTGCTGATTTTGTATTTTGCCCATTGGTTCGATAAAAAGCCCTGGTTGCCACGAGCAGGCCTCAGGCGTCAGATTCGTCAATGGACCGCTCCTGGTATGTTACAAAAGCTCTTTTTACCAGCCGTAATGTTGTCGATGAACCTTTTAATGCCCGATTTGGGCAACCTATTTATTACTTTAGCCGTCTTGTTAATGATGATGATGGCAGCGGGAATGTCCTCTCGGGCTTGCGCCATTTGGTTACTTCTATTCTTTATTGTCTTGGTCTTTTTGCCGGATATTATCGGCTTTTTCCATCTAGGAAATTCGTCTTCTTATGCCATCAGACGTTTGACAAACTTTGTCAATCCTTGGCATAACGTTGACCAGAGTCGGCAACTATTGTACTCTTACTACGCAATTTCGCATGGTGGTTTGTTTGGTGTCGGACTAGGAAATTCATTGCTGAAGCCTTACCTGCCAGAATCTAACACTGATTTTATTATGGCTGTTGCAGCAGAAGAATTGGGAGCCTTGGCCATCTGTCTAGTTTTGTTGATGGTATTAATGTTAATCGGTCGTTTAGTCTATTTAGGAATCAAGCAAAAGGGGCAGTATAATCGTCTCTTCTTGTATGGGCTTGCCAGTCTCTTATTAATGCAGTCCTTTGTTAACTTGGGCGGCGTCTTGGGATTATTGCCCATTACTGGGGTTGTTTTCCCCTTTATCTCAGGTGGTGGTTCATCCTTTGTCTTTTTCTCGGCAGCTATTGGCATTGCCTTGAACGTCTCGGCCAAGGACAAGGAACTAATCCAACCAAATCCGCAAGATTATGCGGCACGAAGGGAATTAAAACGTTAAGATGTTTACCATGAAAGAACGCCGAGCCGTGTATGTTTTTTTACGCGGTTTGAAGCATATTGAACAATTAAAAAAATTCGGTGATATTAGCTACATTTCTAAGAGAATGGGCTATGTTGAACTTTATCTGGATGAAGTTGATGTTGAAAAAACGATTGATAAGCTGAACCAGTATCGGTTTGTTAAGACAGTCAAAGTTTCACCGCGGCCCGATATTGATCCTGATTTGGGTGATGTCCATGATGATGTTTTCTTTGAAGCTTACGATCAGACCCAAGAAGATACTGGAAAGGATCAACCTGACGCAAAAAAAGCGAAGGCAAACAATCAGGGAAAAGACCGGGAAACTAAAAAAGCGACAGCTGGCCAAGCCCAAAATCAGCAAGGGAAAAAAAACGGTCGCCAGGGTCATGAACAGCAGGATGGCCAAACTGTGCACCAGAATCAAGAAACGGCTAAAAAGGGAGGAAAGTCCTAATGCGTGTGATTGCAGGAAGGTTTGGTGGTCTGCGCTTGGATGCCGTCAAGGGACGGGAAACACGGCCAACAACGGATAAAATTAAGGAAGCTATTTTTTCGATGTTGATGCCTTATATCAATGGTGGCCAGGTGCTGGACTTGTATGCTGGGACGGGTGGTCTAGGTATCGAAGCAGTTTCACGGGGGATGGACCATGCAGTCTTAGTAGACCGCCAGCGAGCGGCCATCGAAGTCATCGAGAAAAATATTGATAAAACCCATGCTGGAGAGGCCTTTACGGTCTTGAAGGTCCCAGCCACTGCTGCTTTAAGTCGTTTAGCCGGTCAAGGAAGGTCTTTTGATTTGATTCTACTGGATCCACCGTATGCTCAGGAAAAGCTAAAGGCTGATTTGACGGCAATGGAAGATGGTGGGTTGCTTGCAACCGGGGCCATTATCATGATTGAATCCGACCAAGTTGCTGATTTACCAAAGACAGGTCCTAACTTAAATTTATTGAAGCAAAAGGATTATGGGATTACTCGAGTGAGCCTTTATCGGTACGAACCTCAAGAAAAAAAGTGAGTGGGAAAATGAAAAAAGCAGTCTTTCCAGGGTCTTTTGACCCGTTGACCAACGGCCACTTGGATATTATTCAACGCGCTTCTGAAATTTTTGATGAAGTTGTTGTGGCTGTGGGAATTAATACGAATAAAAAAGGGTTGTTCACACCGGCTGAACGCTTGGAGTTGGTGGAAGAGGCCGTAGCCGATTTACCAAACGTTCAGGTTGGCCAAGTCGACGGCTTGACTGTTGACTATATGAGCGAAATTGGTGCGAGATACTTAGTCCGTGGTCTCCGGAATGCCAAGGATTTTGAGTACGAACGTGATATTGCGGAAGTCAATTCTGTCTTGGCTAGTGTTGAGACAGTCTTGCTCTTGGCAAAACCGGAAAATCAGAATGTCTCATCATCGATGGTGAAAGAAATTGCCAAATTTGGTGCTGATAAGCTTGATGCTTTCGTTCCAGCGGTGGTGGTAACCGCCTTACAAAAACATTTTCAATAATCAACAGCCAACAGCTCGTTGGTACGTATCCAAAAAAATTGGCTATTCGTACTAAAAAGTGGGTTGGCTTTTTGTTTGCGCCTCGTCTAATTGGCCAGGAGGTCGAGCAGATGACGTACAAAAAATTATTGACTTGGATGATGGAAAGTTTGATTGATTACTGGCGCTATTTGATTGTGGCTGGTTTGGGTTTATTGGCAGTGATTGTTGTCTTTTTTCGATTGAACTTCTTGGGGGCCGAGCGGGAAGTCAAGCAAGATAGCTCCGTTCCCAGGCTATCCTCTGCGGTCAATGAAAAACAAGAAAAGATAGTGAATAAGAATGAAAAGGGAAAAATCAATGCTAATGGTCGCGTGATGGTTGATCTCAAGGGTGCGGTTAATCACCAGGGAGTGGTCGACTTGCCAACGGGGAGTCGTCTCCAAGACGCTATCCAACAGGCTGGTGGCTTAACGGATCAAGCCGACCGTAATCGTATTAATTTAGCCCAATTATTGGTCGATGGCCAGGCGCTTTATATTGAACAAGTTGGCGAAGAAGGGCCCAGTCAGCTAGGAGGCAACGGCTCTAATGGAGTTGCTAATGCTAGCGGTGTTCGAGCAGGCGTAACGGCAGGTTCTTCAGGAAATAGTGGGGGAACACTCGTGAATTTAAACACCGCTAGTGCCAAGGAGTTAGAGACTTTGGCTGGCATTGGTCCCAAGAAGGCGGAGCAGATTGTGGCTTTTCGTGAAGAAAAACACCGTTTTCAGTCGGTTGAGGATTTGAAAGAAGTCGGTGGCATTGGTCCTAAACGCTTTGAGCAATTGAAAAATCAGGTAACAGTTTAATGACGCTGCAGGCAACGTTGAAAGCTGCTTGGCTGGTGGGCGCTTTGTCATTATTGGTTTACCGGTCGAATTTGTTGACCATCTGCTTGGCATTATTGTTTACTTTGCTTGCTCTTTTCACAGTGCGTGGCAGGGACTTGTTGATCGTGTTTGTCTTGTCATTGGCTTTTTTATTGTATTTTTTGATCGATCAAAAAACATTAGATCGTCAGGCTAATCTTCCCGATAAAAAAGGACAGTCATTTGCGATACTAGCCTATCCAGACGAACAAACTACTAATTCTGAGGGGCGTGTTGCTGGCATTGGCCGCTTAAAAAGTTCTGGTGATCGTGTCTATTATTACTACCAGGCACATAACCCGGAAGATTTAAAACGATTTCGGTCGATGGCTTGCCCGACTCTGTTACATGGTCGGGGAGATTTTACGCCAATTATGCCGGCGACTAATTTTTATCAATTTGATTTTAAAGATTTCGCTAAAACAAAGAGAATCACTCATCAAGTTCGCTTTCAAGAAGTAGACTTACGGTTAAATCTTACAGCTAGCTGGTTTGACCGACTGAATGCTCAATTTCACTATTGGCACGCAATTTTGTCAGATCGTGCTAAGGCACTGCCTAACCCAGTAAGTAACTATGCCTTGGCACTCTTACTCGGTTCAAAGGATCAGACTTTGTATGATGATAACCCTAAAATTCAGGAATTAGGCTTGATTCATCTCTTTTCACTATCAGGCTTCCATGTCGCTTTTTTAATGGCTGTCATTCGTTGGCTGGGGCGTTTGGCCGGCCTTTATCAGGAGATTACTTTGGCCATAATGGCTCTTTGTTTGATTGCCTTCTATTGGCTGACGGCCTGTCCGCCAATTCTTGTTCGTGCAGTTATTACTGGTGAAAGCAGGATTTTTGCGCAAGCATTTAACTACCGGTTTACCTCGATTCAAATCTGGTCATGGTCGTTATTATTGACGTTGTTTGTTCATCCCCAGATTTTATTGACTCTGGGGGGGCAGCTGTCATTTTTCTTAACTTTGGCCTTAGCAGTTTTACCTGAAAATTGGTCGGCTTGGCAAAAGGGACTTTTTTTATCAGTTTTGTCCTTTCCCCTCATCGTGGCCCAGCAGTATACTTGGAATATTTGGCAAAGTCTTGCTAATTTGATTGCTATCCCAGTTTTTTCGCTAGTGATTCTACCCGTTGTGTTGTTTGCTTTTTTCGGCCAGGTGATACCGGGTCTGGCTGACATAGCCAATTGGCCGGTGACAATATTTGACCAAACCGTCTACTGGATGGGCAATCTTCCAGGAAAAATTGTTATCGGCGCACTGCCTTGGCCAATTTTACTGACTTTGGGGTTGGCTCCATGGTTTTTATTGGGGGCCGAGAAAGTTGGTCGTCGGTGGGTGGTTGCTACTTGGCTGTTTGCTTTTTTAACTGGATTTTTTCTAGTACACTTTTCAAAAACTGGCGAGTTTACAACCTTTGATATCGGCCAGGGGGATGCGGCCCTGCTGAAAGAACCATATAATCAATCGGTGACTTTAATCGATACAGGTGGCAAGGTCTCATTTCAAAAATCAGGCTTTTCTAGCCAGGAAACGGTTGAAAACAGACTCCATCGAAACCAGAGTTGGCCGAAAAATCAGGAGGGGCAGGCACGGTCAGTGATCGTACCATACTTGCATGCACGTGGGATTAGCCGCATCAATACGTTATCGTTGTCTCACCAGGATCAGGACCACCTTGGCGATGCTCGAGTGATTTTGACGATGTTTCAAGTTGACCAAGTTTTATTACCAGCCGGGATGACGGAGCAGCCAGCTTTTTTGAAAAAGGTTCAGCCTTATTTGGGACGAACCAAGGTTATTTCAGTGACTGATCAGGTACAGCCAGCTAACTTGCCATTGCGGATTTTGCACCCGTTTCGACAGGGAAGTGGGGAAAATGAAGATTCCATTGCCCTGGGTGGTCGGATTGGTCCGCTGGTCTTATTTACTGCTGGTGACTTGGATCAGGCTGGGGAGAAAAGGATCTTGGCTAGGTATCCAGATTTTCGTCCGGATGTGGTTAAGTTTGGTCATCACGGATCAAAGACAGCGACAAATCCAACTGTGATTGCTGAGTGGCAGCCGACCTATGGCCTGATTTCTGCTGGTCGAAAGAACCGTTATGGCCATCCAAATCAGGAGGTTCTAGAAATTGCTGCTAGACAAAAAATGATTGTCTATGATACCAGGCGTCAAGGTATGCTAAGATATGTATATGAAAATCACGAAAAAGGACATTTCCAGGTAAAAAGCACCAATGACCTTACAAACAGTAAAACAACAAATTGATCAGGGGGCATTGCCAAACCTGTACTTGGTGACCGGTAACGAGCCCGCGTTAATTCAAAAAGCCCACCGATTATTTGCTTCGATTATTGATCCGGCCGAGCAAGAAATGAACCAATCGACTTATGATTTCGCTGAAGTGGGCCTGGACCCAATTCTTGATGATTATTTAAGTGCTCCTTTTTTCGGCGATCACCGCTTAGTTTTGGTTGAAAATCCGTCCTTTTTAACGGCTGGATCGAAATTGACGGCCAATCAAGAAAAGGCTTTGCAAGAAGCACTGGCCCAACCAGTGCCTGGAAACCTCTTGGTTTTGTTTGCCAATGAGGCCTCTTTAGACAAACGCAAAAAGGTGACCAAGTTCGTTTTGAGTCGAGCTGAGCTGCTTGATTTGCCAGCATTGGATGAACGCCAAACCCGCCAGGCTCTGCACCAGTTCTTAGGCCAGCGACGAGTTGAAATCAACCAAGAGGCTGAGGCAGAGTTACTGTTAAGGACTCAGGCCTCTTACTCGCAAGTCTTGGCTGAATTGCCCAAACTCTTGGCTTACGCTAGTCAAACAAAGACGATTGATTTAACAGGGGTAACAGGACTAGTTTCGAAGGAGTCAACGGCGCAGGCTTTTGACTTGGCCGATTTGGTTTTGAAACAGAAAAAAGCCGAAGCCCTGCATCTGTACCATGACCTCATCAAAAATGGTGAAGCACCGTTACGGTTAAATGCCCTTCTGCTTGGCCAATTTCGTCTGTTATTACAGGTTGCTGGTTCAACCGGAAGCGACCAGTCGTTAGGAGCCACTTTGAAAGTGCATCCTTATCGGGTAAAGTTGGCACGGCAATCATTAAGTCATTATCGGTTGGGGCAGGTTCGAGCCGGATTCTTAAATATTTTGCAGATGGAAATTAAGATGAAGTCCGAAACGGTTGATCCACTCTTTTTATTTGAACAGTTTCTGTTAGAGTTTTAAAAAAAGGAACAAGCAGGGTAACAACATTGCTGGTGATAGGTGGTAAAGCTCCCAGCGTTAAGTTTTGATAGTTTCCCAGAATGTTTGAAAATTGCTATGCCGATATTTTTTAGACTGGCAGCAGTTTTTTTATTGCAATTGTTGATTTATGTTACTTGAATAAAATCGGTATATTTAAATATACCGATTTTTTATTGAAATAATTTAATTATAAATATTTTTTAAGATATTTTATATGGTATTTTCATTTCGAAAGTATTACGATAATTAACGAAGGGAGCAATTTATGAAACGAATGTTAAATAATTTAGATGAAAAAAATGAGCGCAAAGTTTTGCATAAAGTTAAGAAAAATTGGGTTGTTTTATCTCTACTTTCATTTACGTTGTTCGGTGTAAATATTGCTTTACAAAATGAACATTCCTTTTTATCATTTGGAACACAGCAGGTAAGTGCTGCTGATGTGAGTGTCAGTGGCTATGATGGTTCTGCCCACTGGTCTTACGATGCGTCAACGAAGACGTTGACTTTTGATGGCGCAGGGACTTTGGCAGGTGGTTCGCTTTTTTATGGACACAATATTCCAGTGGAAGTGGAACATATTGTTTTCGCTCAAAAAGTCGCTGCAGTAGCTGATTCTAGTTATCTCTTCTCGACCCTTGAGGGGACTGGATCACACTTAGAGAGTATTGATCAACTTGAAAATCTTGATACTCAAAACGTTACGAACATGGCTGGTATGTTTTCTGGAGATAGTGCCCTCACATCATTAAATTTAATGAGTTTGGATACTCGAAATGTTACGAACATGGCCGGCATGTTTTATGGCGTATCAAAGCTGACTTCCTTAGATTTATCTAATTTTGATACCAGCAAGGTCAATGATATGTCGAATATGTTCCTATATGATTCTTCCCTAGAGTCACTAAATATCAGTAGCTTTAACACAGAAAATGTAACGACAATGGAGAGGATGTTCTATAATGATGTGACATTGAAATCCCTCGACTTATCAAACTTTATTACTAAAAATGTGACGAACATGGAAAGCATGTTTGGAAAAACAACTGGGTTAACGGATTTAAACATTGCTAACTTTGATACAGATAATGTTACTAGTATGGTAAATATGTTTACTTCAATGGGGAATGACTTTGATCGAGTCGCCGTGGTTTTACCCCAACAGCATTTTGATACGAATGCTGAAATTGGTAGTGGTTTTCAATTTATTACTGCTGCTTCAGCTCGGGATGGTGGAACGGCTGCACAGCCTAAAGGGCAACAGTTGACAACTAGCCAGTACCAGGAACGTTTTAACTCGGGTACGGCCGCTGCTGATACTTATATCTTTGGTAATACTCAGGATGAATTGCAAGATTCGACCGATAATCGGGATGTTCAAGAAACAATTCACTATCAGTATGCAGACGGCAGTCAAGCTGCAAAATCAGTGACCCAAACGGTCACCTTTAAGCGGCCAGTTACCACTGATATAGTAACTGGTTTGAAGACCTATGGCACATGGTCACCCGACCAAAGTTTTGCCGCAGTATCGAGTCCAATGATTCAGGGGTACAGCACCGATCAGAGTGAAATTGCTAGTCGAACAGTAACAGCGACAGCGCAAAACTTAGCTTACACGGTGACCTATACCAAGGACGCACCAAATTCGAGTCATTCTGGTTCAAACACCAACGGTTCAAACGCCAACGGTTCAAACGCCAACGGTTCAAATACCAACGGTTCAAATACCAACGGTTCAAACGCCAACGGTTCAACCACCAATGGTTCAACCGCCAACAATTCGAACATGGAGGTCTTGCCAGAGAATCATCAAACTGCAAAGAAAACAGTGACTAATCACTCCGGTTCGAATACGACAGCTGATGATGCTGACCAGTTGCCAACATTACCATTAACTGGAAAGCAGACTCAATCCTTCGGGGGTATATTCTTGATGATAGTTTCCGGTCTAGTGACAGTAGTTTCTTTCTTGGTAAACAAGAAAGAAAAGAATTAAGAAAGTGTTGCACTGCTTGTTGAGTGATCGATAATAACTGCTGCAAGAAAATTCGTCGAATTTAAAACTCCACAAATTAAAATTGCCAGCTAAGTGGCTTTTAGCAATTAAGTTTCGATAAAAGATTGGTCCTTAGTTGCTTTTTTGTTGGTATTAAAATTGCTGCTGACGTAAAATCAAAAAAACCACAAAAGAATTATCTTTTGTGGTTTTTTGCTTGCCAAACTGGGTTGAACAGTTTATTTTAATTTTTTAATCAAAATCATCGTCAGCAATTTGTGCTAATGTATCGCGGGATGGGATGAAGAAAAGTTGACCTGACAAAAGTTCTGAGAAGGTCAATAGGAAGTCGGACTTATCAACCATGTTTTGCAACATGCCCTTCGTTACTTCCCAATGACGGGCGTAGCCCATGAAATAGGTGCCGGTATTGCCGGTAGCAGGGTCAGAATAAGGGACGTTCATGCGAATGATTTTCTGTTCAACGCCATTTGGTTCGTACTTAGAAGTGACGTTATGGGCATTTTCGTACTTCTGGTCGTCTTCCAATTCCAAATCAGAAAACTTTTCGCGCCCAACAGCTTTTTCCTGTTGCTCGGTCTTCATTTTATTCCAGAAGTCCATGTTGTGACGCCATTTTTGCGCAAAGGCGTATGAGCCATTTTCAAAAGCAGCGTCTTCATCGCCAATCAGGGCATAGTCGGCAGAATCTTCCGGTGCCGGTGCTTCGGTTCCATCAATGAAACCAATAATAGCACGACCTTCGAAATAGCGGAAACCCTGGGTCGAATCAACAACCTCAGTAAAGTCTTTCAAGAACTTCATAAATTGGGTTTGAGCTTCGACGACAATGGCTTGGTTATTGGCACGAATATGGAAGAAAAGGTCACCTTCGGTGGCAGGCATGCTATATTTTGGTCCCTTCATACCGGTGAAGGTTTCAAGTTCCTTTGGCTTGGCAGACTTTGGGAAAAGTAGTTCCCAAGCGTGACTGGAGAAGCCGATGGCAACCTTCAACGTTGAAGGGGAACCGTCGTTTTGGCCATCGCGGATTCGTAAGGAGCGGATGATGGCTTGTGAGCGGTCCGCAAAATCGACGATGGCATCATGCAGGTCGCTTTGTGGCAAATCTTTAAATTTCAATACGGTAAACTGGACGCTTTGCCCGATGTCTTTCCAGACATCTTGGGCGACTTTCGGATTAATTGGCATTGTAGCAATTCCTCATTTCCTAATTTTACTTTTTTCATTGTACCGCTCTTTTGCTTGAAACGCTATAAATAAGATTGATTCTAATTAATTTGAATATTTTCTAATGAAAATCAGTTGAAAAACTTTGCTGTGAGTCTAATTTGAACAGCAATTGCTTGTCGTTGTTGGTCTTGCATGACTGGTATTTTTAGGCAAAGCTTCGTAAAATAGACCTATGAAAACAATCACGAAAATTGCTACACAAAAGCGAAATGGCCGCTATAATATCGAATTAGATGGGCAGTTTGCCTTTGGGCTGTCCGAAAATGTTTTGGCAAAGTTTGGTCTTTTGAAGGGCCGTCAACTTGATGATGCTATGGTTGACGAACTAAAGAAAGCGGAAAAGGTTGACCAGGGTCTCAAAATTGCGTTGAACTATTTGAGTTCTGCCTTGCGGACTGTTCGCCAGGTTAAAGATCGGCTGAGGCAAAAGAAGGTCGAAGCTGGTGTCATCGACCAAGTCATCAGCCACTTGGGCCAGCAGGGACTATTAGACGATACGGTTTATGCTAAGCATTATGTCGCCACGAAACAAGTCTTCAATCCTAAGGGACCAAGGGGGATTGCGCAGGATTTGAAGCAGGCCGGTGTCCAAGAAGACATTATCGAAAACGCTATCTTAGACTTTGCAGAAGAAGACCAAGTTTTAGTTGCAACAAAGATGGCAGAAAAATTAGCGCGGACCCATCGACGGGATTCGACAGTAGTTCGTCAACAAAAAGTTGCGCAAGCTTTGGTGCAAAAAGGTTTTGCCTATGATTTGGCTAATCAGGTGATCAATGATTTAGATATTGCAAATGATGTAGACGATGAGCAAGAAAATGCCAACAAGCAGGCAGAAAAGCTCGCTCGCCATCATCAGCGCCTTGCTGCTCGAGACCGATTTTATAAGGTGAAGCAGGGTCTGTATGCCAAGGGTTATCGCGGTGAGGTAATTGAGCAGGCTCTGGAAACAATTGATTTTGAAGAGGAATAACAAGGTACTTGCATCCTCTTCTTAGAAAAAATTGACCATATTAGCCAACTGATTTTAAAATTATGGTATAATTGAAAAGGAATTTTTGTCAGAAAAGTGGGACGAGCATGATTGTTGATAAGCCAAGTCGCGGACCGCGCGAAGGGGATGTCATCACGATCAAAAGCTATAAGCATGACGGCTCGCTGCATCGAACCTGGCGTGACACGATGGTGTTGAAAACCAGTGAGAATGCCATTATTGGTCTAAATGACCATACTTTGGTGACAGAAGATAATGGTCGGCGCTGGGTAACTCGCGAACCGGCTATCTTGTACTTCCATAAGAAGTACTGGTTTAACATCGTCGCGATGATTCGCGATAACGGGATATCTTACTACTGTAACTTAGCCTCACCATACACTTTGGATAAAGAAGCGCTCAAGTATATTGATTATGATTTGGACGTTAAGGTTTTCCCAGATGGGGAAAAACATCTCTTAGATGCGGATGAGTATGCGGCCCATAGTAAACAATGGCATTACCCTAAAGAGGTTGATCAAATTTTAAAGGCACACGTTAAAATTTTGGTTGACTGGATTAATAACGAAAAAGGACCATTTTCGCAAGGGTACGTCGATGTTTGGTATTCTCGTTACCAATATTTGATGCAACAGCGGTTAAAAGATCGTCGTTGACTAAGTTAGAAGAACACGGAAGCGTGTTCTTTTTTTGTATAATAAACATAACTAAAATAGATTAGGGGATAACATGGCGGTTACGATTTTATTGACACCGGGTGAGGTAGACAGCCGGCAACAACTGGTTGAACAAATTCACAACCAGCTGGTCCACCAGGACCGGCGTGATATTTATTACGTGGTGCCTAATCATGTGAAGTTTGATGCGGAAGTTGACGTCTTAAAACGGTTGGCTCGGGCTCAGGGTTATTCGGCAGACCAAGTTTTTGCACAATCTCAGGTTCAGGTTTACTCGTTAACCCGGTTAGCTTGGCGTTTTTTACAGGCAGAAGGGAAGGTCCAGCCACCAGTACTGGGAGAGGCGGGTCTTTTTGTGCTGGTTTCTCAAATTTTAAAAGAGAATGCCAGCCTCTTGCCAACTTTTGCCCGAATGCAAGCCAAGAAAGGTTTTGTGCAAAATTTGGTTAGTCAGTTAGCTGAATTACGTGGCGCAGAAATCAGTCCTCAGGATTTGCTGGCTATCTTGGACCAGGTCCAGGAAAGTGGGCAAACGAATCCCTTGCAGACCAAAAACTTGAACCAGAAGCTCCGCGATTTGGCAATTGTAGCAGACGCCTTCAACGAGGCCTTGGCGGAGCGCTATTTGTTGGCCCAAGAAGCCCTACCTTATTTTGTTGAGCAAAGCGAGAACTTGGACTTAAGTAATACTGTCATCTATCTTGAAGGGTTTACCGGTTTTACGGCTGGTGAATGGTCCGTGATTCATTTTTTGATTGAAAAAACTGATTTGACCTTGGCCATCTTGGGTGACAAAGACCAGTTGACCACGTTTGAGTCTGGGGATGTTTATGCCAAACCGCTGACAACAGCTTTGACCATTATCAAACGCGCCAAGCACAAGGAAATTGATATCACGGTTTTGGATGGCCGGCAAAGGCAGCCTTTTGACTTGGTGGCTGATCGCCCTGTCGAACCTGCTGAAAAGCAGGCTGCAACTAAGTCGGTATCAGAAAACAAAACAAGAAAAACTACGAAGGAAATCCTATTACCGGTTTGGGCTAAGTTAGGCTCCTATCAAGAGCCTGAAGAAAAACAGGTTGAACCTGATTTACAAGCCTTTGTGGCGGATAATACTGTGACGGAATTAGAAGAGGTGGCTCGGCGGATTCGTCAAGATTTACAAGAACAACCCGACCTTCGTTTACGGGATATTTTGGTTTTAGCCCGCGACTTGGGCCCTTATAGCAAGCATTTACCGGCAGTGATGAACCAATTTGACCTGGCGTATTTCTTAGATAATGACATTAAGATGGGAAACCATCCCTTGGTTGAATTGGTGACGAAGTTGCTTGGTCCTGCCAATCAGGCCTTTTATCCGGAAAATATTCTCACAATTTTGAAAACTGGTTTCTTGCGTCCCAGTCAAGACGGCCAGTTGATTAGTGATGATATTTATTTTGAAACCGTGGCCTACCTGGATAATTATTTGGCTGGCCATCGTCCCTCTGCACGAAAATGGCATGACCGGCAGGCACAGTTTATTTTATTTGAGGATAACGGTGAGCCCGATCGCCCTGGCTTTGACCAAGATCAACGGGTTAACCACCGTCTGAACTTGTTGAAGGGTTTCGTGGTGGAAGCTCTCGATGCCATGCACCAAGGATTAAAGCAAGCGAAAACGTTAAGCGCTGGGGCCCGTTTTTTGATGGCTTACCTTGATCAATTTCAGGTTAAAAAGGCGATTATTAACCATCGGGATGCTTTGGTGGCAGCTGGTGACTTGGTTAAGGCACAACAGGTCATGGAAGTTTGGCAGCTCTTTATTAATATTTTGGACCAAGTGGTCCAGGTCGCCGGTGAGCAAGCCTTTGACCGCCAGGTTTTTTTGGCAGCACTACAATCAGGCTTTGCCGGAGGGAAGTTTACCGGGATTCCTAACCAGTTAGACCAGTTAACCATTTCAGAGGCTGGAATCGTGCAGAGTCAAAAGTACCGAATTTTGTACTTTATTGGAGGGACCCGGTCGGCTTTGCCAGCACAGGTTAAGAATAAGACCGTTTTGACGGATCAAGACCGTCTGCTCGTTCAGCCGGCATTGGCCGAACAAGAAACACCACGTTATTTGCGACAAACCGCTGCAGCCCAGATGGCCGAAGAAAACTTGGTTTTCTATGGAGCGCTACAGGCCGCTTCGTCAAAGGTCGTTTTGTCCTACCCACTGTTAAATCAGGAAGGTCAGCAAAATGAGATGTCGCCTTACTATAGTCGCCTGCTAAATTTCTTTTTGGTACCAGTGCAGCCTGTAGCAGGGCAGGCCAAGAATTTGGCTGATTTAACGGCGCATTACTTGGGTACACCAGCAGCGACGCTTTCGCAATTGGCTAAGATGACTGATATTGTCGGCCAGGAAACTGATTTTCAAATTGTCCGAGATACTTTGGCTGATACCGGTTTAGGCGGCCAGGTTGACAGGGTTTTGTCGAGTCGCCACTACCAAAATCAGGCCCGGATTTTGACCCCTGCTTTGGCCAATGAGTTATTTCAGCGGCCCCTGCGGGTTTCAATTTCACAAATTGAAGCCTTTTATCAAAATCCCTATGAATACTTCTTGAAATATGGTTTGCACTTGCAGGAACGGCCAAGTGCCGAGCTAGATGCTGCTTCGACGGGGATTATTTATCATGACCTCTTTGAAAAGGCAATTTTCAACCTGATTGAAAAGAAGGAAAGTCTCCGCGACCTGACACCAGCAGAGATTAAGACAGTTGTTCAAGGTGAATTAGAGCGGCTAGTCCAGGAACCGCCATTTGCTGAGTTAAATGAGGATGGGCAAGGTAAGACAGTGGCCAAGTATTTGGACCAGGTTGCCCAGGAATTGCTCAAGCAGTTAACGCAGGCAGCTCAAACGAACCAGTCTGTCCCAAACAGGGTTGAAACGCTCTTCGGCTTTCCTCAGGGTGATTTGATGGCCTTGAGTTTAGGTGAGGGGGACCGGGAGGTCATTGTCCGTGGTAAGATTGATCGATTAGACCGACAAGATCCAGCTGGGAACTTTGCCACTTTGGTTGATTACAAGACATCCAAAAAAACTTTTAGTTATCGTGACGCAGCCAATGGCCTGCAGCTACAATTGCTGACTTACTGGCAGGCTGTTCAGGAAAACGCCAAGCAGTTGGGCATTCAAAACGTTGGCGGGGCTTTCTTTGCCCCAATCCAGCAAGAGGTGATTCCACTGGCTAAATTCCGCGGTGATGTGGATGAATTGTTGGCTGGTAAAGCCACTAGTCAAAGCTTTCAGTACCGGGGCTTGGCCTTGGATAATCCTGATTACCTAGACGAATTGGAACGACTGGCGCCAAAGGAAAAGGCGCGCTATTATCAGTTAACGATGTCAAAGGATGGACAGCCAACGGCCACATCGGAAACGATTGCCGCTGCTGATTTCGCGCTATTAGCTAAGAAAAACCGAGAACTCTTGCAAGAAGCGGCCGCAAAGATTCAGGCTGGACAATTTCCAATTCGACCGGTTGAAAGCGCCCTACAATATTCCGCCTATCAGGACATCATGCGCTTTGATAAGGTCTTGGGGGACCATTACCAGGTGCCGAAGTATACCGGTCGGAAGCAAGCAGTTATCAAACAGTTACAAGCAGAAGAGGATGGTGAAAATGGCTAGACGATACACCGAAAATCAGGCCAAGGCAATTAGCCATAGCGGCCACAATATCCTAGTGGCGGCCTCGGCTGGTTCCGGTAAGACAACGGTCCTCATTGAACGCTTAGTTCAAAAAATTTTAGCCGGTGCCAGTGTTGATGAATTTTTAATCGTGACCTTTACCAACGCGGCTGCTGCGGAAATGAAGGAACGGTTAGAAGTAGCGCTTACGGAACAAATTGGCCAGGTGACAGATGACCAGCAAAAACGTTTTTTGCTGGATCAGTTGGCACTTTTACCCGTTGCGAATGTCTCGACTATCGACTCCTTTGCGTTGAAACTCATCGATACGTACTACTATAAAATTGGTCTCGATCCTAGTTACCGGCTCTTAGCCGATCAGGCGGAGCTGAACCTGCTAAAGGACCGGGTGATTGGGACGGTCTTTGCTGATTTTTATGACCAAGGCCATCCTGACCATGAAGCTTTTTTGGCCTTAGTCAATAACTTTGCTAATCCAAATCAGGATCAGAACCTCAAAGAAAAAGTCTTAAAACTGGCTGATTTTGCCTTAGCCCGGCCGGACGGTTCAAAGTGGCTGGCCTCTTTGGCGGGTGACCCTGACAACGGTGAGTTGCAGAGTCAGCCGGCCTCGATGAAAGCCACTAACAGCGGTAGTTTACAGACGAAGTTAGCCTTGGAGACTGAGACAGATTCAGAATCAGTGGCTGCTTCAAGGCCAGCGCTAGTTGACCAGAACAACTTTCAAAAGTTGTTAGCACCAAAAATTTTGGCAACTTTTAACCAGGCGGACCAGGTTTTTACTGGAATCTTGCAAGACATCGAGGGTATTAGCGAGTTAGAAAAGACAGCCAATTTTGTCCAGAATACCTTGGATAGGGTCCATCAAATTCAACAGGCGTTAACCGAACACCAATCCTTTGATACTCTACGGGGGTTGATTGCAGCCGAATGGGGCAAAATTCCACAAGCGAAGACGGCCAAGGTCTTTAAGGAGGATCCTGACTTAGCAGCACTGTTGGATGAAGCTAGAGCCGGCTTTAGCACCTTTTTTGCTAAATCTGGTCGTGTTGGCGCAGTTATTAACCTGAACCAAACTATTTTTGCTTTGACAGAAAATCAGTGGCAACAGGTCAATGTGGCCGGTGACCGGTTAGTGAGAACGCTGGTGACGGTGACGCAGACGTTTTTGACTGCTTTTGCTGCTAAGAAGCGGGAGGAAAACTTGCTGGACTTTTCAGATGCCGAGCAGTTGTCCTTGCTGATTTTACAGCAAGAAGATGTGTTGAACTTGGTGCAAAGCCAATTTCAAGAAATCCTGGTTGATGAATACCAGGATATTAACCGACTCCAGGAAAGCTTCTTGAAAAGCTTGTCAAACGGTGAAAATATGTACATGGTCGGGGATGTCAAGCAGAGCATTTACGGTTTCCGTCAGGCAGATCCGTCGCTCTTTACCGGTAAATACTTTGACTTCGCCAGGGAGGACAGCCCAGATGAACGAATTGAATTGGCTGAAAACTTTCGATCAGAAAATAACGTGACGACAGTGATTAACCAGATTTTCACCCAATTGATGGATGAGGAGCTGGGTGATATTCCATACCAGGATTCTGCTAAATTGATTGCCGCAGCCTCCTATCCGGAAATGGTGCCAGCGATTTTTCAGCTGGATATCATCGAACAGGCAAAACTGGAGGAAAATGCCTTTGTGACTGATGATCGTGGTGAAAATCAGACGGGGGTAGCAGCCGATAATAACGAAAAACGGGCCAGTCAGTACCGCTACTTAGCACAAAAGATCCAGGGATTGATTCAAACCGGGGAAGTCTATGATCAAACGGCCGGTTTGATGCGTCCAGTCAAGTTTTCCGACATCGCGATCTTAACGCGGTCAAAGACTGGTTATGTTGAATTATTGCGCACGTTAAATCAGGCTGGTATCCCAGTCCAGTCGGATGGGGTTGGAAACTACTACCAGGTCATGGAGGTGTACTTAGTCCTTGACCTCTTGCGAATTGTTGATAATCCTCATCAGGATATTGCCCTTGCGGCCGTCTTGCGATCACCAATTTTTGCCTTTGATGAAAATGATTTGGCGGAAGTTCGCTTGGCTGACCGCCAGCACGATTTCTATACCGCCGTGGTAGCGGATGCCCAGCAGCATGCCCGCAGCCAAAAATTCTTGGAGATGCTCGGTTCCTGGCAATCATTGGCTCGGCAAAATGATTTGGTTGGCTTGGTTTTGGCGATATACCAGGATACCGGTTGGCTGGATTATGTTGGTGGCCTGCCCGGCGGGAACCAGCGGCAAGCTAATTTGCACGCCCTGTATGAAAAGGCCGGTGCTTTTCAAGAGAACGGCCAATCAGGGCTGTACGCCTTTATCCAATACATTGAAGAAATTCAAAAGAACGGCCAGGAAGTGGGCGAAGTCGCCCAAGAAGCGGCCGAGGAAAGTGTTGCCTTGATGACCATCCATGCTTCTAAGGGGCTGGAATTTCCAATCGTAATTTTGCCAGAGCTTGAAAAGGAGTTGAATGCCCGCGATATGCAAGGGGACTTCTTAGTGCAAAAAGATGCCGGTGTTGGTATTGATTACTTGGAACCAAATGCCAAGGTTAAGGTAGCGACAATGGCAAAGTATGCCGTCAAGGAAGCTTTGCAACGACAGGCTTGGTCAGAGGAGATGCGCCTTTATTACGTGGCCTTAACTCGGGCCAAACAGCAGCTCTATCTGGTCGGTACTGTTGCTAAGCAAGAAGATGAAAGTGCCCGGCCACGGGCGCTTTATCTTGAGGCGCGGTCAACAACTGGGCAGTTCTTAGGTCGCGACTTACGTCTTCGGTCCAAGTCTTACTTGGATTGGACGTTGATCACTTTGGCTCGGTTGCAGGTGCCAGCGCTGACTGAGTGGCTGGGCGAGGTCCAAACGCCACGGTTGCCATCAACTCAAACGCCACAAACTGGCATAATTCAAGTCGCCATTATTCCAGAAGAAGAAGTTGGCCCCTTGAAGGTGGAATCAGCTGGCTCGTCAGCCATATTACCGGCTGCTGGACCAGCAAATGCTGGCACATCGAAGCAGCCAATTGACAGCGACCTTCTGCGTGACCGTTTGAATTACCAATATCCTAACTGGCCAGCGACCCAAACAGCCGCCTATCAATCAGTCTCTGAAATTAAGAGTCTCTTTGAGGATCCGGACCAAAGTCAATTGGCAAAGTTAACCTTGGATCAGGCCGGTCACCAAATGCCATGGCCGTCTCATTCTGCTGAGAGTGAAAATAGCGCAACATCCCAGCAGCCGGTGGCGGAAAAGTGGCAGCGATTCGAAGAGAGGACCACGAACAAGCAGCAACTATCCCGAGGCAATGCTGTCTTGGATAACAGTAGGAAAAGCGAGCCCAACTGGTTTGCTCAGTCGGCAAGCGAAGAAAGTGCCAGCCACCGTCCTGACCAGCGTGTCTTGGATCCGACGGCTCATGTACTCACGACCGATACCTTACCGGTACCAGCCTTTGAAGAGGACGGTCAAGTTAAGCCAGCGCCAACTGCGGTGGGGACCGCGACCCATCTGATTTTACAGTTGATTGATTTTAACCAACCCTACACGTTGGCCGGCCTTGAAGAGCTGTTGGCTAGTTTGGTGACGGATGGCAAGGTTTTGGACCAGGTGGCTACTCTGGTTGATTTGGATCAGATTCTGGACTTCTTACAGACGGACATGGCACAAACAATTGCTCGTCATTCAAAAACACTGCACCGGGAAAATCCATTTTCAATGTTGGTGCCTGCTAACCAGGTCTATCCTGATTTAACCGAAACGGAACCAATTTTAATTCATGGAATCATTGACGGTTACTTTATTGATGACCAGCAAAAAACGATTACGCTCTTTGATTACAAGACAGACTATGTGGCGAAAACGCCAGGGCCAAAGCAAAATGAGGGCTTGGCCAAGATTCGCCACCAATATACTGGCCAAATTCGTCTCTATCAGTCGGCTTTGCAGCAGGAATATCCTGGCTACCAGGTCCAAAATGGACTTTTAATTCTTTTGGCTGGTCATAAAACGCTTGAAATTTCGGCTAGGCGGCCGGTGGGACTTTCGTAATCGGCTTTGTCAGCGTATAATGGCAGGCAAGTCAGGTGGGTTTCGCCGACTGTTTGTTAAGGCCAAAAATTAGGTCTGCATGAAACGGGGAATTTTGATGAAAAATTTTTACGATATTTTACAGTACTTAAAAACTTATGACGTGTTCATTCACTTAGGCAAGCGTCTCTGGGATATTGAAATGGCCGCTTTGGAAGTTGATAACCTTTACAAAGCCGATGTGCTTCCAAAAGAAGACTACCAAAAAATGAAAGTTATCTTGGCCAAGGAGCATGACCAGGAGGCAAAGCTGACTGGGGATTATTCTGGTCCGGACTTTTTAGCCGCAAGTAGTGTGCAATAAATTTTATGGTCGGCTGATTTTTCTTTAGTTGGATTGATTGGACAATCAGAATAATATTGTTTGAAAAATAACTTATGTTGTTTTTTTGTAAACGCTTGCATAAGGTGGACAACCTTTGTTAAAATAACTGAGTAATCTAAGATACAGGAGGAATGTTCTGTCAGGCCACTGCGGCAGAGCTACAGTAAATTATGGCAAAAGATAAATTAATCGGGGTTGACCTCGGTGGAACTACCATTAAGTTTGCGATTTTGACTGACGAGGGTGAAGTCCAACAAAAGTGGTCAATTCAAACCAACATTTTGGAAGACGGTAAGCATATCGTCCCTGACATTATTGAATCAATTAATCATCACTTGGACTTGTACCAATTGGACAAGAGCCGCGTGATTGGCATTGGTATGGGAACTCCTGGAACAGTTAACCGTGAAGAGGGAACTGTTCAGGGTGCCTACAACTTGAACTGGGCACAAGAACAAGCGGTCAAGGAGCCAATCCAAGCTGGAACTGGTTTTGACTTAACCATCGATAACGATGCCAACGTTGCTGCCTTAGGTGAAGCCTGGAAGGGTGCTGGTAACAACGATGCCGATGTTTCCTTCATTACTTTGGGAACTGGTGTTGGTGGTGGCTTGGTTGCCAACCATGAATTGATTCATGGGGTTGCCGGTGCTGGTGGTGAAGTTGGCCACATTATCGTTGAGCCAAATGGTTACTTGTGTACTTGTGGTAACTATGGCTGCTTGGAGCAATACGCTTCTGCAACCGGTGTTGTTCACTTGGCACAGGACTTTGCTGAACAGTATGCTGGTGAATCAAAGTTAAACCGGATGATTGATAATGGTGAAGAAGTAACTTCAAAGATTATCTTTGATTTGGCCAAAGAAGGTGACTATTTGGCTAACGAAACGGTTGATAAGTTGGCTTACTACTTGGGTTATGCAGCTGCCTCCATTTCAAACATCTTGAACCCATCAGCTATCGTGATCGGTGGTGGTGTTGCTGCAGCAGGTGAATTCTTGCGCGAACGTGTTGAAAAGAACTGGACAAAGTTTGCCTTCCCAACTGTTCGAACTTCAACTGTTGTTAAGTTGGCTGAATTGGGCAATGATGCTGGTGTTATTGGCGCTGCTTCATTGGCTAACAAGAACAAAAAAGAAATTTTGCTCTAATTAACGTTTAAATATTCAACAGAAAACAAACAACTGACCGGTTGTTTGTTTTTTATTATCTCAAGGGGCCAGCAAACTTATGGTAAAATAGGAAGTGATCTTGGTAAGCAAATTGCCAACGTTTCAAGGAGGACCGAGTAGTGGAGTGGGAAAGTTTTTTTGAACCATACACCCAGGCCGTCGCAGAGCTAAAAGTGAAGTTGAATTATCTCAGCGCACAGTACCAAAAGGACGGACAGCCAACGCCGGTTGAGTATGTTACGGGTCGGGTGAAGTCCCAAGCGTCAATTGAAGAAAAAATTGTGCGTCGGCACTTGCATGAAGACCGTCTGGCCCTCGATTTGCAAGATATTGCCGGTTTGCGGATTATGACCAAATATATTGAAGATATTTATGCGGTTGTGGAAATCTTACGCAAGCGGACTGATTTTACCATTTTGGAAGAACGCGATTACGTGATGAACGCTAAGCCTTCAGGCTATCGGTCATACCATATGGTGATTGAGTACCCTGTTTCCTTATTAGATGGGGAACACAAGGTTTTAGCAGAAATTCAAATCAGAACCTTGGCAATGAACTTCTGGGCAACAATCGAACATGATTTGCGCTATAAGCATGGTGAGATTTCACCGGAGATGGCCGAAGAATTAACGGAAATTTCCAATCAGACCTTTTCACTGGAACAAGAATTTTCAGAAATAAAGGCCAAAGATTAAGAAGAGCCGGCTTAGGCCGGCCTTTTGATTAGCAAGCAGAAAAAGATCTTAGAGGAGCAGGCATGAAAGTCGCCTTATACAATAATGATCAGGCCCAGTCGCTTGCCATTGTGGCCGACCTGAAAAAAGAATTGAAAGCCCAGGGAATTGCTTTGGACCGGGAAAACCCCGATTTAGTGATTTCTGTTGGTGGGGATGGCACCTTACTTGGAGCCTTTCAAGAATATATCGATGGCAATGACGACCTACGTTTCGTTGGTTTACATACCGGTCATCTTGGATTTTATACTGACTGGCTGGGCAGTGAGGTCAAGGAACTGGTGAAAAGCTTAGTCCAAGATGAAGGCCAGCGTGTTTCTTACCCGTTGTTGAAGATGACAACTGTGATGGCCGATGGTGCCAGGCAGGAATATTTGGCCTTGAATGAGGGGACGATTAAACAGCCAGTTGGCACAATGGTCGCCGATATTTGTTTAAGTGGCCGGCTCTTTGAGGGCTTTCGGGGGGACGGTGTCGCCATTGCAACGCCAACTGGATCAACTGCTTACAATAAGGCCAATGGTGGGGCAGTCTTACACCCATCATTAAAGGCAATCCAAATGTCTGAAATTGCGTCGATTAATAATCGGGTCTTTCGAACGTTGGGATCACCATTAGTGGTCCCGGCGGGACAGAAGATTACCATTCGACCCAAAACCAAAGCTTTTTTGTTGACCTGTGATCAGTTAGAAATTTTGGCCGAGGGCATTGAGGCCGTTGAATTTGAGGTGGCCGAAAAAGAAGTTCATTTTGCTTCCTTCCGTCATTTAGACTTTTGGAGTCGGGTGAAACAGGCCTTTATCGCTGACAGCAGTGATGAAGACGTTGAATAAGTGGCAGGGTGGTGTCTGGTTGAACAAAGATACTGCTTTTGCATGGAATTGAAAGGAGCTGGTTGACAGACCGGCACAGATAAATTAGTATGAAATTTTCTTGGACATATCAGGGAAAAGAAGAACGGAAGGTCCGCTCTTTCTTACAAAGTCACGGTGTTTCACACCGGATGTTTTCACAAATGAAGCATAATGGCGGTGCCATTTTAGTGAATGACCAACAGGTTTATACCTCCGATTATATTCAGGATGGCGACCTAGTCACGATTGTGATGCCGGTTGAAACGGGCAATGACTTGGTCGTTCCCGATTTCACGCCATTGGCTGTGATCTATGAAGATGAACATTTTTTGGCTGTTGATAAGCCATACGGTGTTACCACTGTCCCAGGACATGCCGATCGACTACATACGTTGGTCAACCAGGTGAAGGGGCACTTGCTTGATGAGGGCGCCGAAGATTTGGTCCCCCACGTCGTAACCCGTCTTGACCGCGACACTTCCGGGATTGTACTGTTAGCCAAGCACCGTTTTGCTCACGCCGTTTTGGACCAACAATTGCAAGATCATTCGGTGGAAAAGTTCTACACAGCCTATGTTTCTGGCCACTTGCCAGACGATCATGGCCTGATCGAGGAACCGATTGGCCGTTTGCCGGGTGACTTTATCAAGCGCACGGTTACACCCGACGGTAAATTATCAAAGACGGAATATTGGGTAGAACATCGGTACACTAATAATGAAAATCAGCCGATAACCCGGGTTAGGGTTCAGTTGCATACCGGACGGACTCATCAAATTCGTGTTCATTTTGCTCACATCGGCTTTCCGTTGGTGGGAGATGACCTGTATGGCGGACCTTTGTGGTATGGGTTGAAGCGTCAGGCCTTGCACGCCTACCAAATGACCTTCTATGATCCTTTTATTGAAGAAAACCGTCATCTGCAAACGGATTTACCGGCCGATTTACAGGCATTAAAGGACATTCAAGGGTAAAAACGTATACGAATGAGGTTGAAGCTAAGCTGATTTTGTAGTATTTTCAAGGAAGATAAACGAAGTGGAAAGGAATCCTTTCATGGAATTAGACAATGAGCAGCAAGTCCAACAAGCTGTCCATGCCTTAACGGATTTGCTCGAAAACGGACAAGACGATGATTTTATGACCGAATTTATGACCCTGCACGACTTTGAAAAGGGCCAGGTTTACGCTAGCTTTTCGAAGAATATTCGGGAGGTTGCCTGGCGGGTCATGGATGACGAAACGCTTGCGACTGTTTTTGATAACTTGGAAGGCGATGCTGAAGAAGTCGTTGATCTTTTGCAGGAGGTGCCACCACAAAAGGGCGCCAACATCCTCGTTGAAATGTTTGCCGATAATGAAGCTGATTTGTTCCAAGCCATGCCGGCCCGGTTAGCTTCAACGTATTTGGCATTGATGCCTGATCGAGAAGCTCAGGAAATCAGAAATTTGATTAAGTATGAGGACCAGACGGCCGGGGCCCTAATGGCGACTGAATACTTGGCAGTAGCTGCTGGCTCAGTAGTCAAAGACGTTCTAGCCCAAGTAAAAAAGCAGGCAGAAGAGGCTGAGTCAATCATTTATGTTTATGTGGTTGATGAAAACCATCGCCTGGTTGGAATTGTTTCCTTGCGGGACTTACTCACACATCCGGATGAGATGACGATTGAGTCAATTACTAATACCCGGGTTATTTCGGTCAAGGCGGGTGATGATCAAAAAGAAGTTGCCCAAGTCGTGGCCGACTACAACTTCTTTGCTATTCCGGTGACCGATGACGATCAACATTTGTTAGGAATCATTACAGTTGATGATATTGTTGATGTGATTGACGAAGAAGCAGTTGAGGAGTACTCAGGTTTAGCTGCCGTCGATGTTTCTGATACCGATGATAGTCCCTGGCATTCTGCTTTGAAGCGGATGCCGTGGTTCTTGGCACTGTTGGTTTTGGGCCTGATTTCCGTCGCCCTCGTCGCTAGCTTTGAGCACACGATCCGTCAGGCACCAATTCTGGCAGCATTTATCATGGTTATTGCTGGGATTGCTGGTAGTGCAGGGACGCAGTCCTTGGCTCTGGCTGTCCGCCACTTTGGTTCAAGCACGGATAAGTCGTTTTGGAAGAATCTGATTTCTGAGTTGCTGTCTTCCTTTGTGTTAGCCATCTTAGCGGGTGTAGTCCTTTTCGGCTTTGTTTTCCTTTGGCAAGATAATGAAGGTTTGGCCCTAGCCGTTGCCTTGTCTGCAACCGTTGCGATTCTGCTTTCAGCCCTGTTGGCTTATTTGGTACCGGCAGCACTGCGTAAAGTGAATTTGGATCCAGCATTGGTGAATGGACCGTTGGTGCAGACCGTGGTTGATTGGGCGGCTATCCTGGTTTACTTTGGGATTGCTACTAGTATGTTGAATGAATTTATTGGAAAATAGTGTTGAAGCGCTGTCATGAATCAATGACAGCGCTTTTTTAGTTCGGATTACTTTTATTTTATTAAATGAAAATTAAGAATAGCTTGAAACCTGCAAAAAAAGAGTTCGATAGTGTAGAATATTCAGTGATAGGCTTGGCTGACTTTCTTAGGCTAGGTCACCTTTGAAAGAACGATTACTCAAGGAGAATTTTTATGAAAAAAATTGGGACAATTATTGGTTTTATTTTAGTCGTAGTTGCCGTTGCTATGGGTGGCTATGCGTTAGGGACTAATCACAATTCAAAACAGTCAGCAACTTCATCGAATTCGGCTTCAACCTCTTCAGCAGTGTCATCTGCAACTAAAAGTGCTAGTTCAAGTAGCTCAGCATCATCTTCTGCAACCAGTCAAAAGGGTGCCAACCCAGAAACATCAGCTAGTTATGATCCAAATAAAACATTGAATGGTCAAACGGTTGATTCATCAACGATTCAACAGGTAACAGCTCAGTTGAAGGCGGCTGGTTTGCCAGCTGATCAGTGGGCACCAAGTGATATTAAGCAAATTATTACGCAAGCATCACAACAGGGAATGTCACCCGTTGATTATGCTAAGCAAAACTATCATCAATAAGGAATTAAAAGAAACATGAATGTAAAAAATGGGTTACTGACATTAGCCGCTATCTCAACCTTTGGATTAGTGGTTGACCAAAATCAAATACAAGTACACGCTGACGGTGTGCCAAGAGTTACGGGGGGGCAAGCTGGCTTACCCCGAATGGATGTTGTGGATGTTTCTTCAAACAATGGTTACCTTTCAACAAACGACTTTCAAATCATGAAAAATAATGGTGTTAGAGGTATTATTGTTAAGCTGACAGAAGGGACATACTATCGAAATCCGTATGCCTCGAGTCAGGTTAATAATGCGCGTGCTGTTGGTTTGAAGGTCTCAGCATATCACTACTCTACTTTTAATAATCAAAATAATGCCCGATCAGAAGCAAATTTCTTTGCCGATTATGCCAGCCAACTCGGTTTTAACAGCAGCGATTTAATGGTTAATGACTTGGAAGATAGTTCGACGACGGGCGGAGATGTCTCTGGAAATAGTTGGGCTTTTAATGACCAACTTAAAAATCGTGGTTTTACAAACGGAGCACTCTATACGTATACGTCTTATAAAAATAATAATGGTTTAAATACTTGGTTTCTGGCAAATGACCATATCTGGATGGCCGCTTATCCATATTATCCGTCAATCAATAGTTTATGGAATAGTCAATATGGTATGTGGCAGTGGTCGTCTAACGCTGGCTTTGGCGGTATAAGTGGTACTTTTGATGTTTCCATCGATTATAGTGGGATTGCTAGCCAGCTATTAAATGGTTATGTGTATGATGGTTCCCAAGGCCATGATGGTTACCGCTGGTATGATAATGGTCAATTAGGAACAGGATTCCGATATTGGGCTGGTAGTTGGTATTGGTTTGATAATGGTGAACGTAGCGATAATTCTTGGCATAATGCCAATGGATACACGTTCTATACAGGTTCTAATGGGGCTACAGTGGAAGGGCTTCAAACGATTGGCAATTCACAATATTACTTTGGAAATGATGATTCATATTTCTTAAGAACAAATCAAAATGTTACGATTAATGGTAGCGCATACAAAGCTGATGCCAATGGGGTTTTAACATTAATTAAGAATGGCTATCTATATGATGGGTCTGCGGGACATGGTGGCTATCGATTTTATGACAATGATGTTTTAGCTAATGGATTCCGATATTGGGCTGGTAGTTGGTATTGGTTTGATAATGGTGAACGCAGTGATAATTCATGGCATAATGCTAATGGATACACATACTATACAGGTTCTAATGGCGTCGCAGTGGAAGGGCTTCAAACAATTGGTAATTCACAATATTACTTTGGAAATGATGGTTCATATTTCTTAAGAACAAATCAAAATGTTACGATTAATGGCAGCTCATACAAAGCTGATGCCAATGGGGTTTTAACATTAATTAAGAATGGCTATCTATATGATGGGTCTGCGGGACATGATGGCTATCGATTTTATGATAATAATGTTTTAGCTAATGGATTCCGATATTGGGCCGGTGGATGGTATTGGTTTGATAATGGTGAACGCAGTGATAATTCATGGCATAATGCTAATGGATACACATACTATACAGGTTCTAATGGCGTCGCAGTGGAAGGGCTTCAAACAATTGGTAATTCACAATATTACTTTGGAAATGATGGTTCATATTTCTTAAGAACAAATCAAAATGTTACGATTAATGGCAGCTCATACAAAGCTGATGCCAATGGGGTTTTAACATTAATTAAGAATGGCTATCTATATGATGGGTCTGCGGGACATGATGGCTATCGATTTTATGATAATAATGTTTTAGCTAATGGATTCCGATATTGGGCCGGTGGATGGTATTGGTTTGATAATGGTGAACGCAGTGATAATTCATGGCATAATGCTAATGGATACACATACTATACAGGTTCTAATGGCGTCGCAGTGGAAGGGCTTCAAACAATTGGTAATTCACAATATTACTTTGGAAATGATGGTTCATATTTCTTAAGAACAAATCAAAATGTTACGATTAATGGTTTGATTTATAAAACGAGTGCTGACGGATTATTAAAGCCATGGTATGGTTATATATGGGATGCTTCTTCTCAGAATAATGGATATCGTTTCTATGTGGATGGACAATTAGCAAATGGTTTTCGTTATTGGGCTGGAGGCTGGTATTGGTTTGATGATGGTGTTAGAAGTGACAATGCATGGCATTCTGCTTACGGATATCGCTATTACACTGGACCTAACGGTGTTGCAGTTCAAGGTTATCAAACTATTGCTGGTCAACGATATTACTTTGGAAATGATGGCTCCTATTTTTTGAGATAGTAACAGATAAAAAGATGATCAATTTTTTGATCATCTTTTTTCTGTTTATAATATTATTTTGTAGTAAACTTATATAGTTAATGATTTTTACTAAATAAATTTCGGAGCCGAAGAAAATGAAACGTTATTATTATATGGATGTATTAAATATTTTAGCTACATTTGCAGTTGTAGTATTACATTCATCTGGATTAGCATTCTTAAATACAGGCGGATATAGTTGGAACTTAGCAGTAGTTATTCAAATTCTATTTATTTGGGCTGTACCAATATTTTTAATGATTTCTGGTGCAAATATATTAGACTACAGACGTCGAAATGATACTTTGTCTTTTTTTAAGAAAAGAATGAATCGAATTTGTATTCCATTTATTTTTTGGACGATTGCTTGGTTTATATACTTTAATTTTGAACAGTATCATTATTCAATGAAGAGTATCAATACTTATATGATCTTATTTGATGGATTCGTGCATAATACTATACAGCCAATTTTTTGGTATTTCTATATTATTATTGGCTTTTATTTATCAGCACCGCTGTTAACAAAAATTACTAACAGGGAAAATAAAAGGTTAACAGAATATTTATTATTAATTAACTTCGTATTTGTTGGCATTATTGGCTATTTTTTTCAGATTAAAAATCAGCCTGATGCCACTATTAATCAGTGGATAAACATTGGAACTACAGGATCTATTGGATATGTTACTTTAGGATGGTATCTTAAGAATTTTCCATTAGAAAAAAAATTAAGAAAGATTTTATATATCGTTACTGCTATATTTGTGCTAATTATGATGATTCTTACTTTTGTATTTTCAGTAAAAAGAGGTGTCTACCAGCGAAATGCTTATGATGTTTGGGGGATTGGTGTAATTTGCCTATCTGCAACGGTTTTTACGTTTATACAAACTCATTTTAATAATTGGTTACCTTCTGAAAAAAATCAAAAATTATTAAGGTCTTTATCCTCTACTTCACTTGGTGTGTATGTTATTCATTATTTTTTTGTACATTATGCAGAGGTATACTTACACAGTGAAGCCTCTCTTTGGCATATTTTAGGCTTACCCGTTTTAGTTTGGTTATTATCTACAATAATCGTGCTAATTATAAAAAAAATACCTTATTTACGACGGATAGTTTAAATTATTTAATTCGAAAGTGAGTTTTTACTCCTATGCAAGTTGCAAAGAACTATTTATATAATGCAGCCTATCAGCTACTTAATATTATTGCTCCAATTATTACGTTGCCGTATTTGGCACGTGTGTTGGGTAAGAACGGTGTGGGTGTTGCTTCTTGGACAAATTCATTGGTAACATACTTTTTATTGATTGCTAGTTTGGGGATTGTTACTTATGGTTCTCGAGAAATCGCTTATGTTCATAAGAACGAAGCATTACGGCAAAAAAAGTTTTGGGAAATTCAGACGATTCACTTTATTGCAGGTTTTGTAGCCTTGATTTTGTATGTGCTATTCATTTATGCCGGTGGTGCGTTTAATCACCGAATCCATCAAAATGAACTTTTTTTGTGGTATCAAATTTGGGTGATTTTTTCAGGTATTGTTGATATTTCCTGGTACTTTATCGGTCTGGAAGACTTCAAAAAAACTGTTTTACGAAACATGATGATTAAGTTAGCGATGACTGTTTTGATTTTTGTTTTGGTGAAAAAGCCAACTGATATCGGTGCCTATATATTGCTACTAGCCTTGTCACAGGTTTTTGGTAATCTTTCGATGTGGTTCTATTTGATTGGCAAGTTCCGTTGGCCAAAATTGAAAGAGCTTAATTTAAAGTCACACTGGCATCCAGTTTTTATGATGTTTTTACCCACGATTGCGACGCAAATTTATTTGCAGCTAAATAAGACAATGCTGCCATTTATTACCGGGGCAACTGCTTCATCCGGTATTTACGATAATGCGGATAAAATTATTAAGGTTTGCCTGGCTTTGGTTACATCAGTGGGAATGGTTATGTTACCACGGATGTCGGCCCACTATGCTGCTGGTGAACACGATCAGATGAAGAAGGCAATTCATTCATCAATGGATTTTGTGTCAGCAATTGCCGTGCCATTGGCCTTTGGAATTGCGGCAGTTGGGCCAACGGCAATGCTTTGGTTTTTAGGGAAATCATGGGGAGACGTTGGCTCGGCCCTTGTTCTATTGACACCAATCATTGTTTTCATTGGCTGGTCGAATGTTATTGGGAACCAGTTCTTAATTCCTACGAAACGCCTGAGTGAGTATACTTGGTCAGTAACCTTTGGTGCCGTTTTAAATGTTTTTCTGAATTTTTTCTTAATCTTTATTTGGGGCGTCAAGGGGGCTGCATTGGCAACAGCTATTTCAGAATTTGCTGTTATTGCTTATCAACTATTTGTGACCAGAAGTGATATGAAAGTTCGAGCCCATTTCGTAGGGCTATGGCGCTATCTATTGGCCGGACTGGCAATGTATTTTGCGGTACTATACTTTGTTGCTAACCATGGTATCGGTATCAAGAGCACATTGATTGAAGCGGTTATTGGTGGTTTTGTTTACTTGCTTGTGCTCGTTATTCTTAGAGCTCCGATTTTAAAGCAGTTATTGAATTGGCGTTCCTTCCGCTAATAGGGTGATTCTGGTATAATAAGAATTGTTGTGCACTAAATTTTAAATATTGGAGGATGGGGTTTTGAAACAGTTCCTGTTTTATCGCCTTCCCAAACGAATTTTAGATATTGTTGTTTCCTTGGTAGCTTTAATTGTGTTTTCACCAATTTTTTTGGTAATTGCGGCGATTATTAAGTTCAACAAAGATACAAGTCATGTTTTTTATGCCCAAGACCGTGTCGGTCAGGGTGGCAAGCATTTTAAAATTTATAAGTTCCAGTCCATGGTTGACAATGCTGATCAAATTCTTAAATCAGATAGCCAGTTATATCAAAAATTTGTTGATAATGGTTATAAGTTGCCAACTCGAGAGGACCCCCGAATTACGAAAATTGGGGCGATTTTGCGTAAAACGTCACTCGATGAATTGCCACAATTCTGGAATACTTTAATTGGGAATATGTCAATTATTGGCCCACGGCCAGTGGTTGAGAGTGAATTGGTTGAATATGGCGACGAAAAACGAATTCAAAAATTTTTGTCTGTCAAGCCCGGTGTTTTCGGCCTCTGGCAAGCTTCCGGGCGATCTAATATCGGATATCCAGAGCGGGCTGAAATTGAACTTGACTATGTTGATCGTGCAAACTTAGGTTTGGACTTTAAAATTATGTTTCTAACAGTTGTTGCAATTTTCAAGGGCGATGGAGCCTTTTAAATAAAACTGTATTTTCCAACGAGGAGAAGTAAAAATGGAATTTTCATTAACTGACTTGGCTAAACGCTTTTGGCATTTTGCTTGGTTGATTGTACTGTGTGTCATTGTTTTTGCTGGTTCAGGGTTCTTGTACGCTAAATCTGGAAAAGTTATTACTAATTTTTCGGCTAGTCGAACAGTGTTAATTGCTAAGAGTAATACAGATGTCCGTGATCCGAATTCGCGTGTTCAAGCTGATAAGGCATTGATTCCAACTTATCAAAAGGTCGCTCAGGACGATGCCGTTGTAACTGCTGTTCAAAAAGCGTTGCCATTTGAAATGAGTAAGAGTGATATTTCATCTGCCGTGAACGTTCAAAGTCCGACAGATACTGTGGCACTTTCATTCCTAGCTTCTGGGTCGACGACCTATCGAGCAAAGACATTAGCAAACGTTTATGCAGAAACATTTGCTACGGTTGGGCCAACGCTGTATTCTGACATGGGTAAGCCTGATGTGTTGTCAAAGGCAACAGGATCTGATGTTACTCGTTCAGCATTAAAAAATGCAAAGAAGTTAACGATTTTTGGCGCCTTATTTGGTTTTGTTATTTCAGTATTTTGGATTTTGATTTCAGGAATCCGTTCTAATTATTTAATCGCAAAAAACAAGGATAAGTAGTAATAATGGTTAATTTTTTACTGCCAATAACTTTTTTTTCAAAAACATATAGCTATTCGCTTGCTGAACCAATGGCGATGATTTCAATGCCCTTTTTTATTGCTACTATTTTGGTTCAACTTTTTCGATTTCCACAACGAGTAAAAAATATCATTCCGTCAATCTCTGCACTTGGTCTGGGACTTTTTTTCTGGTCACTACAGTTATTGTCAATGTTTGTTTCATATGGTTCAACAGGGGAAAGTAAGCTTACATCTGGAATTGTCCATTCATCAATTATTTTATTTGGATGGACTCTTGCTGTGTACGTGGCATGGGCAGTCATTCAAGTAACAGTAGTGAATGAGCGAGATGAAAAATCATTTATTAAGTCAGGCCTGATTGGTCTTTCGTTTTATTTGCTTTTAGTCGTTTTTCCTCAGTTTTTAGTCAGCTTCCATTTTAGTACTTTTGTAACCTATGTTAATGGCATTGCTGGAATTTTTGAACAACGATGGCGTACGATGGGGGGGTACGATATATATTCTAATGGATCATATGTTACGTCACAGGGTAGAATAAATGGTTTGGAACCAGAGTCTTCTTATCTAGCTAATTTATTAGGAATTGTTTATTTACCAATATTGATTGGCTTGACTGTAGGCAAGAAAAATATATGGAATTGGGTATCTTCACAGAAGAAAAATATATTTTTAAATAGTGTATTGGCTCTGAATGTTTTATTAGTGTTAGTCTTAGCTAAAACAACCACTGGTATTCTAACGGCCTTTGTTGCTTATATACTTTGGATTATCTGGTCAAAGGGTAAATTGCGCACAAGTTTGTTGATAACGGCAGCATCTGGATTGATGTTATTGACAATTGCTTATCTGACGGTTCCGATTGTTCATTTAATTTTCAATCAATTTCTTTTTGCAAAGCAAGGAACGGATAACCGATTAGGGGGAACAATCGCTTTAGCAAGCACTTTTTTGCAACATCCTTTCTTTGGTGTTGGTTCCGGCTTTACGTCCTATTTTATTATTCAAAATGTGCCAATTTCAACTACCCAAAATTTTGAGTTTCAGCATCTTTACTCACAATATGGTTTTCCAATTTTATCGGATTTTCTCGGCTGGTTGGCAACCTACGGATTAGTCATAATGATACCGGCTTTTTATTTGTTATTTAGGTTGATTTCAAGGGATTTTTTGACTCAGTATGGATTAAAAAATAGAAATGATTTAAATATAGATAAAAGCTGGTCACGCGGATTACACGTGAGCTTTATTACTATGGTTATATTGATTGCGTTCTCATCTATTTTTATTATTAAAGTTTATTTGTGGCCGTATCTTTTAATGTTCTTCTTTTATCGGAAACATATTATGCGTTTGGAGGAGGAACTGAAGCAATGAAAGTTTATATTGCAACACACAAACCATATGAAATGCCCAAGGATAAGCTTTATCAACCATTGATGGTTGGTTCATCTTTAAGAGAAGAAATTCCAACTGGTTATCAGCGCGATGACCAGGGCGAAAATATTTCGACTAAAAATCCGAACTTTAATGAATTAACTGGCATTTATTGGATGTGGAAAAATGCCGAAGAAGATTCAGTCGGTTTGGTTCATTATCGCCGTTATCTAGGCCAAAAAGGTGGCCATGATTACGCTAAACGGCTCAATCACAAAAACATTGAAAGTTTGTTGAGTCAGTTTGATCTGATATTGCCAAAAGAACGCAATTATTACATTGAAAATCAGCGGAATCATTATCTTCATGCTCATGCTCATGAACCTTATGCGATAATGGAGCAGGTTATTCAAGAGGATTACGCAGACTTCTATCCGGGATTCCAACGGATGGAGCGATCAACAAAGGCGCATCTGTTTAATATGTTTATCATGAAAAAAGAAGTTTTTGATGATTACGCAGATTTTGTTTTTGGTGTTTTGGGAAAAGTGCAAGAAAAAGTGGACTTGTCCACTTTGCATGGTCAAGATACTCGTGTTTTTGGTTTTTTGTCAGAACGGTTAATGGATACTTGGCTCAATACTCGAAACTACTCTTATACGGAAGTCCCGGTGATTAGTCTTGAAAAGACGAATTGGCTGGACAAGGGCACGCAATTTTTGAAACGTAAGTTTCTTCCAAATTCTAAGAAAAAGGTACATTTCTAATGGCAAATAAGTTTAATACTAAAAATTATGATTACTTAATCGTTGGTGCTGGTCCCTTCGGGATGACTTTCGCCTACGAAGCAGCAAAGCGTGGTAAGCGTTCGTTGGTTGTTGAAAAGCGCCCGTTTATTGGCGGTAATACACATACGCACGTGGAAAACGGCATCACTGTTCATGATTTTGGTGCTCACATTTTCCATACTGATAACAAGGAAGTTTGGGATTACGTCCAAAACTTTGCTGAATTTAACAACTTCCAAAACCAAGTTGTTGCCAACTACAACGGTAAGCTCTTCAACTTACCATTTAACATGAACACGTTCTATCAAATGTGGGGGACAAAGACACCTGCCGAAGCTAAGGCTAAGATCGAAGAACAAAAGTCTGCTGCTTTAAAGGAGTTGGGTGATCGTCAACCACGTAACTTGGAAGAACAGGCGATTTCATTGATCGGAACGGACATTTACCAAGCTTTGATTAAAGGTTATACCGAAAAGCAGTGGGGTCGTAAGGCAACTGAATTGCCAGCATTCATTATCAAGCGTTTGCCAGTTCGTTTTATTTACGATAACAACTACTTTAACCACCGTTACCAAGGAATTCCTGTTGGTGGCTATACACAGATTTTTGAGAACATGGTTAAACGTTCAAATGGATTGATTGATGTCCTGACTGATACTGATTTCTTCGATCACAAGGATGAATTTATGACAGAATTCCCACGTGTTCTTTACACGGGAATGATTGATCAGTTCTTTGATTACAAGTTTGGTGAATTGGAGTATCGTTCATTGCGCTTTGAAAGCGAAACGATTGACTCCGATAACTACCAAGGAAATGCCGTTATTAACTATACGGATGCTGAAACACCATTTACGCGTCAAATGGAATGGCGTCACTTTGATGGTTTGGCAGATGAAGGAAAGACCATTATTACGCGTGAATACCCACAAGACTGGGATCGCACGAAGGAAGCTTACTATCCGGTTAACGATGATAAGAATACTGAATTGTATAAGCAATATGTGAAGGCTGCTCGTGAAGAGGCACCTGAAGTACTATTTGGTGGTCGTTTGGGTAAGTATCGTTACTTTGATATGGACCAGGTTTTCAATGATGCCTTTAACACTGTTCGCCAAGAATTTGGTGTGGCAGATGACTTTAACTTTGCACATGATGATGTGAAGTAAGGAAAAGGTTGCCCTATTTTTGGCGGCCATACATATTTGTTTTAAAAGGGAGAGCAGTGATGGACATCAAGGAACAATCAACGGTATTATCACTCATTGTGCCGGTTCATAATGAAGAAGATACGATTCAAATTTTTTATGATGCCATTCAGAATGTTAAGCCAGAAGTTGCAGCAAAGATTGATTTTCATTTTATTGATGATGGTTCAACAGATGAAACATTAGCAATTTTGCGTCACTTAGCAGACCAAGATGATCATGTGCATTACGTTTCTTTTTCACGTAACTTTGGTAAGGAAGCTGGCTTATACGCTGGATTACAACAAGCTACAGGTGACTATATTGCAGTAATGGACGTCGATCTGCAGGATCCTCCTGAGTTGTTACCGCAAATGTTAGCAGAAGTTCAAAGTGGAGAATATGATGCCGTCGGTACTCGTCGTGCAAATCGCAAGGGTGAGGCTAAGCTACGGTCATGGTTTTCTGCCCAGTTCTATAAGTGGATGAACAAGGTATCGCAGACTCATCTGGTTGATGGTGCTCGAGATTATCGGGTAATGACAAGACAAATGGTGAATGCCATTCTGTCGCTGTCTGAAAATCAACGTTTTTCAAAAGGAATTTTTACCTGGGTCGGTTTTAAAACAAAATATATTCCATATGAAAATCGAGAACGCGTTGCTGGAACTACTTCTTGGTCATTTTGGAAGCTAACCAAATATGCTATTGAAGGGATTGTTTCTTTTTCTACAATGCCATTAACAATAGTGGCCTTCCTAGGTTTACTATCGTTTGGCGCTTCAATCGTAGCAGGAATATTTATTGTTATTCGAGCTTTAATTTCAAATAGCTCTGTTGCTGGTTGGCCATCGATGGTAACGATAATTCTCTTTATCGGTGGTATTCAAATGTTAAGCCTTGGTATTATCGGTCGTTATATTGCAGCTATCTTTATGG
This sequence comes from Fructobacillus sp. ESL1117, assembly GCF_058508565.1. NCBI lineage: Bacteria > Bacillati > Bacillota > Bacilli > Lactobacillales > Lactobacillaceae > Fructobacillus > Fructobacillus sp. ESL1117. Next base: position 597,504 of record NZ_CP196385.1, on the reverse strand, counting down.
AAACAAAGAATCGACCAATTTATATTGCTAAGGAAACAAGATAGATTAATAAATAATTACCTATTTATATATCGAAAATAAAATAGTTAAACTGTAGGTCAATTACCGATGTTAATCGGTAATTTTTTTATTTTGATTCAAATAATTTTATTCTTTCTAATTTTTTACTTAAATTAATTTTTCAAAGTATTTCGTTTTGCATCAATTATGTAAATAATCCTTATTTATGTCCTGCTAGGCGCTTTAATATTTATCTAACAGAAAAATCACTTTCATTCAAACGTTAATTATAATTAACGTTTGAATGAAATGTAGTATTTAAATAAGAATGTATTTCAAATTTTTATTGTTAAACGTGTATAATGCTCACGCAGTATTCGTATTTTATGACAGAAGGATTAATCATGCATAAAATTGAATTTTCTAATCTTAATTATGCTATTTGAAAACAACATTTTTTTGTTCGAGCACTAATTAATTTGAACATGTTTGACTATTTATCAAATGGGTTTGATAATCATGGCGGTTAAATCATTTCAAAGGGTTCTTTTGTTTTAAGATCTTGATCAAATTTCTGATAATGCGGATATGTTTAATGATATTTTAAAATAAGGTAGATATGTTAAAAAATGAAAAAAATTATAAGTGGTGTTACTGTTTTCTATATATAATTTAACCAATATTAGTAGTTAATCTTAACTATAACAAAATGCTAAATGTGCTAGAAAAGCTCAATAAAAACTAACGTAATTGTAAAGAAGGGATTGGCTCCATGTATGAACCGTTAAATGCAATTAAGAAGGATGGAAAGACATAAATGGACATAGTAGATTATCAATGAAGTTTTAGGAAATATTATAATTTAATATGATTGATAAAGACAAAGACGATTGGTAATATTTGTACAGGTGAATTGTGCCCATGAATATAGGATTGAAAAGCTTCAGATTCTGGTAAATATTTTCGTATCAATTATTATGGATAGTTTAAGTCCGAATTTGGTTACTTCTATATTTTGAGGTGCGGTATTATTGATTATCATGTCGAATTATGTTGTATATAATTGGAAAGTTCATTGAAAATAACTTATTATGAATCTCATCCGTAAAATGTGTAGGTGAATTTTATAATTAAACCAGTAAGGAAGTGCGTAAGGTATTTTGGTCCTTGAAGGTAAACTATTAGGTTGTTAATTAAGACGTTTTATTAGTAAAAAAATCAAATTTGTCCATTTTATTTATTATTTTGATAATTATTATAATTAGTTGATAGATATTTTGAATTATATTGAATAAGTTATACTTGAGTGTGATATAATTTAAAGAGAATTTTTGTAGAAAGTGAATTATCAATGGAAAATACAAAAAAAGTAAGTGCAGTCATAGTAACTTATAATCGTTTAGATTTACTTAAAGAGAGCATAGATGCTCTTTTCAATCAGGACTATAAATTATCTCATATTATTGTTGTGGACAATAATAGTAATTTAGACACTAAAGAATACTTGGAATCACTTGGAAATAAAATTGATTATTTACGACTTCCAGAAAATATTGGCGGTGCGGGTGGATTTAATAAGGGAATTCGGTATTTTGTTGAAAATACAGAGGACGATTATCTTTGGCTAATGGATGATGACACGATTACCCATCCTGATTCTTTGTCTTCATTTATGGAGTATGCTCAGTGTAATTCTGATTTTTCGTTTTTAGCTTCTAAAGTTCTATGGAAAGATGGAACAATCGCTAAAATGAATTTGATGGGCTATATGAATGGCCGACGCATTCCAGATTCAGAAGGAAGAGTTGTTGAGACAAGAAATGCTACTTTCGTTTCACTTTTATTAGATCGGGAAGTTGTTGTTAAAATTGGACTCCCAATTGTTGATTTCTTTATCTGGGGTGATGACATTGAATACACAGAACGAGCAGCTCGTCTTCGACCTGGATATTATGTTCCTAGTTCTCAGGTGACGCATGCCACAAAGGGAAACTTTGGATCATCTTTGTTAAATGATTCGTCAGATAGGACTCCTCGCTATTTTTATCACTATAGAAATAAAATGTACTACGCTCGTCAGCGAAAATTATATCGTAAGCTAAGAGCCGAGGTACGTCCTTGGTTAGATTATGTAAACATTTTGTTTTCTAAAACAGATAATAAAAAAGAGAAGCTAGCAATTATTCGCAAAGGCGTTAAAGCTGGACTGAAATTTGATCCAACAGTTGAGTTTGCTAAGGATAAAAGAGAAAAATAGTTTATGATTAAAGCCCTGAGAGTTTTAGAAACTTTTGGGGTTTTCTTATGATTAAATTTTTTCATATTAGTGATATTTTATTTTTTTTAAATTCGGAATATGCTACTATTGTAAATATTGCTGTTTAGAAATTAATATATTTTGGAGAGAATAATGGTTTGTTATCGAATAAGTATAACTGTAAAAGACGTTAAAAAAATATTGAATGAAATTTGGCCTATTATTTTTTTAATGATTGCTTCGCTAATAATTTTAAATAACACAATTTTAAATCCAGTTAAATTGCCAATTGATAGTTATTATCATTTATCGAGAATTGAAAATTTAACGGGAAGTTTTTATCAATTTTTATATCCACAAAATTTCTTAAGCTTGGGACAAGTTGGAGTTGCTAGCAATATATTTTATCCTGCAATTGGGATGCAGTTAATTGTTAATATTATTCCCCATAGTTTAGGAATATATTGGATATATAAAATTTTTATTGTGCTTTTGTGTTTTATCAGTGCATTGGTATCATATTTGGTATTAAGATTTAAAGTTCAAACATCAAAAGTTGTATCTATTGCACTATCATTATTGTGGAGCTTTTTAGTTTTTCCTTCGTCAAATATTGCTGAAGCTTTAGCTAAAGTAGGAATTCCATTAATTTGTTATGGATTAATCCATAGTCAAAATAGAAAATCTTATAAGTATGTAGTTGCCGGACTGACAATTTCTTTCATGTCTCACATATTAACTAGTGTGTTTCTTGTAGGCTTTGTAGCAGTGTATTACTTAGTAAGTTATGCGTTAAATAAAGAAAAAAAGGAGGGATTTAATTTACTCCGGGTTGGATTATATACTCTTTTCACGACAGCATCTGTAACCATCCCACTTGTATTTACTTCATTTAGCAATCATATTAAATCACCAACATATAGTTCGTGGCAATTTCAAACATGGTTTGATTCAATTGATGGTTTATTCTCAGATAAAAGTTTTTTAATTTTTTTAATTATGATTCTGTTCTTTTTAGCTTCAATGGTTCTTTTGAAAGATGTCTTTTTAGGACAACAAATTTCATTTCTTCTTGCTATTTTTGGGACAGGTGCAATAGGTTGGCAAAGGTTTTTGCAACATACACCACTTTCAGTGATTCAAATTCCTGGTAGAATTTTTTACTATGGTATGACAATTTGTTTTTGCTTTTCTATTTTTTTGTTTGCAGCAGGGAAATGGTCTAAAAAATCTGAAAAAATATTGACGATGTTTGTTATATTAATTTTAGCAATTGTAGCATCAATTGATCGATCAAATAGTCAACCTGACGTTAATTATAGCGGTCAATACAATGTTTTATCTAAACGAAGTGTTAATCAATATTATTTAACTGGTCATGATGGATATGGTTTGGATAAAATGGGTGCTTTCAGTCAGGAAACGATGTCTAGTCAGTATATGTGGCAGTTAATGAATTATGCTGATTATTCTCCAAAAGAAGTTTTTATTAATAAAGGTACTGGATTTCTTCGTAATGATGCTGGTACAAAAAGTGTTGCTGAACATAAATTGATGAATCAAAATGGAGAAAGTATTGATACCACAAATTATAAAATTGCATCGAATAGTATTACTTTTCAGTCTGTAGAACCAGTTGAAAAAGGAAATATTAAGTTACCCGTATTTTATTATAAGAACTTTTTAAATGAAGTTTTAATTAATGGTAAAAAACAAAAGTTTAAGAATGATGATGGCTTAATAACTGTGAATAGAGAAAATGGATTGAGAACAAATGACATTGTTCAAGTTAAGCAATTCATACCAATTTGGGAGATTATTGCTATGTTTATATCAGTAGTTTCGATTATTTGGATATTCATCTTTAAAAAGTAGTGTAGATTATATCTTGATAGAAGGATTGTATAATGAACAATAGTAATGTAGTAAAAATTTTAAATATAAAAAAAATAGTTTTAGAGATATTGCCTATTTTGGTGTTGTTTTTTGCTTCAATAATGATCCTAAATCCATTTTTATTTAATCCTATAAAGCTTCCAATTGATACATACTATCATCTTTCAAGAATTCATAACTTAAGTGGTAGTTTATTTCAGTTTTTGTATTCACAAAATTTTGTTTCGTTAGGACAGGTTGGCATTGCTAGTAACGTTTTTTATCCTGCCATTGGCATGCAAGTTATCGTTGACTTAATTCCAAAGTCATTCGGATCATTAATAATTTATAAGTTGTTTATTTTATTATTATGCTTTATTAGTGCTTTAGTTGCTTATTTATTAATCCGGTTTAAGTATGCTCAGATTAGATCACTATCAGTTGGACTGGCTTTGTTATGGTCATTTTTAATCTATCCTTCTTCTAGCATAGGAGAAGCAGTTGCTAAAATAGGATTTCCACTGCTTTGTTATGGATTATTGAATTTTCAAAAAAGTGGAGTATATAAATATATAGCTGCTGGATTAATAATTTCATCCTTATCCCATCTTTTAACTACTATTTTTCTATTATTCTTTGTGCTCTTTTATTATTTTAGCTTATTATTTCTAAATCGTACAAAAGAAAAATGTATATTCTTAACCATGAATATATTGAAAACGGGAATTTATAGTTTTTTAGGAACATTATGTGTTTCAATTCCTCTTATCTATACAACGATTAACAACCGTGTAAAAACGCCGAACATATTTTACTCCCAATTTCAAACATGGGTAGTCAATATAAATACTTTTTCAGATGATTTTAGAATATATGTATTTATAATGATGCTTATCTTTTCTTTAAGTGTTATTTTGCTTATGAAGAAAGTTTCATTAGCACAGGCATTGTCATTGATTTTTGCAGTGTTTGGCACTAGCGCAATTGTATGGGAAGGATTTGTTCGTACTACCGTCTTGTCAAATATTCAAATACCTAGTCGAATATTTTACTATGCAATTTCATTATGTTTTTGCTTTTCAATTTTACTTTTGGCCAACCGAGGTATGTCAAAGAATGGAAAAAACGTTTTGTTAATGTTTATTTTTGTTTCCATGTCTATTATTGGTACTGTGATATATAAGGATAGTTATCCATCGATAGATAATAATGGAAATTATATAGTTACATCCCCAAAGCAGTTAGAGACGTATGTATCGCAGGGAAATGACGGATATTCGATTGCTGGATTAGGAGCGTTTGATGAGTACACAATGGACCAAAATATAATGTGGTCCATTATGAATTATTCAGATTATGTACCCAAAAATTCAATTAGCAACCAAACTAGTAGCTTTTTGCTGCAGGATGATAAAGGCAAGAAGCTAGTTAACCATGAGTTAAGTATTTCTAATGGTCAAAGTGTAATGACATCGAATTATATAGCAAAGCCTAAGTCTGTATCATTTTATTCTACTCAAAATATAGTTAATCAAGAAATATCTTTACCAGTTGTTGGATATAATAAATTTAATACATTTGTATATATTGATAACCGAAAAATAGATAGTTATATTAAAAATGGAAGAATAACTATTAATGCTTCATTGGATGTAAAACAGAAAGTAAGTGTTCGTCAAACAATGTCCTGGTGGGAAGTTAGTCCTTTTATTGTTTCAATAGTTAGTTGGTTAATAATGATTGTTTTACCATGTGGCACAAATAAAAATAGACTTCAAAGTGTGAGAAAATAGGAAATTTTGGAGTGAGTTATACACATAGTGAAAGAATATTTTTGTCTAAATCTAAATTCTAATGGCGTCAATTCAAAGGTTATTATTGTTTTGGACTCGTGATTTAAAAAAATAAATTATCTTTTAGTATGTGACTGCTTAAGAAATTCAGTAAGCAATTTGTTATTATTATATGGTTGAAGAACAATCAATATAAATTGGAGAATCCTAATGGTTGATCTTTTTAAAAAATATCGTGAAACTATTCTTTATCTTTTTTTCGGAGGAGCTACTTTTGTTGTTTCAGTTGTAACTTACTCTTTGTTCTCAGCATTTTTTCATTGGGGACCAACGCTGTCATACATTTCATCTTGGTTCTTAGCCGTATTGTTTGCATACCTGACTAATCGAATTTGGGTTTTTCGTTCTCAGGTCTTTGATTTTCAAGGGCTGCTTCGGGAAATTTGGCAATTCTACTTAGCACGAGTTGTTACTGGTGTGATTGGTTGGTTGATTCTGATGTTTGGTGTTAATCTATTACATCAGAATGATCTCATTTGGAACGGCATTCAAAACGTTTTTGTTATTATCTCAAATTATGTTTTAAGTAAGCTTTACATTTTTAAAGAAGTAGAAGAAGTAATTGAAGATAAAATTAATAAATAGTTTGGCAAAAGAGCTTGCAATTGCAGGCTCTTTTTCTTTAATCTAGCAGTTAAAAAATATTTTTAAGATAGTCAAATAAGCGTTGACCGATAGTAACAATCGCTATATACTCAAGACGTCAGTTACATTTATGTTGCAATGCGATTAAAGTGTAGGAGATAATACGCATTTAAGGAGTCTGCAAGATGTTTAGAAAGAAAAAAATCTTGCTAACAATGACAGCGGTGGCTGTCGTTTTAACACTGGGGGCCACTACTTTTATTGTTAATGCTGTTACAAACCCAACTAATCAACAACTTGGATTTATAACTAAAAAGAAAAGCAGTTCGGCCCAGTCTTCTAGTCAAAAAAGTGTCGCTTCCACAAATCAAAAGACCCAGTCAGTTACTACCAGTGGTAACCAGCAAAGTGCCGCAACTGGTACTAGTACCGGTAACCAGGAGGCTAATGCTAGTGTGAGTGAGAACTCCAATACAAAATCAGCATCATCTGCTCTCAATTCAACCTCAGCATTAAGCAACACGCTTACTCAGGATGATTTTCGTTCTAGTGATGATTTAGCTTATCGGATGATTGCTCTCTATGGTTTGGCTCATGGTGATGATCAATGGCAAAAATTAAATTTGATGCAGTCAAAAGGAATTGTTTTGACGCAAGTTGCTAATCAGTCGAACCCAACTTTTATTGCTAAGGCTGTTGGTGGTGCTGATAATGATGGTGCTTATTATAAGTACTTAATGAACGATATTAGTTCGTCAAGTCAAAGCGTGACAAAGCCGATGTCCTTTAGTCAAAATAATACCACCAATTATCGAGCATCAATTACTGATGTTTTGAATTATGTGAATTCAATTGGTGGACGTTCAGTAGTACAGAAATTGAAGTTTCAATTGGTTGAGGCGTCAAAGTAAATTTTATGCGGCTAGCAAGAAATTTGCTCAGCATAAAAAGAGCGCCAATGCGATCAGGTTCGATTAGCAATATGTTGCTACCTTATTGATGCAAAAAGTACTAGCTCACAAACTGAGTTTAATCCGTGATGTGCGTTTTATCGCCTGCATCTTGTTAGATGCACTGAGCCAATATCAAAAGTCAGCATATTTGAATAGTGATATGGGAAGTGAATATACCAGTAGTGTCTATGAGAGAATCAAAGCATTTCATTCGATTTTGAAAAGAGAGTTAATTTATCTCAATCAGTTTAGGGACAATTTTGAGCTGATTTCACGAATTCTGCGTTATATTCGTCGATATAATTACGCATGGATTCGTGCTTATGAATCAAGCCCGGCGATGTAAAAAAGCGTTCAACTTATCGAGATATAAGCACTTATGTCTTTTTAATTCTTCCTAATAGTGACCAATTCAAAAATCAATTTGTTGTTACTTCTTATTTAGTTGTACGTTTGATTGCATCAAGTTTCTTGTTGGAAATAAATGGTAATCAAACAAAGGTTATTAATAATAAGCTATCAGTTATTCTCCCATGGAGCATTAGTAGATATTGGTTTCCACTATAGTGCGGTTCTGCAAACAATTTCTAAAAACATCGAGACGCATTTAGAGGCGGATGGCAACACATTCTACTTGCGTTAATCAATCTAAAAAGTCTGGGGTAACCTAGACTTTCTTTCCTAAACTTTTTAAAGATTTTGCTCCTATAATTTTGATATAATTTTAAACGAGTTTGTATTGAAATTTTAGGAGAAATAGTTGTGTTTAAAAGCTTAACAGCCAGTGAGCGTCTATTTGATACGAAGAAAAAGAAAGTTATTTGGTCCATGACGACCTTGCTCGTTTTGGGTCTGGGTTACGGTGGCTACCGAATTCAAAAGCATTACCACTTTTTAGGAGATGGGGTGACCCACGTCACTTGGGCGGACATGGATTCTTTTTCCAGGTCGGTGCGGAATACGAGTACGCGGATGCCGAAGTTTGAGCAAAAATCTTTGTTATCAAATATTCCCTCATCCAAGATAACGGATCCGACAACGGGGCAGGAAATTCCGATTGCGGTTTGGGATTCTTGGCAGGTGGCAAATCCTGATGGCACGGTGGCAGACTTCCACGGTTACCGCTTGGTTATTGGATTGACATCTAAGTACCAGCGTGACGATGCCAATGGGGCTCATTTGGGATTGTATGCTCAAAAAATTTCGGCCGATTCCAATGATTTGTCCAGTTGGCAATACTTAGGTAATGTCTTTGAGACTTTCGGCGAAGGCGCGCCCAATGGCAAACCGGACAAATACCTTAAACAAATCAAGGGAGAATGGTCTGGTTCAACCGTCATGATGAATTCTAAGACGAACACGCTTCGTGTTTTCTATGCCAACGCCATGAAGGATTCACAGGCCTTGATGACGGCACAAATTACGGTAGAACCGAAGACTCCCGGTGACTGGAACTCTGGTTTGACGATTAACCACAAGAAAACAAAGGATCACCGAACGGTCTTTGCGGGGGACGGTTACTATTACCAGACGGCTTCACAAAACCCGGGCCATGCGGACAAGCACTCTGAAGAATTAACCATGCGGGACCCACACTTTGTCGCCGATGGGAAGAATTATTACTTGGTCTTTGAAGGAAACACTGGCTCAAAGTATGGTATCCAGGGTGATCGGAACTTCTTGAACTATGCTAACTATGGCAACTGGACCACCTACCGATACATGAAGAAGCAACTCTTGAATAACAAGGATGGTGAGCAATATGGTAAGGCATACTACGCTAACGCCGCCATTGGAAAGCTCGAGCTGGACTCCGACTTTAAGGTGAAGAAAGTCATGAAGCCGATGGTCGTGGCCAACCTGGTTAATGATGAAATTGAGCGGGTTAACCTCTTCCAGTTCCAGGGAAAGTGGTATCTGTTTGCGACATCTTGGGGTGGTAAGTTCTCTTCTACTGACCCCAATTACTCAAACAAGACGTTTTTACTTGGTTATGTATCGGATAATGGCATTAACGGGCGCTATAAAAAGTTGAACGGAAACGGGGTAGTGATGACGTCAAACATCACCAACGATCCGGACTTTACCTATGCCCACCTCGTTGTGCCTCATAAGGACCAAAAGAACAACAAATTTGTCGTGACCTCCTTTGAAGATTCCCGTACCTTTGCGCCTAGTTTCTTGTTGGAAATTAAGGGGTACAAGACAAAAGTCATTAACGATAAGGTACTTGGCCAGGGAGCTTTGGTCGATAACGGACACTATTATAAAGCGTCCCCACAAAAGCTGAATAATTAAATAAGGGTTAGTCAGAAGTCATTCTGACTATTTTTTTGAAATCGAATTTTGTTTTTGCCTTCTTGAAGTGATTGAATGAAATGGTGTATCTAATAAGTAGAAGGATTTAACATGACAAAGCAAAACAAGAGGGTCCGTAAAATTGGAAAGGAACAGCACGCATTCTGGATATTGCTCATTGTACTGGTGCCTTCAGTGACTGTCGACACATTGCTGACGATTTCACGCTTTAAATAAAAGAGCAAGAACACGCAGCTCACTAGTCAGCAACAATAATCCATTTTGGCAAAAGGAGAGGATTCTCCAAATAGCAAGATTTTCTAGAAACAGCAGGTCGTTAAGCCAACGTCAACGGACTATGGCTTCGATGTGTCTATCCAACGAGCAATTCCCAGCAATCACTGATTTGAAAAAGTGGCCGGATAGCAAGGTAAAAAGTATCATATCCTATATTAAGAAGTAGTCCGTTTGTCTGTCCATGACGTCTGGAATCATTAAGGCCGCTTCGAAGGAAGATACCAGTGTGGCTTTCCAAAACGGGATTACGTCCTGGCACAGCAAGTTAACCATTGATGGATAGTTGCAGAAGGTCGCGGTCGGCCTATATTGGTAGCGGTGCTTACGAAGTCTTCACTGCCAAGCCAACGGATAAGAACTATAGCTTTGGTAGTGAAAAGGTTCAAGGAGTTGATAATTTTGATGATATATCGAATATAGTCAAACGCAGCGTTATTAAGAGCAGGATGTATCGGTTAATTAAAAGTTTTCCGTTTCGTTTTTTTGAAGGCTGCTTATTGTCTTAATCTTCCTTTTATTTGTTCGCTATAATATTTAAGAAACTTTTCTAGCAGGTATGCCCATGCAAAAAATAATGAAACTATACAAACAATACGAAGAAAGTATCCTTTATCTCTTCTTTGGTGGGACGACTTTTGTGGTATTGGTCGTTACCTACGCCTTATCTCGGCTACTTTACACTGGGAATATATGCTATCATACATTGCATCGTGGTTCTTATCTGTGTTTTTTGCACACCTGACTAATCGAATTTGATTTTTTCGTTCACAGGTATCTGATTTTCAAGGGTTGTTTCTGGAAGTTTGGCAATTTTACCTAGCACGAATCATTATTGGTGTAACTGGTTGGATGATTCTTATGTTTGGTGTTCACCTATTACATCAGAATGATCTTGTTTGAAATGAAATTCAAAACATTTTTGTTATTATTTCAAATTATGTCTTAAATAAGTTTTGCATTTTTAAATAATTAGAAGAATAAATTGAAAAAATAATAAATAGTTTGTTAAAAGAGCCTGAAATTACAGTTTTTTCTTTAATTTGAAGCTTAGAAATTGTTTTAAGACGGGCAAATAAACATTGATCTATGTTAACAATTGATATATGACGAACACATCACTTACATTCATGTTGTAACTCAATTAAAGTGTAGGAGATAATAAGAAATTAAGAAGTCTGCAAGATGTTTAGAAACAGGAAAATCTTGCTAACTATGGCGGCGGTGGCTGCCGTTTTAATACTGGGGGCTACTACTTTTGTTGTTAATGCAGTTATGAATCCAATTAATCAAGAACAAGGATTTATGACTAAAAAGAAAAGTAGTTTGGCCCAGTCTTCTAGTCAAAAAAGTGTTGCTTCTACTAAGCAAGAAAGCTAGTTTGCTACTAGCGGTGGTAACAACCAAAACGTTGTTAATACCAATAAACAGGATGCTAATAGTAGTTCAAGTGTGGACGCCAATACGCAATTGGCATCGTTTGCTCCGAGTTCAACTATATCGTTAAGTAACACGCTTACTCAAGACAATTTTCGTTCGATGATTTAGTCTATCGAATGACTACCCTTTATGGTTTGGCTTATAGCGATGACCAATGGCAAAAGTTGAGTTTGATACAGTCCAAATGAATATTTTGACCAAAATTTCTAATCAGTCAAATTTGACCTCTACTGTGAAAGTTGTTGGTGATACGAAAGCCATGCACGGTGTATACTATTATTTTGTTATGAGTGATTTTAACCACCGCACAGTCGAACGCTAAGTGAAGGAGTTTCAGCCAAATTGATGTAACACGGTATCGTGAATCGATTACAGATGTTTTGAATTATGTAAACCCGGTTTGTGGTCGGAAAGCTATTCAAAAGTCTAGTTTTCAGTTAATTGAGAATGCAAATTAAAGAGTCCTTAGGGCTCTTTTTATGATTACTAGGAATGTTGCATGAAATGATCTATTTGAAAGAGATTAGCACATAAAAATTAATAAAATTATATTATAATGTAAGTATTGTTTTAAAAATAAAAATTAATAATTTGGGGAGAATAACATGAAAACAGGGCGTCGCAAAATTTTATATTTTCTGACGATGGGATTATTATTACTTTTTTTTGTTATAGTAAATTATGATACGCCATTATTTGATGATGATTTATATATTGGGCATCATCAGACAATAGTATCTCTTTATAACCAGGCCTATGGTGATTATATGCATTGGAATGGACGCGCAGTTGGCCAAACTTTTTGGAGGATACTTTCTTCTAGTAATCAACTAATTGCTAGCATTCTGATAGCAATAGTTTCGGTAGCGTTGATAGTTTTAGTTTATTATTTTGGCAAAAATAAAAAGCAGTTATCATACAGTTGTTTTAACTTAACTCTATCATCTGCATTAATTTTTTTGTTTGCTCCAGTACTTGGACAAACAATGTTTTGGAGAGCCGGAGCTGGTAATTATTTGTTCACCACGACCTTGATTTTGTTTATTATTTTATATTTTTATCAGTGGTATCATCAAAAAGAACCATTTAAAAACAAATTGTGGTTTGTTTTACCTTTGTTATCATTTTTAGCCGGTTGGTCAAATGAAAACACTTCTGGTGGAGCTTTACTTATTATTTTAGTTTATACACTGTTAGGTAAGTATTATAAAGGCCTCAAGTGTACAATGAACCAACTTATTAGTCTTGTTACTTATTTGCTTGGCTATCTATTTTTGGTATTGGCCCCAGGAAACGCAATCAGAACGAAACAGACAATGTCTCCATCTTGGTTCGATGAAACTGCCTTTGTTCACTTTAAGTCAGGATTTATTGCGGTTACCAAGTCGTTGATTCATCATTACTTTGTTTTGATTTTGCTGATTGTTATATTAATATTTGTTTATTTTCTCCGAGCCGACTTTGAAAAATCAATTGAGAGTCTAATTTGGTTTGGATCTGGTATGGCAACACTATACGCCTTAGCACTCGCACCATTGGGGCAAGATGGGGGACGTTCTTTCTTCGGTGGGGCAATCTTTTTAATTATTTCCTTACTTTTGCTTATTAATAATAATAATGAACTGGAAACTGGTGGGAAATCGCATACTGTGATTATCATTTTTAGTCTTATTTTAATTCTTTTAGCAGGAATAAAGACAGCTTTGGGTGTTATTGATGCGCATAAATCTAACGAAGCATTAAGGGCACGTTATTCTTATATTGAAAATCTAAGCGATAAAGAGAAGAAACAAGTAGTCCAAGTACCTGCACTTAATCATTATCCTAGCAAGTCATTTTCTGTCGATTATGGTTTGGAAGAAATACATACAGATAATCCGCATGTATTTCCAAATGAAGGATACAATATTTATTTTAAATTAAATGGGATTTTGCTAAAAGAATAAGCATGCTCAAATTTTAATTATTAAAAGTATTCCGATATTTAAATATTGGAATGCTTTTTTAAAAAATATTTTAGTTACTTTAGATCTGATGTGGAAGGCTTATTAAGGCGATATATTATCATTTGTTTTTATAAAATAGCGTAAACATGTAATTCAATTTACAAACAATCACCCTAGTAAAACCGTAAAATACAACGTAGGCGTTATTTAACTGTGCAAGACTTAAGAGAGAATGGAATACAAAAGGGAGAGAAACATGTTATTACCAATTATGATACTGGTTTTTGCAATTGGGATTTTTGTGTATTTAATGCTTTTGATTGGTTATGTAGCATACAAAATCATTTTTTTAATTTTGAAATTAGTCGGGAATGTCATTCGCAACCATCTGTCAAGGCGACGGACTAGAAGGAAGTCAGAAAAAGTGGAAGAGTAGGCTGATTATGCAAGTCCTCATAGCGAGGGAGAGGCTTGAATTTAATTGAAATCGCAATGCAGGCGCCGTCAATTAAAACTCGTCATTGTTTTGATTTGAAGATCAACCTAAGCGCCGTCAGTCAAAATTAACGCCTGTGTGGATTTAGAAATTCAATTTGTTCCTACAAAAAAGTCAATCACCATGATGATTTTCAAAGAAAATATTTTCAATCACACCCTTTCAACGTCAAGTCTGTTAGTTTACAATACGTATGAACGATTTTTTAAAACAACAAAAGTAACCGATTCAGGAGGAAGAAACGCATGGCAAAAGAAGTGACAATTGGCAAGACTGATGTGAAGACCACTAAGCTTGGTTTGGGGACTAACAAAGTCGGTGGTCACAACCTTTTTCCTGGTTTGAAGGATGAAGACGGCTATGCCTTGGTCAAAGAAGCCCTGGACGCAGGGGTCGTCTTGATTGATACTGCCTATATGTATGGGGAAGGCCGGTCTGAAGAAATTATTGGTGATGTTATTCAAGACTACGACCGGTCAAAGATTGTGATTGCGACCAAGGGGGCTCAGGATGCCAGCAACGGTAATAAGCCTAACAACAGCCCAGCATTTTTGAAGCAAGCCGTTGAGGACTCCTTGAAGCGTTTGAAGACCGATTATATCGATATCTTCTACATCCACTTTCCAGATGAAGCAACGCCAAAAGACGAGGCCGTTGCGGCATTGAACGAATTGAAGGAAGCCGGTAAGATTCGGGCAATTGGGGTGTCAAACTTTAGCCTTGAGCAGATTAAAGAGGCCAATAAGAATAACCAGGTTGATATTGTCGAAGATCACTACAGCTTGGTTTACCGTGGGGCCGAAAAGGATGAGTGGGCTTACTTAAAGGAAAATCAGATTTCCTTTGTTCCATATTTTCCATTGGCATCTGGCCTTTTGACGGGTAAGTACACGAGGGATGACTACACCAAGTTTGAAAAGCAATACAGCCAGGACCAATTTACTACTATTTTGTCTGCCTTGGACAAAGTTAAGACGATTGCCGCTGGCCATGGCGTAACTGTGGCCCAAACAATCCTGGCTTGGTACATTAAAAACCCTGCCATTGGGGCCGTGATTCCTGGTGCGCGCAATGCTGATCAGGTTAAGGCAAACGTTCAGGCGTTGGCTGTTGACTTGACGCAAGCTGAATATGAACAAATTGATCAGGCATTTGCAGCTTTTAAGTAATTGCGATTGGAAAGTAGTGGGCTGTCTTTAGTTGTCAAAGTCATGGCTGGCAGTTTTTAACTGGCGAATCAACAATTAGCTCAACAAAAAAATCCCCCAACTCAATTGAGTTGGGGGATTTCGTTTATCAATTTTAATTGATTACTTTACGTACTTAGCCAAACGTGACTTTTGACGTGAAGCCTTGTTCTTCTTAATCAATCCCTTTGATTGGGCGTGATCGATAGCTGATGATACTTGCTTGTACATTTCAGCAGTATCAGCAGATCCGGCCTTGGCAGCCTTCAAGAAGCGCTTAACGGCAGTGCGGTAAGCTGACTTTTGTGGTTCGTTACGATCGTGCTGCTTAGCACTCAAACGAACTCGTTGAATTGATGATTCAATAATTGGCATATGTCCGTCTCCTTAAATTTGATTCTGGTTATTTGTAAGCAAAAGCTTAACGACGCAAACCTAAGCGCTTGATCAATTCACGGTAACGCGTAACGTCAGTACCACGGAGGTAACGGAGCAAGTTACGACGGCGACCGATCTTCTTCAAAAGACCACGTTGTGAATGAAAATCATGCTTGTGCGTTTCCATGTGACCGTTCAATTCGTTGATGTCAGCAGTTAAAACTGCAACTTGAACTTCCACTGAACCAGTATCGCCTTCATGGCGGGCATATTCCTTCATGATTTCGTTCTTACGTTCTTGTGTAAGGGCCATAATCATTTCCACCTTTCTTAAATGTCTCCAAGTGCTGAGAGAAACGACGGTGAGACGTCAATCTAAGGACTTGGACAGTTGTTTTGACAACATGACTAATTATACGGGTTTTTCAAAAAAAATCAAGGATGCTTGACATGCAAGCAAAAATCAGCTTTGTCATTTTCTTAATTGGCAAGCATTCTGCCATTTAGCAGGGGCAACTAAGGGCTTTTATGGTAGAATAGAACAGTAATTACATCAGAAAGGATAGCCTTGAAAAAGACGGAAAAATCCACTTTTTCAGGCAGGTGACCCCATGGCAACATCAATTTCAAAAGAAGAAGTCGCTCACGTTGCAGACTTGGCCAAACTGAGTTTTTCCGACCAGGAACTTGAGCACTTTACTGGACAACTCCAGGAAATCGTGGCAATGTGCGAGAAGATGGCAGAGGTGGATACAACCAATGTCGAACCAACTTTTTCAGTAACACCGAATGTGAACCATTTACGAGAAGATGTTGCGGATAATTGGCATGAAAAGAAGGCCTTGTTGGCCCAAGCACCAGAAGAGGCAGCCGACTTAATTAAGGTACCCGCTATTTTAAACGGGGAGGATGAAGCATAATGACTTTTAATTATTTTGACAAGACCTTAGCCGACTTGAATGCTGATTTGAAAGCTGGCAAAATCACGGCCGAAGAATTGACCAAGGAAACTTTGGCAAACATCCAAGCAACTGATGAAGACTTGCAGGCTTTCGTCCGGATGCACGCAGACGAAGCTTTAGCTAAGGCTCGTGCCGTTGATGAAAAGGGTGATTTTTCAAATCTCTTGGCTGGTATTCCGATGGCCATCAAGGACAATATTGCCACTAATGGTTTGGAAACAACGGGGGCTTCCCACATTTTGTCAGGGTTTAAGCCAGTTTATGATGCAACGGTGACAACCAAGTTGAATGATGCTGGTGCAGTCATCGTTGGTAAGGCCAACATGGACGAATTTGCCATGGGTGGGTCAACTGAAACTTCTTACTACAAGAAAACGAAGAACGCCTGGGACCACACCAAGGTTCCAGGTGGTTCCTCTGGTGGATCGGCTGCTGCTGTTGCCGCTGGTCAGGTTCCTTATGCCCTTGGTTCTGATACCGGTGGATCAATCCGCCAGCCAGCCGCCTTTAATGGTTTGGTGGGGATGAAGCCCACATATGGTCGAGTATCACGTTTTGGTCTTTTCGCCATGGCCTCCTCTTTGGACCAAATTGGTCCATTGACCCGAACCGTTAAGGACAACGCCTTCGTTTTGAATGCCATTTCTGGTTTTGACAAAAAAGATTCCACTTCTGTTGAATTGGAAGTACCTGATTTTGCTGAAAAGATTGGTCAAGATATCAAGGGCATGAAGATTGCCGTGCCGGAAGAATACTTCCAAGAAGGAATTTCAGTTGAAGTTGCCACACAAATTAAGGCTGCCATTGCTCAATTAGAAGCCCTGGGGGCAACTGTTGATACGGTTTCATTACCACACACACAATATGGGGTTGCTGCTTACTACATCTTGATGTCATCAGAAGCTTCGTCAAACTTGCAGCGTTACGATGGTATCCGTTACGGGTTCCGTGCACCAGACGCTAAGTCACTGGAAGAAGTTTATAAGAACACCCGAACTGCAGGTTTTGGGGATGAAGTCAAGCGCCGGATTATGTTGGGAACATACTCGCTTTCAGCTGGCGCTTACGATGCCTTCTTCAAGAAGGCTGCTCAAATTCGGACATTGATTATCGAAGACTTTAACCAGGTTTTTGCTGACTATGATTTGATTGTTGGTCCAACGACACCAACCCAACCTTATGGCATTGGTGAAGAAATCGGTGACCCAAAGACCATGTACTTGGGCGATGTTTTGACGATTCCAGTGAACTTGGCTGGTTTGCCAGGATTGTCAATCAATGCTGGTTTTAATGGTGGCATGCCAGTCGGCTTGCAATTGATTGGAAAGCCATTTGATGAAGCAACTCTTTACCAAGTTGCTTATGCCTTTGAACAAGTAAACCACTTCTATGACCAACATCCGGTTGTAGCAGGGGAATAAGGAGGAGACAAATGGCAAACGAAAACTTTGAAACAACAATTGGACTTGAAGTCCACGTTGAAATGCAAACGAAATCCAAGCTCTTGTCACCTTCGCCCGTCCACTATGGGGATGCACCGAATGAAAATACCAACGTGATTGATTGGGGTTATCCCGGGGTTTTGCCAGTTGCAAACAAGGGTGCGATTGAATACGGGATGCGGGTGGCCATGGCCTTGCATGCCGAAATTACAGAAGAGATTCGTTGGGACCGGAAAAACTACGTTTATCCGGATAACCCAAAGTCATACCAGACAACTCAAACGCGAACACCGTTAGGCCGTCATGGTTATTTAGACGTTAACATGCCTGATGGTAGCGTGAAGCGAATTGGGATTGAAGAACTCCACGTCGAAGAAGATGCTGGAAAGAATACGCACGGTACTGATGGCTATTCTTACGTTGATTTGAACCGGCAGGGAACACCATTGGTTGAAATCGTGTCGAAGCCTGATTTGTCTTCGCCAGAAGAAGCCTACGCTTATCTGGAACAATTACGCCGAGTGATCTTGTTTACAGGTGTTTCTGAAGCCAAGATGCAAGAAGGACAGATGCGAGCTGACGTTAACGTTTCATTGCGTCCACGAGGATCAAAGACCTATGGAACGCGAGTGGAAATGAAGAACATTAACTCATTCCACTATGTTCAATCTGCTTTGGAATTTGAAGAACGCCGTCAGGCACAGGTTATTCGTTCTGGTGGCAAGGTTCGCCAGGAAACTCGTCGTTACGATGAGCCAACCAAGTCAACGCTTTTGATGCGGGTCAAGGAGGTGGCGGATGATTACCGTTACTTCCCAGAACCTGATTTGTCACCGATTCATATTGATCAAGCTTGGATTGACCGTGTTCAAGCTGAACTGCCAAAGTCAGCTGGCGACCGGCAAGTGTCCTATGTCCAAGACCTTGGTTTGGAACAATACGATGCCGAAGTTTTGACACAAACGTTGGCAATGGCGAACTTCTTTGACGCCACTGTCAATGCTGGGGCCGAATCAAAATCAGCTGCAAAGCGCGTTGCCAACTACTTAATCGGTGACGTGAACGCCTACTTGAACAAGAACCAGATTGAATTGCAGGATACTGATTTGACACCTGAAAACTTGGCTGGCATGGTGAGGTTGATTGAAGACGGTACCATTTCAACTAAGCAAGCCAAGAAGGTCTTTGAGGCCATTATGGAAGGGAAAGAACCAGAAGCCTACGCGAAGGCGGAAGGTTTGGTTCAGATTTCGGACCCAGCCGTTTTGACACCAATGATCAATGAAGTCTTGGATGACAACCCACAGTCAATCGAAGACTTTAAGGGTGGTAAGGACCGGGCAACAGGTTTCTTGATTGGCCAATTGATGAAGAAGTCCAAGGGCCAGGCTAACCCTGGTGTCTTGAATAAACTTTTGTTAGCCGAATTGAACAAGCGCTAACCAATAATCAAGCAGTAATTGTCGGTTGACCGAAGTAGTTGGTCAGGTTACTGTCATAAAAGCACCGCTTTGCGGGCTTTTGTACATATACTTTAGGAGGAAGTCGAGGCTTTACTGATTTGAGGAATGGTCGGGAAGCTTCGCAGGTGAGCCATGAAACGAGCACGAATTATTTATAACCCCAGTTCGGGTCGGGAAACAGCGAAACGCGAAATGCTAGACATTATCCGGGTGTATGAAGAGGCGGGGTACGAAACATCGACCTATGCGACTACTCCAGAACCTTTTTCAGCCCAAAAGGAAGCGACTCGAGCCGCCTTTGAGGGCTTTGATCTGATTGTGGCTGCTGGTGGAGACGGCACAATTAACGAAGTTGTTAATGGGATTGCGCCTTTGAAGCGTCGGCCGAAAATGGCAATCATTCCCGCCGGCACAACCAATGATTACGCCCGCGCCCTGAAGGTTTCCCGTGATGATCCATTGGAAGCTGCCAAGGTAATTTTGAAGGGGCAGACGATTAAAATGGACATTGGTCGAATTTCGACTCGCGGTGGCTTAGTGGAAGCGGACGGGCAGATTTTGGCCCCAGCTGATGCCCGCTACTTCATGAACATTGCTGCTTTAGGTACGCTTTCGGAAGTGACCTATGCCGTACCATCCGTGATGAAGTCACTTTATGGCTACTTGGCCTATCTTGTTAAGGGAGCTGAGTTATTGACCCGGTTGGAACCGGTTCAGGCCAAGGTGGTTTATGATGATGGCGAGTATGATGGCGATATTTCGATGATTTTCTTGGCCCTAACGAATTCGGTTGGTGGCTTTGAATCCATCGTGCCCGATGCTAAATTAGATGACGGTCAGTTTACGTTACTGATTGTAAAGGCCGCTAACTTGTGGCAGATTACGCAGTTGGCTGCTCAAGTTTTGAATGGTTCTCACGTGAATAATCCACAGTTAATTTATAAAAAAACGTCAAAGGTTGAAATCACACCGCTATCAGATGACCATCCAATCAAGGTCAACCTTGATGGCGAGTATGGTGGGGATGCCCCAATGACTTTTGAAAACTTAAAACAACATATTGAATTCGTTGCAGATTTGTCAGCGATTGATGTTGATGCAACGAACGCCAAGATTCAAGAAGAGTTCGTCGAGCAGGTCGAAGCTCTTGAGGCGACCCAGCACGAACCTAAAGCAAATGAGAAGGAAAAGAACTAAGCATGGCTAAAGCCAACCGCACAATTAAACAGGCCGCTCCAATTCATAAAAATGAAGTCATCACTGCTTCGGTGACCGATTTAACCTATCAAGGTCTGGGCGTAGCGAAAGTGGATGGGTTTCCGCTCTTTGTAACCAATGCGCTGCCAGGTGAAAAGGCCGACATTTTGGTGACAAAGGTCCTAAAAAATTACGGTTTTGCCCGTGTACAACGGTTGTTGGAAAAATCAGCGGACCGAGTGGAGTTGACAGATCAGTTGGCCTTAACGACAGGGATTGCGCCATTAGCCAACTTAGCTTATCCGGCTCAGTTGGCTTGGAAAAAGTCTCAGGTACAGCAATTATTTAAAAAGGCCCGACTTGACGTGGAAGTGGCCGATACAATTGGGATGGCCGATCCAACCCATTATCGTAATAAGGCACAAGTACCGGCCAGAATGCTGAATGGTCGTCTAGAAACCGGTTTTTTCCGTCGTGGGTCGCATAAGTTGATTCCGACCGATTCCTTTTACATTCAAGATCCCGCCGTGGATGAAGCTATTCGTGTGACCCGGGATGTCTTACAAGAGTTTGGTATTTCTGCTTACGACGAAGAAGAGGACCGTGGTGTCATCCGTCACGTCATGGCTCGCATTGGAAAAGCGACTGGTGAATTAATGGTCGTTTTGGTGACGAAAACCAAGAAGTTACCAGAAACTGGGGCAATTGTAGCCGCACTAAAGGCTCGTTTACCAAAGCTTAAATCGGTCATTCAAAATGTCAATCAGTCCCAAACAAACGTGATTATGGGTTATCAAAATCAGGTATTGTGGGGAAAGCCAGCCATTGAAGATATTTTGCTGGGCAAGAAATACCTGATTGGCCCTAATTCTTTCTATCAGGTTAATCCCGAAACAACCGCTAAGCTTTACCAATTGGCCAAGGAAAAGGCCGAATTGAAAAAGACGGATACCGTGATTGATGCCTATTGTGGTATCGGGACAATTGCGTTGACGGTGGCCAACGATGTTTTTGAGGTCTACGGAGTCGAATTAGTCGAAGCGGCCATCGATGATGCCAAAGAAAACGCCCGCATTAACCAAGTTACCAATAGTCATTTTGTTGCGGCTGATGCGCCAAGTCAGATGCTCCAGTGGGCTGAAGAGGGCCTAAAGGCGGATGTTGTCTTTGTTGATCCGCCGCGGAAAGGCTTAACAACTGATTTTATTGAGGCCGTTAGTACAATCAGCCCAAAGCGCCTGGTGTATGTTTCATGTAATCCGGCGACAATGGTGCGTGATCTTAAGGAGTTGGTAGATCATGGTTATGCCCTTGAGGGTCCTATCCAACCGGTCGACCAGTTCCCACAAACAACTCATGTTGAAGCAGTGGCAGTGCTGACAAAATAAGCCTAGTTGTCAGTTTGACAGGTAGGCTTTTCTTGTTTCGAATAACTTTTAGGATGAGGTATCACTCTTATGGCAACAGATCAAATTATTTTTCGTCCAGCAACAGCAGCTGATGCGGCCGAATTATTAGCTATTTATGCACCCTACATTCGTGAAACGGCGATTACCTTTGAGTACGAGGTGCCCACGGTTGCTGAATTTCAAGCACGCATTGAAAAAACGTTGAAGACACACCCATACATCGTGGCCGTTTTAGATGGCGTGATTTTGGGCTATGCTTATACAAGTCCGATGGGCTCTCGTCAAGCCTATGCCTGGTCGGTTGAAACCTCCATTTATATTCGCCAGGATGAGCGCCATCATGGTTTGGGTAAGCGCCTTTACAAAATGATTGAGCAAATTTCGCGTGATCAAAACATTATCAATGTCAATGCCTGCATTGCGGTGCCAAAAATCGATGATGAACATTTGACAACAAATAGTCGTGATTTTCATGAGCATTTGGGTTACCGCTACGTTGGCGCCTTTGACCGGATTGGCTATAAGTTTGATACTTGGTATGACTTAGTTTGGATGCAAAAGGCGGTTGTGGATTATCCGGTTGAGCCCAAGCCAGTGGTCAGCTTTGCTGATTTATTAAAAGAGGGTTATCAACTTACCGAATAAAAAAGTCTTTTGTCAATCTGACTCGTCAAATGGCAGTGAAAGGCAAGAAAAACGGTAACATCGCTTCAAAACTGTTAAGAGGAGGGCCATAATATGGCGACAAAAGAACCAACCCCGATGATGGTGCAATACCATCAAATTAAGGATCAGTACCCCGACGCCTTTGTTTTTTATCGAATGGGCGATTTTTATGAGCTCTTTGAAGATGATGCGATTAAAGGGGCCAAAATTCTTGAACTAACATTAACGGCACGGAATAAAAATTCAGCTGAGCCGATTCCGATGGCCGGAATTCCCCACCATGCCGTCTCAGCCTATATTGATATCTTGGTTGATGCCGGTTACAAGGTAGCAATTGTCGAGCAAATGGAAGATCCGGCAACGGCTAAGGGCATGGTCAAACGGGATGTTGTCCAGTTAATTACGCCAGGAACAAAGCTTTCCTCCAAAAATGGGGATGGCAAGGATAATAATTTTTTGGCTGCAGTGGTAGCGACTGGATCACGTCTTGGGGATGCTGATCAGGCGGCTTTTGCCTTGGCTTATATTGACCTTTCGACTGGCGAATTGAAGGCAACGGAATTAATGGATGAGAGCGCCGTTTTGGATGAACTTGGTGCTCTGGAGGTTAAGGAAGTTGTTTTAGCAAAAGAGGGTGATTTTTCAACACCAGCATTGGCGGCTGCTATTGGCGAAAAGGGCCTGGTTGTCTCTTATCAGGGTCCGGTTCAGCCTTCCGCTACGATTACCTATCTAACAAAAGATTTAAAGAAACCTGCCAAGCAGACAGTTACAGGACTGCTTCTCCAGTATCTATTTGATACGCAAAAGCGGTCTTTGGACCACATTATGCCGGTGCAAACATATGAGCGCCAGGCTTATTTGGTCTTTAACCAGGTGACACGGGTCAACCTTGATTTGGTTGAAAATGCGCGGACCAAGCAAAAAGCTGGTTCTCTTTTCGCACTCTTAGATCAAACGAAGACGGCTATGGGTGGGCGGTTATTGAAGCAGTGGCTGATTAAACCCTTGAAGGATTTGCAGAAAATTCAGGCTCGGCAAGAGGCCGTTGCTGCCTTTAAAGATGATTTTTTCACTCGAGGAACGGTCCAGGATCAGTTGAAGTACGTTTATGATTTGGAGCGTTTAGCCGCAAAAGCTGCCTTAGGAACCATTAATGCCCGTGATTTGGTGCAATTAAAGCGTTCGCTTCAGGCAGTACCGGATATGCAAGCCGCTTTGCAGGCTGAGCACGTTAATCCAATCTTGCAGACTGCTGGGGCAGAAATTGATCCCTTGCTCGATTTGGCAAGCCTGATTGAACAAGCCATTGTCCCTGAACCACCAATTTCGGTTCGTGATGGTGACTTAATTCAACCGGGTTATGATGATTTGGTTGATTCTTATAACCAGGCCTTAGCTGATAACCAAGATTGGCTCGCTGCTTATCAAAAGCAAGAACAGGAAGCAACTGGGATTTCGACTTTAAAGGTCAAATATAACAAGAACTTTGGTTACTTTATCGAAGTAACTAAGGTAAACCTCGACAAATTAGAAGAGGGACGTTATCATCGTAAGCAAACATTGACGAATGCTGAGCGATTTACAACGCCTGAATTGAAGGAACATGAAGACCTGATTTTTGCAGCGCAGACAAAACGTTTTGACCGCGAATATGATTTGTTCTTGGCTATTCGCGCCAAAGTTAAGGAAGAAATCAGTCGCTTGCAGACATTAGCACAAAAAATTGCCCGACTTGACGTTTTGGCGGCTTTAGCTGATGTCGCTGAAAACCGACATTTTACGAAACCAGAGTTTAAAACGGATGGTGACCGGGCACTAACAATTAAGCAGGGCCGCCATCCGGTGATTGAATCCCTCTTGGGACCTGGCGAATATGTTGCTAATGATGTCTTTTTTGATGAAAAAACCAAGATTCAACTGGTAACCGGTCCGAATATGGCTGGTAAGTCTACTTACATGCGCCAGGTCGCCTTAATTGTCGTGTTAGCTCAGATGGGGTCCTTTGTGCCTGCAGATGAAGCGACTTTGCCAATCTTTGATCAAATCTTTACCCGAATCGGGGCCAATGATGACCTCGTTAACGGTCGATCAACCTTTATGGTTGAAATGGCCGAGGCCAACTCGGCGCTTCAGGGGGCAACCTCTCAGTCATTGATTTTATTTGATGAACTGGGACGTGGTACAGCCACTTACGACGGAATGGCCTTAGCACAGGCCATTATTGAGTACTTGGATCAGAATCTTCACGCGACGACGATTTTTGCTACTCACTATCATGAACTAACGGCTTTGGCGGCTAGCCATCCTGCCATTCAAAACGTCCATGTTGGGGCACAGTTAACCGATGATGGCGCTTTACACTTCTTACATCAGGTTCAGCCAGGAGCGGCTGACCGTTCTTATGGGATTCAGGTAGCTGCTTTGGCAGGGTTGCCGAAATCACTCTTAACAAATGCTGAGGCAATTTTAAGAGCCTTAGAAGCCCAAGGGGTAGGGCAAGTTGAAGGTGTAGAAGAGACGGTGGCAAAGCGTTCGAGTGCTGCTGTCAAAGATACTGTTAGCCCGGCAATGAGAAACGCTTCGACTGAAGCAACGCCAATTGGGGATGGTCTGGCACAGGACATTCCACTTTTTGAAATTGCCTCTGCTCAAGAGCTTCCAGCAGCGGAAATGGAGTCAATCAATCCGGCTGACCAGAAGGCCCTTGATGAACTTGATCGGGTTAACCTTAACCAATTGACGCCATTGGCGGCTCTCAACTTAATTGCCAAATTACAGGAAATGAGGCAAGAAAATGACTAAAATTCATGAACTGCCTGAATTATTGGCCAACCAAATTGCGGCCGGTGAGGTCATTGAACGTCCTGCCTCAGTGGTCAAAGAATTGGTTGAAAATGCTATTGATGCCAATGCGACTCAAGTAGAAGTCGTGATTGAAAATAGTGGTTTAGATTTAATTAAAGTAATCGATAATGGTCAGGGGATTGACCAAGTAGAAGTACCGTTGGCCTTTGTTCGTCATGCCACTTCGAAAATACAAGATCGGCATGATTTGTTTAATATCATGACTTTGGGCTTCCGTGGTGAAGCCTTACCATCGATTGCAGCGGTTGCAGATGTCACTTTGCAAACCAGGACAAAGCTTGCTGACACTGGCTTTCTTTACCAGGTCAAAGGTGGACAGGTGGCCCAGGAGGGGCCAACGGCTGGTCGCTTTGGAACCATTGTTGCCGTTCGTTCGTTGTTTTACAATACGCCAGCTCGGCTCAAGTATTTGAAAAAACCACAGACCGAGCTGTCGTTGATGGTAGAAACGATCAATCACTTGGCCATGGCTTATCCAAATGTTGCCTTAACGCTGAGCCATAACGGGAAAACTCTGGTGAAGACACCGGGTAACGGTGATTTGCGGCAAGTATTAGCAGTTGTTTATGATCGCAAAACGGCTGAAAAAATGGTTGCTTTTGAGGGGGCTTCCGACCATTTTAAGGTCAATGGTTACTTGTCCTTGCCGGAACAGACTCGGTCTTCTCGGTCTTATTTTGCTGTTTTGGTAAACCACCGCTTTGTTAAAAATTTCTCTGTTTCAAATGCTATTAGTGCGGGTTATGGTTCAAAGTTGATGGTTGGCCGTTTTCCAATCGGTGCCATTAATATTGAGCTGGACCCACTGCTGGTTGATGTCAATGTGCACCCCCAGAAGGCTGAGATTCGGTTGAGTGAAGAGGGAGAACTGACGGAATTGATTACGCAGGTTATTGCTAATCGTCTTCGTGGTGAAAACTTGATTCCTGCAGCGCTTGATAACCTGGGTCAAGGGGAAAAAGAAAAAAAACCGACCGCTGCGGTAGAAGAACCCAGTGTCTTCGTGAAAAATCCAGCCACAGAGGTTCTTTCGGTCCCGGTTAAGGCTGACCGGGTAGTTGAAATTCATGATGAAGGTCAACTGGCCGATGCGCCAGTCGCTAATTTTGCCAGTCGCTATGCCAAAGAAGAGTATCAGCCGATCTTTATGGAAGAAAATCAGTCTCAGCCAAAAATTGCTGAACCGTTAGCAGCTTATCAGCCAGATACTTCTATCGACCTGTCAACTAGCGCCGCCAAAGAAAATGGAGGCTTATACAACCATGCCGATACTGGCTTGGCTGCACTAGCAAATCAGGCTATGGGCCTGGGCATTGAACAGAGTACACAGCCAGAGGACTCACAGACAAAACAGCAGCAAAATGATTGGTTGAGTGGGCAGCAACATCAGGCTCAGACTATAGTCGCGACCCCTAAGCCGGTTAACCAAGATTTGGACTTAAGTGATCAAGCTAGTAAAAAGACCGGTTTTCCTAATCTGGACTACATTGGTCAGATGCATGGAACCTTTCTCTTTGCCCAAGACCAGGATCATTTGTACTTGGTTGATCAGCACGCCGCCCAGGAACGGTTGAATTACGAATATTATCGGCAGGTGGTTGGCCAGGTAGGCGAAGACCAGCAGCAATTGCTGGCACCGATTACGCTGACGTATTCTACGGCCGATATGTTAAAGATTGCTGATTTTCATGAGATTTTTGAGCAGGTGGGCCTTCATTTGGAAGAATTTGGCCCAAACACGATTGCTTTGTATGAACATCCAGCCTGGATTTTAGCTGACCAAGCTGAAGGCACCATTAAAGAAATGATTGATTGGGTTCTTCATGATGGTAAGCTGACTGTGGCAGCCTTTCGAGAAAAAGCTGCGATTATGATGTCTTGTAAGCGAGCGATTAAGGCCAATTGGCATATTTCGGATGAAGAGGCGAAGACGCTCTTACGTGATTTAGCACAAGCAGAAAATCCCTATAACTGTCCTCATGGCCGGCCAGTTTTGACCTCGTTTACTATCAAAGAAATGGAGCGAATGTTTAAGCGCATCCAGGATTCACATGAATCGTGGCAAACGTACGATACCCATCCATTTTAAACTGGGTTGCAACGATTATTAATGATGAACTTTTTAACGCGGGCGCTAAAGTACGCTCGATAAGCAGTGCTTTCAAAGGAAAATTAATGAACTATAACGATATAATAATTCGATTGCGCTATGCACTTGATTTATCTAACCAAGAGGTTATTCGACTTTTTACCTTAGGTGGGGTCAAAATGACGCAAAAGGATTTGGACCGAATTTTGACAAAACAAGAAGAGGATAGTCAACCGGATCAGGCGCTTTCAGCCCATGATTTGGAGGCCTTTTTGAATGGCCTAGTGATTGATCGGCGTGGTGAGCGCTTAGATAAAGATGGACAAGCCGTGCCACCAACTTTTGATATGGCCAAAGCTGATTTGGTCAATAATGTGGCCATCAAGAAAATCAAAATTGCTATGGCTTATACATCGGATGATTTACAACAATTATTGGCTTTGGCAGGGGCTAAGGTTTCTAATGGCGAATTGTCGGCAATTTTGCGTCGCCCTGACCACCGGAATTATCGACAAGCTGGTGATCGTTATTTGCGTAAGCTATTAGCGGGCATGGGTAAAAAGTACCGGTAAGACGGTCTTTTGTCTGAATAGTTGAGATGAATTCAAGAAAGACGACGCATTTGCGCCGTCTTTTTTCTTCCTAATAAAAATAGTAAAGTTTGGTATGATAGAGAAAGTAGGATACTAATGGAGATTACTATGAAAATTGCCCAAGGTTTAATACAAAAAGAGCAAGAAATTGCACCTTACGCCTACACCCAAGCCGGTGGCGTAACGGATTATTTGGCGATTCCGACCTCAATAGCTGAGTTGACCGCCTTGCTAGATTGGGCCAAACAAGAAAGCTTGCCTGTTCATGTTTTTGGTCGACTGTCCAATTTGGTCGTTCGTTCAGGTGGACTGCGAGGTTTGGTGATTTTAACGACTGAACTAAAGGCTGTTCGACAGGAGAACAATCAATTGTTAGCCCAAGCTGGCTGTGACATTATTTGGTTGGCTGCTTTAGCTCGCGATAAGTCCTTAACTGGCTTGGAATGGTCGGCTGGAATTCCTGGATCCGTTGGTGGCGCGGTCTTCATGAACGCCGGTGCTTATGGTGGACAAGCCGATATGGTCGTTTCCTCCGTGCTAGCGGTGATGCCTGATTTAAGCTTAAGGACTTTTACAAAAGATGAATTAGCGTTTGGTTACCGCCATTCTGTTTTTCAAGAAAATGGCGGGGTTATCGTTCAGGCAACCTTTGATTTGGCACCTGGTGACCAACAGGCTATCCAAGGGAAAATGGATCAGGTTAACTTGGCCCGTGCCAATAAGCAACCCTTGTCATGGCCATCGAACGGTTCCGTCTTTAAGCGGCCAACTGGTTACTTTGCCGGTAAGCTGATTATGGATGCCGGATTGCAAGGTACACGTGTTGGTGGGGTTGAAGTTTCGAAGAAGCATGCCGGCTTTATGGTCAACGTGGACCAAGGAACGGGTAACGACTACGAAGACTTAATTCACCTTGTGCAAGCAAAAGTTTTTGAGGAGTACCATGTTCGCCTGGAACCTGAAGTTCGTATTTTAGGAGACCGGTAGCCTATGGATATTATTGAGTTAATGATTGTCTTAGTGATTGGTGTTGCTATCTCAAGCATCATCTCTCACTTTGTTCCAGCCGTCCCAATTTCATTATTTCAAATTGCGATTGGCTTTTTATTGGCAACGATTGGTGGAACCTATATTGAGGTGGATTCCCACTGGTTTATGATGCTTTTTGTGGCTCCAATCCTGTTTAACGATGCCTGGCGGTTTCCAAAAAGGGAATTGTGGAAATTACGGGTACCAATTTTGATGAATGCCATTTGGCTCGTCTTGGTGACCACGATTTTGGGTGGCTGGCTGATTCACTTTTTGATTCCAGAGCTACCAATTGCTGGTTCACTAGCCTTGGCAGCTGTGTTATCACCAACGGATCCAGTTGCGGTTCAAGCGATTGCAAAACGGGTGAAGCTTCCAGAAAACCTCTTACACGTGGTGACGGGAGAGAGCCTGGTAAACGATGCGACCGGGTTGGTTTCGTTTAATACGGCTATTAAAGCAGTAGTAGCCGGGACTTTCTTATTGACGGACGCTTTGTTAAACTTTGCTTGGATGACCCTGGCTGGGATTGTGACCGGCGTTGTGATTGGGGCCATCATTATCTGGTTGCGTGATTCTGTTTCACGCTTTGGTTTAGCTGATGTTGTATTCTATACGGTGATTACAGTTTTGCTACCCTTTATTATTTATTGGGTGGCTGAATACCCCATGCACGCTTCTGGCTTGATCGCTGTTGTGACGGGTGGAATCACTGCCAAAATTTTAAATGACCGCCACGTTGGCCTTTTATCGGCCGAAGCAACGATTGTTTCAGTTCATGCTTGGGAGGTCTTAGTTTACGTCTTAAATGGTTTAATCTTTGTCTTACTTGGTGTTACCTTGCCAAACGCCTTGCATAATATCTTAGAAGACACCAATATCTCCAACATCCAGGCCTTGACTTATAGTTTAATTGTCTGGTTCATTATCTTTTCTTTACGCGTGTTGTGGGCTTTGGCTATTCAAATCAGTCAGAGGTTCCGGCATCAGGCGAAAGTAGTTTCTTTTAAATCAGCTATTGTGTCGGGCTTGACGGGGGTTCGCGGCGCCGTTACCATGGCTGCGGTCTTGACTATTCCTGTAGTCACCAACAAAGGCACAATGTTTATTGGCCGTGATTTAATGATTTTTATCGCGGCGGTAGTGGTCATCTTTTCTTTGGTAGTGGCTTCTGTCATGCTACCACTAGTGACAAAGCAGACAACGAAGCACGATTTCACTCAACCGGAGGGCGCAACGGAGGTTGATGAGGCTTTGCCGGAGGACCACCGGGCTGATTTATCAGAAGATCAGGCCCGTCTATGGATTATGCGAATTGGCATTCAAGCATTACGGGATGTCCAAAATAATCAAAATCGGCGAATTGCCCACGAACTAATTACTCGTCGGCAAAAAAAGGTCCGCCAATTACGACGGAAGCTCCATGAAGATCAGGACCAGCATGATTTTGCGGCCGAGAAAGACCTGGAGTTGCAGGAAGTTGCTTTGAAAGCGGAACGTAATCGTCTTCAACAACTATTAGTTGATGAAGAAATTACGCCGATTACTTATTCTTTGCAGGATAGACGCCTTGATCAAATTGAAGCTGATTTGGGAACAACTCGTGAATTCTTTGCTAATAAGCGTTTGAAGTGGTTGTTGCGGCGTTTGGCCGTTAAGGTCCGCATTTGGCTGGCTGAGGAAGAAAATGATCGGGTCCAAGAAGAGGCCGACCATGCTACTCGTGAACTACTGAAGGCTGCTATTGCGGCCATCTCAGCATATGTAGAAAAACAAGTCGGCGATACCGTCATGCAGCGCGTTTTACGGCAAGAAGCGTATAATTTAATTGTGATCTACCGTTTTCAAATTGAAAAGACCAAGGCGATCTCGACATTTGATCAACAAGAAGAAGACGATCGCATGCGATTGGAGCTCGAGTTAAAAGCGTTAAATGCGGAGCGGGATTTCATCCAGCAACTCTATGAACAAAAACGGATCTCACGGCAAACGAGTATTAATTTAAGACAAGTAATAAACTATGCGGAAACCAGAGTCTTGGTTGGCCGCAACGAGGAGTAGAAATGGGAATTTGGGCATACATGACCAGTAGCAATCTGGTTCATCTATTAGATGTATTGATTATCTGGTTCTTGTTGTATAAGGTCATTACCTTTGTTGAAGGAACCCGCGCATTACAAATCCTTTTTGGGGTTGGTGCCATTATCTTAATCAAAGTCGTCGCTTGGTATACCGGTTTGGTGGTCGTTTCTTGGTTAATGGATCAGTTAATCACTTGGGCACCAATCGCTTTGGTCGTGATTTTCCAACAAGAAATCCGACGTGGCCTCGAAAATTTGGGTCGGCGCCTAACGGTTCGTCGCCATCACATCGACAATGAACAGGCTCGCGAATTGATTAAGGGCTTGGACATGGCTTTGGAATATATGTCCAAGCGGCGAATTGGCGCTTTGATTACGGTTAATGGGAAAGATACCTTAGAAGAGTATATTAAGACTGGTATTACTCTCGATGCCAAGGTAACAGGGCAATTACTGATTAATATCTTTATTCCCAACACGCCTTTGCATGATGGGGCGGTTATCATCAATAATGACCGGGTAGCAGTGGCTGCTGCTTATCTGCCACTATCAGAATCAACGAGAATTCCAAAGGAATTGGGAACTAGGCACCGGGCAGCTGTTGGAATTTCAGAAGCAACAGATGCCGTCACAGTGGTTGTTTCAGAAGAAACTGGTGAAATTTCCATTACTCAGCGGGGAGACTTATTGCGAAATATGGATCGTGACTCTTACTTAAACTTCTTTGAGAAGCAGTGGATTGATCCAGTTGGTAAGAAGAGCAAGAAATCCTTGTTGGGACAATTGTTCCGGGGGAAGAAATTATGAGTAAGTGGACTTCATCAAAGATCGTGAACGTGGCCTTTTCATTTTTGTTGGCACTTTTAATTACCGCTTACGTTTTGTCAACAAAGCCGAGCTACTCGGGATCGAATAATAACCAATATACATCGTTGTTGCCAGAAAAAAAGGCAACGATTACGTCACCCTTGACGGTACAATTTAATTCTTCAGATTATGTCATTGTCGGGGCGCCAAGTTCTGTTGGGGTGACCCTTCAGGGGTCATCAGCCTTAGTAACTGCGGCTCAAAATCATAATGAAATTCAAGCTGTGGCTGACTTGCGTGGTTTAGGAGTTGGACAACATACTGTTAATGTTGCTTTGACTGGTGTCAGCTCGTCGTTGACTGCGACCGCTAGTCCTCAGACTGTAACAGTTACCTTGGCAGAAAAAGATTCTGCTAAGAAAGATGTTCAAGTTCAATATGACGACTCAAAGATTGCTTCTGGCTATCAGGTAACTAACACAACGGTTGATCCAAAGACGGTGACAATCACTGGACCAAAAGAAAACGTGGATGCTGTTGATCATGTTGGTGCCGATGTGACCCTAAACAAAAGTACGAAAGCGAACGTCACACAATCGACTAAATTGACGGCTTATGATAAGAATGGCGACGCTGTTCAGGTAACCTTATCGCAGCAAACGGCACAAGTGTCAATGACAATTTCTAGTTCCGGATCGAGTTCAAGTGCAAGCTCCAGTAGCAGTTCACAATCAAGTACGAGTGGGTCGTCTTCGACGACTAAGAAAGTGAGCTTAGTAGGCCAGGCGAGTGCCGGTTCGACGGACAATTTTAACATTAGCTTCAGCCCAAGTGCCGTGACAATTACTGGTTCAAGTGATACACTAAGTAGCATTGATTCTTTGCCTGTTAGTCTGGACCTGTCCAATATTACTAGCAAAGTGACCAAGACCGTGAGCCTGACGAAACCGAGTGGCGTTGATAGCCTGTCGGATCAAAGTGTTCAGGTGACAATTAGTCCGAAGTCGTAAGGTCTGATTTGTTTGTGCTGAAATTATTGGCCAACCATAAGTGGAGATAAATAAAAAATGACAGAATCGCAGTTAAAATACTTTGGAACAGATGGGGTCCGAGGCATTGCCAATGAAGGTTTAAAACCTGAATTGGCCTTGAAACTCGGT
Organism: Fructobacillus sp. ESL1117; assembly: GCF_058508565.1. Lineage (NCBI taxonomy): Bacteria > Bacillati > Bacillota > Bacilli > Lactobacillales > Lactobacillaceae > Fructobacillus > Fructobacillus sp. ESL1117. The sequence continues at coordinate 564,176 of NZ_CP196385.1, read as the reverse complement.
CGTGCTGGTGGGGCAATTTTAACTCGCCACAATGATAATCCTGATCGACGCCCAGTTGTAATCGTTGGTCAAGATACTCGAATTTCTTCTGAAATGTTGCAAGAGGCTTTGATTGCTGGCTTGCTTTCTGTGGGTGTTGACGTGTTGAATTTAGGCGTCATTACTACGCCAGCCGTTGCTTACTTGGTTGAAGCGTTGGAAGCAGATGCTGGAATTCAGATTACCGCATCACATAATCCAGCCGCTGATAACGGGATTAAGTTCTTTGGTCGAGATGGTTTTAAGCTTTCAGATGAACTTGAGAACGAAATTGAAACCCTCTTAGACGGTGATGGCTATGAGCAATTACCTCGACCAAGTGCTAAGGGTCTGGGTGTTGTTTCTCATTATCAAGAAGGTGCTCAAAAATATTTGGCCTTCTTACAAAAGACGATTCCCAGTGACCTATCTGGCTTTAAGTTAGCCTTAGATGGAGCCAATGGGGCAACCTTTGACCTTCTGCCACGTCTGTTTGCAGACTTGGGAGCTGATTTCAAGACGATGGGGACAGAACCCGATGGCTTGAATATCAATGACCAGGTTGGTTCGACCCATCCAGAAGCTTTGATTGATATGGTTAAAGAAGGTGATTTCTCAGCTGGTTTGGCCTTTGATGGGGATGGCGACCGTTTAATCGCCGTTGATGAAAACGGTGAAATTGTCGATGGTGATAAAATTATGTATATCACTGCCCGTTTTATGAATAACCAGGGTCGTTTGAAGCACCAAACTGTGGTCTCAACTGTGATGTCTAACATTGGTTTCTATAAAGCATTGGAAGCTCAAGGAATCAAATCTGTCCAGACACAAGTCGGCGATCGCTACGTAATGGAAAAGATGGTTGAAGATGATGATAACCTTGGTGGGGAACAGTCTGGTCATATTATTTTCCGTGACTGGGCTAAAACCGGGGATGGTTTGTTGACGGCTTTGCAACTACTCTTTGTGATGAAGGAAACGGGACAATCACTGTCTGAATTGGCAGCCGATGTAACGCTATATCCACAAAAATTAGTGAACGTGAAGGTGCCAGATAAGCAAGCAATGATGCAAAATCCAGTCTTGCTGGCTAAGATTGACCAGGTTGAAAAGCAGATGGCCGGTGACGGCCGGGTGCTGGTCCGTCCTTCTGGGACGGAATCAATTGTGCGAGTAATGGCGGAAGCCAAAACCGAAGAGTTGGTTAACGCTTATGTTGATTCAATTGTTCAAGTCGTTGAAGCTGAAAAATAAAAGTTAAAAACCAAGGTAAGCCAAAGCGCTGATCCTTGGTTTTTTGTCCTTTTTTGCAACAAAAGCTGACCTGAAAATCTGTTATAATAAAAACAACTGAATTTTGAAAGGAAAACACCTTGTCACCATCTGACTTTAGTAACTTTTTAAGAGAAAAGTTTCAAATTAGTTTTAATAACTTAAACCTTTTGCAAGAGGCTTTGACCCAACGCAATTACTTGAATGAACATCCTCAGGAACAGGGCCGGGATTATCAACGACTCGAATTTTTGGGTGATGCCATCATGCAGGCAACGGTGACGGAATACCTCTTTAAGCGCTATCCTGATTGGGATGAAGGTCAATTGACTGAAATGCGAATCACCATGGTTCAAACAAAGTCCTTTGCTCACTTCGCCCAAGTCATTCACCTGAACGAGGCCATTCGTTTAGGTAAAGGTGAAGAAATGAATGGTGCCCGGTCACGTCCTTCACTTTTGGAGGATATTTGGGAAGCCTTTATTGGCGCCTTGTTCTTAGATCAGGGCCAGGCTGCCGTCGTTTCTTTGTTGAACCAGACGGTCTTTGCAGCCATTGATGAAAACTTCTTTGACCAATTTATTGACTTTAAGTCCCGCTTGCAAGAAAAGTTGCAAGCTCAGGGGTCCGTTGACATTACTTATCAAATTGAAAATGAAATCCGTAACGAAGATAACAGTCAGCTCTTTGAAGTTTTCGTTGCGGTTGATGGCAAGACTTTGGCTTATGGGTCAGGACAATCCATCAAGGATGCGGAAAAGGCGGCCGCACAAAAAGCTTATCAAGATTTAACCGCCAAATAACACACAAGAGTATACAAAGCGCCCATGAAATTAAAGACACTGGAAATTATTGGCTTTAAGTCTTTTGCCAATAAAACCGTGATTGACTTCCAGCAGGGAATGACTGGGATTGTTGGTCCAAATGGTTCTGGAAAATCAAATATTATTGAAGCCATCCGTTGGGTGATGGGGGAACAGTCGGCTAAAGATTTGCGAGGCAATAAAATGGCCGATGTCATTTTTGGTGGAACAAAGAACCGCAAACCCTTAAACCGGGCGGAAGTTTCGATTACCTTTGACAATGCTGATCATTATATTGCTTCTGATTTTACCGAAATTCGAATTACTCGAAGGTTGTACCGGACAGGAGAATCCTCGTATCAATTAAACGGGACGGAATGCCGGCTCAAGGATATCCATGAACTCTTTATGGATACCGGTCTTGGTCGGGATGGCTTTTCAATTATTTCCCAAGGTCAGGTTGAAAAGATTTTTTCAGCGAAGCCGGAAGAACGACGGGGAATCATTGAAGAAGTCGCTGGCGTCTATAAGTACAAGCAAAATAAGGACAAGGCCGAAAAGGACTTGGCTGCCACGGAAGATAACTTGGACCGTGTTGATGATATTATTGCTGAAGTAGAGGGGCGATTAAACCCTTTGGCTGACCAGGCTCTCAAGGCCAAAGACTATTTGGTTAAGCGCGAAAGTTTTGAAAAATTAGACCAGGTGCGATTGACCCGATCGATTTTGTTGCTGCAGGGACAAGTGGCTGAACAAAGTCAGGAGGCCGGTAAAACCAAGGAAGCTGTTGCTTATCAGCAAAAACAGGTGAGCTTAATTCAGGATAATCTTGGTCAAAGTCGTGGCCAATTAGAGGCTATCCAGCACGACCGTGACAGCTTACAGGCAGAGATTGTTGCCAAGGCTCAGGAAAAAGAACGGTTGATTGGGAATCAGAAGCTGGCCTCACAAGAGCAGGCCACACTGGTTCGTGATTTAGCCCATTTAGTTGATCAACAAAAAGACGAACAGGTTCAAGTCGAAAAAACGCAGGCTGAGTTAACTCAGGTACAAAAGCAACTGGCGGCCTTAGTCGACCAAGAACAATCATTAAAACAGACTATCAAGCAAATTGACCAGGAGCATGGTGCCACCAAGGTTGATGCAGTGCAAAATGAACTGGCTGAAAACCGCAATGCTTATGTGACCACGATGCAAGCGATTGCTTCCTTACATAATAAGCTGACTTATCAAGAAAAAGCCTTGGCCCAAACGGAAGCACAGTTAGCTTTGAAAAAGACGGCGATGACAAAGGCCCAGGATGATTTAAAAGCGGCAGAAAGTGCCTTGGCAGCTTATCAAAAAGAACATCCAGACCAAACGACTGGTGAAAATCCTTTTGAGGACCAAGTGGCACAGGCAAAGAATGCTTTAGCAGATGCCAAGGTAGCGGCTCAGGATCAACAAAAAAGTTGGCAAGAGGCGGCCTATGCCCTCGATCAGCAGCGGTCGCGTTATCAGGCAGAAGCTTCATTAGATGATTATGCTGGTTTTTATCAGGGTGTTAAGAACCTGATGGTGCCTGCTGTGCGGCAAAACTTTCCAGGCATCAAGGGCGTCGTTGCGGAATTGTTAACGGTTCCAAAATCCTACACGAAGGCGATTGAAACTGTCTTGGGTGGGGCGTTACAGCAAATTGTAGTGGACACGACTCAAACGGCTAAGTCGATTGTTGCCTACCTGACTAAAAACAAAAAGGGTCGGGTAACCCTTTTGCCGATTGATACCATTCGCCCTCGTCAGGCCCGTGACATAGCCGCTGCTAGCCGTGAAAATGGCTATATTGGCTTAGCTACTGACTTAGTTTCCGTGCCGGCTGGGATGGAAAATATCCTCTCTTCATTGCTGGGGACAACCTTGGTTGTTGAAGATTTGGCGGCGGCTACCCAGGTTGCTCGGGCTTGTCAAAATCGTTTGCGAGTTGTTTCATTGGACGGTCAGTTGGTCAATGCCGGTGGTTCTATTACTGGTGGTGCTAACTTTCGTCAAGGGCCATCTGTTCTGTCCCGGCAGGCTGATTTAAAGGAAAAAGAAGCGGCGTTAGCCAAGCAACAGGGGCTGGTTGCCGACCTGGCTGAAAAGCGTAATCAAAGCCAAAATCAGGTCAACACCTGGCAAGAAAAATTGGCGGACTTGATGCAACAAAGTCGAGACTTTGTTGCCCAGGGGCAGCAAGTTGATTATGAATTGGCCAGCTTAAAGGATACCGTTGATCGCCACCAAACCAGCGTGCAAACCCTATCTTTGGATCTAGCAGATTTGCAGGTTGCTAAAGAGGACGCTGAACAGGAACAGGCAGCGGCCCAAACGGCATTGACTGAAAATGAGGATAAGAAGGGGACAATCGAAGGGAACACCGCTGATTTGACCGCCGAGTTGGACCAGTTAACTAAGGACCAACAAGCTTATCAGGGCCAAAAAGCCGAATTCCAGGCAGAACTCGCGAAAGTTTCCGCTCAGCGTTCGGCTCAGGAGGAAAATCAGCACCGCTTGACCGAAACTTTGACAAAGGGGCAAGACCACTTATTGTCACTGCAAGAGCAGGCTGGGCAGATGCAGGAAAACCTCGACCAGGCAAAGAGCGCTGAAGAACTGAGTCAGGCGGTCACTGATTTGTCGACTGCCTTAACAACGGCCCAGGAAAAGGCTGATTTGTTAGCTGATCAATGGGCCAAATTATCAACGACGGTCAAGGAAGAGGAAGAAAAACTTGCCTTGGCCCAAGAAGAGTTGAATAACGAGGTTGTTGACCAGTCAGCTGCTAATCATCGTTTGCAAAGTAGCCAAGAACGCCTGGCTAAGCAAATTGCAACGTTGCGCCAGACCTATGGCCTGACCGTAGAATCAGAGAATGACGTGGTTGCTTCTGATTTGTCTGACCAAGAAGTTGACCAAACCTTGGCTGAGACCAAGAAGGCCATCGATGCACTGGGGCCAGTGAACATCGCGGCCATCCAGGAGTATGATGAAATTAAAGATCGCCACGACTTCTTGACCAGCCAAGCAGAAGATCTGAAGGCAGCCAAGGAGACCCTGCAGGATACAATCGATGAGATGGACCAAGAGGTTCAGATTCGTTTTCAGGAAACCTTTGATGCCATTGCAGCTAATTTCTCAGATGTCTTTACGAAGATGTTTGCGGGTGGCCAGGCCCAAATTGAGTTGACCGACCCAGAACACTTGCTAACGACTGGAATTGACATTAAGGCGCAACCGCCTGGCAAAAAATTCCAGCAAATGTCGTTGTTATCTGGTGGTGAAAAGGCCTTGACTGCCATTTCGTTGTTGTTTGCGATTTTGCAGGTTCGCCCTGTACCATTTGCCGTCTTGGATGAGGCTGAGGCAGCCTTGGATGAGGCGAACGTCGACCGTTTTGCGGCTTATTTGAAAAATTTTGCTGGCGATACCCAATTCATCACGATCACGCATCGCAAGGGAACGATGGTTGCTGCTAAAATCTTGTATGGTGTTACAATGCAAGAAGCAGGGGTGTCAAAGATGGTCGCGGTTAACCTGGAAGAGGCACACCAACAACTCGCTTAATCACATAGGAGAGTAGTCTATGGGACTTTTTGATATTTTTAAGAAAAAGAAGGAAGCTCAGGAAAATCAGTCGGCCGAAGTTGGTCAGCAGACAGCACCTGAGTCAACAGCAAGAGACTCAGAAAAGCAGTTAACTGATGCAAATCAAGATCAGCCGGCCGAGAAAAGAGCAAAGGCAGTAACAGAGGATCAACAGGACCAGCCCGCTACAAAAACAGCTACTGAAACAACCGGACCGGCAGGGGCTGACAAAGACAAAGCTGACCAAGAGTCTGCTCAAGTGCTTACAGAGGATAGTGACAACGAACGTGAATTTGATCAACCTGTCACTGCTGAGCATAAGCAGAGTCAGGACCAAGGGCAAAAGCAAGATCAAAACGCGGACCAAGGCCAAGACGAGCAATCCAACCAGGAGGTCTATGACCGCGGCTTGAAGCAATCTCGTCAGGGCTTTGCTGACCGATTTAACCGCTTTTTAGCCAACTTCCGTTCGGTTGATGAAAACTTCTTTGAGGAGTTGGAAGATACCTTAATTGGGGCTGATTTAGGCTTTGATTTGGCAATTCAAATTTCCAACCAAGTTCGTGAAGCTGTTAAGGTGCAAAATATTAAGGATAAGGGCCAAATTCGTTCTTTGATTATTGAACAGATGGTGGCACAATATGACGCTCAAGGTCAAAATGAAGATCAATCCATGCATTTTGCACCAGCAGGTCAACCAACCGTGATTCTCTTTGTTGGAGTAAATGGTGTCGGCAAAACGACGACCGTGGGGAAATTAGCTTCAGCCTATCAAAAAGAAGGTAAAAAGGTCCTTTTGGCAGCAGCGGATACCTTCCGTGCGGGTGCGGTGAAGCAACTGCAGGAATGGGGTAACCGGGCTGATGTACCGGTTGTGGCTGGGCCTGAAAAGGCCGATCCGGCTTCTGTTGTCTATACGGCGGTTGAACGAGCCAAAGAGGAGCACTATGATGTCTTGTTCGTTGATACGGCCGGTCGCTTACAAAATAACGTCAACTTGATGCAAGAGCTAGCCAAGATCAATCGAGTTGTTAAGAAGGTCTTGCCAGATGCCCCACAAGAGGTTCTGCTGGTTTTGGATGCAACGACGGGGCAAAATGCTTTGCAACAGGCCAAGTTGTTCCAGGACTCTTCTGATGTGACCGGGATTGTCTTAACTAAGATGGATGGGACAGCTAAAGGTGGTATTGTTTTTGCCATTCGTGACAGCCTACATTTGCCAGTCAAATGGATTGGCTTTGGTGAAAAGGCAACTGATTTACGCGTCTTTTCGGCTGAGGACTTTGTTTATGGTATGTTCAAGGACTTGGTCTAGGCGATGGATTTAGACAAAAAAAATCAGGTGAATGCTTTATTACCGTTTTATGGACCGTTATTGACGGTTAAGCAACAAAATTACTTGCGGGCATATTTTGAGGATGATTATTCCATCATTGAGATTGCCGAGGCCGAAGTTGTTAGCCGGCAAGCCGTTTCGGATAACTTGAAGCGTGGCGTTGATTCTTTGGAACACTACGAGGCCGTTTTAGGGCTCTACAAGGATTCAGTCCACCGGCAGGCGCAAGAACAGGATTTGCTGGATTACGTTGCCGAGCACTATCAAAACGATCAACATTTAAAGCAAATTTTAGACCAACTGGTTAACCAAGAAATTAATTAAGGAGGAAGCCGGAGTCCCGAAGTGGCCCGGCCAAGCAATCATGGCTTTTGAAAACTTGACACAGCGCCTCTCCAAGACGTTGAAAAATCTAACCGGTCAGGGCAAGATTAAAGAAGAAGACCTACAGGCCTCTCTTCGTGAAATCCGTTTAGCCTTACTGGAAGCCGATGTTTCTTACTCGACAGTGAAGAAGTTCATCGACCAAATTCGCCAAAGGGCGAAGGGCCAAGAAATCCTGGAAGGGCTGAATGGCGCCCAACAGGTTATCAAAATTGTTAATGAGGAGTTAACAGCCTTGATGGGGGACCAAGCGGTTCCACTCAATAAATCAGAAAAGATTCCGACAACCATCATGATGGCTGGTTTGCAAGGGGCTGGTAAAACGACCACCATTGCCAAATTAGCTTATAAGTTAAAGCGCGAAAATAACGCTCGTCCACTTTTGATTGCAGCCGATGTTTATCGTCCAGCCGCCATTGATCAGTTGGAAATCTTGGGAAAAGATTTGGAGGTTCCAGTCTTTTCACAGGGGACAGATGTTGATCCACGTGAAATCGTCAAGGCTGGGTTAGCCCAGGCCAAGGAAAACAAAAATGATTATGTCTTGATTGATACGGCCGGTCGTTTGCAAATTGATGCCGAATTGATGGCTGAGTTGAAGGACATCGAAACGATTGCTCAACCAGATGAAGTGCTCTTGACGGTCGATGCGATGACCGGACAGAACGCAACTGAAACAGCCCAAGGCTTTGCCAACGAGTTGCACTTGACCGGTGTCGTTTTAACTAAGTTGGATGGTGATACCCGTGGTGGTGCTGCCTTATCAATTCGTGATGTCACGGGTCAGCCAATCAAATTCGTTGGTCAAGGTGAAAAGCCAACCGACCTGGATGTATTTTACCCAGACCGAATGGCTTCACGAATTTTGGGCATGGGGGATATGCTGACCTTTATCGAAAAGGCTCAGCAAGAAGTGGACGAAAAGAAGCAGGCCGAGCAGCTTGAAAAGATGCGCCTGAACACTTTTGACTTCAATGACTTTATCGACCAGCTGCACCAGGTTCAAAACATGGGACCAATGGAAGACTTACTGAAGATGATTCCTGGAATGGCCGGAAATCCAGCTTTAGCGAACCTGCAAATTGATGACAAGCAGTTTGCCCATATGGAAGCGATTATCTCCTCAATGACGAAGGCTGAACGGGAAGATCCCGACTTGTTGAATCCATCTCGCCGTCGTCGTTTGGCAGCGGGTGCAGGGCGGCCAATTGTGGAAGTCAACAAGATGATTAAGCAATTCGACCAGATGCGCAAAATGATGAACCAAGCTTCAAACGGAAACTTCTCCGGCATGGAATCCATGATGGGGCAAACCGGAATGGACATGTCTCAAATGATGGGGGGCATGGGTGGTGGTATGCCAAGTGGCAACTTTGGCCAAAAGGTTCAAAATTTTGCCATGAAGCAAGCAGCCCGGAAGATGAAGAAGTTAAAGAAGAAACGTGGCAAAAAATAATTAGTGCCTGTTGTTAGTGAAACGATACGATAGTAGGTGACCGGTGGCAGTCATTGCCTATGGTAGAAAAAGAGGCGACATACCCCAGTTATGGAACGTAGCTACAGATAGGAAAATGATGACGATTAAACTAATTGCAACTGATTTAGACGCCACCTTTTTACGAGCGGACAAGAGTTTTGACCGCCAGGCTTATCAGGTAATGGTCGATTTAGCCAAGAAAAAGAATGTAACCTTTGTGGTCGCAACAGGTAATCATCCAGATAAGGTGGCCAAATACTTTGCTGGGGCTAACCAGGACTTTATATTGATTGCTAACAATGGCGCTGAAGTCGTTGAAGAGGGTGAGATTATGAAGACTTACCCAATTGAGCCGGCCGTTTTTCAGCCAATTGTGGAAACCGTTTTAGCTAATCGCGACAGAGTCTCAATGGGCTTAGTCTTTACTGGCGTCACCCAGGCATTTATGCTGAAAGAAATGGCCGCTTTGGGGTATGGTGACCGTAAGGCACAGCAATATTTCCAGGATTTGAAGATTGTGGATAATTTGAGTGAAATTAACGAACCAATTTTGAAGATGACGGTCGATCTACCAGACTTTGAACGTCCTTTCATGGAAGCGGTTAATAACCATCAGCTGCCAATCCACGTCACAACTTCGGGTTATGGTGCCGTCGACTTAGTCAATCCAGCTGTGAACAAGGGTGTGGCCTTAAAGGATTTAGGCGATCAGCTAGGTATTGCGCCAGAAGAGATGGCCGCTTTTGGTGATGGCTTGAATGATTTGGAAATGTTGCAATTGGTTGGTCATCCCTTCGTGATGCCGAATGCCGATTCTGAACTCTTTACTTACGAGTTTGAGGAAGCGGTTGCTGATTCCAACAATGATGGGGTTTTGAAGACTATTTTAGCTAATATCCTTTAAGCAGAGGGAAAACTAGTCATTGATTTTTACTAAGTAATTGGTACAAATGAGCCGTTGGTTTATTAATCAACATTTAAAAGCAATCGAATGATTGCTTTTTTTTTTAGTGCTGAAACTACGTTTTTTAGGTCAAACGGGACCGGCTAGACCAATCTGTTTTTATGCTATAATAGTGGCATTAAGTCAAACGGTTTAATGCTGATTTTTACTAAAAAAATCAGTATCATGAGACAACGAAAAACTGTCAGGAGGATGCAGCCAAATGACTGACCGCATGAGGAAGTGGGTGCAACGCCTGCTTTGGTTAATAATTATCGGAATAATTGCTTTGTTGGGCTATCGTTGGGCTGAATCACAGCCCGCATTAAGTCCAGTAAAAACGGTGCCAAAACAGCTGTTTGGTCAAACAAAAATTTATAGTCAAAATGATCGACAACAGATTGCCGGCAAAATTAGTGCTCAAGATCAAAGCGCTAAAGGATTAACAAAGCAAGGCTTTGTGGCGATTCCCAAGTTATCGATTTTACTACCAATTTACGATAATGCCTATTCAGCCGTTGCCTTGAATGTAGGGGCTAATACGGCACAAAAAGGTACCCCTGTACCAACAATGGGACAGGGAAACTATACGTTAGCTGCTCATAATTGGGATAATGGTTATACAGCCTTTTCGGCTTTACAACAGAAACTTAATCAAAATGCACCTTATTATCAAAATGGTCAAGCGGGAAATTCAAGCTGGTTAAATGGTCAGTCAATCTACCTGGCTAATGGTGATGGGGTCTTTACTTACCAGATTACCGGTCAGGTTGGTGTTGATGAGAATGATGGCTCTGTTTTGAATCCTGATGACCGTGATGACGATAAGGCAAAAATTACGATTATTACCTGTCTCTTCCCTGATACGACGAAGCGTATCATTACCAATGCTAAGTTCATGAAGTTTGAATCTTGGGCCGATGCTAGCAATGATGAAGTTGGCTATTTTGATACGAAAAAGCAAAAAATTAACTTAGTTCCGTAATCTGCTTTACGGTAAAATAGATATCCAGGAGTTATTATGTATGAATATTTGCGGGGCGTGATTACCCAGGTTTGGCCAGGTTATATCGTCTTAGAAAGCAAAGATGGTATTGGCTACAAGATTTTTCCGGCGAATTCCTATCACTACACTGTTGACCAGGAAGCCCAAGTTTTCGTCGAACAAATTGTTCGTGAAACGGAGTTAACCCTTTATGGTTTTGCCTCGATGACGGAAAAGGGACTGTTTAACAAGTTGTTAAATGTTTCAGGCATTGGGCCTAAATCAGCTTTGGCAATCCTAGCTGGTGCAGACCCAGCTTCCTTGGTGGCAGCCATTGACCAAGATGAAGTTGGCTATTTGACGCAGTTTCCCGGGGTGGGAAAGAAAACCGCGCAACAGATTATCCTGGATTTGAAGGGGAAAATGGCGGACTTTGCGAACTTAGCTCAAGATCAAGAGCTTCGCTTAGGCCTTGACCTGTCAGATTCTGCTCGCTTGGTTGCCAGTGATAGCCAAAATCTGGCCGATGCCATGGCGGCTTTGGAAGCCTTGGGTTATGCCCAAAAGGATATTAAAAAGGTCAAGAAGGCCTTGGCCGGCGAAAAGGGCAAGACAGAGGAGCTGATTTCAAAAGCTCTGGCCCTGCTAGTTTCAGCATAAAGAACTGGTTAAATGCGGTGTAAGCAACCGTTTGTCACAAGAGCGCAAGCTGGGGTTTTCTTTTCAGCAATGAGGGAAGGCCATGGTAACAAAACAGAGGAGCATGTATGGTGATTATTACAGCAGGAATGATTGGTGTTGGGAAAACAACGTTGACTGGTTTGATTGCAGACCATTTTGAAACGCAGGCCTTTTTTGAACCAGTAGGGGATAATCCGGTTTTGCCACTGTATTACAAGGATCCAAAGCAGTATGGTTTTTTGCTCCAAATTTTTTTCTTAAACCGTCGTTTTGAGATGATTAAAAAGGCGTTGGCTGATGATAACAATGTTTTGGATCGGTCAATTTATGAAGATGAACTCTTTACAGAGGAAAACCATAAGGACGGCAATATTTCTGATATGGAAATGGACGTTTATCATAATTTATTGACGCGCATGATGGACGAACTGCATGCTTTGCCGAAGAAGGCGCCCGATTTGATGGTTTATGCTGATGCCGATTTTGAGACAATTTTGGCTCGAATTAAGAAGCGTGGCCGAGATTACGAACAGTTTGATGGTAATGATGAATTGAAGGCCTACTACCGCAAGATGTGGGAAGCTTATCAGGGGTGGTTTGACTCTTATGACCAATCACCAAAGATTAAGGTTAACTTGCAGCAGTATGATTTGGAAGATCCAAAAAATCAAGAAATTGTCCTGGGTCAGATTGATGATGCTTTGAAGGCAATCCGTTAATTACCCGGATAAAAAAGCCTGTCTTTTAAAGACAGGCTTTTTTATCTACTTTATTGATTGCTAGTAGATTGGGATTGTGAGTCAGTTCCATCTGTTGCTGTAGTTTGGGCGTTGGTTGTTTGCTGTTGATCAGCTAAAATCTTTTTGATGTCTTGAAGTACAAGCAATTCATCGCTTGGAGCTGGTGCGGGTTTTTGCTTTGGCTTAATAATGTACTTGCTGATGATCTTAATCAGAAGAAAAACAACAAAGGCTGTAATCAAGAAATTGATAACATCATTCAAAAAGGCGCCATATTTGAATGTCAGGTGCTTGTAGGGAACCCACTTTAAACTGTTTAAGTCGTTTCCCCCACCAGTGAAAAAGCCAACCAAGGGGTTAATCAGGTTTGTTGTCAATGATTTGACTAAACCAGAGAAAGCACCACCAATGATTACCCCAATTGCTAGGTCAATCATATTACCACGATTAATGAAGGCCTTGAATTCTTTGATGAAATGCATATTACTTACTCCTTACATGATTCAGAATAAGTCTATTTTATCACGAATGTTTCAATTTTTGCACTAAAAGTGGGTCAGGTGTGACGTAAGTAGTCGATTGGCCTTCAAAAATAACGTAACCGGGTTTGGCGCCGTTTGGCTTCCGCAATTTTCCTGCTGGTAAGTAATCAACGGGCACATTGGCTGAATCGCGGGCCTTTGAGAAATAAGCAGCTAATTTAGCAGCTTCTTCGATGGTTTCTTGTGATGGATTGTCAGAATGGATAATGACATGAGAACCAGGTAACTTCTGTACGTGCAGCCAGATGTTCTGGCGGTTAGCCTTTTTTAGGGACAATTTGTCATTTTGGAGATTGTTTTTGCCAATCTCAATCAGCGTGCCATCACTAGCCGTAAATTGGTCGGGAGCAGATAAAACATGTTTTGGTTTTTTCGTCTGTTTTCCCTTGGTCTTGATCTTGACTTTTTCGCGTAGGTAGCCCTGTTCAATCAATTCAACCTTGATGTCAGCAACGTCTTTGGGCGAAGCCACTGCCAATTGGCTAGCGATTTGATTAAAGTAGTCAATTTCTGCTGCAGTAGTTTTCAGCTGCTCTAAGACATAGTCCTTGGCTGAGCGGAGCTTACGGTACTTACGGAAATAACGGTTGGCATTTTGTAAACCGTCAAAGCGTGGGTCGAGGTCAATAGTCAGTAACTGGTTATTGTCATAGTAATTTTCGATTTCAACCGAATGCATGCCTTTATGAACGAGGTGCGGATAAGTAATCAGCAAGTCGCCCTTGACCTTAAAGCTTTCAGCATTTTTTGAATCTGTCAGGGTCTGTTGGAGCTTTTTTTCCTTGGTTTGATTTTTTTTCAATTCGTTTTTAACCAGGCGAACTAAGGTCCCGGCCTGCTGGTTAACGCGGTCGGCTTCCGCCTGACCCTGGAAGTAGGCATCCAATAAATCACCGAGTGTATCATAAGGCTGGCCTGCTTGTTCAGAATCCCAATCAAAAGCGGCAAAGGTATATTTGTTGTCTACTTGATAAAGGGTCGGCTGTGGTGAGTCGAAATGAGCCAACCAGTCCTGAGCTGTTTGCATGGCATTTGCCCCAGTTTCCAAATGCTTGGCCAAATTCTTGGCTGAAAGAGTGGCAAATCCCTGGTAGGTTTGCTGAATGGCTTTTGGCCAGTCAACCTTGTCCATGTCTAGTAAAATTTTAGCCAAAGCCGTCAAATCTTGGCCAAATGGATTGGTCATATTTTGGGCAGGGGGCAGGGTATAGGTCGCACCGGGAATCAATGACCGGACACGGTTTTGGTCAGCTGGGACGTGTTTGATTAGTTCCAAAATGCGCTGATCTTTTTCTCGAACTAAAAAGAGGTTTGAATGCCGACCCATCATTTCAATCGTTAAAATCAGTGTTTGATCATCGCCCAGTTCATCGTGTGTACTAATCGAGAAGTGAAGAATTCGGTCATTTTCTACCTGTGCAACCGAACTTAACCGGGCTCCTTCTAAGTTACGACGCAAGAACATCGCAAAATTGGGCGGCGTAGCCGGATTCTGATAGGGAATTCGAGTCACTTGGGCTCTGGCATAGGCTGGGTTAGCCGAAAGCAAGACCGGATAGTTCTGACCATTATTGCGAACGACCATTATGATCTCGTTCGGGTAAGGCTGGTGAATTTTCGTAATACGGCCACCAGCGAGTTGTTCATTTAATTCTTTGGCCAACGAATGGACAAAGAGGCCATCAAGGGGCATTGTCTTTCCTCCTTCAAAGGGGTATCAGTTCTATTATAACGAAATCAGCATCGAAAAAGTGATGAAAGCAAGGAATTGGGCACTGATTTGGTCACAAAAAAACCTCACTACACAGAGTGAGGTTTTTAAAACTTACTTATTTTCGGTCACTTGCTTACCGTTGTACATCCCTGATGGAGAGACGCGATGAGCAACGCGGTATTCACCAGTAGTCTTGTCCAAAACAATGTTTGGCACATTCAAACCGATGTGTCCGCGGCGGTTACGCTTGTGAGACTTAGAATTTTTGTTTGATGGGGTAGCCATGCTGGCACCTCCTTTCGGTTCAATTTATCAACCTGTTAAGTTTATCTAATTTATAAGGGAATGTCAACTGGTGGAATCTTTTTTCCTTGTAAAATCTTTGAAATAATCGGCTAAAAAGGCTTAACGAACGGCCTTAGTTCTGTTAAAATAGATGATATTAAATTATCTCTTCTCTTGGCGTTTAAAGGGGGAGTCAAACGAATGTAATGGGGTACAAAAACGCGATGACGAAACGAAATGTAATGAATATGCTAGTTGTTCACCTGGTCGTCTTGGCCTTTATTTTGTTCGTTTTAGTGACGCCAACCCATTTTGACTTCTTAATGTGGAACGTCTTTTTGGCTTTGTTGCCATTGGACTTCGCCTTGTTGGTGCTCATTTTTAAATCGAAGCTGCTACAAGCATTTTTTTCCTTTCTCTGGTTGTTGTTTTTCCCAAATACCATGTATATGATCACGGATTTTATTCATTTGCAATATATTAGCGATTCATTGGACGTTCGTTATCAGTATTTTAATTATTCAGTTTTATCAGCTGGGATTTTTATTGGTGTTTATCTAGGCATTCTTTCATTGGAATTACTAATTCAAAAGTTCTTTATTAAAAGAAGCGGGTTAACCGTCTTGGTGCTTTTGGCCATTGTTTCACTGGTGTCGTCCATTGGTATTTATCTGGGACGGTTCTTGCGGCTAAATTCTTGGGATGTCTTTACAAACTTTAAGTTTGTACTGGCCAATACACAGGATGCCGTTTCGGCCCACATGGTTGCCTTTGTCCTGCTTTTTGCGGCTGCTCAGTTTGCGATTTTAGTTGTTTATCACTTTGGTGATCGCTTATTGGCTAATTTGGCTGTTGAAGGTAGCCAGCACGATTGAGCTTGAATAAAAATTAGAAAAGTCTTGACTTAAAGATGAAAAGTGCGTATAGTATTGATTGTTGAACAAGTAGGAGCACCCGCTTCTCGCCTCGTGACGATTGCTGTTGCTAGGCAGATACACGTTGTACTTTTTGTACAGTCAGGTAAAGTGGGTGAACTTCGGTTTGCCCATTTTTTTCTTCGTTGTTCACAACAAAATTTTTGGAGGTACCTAGCCATAGCACGTCAACCACGACAAGTTGATTTAGTCAACGATAATATCCGAGCAAGTCGGGTTCTATTAATTCATGACGGTAAGCAAGAGGAAATGTCAACGCGTGATGCACAAAACATTGCCGATGACTTGGGACAAGATTTGGTGCTTGTCCAGGCCAATGCTGTACCACCTGTTGCCAAAATCATGGATTGGGGAAAGGCCAAGTTCGAAGCGCAAAAGCGTCAAAAAGAACAACGCAAGAACCAAAAGGTTGTCCAGGTGAAGGAAGTCCGGATGTCACCAGTGATTGATTCTGGTGATTTCGAAACGCGGAAGAAAGCTGCCATTAAGTTCCTTGAAAAGGGAAACAAGGTGAAGTTGAACTTGCGTTTCCGTGGCCGGATGATTACTCACCAAGATATTGGACGCGAAGTCTTAGAACGAATGGCCAACGAATTGGACGATATTGCCAAGGTTGAACAACGTGCTAAGATGGATGGTCGCCAGATGTTTTTGGTCTTAGCTCCTAAAAAGGGTTAAGCACGATTCATTTTGACCGGTCGCTAGATACTTGAAAAACGATAGGAGAATATGGACTCATGCCCAAGATGAAGACTCACCGCGCTTCAGCAAAGCGTTTCAAGAAGACAGCTAAGGGTGGCTTTAAGTCAGCCTCAGCTTACACATCACACCGTTTCCACGGTAAGACAAAGAAGCAACGTCGTCAATTACGTGGTACTCGGATGATGAATAAGACAACCATCAAGAAGTACGCCAAGTTGTTGTCTACCCTCTAATTTAAAGGGTCGTTTAATTAATACTATTTAGGAGGAATTACCCATGCGAGTTAAGGGTGGTACAGTTTCACGCGCACGTCGCAAAAAGTTTATTAAGTTGGCTAAGGGTTACCGTGGCCAACGTCGCATCAATTATAAGGTTGCTAAGCAACAAGTCTACAAGTCATACTTGTACGCTTACCGTGATCGTAAGAACCGCAAGCGCGACTTCCGTAAGTTGTGGATTGCTCGGATTAACGCGGCAGCCCGGATGAATGGTTTGTCATACTCAAAGTTGATGCACGGTTTGAACATGGCTGGTGTCGAATTGAACCGTAAGATGTTGGCTGATTTGGCCGTATCTGACTTTGATACTTTTGCTAAGTTGGCTGACCAAGCAAAGCAGGCCTTGGAACAAGGTTCTGTCTTGGTTCAGGAACGTACAGCAGCAACAACTGAAACAACTGTTAAGGTTGAACGTTAATTTTAATGAACGCCTATCAAATCAGACTTAGAATATTCTAAGTCTGATTTTTATTTTCAGCCCAAGCCGTTTCAGGCTTGGGCTTTTTCTTTTTTTGATGTGCATTTTCTAATTTTTTTGCCAATTTTTGCGTTGAATCGGGTCGCTTTTGCCCAAGCTAGGGGATTTTATGTTAAACTAGATGTAATTGAAATCGAGACAAGAAGAGGCCAATAATCCAAGCTGCCTTTTCAAGATGATTCGCTTTAAAAAAGTAGTAACGACAAAAGGATAGAACATGACAGATTTAAGAATAATTCCCTTTGGGGGAGTGCGTGAAAACGGCAAAAACATGTATGCCGTTTCGGTCAACGATGAAATTTTCATCTTAGATGCCGGACTCAAGTACCCCGAGACGGAACAACTCGGGATTGACGTTGTCATCCCTGATTTTGAGTACCTCGTTAATAACCAAGAAAAAATTGCTGGAATCTTTTTGACACACGGTCATGCAGATTCGATTGGTGCTTTGCCATACTTGTTGCAACAGCTGCAGGTGCCAATTTTTGGTTCTGACTTGACCATTGCTTTGGCGAAATTAGCCATCCAAGCAGAAGCTGATTTAAAGGCTTTTGATGATTTTCACGTGGTTAATGAAAATACTGAAATTGATTTTGGTGCCGTTAAGGTTTCATTCTTCAATACCACGCATACCATTCCCGAAGCTTTAGGAGTCGTTTTGGGAACGGATGAGGGTCAGATTGTTTATACTGGTCATTTTAAGTTTGACCAAACAGCAGAAGATTCTTATCAAACAAATTATGCTCGTTTGGCTGAAATTGGTGCTAAGCCAGTTTTGGCATTGTTAGCTGATGCGGCCGGAACTGAAGATATTGGCAAGCCAATGGTGAGCGAGAAGAAGATTCATCAGTATGTTGAAGACAGCTTTGTGGCTGCCAAAGGCAAGCGAATTATTGTCGCTGTGGTCGCTTCTAATATTCAGCGTGTCCAGCAGGTTATTGACGCTACGGCCAAGACTCATCGTCGCTTGATTTTTTCTGGGCAAGATGTGGAACAAATCGTTCATGCTGCTTTGAATTTGGGAAAGTTGAATTTGCCATTGCCAAAGGAAGAACTTTTTGCTGATTTGAAAGATTTAGAGACATTGCCGGCAGGCCAAATCGTTGTTTTGGAAACCGGTAAAATGGGCGAACCCGTTAAAAATTTGCACAAGATGGCTAAAGGTGAAAATCCTAATATTAGCTTGGGCGCTGCTGATTTAGTCTTTATTGCAACAACACCGTCTTTTGCTGTTGAGTCTTATGTGGCCCAAACACGAAACTTGCTCTTCCAACAAGGAGCCGACGTCAAACAGATTTCAGCTGATTTACGGTCATCTGGTCACGGATCAGCTGAAGACGTGCAGATGATGATTAATTTCATGAAGCCAGAATTTTTCTTCCCTGTTTCCGGTGAATTCCGAGTGATGGTGACGGCAAAAACTGCCGCCGAGGAAGTCGATATTCCAGCAAAAAAAATTATCATGGCTAAGCGTGGTGATCAGTACGTTTATGATGGCCAAACTTTTGAAAAGAAGGGTGGCTTTACGATTGGGGAAACCATGATTGACGGTGATTCTTTGAATGACATCGGTAATGTCGTTCTTCGTGATCGTCGGATTTTATCTGAAGATGGTGTCTTTGTCACAGTCGTAACAATTGATCGCAAGAAGCGCAAGGTTGTTTCAAAGCCAAAGATGACGTCTCGGGGTTTTGTTTATGTTAAGGCAAACCGCGACTTGATGAAGGAGGCTGGTAAGCTGACGATTGATGCCATTGAAGACTATTTGAAGAATGCGAAAGCCTTTGACTGGAATGAACTTAAGAATGGTGTTCGGGAATCATTGTCTCGTTTCTTGTTTAATGAAACTCGTCGCCGGCCAATGGTAATGCCCGTGGTGATGGAAGTCAACCAAAACCGCCGACCACACCATTCAAAGGGGCAAGAAACTGCTGGTCAAAAGGGGAAGAAGACCAACGGGAATAAAGACCAAAAAAAGGGTCAAAAAAAGTCGGGACAAGGTAACAACCAAAAGAAACAAAATAATCAAGTAAAGCAAAATAAGCCCAAGAATCCGGGAAATAAGGGCAAGGGTCAAAAGAACCAAGCCAAGCAACAACAAGCCAAGCAACAAGCTGTCAACCAATAATTAAAATTTTAGGTGGTTAAACGGGGTTAATTCCTGACATTGGCATTTGCAGCAATTGGCAGTAATAGTTATCAATCATTTTGAAAAAAGACCCGTCAGGGCCTTTTTTCTTTGTTAGAATAGAGGCGCAAGTTGCCTTATTAGAGTAAAAGGAGTTTCACTTGGAAAAGACATTGATTGAAATCAAAGACCAGGCTGAGGCCGAATTTAACCAGGAACACTACCATCAGGCAGCTGGTCTATTTGTGACAGTTTACCAAGAAGAGCAAACTTTGACCCTCAACCGCCAGTTGGTGCTGGCGCTAAAAGAGGACCAACAATACCAATTAGCCAAAGATTATGCTTCTGATTTTTTGTCCGATTATGCGCAACATGAAAATTTGTTCTTGTTGTACTTTGACCTGCTTTTGCAAATACAAAACTTTGTGTCCGCCCAACAATGGGCTTTGCAGAGTCCAAACCAGGAACTAATCGAAGGTCTGTTGGTACAAATTCGAGACGGTGAAAGGAAGGCCGAAAACCAGCAGGGGCAGACGCTTAAGACGATTGCCCAGCATTTTTACCATCTTAGCGACGAATCGATGGTGGCACAACAGGAACGCTACCAACAAGCCTTACACTTGCCCGTAGCTACCTTTGTCACAGGGGCGAAATTCTTACTAGTTGATCCCTTTGCCAGTCCGCTGATGCGCAGTACGCTTTTGAGTGACCTACAGGAGCTTGGGGAGACTGGGGTTGTGACCTACCAATGGCTTGATCAAGAACGCCATCAAATTGATTTGCAGGCTATCTCGCCCGTGTTCACCAATCAGATCTTTCAAAAACTTGTTGCGGCTTTGGATGACCAAGTTGGTCAAGAAGATCCAATTGCCTACCAGGCTTTGTTTGACCAGCTACGTTTAGAAGCCATGCTATTGTTTCCGCGATTAGAAGAAAGTATCTTGGATGCCATGGCCTGGGTGGATGCTGACTTGTCAGCCTTTTACCAAGAGCAGGCACCAGAAGAAGAGACTAAACAAAAACAGGTACACGACTTGGTTTTGCAGGCATTGGCTGAGCTGGCAGGGCAGTAGACTCCTTAGCAAATGGGTGTTTACAAAAATTCGAGAACTTAGTATAATAAGTGTCGGCTTAAGTGCCAGAAAAACGCAGTTTAATGGTTGCCTTTATGGCCCAGGCGTTGTAAAATATAAACATACGATTTTCTCGGGACAAAAACTGAGAGATAAAATTGGAGGAAACTACATTGGCTAAGGAAACTTACGTTCGCAATAAGCCCCACGTTAACATTGGTACGATCGGACACGTCGATCACGGAAAGACTACTTTGACTGCTGCTATCTCAAAGGTATTGGCAGAAAAAGATGGTGGAACTGCTACTGATTTCGCTGAAATCGATAACGCTCCTGAAGAAAAGGAACGTGGTATCACGATCAACACGTCTCACATCGAATATGAGACTGATGCTCGTCACTATGCCCACATCGATGCCCCTGGTCACGCGGATTACGTTAAGAACATGATCACTGGTGCTGCTCAAATGGATGGTGCCATCTTGGTTGTTGCCGCAACTGATGGTCCTATGCCACAAACTCGTGAGCACATCTTGTTGGCTCGCCAGGTTGGTGTTGAACATTTGGTTGTCTTCTTGAACAAGACTGACTTGGTTGACGATGAAGAATTGATCGACTTGGTTGAAATGGAAGTTCGTGAATTGCTTTCAGAATATGATTTCCCAGGCGATGACATTCCTGTTATCAAGGGTTCAGCTTTGAAGGCTTTGGAAGGTGATGAAGAACAAGCTAAGGTCATCATGGAATTGATGGACGCTGTTGATTCATACATCCCAACTCCAGCACGTGAAGATGACAAGCCATTCTTGATGCCTGTCGAAGACGTATTTACGATCACTGGTCGTGGTACTGTTGCTTCTGGTCGTGTTGACCGTGGTGTTTTGACTACTGGTACTGAAGTTGAAATCGTTGGTTTGAAGGATGAAATCCAAAAGACTACGGTTACTGGAATCGAAATGTTCCGTAAGACTTTGGAAGAAGCTCAAGCTGGTGACAACATTGGTGCTTTGCTCCGTGGTGTTGACCGTGACCAGATCGAACGTGGTCAAGTTTTGGCTGCTCCTGGTTCAATCAAGACTCACAAGAAGTTCATGGCCGAAGTTTATGTTTTGACTAAGGACGAAGGTGGTCGTCATACACCATTCTTCACTAACTACCGTCCACAATTCTACTTCCACACTACTGATGTTACTGGTGTTGTTGAATTGCCAGCCGGTGTTGAAATGGTTATGCCTGGTGACCAAGTAACGTTCGACGTTGAATTGATTGCACCAGTTGCCATTGAAAAGGGATTGAAGTTTACTGTTCGTGAAGGTGGTCACACTGTTGGTGCCGGAACTGTTACTGAAATCGAAGAATAATAATTTATTATTTCTTCAAAAGCCCACTTTAGTGGGCTTTTTCTTTTGCTTAAAATTGCACGTTCCAAATTAAAACCCGCTACTGTCAGTAATTACTGAACAGCCAGCGGGCTTTTTTAAGTTTTATTTGTCTTTTTTAATACCCAAAGCCTTGTCTCGCGCTTCCTTATCTTGCTGTGTATCAAGAATGGGTAGGTCGATGAGTTCTTCTAAGGGTGTGTTAATGTGCTCTTCTTGGTTGACAATTCGTCCCATGAATTTTGCCTCCGTTTTATTGATTGGCGTTATTATACCATTTTACCAGTTGATATGCTGGGACTAACGGTCTTTGCGTTCAATCAAATAAGTTAAATCAGAATGGGTTTGGTAGCTGGCCTTATCTGTATCATTTGTGATGGAAACATCGAAGTTGGCTGCCTGCTGGTTCCGGGTTAAGTTGACAATCAAGAGGCCATCATCCTTAAGGTGGTCCCAAAGAAGGGTAATTTGTTTGTTGAGTGTTTCTCGGTTCGGAAGGGAAGTGCCGGTGTCGGATCCATAATCAAGGATGGCAAGGTCAAGTTTTGAAATTTTACCAATTTGTGCCTGCAACTTGTCTTGAGTCAAAACGCCGTTGATAACATCAACGCGGTCTTGTAGGCCGGCCATAAAAAGAGAAGAAACGATTTGGTTCGCATTTTCTTTCTCTTCGCTAAAGGTCAAGACTTGGCCCTGTGAGCCCACACGGCTTGATAAAAAGCGTGTGTTTAAGCCGATACCAGCAGCACCATCGACAACGAGGTTACCAGGTGCGACTGTTTCTTCAAGTGTACTTTGAATAAAATGTCGATTTGAAATTTGCATCGCGAGCTCCTTTTTCTTTTCTAATCTATAGTATACGAATTTTTACTGATTTATGCTATAATGAAGGTACTTTTCAACAATAGTAGTGATTGCGGAGCGTCAGAAAGTAAGCGGGGCTGAAAGCTTGCCAACCAAAATCATGAACTCGGTTGAAACCCCTACCGGTGAAGTGGAGTAGTCGGTACGTCTTGCTGCGTTAAGGCAACTTCGAGGTTCAAGCAATTGAACAAAACGTAGGTGGTACCGCGATGATAATCGCCCTATGTTAGGCCCAAGTGGCTTAACATAGGGCGTTTTTTAGTAGATGGAGGAATAAAATGGGATACGATCACAAAACAATTGAGAAAAAGTGGCAAAATTTTTGGGATAAGAATCAAACCTTTGCAGCATCAGATAAATCAGATAAGGAAAAGTTTTATGCCTTAGACATGTTTCCCTATCCATCTGGCCAAGGATTACACGTAGGTCATCCAGAAGGATATACAGCCACAGATATCGTATCGCGTTTTAAGCGCGCTCGTGGCTTTAATGTTTTGCATCCAATGGGTTGGGATGCTTTTGGTTTGCCAGCCGAACAGTATGCTTTAAAGACGGGTCACAATCCCGCAACCTTTACGGACCAAAACATTCAAACTTTTAAGAACCAAGTGAAGTCATTGGGCTTTTCTTACGACTGGGACCGTGAAATTAAGACAACGGATCCTAGCTATTACAAGTGGACGCAGTGGATTTTTGAAAAGCTCTATGAAATGGGCTTGGCTTATGAAGATGAAATCATGGTCAACTGGGCTCCTGATTTTCCAGGTGGTGGCCTGGTCGTGGCCAACGAAGAAGTGATTAACGGCAAGACGGAGCGTGGCGGATATCCAGTTTACCGTAAGCCAATGAAGCAATGGGTTTTGAAGATTACGGCCTATGCTGACCGTTTGATTGATGATTTGGATGACTTGGATTGGCCTGAAGCGATTAAGGAGCAACAGCGCCACTGGATTGGTCGCTCAATTGGTGCCGCTATTCGCTTTGCAGTTGATGGGCATGCCGGTCAGCAGATTGAAGTTTTCTCAACTCGTCCAGATACTTTGTTTGGCGCTTCTTACCTGGTTTTGTCACCAGAACATGATTTGGTTGACCAGATTACGACTGCTGATCAAAAGGCAGCCGTGGCGGCTTATCAAGAAGAAATTGCCACTAAGTCTGACTTGGAACGAACTGATTTGAACAAGGATAAGTCAGGGGTTTTCACTGGAGCTTATGCGAAGAACCCGGTTAATGGCGAATTGTTGCCAATCTGGATTGCCGACTATGTCTTAGCTTCTTATGGAACTGGTGCTGTGATGGGCGTGCCAGCGCATGATCAGCGTGATTACGACTTTGCTAAAAAGTTTGACTTGCGCATTCTTCCAGTTATTAAGGGTGGCAATATCGACAAGGAAGCTTATAGTGGCGAAGGCGTACACATTAACTCAGGCTTTGTCGACGGCTTGGGTAAGCAAGAGGCTATCGATAAGATGATTGCTTGGTTAGAAGAAAATGGTGCTGGTGAAAAGAAGGTTAACTACCGCTTGCGTGACTGGATTTTCTCTCGTCAGCGTTACTGGGGTGAACCAATCCCTGTTATCCACTGGGAAGATGGCACACAGACGTTGGTCCCAGAGGATGAATTACCATTGCGTTTGCCAGAAATGACAGAGGAGCAATTGAAGCCTTCTGGTACTGGTGAATCACCATTGGCCAATGCTAAGGACTGGTTGGAAGTGACTCGTGAAGATGGCATGAAGGGTCGCCGTGAGACCAATACCATGCCACAATGGGCTGGATCATCATGGTACTTCTTACGATATATCGATGCAAAGAATGACCAGGCTTTGGCTGATCCTGAGAAATTAGCTTACTGGAAGAATGTTGACCTGTATGTCGGTGGGGCAGAACACGCTGTTTTGCACCTCTTGTATGCTCGTTTTTGGAACAAGGTCTTGTATGACCTTGGCGTGGTCAAGGAAAAGGAGCCATTCCAAAAATTAGTAAACCAAGGAATGATTTTGGGTGCTAATCACGAAAAGATGTCCAAGTCGAAGGGCAATGTCGTTAACCCTGATGACATCGTCAACGAGTATGGAGCCGATACGCTTCGAATTTATGAAATGTTTATGGGACCTTTGACTCAGAATAAGCCATGGTCTGAAGAAGGGGTGACGGGATCTCGTCGTTGGTTAGACCGTGTTTGGCGCTTGCTCATCAATGAGGATGGTTCTGTAACGGACAAGTTGACGGATAAAACCGATGACACGCTCAAAAAGGAATACAATTTGACGGTCAAGAAGGTGACGGAAGACTTGGAAAACATGCATTTCAATACTGCTATTTCAACGTTGATGGTCTTTGTTAATGATGCCTATAAGGCCGACAAGCTTCCAGCTGCCTACATGGAAGGTTTCGTGCAAATGTTAGCACCATTTGCACCACATTTGGCCGAAGAATTGTGGCAAAAGTTGACGGGTTCAAAGGAATCAATCACTTATGTTGCTTGGCCAACGTATGACGAAAAGGCCTTGGTCGACGATACAAAGGAAATTATTTTCCAAGTGAACGGTAAGGTTCGTTCAAAGCAGGTTTTGTCAGCTGATGCCAGTCAGGACGACTTGATTGCAGCAGCTCAGGCTGATGAAAAAGTTCAAAAGAACTTGGATGGTTTAGAAGTCAAAAAAATTATTGCCATTCCAGGTAAGTTCGTTAATATTGTTGCGAAGTAAGAGCGAACGTGTTATCTTGGTGTTTAGCTGATTTAATTGAAACAATCCAAGAATAGCCCGTTAGGAAGATGGATTTTTCTTCCTAATGGGATACATATTAAAGGTGATATCGGTATGAGCCAGGATTTTTACAACAAACAAGAGGGTGACCAAGAAAAAAAGGATCTGACGCCACTTGATGAAAAACATCTAACGGCTGACGAGTTGCTCGCCAAGTTAGAGCAAAATCTTCGTCCCAAAACCAAGCAAGAAAAAATGGTTGCTTTTTGGCCAAAACGGTCGCAACGACAAAAACAGAATTTGAATCATAGCGGCCCAAAAGATAATCCAAAAAAATTGTCTGAATCCGAGCTTGAAGTCAAACGACCAGCAGTAGCAACAAAAAAATCAGCCTTCTTGAAGCGCCGGTCAACGCAGTCGGCCAACCAAAAAGATAGTGATGAGAACCAGCCAGTTGATGACGTCACAACGGCTTTGGCAGACCAAACAGTGGCTTCGTTGGGACGGTCTGCCAGTGATGAACAGGCGCTGGACCAAAGCCAAGGCGGTGGGAATACTGCCTTGGTCCGGGGGTCCTTTTGGCTATCATTGGGAAACATTGTTTCTCGCCTCTTAGGAGCAGTTTATATCCTGCCGTGGTTGGCCATGCTTGGCAAGGCAGCTAACCAGGGCAATGCGCTCTTTTCGCAAGGGTATAATATCTATGCCATCTTACTTTCAATTGCGACCTTTGGTTTTCCATCAGCCATTTCCAAGGTAATGGCCCAGCTAATTGCTAAAAAAGATCAGGATGGATTGTGGGCCCTTACTAAGCGCTCACTACAAATCGGGGTAGTGCTTGGCATTATCTTTTCGACCTTGCTGTACGTTGCAGCGCCACTCTTATCGAACGGCAATGCCCAGGTTGTGCCAGTTTTGCATTCTTTGGCACCGGCTGTCTTGGTCTTTCCAGTGATGTCGATGGTCCGGGGAATTTTCCAGGGCCACCAATTGATGCATATTTCAGCCTTGTCTGATATTTGGGAGCAGGTTGGTCGTGTGATTTACTTGCTGTTAGCTACCTGGATCGTCTTAAGCCATGATAGTAGCAACTGGACCGGTGCCGTTGTTCAATCAACCTTTGCTGCCTTTATCGGAGCACTCTTCTCATTGGCTGTCTTGGGTTATGGTTGGGTGCGCTATGCACGATTGATTCATCCAGTTGCCGGCGTGCCGGATGAACAAGCCGCTTTGGCACAAATGAGTGCTGCCAACCAGCCAGCAGTTGCTGAAAAGCAAACAGCGACTGACCAACCTTTGCATCGCCATCAGCAACAAGATGAAAGGCAAGACCAAAAGGCTCAGCCAACTGGGCCGAAAGCATTATCGCTGGTCATCAATATTTTGAAAGAATCATGGCCATTTGTTGTCATAGGTTCCTCAACGAATTTGTTCTTGTTCGTTGACCAGTACACGTTCTTTCCATTGATGAAGGCTTTTTTTCATACGAGTCTTAGTCAGTTACAGATTGATTTTGCCTTGTTTTCGGCCAATCCGAATAAATTAGTGATGATTGTCATTTCTTTTGCCACCAGTATTGCGGCCACGGCTTTGCCAATCTTGGCAGCCAAAAAGGCGGCTAAGCAAATGGGCGCCCTAAAGGAACAGCTAATTGCTGTCTTGCGGTTGACCTCCTTAGTCTTAGTGCCATCTGCTCTTGGTATGTATGCCGTTTCGGATCCTTTATACCGATTTTTTTACCCAATTGATCAAACGGTCCAAGCCGGGGTTTACTTGCTCCAGTTCTCAGCTGTTTTGACGATTATTATGTCCTTCTTTATGCTGTTAGCCTTTGTTTTGCAGGCCTTATCACATGGTAAAGAAGTAATGCGGGCCTTTGGTTATGGCTTGTTCATTAAGGTTGTGATTCAAGCACCGTTGATTTACCTCTTCCAAGGTATGGGAGCTTTGATTGCCACAGCCCTTGGCCTAGGTTGGTCGCTCTACTTGATGATGAAGTACTTAAAGGAACATTACCAAGTTTCGTTGAGAACGATTCAGGATACTTGGGTCAAGACTTATCTATCAGCGGCCGTCATGGCTATCGTTGCCTTTGTGTTAACTTGGCTTTCAAAGACCTTCTTGCTGACAACGGCAACAAAGGTCGGTGCTGGTTTAGCAACTGCTTTAGGTGTTGTCGGTGGACTGGCCGTTTTGCTGGTTTTATATCGCCGTTTTGGCCTGTTAAATCAGGTGTTAGATCGTGGGCATGAGCCAGACCAAGTTGAATAATTTAATTAATTGTTAGTCAGACCTTTGTCTGGCTTTTTTTATATCAAGAATCAAATCATCATGGTTTTTCTCATCTCTGCTTTTGTTTGGAAAAAGTTGGCTACTAGGCTGAAGATATGGGTCTTCTATGATATTATGAGAGACAGTGATAAATTCTTTTTTGAAAGAGAGGCTCGCCATGCAAGCTTTAACAAAATCTTGGCGTAAGGCCGCACTGACAAGTGCTGTTTTCGTAATCTCCGTTGGACTACAGGTTTTTGGATTGAATTATTTCTTAATCCCCAATAGCATTTTTTCTGTTGGAATTAATGGAATTTCGCAATTGCTGTCCCTGTTGGTCTTTGATGCTTGGCATTTACGGATTCCAACTGGATTGTTCTTTTTGATTTTCAATATTCCAATTGGTGTGATGGGCTGGAAATTAATTGGTGGTAAATTTACCATCCTCTCCTTTATTAACGCGATGGTGGTGGCTTTGGCTCTGATTTTCGTGCCAGTCCATCCTTTTACGACTCAACCGCTCTTGGCCTCACTCTTTGGGGGCCTCTTAGTTGGTGCTTCGGTTGGAGTTGCTTTGCGGTATGGTTTTTCAACTGGGGGCTTTGACATTATTTCGATGGTTGTGCAAAAGCGAACTGGAAAATCAATTGGCGCCTTTAACAACGCAGTTAACTTTGTGATTGTCTTGATTGCTGGTTCCTTTATTGGTTGGCAAAATGCTCTGTACACGTTGATTGGCATTTATGCCACTGGACGAGTAATCGATGCCATTTATACCGGTTACCAAAAACTCACAGCTTTAATTGTCACAAGTCGGGGACCGGAAGTCATCGACGCTTTGCACCGTGATTTGATTCGTGGCATTACTATTTTGCCTTCAGAAGGTGCTTATACGAAGCGGGAGTCAACGACATTGATGATGGTGCTATCTCGTTTTGAACTCTTTGAAATGCAGGAAACTGTTCGCCAAGTTGACCCAAAGGCCTTTATTAATTTCTTGTCAACGGTTTCCGTTGCGGGTGAGTTTTGGGATGCCGACCGGCAATTACAAATGAAAAAGTCAATGGGACCAAAGGCGGTGACAATTGATGCTCAATTGGAGGCTGAACAACAGTTGGCCGATCAGTTGGATCAACTAAAAGATGAGGATTAAATTCTCATCTTTTTATAATTTAATGTTCGGGAATTTTTATTGCTAAATGAGAAAAAACCGAGTACAATTATCAATAATAATTTAAGAGAAATTTACAGATATATCGCTGGAAAATGGCCAGCAGTCTCTACCGCGCCCCAAAAGTCGTGACTATCCGTGAATGCCAATCAAGGTTTTTTGAGGGAGCATTTTGCGGAGCTGTGGTAGCTGCAAAGTGCTCTTTTTTTGGTCGATCTTGTAAGCAGGATGGTGAGGAGAATCATGGCAGAATTTAAGATTAAAAATAAGTTCGTCCCAATGGGTTTGACCTTTGAAGATATGAAAATGGTCGCCAAAAAGCAAGACGAAATTTCAGTTGATGCCGTTTCTTTGGAAACGGAATTGACGCCTACACTCAAGCTGAAGATTCCTTTGCTATCAGCCGCAATGGATACTGTCACAGAAGCTAATTTTGCCATTACCCTGGCACAGTTTGGTGGCTTAGGTGTTGTTCATAAAAATATGACAATCGCTGATCAAGCCGGTGAAATCAAGAAGGTGAAGGAACACCAAGTTGATTTGAATCAATTCCCCAATGCAGCTTTGGATGCCAAGGGTCGTTTGCTTGTTGCCGGTGCCGTTGGGGTAACCAATGACACGGTGGACCGTGCTGGTGCAATGGTCGCTGCGGGTGCTGATGCCATTATTTTGGATTCTGCTCACGGTCAATCAGAAGGGGTTTTGCGTAAGGTTCGCGAAGTTAAGAATGCTTTCCCTGACGTCAACATCATTGCTGGCAACATTGCCACTGAAGGCGCTGCTTCTGATTTGTATGATGCGGGTGCTGATGTCGTCAAGGTTGGAATTGGACCTGGATCGATCTGTACAACACGTGTTGTTGCCGGAATCGGTGTCCCACAGTTGTCTGCCATTCGCGATGCTGCTACGGAAGCTAAGCGCCGTGGCAAGGCAATCATTGCTGATGGTGGTGCTAAGACGCCCGATGACATCATGAAGGCTATTGCCATGGGGGGGAACGCCGTGATGCTCGGTTCAATGTTCTCAGGCACAAAGGAAACCCCCGGGGCAGTCTTTGAAGACAACGGCCAGAAGTTTAAGTTTTACCGTGGTATGGGATCCATTGCTGCTATGGAAAATGGTTCAAAGGATCGCTACTTCCAGGGCGAAGTTAACGAAGCGAAGAAGATGGTACCAGAAGGAATTGAAGCCCGAGTTGCCTATAAGGGTACTTTGGCTGACATTTTGTTGCCAATCTTGGACCACTTACGCAAGGAAATGGCCGAAATGGGTGTGCACAACGTGCAAGAAGCCATTGACCAGGCCGAAAACGTTGAGAAGACGACCGACGTCTTTGACTACCAGGCTTCTTTGTAATTTTTACGAACACAAACCTTTGATCGGGAGAAATTATGACTGATATGAATACACGACACGGCTTGGGGTACGACGAAACCCTTTTGGTCCCAGCAGCTTCAAACGTTTTGCCACATTTAGTCGACTTGAAGACGCATTTGGGCGTATTGGCGTTGAATAACCCATTGGCAGCTGCAGCAATTAATCCAGCTGCTAATCAACAAGAAGTCGTTTTGGCTGTGGCTCAATCTGGTGGATTGGGCTTGGTTGCTGCTAGTGAAGCTGTTGCAGATCAAGTGGCAGCTGTTGAAGCTGTGCGTGCCGCAACTGTTGATTTGGATCAGCACCCACGGACTTTGGCAACTGAAGATGGTCACGTGGCCGTTGGTGCTGAAATTTGGTTGGCCGCTGATGTGAAGGAGCGCGCATTGGCACTTGCTGGTGCTGGCGCTTCTGCTTTGTTCCTATATTTAAATGATGATTTGACGGCTGATATTGCCGCTGAAATTAAGGACTTGAAGGCGGCCTTGAGCCACGTTATTTTGGCCGTTGGCACCATTGAAGATCCTGCAGTTGCTAAGGAACTCTTCGACTTGGGTGTCGATGCCGTGATTGCTGGTCGTTCAGTTCATTCTGACTGGCCTGATGACATTCACTACCCATTCTTGACGACTGTGATGGGCATTGCTGAAGTGGCAGACTCAATGGATAAGACGGTTATCGCTCAGGGCGGTATCCATTATTCAGGTGATGTTGTTAAGGCCTTGGCCGGTGGCGCTGATTTGGTCATGGTCTCTGATTACCTTGCCAAAGAAGACGTCGCCGAAGACGCTGTTTTCCAAATTGATGGTGGTTTACGGGCCGGAATGGGGTATACTGGTTCACATACGGTTGCTGATTTAAAAGAGTCCGCACAATTCGTTCAAATCACAGATAACGGCTTGAAGGAATCACATCCCCATGATGTGGAAATCACTAAAAAAGCGCCAAATTACGTTGAACAGGAAAGAGACTAAGCCATGACCACAGGTAATGACAAAATCTTAGTATTGGACTACGGGTCCCAATACAACCAATTGATTACGCGACGCGTTCGAGAACTCGGCGTTTTCTCTGAATTGAAGTCATCGAAGATGACGATTGATGAAATTAAGGAATACAACCCGAAGGCAATTATCCTTTCGGGTGGTCCAAAATCAGTTTACGATGACGATGCTTATCCAATTGACCCTGAAGTATTCAAGTTGGGAATTCCAGTCTTGGGTGTTTGTTACGGGATGCAATTGATGGCCCAACATTTGGGTGGTAAGGTCGAAGCAAACCCTGGAAACGGGGAATTTGGTCAGACTGTCATCAAGCAGACTGCCCCTTCAAAGCTCTTTGCTGGTACACCAGAAGAGCAAGTTGTCTTGATGTCACACTCAGACAACGTCACAAAGTTGCCTGACAACTTTGTTGTGGCTGCCGGTTCTGAAAAGACGCCAATTGCAGCGATTGCTAATGATGATGACCGTCTGTACGGCGTTCAATTCCACTCTGAAACAACATTGTCTGAACACGGTAAGGAAATCATTAAGAACTTTGTCATTGATATTGCCGGAGCGGACGCTTCTTGGACAATGGCTGGTTTCATTGATGAACAAATCGAAAAGATTCGCGCCGAAGTTGGTGACAAGAAGGTCTTGCTTGGTTTGTCTGGTGGGGTTGACTCATCTGTTGTTGGTGTCTTGTTACAAAAGGCCATCGGCGACCAATTGACTTGTATCTTTGTTGACCATGGTTTGTTGCGTAAGAACGAAGCACAACAAGTGATGGACATGTTGGGTGGCAAGTTTGGTTTGAACATCATCAAGGTCGATGCACAGGATCGTTTCTTGTCAAAGCTTGCTGGTGTTACTGATCCAGAGCAAAAGCGTAAGATTATCGGTAACGAATTTATCGAAGTCTTTAACGATGAAGCCATCAAGTTGAAGGACGTTGACTTCTTGGCCCAGGGAACGTTGTATACGGATGTGATTGAATCTGGTACGGATACGGCCCAAACAATTAAGTCACACCACAACGTTGGTGGTTTGCCTGAAGAAATGAACTTTACTTTGATCGAACCTTTGAACAAGTTGTTCAAGGATGAAGTTCGTGCCTTGGGTGAAGAGTTGCAAATGGATCACGAGTTGGTCTGGCGTCAACCATTCCCAGGACCAGGTCTTGGTATCCGAATCATGGGTGAAATCACTGAGGACCGGTTGGAAACTGTCCGTGAATCCGACTTTATCTTGCGCGATGAAATCGCCAAGGCTGGTTTGGAAGGTGATGTTTGGCAGTACTTCACTGTCTTGACAAACAATAAGTCTGTTGGTGTCATGGGTGATTACCGGACGTATGAATACACGATTGCTGTCCGTGCCATCACTTCTGTTGATGGTATGACAGCGGACTTTGCCCGCTTGCCATGGGATGTGTTGCAAAAGGTTTCTTCACGAATTGTCAACGAAGTGGATCACATCAACCGCGTCGTGTACGACATTACCGCTAAGCCACCTGCAACGGTTGAATGGGAATAAATAATTATAAGGCGCAGAACTCAAAGTGAACAGCGTAATTTAATGGCATTTTAAGCAAAGTGCACTTAATAAAGTTTACTTGGTTTGTGGCCAATAGCTCGTTAAATTTTAAAGCCAGTTCTGAGAAATCAGAACTGGCTTTTGTAGTTGCTATAAAAAATGTTGCTAGACGATCAAAAAAATTGACTATACAAGAAACACATAAACATTATAAGAAAATTGTTAACTTTGCAACAGCAAAGGCTATGGTGATTACGGATCATCAGACTTTCATTAGTGACAAAACCGGACAACTGAGCAAAAATAACGTTAAATTGAATCCAGCCATTCGGCTGTTTTTTATTTTGTAGCGCTGGTTTATGTAGATAAAAAATCAGAACGAGCCACACGGCTTGTTCTGATTTATCTGACATCAAATGATTTAGTTGGTTAACCTGATTTTTTAAGTTGTAAAATCGGCTATTAGACCAAAGGGACGTCTTGGACCCAACCTTCAGGACCTTTTTGGTCGCCGTATTGGATACCAATCAAGCGGTCATAGAGGGCTTGGGTCTTTGGGCCAACTTCAGTTTCTGAGAAAAAGACATGCTTCTTTCCTTCATGGGTAA
Source organism: Fructobacillus sp. ESL1117 (assembly GCF_058508565.1). Taxonomy (NCBI): domain Bacteria; kingdom Bacillati; phylum Bacillota; class Bacilli; order Lactobacillales; family Lactobacillaceae; genus Fructobacillus; species Fructobacillus sp. ESL1117. The sequence continues at coordinate 530,899 of NZ_CP196385.1, read as the reverse complement.
TGGAACCAACAGGTGAAATGACGGCCGCTGTTCCCATGGCCCCAGCTTCGGCAAATTGATCCAAATCATGGATTGAAATTGCTTCCTCCACCGGATTCATGCCCATTTCTTCGGCCAAGGCCAAGAGGGAGTATTTTGTAACAGAAGGGAGAATTGATGGTGACTTTGGCGTCTTGAATTGGCCATCCTTGGTAATACCAAAGAAGTTTGCAGAACCGAGTTCCTCGATATACTCATGTTCGCGTGGGTCCAAGTAAACAACATCGGAATAGCCGGCCTTGTGGGCGTTGTCACCAGGCAACATCGAAGCGGCATAGTTACCACCAACCTTGGCTTGTCCGGTTCCACCGTGGGCAGCACGGTCAAATTCAGAAGTTACAAAGGCTGTTGGCGTCAAGCCACCTGGATAGTAGGCACCAACTGGCATGGCAAAGATGGTGAACAAGAAGTCGTGGCCAGGGTGGACACCAATTTCAGGCGAAGTCGAAAGCAACAATGGTCGCAAGTACAAAGAGCCACCCGACTCGTAAGGTGGGATGAAATCTTGGTTAGCCTTAACCACTTCCTTAACGGCTTCAACAAACTTATCTTCTGGATAAGGCGCCATTAACAAACGTTCTGCTGAGTTATGCATTCGATGGGCGTTACGGTCAGGGCGGAAGATGTTCACACCACCATCCTTACGCCGGTAAGCCTTCAAGCCTTCGAAAACTTCTTGCCCATAATGCAAGGCGACAGCTGATTCGCTCAAATGGAGGGTTGAATCAGTAGTCAATTCGCCTGGTTGCCACTGACCATCGTGGTATTCGGCCTTATAGCGGTAGGGCAGGTCATGATAACCAAAACCCAAGTTATTAAAATCGAGGTCGCTTGCTTTTGCTTTCGTCATAATAATTCTCCTTCTTTTACTCAATGATTAATCTTATATTAAAATAAAATGAGAAAAAGTCAAGGGGTTTTATGAGATTTCCATCAATCTGCCTGATTGATGGAATATGTTAAAATAAGCGTAACTTAAAATTTCGAGGAAACACGATGGTGAATTATCCTAAGGGTGTCCATGGCGATGGACAGCAAGTGCAAAATCAAATTCAACGTGGCAAGAAGACACAGAAGGGTCTCCTCTTTGGTCGGCGGGGGATGGCTTTAGAGAGCCTGATTAACGATGCCAATGAATACTATTTGGCCAACCACCTTGCCGTTATTTATAAGAAACCGACACCGGTGACGATTGTCAATGTTGATTATCCAGCCCGATCAGCAGCCAAAATCACGGAAGCCTATTTTCAGCAGCCATCAACAACCGATTATAACGGCGTTTATCAAGGCCGTTATGTTGATTTTGATGCGAAGGAAACCAAGAACAAAACTTCGTTTCCAATGAAGAACTTCCATGAACACCAAGTCCGTCACTTATCCGAGGTGGTGGCACAGGGAGGCGTTGGATTTGTCCTCATCAAATTCACGCTCCGAGATGAAACCTACCTGTATCCGGCACCAGACTTGATTTACAATTGGCAAGCCCTGAATGGCCACCGGTCATTGCCATATGCCGATGTCGTAGCAGCAGGTTACTTGGTCAAACCAAGTCTGATGCCCAGCCTGGATTATTTGCGGGCGCTTGATGATTACTTAGCAGATTTGTCGGTTGGCAAGCGGGTAGGTCAGCCCAATCAGTCTCAAGCAGTGGGCGGTGATCGTCTAGTCAAACAATCGCAATCCGACGGACGGCACCCGCTATGAGTCGGATTTGGATGACGGGTTATCGGACCTACGAATTGGGTATCTTTAAGGAAAAGGATCCCAAGGTTCAAGTTTTGAAGTATGCTATCAAAAAAAAGATGATAGAACAGTTGGACCTGGGTCTGGAATGGGTAATTACAGGCGGTCAACTCGGAGTAGAGACCTGGGCGATTGAAGTTGCGTTGGATTTGAAAAGGGATTATCCAAATTTGCAGGTTGCTTTACTTTTGCCCTTTGGTCACTTTGGATCACAGTGGCAGGAGGCGAGCCAGACGCGGCTGGCTAATTTAAAACAGCAGGTGGATTTTTACGCCGATGTTCATCAGGAAGACTATCAGGGACCATATCAATTGCGCCAGTATCAGGAATTTGTCTTAAACCACACGGATGGTGCGGTGCTCTTGTATGATGCCGAATTTCCGGGAAAATCTCAGTACGATTATCAAGCCATTTTAAATTTTCAGGCGCAGTCCCCATATCCACTGGAAATGGTTAGTATGGATGACTTGCAAGAATTTGCCAATGATTACCAGGAAAATCAGCATGACCAATGAGGAGGCGGAGATTTCTGAGATAAGAGGCGGAGCAAACTGATCGATTCGTCTTAAGACGACTTTATCCTGAGTACTAGGTGTTTTTCTGGCTTTAATCTATCCAGAAGCGACAAAAAGTTGGATAAAATGGCGAAAGTTAACGTTTGTTTAATCTGAAACAATTACATTAGTATTACTAGCATGACTGTCAAACTTGCTACTGCCAGATTTTCCTGGTATTATTAGCCTAGTTCAATTAGAATTTAAAGGAGTGTTTCTTGTGGCTCAAGTAAAGTATACTCAAAAAGATATTTACAACCGTGTTTTTAAGGAAAAGCGCGTTGGTGTTGGTTATGATCCCAATGATGTTGATGGTTTCTTGGATGACATCATTTCTGATTACGGTGTTTTCACTAAGCGGATTGAAGAATTGCAGACACAAGTCGGCCAATTGCAGACTGCTTTGAAGCAGACTCAAGAAGAGTTGAGTGCTGAAGATCACGTTCGTGAAGCTCAACCGGTTGCACCAGCACCGGTCGTTGAGGAGGTGCCAGCACCTGCTCCAGTTCAAACGCCAACCGCAACACCAACTAATCTGGATCTCATTAAGCGCGTCGCGAATTTGGAACGAGCTGTATTTGGTTCAGAAAATGGTGCAAACTAAGTTAAAAAGTGGTAAAATTTTACTGCGATTAACAATGGTTTAATTGTTTAATAGCAGGTACCGAGTAATTGCGCATGATATTTCTCATGTGAGGAAGGTCCATGCTCGCACACTCTGCGATGGGTGTAGTGTTTGTGCTGGGATAAAAAATAAACCCAGGCATGGTGAAAACCATGACGGCGGCTGAAATGGCTACGGCTTTGCTATGTCAAAATAGGTCTGAAAGTGCCATAGAAACGGATTCCTAGGTGAAAATTTAGGACTTGAGACGAGGTAAACCCCACAAGCGGGCAACCCAAACTTTGGTAGGGGCGGCTGACCTAGTGAACTGAAATGATGGTCGGTATGGCGGCAACGCTTAGATAGATGATTACTGAAGGTGCTTAATCCCTGGTAAGTACTGGAACAAAACATGGCCTACAGGTACCTGTTACAGGGAGTCCACACTTGGTGTGGGCTTTTTTTTATGGCTTTTTATTGGTAGAATAGGTAAGTGCGAAAAGAGCTTGACCATTTTGCGAGCTCTTTTTTGATGTCAGCCATTGCAATGAATGGTCAGATAACAAACAAATAAAACTGTTGGTCTGTGACTGACAAAAGGATTGAATATGTTCAAAACACTTAGCAAAAAAATGCTGACTTGGTTAACCTTGGCCATCTTAGTCTTGCCCCTTTTACTAGCATCCGCAACAGCCTTCACGACTAAGGTGAATGCAGCTGAAACGGATCCTACTTTGGAACGAATTCAAAAGAAGGGAACGTTGGTCGTTGGCTTGTCAGCCGACTATGCACCTTATGAATTTCATAGCCAAATCGATGGTAAGGACCAAATCGTTGGTTTTGATGTTTCCTTAGCAAAGGCGATTGCTAAGAAATTAGGCGTAAAAATTCAAATTGAAGACATGGGCTTTGATGCTCTCTTGGGTGCTTTGAAGACCGGAAAGATTGATATGATTGCTTCTGGTTTCTCAGCAACGCCAGAGCGAGAGACACAAGTCGACTTTTCCCATGTTTACTTGAAGTCACCGCAGACGATGATTGTGCTGAAAACAAACAAAGCCAAGTATGAAAGTGGTGAATTGTCAGCCTTCTCCGGTCAAAAGATTGGGGCACAAACGCAAACTATCCAGGAAGATGCTGCTAAGACAATTCCTGGGGCAACAGTTGTTTCACTGCAAAAATATCCCAACCTGATTTCTCAGTTGTCACAAGGGGTTGTGGCGGGAGTCGTGGCTGAAAAGACGATTGCCCAAGCCTATGCGGATCAGAACCCCAAATTTGCCATGGTTGAACCAAAGTTTTCAACGGATTCCACGGGACAGACGTCGATTGCCGTTCCTAAGAATTCACCAGCCTTGGTTGCTAAGGTTAACCAGGTGATTGATAAAGTGACGACCAATGGTCAGTTTGATGGCTGGAAGAAGCAAGCTCAAAAGCAGATGTTTGCCTCCAAGGACAAGTCCTATTGGCAAAAGTATGGCCACTACTTTGTTGAAGGAACTGGCATTACTTTGGCCTTAGCTGTGGTTGGTGTCTTGATTGGGACCACTTTGGGAACTTTCTTTGCCCTCCTGAAGCTTTCATCTGTCTTTATCCTGAAGGCGATTGGTAATATTTACGTTGAATATATAAGGGGAACACCTTTGCTGGTCCAGGCCTTTATGGTCTTCTTTGGAACACAGGCGATTGGCTTACACCTATCGGCCTTTGTAGCGGGTTCACTGGCAATGGGTTTGAATTCTGCTGCTTATGTGGCCGAAATCATCCGTTCTGGAATTGAATCGGTTGATCAGGGGCAAACAGAAGCTGCCCGGTCTTTGGGACTTTCCCATGCCAAAGCGATGCGCTTAGTAATCTTGCCACAGGCTGTCCGAACAATTTTGCCAGCTTTGGGTAATGAATTTGTTTCGGTCATCAAGGAAGGATCTGTTATCTCTGTTATTGGCGTTGGCGAATTAATGTATGAAACGGGCGTTGTCCAGGGAGCTTCCTTTGAACCATTTATGCCACTGGTGATTGCCTCATTGATTTATTTCGTGTTGACCTTTACTATTTCGCGCGTATTGGGCTATGCTGAACGGCGCATGGATCGTTAATTGAATATTTTTATTGAAGGCCCTTGCGATAGCAAGGGCCTTTTTTCGATGGTTTTAATAAAAAAGGACGTAAAAAAAGAGCTGCCAGAGCAACTCTTTGAAAAAATCAGTTTGATTTTAGCCTTCGAACTTTACTCGGACACCTTCAGGGATGGCGAAGTCTTTTTGAACTAGCGTCAATTCACCGGTTTCTTGGTCACGTGAGAAGACGGAAACGTTATTTGTTTTTTGGTTAGCGACAACCAAGAATTTTTCGGCGGGGTCAAAGTTCATATCGCGGGGGAATGAGCCTTCAGTTGAAACTGTTTGAATTAATTCAATTTCTGCTCCCATGTTGGATGTTTGGAAGACAGAAACAGAATCGTGACCACGGTTTGACGTGTAGATGAAGCGGCCGTCTTCCGTCAAGCGGATAGCAGCAGCACCATTGTGTTCATCCCAGTCAGAAGGGATTGTTGAAATTGTCATGACATGGGCAAATGAGCCGTCTTCTGCGTCGTACTTCAACACGGAAAGCAAAGATGACAATTCCCCTAGGACATAAGCATACTGTCCGTCAGGTGAGAAACGCAAATGACGTGGTCCAAAACCGTCTTCTGCCTTATAGCGAGCAACATCGGTCAACAAGCCGGAAGGGTCGACAGCAAGGGTAATGACTTCATCGGTCCCCAAATCAACAACAGCCAAACGGTTGTCAGGTGTTAGGTTGACATAGTGGACATGAGAGCTGTCTTGTTCTGGTCGAGGACCAGAACCGCTGTTATGCCAAGTGTCTTTTAAGACTAAGGAACCATCGGGTTGAATGGCATATACTTCAACTGTACCGCGGTGGTAGTAGCCGGCAAAGACTAATTGGCGGTCTTCATCAACGGCAATGTAAGCGGGGGCAGAACCCTCAGTTACATTCAAACCAATTTCAGACATTGGGCGAGTCGCGTTATCGAGTGAAACTACACCAGCTTCATCGCCACGCTTTTCGACGGCGTAAACAACGTTTTCCTTGGAAATTGCCAAGTAGGTCGGATTCGTGCCAGCAAAAACCAAGCGCGCATCGGACAATTGGCCGGTTGCTTCGTCAAAATCAGCTTCGTAAATGCCCTTTGAACTTTGGCGGGTATAAGTACCAAATAGTACGTGATGAACAGTCATGTTCAGTGTCACTCCTTTTTTAATATTCTAATCAGGGTTATTGTAGCATATTTTTGCAATGGGCTCGACAGAGTAGCTAAAAAAGTAACGACATGTTGATTCCTGATTTTTTAAGGAGAGGGGCTAAGTTACCATAGAATTACCAGGTGGAAAGCGTGGCTAAGGCTCTTTTTGAGGCAATGCTATGGTAAAATGTTTAGTAATAGAAATGTCATGAAAAGGAGCAACTATGCCAAAAGAAAATGGAAAAAAATCGATTGGGTTGACATCGGTTAAGGGACTTAAAACTTTGACCGCAGTGGTCTTAGTCCTATTAATCATTTGGTTAGCCTACCAGGTACGCTTTATTTTTGGACCGATTGAGTCCTTGGTTGCTGCGGTTGGAGCACCTATCTTGATTGCTGGAGTCTTTTACTACCTATTGAACCCCTTGGTCACGAAATTAGAAACGAAGTTAGGCTGGAAACGCAAGCACATCGTCTTGGTCGTGATTGTTCTTTTCTTGCTAATCATGGTGGCAGCCATTGCCTTTTTGGCACGGGTAATCACGGTTCAAGTAACGGAACTATTAACCCATTGGCCAAGTTACTTGCGTGAAGGTCAAAACTGGATTAAAGAGACTTTTGAAGGGCAGCAGTATGATCAGTTACGCAATATTCTAGTCACGTCGAATGACCAAATTAACCGCACAGCAATTGCTTGGGTGCAAGCGCACATGGCTGCTAGCATTTCTGGTGTTGGCTACTTTGCTGCTCGCTTAAGCGAAGTTGGTGTTGTTTTGGTTTCAACACCTTTCATTTTGTATTATTTGCTAGTGGACGGTGCTCATTTACCAGAATTTATCATCGATAAGTTGCCGCCCAAAGTTCGATCATCAACGAAAAATCTTTTGGCAGAATTATCAGAACAGATTGCAAAGTATATTCGGGGGCAATTGGGAGTAGCGTTGTCCGTAATGATTATGTTTGCCGTTGGTTATACACTGATCGGCTTGCCTTCTGGAATCTTGCTGGCCATCTTGGCTGGTGTCTTGAATCTGATTCCTTACTTAGGCTCCTTCTTGGCCCAGATACCTGTGTTTGCGGTTGCTTTTGTCACCGGTGGGGTGAAGATGGCCGTTTTGGCAGCGATTGTCTTGGCGATTGAGCAGCCACTAGAAGGCCATGTCATTACGCCGAAAATTTTGGGGGATGCCTTGGATATCCATCCGGTGACGGTGATTGTTGTATTATTGGCTTCTGGCCAAATTTTTGGTCTGCTGGGCTTTATTCTGGCGGTCCCTGGCTACGCCGTCTTAAAGGTTTTGGTTGTCCATCTTTATACCTGGTGGCGGACAAACTCAAAGTTATTTAAGGAAGAATTGGATAAAGAATTGGGAGAAACGAAATGACGAATCACGTTGTTTTATTTGAGCCGGTCATGCCGGCAAATACGGGAAATATTGCTCGAACAACTGCTGGTACGAATGCTGTCTTGCATTTAATTGAACCCCTAGGTTTTGATATTTCAGATAAAGCGGTTAAGCGAGCTGGTTTGGACTATTGGGACCATGTTGATTTGGTCAAGCACGACTCCTTACCTGATTTTTTGGCTACCTTGAAGCCAACTGATCACCTATACCTGGTTTCAAAATTTGCTAATCAGGACTATACGGATCCGGACTACACATTAGACGATGGTGATCATTACTTCCTTTTTGGTAAGGAAACAACCGGGTTGCCTGAAGTCTTTATGCGTCAAAATCCAGAAAAGGCAATTCGGATTCCACAAAATGACGAACACATTCGTTCTTTGAATTTGTCGAACACAGTTGCGATTGTAGTCTATGAGGCCTTGCGTCAGCAAGATTTTGCGAACTTAGATAAGATTCATACCTACGAACAAGATAAATTAAAATAAATTTCTAAAAAAGGGTTGCAATTTAGAGATATGGTTGCTATACTAATATAGTTGTTTGATAGAGATATCAAGCAACAACTGACCATGGCTCGTTGGTCAAGTGGCTAAGACGCTGCCCTTTCACGGCGGAATCGAGAGTTCGATTCTCTCACGAGCTACTAAACGTCATCTAGTGCAAAACTGCATTAGATGGCTTTTTTGTTTGAATAAGGCTTTATATCAACGTTTGTAGCGTGTACAGAAGTATATAAAAATCTATCGTTTTCTAAACAAAATTCGCAGATAAGGGCACTTTTTGCCAAATTTGCAGAGGATTCGCAGTAAAAAAACACCCATTTGGGTGTCTTTTTTGTCTTAAAAACTTTCAAGAAATTCCATCGATTGATTAACTTCGCTATCTTTCAATTCGTCAATCATGTGGGCATAAATTTCAAGCGTTGTTTTAATATCTTTGTGACCAAGTCGTTTCGAAATGTACTGGATAATCTTGTAATTCATTAAGAGCATACTAGCATGCGTGTGGCGCAACCCGTGGAAAGTAATATTGTTAACGTTCAATTCATCGATCAACTTATCTAAATGTTTATTAGCCGTTGCAATCGATAGCGGATAACCATCTTTCCGTAAGACAAAGAAACGATTATTGAGGGTGTCTGATTTTTTAACCCACCCCAAAAAAGCTGCCCTCCTCTTCGTGATTCAAAGAGGGGAGCAGCTTCTTGCATATATAAGGAAAGGACACCAATAGTTGGCGAAAAATTTAGTTTGTAATGAAAATTAGCCTTGGTTGTTCTTCAAGCGCTTATCGGCAGGTTTTACCTCTGGCACACCACCCATGGCTTCAGGATGTTCTTGGTAGGCGAACTTGTGTCCATCCTTGGCTACCTGGCCTTCAAAGGCCTTTGATCCAGTACCGTCGGAGAAGCTCATGATGGTGTGGGCGAATTCTGAATGCTCGATATCGCCCATATCGCCAGGAACGATTACGCCGTACTTTTCTTCTAGTTCTTCTTGAGCCTTCATGAACTGAAGTTGGTGTTGTGTTTCACGAGCTAACAAGAACTTCAACATATCACGGATTCCCTTGTCTTCCGTCATATTGTAGAGACGAGAAACTTGCAGGCGGGCCTGTGATTCGCGAACGACGTTGAAACGCATATCGGCCACTAAGTTACCAGATGAAGTCACGTAGCCGGCATTCCAGGCTGCACCGTTTGGATTCGTCAGGCCGGCGTTCAAGCCATGAACGAGTGCGTGTTCGGGGTCCATACCCGATAATGTTGCTGCCTTGAGTGGGTCACCGGCAACGTCGGCATCAGAAATTGGCGCATCTTCGAGTAAATAGCCAATCATTGTTGAAATCATTTCCACGTGGCCGATTTCTTCGGTTCCGGTGTCTAAAAGTAAGTCTTTATACTTTTCATCGCCAGTTGATGACCAGCCTTGTGAAAGGTATGACATCATGCCGGTTGTTTCGCCCCATTGGCCACCCAAGGCCTCTTGAAGTCGACGGGCCATTAATGGGTCCGGACGGTCAGGCTTGGCGTTGTATTGCAACTTCCGAGTGTGCGTGAACATAATTTCCTACTTTCTGTGCTATCCGTGAGAATGTTTGTTAAAAATAAACAGTACCAATTTATATTTATTTATAAAATGATGACTATAAAACGCCTATTCTCTAGTAATTAACATCAAAATTAGATGGAATATATAAACCTTTCCAATTTCAACATTTTGCGTTGGAATTAGTTTATCATGGACGACAATCATAGGTAAAGGAGAAATTAGAAAAATGGTCTAGACGGCCACGGATAAAGTCCGTGTTTTCGGTACTGAAAACACTAGGAGTGACAGAGTCGACTGTGCTAAGATAGAAGGAGTAAACTAGACATTTTTAGACCGTTTAAATGGTCTGAGGCAAAGGAGAACCCTCATGGCTAAGCAGACGAAACGTCGTAGTCAAAAGAAAAAGAAAGTAAGTCGGGCAGGTACTGCTGGCCAAATTGTTGGCCTACTGATGATTATCTTATTATCAATTTTTGCAATTTTTCAATTAGGACTTTTTGGCATTTATTTGGCCGATATGGTGCGTTTTTTCTTTGGAAACCTTTACCAAATTACTTTGTTGCCGCTGATTGCTTGGGCTGCGGTTTATTTGGTGATGGATAAAAGTTATCCCATCCCCGGTCGCATATATGTCGGAGTGGCGATGATCTATCTGGCAACAGTCTTGTTGTCATCGATGCTTTTCTTCACACAGAACGAATTGCCAGGCGGTGGTTATGCTTCTCAAGTAATTCGATTGATCGGTCAAGATATGACTAACCAATCCGCTGGAACACCGGTTGGAGCTGGTATGTTAGGAGCCCTTTTATACCAAATAACCTTTACCCTCTTATCAAACGTTGGTGCGGCAATTATTATCGTTGTTTTGTACCTTGCAGGTGTGATTGTCACTTTCCGTTTACCTGCGCGTGACCTGGCACAAAAAGGTGTCGTTAAGGCTCATGAAAACTTTGCGGAGTTTCAAAAGCAGCAGAGTCAAAAGCGTGATCAGCGCCAATTGCTGGCTGAGAAGAAGCAACAGAATTTGACGGAATTTGGTGACCATCCATTTGGCTTGAGTAAAACGGAACCACAGGCAGATGAACCGTCGGCAGATCCATTTTTCCCGGATCCTGCCAAAGATATTGATGGTGATGGTGCTGATTTGCCAGTAGAAGAAAGCCTGAATATGGGTGCCGACCCGGTTGAACCAACCATTAACTGGCAGGCACCGACAACGCCAAGCCCGGCTGTACCAGCGCAAACTACTAATCCACAAGAACATGAAGACGTCCACCTCAATGCCACTACTGTGGACGACGATGATTACCAGTTGCCACAAACCTCTCTCTTAACGAAGACTCAGCCAACCGACCAAACCAAGGAAGCCCAAGGCTTGAATGCAAAATCTCGTCTGGTCCATGACACATTGCAATCCTTTGGTGTGGACGCAACTGTATCCTCGGTTTCCTTGGGACCAACGGTTACTCAGTATGAGCTCAAGCCGGGGCAGGGGGTCAAGGTTAACCGGATTGCTAATTTGGCGGATGACCTCGCCTTAGCCTTGGCGGCAAAATCAATTCGAATTGAAGCACCCATTCCTGGAAAGCCCTATGTCGGGATCGAAGTGCCCAACGATACACAGGCGGTCGTTGGTTTCCGCTCGATGATTGAACAGTCTAAAACCTTCGACCAAGGGTTGCTAACGGTTCCTTTGGGCCGTGACGTGACTGGCAACATTGTGTCAGTGGACTTATCAGCAATGCCGCACTTACTGATTGCTGGATCCACTGGTTCTGGAAAATCAGTTGGGCTGAATGGTATTATTGTTTCTTTGCTCTTAAAGGCCAAGCCGTCCGAAGTAAAGTTGATGATGGTAGACCCCAAGGTGGTTGAGCTTTCAATTTACAATGGTATTCCACATTTGCTGACGCCTGTTGTTTCTGATCCACGTAAAGCGGCGAAGTCGCTACAAAAGTTAGTCGATGAGATGGAAAACCGCTACGACCTACTGGCTCAATTTGGTAAGCGAAATATCGGCGAGTATAATGCAGCCGTAGACGATAACAATGCTCATGCCAAGGAAACCGGTAATGCAATCATGACGAAGCTGCCTTATATTGTGGCAGTTGTCGATGAATTTGCTGATTTGATGGCAACGGTCGGCTCTGAAATTGAAGTTTCGATTGCGCGCCTGGGAGCCAAGGCGCGAGCGGCCGGTATTCACATGATTCTCGCGACCCAGCGGCCCGACGTGAAAGTGATTAACGGAACGATTAAGTCGAATATTCCTGGTCGAATTGCTTTTCGAACGGCATCGGGAATCGATTCGCGGACGATTTTGGATACAAACGGGGCCGAAAAATTACTTGGTCGCGGGGATATGATTTTCGCCCCACCTGGCAAGGCTCATAAACGATTGCAGGGCGCCTTTATTTCTAATCAGGATGTGACTGCCATTGTTGATTTCGTCAAGGGTGAACAAGATGCCGTTTATGATGAAAAGATGACGGTCACTGATGAGGAAGTAGCCCAGGATGAAAATGGCGGTGGCGGTAACTCGGATGATGAATTGTTTGAGGAGGCGCTTGAATTCGTGATTGACCAACAGAAGGCCTCGACTTCATTGCTCCAACGTCGTTTCCGGATTGGTTATAACCGGGCGGCTCGCTTGGTTGACGACCTTGAAAATGCCGGCTATATTGGTCCGGCTGACGGGGCTCGGCCACGCCATGTCAACGTTAGCAAGAAAACCGATGAATAGATGGATAAATGAAGCTAAGTAAAAAAGCGGAACTGCCAAAGTAGATGGTGGTTTCGCTTTTTTTGATACTTATTTTGGAAATAATTTGATGGGACGCATGTTCGGCAAGATGAGGGGGAGCTGCATCAAAAAACGCCACTCTCAAGAGCGGCGTTTTTTAATCAATTATTCCAATTATTCCTGGAAAAAGGGCACGATTTGTTTGGCAAATGAACCGTCGGGGTCGTTGACAAAGGTCTTGTAGGCGGCCCAGTAAGCATCTTCAATGAGGAGCGGTTCAGCAATGTTGTTTGGGATTGCCGTTCGTGGAATTCCACCACGGTTATCGCGAGGACCATCGTATTTTTTTGTGAAGTCGTCGAAACGCTTTTCAATCACAATCGCTTCGGGACCAAACCAGTTATGGGGTTCCTTGGTTAAGAAGCTCTCTTCAATTTGGTAGGGTGTCCAATCGGGGAGGTCGACCGCAATTTTCATTGGGTGAACCAACGTTTGTAACTGGACTTGGCCAAGAGCAATATCGGCGATAGCCCCCGCCATGGCTGAAGGCAAATGGCGGGCCTGATTTTCCTTGGCAACCAGGAGAAATTGGCCGGTCATTTTTTCATCGGTTGTGACTTCTTGGCCGGCAAGAACGTTGAGTAATTCGGTTGGGGTAATATTAATAGCTTGCATGAAAGATAGTTTAATCCTGAATTGGAATAAAGGCAAATTGCGTAAAGTCAAAGAGCCCTTGGTCGGTAATTTTCAACGAAGGAATTACGGGCAAGGCCATGAACGAAAGGGTTAAAAACGGATCGAAAGTTAGCGGTGAAATTTCCGCAAAGGCCTCGTTTAGGGTTTGCTGTTTTTGGATTAATTCTTCGTAAGGCAGATCAGACATCAAGCCGCCAATCGGTAATGGAAGGGTCGTCACCTGGCCATCTTTAACAACTACTTGGCCACCGCCGATTTCCTTGAGGGTTTCAACTGCCAAAACCATGTCGTCATCATTAACACCAGCAACAATCAAGTTGTGGGAATCGTGGGCAATGGTGGAAGCGATGGCCCCTTTTTTTAGAGAAAGCCCCTTGATGATCCCCAAACCGTGGCCGAGGTCGTGGTAGCGCTCAATCACGGCTACTTTGGCGAAGGTTTCGTTTGGTGCGAATTGCCCATTTCCATTAACCGGTACTCTTTCGACCTGGTGTTGTGTCGTAATGTGGTGGGGCTCAATTTCAATGACATGGGCGGGCTTGTTGGCATCTAATGGGAGAGTTAAATCAGCCTGTTCAAAGGTCAAATTGATTTGTTGACCGGGAAGCAACAAGACATCTTCTTGCCTATTTTTAAAGAATTGGCCACCAACCATGACCTGGTCGATAGTAACTTGTTTTGGATCGGTTAATATGACCAAATCAGCCTCAAAGCCTGGTGCCAATGCCCCAACATTTTGCAGGTGGTGGGCATTGGCGCCGTTATAAGATGCAAGGGTGTAGGCCAATTCAGGCGCGAGACCATTCTTGATAGCTAAGGCGATATTAAAGTTGATAGATCCTTCTTTTTGGATGTCTGCGGCTGATTTATCATCGGTGGCAAAAGCGAAGTGACCCTCGTTGGCTTTGGTGATGGCAGGGAGGAGGGCGCGCTCGTCGCGTTCAACAGTTCCTTCACGCAAGAAGACGGCCATTCCGGCGTTGACGCGGTCTAATGCTTCTTTTTTGCTGGTGGCTTCGTGGTCAGTGTCGATACCATAGGACCGGTAGACGGCTAGTTCCACAGGACCTAACCCTGCCCCGTGACCGTCGACGTGTCGGTGGGCCTCTTTTGCATCTGCAATTTTTTTCAACATGTCGGTCTGACCGTTAGCAACTGCTGGAAAATCCATCACTTCGGCTAAGCCGGCAATTTCTGGGTGTTGGTAGAAGGGACGGAGAGCATCTGCATCCAGTGTTGCGCCCGCGTGCTCAAAGGGAGTCGCTGGCACGGAAGAGGGCAACATATAGTGGATATGCAGAGGTGTCTTTTTGGCAGAGTCGAGCATATATTGGATGCCTGAAATGCCGGCCACGGAAGCAATTTCATGTGGGTCAGCAAAAATGCGAGTAACGCCGTTTTCCAGAGAAAGCCGACCAAATTCAGACGGGGTTAACAAGGAAGATTCAATATGGAGGTGAGCATCGATAAAACCGGGTACGAGAAAGCGGTCACTGCAATCAATGGTGGCTTTGGCCTCTAGGTCTTTGTTATCACCGACAAAGACAATTTTTTCGCCCTTAATCCAGAGATCCTTTTCCTCAAATTCCTGATTAAAGACGTTTAAGACTTGGCCACCGGTGAGGTGGTAATCGACTTGCTGTACCATTGTGCACTCCTTTTTTATTGTGAATTTTATCTAGTTTAGCACATGTCAACAGAGCTTTGGCGCTGATTTAAGCGTTGGGAAAATCAGTTTTGTGAAGGAAATTGACTACTACCAATCATTTAGTCTATACCAATTGTTGATTTTGGGATTGACTAAGCGACGAATACTGATAAAATAGCAGTTGTTAACTTAAAAAGTATTACCAAACCAATTTTTTTGAAAGCGAGAAATTTTGTATGTGTGGAATTGTTGGAGTAACCGGTGTTGAACAAGCTTTGCCATGCCTTTTGCATGGTTTGCAAAAGTTGGAATACCGTGGTTACGATTCTGCCGGTGTTTATCTGATGGATAATGCAGGCAATGATGCCTATATTCGTGAGAAGGGACGGGTTGCCAAATTAGCTGAAAAGGCTAAGGCCAACGGCTTTATTGGGACTTCTGGTATTGCGCATACTCGTTGGGCAACTCATGGTAACGTGACCATTGAAAACGCCCACCCACAAAAGTCATCCGATGACCGTTTTTACTTGGTTCACAACGGTGTGATTGAAAATTACCAAGAGTTGAAGGCCGAATACTTGTCTGGTGTTCACTTTGTTTCTGAAACGGATACGGAAGTTGCCGTTCAATTAGTTGACAAGTTTGCTACCGAAGACGGTTTGTCAAACGTAGAAGCCTTCCGAAAGATGATTTCTTTGTTGGGCGATAACTCAGCTTATGGTTTCTTGTTAATTGATACAAAGGAACCTGGTACCTTGTTTGCCGCAAAGAAAAAGTCGCCACTTTTGGTTGGTGTTTCTGACCATGGTAATGTGGTGACGTCTGATGCTGCAGCGATGGTTGATGTGACAAAAGAATTTATTGAATTGCGCGATGGCGATATCGCCATCATTAAGCCAGACTCAGTCGCCGTTTATGATGCTCAAGAAGAACCAGTTGATCGCCAACATTTTACATTAGAAATTGACCCAGAAGACACTGATAAGGGTGCTTATCCCTACTACATGTTGAAGGAAATTGATGAACAAGCAGTCGTTGCTCGTAACATCGCTGCTCATTACTTTGATGAAGAGGGACAGTTGCAGGGAATCGGTTGTGCCATCACCGACAAGATGAAGGAAGCGGACCGTTTGTATATCGTAGCAGCTGGAACTTCTTACCACGCCGGTTTGGTTGGTAAGCGCTACTTCGAACAGTGGGCGAAGATTCCAACAGAAGTGCACATTGCTTCTGAATTTGCTTACGACCAACCAATGTTGTCAGCTAAGCCATTCTTTATCTTCTTGTCTCAGTCAGGTGAAACAGCTGATTCCCGTGAAGTATTGGATAATGTTAAGAAGCAGGGCTTCCCAGCCTTGACGTTGGCTAATGTGATGAACTCAACGTTGACCCGCGAAGCTGATTTTGCCTTGCCAGTTTTGGCTGGCCCAGAAATCGCCGTAGCTTCAACCAAGGCCTATACGGCTCAAGTTTTGGTGCAGGCCATCTTGGCTTCAGCCTTAGGGAACCCTGGCTTTGATTTGAAGGCAGAATTGGCTAAGGTTGCTGTTGAAATCTCAGCTATTACGGATGAAAAGGAAACCTTTAAGAAGATTGCCGAAACGGCCCTGAAGGACCAAAAGTCAGCCTTTTATATTGGGCGTGGCTTGGATGCTGCAGTTGCTTTGGAAGCAGCTTTGAAGTTAAAGGAAATTTCTTACGTGCAAACAGAAGGGTTTGCGGCCGGGGAATTGAAGCACGGTACGATTTCTTTGATTGAAGACGGCACACCGGTCTTTGCGCTGTTGACGCAGAAGAAGACGGCCGGATTGCTCCGTGGTGAGGTGGCTCAGGTGGCCGCCCGTGGTGCCAATACGGTGGTGATTGCCTCAAAGAGCTTGACCAAGGATGGCGATGCCTTTGTTTTGCCTGAGGTGGCAGAACTGTTGATGCCAATCTTGGCCGTTATCCCAGCCCAGTTGATTGCTTATTATGCAACATTGGATCGAAATTTGGATGTTGATCGTCCTCGTAACCTGGCAAAATCAGTCACGGTTCAATAAAGCGTGTGGCTGCCAATCATCAAAAAACAACACTAGTAACCAAAATGTCGGCGAATTTCAGCCGGCATTTTTTTGTTTGCCTGCTTTTTTCTGGTAAAATAGTGAAGAATGAATTAAATAACGAAAGTCGGACGGAGACAAAAAGATGAGCCTGTTGGCAAAGGTATTTTCACATAAAAAGAAACATTTAGTTGGCCACCACTTGGTCTTAAATGAACTAAAAATTCCAAAGCACTTAGCCATTATTATGGATGGCAATGGTCGTTGGGCCAAACAACGGCATATGCCCCGGGTTGCGGGTCATAAGCAAGGGCTGGAAACGGTCAAGACGGTCACTAAATTAGCCTCCTCTGCCGGTGTTTCAGTTTTGACCCTCTATGCTTTTTCAACTGAAAATTGGTCACGACCCAAGGATGAAGTTTCTTTTTTAATGAAGTTACCGGTCACATTCTTTGATACCTTTGTGCCAGAATTAATTGAACAAAATGTTCGAGTAGAAACCATTGGCGCGATTGATGCCTTGCCAGAAGCAACCAAGCAGGCAGTTTACGATGCTAAGGAGCAAACCAGTCAAAATACTGGGATGGTTTTGAACTTTGCCTTGAACTATGGTGGCCAAAAGGAGATCGTTGATGCGGCGGCAATACTCGCTCAAAAGGTTCAAGGCGGCGACATGGCGGTTGAAGACATTAATCCGGCGACCTTTGCTGCTGCATTAACGACTGGCTTCTTAGGTGACTTGGCTGATCCTGATTTGATTATTCGGACTTCTGGTGAAGAACGGCTCTCAAACTTCTTGCCTTATCAGGCGGCCTATTCAGAGTTTTACTTCACACCGGTTCTTTGGCCTGATTTTGACCAAGAACAGTTTGAGTTGGCCTTGGAAAGTTTTACCAAGCGTGACCGCCGCTTTGGCAAGGTGAACTCATAAAACCAGTAACAACATCTAACAGCCAACCGGATGAAAAAGTGGGTCGGTAGAAACGAAAAAAGATTTAAATTGTGAAAGTGAGAAATTCCGATGAAAACGCGGATTATTACGGCCGTTTTGGCTTTGATTGTTTTTGTTCCTTTAATTATTATTGGTGATTTACCATTGCTAGTGCTGACCATTGCCCTAGGAATTGTGGCGATGAGTGAAGTCTTAAAGATGACCCACACGCTATTGGTTTCTTTTGAAGCGCTGATTTCTTATATCGGAGTTGTCGCCATTATCCTGCCAAAAGATTTTTGGCAAAGCGGTTTTTGGCCGGCAACGGTGAACAGCCAATCTGTGATTTACGGCCTGGCCTTTTTGTTTCTTGCTCGAACGGTTTTTGCCAAGAAGAGCTTTAATTTCCAAGATGCCGGTACGCTCTTTTTAGCCATGGTCTATATTGGAACAGGGTTCCACTACTTCTACTTGGCTGATTTCCGTGGCTTGCCCGTCTTATTCTTTGGTATGCTTTTAGTTTGGTTAACGGATTCTTTTGCTTATTTTGTCGGTCGGTCCTTTGGTAAGCACAAGCTGTCACCTAATCTTTCACCTAATAAGACTTGGGAAGGCTCTGTTGGTGGAACAGCCATTGCTGTGGCAGTTGTGGTTACCTTGTATGCTTTGACTAATGCTTTGCCATATGCCGTCTGGGATTTGGTGATTATGGCTATTTTGCTGTCGATTGCTGGTCAAATTGGCGATTTGATTGAATCTGCTTTGAAACGCCATTTTGGTGTTAAGGATTCTGGCCGAATTTTGCCAGGTCATGGTGGAATCTTAGATCGCTTTGACTCCATGTTGGTTGTGATGCCACTGATGGCTGTTTTGGGAATGCTTCAGTAGCAGCGAAAGCCGGTTGTCTGGCTGCTTTTCTCAGCAAAAATCAGTATAAGAACTTTGTAACTATTTTAAGGATGAAATAAATGAACATCACTGCGCTAATCGCTTTTTTGATTGTTTTTGGCCTGTTGGTCGGTTTCCATGAATTTGGACACTTTATTGTCGCCAAAAAAGCAGGTGTCTTGGTTCGTGAGTTTGCCATTGGCATGGGCCCAAAAATTTTATCATGGTATAAGAATCAAACGGCTTATACGATTCGTCTCTTGCCCGTTGGTGGCTATGTGCGCATGGCGAGCGAGATGGAAAAGGATGAGCTGGAAGCAGGACAACGTTTTCGATTGGTTTTAAATCAGGCCGGCGAGGTCGAAAGCATGGATGAGCGGGTTGACCAGGATGGCCCGGGTTTCTTTTTTCAAGTCGATTCAGCTGACTTAGTCCATGAGCTGGTCATGACCGGTTACCGTCAAGATGAGGAAAACTTGTTGACGTTGAAGGTTGCCAAAACAGCGATTAAGACCGACCAAGAGGGGATTACCACGCGCATCGCTCCTGCTACCACGTGGGTTGAATCAGCGCCTGTCTGGAAGCGGTTGTTAATTAACTTTGCGGGACCGGCAATGAACTTTATTTTGGCGATTTTAGCGGCCGGAATCTTAAGTTTTGCCTTGCCATCCGTTCATTTTAATGAACCAATTATTGGCCAGGTGGTCAAGAGTGAACCGGCTGCTCAGGCAGGCATCCAGTCTGGGGATCAGATTCTAGCTGTCAATGGTCAAAGTGTCCAGAGCTTTACTGATTTTGCCAATGAGGTTACCAAAAAAGCTGATCAGCCATTGCAATTGAAAATTAGTCGTTCTGGTAAGACACTGAATAAAACGGTCACACCGGAATTGATTGAGATTGCAGGACAAAAACAAATTCGAATTGGGGTTGGGGTCAAAAGTTATCGTGATCCACTAGCAAGAATTAAGTTTTCTTTCCTTAATACTGGTACATGGTTTACCCAGGTAGGTAATGGAATCAAGGATCTCTTTGTGGGTGGCTTTTCCATTAATAAGCTAGGCGGCCCCGTGATGTTAGCCAAGACCACTGCTCAGGCATCACATCAAGGATTTGTAACGGTGCTGGCATTATTGGGCATTTTATCGGTCAACCTAGGCTTAATTAATCTTTTACCAATTCCGCCTCTAGATGGTGGTAAAATCTTTTTAGACCTTATCGAGGGAATCTTTAGGCGACCTGCGCCTGCCTGGTTGGCAACAACACTGACTGGTGCTGGAACAGCCTTACTGGTTGTCTTGATGATCTTAGTGACCATTAAAGACTTGGGTCAATAATTATTTCAAATAACGTCGGTCGCTTGTTCATGATAGACCATTGCCTATTAAATTAAAATTAGTCGAAAGAAGGACTTTATGAAACAATCACAGCTTTTTATGCCAACCTTGCGGGAAGTTCCTGCTGACGCTGAAGTAAAATCACATCAACTGCTCTTGAAGGCCGGTTACATTCGACCTGTTACAGCTGGGATGTTTGCTTACTTACCATTGGCAAAGCGTGTATTGAACAAAATTGAAGCCATCATCCGGGAAGAAATGGATGCAATTGATGCCAACGAAATGTTGGTACCTGAAGTTTTACCTGCTGAATTGTGGGAGCGATCAGGTCGCTATGCAACTTACGGTCAAGATTTATATAAATTCAAGAACCGTCAGGACCGTGATTTTATCTTGGGCCCAACGCATGAAGAGACTTTTACGGAACTTTTTGCTAACGATGTGAAGTCTTACAAAAAGTTGCCATTAATGGTTTATCAAATTCAAGCCAAGTTCCGTGATGAAGGTCGTCCACGTTTTGGCCTTTTGCGGACGCGTGAGTTTATTATGAAGGATGCCTATTCATTTTCAGCTAATCAAGCTGGCTTGGATGCTGCCTTTACTAAGATGGAAACAGCTTACGTCAAGATTTTTGATCGCATTGGTATTGATTACCGGGTAATTGTTGGTGATGCCGGTGCCATGGGCGGTTCTGATTCAAAGGAATTTTCGGCACCTGCAGCTGCTGGAGAGGACACGATTGTCTACTCTGATCAAAGTGAATATGCGGCAAACTTGGAAATGGCTAAGGATGCTTACGTTCGAAAGGGCAATGCACAAGAGGATCAAGAATTAGCAGAGTTACAAAAGATTGATACACCAAATGCAAAGACGATTACGGAATTAGCAACTCTTTTGGACGAAGATCCGGCTCAGCTAGTGAAGACTATTATGGTGGTCACGCCTGATCAAGAGTTGGTTGCGGTTGTGACGACCGGTGACTATGAAGTAAATATGGTCAAGGTTCAAAATCATTTGGGTTATCCAGAAGTGGAACTGGCTGATGAAGGATTAGTCAAAGAAACTGTCGGGGCATCATTTGGCTCATTAGGACCCGTTGGTTTGCCAGAAAAGGTTCAATTGTTGGTTGACGAAAGAGCTGCCGATTTGGTGAACTTTGCCGCTGGGGCCAATGAAGATGGCCAGCACCTCTTGAACGTGAACTGGGGTCGGGATGTTGAATTGAACGATGATCAGGTTGCTGATTTCCGGACGGCCAAGGAAGGTGATCTTTCCGTTGATGGTAAGGGAAAGCTACAATTTACCAAGGGAATTGAGATTGGTCACATCTTCAAATTAGGCACAAAGTATTCAAAGGCCTTGGGTGCGCAAGTGCTTGATGAAAATGGTCGTAATACTGACATGATTATGGGTTCTTATGGAATTGGCATTTCTCGTTTGTTGGCAGCGATTGCGGAACAAAAGAGTGATGACAGGGGACTGGTTTGGCCAGCAAGTGTTGCGCCATTCGCTGTTCACCTTGTACCAATCAACTTAAAAGATGATGACCAGGCGAAGGTGACAGCAGAATTGGAAGAATCACTGACTGCCCAAGGATTAGAAGTTTTGGTTGATGACCGTAAAGAACGTCCAGGTGTAAAGTTTGCCGATGCTGATTTGATTGGTTTGCCAATTCGCATTACGATTGGCAAGAAAGCCGGTGAAGGGGTTGTGGAAGTCACTGTCCGTGCTACTCAATCTGAATTTGAAATGCGAATTTCAGAAGTAAATGAATCGATTGCCGTCTTACTAGATGGACAAAAAGATGCACAGTAAGTTTGACAAAAAGCCGATGTAGATCGGCTTTTTGCTGTCATAGAAAGGTTTTGGTATGCCACTGAGCCCAACAGAACAATTAGAACAATTACTGACCCAAACAAAGCAAGGGGAAGAAAACCGGGCGTATTTTCAAGGTGGATACTTAAAAGCGGTTGAGGTCAATCCGGTTGAAAAGTCCTGGCGCTTTGTTTTAGCGTTAAATCAGGTCTTACCCTTCCAGGCTTATCTGAGTCTTTCCCAGGGTCTGCAAGGGAACTTTCAGCATGTTTCCTCAGTTGACTTGGCTGTTGAAGCAGCTGATATAGCAGTTAGCGACGAAGTGATTCGCAACTATTTTCACCTCGCCTTAACTAAAACTAGTCTGCCTTTTGCCGTTGGGCAACAGTTAGCGGCTTCTTCTCAAATTAGCCTGGTAAATGACCAGGAGGTGTTGATTGCCACGGCGATGCCAAACTTAGCAGCTGCCATGACAAAGGCTGTTCTGGCTGAATTAAAGGAAGTTTATCAAAGCTTTGGCTTGCCTGATCTGGCCTTTACTGTCCAAGTCGATGAAAAGGTCCAGGAAAAGCTTTCACAAGATTATCAGTCTCACCATCAGGCTGTTCAAGAAAGTATTAACCAGGCCATCGAAAAGGCCAATGCGGCTAAGCCAAAGAAGTCTGCTTCCGGGGTTGCCCTACGCCTTGGCCGGGCAATCAACTCGGATATCCCGGTTACTCGCTTAGAGGAAATCGACGGTGAGGAATCGCGGGTCGTTGTCGAGGGCTTTGTCTTTGCTGATGAAGTTCGGGAACTGCGGTCTGGTCGTCAGTTGATGACTTTAAAGATTACGGACTATTCCTCTTCTATTACAGCAAAGAAGTTTTCAAACAATGAACAGGATGAGGCCGTCTTTGATCAATTAAAGGCGGGACAGTGGGTCAAAGTTCGTGGAAACGTTCAAGAAGACACCTATGCTCGTGAATTAGCCTTAAATATCTATGACCTGCAAGTCGTTGACCATGAAAAGCGGGCCGAACCCTATGAAGGTGAGCAAAAGCGCATCGAACTGCATGCCCATACCAATATGTCTGGGATGGATGCGGTCACTGATTTTAATGGTTTGGCTGGCTTGGCTGAAAATTGGGGCCAGACGACGTTAGCAGTCATGGATAACGGCAACGTTCAAGGTTATCCAACAGCGATTGCTGGGGCAAAAAAGCATCATTTGAAAATGATTTATGGCATGGAGGCCAATGTCGTTGAAGATGGTGATCCGATTGCATATAATTCCCGAGACTTAGACCTCTTGGCTAAGGATCAAACCTACGTCGCTTTCGATTTGGAAACGACGGGGCTGTCAGCCGTTTCGGATCGGATTATTGAATTATCGGCTGTCAAGATGGAATTAGGCAACGTGGTTGATAAGTTTTCAGAATATATCAATCCCGGCTTCCCACTATCCGAATTTACGACAAATTTAACGTCGATTACCGATGCCATGGTGGCTAATGCCAAACCGGAAAAAGATGTGATTAATGCCTTTCGGGAATGGTCCGCTGGAACGGTTTTGATTGGCCATAACGTGACCTTCGACGTGGATTTCTTGAATGCTACTTATGACCGGTATGGTGAAGTAGCAATTTCAAATCCTGTGATTGATACGTTGACCCTAACGCGCTGGTTGTATCCTGACTATAAGTCTTACCGCTTGGGCACTTTGGCCAAGAAGTTTAGTATTGAGTTAGAACAGGCTCACCGAGCCATTTATGATGCCGAAACGACTGGTCACTTGGCTTGGAAGTTACTAAAAGAGGCCAAGGAACGTTTTAACTTATCAAATCTTAATCAATTAAATGATCATATGCTTGATGGTGGGGCTTGGCGCCATGGTCGACCATTTCACCTGTCTTTGTTGGTGCAAAACGAGACGGGCCTGAAAAATCTGTATCGCTTGGTTTCGGAATCAAACGTTCAATACTTTAACAAGGTGCCACGGATTCCGCGATCCGTTTTGGTGAAGTATCGCGAGGGGCTGTTAATCGGAACGGGTGATACAAATGGCGATGTTATTGTCACCCTAATTGAAAAAGGCTATCAAGCGGCTAAAAAGAAGGCTACTTTTTATGATTACCTGGAAATTCAGCCATTGGCAAACTATCAGCCAATGTTGGATAGTCAACTAATTGCTAATAAAAGTAAGCTGGAAAAGTTAATCAAGGAAATGATTCAGCTTGGCCAAGAATTAGGTAAGCCCGTTGCGGTAACGGGTGACGTCAAGTATACGAACCCTGAAGATAAAATTTATCGAAGTATCTTGATTGGGTCACAGCCGGGAAATCCGTTGAACCGGACGAACTTACCGGACTTGCACTTCCGTACGACCCAGGACTTGCTCGATCAGTTTGCTTTCTTGGGTGAGGATGAGGCTAAACAAGTTGTCATCACGAATACGCATGAAATCGCAAATCAGATTGAGGATATTTCGCCATTAAAGGAAGGATCATTCCCACCAAAGATTCCAGAAGCCGGTGACGAATTGCGCGAAAAAACCTTTGCCGCTGCCAAGAAGGCTTATGGCGATCCCCTGCCCGAGTTGATCCAGGAACGAATTGACCGCGAATTGAAGTCAATTATTGGGAATGGCTTTGCGCCTCACTACATGATTGCCCAACGCCTGGTGGCCAAGTCCAATAAGGACGGCTATCTGGTTGGTTCTCGTGGATCGGTTGGCTCATCCTTCGTGGCGACCATGTCTGGAATTACCGAGGTTAATCCTTTACCACCACACTATCGGTCGGCTCATGGTGATTACTTTGAGTTAGCCGATGAAAAGCAGTATGGTTCGGGCTATGACTTGCCTGACAAGGAAGACCCAAACCATCCCGGTGAAATGCTGATTGGTGACGGGCAAAACATTCCCTTTGAAACCTTCATGGGCTTCACCGGAAATAAGGTGCCTGATATCGATTTGAATTTCTCGGGTGATTACCAGCCAATTGCCCATAACTATATGAAGGTGATGTTTGGTGAAAAGAAGGTTTATCGTGCCGGCACGATTGCGACCGTAGCCGAAAAAACGGCCTTTGGTTATGTGAAAGCCTATGAGCGTGACCATGATCAGCACTACCGTGGCGCTGAAGTGGAACGTTTGGCTTCTGGTATTACCGGGGTCAAGCGGACAACGGGGCAGCATCCTGGTGGCATCCTGATTGTCCCGGCTGATTATGAGATTTATGATTTTACGCCGGTGCAATACCCAGCTGATGACCAAACGGCCCTGTGGCAGACGACTCACATGGATTATCATTCCATTCACGATAACCTTTTGAAGATGGATATTCTGGGACATGATGATCCAACGATGGTTCGTACGCTCAAGGATTTGTCTGGGATTGATCCACAGTCAATTCCAGCCAATGATCCGGGTGTTTTGAGCCTCTTTACCTCAACTGAAGCCCTGGGGGTAACTCCTGAACAAATTAATTCGAAGACCGGAACCCTTGGGTTGCCCGAATTTGGAACGAACTTTGTGCGCGGGATGCTAGAAGACACGCAGCCACACACTTATTCGGAATTACTACAGATTTCTGGTCTGTCCCACGGAACGGATGTGTGGCTTGGAAACGCCCACGACTTGGTTGAAAACGGCACGGCGACAATCGCTACGGTGATTGGAACCCGTGACAAAATCATGACCGATTTAATTGGCTATGGCCTGCCTTCAGAAGATGCCTTTAACATCATGGAAAAGGTTCGAAAGGGAAAAGGGATTACTGATGAGTACCAGGCACTGATGCGTCAGCATGAGGTGCCAGAGTGGTATATCGAATCTTGTTTGAAGATTAAGTATATGTTCCCCCGAGCCCACGCGGCGGCTTACGTTTTGATGGCACTGCGGATTGCTTACTTTAAGGTCTACTTCCCAGCGGTCTATTACGCAACTTATTTCTCAGTCCGTGCCTCGGCCTTTGATGTAGTTGCCATGGCTCGTGGTAAGGAAGCAGTTAAATCAGCTATCGCCAAGATTCGTGATCTTGGCAACGATGCTACCAAGGGTGACCAAGATTTGCAGACCGTCTTGGAAATGGCTAATGAAGCATTAGAACGGGGGATTTCATTTAAGATGGTCGACCTTTATCGGTCGGAAGCGACGGATTGGGTCATCGATGGGAATGAGTTGATCCCACCATTCTCAACAATTCCTGGTTTGGGCGATAACGTGGCCAAGCAGATTGTGGCGGCTCGTGTCGAAAAGAAGTTTATTAGTAAGGAAGACTTGAAAAAGCGGGGAAAGGTCTCGCAGACCATTATTGAGTTCTTAACGTTGCACTCGGTCATCTCGGATTTACCGGATGAAAATCAGTTGTCTTTGTTTGACTTTTAGCTCTGGCCAGCGGATGGTTCACGTCGGATGTTTTCGATGGAATTGTTAGGCAGTTAATGCTTGATTTTTAAGTTGGTTCGCGAGATAGTTAATGTTTGCTTTTTCAGCAGGGCCGTGAGATAGTTAAGACAAAATGCACCACTGCTGTGGCGGATATCAGCAGTTATCAAAAAAATAAGAAAAGGAGCCGGCGCTTTGCCAGCCGGATAGCATGCAATCATTTTTTAAACTCAAAGAAAACAACACCACGGTACGCCGTGAAGTGGTGGCCGGGATTACGACTTTCGTGTCCATGGCTTACATTTTCTTCTTGAACCCACAAATTTTGGGTCAAACGGGGATGCCAGCTTTGGCTGTCTTCGTGGCAGCCATTATTGTGGCTGTTTTTGGAACTTTGGCGATGGGCTTGTATGCCAACGTTCCCTTTGCCCTAGCCCCTGGAATTGGGATGCAGGCCTATTTTACTTATACCATCGTCTTTGGCTTTGGCTTTAAGTGGCAACAGGCTTTGGCCATTGTTTTCTTGGTTGGAATTTTGGATGTCATGATTACGTTGACCCATGGTCGCCAAGCAATCGTGAAGGCGATTCCAACTGAGTTAAAAGCCGCAATTGGTGGTGGGTTAGGTGTCTTTGTGACCTATATTGGCTTGAAGAATGCTGGATTCATCAACTTTGTTATTGATGGTAACAACTTGATTACCGTTAATGATCAAGCCTATCATGGTGGATCAGTTCATGGTCCATTGACCTCCTTGTTGGCTTCTGGTGGGGTAACACCAGAATTAACGAAATTTACGCAAGCACCAGCACTTTTGGCCTTGATTGGCTTGCTGTTGCTAACCTTTATGTTGATTAAAAAGGTCCCAGGCGCATTTTTGATTACGCTAATCGCAACGACTTTGATTGGTATTCCAATGGGGGTGACAGATGTGCACCTGTCATCAGCAACTTCTTTGTCACACGCCTTTGCTGAATTTTCATCTACCTTTGGTGCTGCTTTTGGTCCACACGGTATGCAGTCACTCTTTGGTACTTGGCAAAAGACCATTTTGGCGGTCGTAACGATTTTCGCAATGGGCTTAACTGGTTTGTTTGATGCGATTGGAACTTTGATTGGCATTGGTAACCAGACCGGTATTTTCTCTAAGGAAGACCAAGAAGCCTTTGTTGCTGATAACTCCTTTAATTCGAAGATGGACAAGGCCTTGGTTGTCGATACCTTTACGACGACCTTAGCGGGAGCTGTTGGAACTTCGAATACGACAACCTTCATTGAATCAGCGACTGGGGTCGCGGCGGGTGGCCGAACTGGTTTGGCCAATGTCGTTACCTCGATTGGCTTTATATTGATGCTTTTCTTGGCACCATTGGTATCGATTGTGCCAACGGCCGCTATCGCACCACTGTTGATTGTGGTTGGAATCATGATGATGGCTGAGTTTAAAAAGATTGATTGGGCAGATTTGGCGGTCGCCTTGCCAGCCTTCTTTACGTCAATTTTTATGGCCTTCTCTTATTCAATTTCTTATGGAATTGCCGCAGGATTTATCTTTTATATTGTTGTCAAAATTGCCCAAAAGCAATTCAAGACGTTGTCACCAATTTTGCTGGTGATTACCGCCTTCTTCTTGATTAACTTTATCTTGATTGCGATTATTTAAAGCAAAGCAGGATTGAAAGACGACTTTTGTCGTCTTTTTTTTGGTCAATTTCAGTACTGATTTGACAGAAAGAAGACTTTTACTAAGCGATTCAGACCGTTTTTTGCTATAATAGAGCTATGAAATATGGAACAGTAAAAAT
Organism: Fructobacillus sp. ESL1117; assembly: GCF_058508565.1. Taxonomy (NCBI): domain Bacteria; kingdom Bacillati; phylum Bacillota; class Bacilli; order Lactobacillales; family Lactobacillaceae; genus Fructobacillus; species Fructobacillus sp. ESL1117. Next base: position 502,978 of record NZ_CP196385.1, on the reverse strand, counting down.
TTGGCAAGCCGAACGTGGCTATGGCTATATCACACCCGATCAAAAGGGACCGGACGTTTACGTCCATTTTAACGGCATTGCTGGTGATGGTTTTAAATCCCTTCACCAGGGGCAACGAGTTGCCTACGTCCTGGTTCAAGGCAAGGATGCCTTTCAGGCTGCCCAAGTCCAGGTTATCGACAGAAAGGACTAAGCATGGCGGAAAAAGAACGGTTTTTATCAAAGCAAGATGTTTACCAAGGCAAGATTTTCTCTGTTGAGAAGCGCCAGGTGGAACTTGCTGACGGAAGTAAGGCGCAACGTGATATCGTCCACCATGCCTTGGCCGTTGGAATCTTGCCACTAGTAGATGCCGATCACGCTATCTTAGTTCGTCAATGGCGCGCTGCAGCCGATGGTTTTGTGCTAGAAATTCCGGCTGGCAAAGTTGACAGTCGCGACCACGGAAACCAAGAGGAAGCCGCACGGCAAGCTGCTATCCGGGAACTAAACGAAGAGATTCGTTTTCATCCTGGTTCTTTGACGGCATTTGCGACTGTTTATGAAGCCATTGGCTTTACGGATGCAAAAATTGTCCTTTACCTAGCAACCGATATGACAGCTCTGGTAAATGCTAAACAACTGCCACAGGACCACGGCGAATCTTTGGACCTCTTGACGGTTTCCTATGATGAAATGGCCGCGCTTTATCAACGAGGCGAACTCAATGATCAAAAGACGTTGACGGCTTATTTCTACTGGACAAATTGGAGATTAACAAATGGCAAATAATCATTTTTTCACCCGGTCAGGGCAAAGTCGTGAAGATAAGGAGCGGGCAAAGATACGCAAGCAAGTTGAGCGTGAATATGAAAAGGCCCACCCGGATCAAATTACAGTGGTGGAGCCGGAAAACCGAGCCGAGATGCGCCTGACTAAAAAAGGTCGCTTTGAACTGGGATCAAATGGTGAATTAACAGAAAAGGGAAAGACAGACCGTCTAGCATACCGCTATAACCGTGGGATGATTTTAGTGGCAGTTTTGATTGTTTTGACGTATCTTTTCTTTTTCTTTGTCAATTTTAACTAAAGATCAGTGAGGAAACCTACTTTGAAGATTGGAATTATTACCCCAATGCCGGAAGAAAAAAAGGCATTGACGAACGCTATCCAAAACCCAGTTGAAAAAGACTTTGCTGATTTGACAGTTTTGGTTGGTGAATATGCTGGTCAAAAAATTTTTTTAGCGGAATCAGGGATTGGTAAGGTCGCTGCTGCAACGGCAACGACGATTTTAACCCAGGTTTTTGACGTGGATTTGGTCATCAATACCGGCTCTGCCGGCGCATTGCAACCAGAATTAGCCATAGGGGACCTGGTGATTGGTACGAAATTAACATACTTTGATGCTGACGTTACGGTCTTTGGCTATGACTTCGGACAGTTGCCAGCCCAACCAGCCTATTTTGAAGCTGATGCAGACTTGGTTCAGGCGTTTGAGGCCTTGACGGATAGCCAGGCCGGTTTGATTGTCTCTGGTGATAGCTTTGTTCAACAAGACAAAAAAGAAGAAATTAAACAACACTTTCCGCAGGCCCTTTTGGCCGAAATGGAAGGGGCAGCCGTTGCCCAAGTTGCAACGCGTTTTAACGTACCGTTTATTGTCTTGCGGGGCGTTTCTGATTTGGCTAATGGTGAATCATCTGTGACTTTTGATGAATTCGTTGTCGAGGCCGGCCAAAAATCAGCCCAATTATTACTGGCTTACCTAGATTCATTGTCTGCCTGAAGAGCGGATAGCCAGCAATTGAAAATATTTTGAGATAGAGGATAAAAAATCATGATTGCAGTTTATAATCAGGCAGCGGTTGGCGATATTTTAATGCTAACCTTTGCGCCAGCGACAAGCAAGGTGACCCAAGAAACCAAGGGACAGGTGACCAAGGTGGTTGATGCGCAAAGTAAGCAAACATTGGGCATCAATATTAATGGGGTCGGCCCAGCTTTGGCATTGACTGACCAAACCGGTCAAGTTTTTTTGACGGAAAGCCAAGTTGCTCAAGTGAACCAGATTCTGCAAGATGCTGGTTTTGACGATGCTATTGCCGTTGAACAATCAAACTTGGTTGTTGGTGAAGTCGTTTCAATGACTGGACATCCTGATTCTGATCACTTGCACGTGACTCAGGCAAACGTTGGTAATGGGAAAAACCTCCAAATCGTTTCTGGTTCTCCGAACATGCAAGAGGGAATCCGTGTCGTTGTTGCTAAGCCCGGCACAATGATGCCTTCCGGTGCCATTATTTGGGATGGCGCTTTGCGTGGTGTGCCATCAGCTGGGATGATTGTTTCTGGCCGCGAACTTAAGTTACCAGGTGCACCTGATAAGCCAGGCGCACTAGTTCTGCCAGCTGATTTTGGCCAAATTGGCCAGGCTTTTGATGCTGCTGCTGCCCAAAGTTTGTATGCGGACGGCTTGATTGATACAAACTATTAAGAGGGGCGATTGTCATGTCAGAGAAGTATTATTTGATCGGGATTAAGGGTACTGGAATGGGACCTCTTGCCCAAATTTTGCATGACCAAGGTAATGAGGTCTTGGGGTCGGATATTGACCAGTTTACCTATACCCAGGCGCCACTTGAGCAGGCAGGCATTAAAATTTTACCTTTTGACGCTCAAAACGTCTTGGATAATCAGGATGCGACTTTTATCCGTGGTAACGCCTTTGAGGATGACCAGGTTGAAGTTCAGGCCGCATTACAAGCTGGGGTTAAGATGATTTCTTATCCGGAGGCCGTTGCTAGGCAAATTGACCAGGCCACGACTATTGCGGTCGCTGGGGCTCATGGTAAAACATCAACTACCGGTCTTTTGTCACACGTCTTTAAGAACGTTGCCAAGACCTCTTACTTGATTGGGGACGGAACTGGCCACGGTGTGGCGGGTTCTGATTTCTTCGTTTTAGAGGCTGATGAATACCGGCGTCACTTTGCTCCATACCATCCGGACTATGCCATTTTGACCAACATTGACTTTGATCATCCGGATTACTACCATGATTTGGCAGATGTGCGCTCGGCTTTTGTTGATTTTGCCAAAGGTGTTAAAAAGGGCATTGTGGCTTGGGGTGATGATCCAAGTTTGCAGAAGTTGGGAGTTGACGTGCCCGTTTACTATTACGGTGATCAGGCCGGCCGTGATGACTTCTTGATTAGCAATGTTAAGAAGACAACTGCTGGCTCAACTTTTTCAGTCAGCTTTAAGGGGCAGGACTTGGGCGAATTTGCGATTCCAATTTTTGGTCAGCATAACGTCTATAATGCCACAGCGGTCATTGCCGTTGCATACCTGGAAGGTTTGGATTTGGCGAATGTCCGCGCGCACTTGTTGACTTATCCTGGGGTCAAGCGCCGCTTTTCTGAAAAGAAAGTTCAGGACATTGTCATTATCGATGACTACGCCCACCATCCAACGGAAATTCAAGCGACGATTGATGCTGCTCGGCAGAAGTACCCAGCAAAGGAAATCGTAGCGGTTTTCCAGCCGCACACATTTACTCGGGTGATTGCTTATAAGGATGAATTTGCCCAGGCTTTGCAGGCGGCTGATACGGTTTACTTGACGCCAATATTTGGTTCTGCCAGAGAAAGCAAAGGAACGGTTTCTGCCCAAGACATCGCCGATGCTTTGCCAAATGGCGCTGTTGTCTTGAAGGAAGACGATGTATCACCACTGTTGAAACACCATGACGCTGTTTTGGTCTTTATGGGAGCCGGTGATATTCAAAAGTACGAGTACGCTTATGAAAAACTGCTTGGCCAAACTTTGCCTGATTTGAATTAAGGGAAGACCCTTTAATCTAAGATTAAGATTTTTTTGTTACCATATAGATAGAAAAATTGACAATACCAATGGGAGGTATCTGATGGATAATTTTGATATGAACGCTCGCCGCGATGTGACGGGCGCTGATGAAGGCATGAAGTCCTTCTTCCAGCGTGTTTATGGCTATATGGCAATTGCCTTGGCTGTAACGGCCGTTGCCGGCTACGTCGTTCAACATTTCTTTTTGCAACAAGTTGCCCAACTCTTTTTGGGTAGCTGGATTGGGATGGCAGCGGTTGTTGTCGTTGAATTGGTCATTGTGGCCATGATTCGCAACGCTTCATTTGCCAATAATCCCTCCAAGGCCTTTGGTCTTTTGATGGCCTTTTCGGCTGTCCAAGGCTTAACGCTTGGTTTGATTTTGGCTGTTTACACGGTTGCTTCAGTCGGTGCTGCCTTTATTTCAACTGCGGCTTTGTTTGCCGGTATGGCTGCCTATGGTTATTTTTCAAAGAAGTCAATGGCTTCAATGGGCCCAATCCTCTTTGGCTCACTGATTGGGATCATTGTGGCATCAGTAATTAATATCTTCATGGGTTCTTCAACCATGCACTTGTTGATTTCAGTGGCAACTGTTATCGTGTTTGCTTTGTACACCGCTTACGACAACAATACATTACGTCGGGTTTATGTTCAATTGTCAGCTAACGGTGCGAGTGAAGCTCAGACAACCGGGTTGGCCGTGTCTGGGGCTTTGATGCTCTACCTTGATTTCATGAACATTTTCTACGCTTTGATCCAACTTTTCGGCGATAACCGAAATTAACACGTCAGAAAAACTAACATTGCTCGCTTCGGCGAGCTTTTTTTGTGCTAAACTACAAACAAGTTAAATAAGGACTAACCAATGACTAAAAAACTACTTTTAATTGATGGAAATTCGCTGGCGTTTCGGGCTTTCTACGCGATGTACCAACAGCTAGACCGAATGGTAACACCGGAAGGATTACATACCAATGCCCTTGTGGCTTTTAATAACTTTTTAGAATCAATCGTCTTACCAATGCAACCTGACTATGCTCTTGTCGCTTGGGATGCTCAATCAGGTAAGGAAACCTTTCGTGGTGATCTTTATGCTGACTATAAGAGTGGTCGGGATAAGACACCGGTTGAATTTAAGGAACAATTTCCATACCTGCGTGAAATGGTGTTAGCACATGGTCTTCATAACTACGAACAAAATGGTTTGGAAGCAGACGATATCATTGGGACACTATCAAGGGAAGGAGAAAAAGCGGGTGATGACGTCACCATCATTACCGGAGACCAAGATTTGACGCAGTTGGCTACCGATCAGGTGACTGTGAAAATTACCAAAAAAGGTGTGACTCAGATTGAAGAATACACACCCGCTCATATAAAAGAAAAGTTCGGGCTGACACCAGCACAGATTATTGATAAAAAGGCTTTGACTGGTGATACCTCTGATAATTATCCTGGGGTAACAAAGGTTGGTGAAAAGACAGCTTTGAAACTGTTAACTGAATACCATGATCTGGATAACTTATACGCCCATGTTGACGATATGAAAAAGTCCAAGATGAAGGAAAATTTGATTGCGGATAAGGAAGTTGCCTATCGCGCACGAAAATTGGCCACAATCATTACTGATGCTGATTTATCAATTTCCTTGGGGGACTTAGCCTACAATGGACCGAAAACCAAGGGCTTGGTTGAACTGTTTGAGAGCTTACATTTCAAATCAGCGCTGGCCAAGCTTAAAGCGCATCAATTGGTTGGTCAAGATGATACTTCCGTTGAAGAGGTCGAGTCACGAGGCGCTAATTTTCAGCCAGTCAAGGAATTGAACGATGCGGCCTTAGCTGCCCTTGCTAAAGCAGATACCTTAGCGATTCAGATCGATACAGATGCGGATAATTATCATACAGCTGACATGCTAGCCTTTGCTATCGGTAATGATGATTTGGGGTACTTTGCCAGTCTTGACTTTACCTGGTTTGAAAATCAGACACTCCGTGACTTGATTGAAAACCCAAAACAGAAGTTACGACTTTTCAATGCCAAGGAAGTTTGGGTTTTGATGCATCGCTTGGATTTGCAGCTTGCTGGTGTTGATTTTGACTTTATGCTCGTCGTCTATCTGCTTGATACAGTTGGCAATGACAATGTCTTGTCAACCCTGGCCGCTCGCTTCGGTTTGTATCTGCCAGCTGATGAAGATTTTTATGGCAAAGGTGCCAAGTTTGCTGTGCCCACTGATGATCAGGAGGTTTATGATCACCTTGGACACAAGGCGGAAGCGCTTTATGGCTTGCGTGACAAGGCCTTTGAGGAATTGGCTGAGCACAAGCAAACAGATCTCTACCATGATGTTGAGTTGCCATTGTCATTTGTCTTAGCCAAGATGGAAGCCCAAGGGTTTGCCGTTAAGGAAGACCGTTTGGAAAAGATGGGCCAGGAACTTGACGAAAAAATTAGCCAACTCAAGGAAGAAATTTATCGGATTGCCGGTGAGGAATTTAACATTAATTCGACCAAGCAGTTAGGGACGTTGCTCTTTGAAAAGATGAACTTGCCAGTGATTAAGAAGACAAAGACCGGTTATTCAACTGCTGTTGAAGTCTTGGAAGAATTGGCACCACAGGCGCCAATCGTTAGCCATATTCTTGAATATCGGCAACTGGCCAAGATTAAATCGACTTATGTTGATGGCCTCTTGGCCGTTGTTGATCAAGCTGATCAAAAAATCCACACCCGGTTCTTACAGACGTTGACTCAGACTGGTCGGCTGTCATCGGTTGACCCGAACCTGCAAAACATTCCGATGCGGACGGAGGAGGGGCGTAAAATTCGCCACGCCTTTGTTCCCAGTCATCCCGACTGGTTGATTTTCGGTGCGGACTATTCGCAGATTGAATTACGGGTCTTGGCCGCCATTACTGGTGATCCAAACATGAAGAAGGCCTTCATGGATGATGATGACATTCACGCCGAAACGGCTCGCGCCGTCTTTGGCTTGAAGGCCAATGAACCGGTTGATGCTAACCATCGCAGAACGGCTAAGGCCGTTAACTTTGGCATTGTCTATGGTATTTCTGATTTTGGTTTATCAAAGAACCTTGGCATTTCGCGCAAGGACGCTAAGGCCTTTATCGAAACCTATTTTAAGGAGTTCCCTAAGATTCATGGATGGATGGAACAGATTAAGGAGCAGGCTCATCAAGATGGTTTTGTTGAAACGATTGAACATCGCCGTCGCTACCTGCCAGAGATCAATTCCAAGAACTTTAACCGTCGATCATTTGCTGAACGAACAGCAATGAATTCGCCAATCCAAGGTTCGGCAGCTGATATTATTAAAATTGCCATGATTAAGGTTGACCAGGCCTTAACCAAAGAGGGCTTACAAGCCAAAATGCTTTTGCAAGTTCACGATGAACTGGTCTTTGAATGTCCAAAAGAGGAGTTAGAGCAAGTACGAAAGTTAGTAACCTCCGTGATGGATTCCGCCGTTCATTTGTCCGTACCATTAAAAGTTGAGGACCATGCCGGTCCCACCTGGTACGAAGCCAAGTAAGGTTTTCATCACCAGCTGAAAGGAGTTTTTCATGTCCAGTTCTGAATTGCAACGTAACCGAGCCGTTTTACCAATGTCAACCGTCCGTGAGTTGACTCTTCTAACCGACCGCCAGATTCGTTACTATGAACAGCACGAATTAATCACTCCAAAACGTGGTAAGGGTGGTCAACGGCGGTTTTCCCTAAATGATATTGACCGCCTCTTGCAAATTAAAGATTACCTTGATGCTGGTGATTCTACTGCCGATATCAAAGAACTCTTTGCTAAGGCCGAGCGGAAAAATCAGCAACAGATTGGTGCTGATAGCAGTCTGCGCCGTTCATTGCAAGATGAATTTGCTCAAATTGCTCGCTTTAATAACCACTGATTTTGACGGTTGATTGACCGAACAAAATGTATTTTGTGAACAATGAATTGATGATTGAAAAAGCTGACCAGTTGGCCAGCTTGGCTGGAGAAAGCCTTCAGCCAAGAAAAAATGTACCCACTATAGCAGCCAAGTAAAGGAGTCTCCAATGGCAAAACCTTCTTACACAAAAGCAGACATTAAGCAGATCGTTCAAGACGAACAAGTTGAATTCATTCGCGTGACATTCACTGACGTGTTGGGCGCTATCAAGAACGTTGAAGTGCCAGTTTCACAACTGGACAAGGTCTTAGATAATGACCTGATGTTCGACGGTTCTTCAATTGAAGGATTCGTTCGGATTAACGAGTCTGATATGTATCTTTATCCTGATTTGTCAACATTCATGATTTTCCCATGGGCAACTGACGCGCATGGTGGAAAAGTTGCTCGTTTGATTGCAGACGTGTATTCAAAGGACCGGACACCATTTAAAGGGGACCCACGAATTGCCTTAAAGGCCGCCGTTTCACGCGCCGAAGCCGAAGGCTTTACTGCTTTTAACGTTGGTACTGAACCAGAATTCTTCTTGTTCAAGTTAGATGAAAAGGGTGAACCAACCATGGAACTAAACGACCATGGAAACTACTTCGACCTGGCTCCATTGGACCGTGGTGAAAATGTTCGTCGTGAAATCGTTTTGACACTGGAAAAGATGGGCTTTGAAGTTGAAGCTGCCCATCACGAAGTTGCTGCTGGTCAGCATGAAGTTGACTTCAAGTATTCAGACGCTGTTGACATGGCTGACAAGATTCAGACTTTCAAGTTGGTTGTGAAGACAATCGCCCGTAAGAACGGTTACTATGCTACCTTCATGCCAAAGCCAGTCTCTGGTATCAATGGCTCAGGAATGCACACAAACATGTCTTTGTTTGATAAGCAAGGCAATGTTTTTGATGGTCATGATGCTGACAAGAATTTGGGCTTGTCTGATACAGCAATGCATTTCTTGGGTGGTGTTTTAAAGCACGCCCCGGCCTTGACTGCCTTGGCTAACCCAACGGTTAACTCATATAAGCGTTTGACGCCTGGCTTTGAGGCCCCAGTTTATGTTGCTTGGTCAGCATCAAACCGTTCACCAATGGTGCGAGTACCTGCCTCACGTGGTTTAGCTACTCGCTTGGAATTGCGTTCAGTTGACCCAACAACCAACCCTTACACCGTTTTGGCGGCAATCTTATCAGCAGGTTTGGATGGTATCGATAACAAGTTGGAACCATCGGCTGCAGTTGATAAAAATATTTACTTGATGGACGAAAACGAACGTAAGAAGGCCGGGATTGTAAACTTGCCCGATACGTTGTTGGCTGCCCTTGATGAATTAAGTAATGATGATGTTGTCATCGATGCAATTGGTACTCATATTACTGATAAGTTTATCGAAGCAAAGCGCATCGAATATACGTCATATCGTCAATTCGTTTCACAGTGGGAATTGGATAACTATTTCATGAACTATTAATTCATATTTTAAAACCGGCTGTAGGCCGGTTTTTTTATAAATGAAGTAGATTTATTTGTTATTTGATATATTGAAAAAATAAAAGTATCTGTTATAATATGTTTGTAACATAAACAATTTAATAAACATATAAGGAAAGTTTTTATGGAACAGCAAATGGAACATTACAAGATGTATAAATCAGGGAAAAAGTTGGTGTATGCTTCAATCGTTGTTTTTTCATTGTTTGCAACGAGCGGATTTTTAGCCAATCAAGAAAAGGTCTCGGCTGATACAACACCATCAAGTACTACGTCATCAGCTAGCACTGCAAGTAGTACAACACCATCAAGTACTACGACATCAGATAGTACGGCAAGTAGTACAACACCATCAAGTACTGCGACATCAACTAGCACTGCAAGTAGTACAACACCATCAAGCAGTACAGCTTCAGCAGATGCTACACAATCTGATGACACTCTTGTGCGAAGTGGGCAAACTTCAGCTGATAGTTCAAACCTATCTGGATTACAAATTTCAATTTCTAACGAAGCTCAAACCTTGGCTGCTGGTAGCACACTGAATTTAACAGTGAATATCAGTTTGAATTCTTTGGCCACTTCTGTTAAAGCCGGTGACAAGATTACGTTGACCATTCCTAACAATTTGGTTAATTGGGATGCGGTTACTACTACCGGTGGTAATCAATATGGAACTTTTTCTCATGACGCTTCAACAAATACGCTGACTTTTACTTTTTCTAAGAATTTTGAAAATCAAGTTGGTTCATTTGGTTTCGGAGTTCATGCCCCCATTAAGTCTGATGCACCAGATACAAGCGATAATGTGATTACGTCTACGTTTGTTGCTTCTGATGGGCAAAGTTTAACCATTCCAGTTTCTTATGCCAAGTTTAGTACAGGGGCAGTGCCTCCTGCACAGCCCCTGCCGGCTGGTACTAATCGTATGCAAGCCCCTGGAACTGGTGTCGGAACTAATGATCACAAGTATAGTGGTGATGATATTACGACTAATGATGCAGTTAGTCACTGGCCAGAAGTTTTTTCTAATCAGATTAATCAAGATGGGAAAACTATTACAACAAATGTGATGAGCCTTTATGATATCTTGCAACCGGATCAAGATAACTCAAAATCATTGACCGGTCGAAAATATCTGTTTGAAGTTTCTGGTCCCGATGCTTCGATTGATTACAATTCATTCCGTTTCCAGTTACCAAAAAATGGGACTACCACTGCAGGTCAGGGCTGGGGTACTTTAAGTCAAATTCAGAATGGAGATATTGACGGACAGGCCCATCCAGGTTTTATTTTGGTTCCTTTATCCTCAACTGAAGCACAATTGATTATTCCTGATGGTATGGACATTCAAAACATGACCGTCTTCTTTAATCTAATTGCTCCAGATTACCAGGGAACTTATACTTATAATCAACCTTATACTGATAATCAAGGAACTGGTAGTTGGAATGTTTCATACAACATGACTTGGCAAAATCCATATGCTTCGTTTGCTTCGGTACCGGTTATTTCAGTTCCACAGTCTAAGTTCGCAATGACAACTGATAACATTCCTGATGTGAACGCTTGGCTAAAATCAGATGTAACGGCCAGTGTCACAACAGATAGTGGTAACGTTGATCTAACCAAGGATATTCAGATACTAAATGATGGTGGTGCAACGGCTGCTTGGAATAATAAGCAGCCAGGGACGTACACAGTTAGCTATCAAGTTGTTTATCAAACAACAGATTCTACCGGCAAGACCCTCTACTCAATGGCGAAGGCAACAGGTAGTGTAACGATTGCTTCTCCATCTAGTCCTAATGTTCAACAGGGCAAAGTAATTGTTCGTTATACGGACGAAAACAATCAAGAGATTGCTGGAATGCCTGAAAAAGAATTGATTGGTTTGACAGGAACTGTCTATACTGTTGATACACCAAGTATTAAAGGTTATCATTATCAAAAAGCTGATGCGGCATTAGTCGGCGCCTTTGGAACAAGTGATCAGCCAACGACGATAACTTTGTCGTACGCTAAGGATGCGCCAACCGTAACCAATGAAACGAAGACGGTTAATGAAACCGTGCATTATCAATATGCTGATGGTGGACAGGCTGCTGCTGATTACGTTGCCACTCCAGTTACTTTGACACGGACGGTTTCAACAGATGCTGTAACTGGCGAAAAAACTTATGGTAACTGGACTGCAGATCAAAGTTTCCCAGCTGTAACCAGTCCAGCACTGAAGGGTTATACCGCAAATCAGCCCGAAATTGCAGCTCAAACAGTTGATGGTGATTCAAAGGATTTGGATTTCATCGTTACTTACACGAAGAACGCCCCAGCACAGTCAACGGATACCAAAACAGTAAAGGAAACGGTTCACTATCAGTACGCTGACGGTAGTAAGGCAGCTGACACTTATGAGAAGGATGTAACCTTTACTCGTACTGCATATACGGATGCTGTGACCGGCGATGTGACTTACGGAGCATGGAGTGCTGACCAAGATCTCGTTGCTGTTCAAAGCCCTTCTTTGAAGGGGTATACGGCAGACAAGTCTGAAATAGCGGCTCAAAAGGTAACTGGCGACTCTCAAAACTTAGACTTCACCGTAACTTACACTAAAAATGCACCGGCTGAATCAACTGATACGAAGACGGTTAATGAAACAATTCACTATCAGTACGCTGACGGTAGTAAGGCAGCTGACGACTATGTGGCTACGCCAATTACCTTCACTCGTAGTGTCTCAACTGATGCCGTAACTGGTGAAAAGACCTATGGTGATTGGACAGCAAATCAAAGTTTTGCAGCAGTAACCAGTCCGACATTACAGGGTTATACGGCTGACCAAACGAGCATCGCTGCTCAAAATGTAACGCCAGATTCAAGTGACTTGGTTTACACCGTTAAATACACGAAGGATGAGCCTAAAGGCACGACCACGACAACAACTGATTCAAATGATGGAAATGTGGTTGTTCAAAATCAAATTGACAAAGTTGTTAATCCTCAGGCTGACACCAATCACGTTTTGCCAAATACGGGATTGAGGTCTGAACGAAATCAGTCCAATACGAATCTTTTGTTTGCTCTATTTGCTAGCTTTGCAGGACTTGGAATTTTCTCACGTCGTAAGAAGAATAAGTAATAATATTAGCTAAATCAGAAGGCAAGAATCGTCTCTACGATTCTTGCCTTTTTTTATGAAAAAAATACGAAATTCCTTGTGGTTAGTGGCAAAAGTAGGGACGTATTTTGTATAATAGAGAGTACGAACGCCTGTTCTCTTTGGGCGAGTTGATGAAAAGACAGTGGAAGGAAGACTATGCTTAGTTTTATTCATGCCGGGGATGTTCATCTGGGCAACCCCTTTACCGGATTGAGCCAAAAGCTGAGCCCGGACTTTCAAAAAAAGGTTCAATTGGCGACTTTTACGGCGCTGAACCGCTTGCTTGAATTTGCGGTTGACCAAGAGGTTGATCTGGTTTTATTCCCAGGTGACCTGTACCACGGTGCCGACAATTCACCACTTATTCAGGAGCACTTAACGAAAGTCTTGATGCAGTTGAATCAGGCTGGCATTTGGTCCGCCATTTCCTTTGGAAACCACGATTTCCAGCAAGGACAGCAAGTCCATCCGACTTGGCCAGAGCGAGTTTTGGTTTTTGGCCCGGAAGTTGAAACAAAGACAATTACGACTAAATCAGGTGCAAAAGTTTCCATTTCAGCCTTTTCCTATACGAATCAACACCATCGTCAGTCAGCTTTGCCGAGTTATCCGGTCAAGCAGGCTGGAGTTGATTATCATTTAGGGATGTATCACGGCGTGGTTGGCCAGGAAGGTGGGAACTATGCGGCCTTCTCATTAAAGGACATGATGGCAAAGGGGTATGATTACTGGGCCCTTGGCCATATTCATGTTCGTCAAATTTTGCACCGTAACCCTGTAGTTGCCTATTCTGGTAACCTCCAGGGTCTCAACCACAATGAGACTGGCGAAAAGGGCTTTTTCCTAGTTTCCGACCAGGATGGTCAAGGTCTAGTACCGGAGTTTTATCCAGTTGCGCCTGTTTTATGGCAGCAAGTCGAAATCTCGAACTGTCCTGATTTGGTAACTTTGCAGGGCCAGTTAAATGCTTACCGCTGGGAACAGCCAACCTTGGTGATACTAGAATTAACCGGGCAGGTTGGTCCGGATATTCAAGCTGCCGCGCGCTTTGGAACCTTATTGGAAAGCTTGCAAGCTAGCCGAAAAAGTACTAGTGACTACTGGCCGGTCAAAGCTCAGGTTGCGACAAAGGCTGCTAATCAGAAACATTCACGTCCAGGATTGCCAGCTGATGTTGACCTACAGGCAGCCATTCGCCGGGTCGTCCAGGCAGACAGTATTGGGCAGTGGCTTTCTGATCAGGCTCCGGCGTTTATCAGAGATTATTTTTATTCAGAAGAGGGGCAGGCCGACTTAGCCGACCGTCTTTACCAGGACCTAGTGGAAGGAGGCCAGGATGAAGATTAAAACTATTCATATTTCTGGTTTCGGCCGTTGGTCAGATTTAACACTAACTGATTTGGCCGACTTTCAGGCTTTTTTTGGTCAAAATGAAGCCGGAAAATCGACCCTTAAGGCTTTTATCTTGGGCGTTTTTTTTGGCTACAAGGCCCGAGCTAGTCAAAAATATGAACCCCGGTCGGGAGCGGCCTATGGTGGCTACCTGGACTTAGAAATCAGTCAGAAAACCTATCGTATTCAACGAATGAATCGAACACAGTCGGAGTTAACGGTCGTTAACTTGGCGGATGGTCAGGCTCTGGCTGATGGCGAAGAATTTTTAACCCAACTATTTGGACCACTGAGTCGAGTGGACTATGAGCAGATTTTTGCCTTCGATGCCAAAGACTTACAGTTAGTCAATCAGTTGACGGGTCCTGATTTGGAAAAACACTTGTTGACCTACACGCAACCGCGGGCGTCAAAGTGGTTAGCCTGGGCAACTGACCAGCAAAAAGAGGGGAGTCAACTCTTTGCTAAACAAAAAACAGGTAAGCGCCCGCTGAACCTAGCAAGTCAGGCTTACCAGCACCAGCAGGAAAGCCGCTTAGATCTGGCACAATCATTAAGCCAGTATCTTGAAAAAGGCAATCAGGTGGAAGGCCTACAGAAACAAATTGCGGGCCAAGACCAACAATTAGCAGTGACTAAGGAGCAATTAATAACGGCTCGGGATTTGTTGTCCTATTGGGAACTTTATCAAGAAGCACTGGCATTGGAAGCCGCGGGTGCTGATGGTGGGCAGCAAGTCAACCGTTCCCAACAAAAAATTAGTGCCGCGGATCAGGACCAGTTAAAGCAATTAGCCCTGCAACTCGACTGGCTGAACCAGCAACTAGAGGAGGCCAATGAACGTCGAGCTAAACTTAAAGATAGTCAATTGACTAGCCTCAATCAGGCCGAAGTTATGGCCGTGCTGGAGGAATTGACCGAAACCAGCCAATCTCTCAAAGGAGTACTGGGACAGATTCATAGTGCCGACCGGCAAGTTGAAAAGTTTAAACAACAATTTCGCGGGAGAGCACCAGAACCGCTTAATACCGCTGATTTCCGTCTTCTTCAGGAACAAAATTATTGGCTTGGTGGAGCAGTGGCCAGCGGGGTGCTGTTAATCGGATCCTTTTTTCTACGATTGGCCCTACCGGTTGAAGTTCTTTTAGCCGCTGCCACTTTCGTCGCTGGCTATTTAGCCAAAGGTCATCATGACCGAGTTGCCGCAGTGATGGCTCCCTTTGCGCCCTGGGATAAGGAAACGATTCTGGCAGGCCAGTACGCTGCCACGTTGGCTCAAGATGCTAAAAAGTTGTCTCGTGACCTAGGCCGTCAGGCCCAGAGGTTAGCCAGCCAAATCAGTCACCACTTGAACCAAATTGATGCCAAGCGCTTTACCCATCTCCATGAATCAATGGAAGATAATTATCAAGATTTGCTGGCGGCCGTCGATCAGGCCAGTCAACTGTACGGCTTGGATCCGGCTGCCGGCTTAAAGCGACGGGTAGAAAAGGATCATGTGGCCGACCTTGAACACCAACTTTATCAGGAACGTGATCAAGTGCAGGCACAGATACAAAAAATTTTGCAAGAAAACAGGTTGACCTCACTTGGTCAGTTGTCCACTGCTTTAGCTAAGCAAAATGACCGAGATAAGAACGACCAGCGCCTGGCTGATTTATACCAACAGATTGGTGCAGACCGTCGTCAACGGTTGGTCAAATATCGAAACCGTCCTGCCTTAGAAAAGGCAGTAAAGGATCTGGTAGAAAACCAAAAGCGCCTTGAGTTTGCTCAAGACCAGGCTAACCAGCAAGTCCAAGCCCTGCAAGTTGACCAGGCTGCCTTGGTTTCTGAAACCCAGTTTCAGGATTTGACCCAGGCGGTGGCTAACCAGGCGGCACGCTTGACCGAAGACTTTGGTCGATACCTAGAAAAGTCGCTCTTACCGGCTTTGATTCAAAATATTTTTAATGGTCAGGACCAAGCTTTGAGCAGTCGGGTTCAAGATCAAGCGGGAACTTACTTGCAGCGTTTGACCCTGGGCCACTACCCAAAAATGCAAATTACGGAGAAACAGGTCCAAGTTTTTGACCGAAACAATCAGTCCTTCACTTTGGCTGAGTTGTCGACCGGAGCGGCAGACCAGGCTTATTTGGCTGTTCGCTTGGCCTTGATTACAAGTTTGCAGTTAACAGAAGGCTTGCCAATCCTAGTTGATGATGCCTTTGTAAATTTTGATGAGAACCGTCAGGCGGAAGTGCTATCCTTATTACAGGACTTGGCGCAAGACCGGCAAGTTCTTTTTTGGACTTTTACCGGTCAGCAAGTAGCCGACCAGCAGATTAATTTAGGAGAGATAAATGGCTAAGTTATTATTACAGTACCGCGAAAATGATCCGGTTGATGCCTTTGCCTTGTTAAAGAAGGCTGAAGTTCGTCAAACGAAGACTGGCAAGGATTATTTGGCTTTGACCTTTGCCGATAGGTCGGGTGATATTCCTGGAAACCTGTGGGATGTGACTAAAGAAGGCATTGAACAGTTTCAAGCTGGCCGAGTCGTTAAGGTTACGGGTACTCGGTCAGCTTTTAAAGGCAACCCGCAAATTCAAATCAGTCAACTTCGTTTGACTGATAATGGTGAACCTAGTTCAGCAGCAGATTTTATCAAAAGCGCCCCCGTTAAAAAAGCTGATTTAGAAGCAGAGCTAACGGATACAATCTTTAAGATTACTCAGCCAACATGGAACCGCTTAGTTCGCCAATTGTTCAAGAAGTTCCACGATGACTTCATGGAATTTCCTGCTGCCAAGACGAACCACCATGCCTTTGCTCGTGGCTTGGCCTTTCATAGCCTGTCAATTGCGCGCTTAGCGGAAACGGTTAGCGATCTTTATCCTCAGTTAAATAAGGACTTGTTGCTGGCCGGTGCGCTTTTGCACGACTTGGGCAAGGTGATTGAGCTTTCAGGGCCGGCCTCAACGGAGTATACTCGGGCCGGCAAGCTGATTGGCCATATCACGCTGATTGACGAGCAACTGGTTTTAGCAGCCAATGAGCTGAAGATGGATTTGAATCAGGAGGATGTTCTGATTTTACGACACGTTGTGCTGGCCCATCATGGTCTTTTGGAGTATGGATCACCCGTTCGCCCCCAGATGATGGAAGCCGAAATTCTGCATCAGTTAGATGAGATGGATGCTTCAATTCAAATGCTGACGGGTGCTATGGAACAAACAGAACCTGGTGAGTTTTCCAAGCGGATTTTTGCCATGGATAATCGGGCCTTTTACCGTCCGGAAGGTGTTCAAAGAGCAGAGGGGCCAACGGATGATGATTTGCCACCGCTACCACCAGAAGACCCTGAAGCGGGGTCGCCAATTGACCCAACGGCGCTGTTCTGAATTTTAAAAAAGGTGTGGGTAAATCGGTACCAAGTGAAACCTGGCCAGATGTTCATGCGTGTTCAAGCAAGTTTTTCCAAAGGCTTCGTGTGTCCAGGAAACTTTTAATGAAGCGGGGCAACCAAGTGCTCTTACAAGCAACAACACTAAAAAAGAGGATTCCAATCGGAATCCTCTTTTTGTTTGTAAACTATCACTGATTGATTAAACGCCGGCAGTTAAGTAACCTGACAAGGCATTCTTCAAATCAGAATCTTTGATGGTGACATCGTTCTGACGGAGAATTTTACCAACAATCTTTTGAATTTCAGTTGAGCTGTTTGAATCGTTCAAGAAGTCGCTGGTCAACTTATCCTTCAATTTTTGTTCAACCTTGCTCTCGGCAGGCTTACTTGCCATATTGTCAGTACGGACAACATAGTAGTTTGAGCCAGATGAAGGCTTAACTGGTGCTGATGAATAAGTACCGTTATCCTGGTTAAAAGCGGCCTTCCGAATTTCAGAATCAACTGTCGTATTGGTTGAATCAAAGGCAGGCAATTGACCGGACTTATTGACCTGGGCGTTCTTTGATGAATACTGCTTGTAGACATCATCCCATGAAGTTCCGTTGTTTAAGGCATCGATTGCCTGTTGAGCGGTATCCTCGTCTTTGGCTGTAATCAAAGAAATTGTAGTATCAGGGACGTAGTTGTTATAGGCGTCGTTTAACTTATCCTTTGAGATCTTATAGTTGGCCTTAACGGCTGCGTTCATGACAAGCTTTTCACGCAATGAATCCTTGTACTGAGTGTCTGTCAAACCTGATTGTGACAACATTGAAGCAAATGAATCGCCATATTGAGCCTTGGAAGTCGTGTAGGCATTGGTAACATCTGATTTTGAAACCTGTGAGCCGTATTGTTTTTCCAAGACCTTATCAATCACCATTTGGGCGAAGACTTGCTTACCAGCAGACGAGGACTTGACCTTGTCGTAATATTCTTCTTGGGTAATCTTACCGGCATCGGTTGTGGCCAATGTCTTTGACGTTGACAAACCGAGATAGGCAACGCCAGCAATAAAGACGATGACGATGAATCCCCAGATAACTTTGCGGTGCATAAAATTAGTTTCCTTCCGAATTGAAATAATTGATACGAAGACTATTCTATCACAGTTTCGAACGGTTCGACTGAGTTGCCTTCATTTTTTCCTGAACATCTTTGATGCGATCGAGGTGAACTTGGTTTTCATATTGGGTGCGCTTAGCTGCCCGTTTTAGTTCTGCTAAATCAGCCTGGTTTGCTTCGAGCGATTGTGTCAAGACGGTGACCTGTTTTTTTGCCTTCTGACTAAGGCGTAAAATCGTCTTAAATTCTTTCAGAGTTGCTTTTACTCGTGCAAATGCCATGATTTACTCCAATTCTTTCTTAATATTTTGAGCTAGTTCCTCGTAGCGATTTTCATCGTACTGGTCGGAGTTATCGATCGTCGGTGCCAGGGCATCATTTAGCCCGTCACCATCACGACGGGGAATCAAATGCCAGTGAGAATGGATGACGGTTTGACCAGCGGAAGGACCATTGTTAGATGAGATATTGATGCCGGTAATTGTCTTATCGGCAGCCTTGATGGCACGAGCTAAGACCGGTAACTTCAGCAAAACCTTTTGGGCAATGACATCATCGTAGGCGAAGATGTCATCGACGTGCTTTTTGGGAATTAAGAGCGTGTGACCAGGGGTAACCTGGGAAATATCCAAAAAGGCGAGTAAGTCGTCGTCTTCATAGACTTTATAAGAAGGAATTTCTCCTGCGATGATTTTGTCAAAAATATCTGCCATAATGGCCTCCTTTTTCCTGTGTTTCTTTATTTTCTATTATAGCAAAATTCAGGTAAAACAACCGTTATCAGACTAGAACCTGGTATAATAAAGGCTATGGGACTATCAATTAAAAAATTATATGGGGGCTACGCTGGTCAGGATGTCTTAAAAGACGTCTCCATCACGGTACCAGATGGGCAAATTGTTGCATTAATCGGCTTAAATGGGGCCGGAAAATCGACTACCTTCAAGCACGTTATTGGAGAACGTCCAATTCGATCAGGTAAGGTTGTTTTCAACGAGGTGGACCTTGTTGAAAATCCAACTGCCTTTAAGGAGCAGTTAGCCTATATTCCGGAGCAGCCGATTCTTTATGACGAGTTGACCCTAGCGGAACACATTCATCTAATGTTGGCTAGCCACGGCCTCGATGACCAGGAACATTGGCATCAGGCGATGGCTTTGTTGGTAACCTTTCGCTTGGATAATAAGTTACACTGGCTACCCAAGCATTTTTCCAAGGGCATGCAGCAAAAGGTAATGTTAGTGGCGGCTTTTAGTCTTAAAGCGCCATTAATGGTCATCGATGAGCCATTTCTTGGTCTGGACGTTTTGGCTCAAAAAGCTTTGGTTCAACTCATGGAGGAGCGAACCAAGGCAGGTGGTGCAATCCTTTTGACGACACATTTGCTGTCCTCAGCGGCAGCCTTTGTCGATCAATTTGTCTGGTTGGACCAGGGCGAGGTTCGAGAGCAGGCAAGTCCCGCAGAATTAGCGGCTGAACATCAGATATCCTTAGTTGAAATGGATGAACTCTTTTCATGACGGCGGCCACTAAGAAACTTGACTTAAACCGGCTTTACAAGGACCGGTCAGCGGTTATGAAGCGGCAAAATCAGCGTTACCTTCGCCTGCTGTTTAACGATCATTTTGTCGTCTTTCTGTTAATCATAATTGGGGCGGCTATCCTGTCGTTTCAATCATTAGCTCAGCAATCCCTGGAAACACCAATTGCTTTTTTACCATCCTATTGGCAGTTGGGACTCATTTTTTGGTTAGTTTTGGCTCAACAGTTCGGTTCTTTTGTGACTTATCTTAAGCCGGCCGACCGGATTTTTCTATCGGCTGGAGATAACTTTCTGACGAAAACTTACCTCAACCAAGCTTGGCGCCGGTCCTTCATCTTGGCAGCCGGTTGGCAGATTGCTTTTCTTGGTCTTGCCTGGCCAGTAATGAATCTTATTGGTCTCGGCAATCCTGTTGATTGGTCGCTATCCTTGCTGACACTGGTGGCCAGTAAGGCCTTTATGCTTGTTCAAGCCCTTGATCGCCATGAGCGGGGAAATACTTGGACCGGTTTTGATCAAACACGCGCAAGTTGGCTAATTCGCCTCGCTATGCCGTTTGTTTTGGCTTTTTCGATTGTTTTGTTACCTCATTCATGGCGACTCTGGGTTCTGTCAGGATTTATCGTTATTTTGACTGTGGCTGCTTTGACCTGGTTTTTTCAGCACCAACAAGCTCGGCGCACAATCGATTGGCATGTTGCTTTGACCACAAGCCAACGGCATCTTCAAGTTGTTTGGCAGTTTTACGGTCTATTTGCTCAGGTACCAAATCAGGAGGGAACGGTCAAACGTCGTGCGTACTTGGATAACCTTCTCGGCCGATTTTCTTTTCAAAAGGAACCGGTGCGTCGACTGTTCTGGATTAAGCTCCTGCGCGGTGGCGATGAGTTTGTCTTAGTTCTGCGCTTGGTCATAATCGGAATGATTTTACTGGTGGCTTTACCTAAAGATGGTTATTACTTGCAGGCGGCAGGAATGGTTTTGTTGGTTTACTTGATTAACTTTCAGTTACTTCCTGTCTTTGAAAAAACGCGGGCAGTGCTGTGGACTCGGTTAGCCTTTGCAGATAAAAAGCAGCAAGAAAAAACCTTTTTGGTTGTCCTCGCCGAAATTACTAGTACTGTTATTTGTTTGACCTTCTTGGTCATGTTGTTGATAGCCGGTCCTGCAGCTGCCTTAGCCGTTTTGGTTGGTGGTCTACTTTTAGCCTTGGTTCTTTATGGACTTTGGCTGCCGAAAACTTTGCACAAAAAGAATTAAAAGGAAATACTTATGCATTTACGTTCGAAACCATGGGCCAAGCCTTGGCTTGAAGCTCATACAGATTTGGTCATTGACCAGGAACACGCACAAAAGTTGCGTGGTCACTGGCAAGAAATCTTTGACCAAGACCAACCAATTCACGTTGAAATTGGGTCAGGAAAGGGCCAGTTCATTATGGAAATGGCCAAGAAGAACCCGCAGATTAACTATATTGGGATGGAAATTCAAGAAACGGCGGTGGCGATTGCGGCCCGCAAGTCTTTTGAGGCTGTTGGCGTTTTGCCAAACTTGCGTTATCTTTACGGTAACGGTTCAGGAGTGGAAACTTATTTTGAGAAGGGTGAAATCCAAAAGATTTACCTGAACTTCTCTGATCCATGGCCAAAGTCACGACATGAAAGCCGTCGTTTGACTTATAAGACCTTCTTGTCTTCTTATCGGGCAGTTTTGCCAGAGGGTGGGGAAGTCGAATTTAAGACTGATAACCGCCATCTTTTCGAGTATTCTTTGGTTTCTTTCATGGACTTTGGAATGCGCTGGACGCCAGAAGACTATAGTTTGGACTTGCATGCTGATGCTGATAAGGTCGCCGGTAACGTTGAAACGGAATATGAACAGAAGTTCATGGCCTTGGGCCAACCGATTTATAAGGTGAAGGCTCATTTTTAAAGAAGTAGCTAAAAAGGCCGGAAGGCCTTTTTTTAGTGGATTAATATTTGTCAAAAATAGCTGAAATGTTGAGTCAATCTAAATACTTAAAAATCCATTTTTACAGGTGATTAAAGACTGAAGCCGACAGCCAAGAGATATAAATGTCACGGTTGATCTAACAGGTGTCAGCCGGGCAATAGTGATGGATAAAATGTGTTAAAAAGTCTGTGCCATTGATTTCACAGGTGGTGTTAAAACTAGCGAAAAAATTAGGTTAGATTTAATAATATAAAAAATCCTCTTATGGACTTTGATTGTCAGGCAAGGGTTGTCTTCAATCGATTTGCTCGTAAGAGGATTTTTTATTAGTGTTTTGCTCTGTTAAAGAAAGTTTCTAGTGTTACGGAATCCGTCAATGGCCAGCTTTGCTGAAAGCTGGTCAGGGAAACGTTGAACATGGAGGTTAACGATGTCAGAGTTAGCAAAAAGTTCGACCCGTTGAACGAGGTAGTGGGGCATGTCGACACCGGTTGTTAATGAAATGATATCACCGCGACTAGGAGTGATAGGAAGCTTGACATCCGTTTCAACACGAGCTGAGGCAAGAATGAAATTATATTGAACCATTAACTTTTCCTTTCGTAGCCTTAATTGATGAATTAAAGCTGTTAATGCATTGAACTACTCTCATTGTATTTGTTTTCGAACGGAATGTAAAACGTTTTCAGCAAGCAATCACTATTTTTAATCCAAAGATTGATTAGCGATTTTGGACCAGCCTTTTGGACTGAACATGGTGTTATCAACATGTTTTGAATTGTTGTTTGAATGAAATTTATAGCTCCGAATGATTTGCTCGACCTGGTAGGGACAAGTCTAAAACACCGAAGTTATCTGCGTTTTTTTGGCCAACGATAGCGGTTGCTTCACCATTATGATCAAAATAGACACGCTGGTTGCCCAATTGACGCCAACGTCTGCGTGAATTTTCAGGTGCTAAATCTTGGTCATGCTCATGCATTCGTTCTTGAATCCAGCAATTTAAGCCGGAGTCAATTCTGGTAGCAAAATTACCATAGGCATTTGATGAACTAACAATGCCAACGACTTGGTTGAACGAATTGAGCAGTGGGCCACCACTACTACCATGTGACCAATTTATATTCGTTGTTAATAGCTGACGACCGGTGATGGCTGAAACGGTACCGTAATCAGCGTACATACGGTCATCCTGGTTCTCCGGTTCATTCATATTTCCAGGACCAAGTGTTGCCGGGAAGCCAATGGCTGAGACAATGGAACGGTTTATGTCTTGCGGACGAAATTCACCTAGCGGTAGTATCGGCGCACCTTGTACGGGTTGATTTAAGTGGATTAATGCAATATCGTTATCACCAGCATCACCATTGGGTCGAAGGGCAGCCTCGAAGTATTCTGCCGGAATAGCAACTGTTTGACCGTGATAATGCCAACCGAATGGGTATCTTTCGACTGTTGAGCCAGATTCCCCGCCATAGGCCGGCCGAATTGATAGCGAGCTGGGATTAATTAACTGTCTGGGCCAGTCTGAAAAGGTTGTTCTGTCACTTTCATCACGTTGACGTAAAACAACGTGGGCGGCGGTTAAAACAGTGTCGGGGGCAATCAAGACACCACTAGCTGAATCACCCGTTTCACCATCAACGATAAATACGACTGAGGAAAAAGGCGACCGTCTTGTATCTGGAACTTGACCTTTTTGAAACTTAGCTGTATCAAAAACATAAGCAGATGCCTGATTGTCCGTCAGTTGCATGCCGAGTAACGTGGCTAGGGTCAAAGTGGCCAATTCGCCCCATTTTTTAATATTATTCATGAGTTCTCCTTTACCGAACGTTAGTGTGACACAGTTTGTCTGATAAAAAACTACCGAAGAAGTGGATGCCATCGTAACGAAAACTGTTGGCGGAGGGCTGCTGGCCAAGCTTTGCTTTTAGTTAAGTTGACTAGATTTTGTACAAAATTTTTTGCTTTTTTCATCCAAGCACCTCCTTGGGTGTCCTTAATATAGCACATCCCTAAATTAGGCGTAATCGTTGTTATGAAAGGCTTTTGAAGGGGGATTGGCTGAAAAATAAGCGCTTTTTACCTGTTGAAATCAGGTTCATATTATTCTATTTTGGAATAAATTGAAGGTGGGGACAAAGATACGCATTGTTGGTAGCTAACTGGGTACATTTGATTCGAAAGTGATGTTTCGAGGGCATAAAAAGAAAAAGCCAACCATGCTTGAGATAATTCTTGCAGTAAGTGCACTACTACCAGCTATTGCTCAACTGATTAGCTCTTTAACAAAATAAGAAGTGAGGCCCGCAAGGGTCTTCTTCGTCTACGCTCGTTTTAACATCTTTATGAAAAATAATAAACCTTCATGGGTAGGCTGGACGGCTTTAGTGCTGTTGGTAATTTCGTTACTAATCGCAATTTATGGTGTAATTAAATGACAGATAAAAAAGTAGGGCGACCAGCAGAGTATGAAAGCTCAACGACTGCGCAAAATGAAACAAACAAGCGCTGGGCTGAAAAGAACAAAGAACACAAAAAGTATCTATTGTATAGAACCGATTCACGATCGTTCATTCGCAAGTTAGCAACAGAAGACGACTTCAATGAGTTAGAACAACTTATTCAGGAAAGGCGAACCAACGTAAGCGATGATTGATGAATTGTGATTAAGCGTGACAATAAAAAACACCCTAGTCTCTTAATTGAGATTGGGGTGTTTGTTTAATTGACAGTTCGTGTTGTCGTGTGAAAGTCGTGCAGATGACTGGTAAACGTTGATATATCAACGCTTTCGATGCACTGAGGGGGGTTCGAACCCTCGACCTGCCGGGTAGAAACCGGCTGCTCTATCCAGCTGAGCTACCAGTGCAAATCATAAAAATCTAACACAATTAAGAATAGCAAAAAAAAGACTGAATTACTATTAAAAATTTTACTAACTGATCAAAAGGGGAAAGCTTGTTCGTTAATTGTTACACGGAAATCCTTGTTATCTAGAGGCTCATCACTGATAATTGAGGGCATAGACATAAAAGGAGATAGAAATGTTAACTTATCTTTATTTAGCCCTCGCTATTATCGCTGAAACGACTGGTACGACCCTAATTGGCAGTACAGCTGGTTTTACAAAATTGTTACCGACAGTTTTGACCCTAAGCTGTTATGCCCTGTCTTTCTACCTTTTGTCGCTAGTCGTTAAATCGATGCCGGTTTACCTTGCATATGCAATCTGGTCGGCAAGTGGTATACTAGTTGTTACGTGCTTGAGTGTTGCCTTGTTCAATGTTCATTTGAATTGGCAAACAATCGTTGGCCTAGCCTTTTTGGTCCTAGGGGTGGTTTTGGTTAACATCTTTGGCAGCGTACATTAAAATGTTCGGGGAAGACTATCCCTGAGCCGTTGGAGGAGCTTTATGAGTAACGAACAATCAACGTCTGGTTATACCTGGCAGGATGTAAAGACGAACATGAAACAGATTTTCACCTGGTCTTATTATAAAGAAGGGTTTTCTGGTTGGGATAAGCAATCTTATGCCTGGTTAGCAATTGGTCTAGTAGTCATTTTGGCGACTGGTTTCCCACATGGATTGGAAACTTTGTCAGTTTTGTCCATGGTTGGTGGGGCGATCGGATTTGCTTGTACTTTGGCCATTACGGCAAACAAACGAATTAATGGTTTGCTAGGTTTTATTTCAGCCATTCTGATTTCGATTGTGGCCTTCCACTCGAAAAACTACTCTGATATTTTGATGCAGATGGTTTATGTAGTGGCATTAGATTTGAATTTTATGTTTTTCGGTAACGCTTGGCAAAACCGTAAAATTAAAGCAATGAATGCTAATGGCTGGCGTTTGGCTCTGGTAACTTTCGTAGTGGCGTTCTTCTTGCTCTTTATGATGGACACACATTTGCTGATTTCTCCGCGGCCATGGTTAGACGCTTTTTCAGCAGCAATCGGGGTAACCGGTGCCGCATTAACCATTGCCAAGTTCCACTCACAATATTGGATGTGGACATTGCAGGGACTGATGTCAGTTACCCTCTGGGGAGTAACAGCATGGCAAGGAGATGCCAACTGGGTCTTGTTTGTCACTTATATCCTTTACTTGGGAAATGATGTGATCGGCCTGTTCTTCTCGCCATGGTCACGAGCTACAAAGACAGCTAATGCTAAATAAGGTTTCGTAGCAGTCATATTTTTACTAGTGAAAAAGGTCGATAATTGTCGTTTAGGACAATTATTCGACCTTTTTTGTTAATCTGCTTGATATTTAAGTCAATTTAATTCTTTGTTGTTATAATCAAGACAAGTTGAATCGCTTTATCCTTTTAAAGATTGGAGAGATTACATGACTAAGAAGTTAACGGATGCTCGTGTCTTACGTTCAAGACAGGTTCTTCGTTCAGCAGCGATTGAATTATTATCAAGAACAGATCATTTCTCAATTGCCGAATTACTGTTGAAAGGTCGCGTGACTCGTGGAACCTTTTACCGACACTATAATAATAAGGCGGACTTGATCAATGATGTCAATCGGGAACTTATTCGTCAGTTTACGGAAAAGACTGAAGAAAAGTTTCGTGTACGTGAGGTGTTGGAAGTTATTTCAGAGCAAGGAATATTCTATAATGCCGTTTTGAACAACGGTCAGGATAAGTCTTTAATGGTTGATTTGATGGCCGCACTACGCGAACAACGTGATCGGGCCTTGGCTGATGTAGGCGATGAAAAACTAAAGAAACACTTGATTTATCAATGGGAAATCATCGTCGCTGGTTTCTGGGCTTGTGTGTCTTTGTGGCTGCAAGACTCGATGGCACTGACTTATGATGAAATTCTCGAAGAATTCCGTGAAATTTGGCGGGTAACGATGACGCGGACGAAAAAGACGGGATTATTACTTTTTGATTTTGATGTCTAGTTGCTAACAATGAAAAATTATGAAAATCTAAATTAGAAAAGACACATTGGAATCATTGCTTTGATTATGCGTTAAAATGGTTAAATATAAAGATTTTCTTGATAAAACGGGACAACTTTGATAAAATTAATTAGTTGTTAGCGCAGCTACAACCACACATCTCAGGTTTAAGAAGCTAGTGATAGCCGCCTAGAGATGGTGAGTCTAAGTATAAAAGGAGAATTCAATAATGGCCTACGCAATTATTGTTACTGGCGGCAAGCAATACAAAGTCGCTGAAGGCGATACCATCTTTGTTGAAAAGTTGGACGCACAAGAAGGGGACAAGGTTGTTTTCGACCAAGTCGTCTTGACTGACTCAAAGATCGGTACCCCATTTGTTGATGGTGCTAAGGTTTCTGGAACTGTTGAAAAGCAGGGTAAGGAAAAGAAGGTTGTTACTTTCAAGTACCGTCCTAAGAAGCATTCCCACACAAAGCAGGGACACCGCCAACCATATACACGCGTGAAGATTGATTCCATCGCGTAATCATCACTGTTAAAGGAGAATAGACTTATGTTGATGAATCAAGATAACTTGCAACTCTTTGCCCACCACAAGGGGGGTGGATCATCTGCCAACGGTCGTGACTCAGCTGGTCGTCGTTTAGGTACGAAGGTCGCTGATGGACAAGCCTTGACTGCTGGTTCAATCATTTACCGCCAACGTGGAACGCACATCTACCCAGGTCAAAACGTTAAAAAGGGTGGCGATGACACACTTTTTGCTTTGACTGACGGTGTTGTTAAGTTCGAACGCAAGGGTCGTGACAAGCGCCAAGTTTCCGTTTATACTCGGGAAGAATACAATCAGTTACTTGCTAACGCCTAACTAATTGGGAAAAAACAGCTTTGGCTGTTTTTTTTTGCCTAAATTTTGCTTGATTTGGTCTTTTAAAACATTGGACAATTATTTTGTATTTCTTAAAACAAAATGAGAACTTTCTTTTAGAAAGCTTCAAACTTATGGTACAATAGCCGCAAGCTATATTAAAATTTGGAGGGTCATACCGTGGGATTTTATGAAGAACGTTTGAACAAGTTTCAAAAGCTGTTGAAGAAGTTGGACTTGCAGGGAATGATTATTTCCAATGCCTCGAACTTGAATTACCTGATTGGTTTTGGTGGGGTTCCTGGTGATGGTGTTTTGGTTGTATCCTTAGCTGATGCTGCTTTTATCACGGATGCTCGTTACGAAAATGAGTATGTTGGTACGTTACCACAGGGTGTTTCACTGAAGGTTACGCGTCAATACTACGAAAAGGCTGTTGAAGTTGCTCGCGAATTTGGGATCGAAAAGCTCGGCTTCGAATCTGATTTGCCATATGCTTTCTATGAAGAGTTAGATGACTTGCTGCCAGCCAATGTCAGTTTTGATGCCGTTCCAGGTGCTGTCGAAGCGTTGCGTGAAACGAAGGATGATCAAGAAGCTGATGCGTTGCGCAAAGCTGCTCAAGCATCCATCAAAGCCTTTAATGCTTTGTTGAAAGAAGTTAAGGTGGGGATGACTGAAAAGGAAGTCGCTAACCGTTTGGATGTCTTGCAAAAGCAATTTGGGGCGGAAAAGCCTTCCTTTGAGACGATTGTTGCTTCCGGCTATCGTTCAGCGATGCCACACGGAATGGCCAGTGATAAGAAGCTGGAAGCTGGTGAACTGGTCACGGTTGATTTTGGTTACTATGTTGATGGGTACACATCTGACGTTACCCGGACGTTTGCCTTGGGCGAAATTGATCCTGAATTGAAGAAAATTTATGAAATCGTCAAGGAAGCCAATGAAAACACGATTGCTGTTTTGAAGGCTGGTATTTCGGCCTCTGAGGTTGACCGAGTGGCCCGTGACTTTATTACAGAAAAGGGCTATGGTGAGGAATTCCAGCACTCAACAGGCCACGGTGCTGGTTTGGATATTCACGAAGGCCCTTACCTTTCATCGCGTTCGAGTGACGAAGTTCAAGTTGGTAACCTTTTGACGGTCGAACCTGGAATTTATTTGGCCGGCAAGGGTGGCGTCCGGATTGAAGACGATGTCTTGATTACGAAGGATGGCCATGAAGTTTTGACTGCTGATTTGCCAAAGGACTTAATCGTTTTACCAGTTGATTAATTTCATCAGGGATTTAAAAAAAGACTGAACTCGGACATGTTCGGTCTTTTTAATTTTGGAAAATAACTTAGTAATTTAATTCGGCGCGGTATTGTCATTCCTTTAATTTTTATCAAATCAGGTTGGTCGCTGTATGCTGATTTTGTCCTTATTTTTAATGCATACTTTTTTGATAAAAGCTTTCTGAAAAAGGCCCTTTAATGATAAGATAAGATGAACGGGGGTAAGCTATGGAAGCCATACAATTACGACACACCAATGATTTGCATTCGCACTTTGAGGCCTGGCCACGCCTACGGCGCTTTTTGCTAGCTAAAAAAACTGCGGATACAACTTTTAACTTCGATATTGGTGATGCCATTGACCGCTTCCATCCGCTAACTGACGCCACTTTGGGCAAGGCGAACGTCGACTTGATGAATGCTGCTCATTATGATGCTGTTACGATTGGTAATAATGAAGGTTTGGGTATGGCCCATACTGATTTAAACCATTTATACGATCAAGCAAATTATTCAGTTATTCTGGCGAACTTGAAGGAATTGCCCGGGGACAATCAGCCTGCCTGGGCAGAACCTTACAAGATATTGACCACTAATAATCAAACGAAGGTTGCCATCATTGGCTTGACGGCTCCCTATGAAATGACTTATCGATCACTAGACTGGCAACCGCTAGCAGTTAAAGATGTTTTGGATGACTTGGTGCCAAGGCTGCGAAAAGAGGCTGACCTGGTGATTTTACTTTCACACCTGGGCCTGCCAACCGACCGTGAGTTAGCTGAAAAATATGATTTAGACGTCATTATTGGTGCCCACACCCACCACGTTTTGCCTGATGGCGAGATGAATCACGGTACCTTGTTGGCAGCGGCAGGACGTTACGGGGACCACGCTGGCGAAATTGATTTGGTTTTAGACGAAAACCATCAGCTGATTTCTAAACAAGCGCGAGCCATTCCACTTGGTGAATTGCCAACCGAACCTGGTGACTTAGCTGAAATTCAGGCTCTTCATGATCGAGGGGCAGGGTTAGAAGAAGCGCAGAAAATTGTTCATTTTAACCAGGGCAAAACAATTTCTGATCAGGGACAAGCCTGTTTAGCAGCTTTGAAGGAGTCGACAGGATTGCCCGTTGCTTTTTGTTCTTCTGGTCTGTTTTTGCAGGATTTGCCGGCTGGAACTGACACGGCTGAGGATTTTCTAGCCTCAATGCCGCATGCTATCCATCCTATGGTGACGACCTTGACCGGAACCCAATTAATGACCTTAGTTACCGAGTTTGAGGAGCGGGAAAATGCCTTGGTTAACCACAAAATGAAGGGCTCCGGTTTTCGTGGGAAAGTTTTTGGTCATTTGCTGATTGATGGTCTTGATCGTAATGATGACGGTCAATTACGGTATGCGGGTCTTGTTGTTGAACCAGAAAAAACTTATCAAATTGCAACCTTAGACCATTATCGCTGGATTAGTTTTTTCCAAGTGTTGGATGAGGCACCCGCTAAGATCAATCAAAAAATCTTTCTACGAGAACTACTTGCACAATATTATCAGGAACATGCCCAGTAGACTGAACAGTTACTAGCGGCTGAAGAGGAATTATGAACCACGAAAGTCTTAAAGAACGGACAATCACCCAACAAGCTGAGCGTGAAAAAGAATTTCAGGTCAGTGTTTTTGGGGATGAAATTACCATTGATGGGTTGAAGTTGACTTTGCAGGAAAATTTCAAGGATGCCTTTGATGCCAGTAAATTAGCGATTCGCTATACACCGCTTTTAAAGCAGTATGACTACATTGTTGGTGACATTTCGGCAGACCAATTGCGCTTGCGCGGCTTTTATCAAGATGACCGCGAAGTGACTGCCGACCAAAAAATTAGTGCTTTGGCTGATTATCTTTATGAATATGTAAATTTTGGTGCGCCTTACTTCGTCTTATCGAATGCAACTCATTCTTTCCGACCAGTTAAGGTTCATGATTTCTTAGCCGATTGGGAATCTGCTAACCCTAAGAAAACAGTGCGTAAACCGTCGAGGCTGAAGAAACCTGTTACTAGCCGTAAACCAGCCAAGGTGACGAACGGCCGTAATCAACGCCCAAGCAACAGGGGTGGACAAAATGGTGAGCAAAGACAGAATGAAACTGGATCAGCGAAGCGCGGTTCGAGTGGAAATAGCTCCAAGCGAAAGAATCACCAACATCGTTTCAAAAAAATTGAGCGAAAGACAAATAAGACGGTTCAGGAATTATCCAATCAGAAGCCGGGAAGAGAAGCTGATAGTCCAGTCTCTGCAAAGAAGGGTGCCCTAGCTAATAATCGTCGCCGAAATCAGCAGCAAAAGGCTAACCAGGATGGCGGCCCAGGGCAAAAACGTCAAGGGATGAAGGGTGGTCAAGGAAGCGGTCAACGTCAAAAGTCGAGGACGCAACATCAAAACGAAAACCGTCAGGATGGATCAAACCAGAAAAATACTCGCCAGGGTCACGGAACTAAGACGAGCCAGGCTGGTAAGAATACAAAACAGGGGCAGATGAAACAGGGAAATAACGCTTCGACAAATTCGCAAAAGCAACCTGCTACTTCGCAACAGGGAAAGGATCACCAATCTCGAGCAAAGTCAGCCACTAACAAACGTTCCTTTACAATCAAGGAAAGACAATGACACTGATAAAACCAGTAATCGCAATCGATTACTGGTTTTATTTTGACAATCGAAGTATTTCTTGTTAATATTTTAGTTACCTAGTCAAACTGAATTGGGTTACTAAAAAAGGAGCATGTTCATGACACCAAAATCACGTTTACAAGATTTAACGAAAGGTGCTGTCTTTGTTGCGCTATTAATTGTGTTTGCTATGATTCCAGGAATTCCGTTGGGCTTCTTGCCAGTACCGATCGTACTGCAAAACCTAGCTGTTATGCTGGTGGTCCTTATCTTAGGGCCAAAACGAGGAACGATGGTAATGGCCGTTTTCTTTCTTTTAGCAGCGGTCGGCTTACCTGTTCTTTCTGGTGGTCGCGGTGGTTTAGCTGTTTTAACTGGTCCAACAGCTGGTTATATCTGGGCTTGGCTCCTTTTACCGTCAGTTTATTGGCTGTTGAATCGCTGGGTTTTTGGCCATCGAAACTTAGCTCAACCGGCTTGGTGGCAGAGTGTTATCCTGCTGATTATCGTTGATTTGATCTTGAACTTTGGCTTGGGAGCGGCTTGGCTACATTTTAACCAGGGCCTTGGCTTCTGGTCAGTTTACTGGGCAAATATGGTCTTTGTACCTGGTGATTTACTTAAAATTGCTTTAGCAGTCTTTTTGGATCAGGCCCTTTGGCGGGCGAGCCAGCATTAAAATTTTAGCGGCCGCGGTGAGGCTGTTTTGCGGCCCATGCTAGTCAGCGAAGATTGGAGGGGAAATTTGATGGAGAAACAAGAACGCAGTACCAAAGACCGGGTTTTAGCTATTTTATTAACGCAGCCAGGTGTTTATTTTTCCGGGGATAGCTTGGCACAGGTATTGAATTTATCGCGTGAATCGATTTGGAAAGCGGTCCGGTCGTTAAAGGTTGATGGTCATCAAATTGCGAGTCGTAAGAAGGCTGGTTATGCCTATTTAAGCAGTCGGCAGGTTGATCCTCTTGTGTTAAAGCAGTGGTTGCATCTTTTGGATTCTGATTTGGCTGAAAATCAGCAGCCAAAAGTCCGGGTTTTTGAACAAATTGATTCGACCCAGGCTTATGCAAAGGATCTGGTTGCCAAACAGCCGTTGACAAAGCCAACCTTGTTGGTTGCCCGAGAGCAAAGTGGTGGCTATGGTCGCCAGGGCCGGGCATTTTATTCGCCCAAAGATCGGGGGCTATATGTTTCGTTAGTCATGCCTGTAGCTGTTGGCACACGATTAGCACCTAGTCTTTTAACGACTTCAGCTGCTGTTGCTTTAGTTCAGGGGCTGCAAGTTTTTTTTCCAGCCGCTCCTTTTCAATTGAAATGGGTCAATGACCTGATTTTACACCGACGTAAAATTGGTGGTGTGATTACGGAGGGGATTTTTGACTTTGAGAGCCAGCAGTATTCAGCTGTGATTCTCGGCTTTGCCATTAACCTAATGCCAGGGGCCTTCCCTGATGGACTCGAGTCCAAGGCAGGAACTGTGCTGACAAATGATGCAAATAATTTGGACTTAAATTTGGTTTTGGCTCAATTGGTTGTCAACCTCTTAAAAATGGCGACAACCTACCAAGATGGTGCCTATCTGCCAGCGTATCGAGAGCGTTCTTTGTTGATTGGTCACACGATAACTGTTAAGGTTGGTACAGATGAAAAAACAGGGGTAGTGACCGGTATTAGTGACCAGGGTGGCTTAATGATGACCGAGAATGCTACGGGTCAACAAGAGACGCTGTATGCAGGTGAAGTGACCAAGGTTAAGCTGCTGGAAAACTTGAATTTGTAGGAAAGAGAACTGCCGATATGGACTTTGTATTTGCTTCAAATAATTCTGCTAAGACGAAAGAAATGGCTGTTTTGGCTCAAGCAATGGGTCATAGCGTGACTAATTATCGAGATATCTTGAAAAAGGAATTGGCTTTTCCAGAGGAAACGACCGATTCGCAGCTAGAAAATGCCCAGGCCAAAGCTTCTTTTATTCACCAGTATTTGCCAAATGATTGGATTTTGGCCGATGATACCGGCCTTTACCTCCAGGCCTTTCCTGACCGTTTTGGTGTAACTTCTTCACGGGAATTTAAGAGCTTGCAGGTTATTGGTCAGGAAGCCGAGATTAATTATATCTTAGATCTTTATGACCAAGGGCAGGAGCGGTCGGCTTACCTTTTGGCGATTCTTTGCGCCTGTAGTCCGACCGGTCAATTGTATACTGGTACCGGCAAGGGTGGCGTTAAAATTGCCACGGAACCACGTGGTGGGGAATTAATTGGTGGACTGGATGATATTATGGAGGCCGAGAATGGTCTGACTTTGTCTGAAATGGCCCTGCCCGAATTAGTTACTTATCACGACCGTTCCCGCGCACTGGCTCAGGTTTTACAGGAAATTAAAGCGACAAAGGGACCAAATTCTTTTTAAAAATCAAAAATAAGCAATCGGCCGAGTGCTACTGTACTGATACAAACGCCGCAATTTTGATGAGCAAATTGCGGGAGTTGTCTTCAATGGTAGTGTCGGTTTTTTCTTTGGGAGGACTTATGAACAACCTGGATTTTTGAAAAAGACAGCCAACCATGCTAAAATAGTAAGGTTGATTTTACTGGGCTTTTAAAAAGCCGAAAGGAGGGCTTATGACAACTGCTAAGAGTGCATTTTGGCAACAGGTTGTGGATGAAGCCAAAGATGAAAACGGAAATAAACGCCCATTCTTCTCAATGGCACCAATGGAAGCGGTCACCGATACGATTTTCCGTCGTGTGGTGGCAAAAGCTGGTGGGCCGGATGTGTATTATACGGAGTTCACGAATGCGGCTTCCATGGTTCATCCCGAAGCCAAGTTTTCGGTGCAGGGTCGCCTAGCGGTTGCGCCGGGTGAACAAATGCCAATTGCTCAAATCTGGGGGTCAAAGCCGGAAGTGATTGCCGAAGCGGCGAAGTTGCTTCCTGAAATGGGCTACCAGGCCGTTGATTTGAATATGGGTTGCCCAGATGGCACGGTGATCAAGAACGATGCTGGGTCTGATTTGATCCGTCATCCAGACCGAGCCAAGGCATTAATTGCTGCAGCCAAGGAAAGTGGTTTGCCCGTATCTGTAAAGACCCGATTGGGCTTTTATAAGGTCGAGGAGTACCACGACTGGTTGACGATGATTTTTGAACAGGACATTCAAGTTCTGACGATTCATTTGCGAACTCGCAAGGAAATGTCCAAGGTTGATGCTCACTTCGAGTTGATTGACGACATTATTGCCATGCGTGATCGGTTGGCACCTCAGACACTCCTTCAAATCAATGG
Source organism: Fructobacillus sp. ESL1117 (assembly GCF_058508565.1). NCBI lineage: Bacteria > Bacillati > Bacillota > Bacilli > Lactobacillales > Lactobacillaceae > Fructobacillus > Fructobacillus sp. ESL1117. The sequence continues at coordinate 468,105 of NZ_CP196385.1, read as the reverse complement.
GGATGTCAAGGACTACGAGCACGGGCTGGCTTTGGCTACCGCACACCCAGGGATTGATGGGGTGATGATTGGCCGTGGTGTCCTAAATGATCCATACGCCTTTGAACCAGGCCACCAAGAACACACTTTATCAGAGTCAATTGCTCTTTTGGAACTGCAGTTGGACCTGTTTGATGAAGTGAACCAGACGGTTTCTACCAAGAATTTTGAAGCATTGAAGCGTTACTTTAAGATTTATTTGAGGGGCTTCCCGCATGCTTCCCAGCTACGACAATTGCTGATGGAAACCCATGCAACTGACCAAGTTCGAGCTTTATTGGCGGAACACGTTGGTGATCTTTTGCAGACGCCTGCACGCTAAGACAGATTATCGAATAAATAAAAGGACTGATACCCGGTATTTTAACGGTGTCAGTCCTTTTAGGTTGCTTTTAAATTGGGGTAATAAATCTGTTTTTTGGTGGTTGATCGGACTGAAGTAGGCCAAAAATGACCAAAATCAGCTTGGATAGGCTGTTGGTGATTCGTCATAACTAAAGGTAATCGCCGTTTTACGGTTTTGCCACAAGGCGTTGCAGTTTGAGCAACAGCGTTTTTTCTGCCAGCACTATCACACCAGGTTTTCGATTGCTAAAAGGACAGTTGAAATGTTGATTAACATGAACTTGAACGTTTTGCCTGATTTGAGTTCTTGGTTTAATTAATGCTATAATGGCAACATTAAATAAAAACTTTGGTTGAGGTCATACTCAAGGCGGAACCTAACGGGGGAGTTAGGTTCGCTTGGAGTGGGCTTTTTTCTTTGCTCATTTCAAGTGATTTAGCTATTAATGAGGAGAAAGAAAATGACGGTTTGGACATTTGGATTGATTTTGTTTGGGGCTTTAGCAATGTCTTGGTTAGCGGAACGCTTGCGCCTGCCAACGGTTGTCGGTCAAATTGGGGCAGGGATTATTTTGGGACCAGCTGGTTTGCGCTTGTTGTCTACTAATCATAGCCTGGCCACGTGGGCAGAGGTCGGCGTTTTGCTCTTGATGTTTCTGGCCGGAATCGAATCTGATTTGGGATTATTAAAGCGCCATGCCCGGCAGGCTGGAGCAGTGGCTTTAGCTGGAGTGGTAACACCTTTTGTGGTCTTTTTAGTATTGGGACTGACCTTGGGGATGACTGATGAGAAATCTCTTTTTTGGTCGGTATTATTTTCGGCGACGTCCGTTTCGATTACGGCGCAAATTTTGACTGAGTACCATCAGGTTCAATCAGATGCCGGGGCAACTATCCTGGGTGCGGCCGTTTTAGATGACATTTTGGCGATTCTGATGTGGACAGTTTATCAGACGGCCTTTGGCATTGGTGAGGAAACCAAGCGCCCATTGTGGTTTACGATTGTATTGATGGTCATGTTTTTACTTGGCCTAGTAGCAGTTTTGCTTTACGTACTGCCTAAAATCTTGCCAGCAATTAGTCGCTTGTCGCTGCCGGGAGCTGTTTTGACCTTTGCTTTGGTCATTGTTTTACTAAGTGCAACCATGTCAGAAACAATTGGCTTTTCGGCTGCCATTGTGGCTTTTGTTGTCGGTGTGCTTTTTTCTCGGCAAAAATCAGCTGCGTCGATTGAACATGGTGTCACTTTAATCGGGCAAACGGTCTTTATTCCGATATTCTTTGTTAATATCGGTTTAAAAGTCACACTGGTCGGCCAGTTAGTGAATCTGCCATTGATTGCGATTTTGACCATCTTTGCGATTTTGACGAAGTTTTTTGGGGCTTACTTTGGGGCTCGGCTGGTTAAGGTGCCAGTTTTCGATGCCCGGGTTGTTGGTGTTGGAATGGTGTCGCGTGGTGAGATGGCCATTGTGATTGCCGATTTGGCGCTGTCAGCTCATGTCTTGAGCTCGGGTCACTATGCCATGTTAACCCTGGTGATTCTGTTAACGACAATTTTTACACCAATTGCCTTAAAACCTTTATTAAGAAAATAAGTGGACTGATAACTTGGATAACCCTTGGTCTACGGAACAGAAAAGCAGCCAAAAAATGCCATCAGTCAACTGATCGGAGTTGATTTGTCTTTTTGCTGAGGGTAAATCATATTGCGGGAAATTCCTTGATAAAAGGCCGAGTATTCTTGGTCTTTTTTTGCTAAAAAAGGGCTTGGCTTCAGTCTTTTTACCGGTTCGCTTTTGGTGGGCCTATGCTATAATGAGCTTATGCGATTAACTAGACAAGATGTGACAAAAATTTTACAAAAACACGACTTAGTCGTCAGCGAACCCACTGATGATTTAGTCTTTGACCACCTCCACTATGACACTCGTCAGGTCCAGGATCAGACGCTCTTTGTTGTGAAAGGGGCCTTTAAGGCAAAATACCTTGATGGGGTTGCCGGCGTGACGGCCTTGGTAGCCGACCATGATTTGGGGATTGATTTACCCCAATGGTTGGTGACTGATAGCCAAAAGGCTTTATCAGTGTTGGCGATGGCTTACTTTGATTACCCACAAGACCATCTTTGGATTGGAGCCTTCACGGGAACCAAAGGGAAGACAACGGCTGCCTACTTTGCCTATACGATGCTCAAGGAGGCAACTAAGGGGAAGACGGCACTGTTTTCGACGGTCGATCGAATTGTTGGTCCAAAACCGGCGGATAAGAAAAAATCAGATTTGACCACGCCCGAATCCTTTGAACTCTTTAAAGATATGCGTCGAGCGGTGGATAATGGCATGACCCACTTGGTCATGGAAGTCTCCTCGCAGGCATACTTGCGCAACCGCGTTTATGGTTTACGTTTTAACGTGGGGGCCTTTTTAAATATTTCACCGGATCATATCGGACCAAATGAGCACCCAACCTTTGCCGACTATTTGGCCCATAAGGAAATGCTGTTGGATCACTCTGACCATGTGATTTTGAATGCTGAAATGGACCATTACCAGGAAATCTTTACTCGTGCTGCTAGTCGACATGACCGGGTCTTAACTTATGGCCGGACCAAAATGACCCCAGTAAATGATCAGCAACCATTAGTGACCTTTACGAGTCAAGAGTCTGCTCTGCATGAATCGCATTTCACAGTCGCAGCTGGTCCGATGGTTCCTGATTTACAAGTGATTAGTGGTGGTTACCGTTTAAACCTTCCCGGTGACTTTAATGAGGAAAACGCCGTGGCAGCGCTCATGATGGTTGGTCTAGCTGGAGCTGACCACGGCTCGATGGTAAAGGGATTGGATGAAGTCACGATTCCAGGGCGGATGCTTTCATTAAAGTTGCCTGGTCACGGTGTGGCCTTTGTCGATTACGCCCACAACTATGTTTCATTACTGTCGCTTTTGGCCTTTGCCAAGGCGCAGTCCCCAGACGGACAAGTCATTGTGGTTTTGGGTGCACCAGGAAATAAGGGCGTTTCCCGCCGAGCTGATTTTGCCAAAGTCTTGTCACAAAAGGCAGACCAGGTCTTTTTGACAGCTGATGATCCCCAATACGAGAACCCGCTGACAATTGCTAAGACGATTGCCGATGGCATTAAAAATGATCATGTCCGAGTTCATTTTGAGATGGACCGGATTACTGCCATTCATCGGGCGATTGATTTGTCCGGTGAAAATGACTTGGTTGTAGTGGCCGGTAAGGGTGAGGACCCTTACCAAAAGGTTGGCGGCGTTGACACACCATATATCGGTGATTATGCCGCTGTGAAGGAGTGTCAGCGGGCGCTTTTGTCAGGTCAAAAATTACTTGTGGAGGATTAGCCATGACATTCTACCAAGATAAAAACGTCCTCTTAGCTGTAACGGGTGGCGTAGCGGCCTATAAGGCGGCTGAATTAACGCGACTGTTGATCAAGGCCAAAGCGAATGTCAAGGTGGTGATGACGGATGCGGCTCAAGAGTTTATACCAGCCAAAACGTTGGCGGTACTGTCGACGCACCCCGTTTTGACCGATGCGAGTTGGCAGGGGGCTGGCAGTGAGGTTGACCATGTTCAATTAGCAAAGTGGGCTGATTTGATTGTGCTGGCGCCTTTGACAGCTAATACCTTGGCTAAATTGGCCTTGGGACTCGCCGACAACGTCTTAACGGCCACGATTATGGCCAGCGCAGCGCGCAAGATTGCTGTACCGGCAATGAACGATGTCATGTGGAGTAATCCTGCAGTGCAGCGGAATGTTGACCAGCTGAAGAAAGATGACTTTGACTTTATTGGACCGACTAGTGGTTTTTTGGCTGAAGGTTATGAAGCCAAAGGCAGGATGGTTGAACCAGCTGAAATTGTGACGGCGATTACTGATTTAGCCTGGGATGGCTTTCAGGATGCGGTTTTCGAGGAAAAGCCTTTAGTGGGTAAAAAGATTGTGGTTACTGCTGGTGGCACGCGTGAGCCAATCGATCCAGTGCGCTATTTGACGAATAAGTCTTCCGGTAAAATGGGTTATGCTTTAGCCGAAGCTGCCCGAGCAGCTGGTGCGACTGTCACGTTGGTGGCGGCAACCTCGCGACCGGTGAATCCAGCCATTCGAGTTAATTTAGTTGGTGACACGAGAGAGATGTTGGCAGCCGTTCAAAAAGAAATGGCGGTAGCTGATGTATACATTGGCGCGGCGGCGGTATCTGATTTTCGGGTGGCTGAAGTATCCGAACACAAGGTTAAAAAACGTGGCGATGAGCACATGATTTTAGATTTGGTGCAAAATCCCGACATCTTAAAGACCGTGGGTGAGGCGAAAAAGCCGGGACAGGTAGTGGTTGGCTTTGCGGCCGAAACCGAAAACCTGATCGAAAATGCCCAGGCTAAATTAGTCAAAAAACATGCCGATTTGATTGTGGCGAATAATGTTTTAGAGGCCGGCGCCGGTTTTAACAAGGATACGAACAAGGTGACCTTGGTCACCGCCGACCAAGACCCCATCCGGGTGGCGGCTAAATTGAAAACAGAAGTTGCTGAAGACATTATCGCCCTGGTGGCTGATTTACTAACATCTTGAAACTTTATGGTATAATAGTGACCTATATGAAAGTAAGCAGGAGGCTGTGATGAGCAAGGAAGACGAAAAGCAAGAATCCAAGTATCATGTGGGGGATGAGTTGCTCGCCCCAGCATACGGGAACCTTGAAAATCCCTTTACCGGTAAGGTTGAAAAGGTTTACGAAAATGCATTGTTGGTCGAAATCATTGAAAATGATCCAGCTGACCAACCAGCCGTCAATGAAATGAACCACCGCGCTGTTGTTCGAATGGCCGATGTGGAAGTCATCAAGGCAGCACCCCAGGATAAAAAGTCTGAATAAGGCCTTCTTGGTTGTAATTGAAAAAGATAGAAGGCAGGTGCCCAGCTTTGCAGTGACCTTAACGTTAGTGTGAGTTAAGGGCTGGCCCTGGCCCGCGCGGCTTTTTCTGCTCAGAATTTGATAACAAAGTGGCCATCATGGCTATTAGAGTGGTACCGCGGGCAGGGCTCGTCTCTTTGGTTAATAAGAGACGAGTCCTCTTTTGCAAGATAGTGAAGCAATTAATAAAAGGATAATAGCAATGGCAACAAATCAAGCAGTGACTTCCGCCTTACAGGCGGTCCTACCTGACATGACAGCTGAAGAAATCGCAAACAAGGTCGAAGCGCCTAAGGACACCAAGATGGGTGACTTGGCTTTTCCAACCTTTACTTTGGCAAAGGTTTTAAAGAAAGCCCCACAACAAATTGCGGCTGACCTCGTTGAACAAATCGACCAAAGTGGTTTTGAAAAGGTTGTCGCAACTGGCCCTTACATCAACTTTTTCTTGGACAAGCAGGCGATGACACAAGAAACATTGACCGCTGTTTTGACTGCTGGTGACCAGTATGGCAAAAACAACCGTGGTCAAGGACAAAATATTACTTTGGATATGTCCTCTCCAAACATTGCTAAGCCAATGTCAATGGGGCACCTGCGGTCGACAGTGATTGGAAATGCTTTGGCGAACTTAGCTGAAGAAAACGGCTATCAACCGGTTAAAATCAACCACCTTGGTGACTGGGGCACTCAGTTTGGTAAGCTGATTTATGCTTATAAGACTTGGGGATCTGAGGAGGAGGTCAAGGCCGATCCAATTGCCACTCTTCTGAAGTATTATGTGGAATTTCACGATAAAGCGAAGGAAGATCCATCATTGGACGATGAAGGCCGTGCTTGGTTTAAGAAGCTTGAAGATGGTGACCCAGAGGCTAAGCGCCTTTGGGCCTGGTTCCGTGAAGAATCATTGAAGGAATTTACAGAAATTTATGACCGTTTGGGCATTGAATTTGATTCCTTTAATGGGGAAGCTTTCTACAACGACAAGATGGATAAAGTCGTTGAAATGTTGGAAGAAAAGAACCTGCTGCAGGAATCACAGGGTGCACAAATTGTTGACTTGTCACCAATTAATGAAAATTTGACACCAGCGATGATTAAGCGAACTGATGGTGCCACTTTGTACATGACCCGTGATTTGGCAGCAGCCATTTATCGTAAGGAAACTTATGATTTTGCGAAGTCTTTGTACGTTGTTGGTGGCGAACAGCGTGAGCATTTTGTGCAATTAAAGGCTGTTTTGACTTTGCTTGGCTTACCATGGGCGGATGATGTTGAACACATTTCCTTTGGTTTGATTACCTTTAACGGTAAGAAGATGTCAACTCGTAAGGGTGATGTTGTCTTGTTGAAGGATGTTTTGGATGACGCTCACGAGCTTGCCCTTTCACAAATCAATGAAAAGAACCCTGATTTGGCCAACAAAGACCAGGTGGCCGAAGAAGTCGGCGCTGGAGCGGTGGTCTTCCACGATTTGATGAATGACCGGACCAATAACTTTGACTTTAACCTCGGTGAAGTTGTTCGATTTGAAGGGGATACCGGACCATACGTGCAATATACGAATGCACGGGCCCAATCAATTCTCCGGAAGGCAGGCGTTGCGGTTAACGAAGGACAAATCAGTCTGGATGATTCACAAACGTGGGACATTGTGACGACCTTGGCAAACTTTCCTGCTACTGTTGTGCGTGCCTTTGACCACCGTGAACCGTCAGTAATTGCTAAATATGCATTAACGTTGGCTCGTTCGTTCAATAAGTATTATGCTAATTCTAAGATTTTGGCAGAAGACGAAAACTTGAATGGTCGCCTCGCTTTGGTTAAGGCCGTCTCCACGACTTTGACAATTGCGCTCTCAATCCTTGGTGTGCAGGCACCAAAGGAAATGTAAAAAACTCTTTTTATCGGTGACCACCTGTGCGTTATGCGACAGGCATGAGCCCTGTTGGTTAAAGGAAAATGGATGAAAGCAAAATTTTCACTTAAAAATACAGCCTTTTGGAAACGAACGGCTCCCACTTGGAACCGGTATCAAATTGGTCGACTTCTGATTCTGATTTTTATGTCGCTGTTCTTAGTGACGTCAGTCTACTTAGTGACGATGGCCAAGACGACGCACGTACAAAAGCTGGAAGCATCACTATCACAAACGACGAATATCTACGATAGTTCGAATAACTATGCTGGGTCGTTGTACTCGCAAAAAGGTACCTATGTCAAATATGATCAGATTTCACAAAATATGCGCGATGCTGTTCTGTCAATTGAGGATCGTAATTTTTATAAAGAACATGGGTTCTCCGTTTCTGGCCTTGGTCGAGCAGCGTACTTGTTTGTTCGCAACCGCTTGACCGGTTCACATGTCATTTCTGGTGGTGGATCGACCATTACCCAGCAACTGGTAAAAAATGCTTATTTGACCCAAGAGCAAACCTTTACTCGAAAGGCCAAAGAGATTTTCTTATCGATGCAAGTTGAACAGGTTTATTCGAAAAATCAAATTTTGACGATGTACCTGAATAATGCATGGTTTGGTCATGGTGTTTGGGGGGTTGAAGATGCTTCTGAGAAATACTTTGGTGTTCACGCAAAGGACTTGACGACGGAACAAGCGGCTACTCTGGCCGGCATGCTAACGAATCCTTCTGGCTTTAATCCAATCGATAATCCAGACCGCTCAAAGGCTCGTAGAAACTTGGTTTTGCAAACAATGTATGAAAACAAGAAGTTGACCAAGGAGCAGGAAAAGGCTGCTCAGGCAACTGATATTGTGTTGCATGACAACTATACGGGTGATGAGTCGTACCATTATCCATGGTTCTTTGATGCCGTGATTAACGAAGTCGTCAATAAGTACGGTTTGGACGAAAAAGACATCATGAACCGCGGTTATAAAATCTATACAACTCTGAACCAAAAGGACCAGGAAAACATGCAAAATGATTTCCAGAAAAGTAGTCTTTTTGGCAATCAGTCACAGGCACAGGCGGCTTCGATTGTCTTAGATGCTAAGACAGGTGGGGTCCGAGCCGTTATCGGTGGCCGTGAAACCCAACATACTTTCCGCGGCTTCAACCGTGCCACTCAGTCACAGTTGCAACCCGGATCGATTATTAAACCTTTGGTTGTTTATGCGCCAGCATTGGAAGCTGGTTACAGTATTAATACCAAGTTACCTAATAAGAAGATGACCTTTGGTACGAATAATTATTCTCCAAATAATGCGCTGAATGTCGAAACGGCTGATGTGCCAATGTATGTGGCCTTAGAGCATTCATATAATATTCCAGCTGTTTATTTGTTGAATAAGTTAGGTGTCAATGTTGGCTTTGATTCTGGTAAGAAGTTTGGCTTGCCATTGGTTGATGCAGATAAAAATTATGCCTTGGCCCTTGGTGGTTTGACGACTGGTGTGTCACCATCTCAAATGGCGTCTGCCTATACGGCTTTTGCAAATGACGGAACAATGTCACAAGCACACTATATTACTAAAATTGTTGATTCTTCTGGTAAGGTCATCGTAGCGCAGCCAAAGGTAACTCAAAAGCAAGTGATTTCAAAATCAGTTGCGGATAATATGACCAAGATGATGCTTGGTACCTATACCAGTGGAACTGGAACGGGTGCAGCACCATCTGGTTATAAGATTGCTGGTAAAACTGGAACGACTGAAAATCCTAATGATTCAAACAATGCTAATTCATCAAAGGATTCATGGGCTGTGGCTTATACCAAGGATATTGTTCAAGTTTCTTGGGAAGGTTTGGAAGGTGACAATACCAGTTCGCTACCAATCGGCTTGATGGGCACAATTGGCTACTTTGTTAAAACTTCATTGGGTCAAATTTTACCAAATACGACCGGAGATAACTTTAGTGTTTCAGACGCTAGTCAAACGAGCACTAGCAATACTAATACTTCATCATCTTCGTCATCATCAAATTGGTTTACTGACGCAGCACATAATTTCAGCAATGGTGTTAATACTACTGTTGCCGGTGCGGCCAAAGTATGGGATACTATTACTGGAGTATTTAATTAAGAATGATTAGTAATTTTATTACTCCGATTTGCACTTGAAAGGGATAAGAATGACTGTTAACATTTACGATAACGCAAACTCAATGGCCAAAGTTTTGGTTGAAACTGACCAATACAAGTCATGGCTGACTGCCTTTGATGCAGTTCAGGCTGATGCTGCTGCCAAGGATTTGTTCAAGCAATTCCAAGCAATCCAAATGACTGTGCAACAAATGATGCAAGCACAGCAACAACCTACTCCTGAGCAAGAAAAGGAATGGGATGCTGTCGCTAAGCAAGTCCAAGAAAATGACAAGATTAAGGACTTGATGGCCGCAGAACAGATTTTGAACACATTGTTGGGTGAAATCAACGAAATCGTGACCAAGCCTGTGTCTGAGTCATATGCAAAAGTCCAACAAGCTTAATTTGTTAGAATAAATCAGAAAAAGGCTGGACGGGTTAAACCGTCCAGCCTTTTTTATTAGCGTTCACGCCTATCAAAGGTTCTGTTTTCTTTTTTGTGTTATTTGCACGCCGAAACCGTCTAATTGATTGAGGGCAAAAAAAGACCATCATGGTGCAATGGTCTTGTTTAAACTAATTTTACTTTAAAAGATGTTATGATAAATTGCTTTGACCGCGTTATCAACATCTTTGGATTCGACACCAAGCATAATTGAAATTTCAGAAGCACCTTGGTTAACCATCTGCAACGAGATACCGGCGTCCTTTAGTGGTGTAACGATTTCAGTGAAAGCACCAACACGATTGATCATTCCTTGTCCGACAACCATGATAATAGCAAAGTTATCATGCCAAGCCATTGTATCGGGTGACAATTCACGCTCGATATCTGTTTGGATTTGTTCGATTTGTTCCTTATTGAGGCTTTTCTTATTGAAGATAATCGTCAAATCATCAATTCCAGAGGGCATGTGTTCGTAGGGAACACCATGCCGGTCCAAAATTTTTAAAATGCGCATGGTAAAGCCGATTTCCTTGTTTAATAGGTAACGGTGAAGGTAAAGGGCACAAAAGTTGTCCGAAGCGGCAATTCCCGTTACACGGCGTTCCGGCTTATTTTGTTCAGCTGGGCCAATCCAAGTACCAGGAGCGGTTGGGTCATTGGTATTTTTGACGTTAATTGGCACCTGAGCCTGAATTGCTGGGATAATGGCTTCATCATGGAAGACCGCAAAACCGGCGTAGGATAATTCGCGCATCTCACTATAAGACATGTTTTTAATCGCTGCGGGGTGGCTGACTAACCGAGGATTAACAGCGTAAATAGCCGAAACATCTGTAAAGTTTTCATAAACTTCTGCCATCAAGCCACGAGCCAAAATAGCACCGGTAATATCTGAACCACCGCGAGAAAAGGTCACCATTTCGTCCCGGTCATTGTAGCCAAAGAAACCCGGGAAAATATAACGGGTGTCATCTTTGATTTCAAAGGCGCCGAGGTCTCGGTAAGTGGCTGTTTCATTTAGGGTTGCAGTTGTTGCATCGGTTTCCATATGAAGCTGTTTTGGATCAACGAAGACTGCTTTTTCGCCTTTAGATTGAAGAATCAAGGCTAGCAATTGTGCGTTTAAATACTCGCCATGGGCAGCAAAAGCAGCTCGCAAATAAGAGTAGGAGCGATAATGATGATCCGCCAATTGGTCAATTTGGTCAGGAATCGTTTGGAAAATTCCCTGATCGAGGTTAAAGTGGTCGGCAATCGTTTGGTAGCGTTCTTTTAACGCTAAGACTGTTTCAGTAGCGTCCTCATCGTTGATGGTTTCGTTGGCATAGCGAATTAAGAGGTCAGTGACCTTGATTGGAAATTCCTTTGCCTTACCAGGGGCGGAGGTCACGACGACTTGCCGGCTTTCATCCTGATTTAAAATATCGATGACACGTTCAAACTGGGCTCCAGTTGCTAAAGAGGAACCACCAAATTTTGTTACTTTCATAATATTGCCGGTCAGAAACCGACACTCCTTTCATTAAGTCAAAAGCAAATGGGTGACCTTAGTCCAATGAACCCTTGAAGGTTGTACCAGTTTGCTGTACAGCTAAAACCATGGCTGTGCCGTTAAGGTTGAGGCCATTAATGGCTTCAAGCAGTTGGTCAGCTTGTTTTTTTGTAACCAGTGAGACAACTGTCGGTCCAGCTCCCGATAGGTATGTTCCTGCAAGACCTAGGTGGTGTGCTAAGGTACGAATTTGTAAAAATTCAGGTGCCAAATCAGCCCGATAGGGTTCATGCATTTGGTCTTCTTCTACTAAAGCCATTAATCGCTTTTGATCACCTAAGTAGCAAGCTGCAACCAAATTGGCGAGGTGTTGGCTTTGGTGAACGGCTGTTTTGAGTGCTAAGGTTGTAGGTAAGGCTGCTCGGGCTGCCGCTGTTTTTAATGAATAATCTGGGATAAAGGTTACCGCGACTAAGTCTTTTGGAAAAGGAAGGGGGGTGGCTTGTACGCCAATTTTGTTTTCGTCTGTTAATTGTAGGCCACCTAAAATAGTTGGTGCAACGTTGTCTGGGTGACCCTCAAGGGCTGCTGCCTCTTGTAAAATTTGATGACGATTAATCGTTTGCCCCACCAAATAGTGTCCTAAGAAAAGGCCAGCAACTAATGCTGATGACGAAGATCCCAGGCCGCGAGCCAGTGGAATGTCACTTTTAACGACTAGTTGGTGGGGGGTAATATCTGGATCAACAAATCGAGCAGTTTGAACAATGAGATTGCTTTCATCGTTTGGAATATCTGCGCCAAATGGGTGATCAACTTGCCAAGTATTAGTTTTTGGGCCAATGGTTACGGTTAAATTAAGGTCTAGTGCCAATCCAAGGCAATCAAAGCCGAGACCAAGATTGGCTGAACTGGCGGGTACAGTAATGGTTAGCATGGATAAATCACAAACTCCTTCGCTAATGTCCGATTGGTTGTTAAAGCAGCAAGAAGAGCATCGTGCTGATCTTTGGACATTTCTTTGGTATAAAGGACAAGCTGAGAGCCAAGTCGGCTATTTTCATGGCTGGCTTGACGGACGATCAATGATCGGAGTTCATCCTTGGTGTCTTGGCTGACGCTAGTTGTTCCAGTTGTATTCAAAATCCAGCAATAGGCCTGGCCTCGTTGACTAGCTAATGTCATCTGTTTTTCTGGCAACGGTTGCTGAGCGTCCTTTGGTGTAGTTGCGGCAGCCAAAATATCGGCCAAGACAGCTTGGGCAGTTGGGCGTGCACCAGCCCCAGGTCCATAGAAAAGCGTTTGACCAAGGTTATCACTGTTCACAACAATGGCATTATTTTCATTGTGGACCTGTGACAGAGGTGATTGTGGTAAGACGACCTGAGGAGCCACGATCACCGCGACTGAATTGGCACTGATTTGATCAATGCGAAAAAGGAGCTTGAGCTGGCCACCCAAAGCTTTCACGGCGGCAATGTCCTCGTCAGTAATCTTTTGAATACCGGTAATTTGAATGTCTTGTAAGCCGACTTCTAATCCAAAGACCAGGCGAGCCAAAATAATGGCCTTGTAGGCGGCATCGTAGCCGGCGACATCATTTGTGGGATCTGCTTCGGCAAAGCCTAAGTCTTGCGCTTGCTTTAAAGCAGCTCCGTAAGACAGGTCATTATCGGCCATTTGAGTCAACATGTAGTTGGTTGTACCGTTAACAATACCAGCTAGCGAACGAATTGTATCGGTCCGGAAATATTCGCGCAGGGTTTTGATAATTGGGATACCACCGGCAACAGCCGCTTCGTATAGGAGGGGGACCTGAGCCTTGTTTGCTAAGTCGAGCAGTTCTTCTCCAGCGGTGGCAATCAGGTCCTTATTAGCCGTAATGACCGGCTTTTTACTTGCCAAAGCGGACTTGATCCAATTTTTAGCAGGACCAGTACCACCGGCAACTTCAACAACCAAATCAATTTCTGGATCATCTAAGATGTCTTTTGGGTCTTTGGTCAGTTGGATGGTGGAGCTTAAACCAGGACGGTCCTTGGTTAAAGAAGTGACCATTGCGGTTTTTACGGTCAGTTCTAAACCAGTATTTTCACTGATTTTTTCTTTTTGTTCCTCTAAGATGGTTAACAAGCCCATCCCAACTGTTCCTAAGCCAAAAAGGCCAATCTTAACTTCCATGATGACTCCTTCTATCGTTTTTTACTGTCAAGTAAGGATAATTTCTATTAACTTTACCATTTTCCTGCCTAAAAAGGAATGTTTTTGTTATAATACCATTAGAAATCAATGAGATTGAAGGAGTGCGTCATGGAATATGTCTCGACCCGGGGAGAAGCCCCTGCTGTTTCTGCCGCCCAGGCCATCCTCCGGGGATTAGCACCAGATGGTGGTCTTTACGTGCCAAATCAGTGGCCAACTTTGCATCTGGATTTAAAGACCATCGGTCAACAATCTTATCAGGACCTGGCGGTTGAAATTTTTGCTGCTTTTTTGCCTGATTTTACTAAAGCAGAAATTCAAGCCGTTGTGCAGGCAGCCTATGGTAGCCAATGGGATACCGATAAAATTGTGCCAATTAAAGATGCAGGGAACAACTTGTACTATTTGGAGCTCTTTCATGGTCCAACATTGGCCTTCAAAGATATTGCCCTTCAGGCCTTACCCCATTTAGTGATGACAGCAGCTAAAAAAGAGGGGCTCAACAAAGAAATTGCTATTTTAACAGCAACGTCTGGGGATACCGGAACGGCGGCGATGGCTGGTTTTGCTGATGTACCTGGCACAAAAATTGCAGTTTTGTACCCACAAGTTGGCGTTTCGGATATTCAACGCCAACAAATGGTCTCCGAACCGGGGAAAAATACTTATGTTTATGGCATAGAGGGAAATTTTGATGATGCTCAGCAGGCTGTTAAAGGTCTTTTAGGTGATTCAAATTTTGCAACCTTCTTAAAGGAAGAAGATATTCAAATCTCATCGGCGAATTCGATTAATATTGGTCGCTTGGTCCCACAGATTGTCTATTATTTCTACGGTTATGGTCAGTTAGTTGAAAGCGGCCAAATTAAGCCTGGTGAAGAAATTGATGTACTCGTGCCAACAGGTAATTTCGGGAATATGCTAGCAGCTTATTATGCCAGTCAAATTGGCTTGCCGGTGGCTGATTTTACGGTTGCTTCGAACGAAAATCATGTTTTAACAGAATTATTCCAAACAGGGGTATACAATAAGAATCGTGACTTCAAGGTGACGAATGCACCGGCTATGGATATTTTGGTCTCGTCAAACTTGGAACGCCTGCTGTATTTTGCTGGTGGCCAGGATGCTGACTTGATCAAAAAGGATATGGCAGACCTACAAAGTCAGGGCAGCTATCACTTGGCAGAAAAAACAAGAGCTGGTTTAATGAAGTTTTCTGCTGGTTGGACAGATCAAGACCAAGTTGAAGAAACGATCCGAAAGACTTTTGTTGCTTCTGGTTACTTGATTGATCCGCACACGGCGGTGGCCGTTCATCAGTACCAAGATGATGGCCACCCAACCCTTTTGGCTGCAACTGCTAGCCCTTATAAGTTCCCACAAACGGTTCTTGCAGCACTGGGTGAAGAAGTTATTGGAGGAGAAGGGGGCTTAACTGCTTTGGCAGCAGCAACCAAAACGACCATTCCTGACCAAGTGAAGAATTTATTCCAGCGACCTATTCGTCATCAGACCTTTATTCAGGCAGCTGATATTCAAAGGCAAATTGAAAGCGCCTTGAAGACAGAATGATTTTCTTATGTTGATGATTATGTCATTTAAAAAAGAAAGAGAGAATTTTTTATGGTAGCAAAGACAGCCTATAATGTGGCGGTACTCGGTGCAACGGGTGCTGTTGGACGTCGAATTTTGGACCAATTGGCTCAATCAACGATTCCGGTTGGTGAGGTCAAGGCTTTGGCTTCTGCTCGTTCAGCCGGTCAAAAAATCAGCTTTAAGAATCAGGAGTTAACCGTTGCAGAAGCAACGGAAGATTCCTTTACTGATGTTGATCTTGTGCTGGCCTCTGCTGGTGGATCAACTTCAAAGACTTTGGCTCCGGCAGCTGTTAAAGCTGGTGCGGTTGTTGTTGACAATTCTTCTTACTGGCGGATGAATGATCAGGTGCCATTGGTCGTCCCAGAAGTTAATGCCGCTGCGTTAAAGGAGCATCAAGGAATTATTGCTAACCCTAATTGCTCAACGACGCAATTGGTGATGGCGCTTGACCCAGTTTACCGACAATTTGGCTTGAACCAGGTGATTATTTCGACTTATCAGGCGGCCTCAGGTGCTGGAAAAGCAGCGATGGACGAAGTTTTGGCTGAAGCACAGGCTCGTTTGTTGGGAGATAACATGGCGGAGTTAGCCCATGTTTTACCTGTGAAGGGTGATAAAAAGCATTTCCCCTTGGCCTTTAACTTGCTGCCACAAATTGATGTCTTCGAAGAGGAAGGTTACACACACGAAGAATACAAGATGATCCATGAAACGAAAAAGATTATCTTGGGCGACAAGAATGCTAAGGACATTAAGGTGACGGGTACGGCTGTTCGCGTGCCAGTTATGATTGGTCATGGTGAAAGTGTCTATATTGATACTGGTGACGAAAACGTGACGCCTGACCAAATTCGTCAGGCAATTGGTGCCGTTGATAACGTGATTATTGAAGATGACCCAGCCACACAAACCTACCCTCAACCTCTTTTGGCTGAAGGTAAGCGGGAAACGTTTGTTGGTCGCATTCGCCCTGATTTGGAAAATCCGGGTGCTTTCCACTTGTGGGTTGTTTCTGACAATTTGCTGAAGGGCGCTGCCTGGAATACGGTTGAAATTGCCCAAACATTGGTTGAAATGGACCTGGTCCGTGTCCCCGCGGAATCAAGCTTTGCATAAATAATTTTGATAGAGCCACCGACTGAAAAATTGGTGGCTTTTTTAGTGCTGCTATTTTGGGGTTAAAAAAACTCTACTACATTTTGTAGTAGAGCCTTGAGCAAGTTGTTTTTAGTAAATAGCATCACGGTAAAGGGAGACGACTTTTCCCAAAATGGACACAGATTCCAAAATAATAGGCGCCATTGTATCGTTTTCTGGTTGCAGGCGGTAGTGACCGCCTTCTTGGAAGAAGCGCTTGACCGTGGCCTCGTTGTCTTCGTTCATGGCAACAACAATATCACCGTTGTCGGCATTTTGTTGCCGACGAACAATCACCTTGTCGCCATCTAAAATACCGATATTAATCATTGATTCACCGCGAACGTTGAGCATAAAGAGATCACCATCGTAGGGAATTAGATTTTCTGGAATGGGGAAGAATTCGGTTGCTTCTTGTTCGACTGCTAGAATTGGTTGACCAGCTGTCACTAATCCTAAGAGTGGAATCTTGCCCGAAGTGGCTGAAATACCAAGAATTTCAAAACCGGCTGGTGTTACTTCAATCGCCCGAGCCTTGGTTCCTTCGCCTTTCTTCTCAAGGTAGCCGTTTTTAATCAAACGGGCAATGTGACCGTGGATGGTCGAAGAAGAAGATAGGCCGACTGCTTCACCAATTTCACGAATAGTGGGTGGGAAACCGTTTTTACTTTGATAGTCGTGAATAAATCTCAAGACTTGAATTTGTTTTGAATCAGAACTTGCCATATGTACTTTCCTACCTGTATTTACTATGTTTATCTTAGCGAATTTTAACTCGAAAAGCAAACAAATGTTCGCAAAAAAAGCTTAAGAAATATTAAATTTTATTACAAAAAGGGGATTAAATTTAAAATAGTGGATAAAGGGATGTTTTATGCAAGTTATCGACTCGTTTTCCACTGTTTTTGTAAAAAGATACTGTCAAGCCAACCTTTATGCTATAATATTTTATAGATTTTCGTAGTTAAAGGAGACCAATAATGGTTATATTAGTTGGAATTTTGGCTTTGGTCGTTGGTTTGGTTGGGGGATTCTTCTTGGCCCGCTTTACGATGAAGTCATACTTGGCGAAGAACCCACCGATTTCAGAAGAAATGATGAAATCAATGATGATGTCAATGGGCCAGAAGCCATCACAAAAGAAGTTGAATCAGATGATGGCTCAAATGAAGGCGCAAAATGCCAAAGCACAAAAAAAATAAGCCCAGCGGCTTATTTTTTTTGTGCTTTTGGATCAACGTAAACCCAGTTTGGATCAATTTCTTTGTCCAAAGCATCAAAGGATTCTTGAATCTTTTGATTGTATTCGGCAATTTTTTCGTCCGTCAAGCGGGCTTTGGGGTCAATTGCGATTGGTTCACCAAAATTAATTGTGGTATTATTGCGTTTAAATAGGTGTGAAAACTTCACAGGCCCTTGGTATACTGCTGGGACAATCGGCTTCTTTGAAAGCTTGGCAATCAGGATTGATCCTGATTTTAACTTTTGAGAATGCCGTGATCCGGTTGGGAACATGATGAGCGAGCGCTGGCCATCCTTTAACTCGTTGACGGGATGTTTGATGGTATCGGCCCCAACATTGCGCCGGTCAACTGGGAAGGCGCCCAAGGTAGTAATTAAGGCACGCAAAGCGGGATTTTTGAAAAGTTCCTTCTTAGCCATAAAAATGAAACGTTTTGGGTAGGCCGCCATGGCATACCAAACGGGATCCCACCAAGAACGGTGTGGTCCAACCAAAACATAATTTTCGTTTTTTGGTAGGCGCTCCTTGTGGAGGTAGGTAACGCGACCATTAATAATGGCCACAAAGGTCACAGTAAAGACCCGGATAAAGCGATAGAATAACATCTGCTTGTCCCTTTCTAATTGACTTAACAGAATAATTTTACTTAGTTTATGGAGATATTGCAACAAACCATGGTAGCAGAAAAATTACGAGCAGGAGAACGCCTAGACGGCCTGCCATCACAACAGATTCAAATTATTCAAAATCCAGATATGTTTTCATACTCGTTAGACGCTGTTCTCTTGGCTTATTTTGCTAAACCTAAGCAAAAGGGGCGGGGGCTTTCGGTTGATTTGGGAGCAGGTACGGGCGCAATTGGCCTCTTTTATGCTGCCAAGGTCACTGGCCAGGTAAAATTAGTGGAACTGCAACAAGACTTAGCGGAGATGGCACAGCGTTCAGTTGTGTTAAATCACTTGGAAAAGCGCGTGAGCGTGATTCAGTCTGATATGCAGGAAATTTTTACTGAGATTAAGCCGGGCTCGGTGGATACGGTTTTGTCGAACCCACCTTATTTTTCCTTGAATGAAAAAACCAAGCAAAACTTGGATGAACATTATCAGCTAGCCCGGCATGAAATTGCTATTGATTTACCACGCTTAGCTCAAGTTGCTAATAAGTTGTTGAAGAACAACGGTAAATTTTATCTGGTGCACCGTCCAGACAGATTGGAAGATATTATGTCCTCCTTAGCTGCCCGAAAATTAGCGGTCAAGCGCATTCAGTTTGTTTACGGCAAGGCTGACCGTGAAGCCAACATGGTTTTAGTAGAAGCGATCAAGTCGGGCAAGCCGGGTGGTGTTCGAATTTTGCCACCAATTATTGCCTATACAGCTGCTAACGAGTACACGCCTCAGGTACAAGAAATTTTGTATGGGCAACCTTGGCAACTGTAAACTTGATCAAGATGGTTGCGCGAGGAGGGAATTTTGCTAACCTTCAAGGAGGGGAGACTTCAATCATGGCAGATGAGCATGACAAGACTTATGATTTTTATGTGCTTTATACGGCTGATGGCTATTTCTATGGTGGCTTTTCCGATAACGCTCACCGACGGTTTTTAGTCCATCAGGCGGGGAAGGGCGCCAAATTTACCAGAGTAAAGGCCAGGCACCCACTGCAACTGATTTACCAAGAAACGTTTGCGAATAAGCATGATGCCCTTTCGGCTGAAGCTAAATTTAAGCACCTGAGTCGACCGCAAAAAGAAGCCTTCCTAATGGAACGGGCAGTCGATTCGACAATTTGGCAGAAATAGGTTGAGGGATTTTATGAGACTCTTGATCCATGGTAAAATGGAATAAATCATTTGAATTGAAGGTGGCAAATAATGATTACTACTTTTGAATTAAACAATATTATTGGGCGTCAAGTGTCTTTTAGAGACTGCGACCCGAGAGAGAAGTTAGTGAAGGTTATTGGCAATTTTTATCACTATGATTTAGCTTTTGGGACTAATGTGGTTCCAGAAGAGACCTATGTGATTGAGCGTGCCGAGGGGAACGTCTTAATCCTCCAGAAAAAGTAAGGACGGTATTTATGTCGATTTTGCTGATTATCATCATTGTTGTAATCGTTTTGGCCCTGGTTTCCTTTAAGATTGTGCCTCAAAATAGTGTTGGCCTTTTGGAAACGTTGGGGAAGTATTCGTCAACGCGGCAGACGGGGTTGAATTTCCGCTTGCCTTTGGTACAAAAAATCAGGACAGTTTCCTTGGCCCTGCAACCACTGAAGTTGGCAGGTTATTCAGTTATCACCAAGGATAACGCTGATATTGGAGCGACAGTGACTTTGAACTTCCATATCACGGATCCTGTGAAGTATTCGTATGAAAACACGAATTCGATTGAATCAATGCAACAATTGGTTCGCGGTCACTTGCGCGACATTATTGGGCGGATGGAATTGAACGAGGCCTTAGGCTCAACCAGTCAAATTAATAAGGACTTGGCTGAAGCGATTGGTGATTTAACGAATACTTATGGTATTAATGTTGATCGGATTAACATTGACGAATTGAAGCCAAGTGCAGCTATCCAGTCTTCAATGGACACACAGTTGAAGGCTGACCGGGAACGGGTGGCAGCTATTTCGCAAGCTGAAGGGGAGGCCAAGTCAATTGAACTCCGGGCCAAAGCGAACAATGAGGCCTTAATTGCTACGGCCAAGGCCAACGCCGAGGCAACGCGAACAAAAGCAGATGCCGAAAGTTATCGGATTGATAAGGTTCAGGCTGCTTTGAAGAACGCCGACCAAAACTATTTCAATAACCAATCGATTAATGCTTTCGAAGCTTTGGCTAAGTCAGATGCTAATTTGATTGTTACGAATGGTGCCGATTTGGACCAAACTGGACAAAATGCTGTTTTGGCCAAAACTTTGGGTCAGGAATTAGGCAACGAACAAGATTAGAAACATTGGCCAGCCGATTATGGCTGGTTTTTTCTTTGAAGTAATATGTTCTAGTTAAAATCAGAAAAATCCTTGCTTTTCGCTCAAAACCTTAGTAAACTAGTATCTGTTGTGGATACAACAAAAATACACACGGTAAACGAGAACGTGCAGGTGCAAGTGATTGATCATTTGTCAGCACGGACCAAGAATTTACCGGAGGTTAAACCTAGGAGGCCACTATGGCAGTTATTACAATGAAGGAACTCCTCGAAGCAGGGGTTCACTTTGGACACCAAACTCGTCGTTGGAACCCAAAGATGGCACCATACATCTTTACGGAACGTAACGGCATTCACATCATCGACTTGCAAAAGACTGTTAAGTTGATTGACGAAGCTTACAACTTTATCCGTAATGCTTCAGCTGATGGGGCTAACATCTTGTTTGTTGGTACTAAGAAGCAAGCATCTGATGCAATCGCTGAAGAAGCAACACGTGCTGGTCAATTCTATATCAACCACCGTTGGTTGGGTGGAACTTTGACTAACTGGAACACAATCAAGACGCGTGTTCAACGTTTGAAGGACTTGAAGGCAATGGCCGAAGATGGTACTTTCGAACAACTGCCTAAGAAGGAAGTTGTCTTGTTGAACAAGCAACGTGAGAAGTTGGAAAAGTTCTTGGGTGGAATCGAAGACATGCAAGACTTGCCAGATGTTTTGTTTGTTGTTGACCCTAAGAAGGAAGAAATCGCCGTTAAGGAAGCCAACATGCTCAACATCCCTGTTGTTGCTATGATTGACACAAACGCTGATCCTGACGATGTTGATGTTAAGATTCCTGCAAACGATGACGCTATCCGTGCCATTCGTTTGATTACTGCTAAGATGGCTGATGCCGTTATCGAAGGCCGTCAAGGTCAAGACAACGCTGCTGAAGATGCTTTCATCGAAGGTGACGAAAACACGGAATCAATCGAAGAAATCACAACAATCGTTGAAAAAGACAACTAAGTTGAAATTCGTTTATTGATTTGCCGTTCCGGTGGACCTGCTTGGGACGCTGAACGGCTTTTTCTATGCTATACTAGAGACTGTTAAAAGATAATAAAGAAGCTAAAGGAGCATTTGCATGGCTGTTACTGCAAAGTTAGTGAAGGAATTACGTGATAAGACATCTGTTGGAATGATGGATGCCAAAAAGGCTTTGGTTGAAGCTGAAGGCGACATCGAAAAGGCAATTGACTTGTTGCGTGAAAAAGGAATGGCAAAGGCCGCTAAGAAGGGTGACCGTGTTGCTGCCGAAGGTATGACTTACGTGATGACTGAAGGCAACAAGGCTGCCATCATCGAATTGAACTCAGAAACTGATTTCGTTGCCGGTAACAAGGAATTTAATGACTTGTTAGTTGCTGTTACTAAGACAATCTTGGAAAAGCAACCTGCAGACGTTGAAGCTGCTTTAGCTTTACCAGTTGCTGGTGAAGAAGACCGAACTGTTAACGATAAGATCATCAACGTTTCTCAGATTACTGGTGAAAAGATTACTTTGCGCCGTTTCGCTACTGCTGAAAAGACTGACGGTGAAGTCTTCGGTGCTTACTCACACATGGGTGGCTCAATTTCTGCTTTGGCCGTTTTGACTGGTTCAAATGAAGAAGCAGCCCGTGACGTGGCTATGCACATCGCCGCTATTGCGCCACAGTATGTTTCTGATGATCAAGTTCCTGCAGATGTTATTGCTAAGGAAAAGGAAGTTCAATTGGCTTCTGAAGACTTGAATGGCAAGCCTGACAATATCAAGGAAAAGATGGTTGAAGGCCGGATCAAGAAGTTCTTGGCGGATATCACTTTGCTGGACCAAGATTTTGTTAAGAATGGTGACCAAAAGGTTGCTGATTTCGTTAAGCAAAACGGTATGACTGTGAAGTCATTCGTTCGCTACCAAGTTGGCGAAGGTATCGAAAAGCAAACCACAAACTTGGCTGAAGAAGTTGCTAAGCAAATCAACAACTAAGTTCATTTAAAAAGTATCCAAAAATTTGGATGCTTTTTTTTTGGAATTGGCGACTATATTTTTGCTATAATAGATAGCGATAAGAAAGAGGAAAACCATGACGGATACAAAGTATAAAAGAGTTTTAATGAAGCTGTCAGGCGAAGCCTTGGCTGGTGCTAAGGGTCAGGGAATTGACCTGGAGACAGTCGCCCAAATTGCCAAGGAAATCAAGGCAGTCCATGATATGGGCACTCAAATTGCCATCGTTGTTGGTGGTGGTAACCTATGGCGTGGTGAACCCGCTGCCCGTGTTGGGATGGAGCGGTCACGCGCTGATTATACCGGAATGCTTGGAACGACTATGAACGCTTTGGTCCTTCAAGATGCTTTAGAGCGAGCTGGTGTTGATACACGCGTGCAAACGGCGATTACGATGCAACAGATTGCAGAGCCTTACATTCGTGGTCGGGCCATTCGCCACCTTGAAAAGGGGAGGATTGTCATCTTTGCTGCGGGAACTGGTTCGCCATACTTCTCAACTGATACAACCGCTGCTTTGCGGGCCAACGAAATTAATGCTGACGCGATTTTGATGGCCAAGAACGGTGTTGATGGTGTCTATGATTCAGATCCAAATACGAACCCAAATGCTCAGAAATTTACCACTTTGACGCACTTAGACATCATTCAAAAAGGCTTGAAGGTAATGGATTCAACCGCTTCATCCCTCTCAATGGAAAACAACATGCCACTTGTTGTCTTTAACTTGAACCAACCAGGTAATATCGAACGGGTCATTAAGGGCGAGACAATTGGAACCACAGTCACTGGAGAAAAATAATGGCTTTTGATTTTACAAGTACCAAAGAACGGATGCAGGGCGCCCAAGAAGCTTTGCGTCGTGAGCTAGCAGAAATTCGGACTGGTCGGGCCAACCCCCGCATTTTGGACCGAGTAGAAGTAGAATATTACGGTGCGATGGTGCCGTTGAACCAAGTTGCTTCGATTTCAGTACCTGAAGCACGTTTGCTTTTGATTACACCATTTGACAAGAACGCCTTAGAAGCAATCGTGACGGCGATTAACGTTTCTGATTTGGGTTTGAACCCAGCTTCTGACGGTAACATCGTGCGTTTGGCTATTCCACAAATGACGGAAGAACGTCGTAAGGAATTGGCGAAGGATGTTAAGGCTGAAGCCGAAAAGGCTAAGGTTGCTGTTCGTAACGTTCGTCGTGATGCCATGGATGCAATCAAAAAGGACAAGGAAATGACCGAAGACCAAGTCCATGACGCTGAGGATCAGGCTCAAAAGTTGACGGATGACAACACAAAGGCAATTGATGAAATTGCAGCAGAAAAAGAAAAAGAATTGTTGAAAATCTAAGAGTATTAGGTCGATGATGATTACTGAAAAGGCTTGCTAATCACTTGGTTAGTGGGCTTTTTCTGTCTTAAACAAGTTTTTTTCTTGACCTTTTTAAGAAAAATCGGCATAATATGAATAGATTAGTTTAAGGCTTTGACCCGGTCTGGCACCCGGTGAGCTGAGAACCGTGAAAGTGTCAACGACTGAGCAATTGGTTGTTGGAAATCAGGTGGAACCGCGCGTTAGCGTCCTGATGTCAAATTTTGACATTGGGGCTGTGAACCGCGGTTTTTTTGTCAGATAAGGAGGGGTTTATGGCCAAACTGAAGTATCATTTGGAGTCGGACACGGTTTTGGTTTTAAACGAGGACGGCCATGTTGGCGATACCTTGGATTTGAAAGACGAACTTCAAGTTGATACGAATCAACTTGGCGTGGCTGTGCAAACGGCCATTGATGAAAAATTAGCTCAGGAAAAGGTCGATTGGGAAAAGAGTCAACAACGCTTATTAAAGGCACAAATTGACCAGGAAAAGCAAAAGGCTGATTTGGCGCTGGAGAAGGCTAAGCAGGCTGAAAAGGAAGCAGCGCAGCAAGATAAGGCAAAACTGCAAGAGCAACTGACTCAGCTACGTTCACAGTTGGCTGCGTTCAAGGATCAGGAGGCTGCCACAAAGGAGTTGGCGCTGGCTAAACAAAAGGAACATCTGCAGAGCGCCTACCAGGCTGAAAAGGACCAGGCTGGGCAGAATCGACAGGAACTAGAAAAGCAACTAGCCGATTTGAAAAATCAAGTTGAAAACCAAGGTCGCGATCAAGAGTTGGCCTTGGCAAAGGTGAAGTCGGACTATGATGCCCAACTGCAGGCCGCCCAAGAGCAAGTCGAGTTCTATAAGGACTTTAAGGCTCGGCAGTCAACTAAAGAGATTGGTGAAAGCCTAGAAGTTTACGCTCACCAGGAGTTCAACAAAATCCGCCCATACGCCTTTCCTAATGCCTACTTTGAGAAGGACAACGAGGTTTCAAAGCAATCCGGATCGAAGGGTGATTTTATTTTCCGAGATTATCAGGATGGTGTGGAATTTATTTCGATCATGTTTGATATGAAAAATGAGGCGGACGCAACTGAACAGAAGCATAAAAATGCTGACTTTTTTAAGGAACTGGATAAGGACCGCAGGGAAAAGAACACCGAATATGCTGTCTTAGTCTCGATGCTGGAAGCCGATGATGAGTACTATAATACCGGAATTGTTCAGGTACCGGACTACGAGAAGATGTACGTCATCCGCCCGCAATTTTTTGTTCATTTTATCGGCCTTTTACGCAACGCGGCTTTGGACTCGCTTCAATACCGGCGGGCGCTGATTGAGGAGCAAAATCAAAACATTGATATTACCAATTTTGAGGATAGTATCACCGCCTTTAAGGACCGCTTTGCTAAAAATTATAATTCCTACTCGAGTAACTTCCAAAAAGCAATCGAACAGATTGACCGGGCGATTAGTCAGATGGAAAACGTGAAAAAGAGCTTGACGACTTCTGAAAATCAGATTCGTCTTGCTAACAATAAGTTGGAGGATTTGACCGTCAAAAAGTTGACGAGGAATAATCCAACCATGACGAAGAAGTTCGCTGATTTAAAAGCGGACCAGGAAGGTGATCGAAAGCCGTAAATTCGTCACATTGTTTTAAAATTTTAATGATGAAAAATAAAGGAAAGACTTATGTCCAGTGAAAAATTATCAGTACAAGACATTATTTTGACCCTGCAAGAGTTTTGGGCCGCAAAGGGCGCTAACTTGATGCAGGCTTACGATAACGAAGTTGGAGCGGGAACTCAAAGCCCTTATACCTTCTTGCGCGCTAACGGTCCAGAACCCTGGCGAGCAGCCTATGTTCAGCCTTCGCGGCGACCAGCCGACGGTCGTTATGGTGACAATCCAAACCGTTTGTTCCAACACCACCAATTTCAGGTAGTGATGAAGCCTTCACCTGACAATATTCAGGAATTGTACCTTGCTTCTTTGGAAGCCTTGGGTATTAAGCCCTTGGAACATGACATTCGTTTTGTTGAAGATAACTGGGAAAATCCTTCAATGGGTGCGGCCGGAATCGGTTGGGAAGTTTGGTTAGACGGGATGGAAGTGACGCAGTTCACTTATTTCCAACAAGTTGGTGGAATTGAAGTTGATTCCGTTACGGCTGAAATCACCTATGGTTTGGAACGGCTAGCCTCTTACATCCAGGATGTGCCAACGGTTTATGATTTGGAATGGGGTCATGGCGTTCTGTATGGTGATATTTTCAAAGAACCGGAATATGAACACTCAAAGTATGCCTTTGAGGAGTCAAATCAGGAAATGTTACTCCAACATTTTGATGATTATGAAAAGGAAGCTCAGCATAATTTGGCATTAGGCTTGGTTCATCCGGCCTATGACTATATTTTGAAGTCATCTCATACCTTTAACCTTTTGGATGCCCGAGGAACGGTTTCTGTAACAGAACGAGCTGGTTATTTGCACCGAATTCGAACAATGGCTCGGCAGGTTTCAAAGGTCTTTATTGAAGAACGAGCTAAGCTTGGCTTCCCATTGTTAAAGGACGAGGCATTACGTGAAAAGTACTTGGGTGCTAAGGGAAAGTACGCCAAGAAGGAGGAGCAGGACTAATGGCAGATTTTATTTTAGAAATTGGTTTGGAAGAAATGCCAGCCCACTTGGTGACGAGTTCTGAAAAGCAGCTTGTCGACCGAATTTCTGATTTCTTAGACGAACACCGACTCGATTATGAAGCGATGAAGCCATTCTCAACGCCACGACGCTTGGCTGTCGAATTGACTGGCTTGGCGACCGGCTCAAAAGCCGTTGAAGAAGAAAAGCGGGGACCAGCCATTGACCGCGCTAAGGATGACAACGGTGATTGGTCGAAGGCTGCTCAGGGATTTGCTCGTGGACAGAAGACGACGCCAGAAGCCTTGATCGAGAAGGATGGCTACTTGTGGGCCAAGACTGAAATTGCCGGTGTTTCAGCTGCGGAAATTTTAGCAAAGTTGGGCAAGGAAGTTGTTGAAAAAATGACCTTCTCAACTTACATGAAGTGGGGCAATCACAGTTTCGCTTATATCCGTCCAATCCGCTGGTTAGTGGCCCTTTTGGACCAGGATGTGGTTGATTTTTCTGTTTTGAACGTTCAAACAGGTCGGACAACTCGTGGTCACCGTTTCTTATCAACGGAAAATGTGACGATTGCGGGTGCTGCTGAATATGAGCAGACATTGCAAGATGCTTTTGTGATGGCTGATGCAGCCAAACGCAAGGCAACCATTCAAGCGCAGTTGGAAAAGATTGCTCAGAGCCAAAACTGGCACTTGAATTTGATCACTGATCAAGCACAAGACCTTTTGGAAGAGGTTAATAATATCGTCGAATGGCCAACGGCCTTCGCCGGTAACTTTGACCAAAAGTACCTGGATTTGCCAAAGGAAGTCTTGATAACTTCGATGCGTGACCATCAACGCTTCTTCTTTGTGACGGATGACCAGGGTGACCTATTGCCACACTTCCTTTCTGTCCGCAATGGAAATGAAGAAAACTTGGCCAACGTGGTTGCCGGAAATGAAAAGGTCTTGGTTGCTCGTTTGGAAGACGCTATCTTCTTCTACCAAGAAGACCAACAAAAGTCGATTGATGACTACATGGACCGGGTGAAAAAACTGGTCTTCCATGAAAAAATTGGTACCGTCTACGAACACATGGTTCGTGTCCGGGCTTTGGCTGGTCAATTGGGACAAGTACTTGGTCTTTCATACGAAGAGTTGTCTGATTTGAACAGGGCCACTGAAATTTATAAGTTTGACCTGATGACTGGCATGGTCGGTGAATTTGACGAATTGCAGGGTGTGATGGGGGAACACTACGCCAAGCTCTTTGGTGAAAATGACGTCGTTGCTCATGCGATCTTGGAACACTATTTGCCAACTTCAGCAACCGGCGCAGTAGCTGCTTCAAAAATTGGAGCGGTGTTGGCTGTCGCCGATAAGCTCGATTCCATCGTGACCTTCTTTGCGGCTGACCTGATTCCTTCAGGTGCCAACGACCCTTATGGTTTACGTCGGGCAGCAACTGGAGTCGTTAAGACGCTGGAAGCGCATGACTGGCGTCTTGACTTGGAAACCGTTTTGGCTAACTTCAAGGACCAAAACAAGAATGTAGCGGATGCTGATTTGGCCCAGGTCATGGCCTTTTTGACAGACCGTGTCAAGAAGCAAGCAGCCGATGCTGGCGTTCGTTCTGACATCGTTTCTGCTGGAACGGCCAACGTAGTAACTGGTGATTTGGTTTACGTGGCCGACCGAACAGCGGTCTTAGCAAAGCATTCAAAGGATGCAAACTTCCGCGATGTGATTGAGTCTTTGTCTCGAGTAAGTCGCTTAGCTAGTAAAGAACGCAGTGATGTCCCTGTTAAGCCGGACTTGTTTGAAAATGATCAGGAAAAGGCTTTGTACGCAGCAAGCAAGAACTTGAACTTGGTTGACTTGGAGAAACAGGGCGCAGAATCACTGTATCAAGCATTGGCTGCCTTGCAAGAACCAATTGCTGCTTACTTTGAAAATACGTTGGTTAATGACAAGAAGAAGGCGATTAAGAATAACCGCTATGCACAGTTGCAGGCCTTAGACAAGTTGATAGTTGGCCTTGGGGATATTGAACAAATCGTTGTCAAATAAGTAAACTTATAAGTTTACTTGACTAAAGAAACAGGTGAGAATAGCATCTCCCTGTTTTTTTGTGCATGAAAGTGATCTGGGAGACCACTAAAATTAGCCAATATGTTGTTAATTTTTGCTTGGTTGACCTTGAGTGAATGCCTTTTGAAGATTTCAAGTATTAAGGCAAAGCAAGAATAACGCTTTGTTTCACCAGGGTTTTCCTGTAAAATGAAGAGTAAGTACAGACTCTAAAAAAGCAGGATATTCATGGCAGATTTTACTTTAGAAGAATTAAAAAAACGGCAAAAGCGCATTCGAAACTTTTCAATCGTGGCTCATATTGACCACGGAAAGTCGACGATTGCCGACCGGATTTTGGAACAGACCCAAACGGTGGCCGAGCGTGATATGCAAAACCAGCTGCTGGATACCATGGATTTGGAACGGGAGCGCGGCATTACCATCAAATTGAATGCGGTTGAGGTTCATTATAAAGCTAATGATGGCGAAACTTACATCTTTCATTTGATTGATACACCGGGTCACGTGGACTTCTCTTACGAGGTTTCACGGTCTTTGGCAGCGGCGGAAGGGGCCATCTTAGTGGTCGATGCCGCCCAGGGAGTGGAGGCGCAAACCTTAGCCAATGTTTATTTGGCAATTGATAATGACCTTGAAATCTTACCGGTCATTAATAAAATTGATTTGCCTGCTGCTGATCCAGAGATGGTCAAGGGCGAAATTGAGGATGTGATTGGTCTTGACGCTTCTGATGCCGTCCTAGTCTCGGCTAAGCAGGGAATCGGTATTCCTGAACTCTTAGAACGGATTGTTTCTGATTTTCCAGCACCGGATGGTGATCTGGAAGCGCCATTACGGGCTTTGATTTTTGACTCACAGTATGATGCCTATCGTGGCGTAGTAGTGAACTTGCGAGTGCGTGAGGGTGTTGTTAAACCTGGTGACCGGGTGAAGATGATGAACACCGGGGCAGAATACGAGGTGACGGAAGTCGGCGTGATGTCACCGGATGCACAAAAGCGTGATTACCTGATGGCTGGTGACGTTGGTTATTTGACGGCGTCAATCAAGGACATTCAAACCACACATTCAGGTGATACGGTGACACTGGTCGACAATCCAGCCGATGAACCGCTCCCTGGTTACCAACCAATGACACCAATGGTTTATTCGGGATTGTATCCTTCAGATAATGCCAAGTATGGTGACTTACGAGAGGCTTTGGAAAAGTTACAGTTAAACGATGCTGCGCTGACTTTTGAACCCGAAACTTCACAGGCTTTGGGCTTTGGTTACCGAGTTGGTTTCCTCGGGCTCTTGCACATGGATGTGATTCAAGAACGTTTGGAACGTGAGTTCGATTTGGACTTGGTCACAACGGCACCTTCTGTTACTTACCGAGTAACGACGGTTGACGGTGAGGTTTTGATGATTGAAAACCCGTCTGAATTGCCAGAAAGTCAACAAATCAAAATGATTGAAGAACCGTTTATTCACGGAAACATTATGGTGCCAAATGAGTATGTTGGGGCAGTGATGGAGCTAGCTCAGCGCAAGCGTGGCGAATTCGATACAATGGAGTACTTGGATGAAAACCGGGTGAACGTCAAGTATTATTTGCCGTTGTCCGAAATTATTTTTAATTTCTTTGACAAGTTGAAATCATCAACGCGTGGCTATGCTTCTTTGGATTATGAAATCGATGGCTATCGCCCAGCTGATTTGGTCAAAATTGATATTCTTCTCAATTCAGAAAAGGTCGATGCCTTGTCCTTTATCGTGCACCGTGATTTTGCGGCAGAACGGGGTCGCGTGATTACTTCTAAACTGAAGAAAATCATTCCAAGGCAAAACTTTGAAATTCCGGTTCAAGCAGCAATTGGCAACAAAATTTTGGCTCGAACAAACATTAAGGCTTACCGAAAGGATGTGACTTCAAAGATTCACACGGGTGATCCTGATCGGCGGGCGAAGCTTTTGGACAAGCAGAAGCGTGGTAAAGCGCGGATGAAAGCCGTGGGAACGGTTACCGTTCCTCAAGAAGCCTTTATGGCGGTTTTGCAGACGGATGATGACGAAAAGTATGCTCGCGGTAATTAAGTTTGTTACCACCTGAGTGGTCTTGTTTGAAAAAATAAAGAATCCAGTTTAAAATAACGGTACAAACGATTCGAAGGAGAGCATAGTTGAATGTCTTTAAAAACTGTATTTCAAAAAATAACCAACTATTTTCGACCCAAAATGATTGCAATTGGTATCACTCATAATGGGCCTTTAGAAGCAACAGACGCTTTTGTGGAACGACAAGTACGCCAACCAAAGCCAAACGGCGATGAGGTTTTGGTTCGAATATTGGCAACAGCTGTTAACCCTGTTGATACGAAGATGCGGGCTGGTTATCGTCAGGATGGCGTCTTTCGCGTTTTTGGTCTTGATGTTGTTGGTGTGATTGAAGAGGTTGGTAAGGACGTGACGGACTTTTCTGTCGGCGACCGCGTCTTTTACGCTGGTAAGCAACACGCCTTCGGTGCCGATGCCGAGTTTCAAGTGATTGAGGCGGACTTAATTGCGCTGGCACCAAAGAATTTAGACAATGTGGATGCCGCAGCCATGCCTTTGACTGCCATTACGGCTCATGATGTTTTGCACCATGGTTTTCATTTACCGATCATTCAGAATAGCGCCCAAGAAAAATCAGTGCTCATTATCAATGGTGCTGGTGGTGTTGGTTCAGTCTTGGTTCAAATGGCCAAGTATCTCGGACTAACAGTGATTGCAACGGCGGGAACAACTGAGTCAAAGAACTGGGTGAGAGAATTGGGTGCTGATTTTGTCCTTGATTATCATGAAGACTTGCAAAAACAGTTGGTAGCCATTAACTTTGCTCAAGTTGACTACATTGCCAACTTGCAGGATACGACGGCCTATTGGGACTTGATGGCGGCGGTCATTAAGCCCTATGGTGAAATCGCGGCCATTGTTGAAACTACTTTACCAGTTGACTTAGGTGACTTAAAGAGTAAGGCCGTTTCCTTTTCTTGGACCTTTATGTTAGCGCGTGGCAATGAGAACTTTAACCTTGCTGAGCAGGGACAAATTTTGCGTGATGTCGCTAACCTTTTGGACCAAGGGGTAATTCGGCCAACCGTTACAAAGGTTTATCAGGGATTATCGGCTGAAAATGTACGTCGTGCCAATCAGGATGTCACTAGTCACCACACGATGGGGAAAGTGGTCATCGATTGCATGGCCGAAGAAGAGGCCAATAATAAGGTTGAGCAGACAATTGCCAATAATGTCGCACCAGTGAAGGTTACGATGGCAGATGCTAATAATTAACACGATTTGGGACGGGGACCAAGCGGTCCTCGTTTTTATTTGTGTTGTTGTAGGAATAGTAAACGAGGAAAAAGATGATTACGTATCAAAAGGTTGTTTGGCAGGTGCCGGCTGAAAATCAGGATGTGGTGATTGCAACTTTGGTAGCACTTGGAGCAGAGGGCGCCGAGCAGGGGACAGAGACGGTTACCATTTACCAAGATATTCAGCAAGAGGGCTTTGAAAAGCAGATTGCAACTTATATTGCCGGGTTAACAACCCTTGCTGAACGGGGGCTAGCCATTAATAGTCAACCAATTTCACAGGAGAAATTGGACTCAACTGTCTTTGAAAACGAATGGAAAAATTACTACCATGCTAGTCGGGTGACCAACCAGTTTACGGTTGTGCCCGCTTGGGAAGACTACCAAAAAGATCAGGACCAAGAAAAATTAATTGTGATGGATCCCGACCAAGCCTTTGGGACCGGTACGCATCCAACCACTTCTTTGATGCTTCAAGCCTTGGAAACAGTGGTGCGTGGCGGTGAAAAAACGATTGACGTTGGGACTGGGTCGGGTGTTTTAGCGGTAGCTGCTAAACACCTGGGGGTTGGTTTAATATTGGCAACTGATATTGACCAAGAGGCGGTTTCGACGGCCCAAGCTAATTTAGCGTTAAACCCTGTGGCGCATGATGTGACCGTTATTGCGTCGGATTTGATGCAGGATGTACCAAAAGAATGGAATCAATCTGATTTGATTATGGCGAATATTTTAGCTGATGTGATTACGCCACTGATTCCCCAAGTAGTGCCAATGCTCACGGCAGGTGGTTACTTCTTAGTTTCGGGAATTTATGACGATGCGGAACCAGCCATTGAGCGGGCTTTAAAAAGCCACGGACTGACGATTGTTCAGCACTTGAACCAAGGAACTTGGCATGCCTTTATTACAAAAAAGGCGGATGACTTAATCAGCGACTGATTTTTTAGGAAGAGAAAACGATGCAACGTTATTTTTTAGAAGAACCGATTCAAAAGACCATCATCTTGACAGCAGATATGCCGGCCTTTAAGCACTTGGTTAAGGTTTTACGAGCCAAAGTGGGTACAAAAGCGGAATTTTTTGATGGCCAATCGCGCTTGGTGCTTGGGCAGGTCGAAGAAATCGGCCAGAGTCAGGCGGTGATTAAGGTGCTAACCGACATTGATCAGCAGGTTGAATTACCTGTTGAAGTCACGTTGGTGGTTTCTCCAATTAAAAAAGATCGCAACGAGTGGCTGGCGGAGAAGGCAACCGAACTGGGTGCCAGTCGCTTACTTTTCGTGCCGATGGAGCGGTCGGTCGTTGCTTGGAATGAAAAACAGAAAGCTAAACAGTTAGAGCGGTTGCGGGCCAAGGCAGTCGGTGCTGCCGAACAATCACACCGGCTGAAAGTGCCAGAAATTCGTTTTGCTGATTTTGCTGAGGTTTTGGCACTGGAAAAAGATCAGGGGTTGGTTGCTTGGGAAGAATCTGCTAAGCAGGGAGAAAAAGCGGCTTTGGTGGATTTGGCACAGATTAGTCAACCCGGTCAGCATTTTGTTGCCGTCTTTGGACCAGAAGGTGGTTTGACTGAAAAGGAGATTAATACCTTGCAAGAGGCCGGTTATCGTCCCGGTGGTTTGGGGCCCCGAATCTTGCGGGCGGAAACGGCACCACTGTACACGTTAGCCGCTTTATCAACATTATTAGAATTAGAAAAATAACAGAAAAATGAGTCTAGGTTGTGAAAAACCTTGCCCTCATAGGTTAAACAGCCTATAATTTGTTATAACAATTTCACTGTGAATGAGGTTTTTACATGCGTAATTTTTTAAATAAATTACACCACTCTGCTTGGTTTTATAACTTATTGGTCATGCTTTTCGTGGCAGTCTTCTTGCCATTTATGGCCGACAAATTTGATTGGTCAGATATTAATCTGGTCTTTTGGCTTTGCTTTGTCTTAAATGGGGGCTTTGCCTTGTACTTTGGCGCTTACATTCGCAAGCAAGGTCTGCGTTTTTACTGGATTTTTGCGCAGCCACTGCTTTTTGCCTTGGTGACGACCTGGTATTTTGACTGGGTTGATACTGAATACGGTTATTATTTAGCCGGTTTGTACTTGGTTTTGACGATTTTTACTTTTTGGTCTGATACCCGGTCTGATCCTGATGAAGACCTATTGCCAATCGATGGCGGTTATGAAGATCTTTAAATAATCAAAGAAAGCGTCCCCCAAAAGGGGGCGCTTTTCTGTTAAAATACTAAGAGAATAATTTTTTACTTTTTACCCCTTTGGAGGAAGCATTCGTGATTACTGTTGCAGACATGTCATTTTCATTTTCTGGTAAGAAACTTTACCAGGACGTTAACTTAAAGTTGGTCCCGGGCCATACATACGGCATTATCGGAGCCAATGGTGCTGGTAAGTCAACCTTTTTGAAATTGCTTCAAGGAGAATTGGAACCGACTGAGGGTGTCATCAGCATTAGTGATAACGACCGGATGTCATCTTTGCAGCAGGATCACTTCGCCTTTGACGACTTTACGGTGATGGATACGGTCATCCAGGGACATGAACGCCTCTACCAGGTTAAGACTGAAATGGATGCTATCTATGCTAAGCCTGATTTTTCAGATGAAGATGGGGTGCGAGTAGGCGATTTGTCTGCTGAATTTGAAGAGCTGGACGGTTGGAACGCTGAAACTGAAGCAGCCCAACTATTGACGAAGTTGGGCATCGATGAATCAATGCAACAGAGCATGATGGGCGACTTGACTGAAAACGATAAGGTGAAGGTCTTGTTGGCTCAGGCCTTGTTTGGTAATCCAGATATCTTGGTTTTGGATGAGCCCACCAACGGGTTGGACGTGCAAACGATTGCTTGGTTGGAAGACTTCTTGGCCGACTTTGAGAACCTCGTGATTGTTGTTTCGCACGACCGTCACTTCTTGAATGTTGTTTCAACGAATATCTTAGATGTCGACTACGGTAAGATTACGCCGTTCGTTGGAAACTACGATTTCTGGCGTGAATCAGCTGAATTGGCACAACGCTTGGCTTCACAGCAAAATGCTAAGAAGGAAGAGCAAATTAAGCAGCTGCAGGAATTCGTCGCGCGCTTCTCAGCCAATGCCTCAAAGTCAAAGCAGGCAACAGCTCGTAAGAAGCAGTTGGATAAGATTACTTTGGATGATATCAAGCCTTCATCTCGTAAGTACCCTTACATTTCCTTCCCGTTGAACCGTGAATTAGGAAATGACTTAGTTCGCGTTGAAGGGGTTTCCAAGACGATTGATGGTGAAAAGGTTTTGGATAATATTACCTTTACTGGTCGTCCTGGCGACAAAATTGCTATCTTGTCCCGGTCTGATTTGGCAACGACAACGTTGATGCAAATTTTGGCAGGTACGATGGAACCTGATACAGGTTCTGTCACTTGGGGTGTCACGACAACCCAGTCATATTTGGCTAAGGACCTGAATGATAATTTCGACGACCAGGAAAAGGTCATTTTGGACTGGTTGCGTGATTTTGCCGAAGAAGAGCAGAAGGACAACACGTCATTGCGTGGTATGCTTGGCCAAATGCTCTTTAAGGGTGATGACGCCTTGAAGCAAATTAAGGTTTTGTCTGGTGGTGAAAAGGTTCGAATCGTTTTGGCTAAGTTGATGCTATTAAAGGCCAACGTTTTGTTGCTTGATGATCCAACAAACCACTTGGATTTGGAATCAATCCAGTCATTGAACGATGCGGTTGCGGACTTTAAGGGTTCTGTCATCATGACATCTCATGACCACGAATTTTTGGAGACGACGGCAAACCATATCGTTGAAGTTTCTGCCAAGGGTGTCGTTGACCGTTTGGATACCACTTATGATGACTTTATTAACACCGACAGTATTCAAGCTAAGGTGAAGGCCTTGTACGATTAATGATGAGCTGATGGTGAAGGCCGTTAAGGAGCGCTTTCGAGCGCTTTTTTGCTTAAGTAAAAAGGAGATTTTTAATGACTGTAGGTATTGATAAATTAGCTTTCTACACACCGGGACTAGCGCTTGATATGGTCGAATTGGCCAAAGCGAGAGGCGATGAGCCTGATAAATATACGATTGGAATTGGCCAGTCGGTTCAGTCTGTCGTGCCAAATTACGAAGACGTGGTGACAATGGGCGTCAATGCCGCTAAAAAAATCTTGACTGCTGCAGATATTGAGGCGATTGAGATGCTGATTTTTGCCACTGAATCTGGGGTGGATAATTCCAAATCAGCGGCCGTCTTTGCGCAGAAGTTATTGAATTTATCGCCATACATTCGCACCATTGAAATGAAGCAGGCTTGCTATGCTGGCACTTACGGTCTGATGCAAGCCAAGGACTACGTGCGCCTGCATCCTGATAAGAAAGTTTTGGTTATTGCGGCCGATATCGCCCGCTATGGATTGAAGACAGCCGGAGAAGTCACACAGGGGGCCGGTGCAATTGCCATGGTGGTCAGCGCTGACCCAGCTATTGCTGCTATCGAAGATGACTCTGTTTATATGAGTCAGGACGTTCCTGATTTTTGGCGACCAGTGGCCTCAACAACGGCCTTGGTTGACGGTCATCTGTCAACGGATATTTACAAGGAAATGTTTTTGACGCTTTGGAGCCGATATACAGCCAAGACAAAGTTAGCGTTGGCTGACTTTGCAGGTTTTGCCTTCCATTTACCATACACGAAGATGGGGAAGAAGGCCTTGGACCAGATTCTGGACCAAGCAACGCCTGAGCAGCAAAAATTTTTGCAAGAGCAACTGGCGGCCTCACAGGTTTATAACCGTCAGGTTGGTAACCTCTACACAGGGTCAGTCTATCTCGCGCTGCTTTCGTTATTGCAACAGGGACAAATCAGTGCAGGTCAACGGTTGGCCGTCTTTTCTTATGGTTCTGGAGCAGAGGCCGAACTCTTTTCATTAAAAATCCAAGAAAACTTCCAATCTGCTATTGTCGGCCAGGACGTCGTTACGATGTTGGCCGACCGTCGTTTGCTTTCAGTTAGTGAGTATGAGGATGTCTTCAACTCACAGCTATTTGATTATCAGGTTGATGCGACGACGGCGGGTCCCCAAAACACGGATCGCTGCCAATTTGTTGGCTGGCAAAATGGCCACCGTCGCTATCAGATGAGCTAAAGACAAACATTGGTGACAAAGTGTGGCCAATGTTCTATTTTTGTTCTATTTTTCATTTAGAATGTTATCCCGTTGCAACCTGCTTTTGGTAAACTAATAGAATAGATAAGCAGGTAAGAAAAGGAGAATTATCCATGGCAAAGCGGATTTATTTGGCTGGACCATTTTTTTCAGAAACACAGATTAAGAAGGCTGAGCGTCTTGAAAAGGTCTTGGAAGAACACGACCAAGTGGGCCACGTTTTTTCACCTCGGAAGCATCAGCATGCTGAATATGAACTTTTTTCGGAGCCATGGCGTCATGCTGCCTATGGGTCTGACGTTGAAGCCATTGATAATTGTGATGTGATGGTAGCGTTGGCTGATTTTGACCGGGCCGATACTGATTCAGGCACTGCTTGGGAAATCGGTTATGCAAAAGCTAAGGGAATCCCGGTTGTGGTCATCAAAGAGGAAGCAGATATTACGTTGAACTTGATGATTGCCATGTCATTAACGGCATACTTTGACAAGATTGAAGATGTCGCTGCGTATGATTTAGAAGCTTTGCCAGCAAAGCCATACGATGGCGAAGTTATCTAAAAATCAGAAAAAGGCAGGCCTGACAAAAATCAGGTTTAAAACGATCAATTAGAGGAGAAAATCATGATTAAAGCAGTTGTCACCGTTGTTGGCCAGGATCAAGCAGGAATTGTAGCTGGCATCGCAACCACCTTGTCAAAACATGGAGTCAACATTTTGGATATGTCGCAGACGATTATGTCGCAGACCTTTACAATGTCAATGTTAGTAGCCATCGACGCTGCTGCTGATTTTGATGAAGTCTATGCCTCTGTCAAAGAAGAAGGCGCTCGCTTAGGTGTCACGGTGCATGTACAACGAGAAGAAATTTTTGATACGATGTCCCACATCTAATTTAAAAAATTAGTGCGAACAAAGACAAAGAAAAGAAGCAAATAATGGATACAACACAAATTCGAGAAACAATTCAGATGGTCAAAGAAGATAATTTTGACATCCGAACAATTACGATGGGGATTTCTTTGCTGGACACGGTTGGTGGCTCAGTTGATGAAACGGCGAAGAACGTTTATAAGAAGGTCACAACCTATGCCAAGAACTTGGTAGCAGTTGGTCAACAGATTGAACGCGAATATGGTGTACCCATTACGAATAAGCGTATTTCAGTGACGCCCGTTTCCCTAATTGCTGGCAATGCTGATGAAAAGGAAATCCTTGTTTTGGCGCATGCCTTAGACGATGCTGCCAAGGAAGTTGGTGTTGACTTTATCGGTGGTTACTCCGCCTTGGTGCAAAAAGGTTTTTCACACGGTGATTTAGCCTTGATTAAGTCATTGCCAAATGCTTTGACGCAAACGGATGTGGTGATGTCATCCATTAACGTTGGTTCATCTAAGGCCGGGGTCAACCTTGATGCCGTGAAATTGATGGGTGAAACGATTAAGGCCATTACGGACAAGTCCGATACAGCAAATTCAAAGATGGTTGTCTTTGCCAATGCCGTTGAAGATAACCCCTTTATGGCTGGAGCTTTCCATGGTGTTTCAGAACCAGATGTGGTGATTAATGTCGGTGTTTCGGGTCCTGGTGTCGTTAAGCGTGCTTTAGAACAGGTGAAGGGTGAATCGATCACAGTGGTTGCTGAAACCATTAAAAAGACGGCCTTCAAGATTACCCGTGTTGGTCAGTTAGTGGGGACAATTGCAGCGGAACGCCTCGGGGTACCATTTGGAATTGTTGATTTGTCTTTGGCACCAACTCCAGCTCGCGGTGATTCTGTGGCTGAAGTCTTGGAAGAAATCGGCTTGGAACAAGTTGGAACGCACGGAACAACTGCTGCTTTGATGCTCTTGAATGATGCCGTTAAAAAGGGTGGTGTTATGGCTTCACAAGGTGTTGGTGGCTTGTCAGGAGCCTTTATCCCTGTTTCAGAAGATGCCGGAATGATTGATGCCGTACAGGCTGGCACGTTGTCATTGGCAAAGTTAGAGGCGATGACATCTGTTTGTTCTGTTGGGTTGGATATGATTGCCATTCCGGGTGATACACCAGCAACAACGATTTCAGCAATGATTGCTGATGAAGCGGCAATCGGTGTGCAAAACAATAAGACCACGGCTGTGCGCATTTTGCCAACGAATGGTACCAAAGTTGGCGATATGGTTGACTATGGTGGTTTGTTGGGAACTGCTCCAGTTATGCCAGTAGTGGCTAAGTCTTCTGCCGACTTTATTAATCGTGGTGGCCACGTGCCAGCGCCAATTCATTCCTTTAAAAATTAAAAAATAAAAATGAGCCCAAACCAGGACCTGGTTTTGGGCTCATTTTTTGCTGGTGCTACTGATTTTGTTGATAAATGCCGAAAAGCCCACTGCAAAACAGTGGGCTTTTCAGGTGGATTAGTTAAAATCATTGTGTTGACGGTGAGCGCGTCGACCATAAGAATAACGGTCGTTTTCAGCAATGACCCGCTTATTGAGCAAGTCTTTGGCCTCATGGTGGGTCGGTGTAAAGGTCGTCCCGTTTTTCCATGCTTCTCGTTGGTCACGGTGGTTTAGTATGTTATCACGGATGCTCAAGAAGAAGGCATTGACTTTGACCCGCTTTAACCCCAAAATGTGGCGCAGGTAACTGCTCGTTGAATTAACTGGTAGGTTCATGACGAAATCCTCCGTATCGTTTTTGTAATTAGTATTACTATACAATGCAAGTCCTTTAATTACTGCTACATCGATCAAGGTTAGAGGAATCCTAACTATCTTAAGGAGTTCTTAACCTTTATCCATTGTATAATGGCAATATGGAAATCAATGCTGTCCAACAATACCAACAATACCTGCAGGCAGAACGTGGCTATTCACTTCAAACAGTGAAAGCGTATCGAACCGATATTGACGAATTTGTTAGTTATTTGACCGATAATGGTGGTTTCACAGGCTTTGCTAGTATTAAAAGCTTAGATGTTCGAGTTTATTTGGCTGGTCTATATGATCAAATGCTCGCCCGCACGACGATTGCCCGCAAGGTTTCAAGTCTGAAAAATTTCTATGCTTATTTGGTAAGTGAAAATTTAGCCACCGACAATCCCTTTGACGGGGTAGCACTGCGGAAACACCAAGCGCATTTGCCAGAATTTTTTTATGACAATGAGCTGTTGGAACTCTTCCAAGTCGCTTATGATCAAAATGACCACCCGCTCTGGCGCCGGGATGCCGCTTTGCTGGAATTTTTATTTGCCACGGGAACGCGAGTATCTGAGTTTGCGGGGTTGACATTGGATCAAATTGATTTAAATCAACGGTTAGCGCTCATTCACGGGAAAGGAAATAAGGACCGTTTTGTACCTTTTGGTTCATATGCTCAGCAGGCCTTGGTGGATTATCTGGAAAATTGTCGGCCGGGCTTATTAGCTAAAAACCACCGATTAGACCAGGAAGAGGTTGTGTTTTTAAATGCTAATGGCGGTCCGATTACCTCGGCTGGTGTGACTTACATTTTGAACCAATTAATGAAAAAAACGAGTTTGACAGGCAAAATTCATCCCCATATGTTGCGCCACAGTTTTGCGACCGCTTTATTAAATCGGGGAGCTGATATGCGAACTGTGCAAGAATTACTGGGGCACGAAAACCTTTCAACGACCCAAATCTATACCCATGTTTCAAAAGCCATGCTTCAGGATTCCTATCAAAATTTCTTTCCACGGGCAAAAAAGGTGAGTGAAAGACACACAAAAAGAGAAGGATGATTTTTATCCAAAAGTTTTTTCAGTACGGGCCAATTAAATTGTCATTCTAGGGAATAGATAGTAGAATAAAGTTATGATAATTCTGGAGAATGACAAATTAAAGGTACAGATCAGTGAGCATGGTGCGGAGCTGATTTCAGCATGGAATAAGGAAGCAGAACTGGAGTATATCTGGTATGGGGATCCCATGTATTGGGGTCGGCATGCACCTAACCTGTTCCCAATTGTAGGCCGCCTGCAGGGGGACCAGTATGAATTGGCTGGTCAAACCTATTATATGAACCAACACGGTTTTGCTCGGAATATGGATTTTTTAATTGTCAGCGAACAAGATGACGCGGTTCGTTTGCGTTTGGAGGATTCCGAATCAACACGGCGAATTTATCCTTTTGCCTTTATCTTTGATGTCATCTTCACCTTGAATGGCTCTTCACTAAAGGTGGAATATGAGGTCAAAAACCCAGCGAGTCATGATTCATTATTCTTCTCTGTTGGTGGCCACCCAGCTTTTAATCTCCCCCTTGATGGTGGCAAATTCTCAGATTACTATTTATCTGTGACGCCAGAAAAGGTTTATGATCGGATTCGCCTGGTTGGACCATATTCGAATCCAAACGTGCCCACGCCATTTTCTTCAAATATTCCATTGCGCTTGCGACAGGAAGACTATCATGACGATGCCATTATTCTCAAACTTGATCGTCAGAAAACAACCTTCTTGCTGGCTCGGCTAGCAAATCAGCATGGGATGGAAATGACAATTGATAACGCTCAGTTTGTTGGCATTTGGACACCAGCTGGTAAAGATGCGCCCTTTATTGCTGTCGAGCCATGGTGGGGGATTGCTGATACAGTTGATGCAACCGGAAACTTCAAGGAAAAATTTGGCGTTAACGTTCTTGCTGCGGGTGATACTTTTAATGGTTCTTACTCGATGAACTTCTTTTAAGCGAAATATTTTAAATCAATCAATGAAAGAAAAAGCCAGCTGTTGATTCAGCTGGCTTTCGGATTATTAGACTATGAAAATTACAGAATTATTTGAACAAAAAAAGCCAATTGCCCAATCAGCATTGGCTGTCCCAATGGCGTTAGGGCCAACCGATAAATTTACCCCTTTCAAGCAGGCATTAGACCAAAAGAATCCAGATGTTGTTATCTGGCAGGCCGATGCGATTGCTGATGAGTTTTCTAAAGAAGTGGTTTGGGATCAGGTGAAGGCCGGTGGTGCACAGGCGGTTGAAGAACGTGACGCCTCTGCAATGAAAAAAGCTGCAATGAAGGCAGAATTAGACCAGGCATACCAAGAATTTCTGTCTAATTGGCCAGCCATGCACCAGCAAATTGTTCAGGAACTGGTGGATAATGCTCTGCAGACAGCAGGGGATCACTTGGTTTTGCTGGCTTATACTGCCAAAGCTGCTGGTGGAAAAGGTGAGTTAGCCCCAGCTGATCAAGCTTACTTTTTAGCAACGGCACTGCAGGCTGGAACTAGTCGCTTTGCCGGCGTCTACTTACCAGAGGAACTGGATGAAAATCTGCAGGAAAAAATCATTGCTGTGGCGGAGAAGGTGGCTGTGCCGGTTATTCGAACAGGCACACTTCATGATCTGACACCAGAAACGATTCGAGCGGTTTTCTCGTCTTTGTTAATCAAGAAGCCGGATGTTGTCAACTTACAGGTTGCATCTGATCGGTTAGCTGAAATTGACTTAGCCGATTTTGAATTAATTTTAGCTGGTTTGGCTGATCAAGCTGGTGAAACAGCCCTCGTGTTAACGGTTACGGGTATCCTCTCCAAGGATCAAATTGAATCTTGGCTTGTTTTCCAATCGGCCTTAGTGACTCTGGCCTTAGGGGAAAATTGGCAGACACCTTTGATTAAAAGTACTGTTGCTGAACTAGGGTGGGCTTGATATCGGCTACCACTTCAAGTAAGCAGATCTAGATTGATCATTTCGCTCTTTTCTTGATTGCCAATGCATGGTATAATGAAAACAACCAACTGAGGTAGTTTATCTATCTACCTACCCAGCACCCGCAAGGGTGCTGTTTTTTTATGCTTAAATTGCCGTATTTACTAGTTAGCCGCTTAAAAACACTAATAGTAGGCAGAAAGAAAAAACTCCGTTTCCTTTATCGGTCGATAGGGAAAGCGGAGTCTTTGTTTTACTGTTCATTATAGTTGGGGTAAAGAGTTTTTAGATAGGTAGTCAAGCCTGATTTAATATCCTTGGCAATCTTTTGTTGGTAGGAACTTTGGCGAATGTAAGAAAAGTCATGGTCTGAATTAATGAACCCATTTTCGAGTAAGACGGCCGGTCTGGTGACGTCTTTAATCACAAGGTAAGGCATTGTTTCATAACCACGATTTTCCAGTGGCAGGTTATTCAGTGAGCCGTTTAAAGCTTGAGCGAGTGCTTGTGAGTTGTCATTATAATAATACTGGGAAACGCCCGAAGCGCTGTTATTCGATTCTGAGGAGTCAAAATGTAAGGAAATTTGGGCATCAGCATTATACTTTTCAGCTTTGCGGGGGATGTAAAGGAGGGGAACAACGACATCTTTAGTGCGGACCATGATGACCCGTACACCAGCCTCAGTCAGAACTTTTTCAGTTGCCAATGCTGTTTTTAAAGTGTACGTCTTTTCGTAGTGCTTGCCATCTGTTGAAAGCGCACCAGTATCGGAACCACCGTGACCTGGGTCTATGACGATGGTCGCTTCGGAAAGTTGCGTGGCTGTCTTTAACTTGGTGTTGTTAGCAACCCAGGAAGCGACCCAACCAACTTTTTGGTTGTTATCGCGTTTGACCTGCCACCAGCCATTGTTTTTGGCAACGACTGTTAGCTTGGTACCGGCCTTCAGCTTGGTAATTTGTTTGTAGTTGATCCCCGGACCAGTTCGCAATGGAACCTGGTCCGGTCGGGTCGTCAGTTGGTTTTGTTGTGCCAGCGAGATGATTAGAATCATGGTCGCGAAGGTGAAGACACCAACGATGATGGCTCCGATTTTATTTTGTTTAATCCAATTTATTAATTGAAACATTAATCCGGCCTATTCTTCATATACTTCTGTTTATTTTATCACGAATATTCCAGAAAAAGGGTTCTTGATTCGAGTATAATAGATGACATGAAACAATTTAGAGTACAAAATTTAACGTCTGTCTACGGTGAAAAGGTCCTCTTTGATGACCTTTCCTTTTTGATTACCCAAGGGGACCGCGTTGGTTTGGTTGGGGTTAACGGATCTGGGAAAACAACCCTTTTAAATGCCCTTTCCGGCAAACAACCAGCTGATCATGGGGCCATTTCGACCCAAAATGATTATCGCATTGGTTACTTGGAACAAGATCCTGATTTGGCTGGACACATGCAGGTCTTAGATGCCATTTATGCCGGCGATCAACCGGTTTTTCAAACCATTCGTGCTTACCAGGAATCCTTAGATTTTCTGGCGCAAGATCCCGAAAATGCGAAGGCAGCAAGCCGCTTTGAAAAGGCGCAGGCTGCTATGGATCGTGATGATGCCTGGACCATTGAGGCCCAGATTAAGACTATTTTAACGCAGTTACATTTAACGAATTTAAATCAGGAAGTGGCCAGCCTATCTGGTGGGCAAAAAAAGCGGGTTGGCTTAGCGCAAGTTTTGATTCAAGAGCCTGACCTGTTGATTTTAGATGAGCCGACCAATCACTTGGATTTTGATTCGATTGCTTGGCTGGAACAGTATTTGGCCAAGTATAAGGGGGCATTGTTAACGGTCACACACGATCGCTATTTCTTGGATCGGGTGACGAATCGAATTTTTGAGCTTTCTTTTGGCAAGCTGTACGAATACCAGGGAAATTACCAAGATTACGTTGAAGGCAAGGTCATCCGCCAGGAAAATGAGGCGGCTGCTGAGCACAAGCGTGAAAAACTGTACGAAAAAGAA
Organism: Fructobacillus sp. ESL1117; assembly: GCF_058508565.1. Lineage (NCBI taxonomy): Bacteria > Bacillati > Bacillota > Bacilli > Lactobacillales > Lactobacillaceae > Fructobacillus > Fructobacillus sp. ESL1117. The sequence goes on along the minus strand of NZ_CP196385.1, from coordinate 423,347 downwards.
CTGGTGTGGATGAAAAAATCAGCTCGAGCACGGACAACCAAGCAGAAGGGCCGGGAAAGGGCCTTTGCAGAGTTGGAGGAATCGCTAGGGAATGTCCGTACGGATCAGGATGTTGAAGTGTCATTGGGACAACAGCGCTTAGGAAAGAAAGTCATTGCCTTAGACCATGCCTCCTTGGCTTTTTCCGACCAAGTGATTTTTAAGAACTTATCATTGCGTTTTGGTCAGCGCGACCGAATTGGCATTACTGGACCCAATGGGGTTGGCAAATCTTCTCTTTTGAATGTTTTAGCTGGGCGGTTGCCCTTGACTGATGGAGTGTTGGAAATCGGTGAAACGGTGCGAATCGGTTACTACACTCAGGTAACGGAGGAGATTCCGGCTGATAAGCGCATGATTGAGTATTTGACGGATGTTGCTTCGAGTGTGAAAGACCGTGATGGCAACGTTATTTCGGCTAAAGATCTCTTGGAACAGTTCCTTTTTCCAAGTTTTATGCATGGAACTTTGGTTCGCAAGTTATCTGGTGGTGAGAAGCGCCGGTTGTACTTATTGAAAATACTTTTGCAAGAACCAAATGTTTTGTTGCTCGATGAGCCAACCAACGATTTGGACATCGGAACTTTGACCGTTTTGGAGAACTTTCTTTCTCGCTTTGCAGGAACCGTTGTGACGGTTTCCCACGATCGTTACTTTTTGGATAAGGTGGCCGACTATGGCTATTATTTGTCTGGTAATGGTCAAGTTGATCGCTATAATGGGGAATTCTCATTTTACTTGGATGAGGTTGTCTTACCAAGTGAAAAGGATGCCGGCAGCAGTCGTCTGGATAAAAAAGACAAAGCAACAACTGCAAAATCAGTAACGCCAGCTCAAAAGCCGAAAGAGCGTAAGTTAACCTACATGGAAAAACGCGAATGGGAAACGATTGAGGATGAAATTGCTGATTTGGAGGGACAAGTTGAGGCCTTTAATGACCAAATGGCCGCCAACGGTGCTGATTACCAAAAGGTTGCTGCAATTCAGGTCCAATTACAAGAAGTTTCGGATGCTCTTGATGCGAAAATGGATCGTTGGGCTGAATTGAGTGAAATTGTTGAAGGACAGGGCTAAGGCTCTGTTTTTTTATTCAGGTTGCCATGGCTATTTTTAGCTTTGAATGGCCGTTGGTCCTCCTTGCTTTCGTCTAATGGTGTTGAAAGAAGGGAGAAACTGATGAATTTGAATCAATTTTTGTTAGCGCTTCACCTGACACCTGGATTGGGTCAAGCGAAGGAGGCGAAGGTGATTGGCGCCTTAAGTCAACAAGGTCATCCAGAGCAGGGACCCTATCCTTGGCCTTTTTTAACGTTAGCTCTTGTTCTTGGTTTGGAGCCCGGATCACAACCATATCGGCAGATTCAGGCGAGCTATGAATGGTCATTAGATAAAGCCCTAGCATACCAAGGGGATTGGTTGACCTACTTTGATAATAATTACCCTAAACAATTGAAAGAAGTTTATCAGCCACCGTTAGTCCTTTTTTACCAGGGGGACTTACGGGCGCTGACGCTGCCCTTACTAGCAGTGGTTGGGGCTAGAGCAGCCAGTCCTTATGGATTGGCAGCACTCCGGCAATTGTTGCCAGCGGTCCTTAAGACGGGGATTGGTGTTGTTTCTGGATTAGCAAAGGGAATTGACGTGATGGCCCACCAGATGACCTTTCATTATGGTGGTGTTCCAGTGGCAGTCATTGGCACGGGTCTGGACCGGGCATACCCAGCAAATCACCGTGTATTGCAAGACCAGGTTGGTCTGCAAGGGTTATTAGTCTCCGAGTACCCAGTCGGGTCTTTGCCATTGAAAAATCACTTCCCAGACCGTAATCGAATTATTGCGGGTCTTTCGAGCGCTACGTTAGTGGTCGAAGCCAAGCACCACTCCGGGTCTCTGATTACTGCTAATTTAGCGTTACAAGAAAATCGACAAGTTCTAGCGGTTCCTGGTCCGATTAATGCCCCCTTGTCGGTTGGCCCCAACGAATTGATTCAGGCTGGCGCGTTGCCAGTCTTAACCAGCAGTGATATCATTAGAGCGGTTTCATGTTTGACTTAAAAATTGCCATTATATAGTAGGAAAATGATTTTACCTATCTTGCCAAAGCCTAGCTTTGGCTGGTATGATGGGAGGGTTAAACCAAAAGGAAAGTTTGCTTTTAGTTGGTGACCGTGATTATCGATTCCAAAATAATCGCTTTTGTCGTCTATCAAGCAGCTTTAGAAAAATGGGGAATCACACGTTGGTAGAAGCAAAGACCAAGAAAACAATTACTCCAAAGAAAAAGAGTAAAAAGAAAACAAGTAAAAAATTAGTAATTGTCGAGAGTCCGTCAAAGGCTAAGACAATTGAAAAATATCTTGGCTCGACGTATCAAGTTGTTGCCTCGATTGGCCATGTTCGCGACTTACCTAAGTCAACATTGGGTGTAGATGTTGACCAGAATTACGAACCAAAGTACATCAATATTCGTGGTAAGGGACCATTGATTAAGGACCTGAAAAAGGCTGCCAAGTCCGCTAAGCAAGTTTACCTCGCATCCGATCCGGATCGTGAAGGAGAGGCGATTGCCTGGCATTTACAGCATATTTTGGCTCTTGATCCAGAGCAAAAGAACCGTGTAGTCTTTAACGAAATTACCAAGGATACGATTAAAAACGCCTTCAAGGAACCACGGACGATCAACCAAGATTTGGTTGATGCTCAGCAAGCTCGGCGGATTATCGACCGGTTGGTGGGTTACTCGATTTCACCAGTGTTGTGGAAGACAGTTAAACGCGGCTTGTCAGCCGGTCGGGTACAATCAGTTGCCCTTGGTTTGATTATTGCCAGAGAGCGTCAGATTCAGGCTTTCCAACCAGAAGAATACTGGACACTGGATTCGGAATTCAAGAAGGGCAAGGCGAAGTTTAAGGCGAACTTCTATGGCTTTTCTGGCAAGAAGCAACCGTTACCTGATAACGCTGCCGTCCAAGCAGTCATGGCGGATTTGGATGTGAACAAGCCCTTCCAGGTGTCAGAAGTTAAGGCGAAGGAAAGAAAGCGGCAGCCACAGCCACCATTTACAACATCGACCATGCAACAGGCGGCCAACACGCAGTTAAAGTTCCGAACGCGGAAGACGATGATGACGGCTCAGCAGCTCTATGAAGGAATCAATTTAGGACGTGGCCTTGGTCAAGTTGGATTGATTACCTATATGCGTACGGATTCGACAAGACTTTCAGCTGTGGCGAAGAATGCCGCTGCCCAGTATATTCATGACGAGTGGGGCGAAGAATACTCAAGCCATAAACCTGTTGCTGGAACACCGCAAGAAGGCGCCCAAGACGCCCACGAAGCAATCCGTCCAACCGATGTCACGAAGACACCGGCATCGATTAAGGATAAGCTGACTCCTGACCAATTCAAGTTGTATTCCTTGATTTGGTCGCGCTTTGTTGCGTCTTTGATGACACCAGAAGTTTTGGATACCCTAGCCGTGACGGTTGAGCAAAACGGCGTCTTGTTCCATGCCAATGGATCAAAGACGAAGTTTGCTGGATTTACGAAGGCCTATCCGGCTGCCAAGGAAAAAGATAACCTGTTGCCTGATTTGGCAGAGGGGGACGAAGTCGATTTGGCAAAGACAAATCCTGAACAGCATTTCACGATGCCACCAGCTCGTTATACTGAAGCGGCCTTAATTAAAGCCTTGGAAGAAAACGGTGTTGGTCGTCCTTCAACTTATGCACCAACGTTGGATACCATTCAGCGGCGAAACTATGTGCGGGTGGATGCACGGAAATTCGTGCCGACTGAATTAGGTGAAATTGTCCAGACTATTGTTGAGGATAAGTTCCCAGATATTACCGATACCAAATTTACGGCCCAAGTTGAAAATTCATTGGATGAAATTGAAATTGGTGATAAGAAGTGGGTGCCGGTCGTCGACGAATTTTACAAGCCATTCTCAAAGGAAGTTCAGTCCGCCGAGGAGACCTTGGAAAAAATTACGATGCACGATGAGTTGGCCGGCATGGACTGTGAAGTTTGTGGTGCGCCAATGGTGATTAAGATGGGCCGATATGGCAAATTTTATGCTTGCTCGCGTTTCCCGGATTGTCGCAATACGAAGGCAATTGTGCAAGAAATTGGTATCACTTGTCCAAAGTGTGGCAAGGGGCAGGTAGTTGAGCGTAAAACCAAGCGTGGTCGGAAGTTTTATGGTTGTTCTCGCTATCCCGACTGTGACTTTGTTTCATGGGATAAGCCAAAGGATCCAAACCAAGGAGACGATCAGCAGGCTTTTGCAACTGGTGAAGACCAGCAGGCAAGTGCTACAGTCGCTACGACAACTAAGAAAAAGGTCCCCGCGAAGAAAAAAACGAGTGAAGCGAAGTAAGAGAATTTTGAAAAGCCGCCGCTAAGGACGGCTTTTTTTGAGAAATGAGTATGAAAGGTCGCTGTATGGCTACAAATAACAAAGTTTTAACCATCGCGGGATCAGACTCGCTAGCCGGTGGAGGTCTCCAAGCTGATTTGGCTACCTTTGCGGCAGCTGGCCTAGCTGGTTTTTCGGCGATTACGAGTATCGTCAGTATTCAGCCAAGCAATGTGGCTGTCTTTCCCGTGCCAGATGAGGTTTTTGACCAGCAACTAAAGTCTCTGGCCCAGGTCACAGACTTTGCCGCCATTAAGGTGGGGATGCTAACGTCGGTCAAGCAATTGGACCGGGTGGTTGCCTTCTTACAAGATTATACTGGCCCGATTGTCGTCGACCCCGTGTTAGTCTTGAAGGAAGGCCACTTAGCTGAAAACAAAGTGCTAGTTCAAGGATACTTGGACCGCCTATTGCCGTTGGCAACGGTTACGACACCAAATTTAAATGAGGGACTGGCATTGGCAGATCAAAATGGTGCTTTGGTGAGTACGTCGACTAATTTGGCAGAATTAGCAAAAGAAATTAGTCAACGCGGTCAGACTGCCGTGTTTTTAAAGGGTGGTCAGGGATTTGTTGACCATCAGGCCCTTGATGTTTTGACAGTAGGAGGACAAATCAGTTATTTGTCACAACCTGCCTTGGGTAAGAGTGCCTTTGTTAATGGAGCCGGCTGCACTTTAGCGGCCGCGATTACAGCCAAATTAGCCTTGGGCGAGAAACTGCCAGAAGCGGTTGAGCAGAGTCAGTGTTTTGTTCATCAGAGCATTCAACAGGGTTATCGCTTGAATGCCAGTCGAACGGATGGCAACGTTTTTCAGATTGGTGCCAAATGGTCGAAATAAGGCGGGGTAGTTAACCCGACACTTACTGATTTTTTTGACAGAAAAAAAGAGTTCTTCTACTAGAAGAACTCTTTTTCGTATGCGTTTAAAAATTAGCCCTTGCCATCCTGGAAGGCGGCATAAAGGGTCATCCCTCCATCAACGAAGAGGGTGGTACCGGTAACGTACTTGGCCTGATTGGAAGCTAACCAAACGGCAGCATCGGCCACGTCTTCGGGATCGCCAATCTTTTGCATTGGAATCATCGACTGTGTTTCTGCATATTGAGCCTTGTCAGCAAACTTTTTGGCATTAATTGGTGTGTTAATAGCGCCGGGTGCGATATTGTTGACGCGAATGCCCTTTGGCGCATATTCCATGGCAATTGTTTCGGTAAAGAGCTTAACCCCACCCTTAGCAGTTGCATAAGAAGCAAAGGTCGGCCAAGGGATTTGCTGGTGGACGGAAGACATGTTGATGATGTTGCCAGTTCGGTCATTATCCAACCAGTAGTTCAGGGCTTCTTTTGCCCCAAGGAAGACACCGGTCATATTAATGCCAATGACTTTATTCCACTCCTCAAGTGTAATCTGGTGAGTTGGTGTTTGAATTTCCATTCCGGCATTATTGACCCAAACATCTAAACCACCAAAGTTATCAATCGCGGCCTGTAAAAGGGCTTTGACGCCGGTTTCGGTTGAAACGTCGGCCTTGATAGCAACAGCATCGCCACCATTTTTTCGAATCTCGTCGACGGCTGCTTGAGCCCCGGCTTCGTCGGAATGGTAATTAATGACAACGTTCATCTTTTCTTGAGCAAAGCGCAACGCAATTGCGTTACCAATACCCTTAGAGCCACCGGTAATAACGGCAACTTTTTTGTTCAAATCGTTAAACATCTAGTTCCTCCTTGTACAAAAAACAGCGAAAGTTGGTTTCGCTGTCTACTGTAACTTAATGAACGTGGATTGGCAAGTTTATTTGTTTTGCTTGCGGTATTGAACGGCCGTTACGCCAACTTCCTGCTTGAAGACGGTATTGAAGTATGAGAGGTTAGGGATGCCAACCTTAAGGCCGACAAGGGCCACTGAGTCTTTGCCATCCTTGAGTAGTTGCTTGGCATGAAACATCCGCACTCGTAATAGATAACTTTGTGGGCTTTCTTTAGCGACAGTCATAAAGGCCCGGTGAAGAATGCCGGATGAGACAGAAAAGTCTTCACTCAAGGATTCGAGTGTGATTCGATTTTTATAATTGGCTGAAAGAACACTTTTCACCCGGAAGACTAAATCAGCCTTATCGGATAGTTCACCAAAGGGCTGACAATCAGAGCAAGGTTGGAAGCCTTCGAACAGGGCCTCGTCATTTGTTTTAAAAATCTGAATATCTTCAGGGTGAGTGTCACTACCGTGAATACATGAGGGACAACAAACCCGCTTATCGGTTGTGACACCGTAGATAAAACTACCGTTATATTCCGCATCTCGATTGTGAATTGCTTGCCAACGCTTTTTTGTTAATGAGTACATCCTGAAGACCTCCTTTTAGAATTTATCTAGTTCCCAGAAATTGCTTATGAAAAAGCTCCAAACAATAATAACACAAATTGGTCTATTTGAGTATTGCTATTACTTTACAAAGAAGGTTTTTTGTGTTTCAAAGGCTGATTTAGTAAAATAGAAAAGAGCAATCACGCAAAAAGCGTTTGGAAAGGCGATTAAAAATTGACAAATTATGCAGAAGAAATGATGGCTGCTATTCGCTTGGGACAAATGGACCAAGCCCAGAAAGCCTTTCAAAAATCACTAGCCGAAGATGATGATGACCTGGTCTATTCATTAGCTGAAGACCTTTATGCCATTGGCTTTGTCGAGGAGTCCAAGCAAGCCTACTTACACTTACTAGCCAAGTACCCAGATGAGGGCGACTTGAAGACGGCTTTGGCGGAATTAGCGATTGAAGAAAACGACTTGGATTTGGCTCAGGACTACCTAGCTCAAATCCCAAAAGATTCACCAGCCTATTTGCAGGCCTTGTTGGTTAAGGCAGACTTGTACCAATCTGAGGGCCTCAGTGAATCAGCCGAACATGCCTTGGAGCAGGCGTCACAGTTGGCACCAGACGAACCGGTCGTGACCTTTGCCTTGGCTGAATTTTACTTTACGACTGGCCAGTACCATCAGGCCATTCGTGGTTACCGTCAACTCTTGTTAGCCGGTCAACGACGGATTGCCAAGGTTGACATGGCTGCGCGAATTGGGACGGCCTACGCAGCCATTGGAAATGTTGATAACGCGATTGCTTATCTTGAACAGATTAAACCCATTGACATGACGATTGATACTAAGTTTCAACTGGCCTTTTTGTATGTCGAGAAAAAAGCGGATGAGGACGCCTTACCACTCTTTGAAGATATTTTGGCGGCAGACCCTCAGTACACTTCCGTTTACCCACTGCTTGGGCAATTGTATGAACGGATTAACGATCTTGACCAGGCGGAAAAGACTTATCGCTTGGGGCTGTCCTATGATCAAACGAACCCGGTCTTGTATCGCCAAGCTGGACTCTTGGCCTTTAAATTGGGTCAGTATGACCAAGCCCAAGCCGATTTCAATCAGGCACTTGGCCTTGATGACCAAGACTTAGCAACTTATAGTGCTTTAGCTGACCTCTATCTAGCCCGTCACAACTATGATGCCGTCATCGAAACAATTGGTGCAGCTCAAGAGTTGGATTTGGTTGACCCCCACTTTAGTTGGGACTTAGCACGCGCTTACCATGCCAAGGAAGAAGAAGAAAAGGCAGAAGAACAATGGCAGGCCGCACAGGTTGATTACCCGGCGGATCCTGATTTTTGGCACGACCTTGCTGACTGGTATCACGAGGTTGGTCGACGAAAAGAAGAATTAACTGCCTTAGAAAAGGCTGTTGATTTAAATCCCGACAACTTTGAATTAGCCGACCGCTTGGCTGATTTATCGCTTGATTAAAAAAATGAATGGAAATCCCTTGGTTTCGTGCATTCAAGGTGAAATCTTGCTAAGATTAGATGAATAGTAAATGATTAAAAGGAGGTGGCGATGAAGCTTGAACTGTTACCAAGTGAATTGACGGCTGCCAAGCCGATTCTAAAACAGATTAACCAAGCCGGCTTTCAAGCTTATTTTGTTGGCGGTTGTGTTCGTGACATTATCTTAGGAAAACCAATTCACGACGTTGATATTGCTTCTTCTGCCTACCCAGAAGAAATTAAAAAAATATTTAAAAAAACGGTTGATACTGGTGTCCAACATGGCACTGTTATGGTCTTGGACCACGGTGAGGGATATGAAATTACGACTTTTCGGACGGAGTCTACTTATACGGACTTTCGTCGACCTGACCAAGTAACGTTTGTACGGTCATTGAGTGAGGACTTGAAACGCCGAGACTTTACCATTAATGCCTTTGCCCTCGATGAAGATGGTCAAGTCATTGATTATTTTGACGGCCTGAATGATTTGTCTAACCGACAAATCAGGGCAGTTGGTTTAGCAAAAGAACGCTTTACAGAGGACGCTTTGCGAATGATGCGTGCCCTGCGTTTTGCTGCGCAATTAGATTTTCAAATTGAAGGCCAGACTTTAGCCGCCCTGGTGGAGCTAGGACCTAATTTAGCTAAAATCGCCGTTGAGCGTATTCGAGTCGAATTTGAAAAGATGTTGCAAGGGCAGGCTGCTGGGGTAGCTTTGCAAGTCTTAGTTGAAGCTGGACTTTTGCCTTACCTACCAGGAAAAACTGGGTTGATGACGGAAGCCAACGTTTTCAAGGTGGCTACGCAACTGGAAAGAAAACAACCGCAAAGTCAACAAGTTGTCTGGGCTTTGTACCTGGGGCAACAGGGCTTTGATGGGCCCACCCTGCAAGCGCAGTTACGGCAGTGGAAGCTATCGAAAGAAGTGATGCAGGCCGTGATGGCGGTTGGGCCACTGTTAGCTGATGTCAACCAGATTGACCGGTGGGCGATTTATGAGCACAATGCCCACGTGGAAACGTTACTGGAAACGCTGACAATCATGGGAATTGACGAAGGCGTGACGGACAACATTCAAAAAACCTATGATAGCCTGGCGATTTATTCAATGAAGGACCTGGCCTTAAGTGGTGGAGACTTGATTGCTGCTGGTTTGGCAAAACCGGGTCCTGATTTAGGCGCGGCGTTAAAGAAAATGGAACGGGCTGTGGTCTTAGGGCAGGTGAACAATACCAAAGAGGCCTTAACCACCCTGGTGAAGGAGTAGACAGATGGCAACAGTTAAAATGGTTTGGGCGGAGGATGACCGCCACGCAATTGGTAAGGATGGGGATTTACCTTGGTCCATCCCATCAGACTTACAACACTTTAAAAAAGAAACGGTCGGGTCGACCATGGTGATGGGCCGTGCAACTTGGGCAGCCATTGGCCGTCCTTTGCCACAACGTCAAACGGTTGTTTTAACTCGAAAAAGTGATTTTGACCCCGGCTTTAAGGAGGTCGTTGTTGTTCATTCCCTTGTTGATTTGCAAGCTTTGATTGATGATGAAACCAGCCAAGGGCACGTCGTGACGGTTGCTGGTGGTGCTCAAGTCTTTGCAGCGCTGATGCCAATGGCGACTGATTTGATTGTCACGAAGGTCAAGGGAGACTTCGGAGGGGACACTTTTGTCGATCCAGTTGATTTGAATCAATTCAGGTTAACAAAGCAACAAGAGGCCGTCGATGGCGACTATCAATTAACCTTTTTAACATATAAACGGAAGTAAGTAGGAGACGATTCTATGGCTAAAGTACAGATTGTAACGGATTCAGCTGCTAAGTTAACTCAGGCAGAAATTGACCAGTATCACATCAAGGTTGTCCCATTGACTGTTCAGATTGATGGCACCATTTATCAAGACGGGGTGACCATTTCAGCTGAAGAATTCTTGGAAAAAATGCAAGAAAGCAATCAGTTGCCACAGACTTCACAGCCATCGATTGGGGCCTTTAAAGAAGTTTACGATCAGTGCTATCAAGAAGATCCGGAAGCAACGGTCTTATCTTTGCACCTGTCATCTGGTTTATCTGGTACAGTAAATGCGGCCGCTCAGGCAAATGCCTTAACAAAAGCTGATGTCCATGCATTCGATACGTTGAGCGCTGACCGGTCTGAGGCGTTTGTAATCCTGGCAGCAGCGAAAGCAGCGCAAGCTGGTCAAAGCTTAGAAGAAGTTTTACAGGTTGCAGAAACTGCCAGGGACCAAACTTACATTTTTTTGTCATTCCGCTCACTCGATAACATGGTTGCTGGTGGTCGCTTATCAAAGACACAGGGCTTGATTGGTAATCTGCTGAATATTAAGGTTGGTGCCAAGGTCGATGCGGAAGGCAAAGTGGATGTTGTTGTGAAAGGGCGCGGCTTAAAGACCATTAAAGCCTTCAATGAAAGCGTGATTGAGCAAATGAAGGGCTACCAGCAGATGAAGGCGATTGGAGTAACCTATACCGGCATCAAGGATGAGGCCGAAGAAATGGTTCAACGCTTAAATGCCATTTGGCCAGACATTGACATTCTCTTGTCAGTGGCAACACCAATTATCTCGACACATACGGGGATGGGCGCTTTGGCCATTCTCTTTGAAGCAGAATAAAGAAAGAGTTGATATTAAGTGAAAAAGGGTAAGGTCGTCATTTTAACAATTGCTGGAATTGTGGTCGTTTTAGGTGCGGGGGCGGGTCTTGCCTATATGAACCTGGCCAACCAAGCAGGTCCAACGGTTAGCACCAAGAAAGCAGATAGTGACCAAGCGACTGGTACCAAGAAGGTATTGGCAACTAAGTCATTCACTAAAGACGAAGTCAATGAGATGATTCAGTCCCAATTGCAAAATAGTCATTATCAGGTTAACCTTGATGGAAAGAACATTGTAGCAACCAGCACGAGTTCGAGTTTGAAGGGCCAATTAACGATGACACCCAAGGTTACCAGTGCTGGCAACGTTGTTTTAACTGTTAACAAGGCGAAGGTTAATTCACTGGATGTTCCTGCCAAGGCTGCCCTTGGCTACCTACTTAAGCAAAATATGGCACCAGCCGGTGTGGCGATTCAGCCAAGTCAGGGGCAAATCACGTTGGATTTGTCGCAGTTAACACAGGATGGTCAAACAGCTTACCAAGCTAAGCAAATTGATGTCCAGAATGGAATTTTTAAATTTTCAGAGGTAGATACTAGTGCCCAGTAAGTCACGAACTTTTTATGGTTGGTTGATGACCAACCGCAATTCGGTTGCAGCAACCGAAATTCAACAATTTGCCAACAATGCCTTTTTGGACCAAAGCTTTCCAAAACAGTCGACCGATTTTGATGAACTTTCGAATTACTTGGAGGGTTCAGCGAGTTATTTAATGTCGATGACTATTTTTGATGAGGCTTGGTCAGAGTACCAAGCATCGCGGTAAGAAAAAGACAGGAAGGAAAGTCCATGGGACAATTAATACAATGGTATCCTGGTCATATGGCCAAGGCCTTTCGCCTGATGCGCGAAAACTTAAACTTGGTAGACATTGTTTTTGAACTGGTTGATGCCCGCTTACCAGCGTCATCACGTAATCCAGAAGTGGATAAATTGATTGGTGATAAGCCAAGACTACTGGTTTTAACCAAGGCTGATTTAGCCGACCCCAAGCAGACCAAAGCTTGGAAAGAACGCTTTGAAAAAGAAGGGCTAAGTGTAGTCGTCTTGGATACGAGAAGTCCAAAGACACCTCAGACGATGACAAAGGCGGCCAAAGCTGTTTTGGCCGATAAAATCAAGGCCCAGGAGAAGCGTGGAATTGAGAATCGCCCCATTCGAGCAATGCTCGCTGGGATTCCCAACGTTGGTAAGTCAACCCTGCTCAATCACCTTGTCCAAAAGAACGTGGCACCGACAGCCAACAAGCCTGGGGTGACGAAGAAGATTGCTTGGCTAAAGACGCCAGCAGGGTTGGAAATTTTGGATTCACCAGGTGTCTTGTGGCCTAAATTTGAAGACCAGCAAATCGGTCTTCGCTTGGCCTTGAGCGGAGCGGTAAAGGATACACTCTTTGCCAAGGATGATGCGGTATTGTCTCTGATTGCTTTTTTCCGGGATTATCGTCCGCAAGCTATTATTGAGCGTTATCACCTGGCGGATGACGCCTTTACGATGTTGTCTGATGTGGATATTCTCTTAGCCATTACGGCTAAGCTGGGTTTTAAGGACGATTATGATAAGGCGGCTGTACGCGTTTTAAATGATCTTCGTCAAGGAAAGTTGGGTACGTATACCCTGGATTTAATTCATGGCTGAAACGATTGTAAGCATTAAAACGGCTTTAAAAACAGCTGCCTCGGATGACTGGCGCTTAGCTGCCTGGCGGCTAGATGACCGTCAAGGCGTCAAGGCTGCTTTAGCAGCTTTTGATCGACGGCAGGAAAAATTAGCCGAGCAAAAGGCGGCCTTTTTGTCGCGCTTTTCTTTGGAAGAACCACTTTGGACAGCTGGTTATCAAAACATTGCCGGTGTTGATGAGGTTGGTCGGGGACCCTTGGCGGGACCTGTAGTTGCTGCGGCAGTAATCTTGCCACAGAATTTTGATCAATACGGCGTCATTGACTCAAAGCAGGTGAGTGAAAAACACCGTTTGGAATATGTTCAGGCGATTAAGGACGAGGCCGTTGCTTATGGGATTGGCGTGGTTAGTGCGCAAGTGATTGATGAGGTGAATATCTATCAAGCCAGCCGGCTAGCGATGAAGGAAGCAGTGGAACAGTTGCAGCCCATGGCTGACTATTTATTAGTTGATGCCATGACGATTGATACAGATTTGCCACAGCAATCGCTGATTAAGGGGGATGCTCGTTCTAACTCGATCGGTGCAGCCAGTATTTTGGCCAAGGTCACACGTGACCAAATGATGGCTGACTATGACCGAGAATATCCCGGTTATGATTTTGCTCATAATGCCGGTTACGGCACAGCTAAGCACCTCTCAGGTTTAGTGGCTTTAGGCCCATCACCGATTCACCGGTGCACTTTTGAACCGGTGAAAAAGCTTTTATCATGATTTTTTATGGGGCGCAAAAATTTTGTGGCTCCTTTTTGCTCGTTAGCTTGGCACTGGCACAAGCAGTAATTTTTTAATTGAGAAAGGAATTGCTTATGACAGCAATTAAACTGAGCCCGCGGTTAGCCGCAGTGAAAGATTTGGTGAATGACCAGGCACGTGTTGCCGATATTGGGTCAGACCATGCCTATTTAGCGGCAGCCCTGTTACTGGAAAAGAAGAGCGAATTTGCCTTGGTGGGTGAGGTTGCGCAGGGTCCTCTCGAGAATGCTATTCATACGGTGGCCCATTATGGTTTGTCTGACCAAGTAACTTGTCGGTTAGCGGACGGACTAGCAGCGATTGAACCCGCTGATCGAATCGAAACCGTTGTAATTGCCGGAATGGGTGGTTTGCTGATTGAGAAGATTTTGACTGCTGGCCAAGATAAGGGGCCGTTTAACCAATTAATTTTACAGCCGAATACTGATCAGGCGGCGGTTCGTTTGTGGCTAAGTAAAAACGGTTATCGAATTGATCAAGAAGAAATTGTGCAAGAGGGACACCACCGTTATGAAATCATTGTGGCCGTTCCCGGTCAACAGGAGCTGACCCGTGCCGACTGGACCTTTGGTCCAAAGCTCCTGCAGGCAAAAAGTCCAGTTTTCTTGGCCAAGTGGAAGCAAGAACGCAGTCGAGCGGCTGAGGTTTTGTCACGATTAGAAAACGCACAACAGACAGGCAGTGAAAAGTATGTAAACTTACAAAAAAAGCTCAATTTTATCAACCAGGAGGTTTTTAATGGTCAAAGCAAGTGAATTAATTGAACAAATTGAGGCCTTTGCACCAAAGTCGTGGGCTGAACCGGGCGATCCAACTGGGTTACAGATTGGCCAGCCGGACCAACCAATTCACCGTGTCTTGACGACCCTGGATGTACGGTCGGAAGTTGTCCAGGAGGCCATTGATTTAGGGGCTGATTTTATCTGGGCTCATCACGAAGCCATGTTTCGGCCTGCTAAAAACCTCGATTTGTCGGACCCACAAAATGCCATGTATGCACTCGCAATTAAAAATAACATTGTGATTTATGCCTCTCATACTAACTTGGATGCTGCCATTGGTGGTTTGAATGATTGGTTATGCCAGGCATTTGGGATTGAAAATCAGGTGCCACTTCTGCCAAGTGATGAGGGCAAGCCCGGGATGGGGCGGATTGGTGAGTTGAAGACTGCCTTGACCATGGCTGACTTTGCGGAACAGGTGAAGACTGTTTGCCAGGTCGCTGCTGTGCGTCTGATTACCAATGATGCGACTAAAATTGTGAACCGGGTTGCCATTCTAGGTGGTGATGGTGGTAAGTATTGGCAAAAGGCGCAAGAAGCTGGCGCTGACCTTTACTTAACTGCTGATTTGTACTACCATGTTGGTCATGATGTATTGGCCGCTGATTTTGCCGTGTTAGACCCCGACCACCATATGGAAGCCTTGGCCAAAGAACCGATGGCTCAAAAAGTGCAAGAGTGGTTTGATGGACAATTACCGGTCACGGCTAGTCAGATAAATACTGATCCCTATACCTATTTTTAGGTCTGTTTGCAAGCAGGAGGTTTTGCATGTCTGAGAAGTACCCGCAGTTAGTGTCTCGTTTCTTACGCTATGTCAAAGTTGATACGCGGTCTGATGAAGAGAGTCAGACGATTCCATCATCGCCAAAAGAAGTTCAGTTTTTAAAGGATTTGGCCGTTGAATTAAAGGAAATTGGCTTGGAAAACGTCCGCACGATGAAGGATGGCTATCTTTTTGCTGAATTGCCTTCGAATTTACCAAACGGACGGGGAACAAAGATCGGCTTTATTTCCCATGTGGATACGGCCGATTTTGAAAGTGAGCATGTCAACCCACAAGAAGTTGATCACTACGACGGACATTCCGTTTTGGAGTTGGGGACGTCCGGCTACAAGTTGGACCCAGAAGTGTTCCCGCATCTCAAGAACTATCAAGGACATGATTTGATTACGACGGACGGGACCACCTTACTAGGTTCTGATGACAAGTCTGGTGTGGCTGAAATCATTGCTTTGGCAGAATATTTGTTGGCCCACCCAGAAGTAAAGCATGGTCCAGTTCGCTTTGCTTTTGGTCCGGATGAAGAAATTGGTATCGGCGCTAATCATTTTGATGTTGCTGCCTTTGATGCTGATTTTGCCTACACCGTTGATGGCGGTCCGTTGGGCGAATTGGAGTGGGAAACCTTCAATGCTGCGCAGGCCGAGATTGTGATCACCGGTCAAAACGTTCATCCTGGTACTGCCAAGGGAGCAATGGTTAATGCCATTCAAGTCGGGATTGATTTTCATAATGCGTTGCCTGAGCATGACCGTCCCGAAAAGACAGAGGGTCGTGAAGGTTTTTATCATTTGATTGATATGGCAGGAACGCCAGAGAAAGCTACGTTAACTTACATTATTCGGGATCACGATCGGGAAAAGTTTGAAAGCCGCAAGCAAACGCTGGTCCAAATCGTCGACCAATTAAATCGGGATTTGCAAAAAGACCGAGTAGCTTTGACCCTAAAAGATCAATACTACAACATGGGTGATGTCTTGAAGGATCACCAAGAAGTTGTTCAATATGCCGATCAAGCCATGATGGATTTGGGCATCACACCGGATACACAACCGGCTCGAGGTGGTACGGATGGATCAAAGATTACGTTCTTAGGTCTGCCAACGCCAAATCTTTTTGCCGGTGGTGAAAACATGCACGGTCGTTATGAATTCGTGTCAAAACAGGTGATGGAACAGGCAACTGATGTTTTGTTAGGGATCTTGACAAAGGCGGCAGAGTCAAAGTAAGCAGACTGGCTTAACTTGATTAATTAAAATTAATGGCAATAAAAAAGACTAGGATTTTTTCCTAGTCTTTTTTAAAGTAAACTGTTGGTGTTTTAGGCTTGGTTGTCTGCCTTTTCTACATTTGGAGAATCTGACAAGGCAGGTACCAAAACGAGGGCAGCTTCACCAACGATAATCGTTACGAGAGCTGTCACACCTGGATTGAAAGTTACGCCGGTCATTTGTCCGACCAAGTAACCAAGAACTTCACCAAACAGTGCACACCAGAAGGCGGCGGTAATATAGCGCATGTTTCCACTTCCTTTATGATTTACCCACTATGATACGCCCCTCTGATAAATTCGCAAGAGAATTTGTTTGATTTAAGGACAACAATTTCAGATAAGTGTTGGTTAAAAAGGCCAAGCAGCTAAAAAGGGGCGGGCGATGTTCTTGGAATTTTTCAGCTAGGCAAACAAATTTTCGGTATAATGTTTTTAGACTAGTGACGCCGTCAAGGAGGACTTTATGTACGCACCATTACAACAAAAAAGCGCTTATTCGCTTTTGCAAAGTCCTAATTCGGTAGAGCAAATTATTCAAGTGGCCAAGGACCGGGGCTATCAAGCGGTCTCTTTGGCAGAAGAAAACGTGCTTTATAGCGTGGTTGCCTTTTACAAAGCGGCCAGAAAAGCCGGTATTAAACCAGTTTTTTCGCTGGTCTTGCAGGTTAATGGCTTGGTGAATGTGGCCACAGCTTTCCCGGTTTTACTGACCGCTAAAAATCAGGTTGGTTATCAAAACTTGGTTTATTTGTCTTCTAAAAAGATGGCAAATCCTGATCAGGCGCTTCAATTGTCTGACTTGACTGGTCACCTCGATGGGCTTTCTTTGACTTTGTCGCCAAAATCAGAATTGGGGCAGTTAATTGTTGTCGAAGATTCGGCGGTTAAAAATTACCTGGATCAGTTAACTGACAAGGTTGGTGGAGCTGATTTTTACTTAGGCATTAATCCATTAATGTCGGTTCACCACCAAGACCTCTTAGTCGCTTATGCCATGGCCCATCAAGTGCGCTTAATCGCTTGGGACCAAGTCGATTATTTAAACGAGGAAGATGTTTTTTTTGCTCAAGTTTTGCGAGCCATTAATCAGGGAACTCAGTTAGAAGACTTGGACCTTTTAGCCCGTGAAAAAGGGGCCTATTACCTCAGGTCACAGGCGGAAATTGCTGAATTGTATCAAAAAAATGCGGCTTTACGTGGTGCTTATCAGAATAATGAGGCCCTGATTGGTGAGGCGAACGTTGACTTGGCGTTCAAGTCACCAGCCCTACCTGTTTTTCAACAGGATTTTGGGTTGGATTCGAAAACATATCTGACCCAATTGGCCAATGCGGGCTTAAAGCGTCGGCTAACGGGCCATGAGGAATCCTTTCAAGACTATCAGGACCGGCTGAACCATGAGTTGACCGTCATCGTGGGGCTTGGCTTTGCTGATTATTTCTTGATAGTTTGGGACATTGTTAAGTACGCCAGAGACCACCATGTCCAAACTGGTTCCGGTCGTGGATCCGCTGCGGGGTCCTTGGTTGCTTATACATTAGGGATTACCAATGTTGATCCCTTAGCCGAAGGATTGCTATTCGAACGGTTTTTAAATCCTGACCGAGCATCGATGCCCGATATTGATATTGATTGGCCAGATGACCGTCGTGATGAAGTTCTTGCTTACCTTCATGATAAGTACGGTCAGGAATCTTTCGCACAGATTATTACTTTTGGTACCTTGGCAGCTAAGCAGGCATTGCGCGATACAGCCCGTGTTTTCGGCCTTGATGCCAAGGCACAAAAACGGCTTTCAGAGGGCGTACCGGCTGGTAAAAATGGTCGTAAGGTGCCTCTGAAAGAAGCCTGGACGGCGCCTGACCAAAAGCTTAAACAAGCGATTTATGACTTGGACTTTGGTCAACTGCTGCTAAAAACGGCTTTGGCAATTGAAAACTTACCGCGAAATTATTCAACCCATGCTGCCGGCGTCGTCCTTTCAGACCAACCATTAGTGGCCACGTTGCCGGTTCAAGTTGGCAATGATGGCTATCTCTTAACTCAGGTTGAGAAGGGGCCAGTTGAAGAACTTGGCCTATTAAAAATTGATATTTTGGGCCTGACGAACTTGAAAATTTTGGCGCAAACGATTGCCTTGGCTCAAGACGATCTGCCAGCTGATTTTGATATTAAAAAAATTGATTTTCAGGACAAAGAAACCTTGCAACTTTTTGCCAATGGCAATACAACAGGCATTTTCCAGTTTGAGTCGGCTGGTATGAAAAATGTCCTAAAGCGACTGGAAGTGGATGATTTTCATTTGATTGTGGCGGCCACGGCCCTTTATCGACCAGGTCCTAGCCAACACATCGACCCCTTTATTAAACGACGCTTGAAACAAGAACCCGTGCCGACGATTGACCCTGTCGTTGACCAAATCTTGGCCCCAACCTACGGTATCTTAGTTTATCAGGAGCAGGTCATGCAGGTGGCTGCTGCCTATGCTGGCTTCTCATTGGCCCAGGCGGATTTTCTTCGGTCGGCGATGTCCAAGAAAAAGCTTGAGCAGATGGCAGCGGTCAAAACTGCTTTTATAACTGGAGCACAGCAAAAGGGGCACCGTCTTGACGAAGCAGAAAAACTGTTCGCTTATATCGATCAGTTTGCTAATTATGGTTTTAATAAGTCGCATGCAGTCGCTTATAGTCAACTATCGTTCCAGCTGGCCTACATGAAGGCCCATTACCCATTGGCCTTTTATACAGCAATTTTGAATGCCCACCAAGGCGGTGTCGAGAAGGCGCAAGCCTATTTGGCCGAGGTCAAGCAACTCGGTTTGAAGGTTTTGCCGCCAGATGTTAATACCTCCACTAGGGATTGGTCTATCCAAGCTGGCGCTCTGGTTATGGGCTTGGGCAATATTAATGGCTTGCAAACGGCCTTTGTGACAACCTTATTGGATAGTCGCAGTCAGATTGGTCGCTTTGCTAGTTTGCAAGACCTGATCAAGGCTTTGCCTGAGAAATTCCGCGATGAAAAGTTTTTAAATCAGCTTGCCTATGCAGGGGCACTTGACCATTTTGGCTATAACCGGGCGGAACTCTTAGCCAATTTGCCGGACTTGATTAATGCGGCTAGTTTTGGTGACTTAGTTTTGTCAGAGACGAAAATCAAGAAATTGGCTGATTTACCGTTAGTAGAGCGACTGCAAACGGAAAAAGAGGCCCTTGGCTTTAACTTATCGGGCCATCCAACTGAGGCTTTTCAAGCCGATTACGACCGAGGAACCGTGACGGCCATGGTCAATTTAGTTGCTGGGCAGCGTGTCAAAGTTTTAGGTCTCGTTAAAAACGTCAAAGTTATCCAGACGAAACGGGGGGACGATATGGCCTTTGTTAATTTAACGGACATGACCGGCAGCGTCGATGTCACCATCTTCCCCAAAATTTATGACAAGGTCAAAGCGGTCTTAAAGGTTGGACGCTTAGTTCAGGTAGGCGGCAACACAGAAGTCCGCCAGGGGCTCTCTGTTATTGGCAATTTCGTTGACGCAGTGGATGCCAGCCAAAGTCAAAATTTCCAAGCTGATTTGGACAAAAAACATCCGGTTCATCAGCAAACAGCACCAACAAAAAAGACTGCTCAGTCAGGTACATGGTTTTTGCGCCTGGACGAAGACCATGATCAAGAGCCGATTAAAAATCAGCTTTGGCAGGTTATGCAACAAAATCCTGGTGACTACCCGGTTATTTTGTATTGGCCGAAGACAAAGATAAGGCGAATGTTACCACAATCTTACAATTTAGCTGGTTCAGACCAGTTAAAGTGGGCATTAGAACAGGTTCTATCTAGTAAAAATGTCGTTTTCCGACAAAAAGACTAAATTGTGTCTTGTGAATTGGTTATAGAGTGTATTACAATATGAAAAGGAAGTTGTTTGTAGGCAACTCACCAAGATATCAAAGGAGCTATTTACCCATGAAAAAGACGAAGATCGTCTCAACACTTGGTCCATCATCAACTGATGTAGACACAATTGTGAAGTTAATCGAAGCAGGTGCGAACGTATTCCGTTTCAACTTCTCACACGGTGATCACGAAGAACATTTGGGCCGTATGCAAGCAGTTGCAGAAGCCGAAAAGATTACTGGTAAGACTGTTGGTCGTTTGCTTGATACAAAGGGTGCCGAAATCCGGACTACTAAGCAAGCTGATGGTAAGATTCAATTCTCAACTGGCGATGTATTCCGTATCTCAATGGACGACAGCATCGAAGGTACAAAGGAAAAGATTGCAGTTACTTATCCTGGATTGTTTGACGACGTTAAGGTTGGCGGACAAGTGCTCTTTGATGATGGTTTGTTAGCTACTACTGTCACTGAAAAGGACGAAGCAAACAAGGAATTGGTTGTTAAGGCTGAAAACAATGGTTTGTTGGGATCACGTAAGGGTGTGAACGCTCCTGGTGTTTCAATCAACTTGCCTGGTATCACTGAAAAGGATGCTGATGACATTCGTTTTGGTTTGGACCACGAAATCAACTATATCGCTGCTTCATTCGTTCGTAAGCCTGAAGATGTTTTGGATATCCGTGCCTTGTTGAAGGAAAAGAACATGGAACACGTTCAAATCATCCCTAAGATTGAATCACAAGAAGGTATCGATAACTTAGATGCTATCTTGGAAGTTTCTGATGGTTTGATGGTTCCACGTGGAGACATGGGTGTTGAAATCCCTGCCGAAAACGTGCCTTTGATTCAAAAGGAAATGATTGACAAGATGAACGTTTTGGGATTGCCAGTTATTACTGCTACTCAAATGCTCGACTCAATGGAAGAAAACCCACGTCCTACACGTGCCGAAGCTTCCGATGTTGCCAACGCTGTCTTTGATGGTACTGATGCAACAATGCTTTCTGGTGAATCAGCTAACGGTGATTACCCAGTTGAAGCTGTTGCTATGATGGCCGCTCTTGATGAAAAGGCTGAATCAGCTTTGTCATTGTACAGCCGTCATGCTGATACTTTCTACGGTGATGATGATGTTGAATCAGTTGCTTCAGCAGCAGCTCGCTTGTCAGATTCAGTTGAAGCTAAGGCCGTCGTTGTTTTGACTGAAACTGGTTACGCTGCACGAATGGTTTCAAAGCACCGTCCTGCTGTCATGACCATTGCAATGACAAAGTCAGAACGTGTTCAACGTGGATTGACTTTGAACAACGGAATCTTGCCTGTTTTGGTTGACACACCAAAGACTGTTGATGACTTGGTTGCTAAGGCCAAAGAAGAAGCCCAAGCTCAAGGATTGGCAACTGCTGGTGACAAGATTGTTGTTGTGACTGTTGCTCCAATTGACATGGCTAAGTCAACGAACAACGTTTCTGTTGAAACAATCTAATAAGTTTACTGAAAAAGTCCGATTTTGTCGGGCTTTTTTTGTTCTAAATTGTGTTAAAATAGGGTAAGTTCAACTAAATGAGGTGCGGAATTTTTGACAACGCAAACTGAGAAACTATTCACTTTTGAAAACATTGAACAGCAGACCAAATTAACGGGTCCAAAGGATCAACTTTTGGTTTTAATAGAAGAAGGCCTGGCCGTTAAAATGCTCGTTCGTGGCAATCAGGTAGCTGTCCAAGGCGATTCGAACCAAGCTTCTTTGGCACTTGCCGTTTTGGAAGCACTGACACAATTAATTAAGAAACAAATCTCCGTTGGTCCTGCTGACGTTATCTCTGCGATGACGATGGCCAAGCGGGGAACGCTGGATTACTTTGCAGATTTGTATAGTGAAAGTATTATCCGCGATAACAAAGGCCGTGCAGTCCGGGTTAAAAACTATGGTCAGCGCCAATATGTTCAAGCGATTCGCAAAAATGATTTAACTTTTGGGATTGGACCAGCTGGAACAGGAAAAACTTTCTTGGCCGTTGCCATGGCCATCTCGGCCTTAAAGAAGGGTGATGTTGAGCGAATTGTCATTACTCGTCCTGCGGTCGAGGCTGGCGAATCACTTGGGTTCTTACCGGGTGATTTAAAGGAAAAGGTTGACCCTTATATGCGGCCGATTTATGATGCCATGAATGCTTTAGTCGGAGCAGACCATGTTGCTCGCCTAATTGAACGGGGTGTCCTAGAAATTGCGCCACTCGCCTATATGCGTGGTCGCACCCTTGATGATGCCTTTATTATTGTCGATGAGGCTCAAAATACGACAAATGCCCAAATGAAGATGATTTTAACACGCTTGGGCTTTGGCTCTAAGATGGTTGTTAACGGGGACCCCTCTCAGATTGACTTACCGCATGGTGTTCGATCTGGGCTGGTTGCTGCCCGTCGGATTCTTCGCGATGTCAACCGCATCGCCTTTATTAACTTTGAAAGTGGTGACGTTGTTCGTCATCCAGTTGTTGGTCTGATTGTTTCCGCTTATGAGGATGCAGATGCCCGACTAGCAGAACTAAAAAACGCACAGAAAGAAGCCAATAACTAATGGATTTAGCATTAATTGATCAGACGAGCGATGGTGTAACACAGTTTCACCAAGACCTTGTCCAATCTGTTTTAAATTATGCTGGTGCCTATCTAGAATTACCAGACAACACTGAGATGTCAGTGACCTTTATGAATAACGATGCCATCCAGGCCTATAACCGCGACTATCGTGGCAAGGATAAGCCAACGGACGTCATTTCTTTTGCCATTGAAGAAGATGGCGAGGATAGCCCTGTCTTGCTTGATGAAGAAATGGCCGCCGATATCGCTAAAAATATTGGGGATATTTTGGTCTCCGTTGATATTATTGAAAGCCAGGCGGAATACCTTGGTCACTCTTTTGAACGTGAACTTGGTTTTCTAGTGGTTCATGGCTTCTTACACTTAAACGGTTATGACCACATGCTTGGTGATGCCGAGGAAAAAGAGATGTTTGACTTGCAGAGGAAGATTTTAGATGACTACGGACTTACGCGATAACAATCACGGTCAGAGTGAAGAGGCTGATTTCCATCCTAAGTCTGCTGTGGAAGAATTGGCGGAACAAACCAATCCCAAGGCGCCGTCTGGGCGGAACAAGAATTTTTTAATTTCAATGTATCATGCATTGAAAGGAATTTTCTTAGTAGTGATTCGCGAGCGAAATATGCGCTTTCATTTAAGTTTTGCGTTCTTTGTTCTGGTGCTTGGCCTCTACTTAGGTCTGAACCGGTCTGAATGGCTTTGGGTCGTGATTGCAGTTTTTTTGGCTGTTTATGGCGAGTTCTTAAATACAGTGGTGGAAGCTGTTGTCGACCTGGTGGTTGAACGTAAATACCATCCTTTAGCTGGTCTGGTGAAGGATGTTTCGGCCGGAATGGTTTTAGTCGCTGTTGGTGCTGAGGTGATTATCTTAGCTTTGATCTTCCAGCCACACATCTGGCATTACTTCGGGATTGAAACGGACTTCTCTCGTTTTGTTCACCGTTTGAAAGGATAACTTACTTTATGACAAATCCAGGATTTAAATCAGGTTTCGTGGCCATTATTGGTCGACCAAACGTTGGAAAGTCGACTTTATTGAATCGCATTGTTGGTGAAAAAATTGCCATCATGTCCAATAAGGCGCAGACTACCCGAAACAAGATTCAAGGTATTTATACTACCAACGATGCCCAGGTGGTTTTTATCGATACACCGGGTGTTCATAAGCCTCAAAATTCTTTGGGCGATTACATGGTCAAATCAGCTTTCTCAGCCTTACATGAAGCAGATGCAATTTGGTTTGTTGTTGATGCAAGTCAAAAGCGGGGCGGGGGTGATAACTATATCATTGACCGTTTAAAGGAAGTGACGAAGACACCGATTTACTTGCTGGTCAACAAAGTCGACTTGTTGCCTAAGGAAGAACTGTTTGAAGTCATCCAATCTTATCAAGAAGATGCACCAGTCTGGAAGGAAATCTTCCCGATTTCAGCAACCGAGGGGGACAATGTTCCTGAGCTGTTGGAAACAGTCATCAGCGATCTGGATGAAGGCCCCCAGTACTTCGATTCAGATCAGTTAACGGACCATCCCGAACGCTTCGTTATCTCTGAATTAATTCGTGAGAAGGTTTTGCAATTGACCAAGCAAGAAGTCCCACATTCTGTGGCGGTTGTCATTGATAAAATCTCTTCCGATGATGATGGTTTGGTTAGCATCCAAGCTTCAATTATCGTTGAGCGTGCCAGTCAAAAGAACATTGTGATTGGTAAGCAAGGGCGGATGATTAAGGAAATTGGTACACGAGCACGGAAAGACATTGAACGTTTACTCGGGTCTAAGGTCTTTTTGGAAACCTGGGTCAAGGTTGAAGAACGTTGGCGTGATCGACCACAGGCCTTGCAAAGCTTTGGCTACCGTAAGGATGATTTTTAAGGTCGCCTTACCAGCCACAATAGCTGAGCAGACAACCATCAGCCTGATGGTTGTTTTTTTATGGAAAAGGGGGGGGACCGTGATGGCATTGATTGAAGGTCTAGTCTTGTATACACGACCTTACCGAGATAACGATTTACTGGTTCGAGTTTTTACGAAGGAACAAGGGATAATGACTTTGATGGCTCGAGGAGCTAAGAAGGCAAAGTCAAAAATTGGTTTTGCCTGCCAGGCTTACTCTTGGGCCATTTTCGATGGCGCTTATCCAAAAAATAATCAGGGTTTAGGCTTTATTAATGATGTGCAAGACAGTCATCCCTATAAAAATGTTGTTGGGGACATCAATGTGAGTGCCTATGCAGCACTAATTGTAAAACTCTTGGATTTAGCCTTCGAGGAGGGAAAATCAGAACCAGAATGGTATGAAAAAACGTTGATTGGTTTTGACAAACTCAATGAGCAGGTAGACCCCCAAGTCATTACCAATATTTTTGAACTGCAGTTGCTGCCTGCTTTTGGTGTGGCCCCTAATTGGCAGGCCGACCCGCTTTCCGGAGCGGTAACGGGGGTGTTTGATTATTCTGAAAAATATAACGGTATCATTGAACGGTCACATTTTGACCTTGATGACCAACGTTTAAACTTAGATCAGAAGGTTGTCTATTACTTACGGCAATTTTCAGCAATTGACATGAATAAGATTGCTAAGGTAACCTTATCTTTAATGACTAAGCGCGGTATTCAACGGGTGATTGACTATCTTTATGACCGAGAAGTTGGGTTGAAGCCAAAAGAAAAGGTCTTCATTCAAAAAATGGCTGCTTTTGAAGGGCAGCTGGCCATTAAGGCTCGAAAGGGAAAGCCATGAAAAGAATTTTAGTTTTACATACTGGTGGGACGATTGCCATGCACGAGGATGTTGATGGTGATGTTGAACAGGGTGCACAAAACCCATTGAATGATGCTCATCTTGATTTACCTGAAGTGGAGCTCACAACTGAAAATATTTTTAACTTGCCATCCGAACACATCACACCAACTCATATGTTGGCTCTCTATAACCGCCTCAAAGATGCGCAAAAAGATTTTGACGGGGTAGTGATTACGCATGGAACAGATACTCTAGAAGAGACTTCATTCTTTTTGGACGGAACGCTTTCCTTTGAAATGCCGATTGTCATGACTGGTGCGATGCGTTCCTCCAACGAATTGGGATCCGATGGTTTATATAATTTCCAATCAGCCTTACGCGTGGCCATCGATGAACAGTCTAAAAATCGGGGTGTCATGGTTGTTTTAAATGACGAAATTCATGCTGCTCGTTTCGTGACAAAAACGCATGCAACAAACGTTGCCACCTTTGCTTCACCGATTTCAGGGGCGATGGGCATGGTGAATAAACGCAAGATTCTCTTCTTTTATGATTTGACAGATAAGCGGACTTATCCAATTAAAGCTGTTGATAAAAGAATTCCGGTTATGAAAGCCTACGCTGGGATGGATGGCCATATTTTGAGCCTGTTAGCTGACTCAGGAATTGATGGCATCGTGATTGAGGCGCTTGGAGCGGGAAACTTGGGTGAGGACGCTGCCTTGGGCGTTTTGAAGCTTTTGGATGCTGGAATCCCAGTGGTGATTGTTTCGCGGTCTTTTAAGGGGATTGCCGAACCGGTGTACGATTACCTTGGTGGTGGTGTACAGCTCGAGAAGGCTGGAGCCATCTTTGCTTCGGCCGTTAATGGGCAAAAAGCCCGACTAAAGCTGTTGATTGGGTTGGAGAACAAGCTAAACACGAACGATTTAAACGATTACTTGCATGAATTTTAATAAAAGTCGTACTTATACTAGACTAGCGCAATCAATCTTTGCTATAATTACCTTACACTAGTTAATCAGCTGACTGGCTAGCCACTGTTGTTTGATTTAGTGAAAGAAGATGCCCAGGAGAGCTTAAATCATGAATTTTACTGACCAAGACCCATTGATTTTTTCAGCCATTCAACAAGAAGGTGCCCGGCAAAACCGGACAATCGAATTGATTGCTTCTGAAAACTTTGCTTCAAAAGCCGTGCGAGCTGCCCAAGGTTCGGTATTGACGAATAAGTACGCGGAGGGATATCCCTACAAGCGTTACTACGGTGGAACGGAATATGTTGATATTGTTGAACAAGCTGCGATTGATCGTTTAAAGGAGTTGTTTGGTGCAGAATATGCTAACGTGCAACCACATTCTGGTTCACAGGCAAACGCTGCAGCCTACATGGCCTTCTTGAAACCAGGCGATACAATTTTGGGTATGGATTTGGATGCCGGTGGTCACTTGACTCACGGAGCTAAGGTAAGTTTTTCTGGTAAGGTTTACCATTCTGAAACTTATGGTTTAGATCCAGAGACTGAAACTTTGGATTATGATGCCATCATGGTACAAGCTAAGGAAGTCAAGCCACAGATGATTGTGGCTGGTGCATCTGCTTATTCACGAACAATCGACTTTAAGAAATTCCGAGAAATTGCTGATGCAGTTGGGGCCTACTTGATGGTTGACATGGCCCACATTGCTGGGTTGGTTGCAGCTGGTTTGCACCAAAATCCAGTTGGCATCGCTGATGTTGTGACATCAACAACCCACAAGACTTTGCGTGGTCCACGTGGTGGGGTAATTTTGTCACAAGAAAAGTATGCTAAGCAAATCAATTCAGCCATCTTCCCTGGTTCACAGGGTGGACCTTTAGAACACGTGATTGCAGCCAAGGCCGTTGCCTTTGGCGAAGCATTACGTCCAGAATTTAAGGACTATGCTAAGCAAATCATCAAGAATTCACAGGCAATGGTTACGGTCTTTGAAAAGACTGACGACATCCGTGTTGTCGCTGGTGGTACTAATAACCATCTCTTCAACCTAGATTTGACCAAGACTGATTTGACTGGTAAGGAAACACAAGAATTGTTGGACCGTGTTTCGATCACGACCAATAAGGAAGCTTTGCCAAACGAACAACGCAGTCCATTTATTACTTCTGGAATTCGTATTGGAACACCCGCCATTACGACTCGTGGTTTTGACGAAAACGATAGTGCTGAAGTTGCTCGTTTGATTGTGGAAGCAATTCATAACCATGACGATGAGAAGGTATTAAAGGACATTAAGAAACAAGCGGAGCGTTTGGCAATGGCCCATAAATTACCGTAATGCCCAATTAGATGAGAATGATGAAAAGCTGTTAAGTCAGCTTTTTTTCTTTGAATCTGCTGGAGATGAAAAAATGCTTGATAAAAAGACGATTCGCCAGGAACAAAAGGCCAAGTTAAAGGCTTTGAACCCTTTAGTAAAAATTGAACAAGAAAAACAGTTATATCAAAAACTGTTTCTACAGCCAGCCTGGGTTCATGCTCAAACTGTCGCTGTGACGGCCTCG
The DNA here is from genome assembly GCF_058508565.1 of Fructobacillus sp. ESL1117. NCBI lineage: Bacteria > Bacillati > Bacillota > Bacilli > Lactobacillales > Lactobacillaceae > Fructobacillus > Fructobacillus sp. ESL1117. The sequence continues at coordinate 395,309 of NZ_CP196385.1, read as the reverse complement.
CTTCCTTTTGAAGTCGACACAAGGCCGATTATGGCGGCCGCTTGGCAGGCAGGCAAGACAGTTGGTTTGGCGAAGGTGGTTGACCGTGAATTAACCTTTATTGGAATTAGTACTGATAGTACCCTGACAGTCGGTCAGAGCTTTGGTATTTTAGAGCCCGAAAATGGTCGGCAACTGAAGAAATCAGCAATTGATTTGGTCTTAGTGCCGGGGCTTGCCTTTAACGAGGAAGGTCTGCGTGTCGGCTTTGGTGGTGGCTATTACGACCGCTTTCTAGCTGATTATGAGGGGGCAAGTGTCAGCCTTGCTTTAGCAGAACAAAGGCGGTCTGATTGGATTCCCGACAACTTTGATGGGGTGGTTGGCCAGGTTTTGACCCTAAAAAATCAGTGATTGTAACATAAAATTTGAATGAGAGTCTCAACGTGAACGTTGGGGCTTTTTCTTAGCAAATTTTTATTGATTTTTTCTTGCTAAAGCGAACATCTGTTCGTATAATGAAAACAGACTCAATAGGGAGGAGCCCGTCAAATGACCACTAATGATTTTGCCAAAATTTATCAAAATGAAGACCGGCGGGTTGTTTTTCTAATCGATTCAAAGAGTTTCTATGCCAGTTGCGAAGCGGTTGAACGGGGCTTAAATCCGCTGCAGGCCATGCTGGTGGTGATGTCACACCAAGAAAATGACACAGGGGGGCTAGTGTTAGCTTCATCGCCAATGGCCAAGAAACGGCTTGGCATCTCCAACGTTACTAGACAAAAGGATGTCCCAGATGTGCCTGGTCTGATTAAGGCAGAGCCGCGGATGAACCTTTATATCCAAAAAAACTTAGCGATTAATGCCATCTACCAACAATACGTTGATGATGAACACTTGTTACCGTATTCCATTGATGAATCAATCTTGGATATCACTGATTTTTGGCACCTTTTTGGTAAGAACCCAAGAGAAGTCGCTCAAAAAATTCAGCAGCAGGTCCTTGCTGAAATGGGAATTTATCTTTCAGTTGGTATCGGCGATAGCCCGGTTTTAGCCAAATTGGCCTTGGATTTGGAAGCGAAGAGGGCCCCACACCTACTGGCTGAGTGGCATTATGAAGATGTACCCAAGAAGCTGTGGCCTGTGACAAACTTTGGACACGTGTGGAGTATTGGCCAAAAAACGGCAGAAAAGTTGAAGGGGTGGGGAATTGCAAGCATTGGTGATTTAGCCAGGCAAAACCCATATATGCTGAAAGAGCGCCTTGGATTAATGGGTGAGCAACTTTATGCTTTGGCTTGGGGCATTGACCGGTCTGATTTAACAGAAAAAATTATGCCCAAAGATAAGTCTTATGGGAACTCACAGGTTTTACCGGAAAATTATCATGATGGGGCGGCCATCCAAGTAGTTGTGCAAGAAATGGCCGACCAGGTAGCAAGTCGTCTGCGGGCACATCAGCAACAAGCGACCTTAGCGTCACTTTACCTGGGTTACGCGGACCAAGGAATCGCTTTCAATACGCGCCACAGTCCAAAAACGGGTTTGCATCAAACTGTCCGGATTGAACCAACCAACCGTAGTCAAACATTAATGAACGTTTTGAAACGTATTTTTCAAGAAAATTGGTCGGGTGATGCCGTTCGCTATATTGGAGTTTCTTTTTCTGGCTTATCAAGTGAAAGTGTTCAAGAAATTTCACTTTTCGACAAGACTCCTAGTCCAACCGACCAAGAAGAAGACCCGGTTGATACGGTGGTTGACCAAATTCGCCGTCGCTTTGGGGCAGCGAGCCTGGTCCGATCTATTTCCTTAGAAAAGGGGGCGACGGCGATTAGCCGTGCTAATTTAGTTGGGGGCCATAATGGGGGCAATGCTTATGAGTGAGAATTTTTTTGCTGATCCTGATTGGCTAGCAACTGTCTCCGGCTACTTTGACCATGATTACCGTGACCGAGGCAAAGTTAAGTGGAATGGTTTTTTTCTTTCGGACCACACTGCCGAATTAAAAAATCAGAAGACGAATCAAGATCAGGCCGATCAAACAGAATTGCATGAGGCCATGTCATACGAACAAATGCAACAGGTGGTTGCTTTGGCATACCGTAACTCACAGCGGTTAGTTGTCCAGGCAAACAGTTTCGATATCGAGGGCCGTGCTAGTCCTGTGGAAATTGGGAAGGTAACTGGCTTTTTTATGGACGGTTTTTACTTAGACAAAGAACCAAAAAATTGGGAAGAGTTGCAGTTTGTGGGGGTTGATCATGATCGAAAATGAATTAATAACTGAAATTTTAAAGGAAATGGCACCGTTATTTAAACGGGCTAAAAATACTATTTATGAATTACGAGTGGTAGACCAACGATATGCTGGCCAAGTTAATTTTTTCTTTGAGTGGAATCAGGTTGGTCGCTCAACCATTTCTCGTCAAATTTTAACCGTTCCTAGACGGCGGGTAAAAGATTTAGAAGGATTAATTACGGCCTTGAAATTTAAAACAATGGTGACAGTGACACTGGTATAACCCCTATCAAAACAGCACTAAAAAACTTTTTATTAATAATTGTCTATTTTATGTTACAACTGTGCAAATTGTTTTACATCTTTGTAAAACAGAGATATAATATGGCTATAGCAAAGTAGAACAGGAGATGTCTTATGTCAGTAACAGTAAACACAGTTCCAGCAAGCATCGCAATGTTGAAGGTGCTTGAAGATTGGGGTGTTGATCACCTCTTTGGCTATCCTGGGGGTTCGTTTAACTCCACCATGGCAGCCCTCGCAGAGCGAAAAGAACAGATTCACTATATCCAAGTTCGCCATGAACAAGTTGGTGCTTTAGCAGCAGCAGCAGATGCCAAACTCACTGGTAAGATTGGTGTTGCCTTTGGGTCGGCTGGGCCTGGGGCAACAAACTTGCTAACGGGTCTTTACGATGCCAAGGAGGATCATGTGCCTGTTTTGGCTCTTGTCGGTCAAACACCACGCGCGGTAATGAACTCGCACTTTTTTCAAGAGTTCAACGAGGATCCAATTTTTGAAGATGTATCCGTTTATTGTCGAACTGTCATGACAGCCGAAAGTTTGCCACACGTGGTTGACCAAGCTATTCGTGAAGCCTACAAGCATCAGGGTGTCGCAACAGTGATTATTCCAAATGACTTGGGCTACGAACAAATTCCAGATATTGCTTATGGTTCTCATGGAGCCACAGATGATAAAAAGGCACCACAGCCAGAACCAACTGCGGCCGAAGTAGACCAATTCTTGGCAATGGTTAAGGAAGCCAAGCGACCAGTTATTCACGTTGGTCGTGGTATCCAAGAAGGTGGTGATGCCCTCATTGAATTGTCAAAGAAATTGCAAATTCCTTTGGTCATGACTGGTTTAGCAAAAGGGCATGTTGATGAAAGCTATGCCGGAAATCTGGGTATGGCTAACCGTGCTGCCTCAAAGGCTGCTGATGAAATCATGGCAAGTGCTGATTTGTTGATTGCTATAGGGGCCGATTTTCCATTTGCAAAACTAGTTTACACGACACATCCGTTTAAGTTTATTCAGGTTGATAACGACCGAACAGAACTTGGACGCCATCATAACCTGGATTTGGGTATCTGGGCAGATGCAACTACTTTTGTCCAGGCTGCCCTAGATCGTAGTGAACAAGCGCCAGAATCTGCATTCTTCAAGGCCGCTTGTGCCGATAAGGAAAACTGGTTTGCCTACCAAAAGCAATTGCAAGATGATACTCGTGAACCGCTTCGCGCTGAACCGATTTATAAGGAAATTAATCGTGTTGCTGACCCCGATGCTGTCTTTGCCATTGATATTGGTGACAATATTATTAACTCCTTCCGTCATTTGCATGTGACGCCAAAGAACAAGTTCGTGATTTCTGCCATTTTTGCTTCTATGGGTTCTGGACTGCCAGCTGCTTTGGCTGGACAATTATCATATCCTGGTCGCCAAGTTTGGAACATCGCTGGTGATGGTGCCTTTTCAATGATTATGCAAGATTTGTTAACCGAGAAGAAGTATGATTTGCCAATTATTAATGTCATTACAGCCAACAAGACATTGAACTTTATCAAAAGTGAACAGGATGATGTGGCCATGCATCATTCAGGAATTGATCTTGCTGATCAAAATTTCGCTATGATTGCTCAAGGAATGGGTGTTGAGGCGGTAACCGTGACAAAGGCTAGCGAATTGCCAGCAGCTTTTGACAAGGCGATTGAGGTAACCAAGGCGGGTCGACCATTCTTGATTGAAGCTAAGATTTCTGATGCCCGGTCATTGCCTGTCGAGGAGTTGCAATTGAAGCAAACAGACCAAGGGATGGAAGAAACGCTTAATCCAACGTATAACAGTAACCTTGATTTGCAAAGACCAAGTTCTGTTCGTGAATTCTTAGATTCATACGATGGTCAAAACTTGAAAACACTCCCAGAGTTCTTCGAAGAATACGGTGTTAAATGGTAAGCTTATAAGCTAACGTATAATAAAAGTCTTCTTTTGAAGGCTTTTTATTTTGTTGTTAGAAAGCATTGCTTGCTTAAAGAGAATCGGTGTAAAATAGAGCGCAAAGGAGCTTGATTATGCCAAAACTTGTTTTACTTCGTCACGGTCAAAGTGAATGGAACCAGTCTAACCGTTTTAATGGTTGGATCGATACTTATTTGTCTGTAACTGGCAAAAAGCAAGCACAGGACGCCGGGCGGGCACTTTTGAAACAGGACATTCATTTTTCCCGGGCTTATAGCTCAGTTCTTAGTCGAACGATTATGACCATGAATCGCATCTTGGACGAATTAGGTCAATCATATATTCCGCTTATGAAGTCTTGGCGGTTAAATGAGCGTCATTATGGTATCTTGCAAGGTGAGGATAAGGATGATATGCGCGCTAAGTATGGGAAAGAGCAGGTCCAAATCTGGCGACGGTCTTATTCTGTTCTACCACCTAAACAGCCTGCATATGATCCAACAGTGACCATTGCTGGTCAAAAGTACCCTGCTTTTGACCACCGCTATGCACAAGTGCCATACGGCCTTTTGCCACTGAGTGAGAATATTCAAAGTACAGAAATTAGAGTTCGACCACTTTTTGAAGAGGAAATTGTACCACGGTTACGCGCGGGAGAAGATGTCTTGATTGTTGCCCATGGAACGTCTGTCAGAGCGTTGACAAAGCTGATTGAAGGTCTGACACCAGAACAGGTAACTAACGTTGAAATCCCAAACGGTGAACCCATTATTTATGAGTTTGATAAAAGTTTATCCGTTTATAAAAAGAAAATTATTCATTCTTAAATAAAATGCTCTTAGAAAATAGGTTTGCTTGCGCCCATATTTTATTGGGAATGCTGTGAAAATGTTTAATGAAAAGGAGATTATGATGGCAAAAACATTGGTAATTGGTGCCCACGGTCAGGTCGGCCAAATTTTGGTTCAAGACTTAGCTAGTAAGCAGCAAGAAGTTTTAGCAGCCTTTCGGAATAAAGACCAATTGCAAACAGTGGCTGATGTAGCCGGTGTTGAGGGAGTCTATTTTGACTTGGACGTTGATGAACAAACGATGACACAGTTTTTTCTGGATCACCAAGTTGGCCAGATTGTTTTTACGGCTGGTGCCGGCGGTAAAGGTGGTATCGAGCGAACGGTAGAAGTTGATTTGGATGGCGCCATTAAAACGATGGCTGCTGCTAAAAAAGCTAGTGTTGCTCACTATGTGATGGTTTCAGCTGCTGGGGCGGACGACCGCGGTCGTTGGTCTGCATCCGGCATTTATCATTACTTTATGATGAAGCACTATGCTGATTTGTACTTACAAAATTCCGGTTTGGATTATACGATTGTTCGGCCAACGTTGCTCTTGGATACTACTGGTACTGGCAAGGTTTCATTGGATGTTGACTTCGCGGGTCCAAAGGAAAGCTTGCAAATTCCGCGAGCAGATGTCGCTGCCTTTGTCATAGCAGTATTAGCTCATCCTGAGCAAGCAGCTAATCAAATTTATGATTTAACAGCTGGTAACCAGGAAATTCAACATATTTTTGATTAAACATGAGGCCAAAAGGGGTTCTTAGTTTTATTTAAATTAAAAATAAATGATAAAAGGTTGACATTGACTCATAAAGTTGTAAACTACAAAGCAACAGATAGAAATGACAAGCGACAATAAGAAGTGTCTGGGTAAGAAAATGATTAGAGAGCGCCTATTTGGTGAAAGGGCGTCGTTTTCAAACTCAAAGACGATCATTCTTTAGCTAGTGGGCTGAAATCAGTAAGCCTTGCTCGGTTGGTACCGTTATCAAACCGGCGTATCGCTTTTTCGGCCGTACGTTTGAGGTTGAACTTTGTCGTTCAACAAATTAAGGTGGTACCGTGCATAAGCGCCCTTAACTACGAAAAAATCGTTGTTAAGGGCGCCTTTTTATCTGCTGATTTTTTAGAAAAGGAGGGCACCGTGAAGTTTCGTACTGTAGTGAGCTGTTTGTATACTGAAAGGAGCATTAAAAATGACAATGACTGAATTGAAGACCAAGGTGAAGGTAGTACCAGCAAAGCAAGAGGACAAATTGGCACAGGCCCTCTATCATGCTTACCAAGAACGCCAACCGCTTAAAATGACTGAATGGGAGCAGGTTGTTAGCGATGACCAAACTGCCTATGAAGTGCAAGATCAATTGATGGAACTCAAAAATCAACCACTTGGGGGTTACAAGGTTAGTTTGACTAGTCAAGAAACGCAAGATATGTTCGATTCAAATGAACCTTTGTATGGGGCTCAGGTGCAAAACCATTTCGTTCAATCACCGGCTAACCTTTCTTTGAAGAGCGATTTATTGGACCCATTGGCAGAAGTAGAATTGGTTTTCAAGGCGAAGGAAGACTTGCAAGTCACTGATTCTTTGGAGGATTTGCGTCGCAAAACGACTGTGGCGGCTGGTGTGGAAGTACCCGATGCTCGGTTTACGGATTGGTTTCCATCTTTGAGTAAGTACTTAGTGATGGCAGATGCGGCTGTTGGTGGTTTTGTGGTCTATGGGCCAGAACGAGAAAGTACATCTTTGACGGTTGCTGAATTTGAAGATGTTCAGGCCCAGTTAGCCCATAATGGTGAGGTAGTGGCCGAGGGCAGTTCGGCCGAAGTTTTGGGTAACCCACTGAAATCGTTGCAATGGCTAGTTAAAAAGTTGGCAGCGCAGGGAAAGACCTTGCATGCGGGGGAACGCGTTTCCTCTGGAACCTTCTTATTGCCGCCACACTTAACAGAAGGAACCTGGACAGCTAGCTTTAACCACGATTTTGCAGATGTTGTGGTCGAAGTTAGTAAATAAGCAAACAATTTTGAAATATCAAATTGGATAGTTGTCTTTTTCCGTTAAAATGAGTATAATCATTTCCGTTAGGGAATAAGGGTTACAATCGTGTTAGCGACCCTCATTATCCAGTCACCCATTTTAGCGGTTCCAAATTGTTTGTTGAAAAACACAACAATCGGCCGTACTAATAAATTGGGCGGCCTTTTGTTTTGAATAAAATCGATCGGGGAGTTTGTGTGACAGACTGAGAGGATGGTAGACCATCGACCCGAACACCTGAACCGGATAATGCCGGCGGAGGAAATCGTAGCTTTTTTGTAATCGAGGACTCCTTTTGTGGGTGCTCGATTTTTTCTTTTAAATCAGAAAGGAGTGTAGTGAATGATTCACGGTCATTTGACCGTGCGGGATGAAGGGGAGCGCCTTGATCCTGAAAAAACAGCGATGGGAAGCCGTGTTCCGGCGTGAGAGGAGACCAAGTAGTCTCGACCGAACTTTCTATCAGTCAGGTGCTTGTCTGACTGGTTTAACCGCTAAAGTGGGAAAGGAGCGCTGTTTTTCGCTACCCCACTGAATTTAAAAGGAGCGTTTTCAAATGAAGACACAGAAAAAATTATCAACGAAGAAGATGTTAGTGACTGCCTTGTTGGCTGCCTTAGCTTATGTTTTAAATAGTTTTGTCTATTTTCCGGCAATGGCGCCCTTTCAGCACTTCGTTGACGTTTTAGCCGCCGTTTTGCTGGGGCCATGGTACGGCTTTGCTAGTGCTTTGATTTGTGGCATTTTACGGATGATGTCCGGCAGGACAATTCAAGCCGTAACAGGGGCCATTTTTGGTCCCATTCTTGGCGGTTTGATTTATCGCAAAACCCACAACCTTTACCTGGTCTTCCTTGGTGAAGTGATTGGAACGGGGATTTTAGGGGCTTTGACTTCTTATCCATTGATGAAGATCTTTTATGGCTTGGACGTCCATAGGTGGTATTACTTCGTGCCATATTACACACCAGCTGCCATTGTGGGTGCTGGAATGGGGTTGGCAGTGGTCTTAATTTTTCAAAAGACAGGCTTACTAAAGCGAATCCAGGCGAACTTGGATTAACTAAACACCGTCAATCAGGCCAAATTAGCTTTGGCAAGGGGAAGTAAGCGATGAGCGATAGGGAATATTTGATCTTTGACCTCGATGGTACATTAGTTGATTCGATGCCTTTTTGGGAGAATTTAGCGACTGAATTGCTTGATCGATATGGCATTGACCAGCTGCCAGTCGGTTTGCATAATCAGATTCAAACCATGACTTTGACGGATTCAGCCATTTTCATACAAGAATTATTAGCGCTACCCGTTACAGCTGCCAACTTGGTGCAGGAAATGCGAGCTTTGATGGACCAACATTACCAACATGATATTCCACTTAAAGTTGGGGTAGCTGCATACTTACAAGATGCCTACCAAGCTAGTCATAAAATTGTCTTGGCAACGGCCAGTAGTTCAGTTTTGGCCAAAGACTGTCTTCGCCGGTTGAAATTATTGCCGTTTTTTGACTTTGTCTTTTCTTGTGAAGATGTTGGACAGGATAAAACAAAGCCCACAATTTATCAGGTTGCTGCACAATATTTTGACCAGCAGCCCAACAGGATTGCAGTCTATGAAGATGCTCTGTATGCTGCTGCCACAGCAAAGCAAGCGGGTTTTCATTTGATTGGTGTTTATGACCATCAGTCAAAAGAAGAGTGGACTGATTTACAAAAGTTAGCGGACGAAACGATTGATTTTGCCACAGCAGTAAAAGGAGAAAATAAATGAGTGCAAGTGTTGCGATTCAGGTTTTACCAGCAGCTGAAAATGACCAAGAGTTGTGCCGAATGGTTGATGAGGTGATTGCTTATATTCAAAGTACCGGCTTACGCTATGAAGTTGGTCCCTTTGAAACAACGATTGAAGGCGATAATTATAACCAGTTGATGGACATCGTCAAAGAGTGCCAACACGTGGCTGTCCGGGCAGGTGCCAAGAAAGTCTCTGCCTATATTAAGGTTGCCTATCAGCCAGATGGCGAAATTTTAACGATTGATCAAAAGATTGGTAAGTATCACAAATAAAAAAAATCAGACCTGCAGAGGTCTGATTTTTTAATCTGTAATTATCAAAGTATGAGTTGTATTATTGCAAGATTGCTTCCAAAGTTGGTAAATCTGCAACTACCTGAGTAGGCTTAATTTTCGCCGGGCTCTCCTTGTGATTTGGATTAATCCAAATTGTGTCGAGTTGATAATTTTGGCCCCCCATGATGTCAGATGTTATGCCATCGCCAATCATCACCGTGTTTTCTTTGGTCATATGTGGGTTATCCTGGAAAATACGATCAAAAAAAGCTGAGTCAGGTTTAGAAGCACCAATCATTTCAGAAGTAAATATTTGGTCAAAGTATTTTCCTAAGCCGGTTTCCTTGAGGCGAAGACGTTGTGTGGCATCCTGGCCATTTGTACCGGCGATAATCGTATATTGTTCTTGCAAGTGTTGCAAAATTTCAGTTGCATAGGGAACCAGCCGATAATTGTGGTCACGCAATGTGGCGTATTCTTGTTCAAGATGGTCGGCATCATAGTCAATTGCTAGTGCTGCAAGAGTTTTTTTAAAACGTTCTTCAAAAATTTGTTGTCGAGCAATTTCTTTCAATTCGTATTGTTGCCAGAGATGGTGGTTAATCTCTTGGTAAGTTTTGAGTGCATGGTCTAAATCAGTGCCTGTTAAGCCTAATTCATTTGAAAAAAGCTGACGAATAGCAGCGACTTCGCCTCCGGTAAAGTCTAAGAGGGTGTCATCAAGGTCAAAAATCAAGTATTCATAGGTCATGCTACAATCCAACTTTCTATACTATAATTAACTTTAATTATGATAACACGGTCATTAAAAGACAACCCTTTAATTTTTGTCTTATTTTAAAAGCGGGTGGCCGGCTGGATTCATTTTAAAAATGGTTAAAAAGCGTTCTTTGTTATCAAATTTTAATCTTGATAAGCTTGACGGAGCCCCCCTGGTTAGGTGTTTAATAGGGAAGGAATATTTTTTGTTAAAAAGCTAACGAAAGAAGGAATAGTTGTCTGATGAGAATCGAGAAGAAGCATGTTGTTGGGATTGTCCTGGCAGTCGTGGTTTCGCTTTTTGCCCAATTTTTGAGTAGGTACTTACCGCAATTGGGTGCGGAAAGTTTGGCAATGATTATTGGGATTTTGCTGGGAAATACTATTTTTGCCGGTAACCAATATGGAGCTGGGGTTAAGTGGTCCGAAAAGTACCCGATTGAAATTGGGATTGCTTTGCTGGGCTCGACTTTGACCTTTAAAACGCTTTCCAAGTTAGGACTAAATGGGATCGCTTTTATCATTATTAATATGATCTTGGTGATTGGTATCGTATTTTTGTTGGGGAAGTACCTATTTAAGGTCGACGATCACAGCACGATGTTGATGGGTGCCGGAAATGCCGTCTGTGGCTCCAGTGCGATTGCTGCTGTTGCCCCGGTCATCAAGGCCAAGGATGACAATCGGCGTACGGCAGTCGCCACCGTTTCCTTGACGGGTATGCTGCTTTTGCTGACGTTGCCTAGTTTGTCACACTTTTTATTTGGTAATAATGATTTACTGCGTGGGGCCTTAGTTGGGGGGACTGTCCAGTCTGTTGGTCAGGTAGTTGGAACAGCCTCTTTGATTAATTCAAACGTTGTAACCTTTGCAACTCTGTTTAAGCTATTGCGGGTCATTATGCTGGTCTTCGTCGTTGTGTTGTTTGCTTACATCGCTAAGCGGCAAAATGCGAAAGAGGCGGTTGAAGAAGACGAAAAGGCTAAAATTACGATTTTACCTTGGTACATTATCGTCTTTGCCATCTTATTGGTCGTCAACTCAATCATGGCTTTGCCGGCCCCAATCCATCAATTTAGCCATACGGTGTCAACTTTCTTCGGCGTCGTCAACTTAGCTGCAATTGGTTTGAACCTAAAGTGGGCAGTTATCAAAAAAAGTGGTGTCAAGTTCCTTAGTTTCGGTTTCTTAGTTGGTGCGGTTCAAGTTCTGCTCGCCGTCATCTTAATTCATTTATTCTTTTAAAAATCAGTCCTGACTTAAACTGTCGGGGCTTTTTGTGTTACAATTAACCACATTAAGGGCATATGCAGGCGAAACCCGTATCAAATTGCCGTCGAAAAAGGAGGCTTTTTTGATGCGCATTCATGTTTTGCAACATACACCGAACGAAGGACCAGGGAGCATTGCCCGTTGGTCAGAAAAACACGGTCATCAGCTGACCGTTCACCATCCAGCTCATTTTCGGGACGTTTTGCCAAGGGCAGAGGATGTGGATTTTTTAGTTATTTTGGGTGGGCCCATGAGTCCCAACGATCATTTGCCGTGGATTGCTGAAGAGCGAGCGCTAATTGCACAATTAATGGCCCAGCATAAGCCAATTTTTGGAGCATGTTTTGGTGCTCAGCAAATTGCTAAGGTCCTTGGGGGTAAAGTTCTTGATGCTCCTTATAAGGAAGTTGGCTGGGCATCGGTTCAGCGGGTTAGTGATTGCATTCCGGGCTTACCAGAGAGGGTGGAAGCGCTACATTGGCATGAACAGATGTTTACCATTCCTGACCAGGCCGAGTTGTTGTTCAGCACTGCTTTGGTTAAAAATCAGGGCTTTATCCTTGGGAACATTTTAGGATTGCAGTTCCACTTTGAACCGGAGGCGGATAACATCCGTGAAATGGTTGCTAACGACGGCGAGTATGCTAACGATGCTAAAAACGCTTTGCACCAAACTGGCGCAGCTATTTTAGCTCATGGTGTTCCTGAAGAGAATCAGGAAGTGATGTTTCGACTGTTGGACTATTTAGCTAAAAAAACAAATTAATTTCAGACCAAAAATAAAAGGACTGTCATAAATGACAGTCCTTTTACGCTACATGATTTAATCGACTTAGTCTTTAATTACAAGTAAGTGGATTAATTTGTCGTATCCAGTACTTTCATCGGTGTCGTCCATTCGTAATGGCCCAGCGATAACGCGGGTAACACCGGCCAAAACGAGTGTTCCAATAACGACCAAAGCAAGTGTTACCAAAACGGCAATGACCTGATGACCAAGTAAGTCCCAGTGGCCAGAAATTAAACCAGCGGCACTACCAGGCAAGTTTTTATCAGCGAAAACACCGGTCAGAAGAGCGCCAACGGTACCGCCAATTCCATGAATACCAAAGGCATCCAATGTATCATCGTAACCGAAGAAGTTCTTAATTGTTGTGATGCTGATAAAGCCAAGAACCCCGGCAATCAAGCCCATGACAATCGCTGCCCATGGTTTTACGTAACCAGCTGCTGGCGTGATGGCGACCAAGCCAGCTAAGGCGCCAGTGACCAATCCATCGAGTGTTACCCTCTTTTGAATCTGGTAGGCAATCAACCCCCACGAAAGAACAGCTGCTGAGGAAGCCACCCATGAATTAATCAACGCCACAATGGCTTGGTTGTTGGCAGCCAAAGCTGAACCAGAGTTGAAGCCGAACCAACCAACCCAGAGTAAGAAACCACCAACTAAGACGAAAATTGGGTTTGTTTGATGTGGTTTTTGATCGTTACGTGGGCCGAGAATCAAGGCTAATACCAAACCTGTAACACCAGAAGAAATGTGAACAACTGTTCCTCCCGCAAAATCGATCGCCCCCAACTTAGCTAAGAACCCGTTATCCCAAACCATGTGGGCAAGGGGAGCGTAAATGAAAAGCAGCCATAATGTTAGGAAAACTAACATTGACTTCAAACGCATCCGCCCGACCACTGAGCCGGTGATGATCGTGACGGTGATAATTGGAAACATTCCTTGGAAGATGGCAAAGGCACCATCCGGAATGGTCAAACCCCGAGTAGACCCTGACAGGGAAACGTGGTTTAATCCCCAAAAATGTAGGTTTCCAATCAGCGAGCCAGAACCACCGAATGACAAGCTATAGCCTAACAACGCCCAGACTACCGTTGCTAGACCAATCAGTAATACTGAGATGCCAACCGTATGCAACAAGTTTTTCTTATCACCCAATCCTGCGTAAAACAATCCCAAACCCGGGGTCATGATCCAAACCAAAACCGCTGATGTCAGGACCCAAGCAATACTTCCACTATCCATGTAAATTCCTCCAAAAACTGTTTCCCTGCTATTGATTACAGGTTTTATCATACCGCTTGTTGTAACTGTACCAATTTAAATTTGGTAGCTTTCCTGACAAAGATTATATGTCTTGTTAGGCAAAGGGGAGTATATTCATCAGTAAATATTCGGGAAACGCGATAAGTTGCTGACCTGGCGACCGAATACGCTAGGGATTTATCAATAAGGAGAATTCATGTTTGACACTGCTGATGATTTTATTCGACGTGATCCTGCTTTACAATACCGTTATCAGGTTTTACTTTTCCATACTGGTTATAAGGCTGTCAGGGTTTATCGCAAAAGCCACTATCTCTGGACGCATGGCCATCCATTCTTGGCTCAGCTGCTGGCAACACATAGTAAAAGAAAAACCGGGATTGATATCCATCCCGGCGCAACAATTGGCAAAAATTTGGTCATTGACCATGGGGTCAATGTTGTGATTGGTGAGGAAACTGTAATTGGAGATGATGTAACAATTTATCAGGGTGTTACACTAGGGGCTCGTTGTGCTGTTAAGGATGGTGTACGACGTCATCCGACTATTGGCGACCGAGTCTTAATCGGTGCTGGTGCAAAGGTAATTGGCAACATTCATATTGGCCAGGATAGTAAAATCGGAGCCAATGCCGTCGTTTTGCAAGATATTCTTGCTGGTCAAACCGTTGTGGGGATCCCTGCCCGTGTTGTTAGTTAATTAAAATTTGCCGTCGAGATAGAATTAATCTTTTTATTAAGAATTATACTTATTCTAATAAAAATCTTGTATTCCGACATTATTATTTGTACAATAAAAATATTGAGAAAGTAAGTATTTATATTGGAGGAATATTTGAGATGGCAATGACTGATGAAGATCGGGCACGTAAAGAAGGTATTACACAAGATGGTGTAACAAAGATTGATTACATGGCTTCGATCCTGTTTTTTTGGGTAAAGGGTTATGTTGAAGTTGACAACCGGGTAATTAAGGTTCAACGCCAGAACACGATTGCACATATTATCCCAGCTGGAGAAGACAAGCAGGTTTTCCGTTTGGACAATGTCCAGGGATCAAGCCAACACACTAGTTACAAGCTCTTCAACTTTATTGTTGGAGCGTTGATTGCCTTTTTTGGTGTTGAAAGCCTTGGTAGCAATGCTGTTTTGGGAATTGTTTTAGCAGTGTTTGGTGTTATCTTCTTCTTAAATGGAATCGTGACGGAATTGGTGATCAATGGAAATGGTTCTAACTATTTTGTTGGTGTCACGCTGTTCGATAAGCAAAAGGTTATCGACATCAATCAAAAAATCCAAGAGGCTTTGATCTATGGTCAAGATGCTCATGATAACAATCGAGTGATGGCTAACGCTAACATGAACTCGCAAGCAATGATTGATGCCATTCGCGATCAGAATAACCATTCGACCGAAGCTCAAGAAGACGCCCAGAAACAAGGAACCACTTTCTGTAGCCAATGTGGCGCTAAAATTGATGGTCAAGCCAAGTTCTGCCCTTCATGTGGTGCACCGCGGGGCTGACTTTCCATTCGTAACTCGGTATTGGTTAAAACAGCAAATTATTTTGCTGTTTTTTATTTTAGATTCAATTACTTGGGTAAGTTAAGCCTAATATTCAGGTGGTGTTTTAAAATTTTTTCTTCATTTTAAACTAAAATGCTTACTGATCTTAGCTTCTTTTTATTGCGTTATCATCATTATTTCTTGCTATAATAGAATAAACTTAATGAAGGAAAAAGTGCATGGCAGACTGGCAGAAAATCGTTGTAAAAGTTGGAACAAGTACCATTGTGGACCTGGATGGGCAAATCAAATATCCGGTTGTGAATCGTTTAGCCCAAACACTCTCGACCCTACAAAAAGATGGTCACCAGGTGCTATTGGTGACCTCTGGTGCCATTGGCGTCGCTTTAAACCAGATGAATTTGCACCAGCGGCCAAAGGAAATCCCACAGCAACAAGCACTCGCGGCCATTGGGCAGGGTTATTTAATGTCTTTATACCACCAAAGCTTTGCCTTCTATCAGCAACAAGTTGGACAGGTTCTTTTGACTTATGACGTCTTTGACAATCCAGCGATGCTGGAAAATACCACCAATGCTATTGAAACTCTTTTTGACCAGGGGGTCATTCCAATCATTAACGAAAACGATGTCATTGCCGTTGATGAGTTGGATCACCAACACTCATTTGGTGATAACGACCGTTTGGCTGCATTAGTTGCAAAACAAATTCAGGCGGATGGTTTAATCATTTTGAGTGATGTCGATGCACTTTATACAGCTAATCCGAATATTGATTCGAATGCTAAACCCATTCATCGAGTTGAGGCGATTACGGAAACACTTTGGCTTAGTGCAACGGGCTCAACTTCCGGTTTGGGCACTGGTGGTATGAGTACTAAGTTAGCAGCAGCTGATTTAACGATCAAAAATGGCCAAAAAATGGCCTTGGTGAACGGCAATGACCCGGCTAACATCCTTGCTGTGATTGCAGGAGACGAAATTGGGACACTTTTTGAGGAATAGACGATGATAACAGTTGAAAAAATTGGTCAACAGGCGCAAGCAGCAGCACAAGTTGTTGCACAATTATCAATAGAAGATCGAAACCAAATTCTATTGTCGATGGCTGAAGCCCTGCGAGAGCAAAAATTAGCTATCATGGCAGCGAACCAAGCGGATCTAGATCATGCAGCAACGCTTTCTGGCCCAATGCGTAATCGCCTAACACTTGATGATGCAACGATTGAGGACATTGCTACTTCTTTGGCTGCCGTGGCAAACCTGGCGGATCCCTTGGCCGGCCCTAACGAAAACTGGAAACATCCATCCGGGTTCCAGATTATCAAGAAGCCCGTTCCACTTGGAGTTGTGGCAATGGTCTACGAAGCCCGCCCGAATGTGACGGTTGATGCAGCTGCTTTAACGTTTAAATCAGGAAACGCTGTGATCTTACGTGGCGGTAAAGAAGCAATCCATTCGAATATTGCCTTGGCCCAGGTGCTACGTTCCGTGCTGACAGACCACCAGTTAAACCCCAATATCATTCAATTAATCACTGATACAACCCATGATTCTGTTAACGACTTGCTCCATCTTCGTCAATATGTAGATGTTTTAATTCCGCGTGGTTCTGGCAGCTTTATTGACTTTGTGGTGACGAATGCTACTGTACCAGTGATTGAAACTGGGGCAGGTAATACGCACATCTTTGTGGATGAAGATGCCGACCAGGATCAGGCAATCAAGGTGATTGTCAATGCCAAGACGCAAAAGCCCGCTGTCTGCAATTCAGCCGAAAAACTACTAATTCATGAAAAAATTGCCGCTGAATTTTTACCGAAGGTGACTTCATCTTTAATTGAAGCCGGGGTTGAACTACGTGGCGATGATCGGGCTGTGGCAATTGATGATCGTCTTTCATTAGCAACAGCGGCTGATTGGGATACAGAATACAATGACTTAATTATGGCAATTAAGATTGTGCCCGTTATCGATGACGCCATCGATTGGATTAACGCGCATACGACTCACCATTCTGAAACAATTCTCGGGCAAAATCCGCAGCATGTTGCTGATTTTATGAACCAAGTTGATGCTGCGGTGGTCTATCAAAACGTTTCGAGTCGCTTTACGGATGGTTTTGAATTCGGTTTTGGTGCCGAAATCGGTATTTCAACGCAAAAGTTACACGCTCGTGGGCCAATGGGCTTGAAAGCATTAACGACGATTAAGTATGAAGTTTTTGGTGATGGTCAAACACGTCATTAAAAGCTGATATTCAAATAATTTTTTGTTAAATAGTTCAAAAGTTTAATTACTTTTGAACTATTTTTTATTACTGTTTTAGAATAAAAAGGTGTAAACTAAAAATATGCAAAAAAACACCTTTCATTTTAATACAAATCGATTGATGGTCATTATTAATGGGACTCTGGTTGGTTTTTTGACCGGAATCGTAGTATCCATCTTTCGAATGAGCATTGAACATTCACTTTCATGGTGGCGTGATATGTATACATATATTCGAAACGACCACTGGTCAGTCCTTGTCGTCGCTATTTTTATTAATTTAGCAATTGGGCTGATTGTCGCAGTGCTAGTTAAAAAAGAGCCCAACATCGCCGGTTCTGGGATTCCTCAGGTTGAAGGGCAGTTAATGGATCAATTGCATTTAAATTATTTCTCGATTCTATGGCGAAAATTTGTTGCGGGTATTTTAGCCATTGGTTCGGGCTTGATGTTGGGACGTGAAGGACCATCGATTCAACTTGGGGCTGCCGTCGGACAAGGTGTTGCCGAAACCATCAAGGCTGACCATAGTCAAAAAAAGTCACTGATTGCGGCTGGTGCAGCATCTGGTTTGGCTGCTGCCTTTAATGCACCGTTAGCCGGCGTGATGTTTGTTTTGGAAGAAATTTACCATAGTTTCTCACCAGTAATCTGGCTGGGTGCGCTAGCTGGTGCCGTAATGGCCGATGCAATTTCCACGATTGTGTTCGGCCAGACACCAGTTTTGGCGGTTGGACAATTGCCAATTATTCCGGTACGGCTCTATGGCCTGCTATTGATTTTGGGACTCATGCTTGGTTTGCTTGGCTTTTTATACCAAAAAACGCTTTTGGCCAGCCAGAAAATCTACCAATGGACACACCTACCAAAATATCTGAACGGAATGATTCCGCTGATATTAGTCATTCCTTTGGGGATTTTTTGGTCGAACGGCCTGGGCGGGGGAAATAATTTGGTCTTGGCGCTTGGCAACCATGTTCCAGGCATCAAAATTTTATTGGCCATGGTACTGGTTCGCTTTATCTTTTCGATGATCAGTTACGGCTCGGGCCTTCCCGGAGGAATCTTTTTGCCAATTTTGACACTTGGTGCCATAAATGGTGCTATTATTGGCCAGGTCTTTGTCATTTTTGGTTGGGTCTCTGCGTCTTACCTCATTGATTTCGTGGTGATTGGTATGGCAGCTTATTTTGCAGCCATCGGGAAAGCACCCTTTACGGCCATTATCCTGATTATTGAAATGGTCGGTTCTGTGACCCACGTTTTGCCATTGGCCTTTGTCAGTTTAGTGGCTTACCTAGTGGTTGATTTGTGCAATGGTGCGCCAATCTATGAATCCTTGTTGAACCGTCTTTTGCAAAATCAGGAAGGCAATGGCAGCCAGCAACTGATCACCATGGAAGTGCCCGTTTTGGCCGGAACAGTTTTAGAGGATCACGAAATTCGCAATGTTGACCAGCTCAGTCACAGCTTAATTACAATGGTGAAGCGGAGCAACCAAAGCTTACTGCCTGCTGGGGACCTAATTTTACGTCCGGGAGATATTATCTACGTTCGAACAGCACGAGCTGAATCTGAAAGGATTCGGGCAGCGCTTCTATTAAAAATGTAAGAATCTTGAAAAAAAGGGACCAATTCAGTATTTGCTGGTTGATCCCTTTTGCTATAATATTTTTTAAAATTAGTCAAAGGAGAGAGGGCATGCGCTATCAGAAAATACTTGTAACGGGAGGGGCTGGTTTTATTGGCACGAACTTCGTTCGTTATCTGCTGGAACATTATCAGGGAGTTGAAATCACCGTTTTAGATAAGTTAACTTACTCCGGAAATCTAGAAAATTTGGCTGATTTGTCAACCAAGCGATTAAACGTGGTGGTCGGAGATGTTTGTGACGCTTCCTTGGTTTGCCAGCTAGTTCAGAGTGTCGACGCAGTGATTAACTTTGCGGCGGAAAGTCATAATGATAATTCTTTAGCCGATCCCAGGCCATTTTTGGATACGAATATTATTGGTACTTATACGTTGCTGGAAGCAGTTCGCAAATACCATGTTTTTTACCACCATGTTTCGACGGATGAGGTTTTTGGTGACTTATCAATTGATTCAACAGCGAGGTTTCAAGAAGAATCGCGCTATCAACCTTCGTCACCATATTCGGCAACCAAGGCCAGTTCTGATCATCTGGTTCGGGCTTGGGTCCGCTCTTTTGGTATTCAGGCCACGATTTCAAACTCGTCGAATAACTATGGACCTTATCAATATGTTGAAAAGCTAATTCCGCGGACGATTGCCACCATTATCAGTGGTGCAAACCCTCAGGTATTTGGTTCGGGAAAGCAGGTGCGCGATTGGTTACACGTAACCGACCACGTTCGGGGATTGTTAGCTGTGCTGGAAAAGGGGGAAAGTGGCCAAACCTATCTTTTTTCGGCGAATTGTCAACTGAGTAATTTAACGGTTTTGCAAAAAATAATGCGCCAGCTCGGCCAAGATCCGTCGAATATTGTGCATGTTGCTGATCGCCCTGGTCATGATCAGCGTTATGCCTTGGACGCCAGTCACACGATGGCAGCTCTTGACTGGCACCCGGTGGTGACTGATTTTGATGCTGGTTTAGAAGAAACAATTGCTTGGTACCAAAATCACCAAGATTGGTGGCAGCAGGCACACTCGATTGTCGAAGCTAAGTACCTGAAGGAAGGGCGTTAATAAAAAATGACTGAAAAATTCTTTATTCGGGAGGCAACGTTGTTCGATTTGGCCGCCATTCATAGGTTGAACACAAACGAACTGGATTATGATTATCAAATTGAGAAGGCGAAAAATCAGTTGGTGCAGTTACTTGAAGATCAACGTCACCATCTGCTGGCAGTTGCCGAGGATTCGCACCACCAGGTTTTGGGTTACCTGCATGCCGAGGTTTATCAGGAAATTTATGCTGATCCTGCGTTGAATATCTTAGCACTAGCAGTAAACCGGTTAGCGCAGGGACAGGGGATAGGCACGGCTTTAGTCGTGTGGTTAGAGGAGGCGGGCAAAAGTCGAAATATTTGGACCATCCGGCTTAATTCTGGTGCCAATCGTCATGAGGCCCATGCCTTTTATCGTCGCCTGGGTTTTGAAGAAATTAAAACGCAGAAGAAATTTGTGCGAGTGAATCGCTGATGGTCAATCCTACGACGTAAGACGGAAATTTAGCGAGATAAGCGCCTGACAAAATTGGTATAGGCGTTTTTTTAATCAACATTATTCTAATTAAAGTATATAATTACTGATTTAACAACTTTTATTATTAGAAAAATTACTTTATCTTCTAAAACCGACAAAAATCGTTATATGTATGATACAATATTATTAGTCATACTTATTAGTTTAAGAATACTTTTGTTCACTCTAATGGCGTCGTACTTTCATACATATCTGAATATTAATTTTGACAGTTAATTGTGCCAGTATTCCAATTAGCTAAAAACCTACATGTTAATCGCCAACGATTAGCCGAAAATGTTCGCTTTTTATCTATGAAGAGACACGATTTCAAAATTCGGGGACTTACACCACTTGATTGTTGGCGCCGAACTTTGAGTAGTATGCAACTGCCAACACGATCACGCAAGAGAAGACGTGCCGTGGCCAGGAGACCACCTCTGGTGTGATACCTTCTCATGAACCATCGAAAGGAATACTCATGCAAGCATTCCAAAAAGGAGTTCAAGCAACACTCAAGGCCTTTGGAACGAAATTGGACCAAGGACTTTCTGAAAAGCAGGTTGAAAAAAGCCGGCGAGAACATGGAAAAAATGTTTTCGTGGCTGAAAAGAAAACATCTTTAGCTAAGAAAATCTTACTTAGTTTAAAGGATGTCGCCACAATTATTTTGTTGATTGCGGCTGGGATTTCCTTTGTCGCCACTTATTTGGAAGGAAGTAATAATTACTTCGAAAGTCTGCTGGTGATTGGCATTGTGGTCATCAACTCAGCATTGTCGATTTTTCAAGAAGACAAGGCTGAAAGTTCCTTAGCCGCTTTGAAAGATTTGAATAAGAGTCAGGTTAAGGTTTTGCGCAACGGTCAACCAGAATTAATTGACTCGGATGACGTTGTTGTCGGCGATCTTTTGCTCTTAGAAAATGGGCGGTCAATTGCAGCTGATGCGCGTTTAATTGAAGCTGTTGAATTACAAACGGAAGAGTCCGCACTGACTGGCGAAAGCTTGCCCGTGGAAAAAGATACGGATGCTACTTTTAAAGGGGACGGTAACGTTGACCTCGGTGAACGAGTAACGATGGTTTACCGTGGTACTACCGTTGTCAATGGTCACGGCCTGGCCATCGTCACTGCTGTGGGAATGGCAACTGAAATGGGTAAGATTGCTAGCCTATTGAACAATGAAAACAGTACGCCTTTGACACCATTGCAACGTCGTTTGGCCCAATTAGGTCGTAATATTTCTTATTTGGCCATTATTTCCGCTGCCGTTGTTTTAACGCTAGGAATTGCTCAAGGAATGGATTTGAAGCACATCTTCTTAACGGCCATCTCCTTAGCAGTGGCCATCGTGCCAGAAACGTTACCAGTGATTGTGACAATGACTCTAGCTCTCGGCGTTCAACGAATTGCCAAGAAGCACGCGATTATCCGACGGTTACCAGCGGTTGAAACACTGGGAACAACGAATGTCATTGCTTCGGATAAGACTGGAACGTTAACACAAAATAAGATGACGGTTCGTCAGGTCTGGCAAGCCAATCAAAATCAGTTGTCCGCCATAGCTGATGGTATTACAACTGAGGCTAAGGAAGTTTTGTCTTTGGCAGCAATGTCAACCAACGTGGCAGTATCGGAAGATGAAGATGGGGCAACACGTTTTGATGGTTTGCCAACAGAAGTTGCTTTGGTGCGGGCTATTGATCCAATTAAGAGTCGAGACGACTTGTTGACTGAATATCCCGTCGTGGACCAGGTACCATTTAATTCGACGAAAAAGCGAATGACAACCGTTCATCAGCGGCCGGATGGTGGCTATCTTGCCATTACTAAGGGAGCCTTTGATGTCTTGGCACCAATGCTTTCAAATGGTGATGTTGCCGAAGCAGAAAAGGTCAATCACAAGTTCGGTCGTCAGGCACTACGTGTTTTGACCATTACCAAGCACGTCTTTGATCAAATGCCGGCAGAACCAACTCAAGAATTTTATGAAAGCAACCTAGAACTGGTCGGTTTGATTGGTATTATTGATCCGCCACGTCCAGAATCGGCCGCCGCTGTTGCCCAGGCAAGACAAGCCGGGGTTAAGACGGTGATGATTACTGGTGACCACGTTGAAACGGCTAGCGCAATCGCTCGTGAAATCGGAATTTTACAACCAGGCGACAAAACATTAACTGGTGCCGAATTGGGGCAATTATCCGATGCTGAATTGGATAAGAATGTTCAGGATTATAGTGTTTATGCCCGTGTAACGCCAACGGATAAAATCAGAATTATTAAGTCATGGCAACGACAAGATGCGACGATTGCCATGACGGGTGATGGTGTTAATGATGCGCCGGCCCTGAAGGCAGCGAATGTTGGTATTGCGATGGGGCAAACCGGAACTGATGTTGCCCGTGGTGCTTCAGACATTGTTTTGACGGATGACAATTTTGCGACAATTATTAGCGCCATCGAAGAAGGACGGGGGGTTTATGTTAAGGTTCGTAAGACAATTAACTTCCTCTTGTCTGCTAACATCTCGGAATTAATTGCCATCTTAATTGCCATGATCTTAGGCTGGGGTTCACCGTTGCTCCCAATTCATCTGCTCTTTATCAACCTTGTAGCTGATGGTTTGCCAGGCTTTGCTCTGAGTCGTGAACCAATGTTAACGGATGTGATGGACAAGGCGCCAATGCCCAAAAATTCGTCATTGTTTAGTCAGGGACTTGGACGACAAATTGCCCTCAATGCCTCGCTTTTTGCCTTGGTGACCTTAGGCGCCATCTGGTTTGGTCAAAATATGGCCATGGGCGGCCTTGCCACTTCAGAAGAGGTGGGCCAGACAATGGCCTTCGTCGTCTTGTCATTAACGTCGATTATGCACGTTTTCAATATCCGTTCTGAAAAGTCTCTTTTTTCAATTCGTTATGGTGCCAATCCATCATTGGTGAATATGGCTCTCTTAGCAACACTAATTACGGTTGCAGTTTCGATAATTCCGGGTGTTCAAGGACTCTTCGGTTTGGTCGGCTTATCGGCTAGTCATTGGTTGCTGATCGTTCTCTTAACTGTTATACCGACGATTGTCTTAGAAATCCTGAAGAAAATCAGCCCAAGGCTCTTTCAGGTTTAATGACAAATAACTAATTCGAAAGGTAATTTGTATGCCAGTAACGTCGCGACCCGAACACCAAAATAGAGGCTTTTCAATTAGCAGCATTTTCATTATTTTAGGCAGTTTTATTGGTATTGACATGGTTGAAAATACTTATCCCGCTATAAAGGATAATCTTCTTTTGAACTTTGTTATCTTTGTCTCGATTTATATAGGACTAAGGTTCATTGCGAGGGAAGTGCAAAAAATTAAACTGCGATTCTTGTCGTAAAATATAAATACAAAAAAGACCCGTTGCTGAAGCAACGGGTCTTTTTTCTATCCTTACTTGCTATGACAGCCATTGTTGGCAGTGAGATGAGTCAACACTTCCAGCAAGTGCTAACTGGACCAGTTTCCCAGGAGCAATATCAGCAAAGCATTTTTTAAACAGAATTAAATGGTCCAAAAAAGCGACAACACTTAAAAATAACGTTGTAGCTTTCTAAATGCCTTTTGATCAGTCTCGTTCGGGGATAGGAACGGTCGTCACTTCATTACCATGTTCTTGAATTATCTCGAGGAGATCAAGGGTTTTTAGCCAAACCGTTGCTGTGTTTTCATTTGGGTGAATCCCAATTAGTCCAGGTTCTTTTAGAAATTCCTCATCAAGAAAGAAGTTGACTTGGCGGCCATCATTATTTAAGAGACCGAAAGGAGAGACAGAACCAGGAATTAAGTCCAATAACCTTAGCAAGTCTTCTTCTGAGGCAAATGATAGCGGTCGGGTCTGATTTTCCTTGCGAAAAGCCTTTAAATCAACTCTTTTATCACCTTTAACAGTAATCAGAAAATAATTTCGTTTTTTATCGTCACGGACAAAAAGGTTTTTGGCATCGGCATCTGGGTAGGGTAAGTCAACATCAACAATACTATCCATACTAAATAATGCTTGGTGTTCTGTAATTTCGTGCCAAATTTTTTTTTGCTGCAAATACTGAAAAACTTCATTTTTATCCATACTTTTACCTCAGCTTTTAATATAGGTCACATTATATCATTAGCAAGAGTTACTTAATGATTGCAATCGTTGAGCTACTTATTTTTATATTACTTAAAATACAAAAATGTTTCATTTTCACTCGCTATGCTCGCAAAAATAAGTTACAATTATTATATGAGGGAATAAGGAAAGGAATTAAGAAAAATTTTATGAGAATTGATACTTCAGAATATCCAACAGGTGAAAACGCTGTACCTGAGAAGCGCGTTAAACGGCTAAAGTTGCTTAGTAAGGCTGCTACCTTTACTTGTATTGCGATGTATGTTTCATATATCCCGCAAATTATTAGTAACTTTTCTGGGCACCCAGTTGGTGTATTACAACCACTGGTGGCAATGATTAATGCTTCGCTCTGGACTGGTTATGGATGGACTAAGACCTTTAAAGATTGGCCGATTATCATTTCAAACGTTCCTGGTGTTTTGTTTGGATTGTTCACAGTGATTACGATTTATATCCATTAATCCATGAACCAATCACTAATAAAATAAACGAGTTTGACCAATGATTGGTCGACTAGTTGGTTTTTCTTAATCTCAAAGAAGAAATGATCAATTGATTTTTTCAACAAACACAACATTAATATGAATAGTGAAAGGAGTTTTTTATGAAAAAAATCATTCCACAAGAAAAGCCTTTACTGGCTTCCAAGAAATTGTGGCTCTTCGTCGCTTTTTCTACCCTGACTAGTGCCGGGTTTTTAACGCAAACAGAGGGTCATGCTGTTGGTTTAAACAATGATTTAACCGCTTCGGCCGATGAAACGGCAAATACGCTGCAAACAGCTAATACCGTCACTTTGGCGTCAAAGCAACAAGACACATCGAATAGCACTTCAGCAACTGCTACTAGTACAGAAAATAACAACGAAACAGTAGCTAGCCAAGCTACTAGCCAAACGAATACTACTAGCCAAACGAATAGCGGAAACGAGTCAAGTTCCATTTCTGCTAGTCAAACTAATACTGATAGTGGGGAAGGTTCTGCAACTACTAGTCAAACATCCACCAGTACTGATTCAAACTCTTCAACGAGCCAGTCAGAAAATAGCTCCAGTCAAAGTACGAATGATAGTACTGGATTGACGAGTCGCATTGCTGATGATAGCAGTACGAGTCAGTCTACCGGTACGGGTAACTCAGCCAATGTTGGTACAACTAATGACAATTCCACTTTAATTGGCCAAGCATTGGTACCAGATAATACTTTACGAGCTGCTTTTGCGACGGCCTTAAATAAGTCAGCTGACCAGCTAACGGTGAGCGACTTGGAGCAAGTCAAAGCAATTAAGATTACTTCTGGTAAGGTTGAATCGCTACAGGGCCTGCACTATGCTAAAAATCTCGAAAGTATCACTGTCATTGGTAATTATAAGCAAAATAGTGACGATGATGACAACACAATTAGCAGCTATTACCCTCAGAGCGATAGCCCTTATCAGTATGACAATGAGAGTGGATCTGCTGATATTTCTGCTGTCCTTTCGGATGATAAAATTACAGAATTTAATGAGTTGACCCAGTTGAAGTTCATTCAGTTGACTGGTTTGGGTTTGAGTGATGCTAATTTTTTGCGCAAGCAGGCGGAACACAACCAAAATTTGGTAACCCTTTATATTAATCGGAATTCGATTTCTGATTTAACTCCCTTTACTGGCACTACCATGTCGCATCTTCAGACACTAAATATCGCTAATAATAATTTTTCTGATATCAGCGTTATTCAAAATATTAATTTACCAGCGATAACAACGATAGATGCTAGCTACAACCAGATTAGTGATATTACGCCGATTACCAAGGCCCAAATCACCAATATTCAATATTTATTTGCTAATAATAATCAGCTTAGCAATATTGATGCTTTTAAGGATTCTCCCTTGACGAAATTGAAGTGGCTTGCTATCAATAATAATAATATTAGTGATATTACCGTTATGACGGGGCTCTATAATCGTTATCCAGATTTACATGTTTTCCAAATTGATAACAACCAACTAGGCGATATTAGCTTTATGAATGGTTTCCAGCTGTTATTCCAGACGACTGCCCAAAATCAACACCATCAAGAAACAGTAACCGCCGTTCGATCAAATCAACCGACAATTGATATTGCTTTGCCGATTAAAACCAGTTCTTATGATGATGAAATTCAAGTGGGTAATCAGTCTTATTACAATGGTCAAAGTGACCCGCAGGGGAACACTTTGACGATTAGTCAGCTTTCAAATACAATTCAGAGTGTTAACCTTTACAACGGACAAACTATTTCCGGTAAACAGCTTGCCGATCAATCATTTACTGGAGTGAAATCTCTTACGATTGCGGTACCAACTGATAACACCACGAATACTGTATTATCTTATCAATGGTCTGGTGCCCGGGGTCAGTTTAATGGTACTGGGACAATTACCGTTAACTGGGTTGACCCAGTGCAGCCAGAAATCGTTGCCAATAACCAGACCATTACCCAAGGTGATCAATTTGATGCACTGGCACAGGTGAGTGCTTTTGATCAACAAAATGATGGCAGTGGTCGTGTTGATTTAACCAAGCAGATCACTGTTACCCAAAATCAAGTCAATCCTCAAGTAGCTGGAACTTATACAGTTGTTTATCAAGTAACCAATTCTTACGGGCTAACTACAAGTAAAAGCATCCAAGTTACAGTACAAGCACCAGCATCAATTCCAAACAATGATGGTCAATCTAACACTCAGCAAAACCAACAGAGTAACCAGTCCCAGGTTCAACAGAGTGCACAAGAAGCGCAACACGTTGCTACAAGCGCCGTTCCATTAGCCGCAAAAAATAATACAGTAGCTGTTAACCAACAAGAAGCTGAGCATGCGCTACCTGATACTGCTGACACAGCTCCGCAAAGTCGCGTTGAAAAATTTGCACCCGTGTCTTTGTTTGCTTCGTTAACACTCTTATTCTTAGCTAAAAATAAGAAAAAGAAGCACTAGCAGTAATCATCAAAGCAGTTGACAAAATTTGGACCTTGTAAATAGGGCTTGTCAGCACAGCGACTAATTAAATAACTGTTGCCAAAAGGAAGAATTCTTGATAAGAATTCTTCCTTTTTCGCTAGCTGCTGATTATGGTTATTCAATAACTATTAAGTTCAGTCGCCGTTGCTTTGGTTTGCTAGGGCAGCGCGGTTGTCAAAGCAACATTGCTTTTCTGATGTCTTGATTAACATATGAAAAGAAGAACTCAAAATCAGTAATATTAACTTGACTTGGAGCTCGCTTCAAGGTGTTTAATAGTCTGTGTAAGAAAAAATTACTTGCATTTAGACCAAATTTTAAATGGTTGACAATGAGAAAAATTTTTTCTGATATTTTGATTGAAAAAGTATTGCTATGTTAGAAAGGAAATGAATTGATGGAGTACTCAACATTAAACAATAACGTTAAAATGCCAAAATTAGGGTTTGGTGTTTACCAAATTCCTGAAAATGAAACTAAAGAGGCCGTCCTGCATGCCATTAAGATTGGCTATCGTTTAATTGATACAGCGGGTGCGTATCAAAACGAAATCGAAGTGGGAGAAGCTGTTAAAGAGGCCATCAATGCAGGAATCGTTCAGCGCGAAGATTTATTTATTACAACTAAACTTTGGATAAATGAGTACAAAGAGCAAAATGCTGAGAATGCAATTAACGAACGTTTACAGAAAATGCAACTTGATTATTTAGATCTGCTATTGTTGCATCAACCTTATGGTGACATTTATGGTGCTTGGCGTGCAATGGAAAGGGCTCTAGATGCAGGAACATTGCGGTCGATTGGTGTTTCGAATTTTGATGCAGGAAAAATTGTTGAATTTGCAAAATTAGTTGAAACAACCCCGCAAGTTAATCAGATCGAATTTAATCCATGGAACCAACGTGAAAAAGATCAAGAGTGGAATAAAAAATATTCTGTTCAACCAGAAGCGTGGGCGCCATTCGCTGAGGGCCGGTTAGACCTATTTCACAACCAGGTTTTGCAGGAAATTGGTAAGAAATATAACAAGACAGTTGGGCAAGTTGTTTTAAGATGGTTAATACAAAGAAACATTGTTGTTTTAGCCAAATCTGTTCATGAGGAACGGATACGCGAAAATTTTGATGTTTTTGACTTTAATCTTTCAGAAGAAGACATGGATTTAATCAAGGGTTTGGACAAAAAAGAATCTGCTTTCTTTGATCATAATGATCCCGTTTTTGTTGAACGGTTAACCGGTTGGTTGATTTAAAGCATTAATTAGCGTTAACTAGCTAATCATTACTCTAATTAATTAATATGTAAAAAATGAGGTTTCCAAAAACGTTCATAAAGTTTTTGGGAACCTCATTTTAGCATTTGCTTTTTTAAAATTAACAACCTTTTTTAGAATAATTGTCAATCTTGGGTACGTGATGGTTGTTATAGAAATTAAGTTAAGACGGAAGCAATCCTGAAAGGGGGTAAGGGTGATAATGTTGCCTTGGGGGGCGTAATCATAAGCAGTGACGGCCTTGATTGATCTCAATCACTTTTTAAGCACCTCTTTTTTTAATGATTTTCTAAAAAAACGAGTACTAATAGCTATACCGACAATGATCAGTACAAAACCAATACAGATGCCAAAAAGTCCTGTGGAAGAAGAAGCAAACTCAGAATGTTTATAAGATAACAAAGCGTACTGTGTCATTACAATTGCAACCAATCCGTCAGCTAAATTAAGTGCTTTAAGATAAGAAATAATTGGACTATTGAATTGTCGAGAATTTATCCAACCAATAACTGATGTAACGATTTTTATAAAACCAATTAATGCTATGAACAAGACAATATTATGATTATAATTTTGAGGTTGACCATGAACAAACATAAACGTTGACAGTCCCACCAAAACCAAGCCTAAAATTGAATAGAAAATGCCACCTTCACGTAAGTATATTTCTTCTAATTTTCTACGTTCTAAATTTGAAAAATTAGCTATTCTAACCTGTTTATAACGAAATAAAAAATAAGAACGGATGGCTAACAGAATTAGATAGTAGAAGCCAAAAATTAAAAACCACAATGACCAAAGCACTAAACCGATTGTAATTTTTATCACGGCGAACATTGAATTAGGCACTGTACTGAATAAATTATATAGAACCACTCGATCTGCTTTCAAAGATATATGTCTTTTTAAATTATGTTTTTTAATAAAAATATTAAGTTGCTTCTTTATTTTTTTGATAGTGTTCACCTTGATATATTTTGCCTTCACAATCGATAAGGTTATGTACAATTCATTTTATCAAAACTCTATCAAAGTTGGTGATTAAAACTGACTATTAACAAAACAGCAACAAAACATTGGCAATTTATCGAAACGCCAGGTAGATCATACATTTTTAACGAAATATATGATTGGGGGGTTGATAATCCTCACTGATAGTTAACTTTCGATAATATATATTATGTAAAGTAAGATGTCTCAAGAATTTAACCAGTACAAATTTGACCAATATTACTAGCGTGTGCTACCACAATTATACCTTCCTTTATTATTCTGGTCGTTTTATCAATAACTACTGAAACACCACGTATTTAAAATAAAAACTTCCTATTTCAGGAAGGCAAATTAATTGATTTAAATTATTGTCTCGTTGGTTGGTCATTTCAGCCAGAAAATCCGGATTGTGGCTATTAGCAATATCGATAAAAATTAATGGTTTAACTGTTTTTTCCAAGAATTCCCTTAACACCTAATCCTTTAAAGACACTCAAAATACAAAAAAATTCTTTCAAAAATCTAACTTTCTTGCACAATAACCTCAATTTTGTTACTGTTAAGCGCGTTCACTTTGATACTTTGTCCCAATGGTACAGTGAAAATTGGTTGAGTATGCCCAAAATCTAAATCATATATTACTGGTATCTTCTTTAAAATTGAAAATTTATCTAAAACTGAATGCAGCTTCTCTTCATTCATCGCATTGATAGTAGGAAATCTTCCTATTATAAGTGCTTTTATATCAGTATGTATTTGTAAGATTTGGGCCAATTCCCGTAAAAATTCTAGTGGTTCACCACCCTCTGCTTGCTCGATGAAAATAATAGGATCTTCTGTTTTCGGAAAATATGGCGTTCCAGCTTGTAAACAATATGTCTGAATGTTTCCTCCAGTCGATATACCAGTAGCTTCTCCGACATTATATACTTTCCATTTGTTAACCAATGGATGTCGTGGTAAAGTCGTGTCAAACCACAAATCACTAGTCCAAAAATCGCTAGGCTCTAACTTAAAGGAATCATTTAAAGATGCCTTTAGCCATTCTGTTGTTTGGTATTCCTGCAATTCATCCATTTTGAATGAAGAATAGCATGGACCATAGTATGTGATTTGATGTGTCATGGCGCGAATTGCATTATGCAAACTGGTAGCGTCGGAATATCCAAAAAACATTTTAGGATTTGAGCGAACAATCTCCCAATCAATTTGTGTTAATAATTCATTAGAATTAAAACCACCAATAGTGGTCATAATTGCCTTAACATTTTTGTCAATGAATGCATCATGAAAATCTGAAACCCTTGATGCGATGCTACTGGAGTAAAATTCATCATTTTCAAGAATATGTTTTCCAAAAGTTACTTTAAATCCTAAATTTTCTAATCTTTGTTGGGCAATTAAATTTTCTTCAAAACCACCAACACGTTCTATTGAAGAACTTGGAGATATGATTCTAATTTCGTCACCTTTTTTGAGCTTTAATTGCATAAAAAGCCGAACCTCCTAACCAATTAACTTGAATTTAATTTAATCTTATTTAACACAAATTCACATTTTGATTGTAACATCAACAAAATGTTTGGCTACATTGTTTCAAAAGATCGTTGTTTTCCATCAGAAATTTGGATTTCATTCCCATATTCTCTATTTAATCTCCTAACAACTGCGTCTTTTTTATCCATTCTTTTTTTAATAATGAATACATACATGAATCACTAATTCCTGTATTACTATAGCTTCTTTGTCTTAAAGTTCCTTCAAAAACAAAGCCACATTTTTTTAAAACTCTTTGTGATCGTTGATTACGAATATCGCATTTTGCTTCAATACGTCTTACATCGGTAGTGTTAAAAAGATAATTAACTATACTATGTAATGCTTCAGGAAGGTAACCCTTCCCCCACCATGATTTTCCGATAACATAACCAATTTCGAACATTCTTAAACGATTATCTTTATTAACTACGGTTATTGTGCCGATTAAAGTATTAGTGTCCTTTATGACTATTCCCCAATCATAAAAATCAGATAACAAATATTTTTTCTCTCGAGTTTTAATGCTACGTCTAACGCTCTCTAGACTCTTATAGTGCTTCCAGGTTAAAAAATGTGTTGAAACGGAATCAGATGCCCAATTTTCAAACATTTGAGGAGCATCATTCACAGTAAGTGGCCTTAGAAATAATCTTTTAGTTTCAAGAAAATCTGTTCCTATTTTCTTCATTATTCATCCTCATTTACAGACATATCATTAATTCACATTTTTTCTGATAACGTTTTGTTTTGCTTACGACTAATATTGCTATGGAGGTATCAACATAAACACATCCATAATAAAAGCCTTAAGAATCTATGAAGGCATTAATTTTTTACCAGCTTTTCAACAAAATTATAATTTACAAATATTTTATGAGTTAACAGATTAAACTGCAATCTCTTTAAACAGAACTGAATTTAGTATACAAACTCTTAACTTTTGAACATTAAAAATAGTTCGTATATCAAAAACCAAAGTCACACTCTTTAGAAAACAGAACTCGCTAAAGAATTTTTAGATGTTTTAATGTAGCTACAGTATAGTACTTATATTATTTTTTAAAACCCTAGAATTACTAAACTTTAAGTTTGCTAGTTTAAGTAGTAGTTGCCTTGTTTTGATTTAATACTGAATTTCTTGCTGCGCTCTAATCAAGTGTACTAATAGGTCAGCATAATCATTTCATGCAACGTTGCCATGATTGTCAATTTTATAATATAAAAATACCCCGGAAGTTATCATAACTTCCGGGGTATTCATTACCCTTCAATTCATTTTTTACAATCAAAGGTGTTTATTCTAAAAAATAATAGTACTTTAAAATGAAAGTTAGTCCTCATTCCTCTTACGTCGAGCAAAGAAGAGCATCAATCCTGACAGCGTCAACAGTGAAACCAGACCAACTGCGTTAGCCGAGGAAAAGCGGGCAACCCTCGTTTTCGCAGTTGCTTGTCGGTCAGTCTGCGCTTTAGCACTTTCATGCTTTTGTTGGACATCCTTCTTATACGGTACTTCCACTTTAGCGCTTTCATACTGCTGTTGGACATCTTTCTTATACGGTACCGCTTGCACAGCTGCTTGTCGGTCAGCGAGTGCTTTAGCGCTTTCATACTGTTGTTGGACATCCTTCTTATATGATATTTCCGCTTGAGTAGTACCATAATCCAAGCCAGACAAAATAGTATCAGCATTCAACGCACCATTAACTTCAGCCTTAGCCTTAGCTACTGCTGCATCCAACTTCGCATAGTCTTCATTTTTTTGATCTTGTGTCAAGTTTGGATCGTTAAAGATTTGAGCACGAATAGCATTTGCTTTTTGATCAATTGATGCAATAGCAGCAGCCTTTTGTGCTGGCAAATCAATACCGGGTTGATGCGCTTTTTCCATTTGGTTGGTTGTGTTGAGCTTAGCATCTAAGACCTGTTGAGCTGTTGAAGCAGTATTGACATCGTTCTTAGCATCAGTCAACGATTTTTCAATGGCAGCAATTTGGTTTGCCTTCTCATTAGTTGATAACGTGTTATCACTATTAATAGCGGCTTTCATCTGAGCAGCCTGGTTTTCTAACACAGACAATGCATTTTGCTTTTGTTGTGCTAAAGTGTCGGTTGCCTGTTGATGCCCATTTGTCACTTTTTGCTGAACTTCATTAGAATCAGGCACAGCATTGACATTTTCTGGCGTCAGTCCAGCATCAATCTGCCCCTGTGCCTTGGTAACAGCTGCTTTAATATTCTGAATCTGGTCAGCCTTTTCAGCATCTGAGAGGTTTGAATCTGATTGAATAGCATTAATCACCTGGTCAGCTTGATTTTGCAGTTTTTGCCGGGCCGAGTCCTTGTCTTGATTCAGATTCATCAAATTACCAGTAACTTGACTTGCAAGAGCTTGGACATCCGAACCATCTGTCGAACCAGATGGAGCAAGCGCATTATCAATTTTGTCTGTGGCAGCCTGCATAGCTGCTTGAACAGCGGCTTTTTGAGCGTCTTTAGCTGTCTGATCTAAGTTTTGATCCTGATCAATATCCTTCAATGCTTGTTCATAAGCTTGATTGATATTAGTATAGGCCACTACCTTAGAATTATTCAGATTATCTAAAGCAGTCAAACTGGGTTGTTGTGCAGCAGCAGCTGTCGCAGCATCCTTAGAACCGTCAATTTGATTTTGAGAAACCTGACTAGCCTTAACCAAAGCAGCTTTTTGGTTCGCCTTTTCGTCAGCTGTTAAGCTACTATTGTCATCAATAGCTGTATTCAAATCCGCAATCTTCGTGGCAATTGCATCACTTGCAGCAGTCATATTTTGAGCCAAATCCGTCACTGCTTGTTCACCAGCAGACTGATTATCACTCAAATGCTGAGCATCATTCGATTGATTAATCGTTTGTTCTTGTTCTGCCTCAAGCTTATCAATACCTGCCTTTTGGGCAGCTTTGCTCGTCGCTGATAAAGTAGTATTTTGGTCAATACTATCCTTAGCTTGTTGTGCCGCTGTTTGAACAGCCCTTAGTGCAGCTTCCTTCTGGTTGCTCAAGGATGGCACATTATCAAAGTTTTGGACGGTATCGGCAGCTTGAGAAAAAGTACTCTTGTCATCCGAAGCTGAGCTAGCATCTGTTGTTGTAGTGGCAGCATTAATTGCGTCTTGGGCCGCCTGTTGCGCTTTAGCCAAGTCATTTAACCGGCTTTGCTTTTGAGCGTCTGTCAAATCAATATTGCTATTAATCGCAGCTGTTGCGTCCTGTACCTTTGAAGCCAAAGCATCATCAGCAGCACGCTTGGCATCTGCTAAGTCACTAAAGTTCGTTTTAGCAGTTGCAACTACCTGGTTCAAGACGGTCGAATCTTGATTGTGAGCAGCCGTCTCAGCAGCAGCTTTACTAGTTTTTGCTTGCTGGTCAACGATTGCTTCTTGCGCCTGCTTATCAGCTGCAGATAAGTTTGGATCTGCTTCAATTTTAGCCTTCGCATCCTTGGCTGCATCATCAATTTGCTTATTAGCTGTCAAAGTATTCATGGCTGTATCCAAGTCAGAACCAGTTGCCACTGCATTTGTAGCATCAGCCGGTTTTGCTGCTGCATTGATACTACTTTGAGCAGCAGCTACCTTGTTATTAAAGTCTTGCAAGGCATAGGCTTTCGAATTAACATCATTCACATCACCTGAGTCATTCAAAGCCGCATTATTGTTAATCGCATCACGACCAGCCGTTGCTTTTTGAGCCAAAGTATTATCAGCATCTTTTTGAGCATTAATCAGATTTTGACCACTCTGAGCAACATCTGCAGCTGCTTGAGCATTTTGTGCATTGGTTACATTCTGCTTAGCAGTCGTTGCCGCATTATCAATGGCCGCCTTTTGATTGGCTTTTTCTGTATCACTTAAGCCAGCTTCTTGATCAATGGCGTTTTTGGCCGTAGTAGCAGCAGTATCAATTGAGCCTGTCAACTGCTTTTGCTTATCAGCCAGTGTCTGGTAACCACCATCTGCTAAGCCACTTACTTGTGCTGGGTTGTTAGCATTATTAACCGCAGTCGTTAAGTCTGCAGCATTTTGGCCGTTGGTCACACCATCAGCGGTTGTGGCTTGATCAATAGTATTCTTTGCAGCAGCTGCCGCGTTATCAATGGCCGTATTCAACTGATCTTTTTGTGCCTGCGTCAAGTTTTGATTATTGTTTACTTGATCCTTTGCGTTTTGAGCACTCGTATCAACGTTGTTACGGGCTGTGCTCTTGTCTTGGTTCAAGCCGTTAATCAGATTTTGACCACTCTGAGCAGCATCCGCAGCTGCTTGAGCATTTTGCGCATTGGTTACATTCTGCTTAGCAGTCGTTGCCGCGTTATCAATGGCCGCCTTTTGATTAGTTTTTTCCGTATCAGTTAAGCCAGTTTCTTGATCAATGGCATTTTTGGCGGCAGTAGCGGCAGTATCGATTGAGCCTGCCAACTGCTTTTGCTTATCAGCCAGTGTCTGGTAACCACCATCTGCTAAGCCACTTACTTGTGCTGGGTTGTTAGCATTATTAACCGCAGTCGTTAAGTCTGCAGCATTTTGGCCGTTGGTCACACCATCAGTGGTTGTCGCTTGATCAATGGTATTCTTCGCAGCAGCTGCCGCAGTATCAATGGCCGTGTTCAACTGATCTTTTTGTGCCTGCGTCAAGTTTTGATTATTGTTTACTTGATCCTTTGCGTTTTGAGCACTCGTATCAACGTTGTTACGGGCTGTGCTCTTGTCTTGGTTCAAGCCGTTAATCAGATTTTGACCACTCTGAGCAGCATCCGCAGCTGCTTGAGCATTTTGCGCATTGGTTACATTCTGCTTAGCAGTCGTTGCCGCGTTATCAATGGCCGCCTTTTGATTAGTTTTTTCCGTATCAGTTAAGCCAGTTTCTTGATCAATGGCATTTTTGGCCGTAGTAGCAGCAGTATCAATTGAGCCTGTCAACTGCTTTTGCTTATCAGCCAGTGTCTGGTAACCACCATCTGCTAAGCCACTTACTTGTGCTGGGTTGTTAGCATTATTAACCGCAGTCGTTAAGTCTGCAGCATTTTGGCCGTTGGTCACACCATCAGTGGTTGTCGCTTGATCAATGGTATTCTTCGCAGCAGCTGCCGCAGTATCAATGGCCGTGTTCAACTGATCTTTTTGTGCCTGCGTCAAGTTTTGATTATTGTTAACAGCCGTATGAGCGTCTTGAGCTTGCTGACCAACACTGCTATAGGCATTACTCTTGTCTTGGTTCAAGCCACTAATCAGATTTTGACCACTCTGAGCGGCATCTGCAGCTGCTTGAGCATTTTGTGCATTGGTTACATTCTGCTTAGCAGTCGTTGCCGCATTATCAATGGCCGCCTTTTGATTGGCTTTTTCTGTATCAGTCAAACCAGTTTCTTGATCAATGGCATTTTTGGCGGCAGTAGCGGCAGTATCGATTGAGCCTGCCAACTGCTTTTGCTTATCAGTCAACGTCTGGTAACCACCATCTGCTAAGCCACTTACTTGTGCTGGGTTGTTAGCATTATTAACCGCAGTCGTTAAGTCTGCAGCATTTTGGCCGTTGGTCACACCATCAGTGGTTGTCGCTTGATCAATGGTATTCTTCGCAGCAGCTGCCGCATTATCAATGGCTGTATTCAACTGATCTTTTTGTGCCTGCGTCAAGTTTTGATTATTGTTTACTTGATCCTTTGCGTTTTGAGCACTCGTATCAACGTTGTTACGGGCTGTGCTCTTGTCTTGGTTCAAGCCGTTAATCAGATTTTGACCACTCTGAGCAGCATCCGCAGCTGCTTGAGCATTTTGCGCATTGGTTACATTCTGCTTAGCAGTCGTTGCCGCGTTATCAATGGCCGCCTTTTGATTAGTTTTTTCCGTATCAGTTAAGCCAGTTTCTTGATCAATGGCATTTTTGGCGGCAGTAGCGGCAGTATCGATTGAGCCTGCCAACTGCTTTTGCTTATCAGCCAGTGTCTGGTAACCACCATCTGCTAAGCCACTTACTTGTGCTGGGTTGTTAGCATTATTAACCGCAGTCGTTAAGTCTGCAGCATTTTGGCCGTTGGTCACACCATCAGTGGTTGTCGCTTGATCAATGGTATTCTTCGCAGCAGCTGCCGCAGTATCAATGGCCGTGTTCAACTGATCTTTTTGTGCCTGCGTCAAGTTTTGATTATTGTTTACTTGATCCTTTGCGTTTTGAGCACTCGTATCAACGTTGTTACGGGCTGTGCTCTTGTCTTGGTTCAAGCCGTTAATCAGATTTTGACCACTCTGAGCAGCATCCGCAGCTGCTTGAGCATTTTGCGCATTGGTTACATTCTGCTTAGCAGTCGTTGCCGCGTTATCAATGGCCGCCTTTTGATTAGTTTTTTCCGTATCAGTTAAGCCAGTTTCTTGATCAATGGCATTTTTGGCCGTAGTAGCAGCAGTATCAATTGAGCCTGTCAACTGCTTTTGCTTATCAGCCAGTGTCTGGTAACCACCATCTGCTAAGCCACTTACTTGTGCTGGGTTGTTAGCATTATTAACCGCAGTCGTTAAGTCTGCAGCATTTTGGCCGTTGGTCACACCATCAGTGGTTGTCGCTTGATCAATGGTATTCTTCGCAGCAGCTGCCGCAGTATCAATGGCCGTGTTCAACTGATCTTTTTGTGCCTGCGTCAAGTTTTGATTATTGTTTACTTGATCCTTTGCGTTTTGAGCACTCGTATCAACGTTGTTACGGGCTGTGCTCTTGTCTTGGTTCAAGCCGTTAATCAGATTTTGACCACTCTGAGCAGCATCCGCAGCTGCTTGAGCATTTTGCGCATTGGTTACATTCTGCTTAGCAGTCGTTGCCGCGTTATCAATGGCCGCCTTTTGATTAGTTTTTTCCGTATCAGTTAAGCCAGTTTCTTGATCAATGGCATTTTTGGCCGTAGTAGCAGCAGTATCAATTGAGCCTGTCAACTGCTTTTGCTTATCAGCCAGTGTCTGGTAACCACCATCTGCTAAGCCACTTACTTGTGCTGGGTTGTTAGCATTATTAACCGCAGTCGTTAAGTCTGCAGCATTTTGGCCGTTGGTCACACCATCAGTGGTTGTCGCTTGATCAATGGTATTCTTCGCAGCAGCTGCCGCAGTATCAATGGCCGTGTTCAACTGATCTTTTTGTGCCTGCGTCAAGTTTTGATTATTGTTAACAGCCGTATGAGCGTCTTGAGCTTGCTGACCAACACTGCTATAGGCATTACTCTTGTCTTGGTTCAAGCCACTAATCAGATTTTGACCACTCTGAGCGGCATCTGCAGCTGCTTGAGCATTTTGTGCATTGGTTACATTCTGCTTAGCAGTCGTTGCCGCATTATCAATGGCCGCCTTTTGATTGGCTTTTTCTGTATCAGTCAAACCAGCTTCTTGATCAATGGCATCTTTGGCCTGCTGAGCAGCAGTATCAATTGAGCCTGTCAACTGCTTTTGCTTATCAGCCAGTGTCTGGTAACCACCATCTGCTAAGCCACTTACTTGTGCTGGGTTGTTAGCATTATTAACCGCAGTCGTTAAGTCTGCAGCATTTTGGCCGTTGGTCACACCATCAGTGGTTGTCGCTTGATCAATGGTATTCTTCGCAGCAGCTGCCGCAGTATCAATGGCCGTGTTCAACTGATCTTTTTGTGCCTGCGTCAAGTTTTGATTATTGTTTACTTGATCCTTTGCGTTTTGAGCACTCGTATCAACGTTGTTACGGGCTGTGCTCTTGTCTTGGTTCAAGCCGTTAATCAGATTTTGACCACTCTGAGCAGCATCCGCAGCTGCTTGAGCATTTTGCGCATTGGTTACATTCTGCTTAGCAGTCGTTGCCGCGTTATCAATGGCCGCCTTTTGATTAGTTTTTTCCGTATCAGTTAAGCCAGTTTCTTGATCAATGGCATTTTTGGCCGTAGTAGCAGCAGTATCAATTGAGCCTGTCAACTGCTTTTGCTTATCAGCCAGTGTCTGGTAACCACCATCTGCTAAGCCACTTACTTGTGCTGGGTTGTTAGCATTATTAACCGCAGTCGTTAAGTCTGCAGCATTTTGGCCGTTGGTCACACCATCAGTGGTTGTCGCTTGATCAATGGTATTCTTCGCAGCAGCTGCCGCAGTATCAATGGCCGTGTTCAACTGATCTTTTTGTGCCTGCGTCAAGTTTTGATTATTGTTAACAGCCGTATGAGCGTCTTGAGCTTGCTGACCAACACTGCTATAGGCATTACTCTTGTCTTGGTTCAAGCCACTAATCAGATTTTGACCACTCTGAGCGGCATCTGCAGCTGCTTGAGCATTTTGTGCATTGGTTACATTCTGCTTAGCAGTCGTTGCCGCATTATCAATGGCCGCCTTTTGATTGGCTTTTTCTGTATCAGTCAAACCAGCTTCTTGATCAATGGCATCTTTGGCCTGCTGAGCAGCAGTATCAATTGAGCCTGTCAACTGCTTTTGCTTATCAGCCAGTGTCTGGTAACCACCATCTGCTAAGCCACTTACTTGTGCTGGGTTATTAGCATTATTAACCGCAGTCGTTAAGTCTGCAGCATTTTGGCCGTTGGTCACACCATCAGTCGTTGTCGCTTGATCAATGGTATTCTTCGCAGCAGCTGCCGCATTATCAATGGCTGTATTCAACTGATCTTTTTGTGCCTGCGTCAAGTTTTGATTATTGTTTACTTGATCCTTTGCGTTTTGAGCACTCGTATCAACGTTGTTACGGGCTGTGCTCTTGTCTTGGTTCAAGCCGTTAATCAGATTTTGACCACTCTGAGCAGCAGTCGTCACGTCATTAGCGTCAGTTGCAGCATTGGCTTGAGCTTTAGCAGCAGCTGCCGCATTATCAACGGCCGTCTTTTGATTAGCTTTTTCTGTGTCAGTTAAGCCACTTTCTTGATCAATGGCGTTCTTGGCCGTAGTGGCAGCAGCATTAATCTGGGTAGTTGCGGCGGTTTGAGCATTCACCAAATCTGTTAAAGTCTGGCTACCACTCTTCAAATCTGCCACGACATCGTCAGCCGTAGCAGCTGCTTGAATTTTTGCTTTTGCGCTATCAGCCGCTGCCTGAATAGATTTGATCTGTTCTTCCTGTTCATTTTCAGGCAAAGTTGAATTCTTAATTGTTGCTATGGCACTGTCTGCTTGAGTTTGAATTTGTTGAGCAGCAGTCGTTTTGCGATCTGACAGGTCTTGACCAACCTGGTGTAAAGCGCTTAAGTTTGTTGCCGCATTATTTTGGATATTTTCATCATTTTGCGCCGTTGCACCCGAACCAGTAATCTGTGCGTTTAATTGCGCAGCTGCCGCATCAATTGCCGCCTTTTGATCGCTTTTTTCTTGAGTTGTTAGGTTTGCATCAGTATCAACTGCATCTTTGGCCTGCTGTTGAGCAGTTGTGACGGCAGACAAAGCTGCCTGCTGTCGTTGCGCTTGTGTAGCGGATGAAGCGGATTGGTGGGCACCAGCAATTGTTGCAGCAGCTGTTGTATCTCCCGCTGCATTGTTAATGCCGTCAGCATCCGTCGCATTATTAATCTTGCTAGTAACACTGGCAACTGCATCAGTAATTGCCTTTGTCTGGCTAGCTTTTTCAACATCTGTTAAAGTCGGATCATTAGCGATGTCTTGTAATTTCTGGTCAACATTGTTATCTGCCTTAAACTTTGCAATTGCATTAGTCTTTTGTTGGTCAACAGATGTTCCTGAAGTTTCGCCATCACTGATGGCTTTTTGAACTGCTGCCTGAGCATCTGCAACGTTCTGCGCTGTCGCGCTATCAGGTAAATTCTTTAATGTATTCAGGGCATCGTTGATGGCTTGAATCCGCGCCTGACGATCGGCCGTTGACAAAGTCGGATCAGAATTGATTTTACCATTCGTTCCAGTTGCATCATTCACAGCTGCCTCTTGGTTAGCAACGGCAGAATCTCGCTGCTGCGCAGGTGTCGTCGTACTCTTTTGATAACCGTTATTAATTGCACTTGCATCAGCGCTATTAGCAACATTTTGGATGTCATCAGCATCAGTTGCATTATTTAAGGCCTGCGTAGCATTGTTCAAAGCAGTTGTAATGGCAGCCTTTTGACTGTTTTTTTGAGCGGTCGTCAAACCATTATCAGCATCAATTAACTGTGTTTGCGTCTGAGCAGCCTGTGTCAGTGCTGCTTGTTCATCACTACGTTGCTGATCAACCGGTTTACCGGATGTATACTGCGTAGCCAAAGCCTGAGCAGCAGCCTTATTCGCAGCATAGTCCTTCAAATAACTAGTATCATTCAGTTTTGCTTGTGCTGCTTGAACATTCGCGTCCACTTGATTTTCAGCGGCCTGTTTCTGCGCGGCTGTCAAAGTCTTATCATTTGAGATGGTTGTCTTGGTTTGGTCTCCTTGATTAGCCAGTGCCGAGATATCAGTTTGTCGGTAGCCATCCAACGTCTTTTGATCTTGAGTTTGCTGTGCAATTTCTTGTTGCAACGTGGCGTCGTTTTCAAACTTAACGTTCAAGTTAAGGTAGTAATCCTGGTTTCCACTGGCACCACCAACATTTTTATTTGAAACAAAAGACAAACGAATGGCGTTATACTTAGCAGCATCGCTGTCACTAAGACTAGGGACTTGAAAATCTTGCCAACTGCCAACAGGGGTATAAACCTGCTTAATATTATTCCAACCAGTATCTGCTGACCCATTTGCTATCGAACCTTGCAAGGCAGTATTATTCCACTGCCCTGTGTTCTGCCCAATATCAACCGAAACGGTATTTTGAGTCCCATTGGGTGAAATCGAAATCGAGGTTTTACCCGGAACATAAACAGCAACTAACTGCGGCTGCCCATTAACAATGTTATTAGGGTTTAAGTACACATAAACATTTTTAATTTGGTAATTAATCGATTGACTTGCATTGTTCGGAT
This sequence comes from Fructobacillus sp. ESL1117, assembly GCF_058508565.1. Classification (NCBI taxonomy): domain Bacteria; kingdom Bacillati; phylum Bacillota; class Bacilli; order Lactobacillales; family Lactobacillaceae; genus Fructobacillus; species Fructobacillus sp. ESL1117. Next base: position 352,923 of record NZ_CP196385.1, on the reverse strand, counting down.
CTGCGGCAACGTTGGTTTGAACCGGTAGAGCATCCACATATTTTCCAATCAGTGCCTCGCGTTTGGAGCTAAAACTCACTGAACCCAAACCAGATTGATCGCCCTTTGGCACGTAGGGGGTCGTATCAAATCCATTAGTTGTTGTCCCCGTGGTATCAGCCGCTACCTGATTATCAAGATGGGTCCCGGACTGAACCACCCCTAATACTCCGGCAAGAGCAATGGTGGTAATGGTAGCAAAGAGCCACTGCTTGCCGGATTTATACATTTTGTAGTGTTCCTTAGCATTTGAGTTATTCATCAAACCCTCCTCCGACTTTTACTTTTACTTTAGAATAGTCAATTTTTATTATAAAACAGTGACTTAGATATTTCAAGAAAGGCAAACAGGTGCAAAACAACCGCCGTTGACACAATTGTCATTAAAATTAGCAAAGCCAAATCGGTTTGCATAGACTTTATGTCATCAGCTAAATTTGCCTTCATCCCCAGCGGTTCTAATCTCAGTGCCATCTGGACTATCACAATAAGGTACAAGGACTCGCCCGTGATTCTCATCTTTCTTCGTTGATTTAAGCCCCTTTAGCCTAACCATTTCAAAATGACTTTCGCTAAAAGTTACAGACGGCCGTTCATTTTATCAATACCTAAAAAGATTAATCGCAGTAAAAAGTCCCACAGTTCAAGAAAGAACTGCGGGACTTTTTACTGCGATTTAGTTTTTCTTATTGCGCGGTTCAAATTTGGGCTTAAAGCCAACATATTTGTGCTTGCGGTAAACCTGTTGCGCTAATTTACCAGAAACTTCGTACGGTCGGCCATGGCGACTTTTAGCTTGAAAGTGGATCACCTTGCCTGCTAATAAATCAACAATTTCCTGATCCGTAAAACGGTGGCCCGAGAATTCATTGCTAAAGGAGATTTCAGTCCCTTGCCAAATGCCGGTTGCTTTTTCCTTTTTTGGAACGCTTTTTTTGGCCTTGGCTTGTGGCTTTCCTAAGGCTGCTTCTAACTGGTTAGCATTGTTTACCATCACGGGAATGTCATGGTTCACGGTTTTAACGATTGAGTCCAATGCTTGGTCAGCGGTCATTTCAAATTTGCCAACTTGATCAAAAATATCAAAAACCCGCTTCGTTGTTTTGGGATTGGCTAACCAAGTGTTTTGAGCTAGAATGGCCACGGCCTGCCCGTTTCTTGTTAGGTCAATCTTACCCTTTTTATCAATAATGTAGGCATCTTTACTGCTGGATAATTCCCCGTAAGTGCTTGTCCGCGTGGCTCCCGTACCAATCTCGTTTTTTTCCAGAAAGGTCTTGAGCCACTGCCAGGTTGGCGTTGTTGGCTTTGGATTCTGTCCCTCGTGAACAAAACGGTCCGCTCGTTGACCCAGGGCTTTCGGCTGATTGCCTTCCTCATCTTGGTCTTGATTCTGATCCTGATAAACAGCTTTCCACCCTAATGAAAGTGGGTTATTCAGGGTCGTTTTAAAATCAGGGTACTCAACAATCGACCCTTTAATCTGTTGATAATGATAATCCTCGGCGAACATCGCTAAAAAGTTCTTCGCTAAGGTTTGATAGATCCGCTGAGCAGATGGACCATAGGACTGCAGTGCTTCTAAACTAGTGGGCACCTTTGTTCCGGGACGATTTGCTCCGTGGGCACCCGCTTCTTTAACATGTGTTTTTCGGGGAGCTCTGTGAGTTAACAAACCGACCTCGGTCCCCACTACTTGTGCAATTTGGTCAACTAATGGCAGCAAATCGTGAAATTGCTCCGGGGTAATTGTCTTGTCTTCGGTTCGCGGATAAGAAACAATTTGCGCTTCATATAATTTTTGATAAGTAGCCAGAACTTCCTTGGCCTTATAGCCCTCTTTGGCTAAAATGGCGGAAAGTGATGATAAGTCTAGCAACTTTGGTGGCTTAGTACTTTTTTTAGTAACTGAATCTTGCTGGACCCGTCCTGATTTTTCAAAAGATTCCGCGGCTTGCAAGGCTTCACGACTTGGGTAGCGGAAGGCAACCACTTCTTGTTTTGGGTCAACCACTCTGGCATAGACATTCCCTTGGTCATCGCGGAAACGGTACTCAAAATATGGTATTTTTTGGTAGTTTTGAATGGCCTGGAGTTGTTGGTAAATTTTCAGTAACATCGCTGATTTTAACCGGCCTTGCCGTGAAACAAGTGAGTAGCCTTGCTTTTTAGTCAATGTTGTTGCTGCCCGGGTTAACTGCATCGAGGCAAAGTCCCATTTATTGCGAGTTAACCCCTTTTGATAGGCCCCGTGCCGGTCCTGACTGGCAATCATAGTTAATTCGTTGAGTGCTTTGATCAAACTTTTGGGACTTTCATCTGCAAAATTAGCTCGAAAAACTTGCCCCTGCCATTTAATCGCTTCAATGGCTTCCCAGGCGAGCAGGTCCCCCTCCCCCGATGGGTCAGTATCGGTCGCGATAATCAGTCCATCAACATTTTTAGCCTTCGTTTTAAGGTCATCAATCAAGCTCTTGGTACTTTCTGATTTCTTACTACGGGGGTTCCAGGAGCGAATGTAAGTCCGTCTCCAAGATAAATCCTGCAAATCCCATGGTAAATCAGCCAGTTTCCATGATTTATATTTGGCCTTTAAGTTAGCCGGGACCTGATCTTCTGGCTCCTTTAAAGTCATGACATGGCCGCGTAGATTTGTTAATTCATAGTCATAGTGAGCAACGTGTCCCTTTGCCCCGCCAAGGGCCTTTTCAAAATTGCGGCGCGCACTCGGCTTCTCGGTAATAATTAAATACTTGGTCAAGCGTCAACCTCCTTTGTATGACGTCTAACATTGTTAATCTTTACTGATGAGAAAAACGATGTAGTGAAGGCTACATCGTTTTTTAGTCAAAAGTCGCTCGATTAGTGACTATCAGCCACTGTTTTCCTAATGACCATTATAACATGAGTACTGTTTCTCAGCGGTTAGCGGTCCTGATTATTTCGTCTGATTGCTGGTTAATCACGACGTGATTAGAAATAATTAATCCTTTATAAAGTGAATGGGTCGAACGGCCAGCAACCGCCTAAAAAACAGGTTTAGTCAAGACTTTCCACTGTGAAAAACGGGAATCCGCAGTATCAAAATGTTTGTTATGCAACAGGTATTCCTTCGCTTTCAATACCAAGGGTGAACTATTTTGTTCTGTTAACAAATCAAGCGAGACAAACAAGGACCCAATGGAATCTTGACCGAAAAATTGTAGTGGACTTTTCGTTAACCCACCACTGACCCTTTCAACCTCATAAAAAACTGCAATATGCTGGTTCATATTGAAATCTAAATACCGCCATGGATAAATGAAACTAGTCGTTCCAATTTGTCTGGCGCTTTCGACCGTCAAATCAGTTTCCTCTTTTACCTCACGGACTAGCACATGGTCAAGTGGTTCACCTGCTTCAAGACTACCGCCTGGTAAATCATAGCGGTTCAGATAAGGACCCACATTCTTCTTAATAACAACTAAACCGCGGTGTTCTTGATACAGAATGCCATAGACGCCAAAGGCACGGTGATAATGTTCCATACTAATTGCTCCCTTTTTGCTTCATAAAAAAACGACAAAATTTTCAACCATGCATCCTCACGAAAGCTGACATGGATTAGAATTCTTGAGGGTTTTTAGCAAATGTCTAATGTATCCTTTTTTAACACCCTTTTTCGACCAACAATAAATACATCAAGCGATTGAACCAACATTTTTCTGACCACTACATACACGGCCAGCATCCCCTGCATGTGCATGAATCAAAATGTCCATATGTTAAACATACCCAATCGCAATGCATACAAGGGCTCGGCGTGTATGTCTACCGGGGCCTTGTAGTATATTGAAACTAATTTATAATTTGTTGATTAAATCAGCACTGATTTAATTCTTCACAATACGGCGCATCAATGCATCAAACCATCGAGCTGGTAAAATCGTGCGCAAGAAGACCAATGGTTTGGCCGCAAAACCAAGCAAATAACGAGCCCGTGGTTTCTTCTGGCTAATAATCTTTACTAAGGTTTTCGCAATCAGGATTGGCTGGGACGGTAATTGCCCCTGATACTGCTTTTTCATGCCGTTGGCTGTTTGGCGAGCTGCTGCTTCGTATGGACCACCGGCAGATGAAGAAGCAAGATGATTGGCGGCAACCAGTCCCCAATCTGTTTTAATCAGGCCAGGTTCAACCAAGACGACGTCGACCCCAAACGGCTTCAGCTCCATTCGCAATGAGTCGCTAAAGCCCTCTAAAGCAAACTTAGTGGCGTGGTACCAGGCACCAAAGTAGCTGGCCATTCGTCCGGCCATCGACGAGACATTAATAATTCGCCCGGATTGTTGTTTGCGCATAGTTGGCAAAACTAATTTGATTAGCTGGGCTAAACCAAATAAGTTAACATCAAACTGACGCCTGGCCTCTGTCAGGGCGACGTCTTCAACGGCACCATAAGAGCCGTACCCCGCATTGTTAACCAGTACGTCAATCCGTCCTTGGTCGGCCAAGATGGTCGCAACCGCTTGTCGACAGGATTCTTCGTTAGTTAAATCTAGTTTGATGGAATGCACCCCAACTTTTTCTAAGTCCGCGAGTTGACTGACTCGACGGCCAGCACCATAAACGATGTGTCCCTGTTCTGCTAATAATTGACTGGTTTGATAACCGATACCGCTAGTGGCACCGGTGACAAGAATGACTTTGGGCATTGATTTATCTTTCTTTGATTAGCTGGACCATTTGCCAAATGGCTTCTTTGCCTTCTGGAATCGGAATTTCGGGAAAGTCATGGTACATTTCTGGGTAAATAGCTGTATGCACATCCCACCCCTCTTCATCAGCCATTTCCTGAAACTTGACGGCATCCGGATGCAAGACATCATAAGTACCCGTAATCACGTTAATGGCTGGCATATTGGAAAAATCAGCATAAAGCGGACTAATCAACGGATCATCTAAAGCAAGGTCACCCTGGTAACCGGCAGCCATGATGTCTAAAACGGCTAGGTCTAACATGGGGTCAAAGCGTTGCACAGCCTTCATTTCATGGTTGGTATCACTAATATCAAACCACGGCGAAATCAAAATTAGCTGTTTTGGCAAGGCAAGTTGCGCATCGCGCAACTGTTGCAAAAGAGACAAAGCCAGACCAGCACCGGCCGAATCGCCCATCAAGACCACCTGCTTGGCATCAATCTGTTCCTTTTCCAACGTCTCAAGAAAGGCTTCTTTGGTCCATTGAATGGTTTCTTTGGCCTGGTGCTGAGGCGCCTTTGGATAAATTGGCATGATAATTTGGTACTGTGTTTTTTGAGCCAATTTTTTCAACAAACGATAATGCATGATTGAAGGCTGGTCCCAATAACCCCCACCGTGAAGGTAAAAAATAAGCTGTTGGTTGTTGACGTCCTTCGGGCTGATTTCCAAAACATCATTGCGACCATTATATTCTGCCGCTCCAAACAGTAACCGGTTCAAAAAAGCTAATCGATATGGTTTCTGGCTGGCAGTAACAGCGCGTCGATAGGTCTTCTCGTTTGTTAAATCAGGTAAGACATGCAGGCCGCGCAAAATGTACTTCATCAGACGTCCGGGGATGCTTACTTGTCTTTTTTTGGCCATTTAAATTTCTCCAGTCATACAAAACATTGTTATTTGATCAAGAACTTCAGCCGTACACTTAATCCTATTATAATGGCTAAACGCAGGAGGACTCAAATAAAAAGAAGTCAAAACTCGGGACGAGTTTGACTTCTATCAGACAGAATCGCTGATTTACGGCAATCACACCTAGTTATTATGGTATGACCCAATAGTTATCATCATTATGTTTCTTCAGATAATTAGTAAATTCTTTTGATTCGTAGGCCCTCTGGACAGCCTTTGCCCACTTAGTATTGGCATTCTTTTTTGTCGTTGTTGCTACCAAATAGTAGTCACTTTGGATCTTTTCGGCGACCAACATCTTCTTTGATGAAACCTTAGCATTGTAGGCCACAGAACCAGGAAGAATCACGTAACTAAAGTCTCCAGCTACTCGTGGAATTGTTGATGAATCAATTTCCTTAAAGTTCAAATGGTACTTATTTTCAACAATATCATTTTTAGTTGCCGTAATTGGATTGACACCGGAACGAAGCTTAATCCAGCCTGCCTTTTCCAGTAATTGGTAAGCTCGTGCCGTATTGGACGGATCATTTGGAACCGCGATCGTATCGCCTTCACTAACGGCCTTTAAGGAGTGCTTTTGTGCGGGGTAGAGTCCCATTGGAACTGTTGGGATCTTGGTTAATGCCGTCAACTGGCCATTCTTTTCTTTATTAAAATTATTCAAATAAGCAGTGTGTTGATCAACATTTAAATCAACTTGCCCCTCACTAAGGGCAATGTCGGCATTTAATAAGTTAGTAAATGACTTATTTTCGACCTGATAACCCTCTTTTTCCAAAATGGGTTTTACGCCCTTTAAAAAGAGCTCGCTGTAAGGACCCGGTGAACTGGCTAAGGTAATGGTTCCCTTTTTACTATTAGACTGCTGCGGATAAAAGGACCAAATTCCAGCAAGCACAACCAAAATAAGAATTAAACCGGTTAACCAATATTTTTTCTTCATATTTCTTCTCCCTTTTCAATAAAGTAGTCTTGTAACCGTAAAACAGACTGATAATACCAGGTGATGGCGGTCTCTAAACCGGCATCATCTAAGATTAAATCAGAATGGTGCAAGCCTGAGTTACCACCACTACCAATCTCTGCAAACACGCTGGCGACTTTACTCGTATAAAAAGCAAAGTCTTCACCGCCAGCTGATGGCGGAAAGTTCACTAAATTAGCATGATACTGAATATTTTCGGCCAAAATGTCTGTCAAAATTGGATCGTTTTCAAGCACTGGCGGACCAGGAATCCACTCAATGTCCGCTGAAACACCGTATGTTGCTGCTTGACCATTGATAATTTGGTAGAACTTCTCTTTGACCCGTTCACGATCATGGTCTCCAAAAGTACGAATTGTTCCTTCAAACCAGGTACTATCCGGAATGACATTCCATGTTTGCCCTCCTTTAATATGGGTAACCGATAAAACGCTTTGTCGGTAAGGGTCAAGAGAACGACTAACAATACTTTGTAAGGCCGTGATGGTACTAGCTAAGGCTAAAATAGGGTCAATATTTTCATGGGGTTTGGCAGCATGACCACCAACACCCGTTAATTTGACTGCGAATTGATCAACAGCCGCATTACGACCGCCATTAGCCACACTGATTTGACCAACGGGTAAATTCGGATGATTGTGGTAACCAACAATCACGTCCACGTCTGCCAAACCACCACTAGCAATCACCTGCTCTGCGCCAAGATGGGTTTCCTCTGCCGGTTGAAAAATTAGTCGAACTTTGACCGTTAATTTACCGGCCTTTTCTTTAATTCTTTCAGCGGCCCCCAGTAAAGAAGTCAGGTGAAAATCATGACCACAGGCATGCATGATATTGGCTTGCTCAGAAGCAAAGTCTAGATTTGTTTGTTCTTGAATCGGTAGGGCATCAATATCGGCCCGTAAAGCGACTGTGTGTGCAGCGCCTTCTGGACCAATTTCTGCAATCACACCGGTCTGTAAGGTCTTTGGCGTAATAATCGTATAACCCAAATCAGCTAGGTAAGCCTTAATTAATGCTGTTGCCTGATATTCTTGACTGGAAAGTTCTGGATGCTGATGAAAGTAGTGCCGAATGGCACTCAAATCAGTCATCGTTTCAGTTGCAGTGGTTAATTTCATTCATCAATGCTCCCTTCTTAAAACAAAGAAAAAAGGACTAGTATCCACCATTTCTGCTAGACACTAGTCCTCACGTAAAGAACTAAAGTTGTTACGATAACAATGCTGTCCAAATCAAATGATGGTTCTCAAATATAGAACATAACGTTCGACAATCAATGAGAACCAAACACAAGATTAAGTACCCATTTATTGTTTTGACATTCGAGAACAGCACATTTGCATCATCATTATCTTCCGCCCTTTTTCTAATATTGATTTAATAATAGCATTGAATTTTAATTTGTCAAATTTTTAGAACCATTTTAGTTTTATCAGTTTGAACAACCTGCTCGTACGATTAACCGTCTAACCAATCAAGCTAAGGAACGCACCGTAACATTTTATTTTTTGAAAATGATGGACTACCAACTGGCTGCTTCTTAGCTGACACAGCTATTTGATCAGCGCCAACTAGCTTTTGAAAATATTGAAGTGATTTCGACAATTAAACAGAAAACTGTATATATTGAAACTCATTTATCAATTTAAAATGATCTTATCCATCTTTTGAAGCATTAAAGCGTTGATTGTCAAAGAAAGATTAAAATTAAATGACTGTGGTTGTCTGTCCTAATATTTTCATCGAACTTAAATAATCAGCGACAAAACAATCCAAATTACTCGTCAACAAGTGAAAGTCTCTTCCCATATTATGAGCAATTTTTTTAGTGTCAATAAAGCCATTTTTCAAATAAAAATGATAGCGAGCTTCACGTTGCTGCTGATTATCAGCATCCTCAAGCGTACTTTCAGATTCAAGGATAACCCCCTGTGGATAGCATTCTTTTAAAGCTGATAGTGTTTTGCCACCAATTCCCTGACCTCGAATTGATTGATCAACAGCTAAATAAAGCACAAAAGCTTTATCCTTTAAATCAACCAAATAAGCGATTCCTACGTTTTGTTTGCCATCAGCAAGGACGATCATTTTGATTTGATCATGATCAACTGATTTTTGCTTGAGTTCTTGAAAAGGAATTTGTTCGCTTACAGGAAATGCCTCACGATAGATTGCTTGCCAGTAATCACGATTGGTCTGATTTAACGGGATAAATTGCATATTGCTTCCTTTACTTCTATTCTTTTGTAAGTTTACTTATAATGATAGAGTTGATTTTAAGACTTATATAAAATTAGAATAGCATGGTTCCCTGCCTGCGTCAAACCAATCAAAAAGCCACTCTCCTTAAAACTAAATTAAGGGAGTAGCTGAATGAAAATCTGCATATCACAGACGAATTGCAAAGCACAATTAACGTAACACTGGTTGATTATTCACATCAAGCAATTCAAATGGCTTTCGATCATAGATATCCATTTCGTATGGCAGATAATATCGTTGACCATCAATGGTCACGCTCGAACCGTGAAAGAGCTGCTTGTACAAGGTTGGTTGCCGATACAAAATCAGTGGCCGCTTAGCTTTGGCGTCATCCCGGTGAATAACAACCTCAACATTCCGGTTGGCCGCAAACCGTTTTTCCAAGGCATAGTGATCCTTTCTGGGTTTCAATTGCTGACCAGTACTAAGCGCAACCCTTTGACCAGGTTCGGGACGGATATTGACTTTTAAAACATTAACTGTTTCTGGCACTGGCAATGAAAAACGTAGTTCTGCTGGTGCCTTGACCGGTTGCAGGATTGCTAAGCGAATTGGATATTCCATGTTCCCGTAAGCAATCCCAGGAATACTTTTTGCTGAAGAAAGTGTCAATTCTAAGAAAAGGATGCTCGCAATAGGCAAAACTAGGAGTTTTATCCAATTAACGTTTACTTGTGACCGAACGATTTGCAATGCGGGCAAGCGCTGAACGCCCCCCACCATGCCAATCAGGGTTATTACGGGGTAGAGCATTGGTAAAAAATATCGTGGTTCAACTTCCCAAATAAAAGTATGAAAGATGGTCAAGCCAATGGCTGCCAGTCCAATTAGGTAAGTAAAAGCTCTTTGATTTGTTGTAATTGGTTGATCCCCATAGGGTTGCCAAACTTTAATTAAGAGCTGGCCCCCTACCAATAAGACGGTGGTCGTAGCAATGATGGCAAAAAAGGTCGTTAGCATCACCTGATGGTGAAGATAATATCCCGGCGCCTGCGCATAACCACTGGCATACCGACCAAAGCCAAAGAGTGGGGTTCCAAGCAAAGTCTGGGACTTATCAAAAGCTAATTTCAACCAACCGCCAAGGCCAAGCATTTGTAGGCGATCTTTGATAGAATCCGTCGTTAAATAGGTTTTCTTTTCGAGTTTGCGCTCAATATCAAGGCTTTCGTCATTGAAATCATAAGCGCCCTTGCCACTCGATCCAAACGGGTTTAATCCCATATTAATCCAATGGGTTGCCGGTAAGGCAATCTTTTTCTGTGCACTTTGACTGTAACCATTAGAGCTGGCAAGTGACTTTGTCGTTATTGTAGCCATGACGATTCCTAAAGCGAGGGAAACGGTAATCAGCACCACCCGCCATTTTTCGGGCATTTTCAAAAAGAAAGTCATGAAAATCAAAGCTAACACCGCTGGCAGTAAAATTATCATATTGGGCTTAATCGCATAGAGTAAGCCATACACGAGAATCAGGGCCAGATTAGCCCCCACTATTACCAAGCGTCGTTGACTCGTGAGGACAACAGCCACTACATAAAAGACGACCGTGGTACAAGAAATAGCCCAAGTATCCGTATAGGTCACCATATTCGGATAAAGATACATAACTGGGTAAAAAAGTAAAATAACCGCCGTCAAGGCAAGCGCCCTGATGTTCTTACTTAAGCGCCAGCTCGTCAGCAAGGTAAATATTGTCACCATTGCTAACAAGAAAAAGTTCATCAGCCGCAATGCCAGTTGAATAGAAAGACCAACCGACTGGGCGAAGGCCATTACTTTACTAATCAAAATAGTAAAGAAAACGAGGTTTGGATAAACATAAAAGTATTCCTGACTTCCGTCAAAATTGCTATGCCAATTCTGATTGCCATGTAAGAGTTCGGTCGCCTTAATTTGAACGTTCAATGGGTCCGAAACATCGTTAATTTGAAAACGAAGTGCAACATAAAGTAATAATAAGAGATTGAGGGCAGTACAAAGTACCGTAACGACCAGCAAAAATGCTGGCTTTTTGACAAAATCAAGATGCATAATCGCCGAATAACCGGCCATTAAGGCCGGCATCAACAATAAAATCGCAATTAGATTTTCAAGGTGCTGGTTCAATGCCTGATTTAACAATAACAATACGATAAAAGCAGAAAAAGCAATTTGAAAGCTGCGCTTAATAAACATCAATTTCCCTCAAATTCTCACCTCTTGAAAAAGCGGTGTTATTAACTAGATTATAGCATTTTTCTGTTAGCCAACTGCTTGTAGTCCGAAATTCTATTTTTTTAAATTTTCTTAAATCAGTTCCTGGTACCAACTGCTCAGCTGTTACTATGTTAAAATAATCTTAATAAGCAAGTATTAAACGGTACTGTTTTGACGCCGTTTAGTGACTTCATACATATTCTAGAGGGGATGAATCATGAAAAAGAATGAAAAAGTACAGGTAAACGATGCGCTTTGGTGCCTGGTCGACCACCGCGAATACGATATGATTGATGGTAACTTTATCCATGAACTGGACCCTTATATCGTGGCACTGATTCAAAAAGACTATCCAAAGGTTGCCAATAATAGCTTTATTTGCAGCGAACACCTCGTGCGCTACCGTCTCCAAAAAATGGATAAAATGATCAGTGACGACTCGCACAAAAATCGGCAAATCAATGAGCGGATGACACGGTTAATGTCCAAGGATAGTTATCGTGTAATTGATGTTGAAAAGCAATTGGAAACCACATTGACGTTTGGTCAAAAAGTCGCCGACGCCGTTGCTCGTTTTGGTGGTTCATGGCCCTTTGTCATTTCCTTTGTCGGTATCATCGTCGTCTGGATCTTGATTAACTCCACCCATCTGTTTGGTCTCCACTTTGATCCATTTCCATTCATTCTCTTGAACCTCTTTTTGAGTATTATCGCTGCCATCCAAGCGCCCCTAATCATGATGAGCCAAAATCGGTCCAGTAACTATGACCGCATGGAATCAAAAAACGATTATCACGTTAACTTGAAATCGGAAGAAGAAATCAGAATTCTTCACTCAAAGATTGACCACCTCATCCAGCAAGACCAACCGAATAATATGCAAATTCAAAAGATGCAGATGGAGATGCTAGCTTCGATTAATAACCAACTAACAGAGGTCCGTAAGCAACAAAAAGACCAAATATTATAAGTTCACTTATAAAAAAAGAGACTCACTTAATAATCATTAAGTGAGTTTCTTTTTAATTAATGAAAAATTGTTAAAGTGCTGAATCGCTTTTATTCAATCTTGTTCTGATTTAATATCAGACAAGCGCAAGTACCCGGTCATCCCAAAGCCCTCGCCAGAAGGTACGGCCACAAATTGCCCCCTCAGTACTGGCATGGCGACTCAGCGCCCGATAAACAATCAACCTCGAATCCTTACTGAATGCGAATTGGGTCCCCATATTTTGCTTTGAAGCGAGCGGATTTCTGCTTTGACTACATGACTCATTGGCGGCCCGGTTTAAGTAGCTCAAAAGACCACTGATCAGCAAAAATCAGGTTCAATTGTGCCGACGACTAATGATCGAATCGAACTTTTAATTCCAACCGCAACCATCCTTGTAACCCCAAAAATACCAAGGCTAGTTGCTTTTTTAAGTACTAAAAAACCCCCGAAAGTGTCGGGCTTTCGGGGCGCAGTCCCTAAGACTGCATGATTTTAACTTGTTGTAGGATAAATGTTTTGTGAATTCGCTTCCATCCTAACCCGGACTGACCGGGTTGGCCTCACGTTTCATCAAGAACGCTGCCTGCAAGGATTTGGCGTTTGCCAAGGAATTGTTTACGATGGCTGAGTTTTTGCTCAACATCATCTTTGTGTTCAGAGAAAACTTGTTCTTCATAGACAGTACCTCCAAGAACTTAATCCTTTTTTGGAAACGGCCGGCCATTTCCTTAATTGAATTATACAACGCTTTGAAAAAATATCAACATTAATTTTTAATTATTTTTTAAAGGTGTAATCATTCCCTCATCGTTTATTCATAAAATCAGCCATTGATTAATCTCTTTTCCTTCACCTATTTAAAATAAAAAAGCGTCAACCTCCACCATTTTGCTCTTATCCAACATTCTTACAATTCTTATTTGTTAACTTTGCATTTTGTTGAGCAATCATGTTAAAATCGTACCTGAATTCAAGAGAAGTAAAAATTAAGGAGAAGACTACTTGTTTAAACATCAACAGAAAAACCTGCTGTCCTTATTGGCATTAATCCCCCTGGCTTTGACGGCCTTATCCAGGCACCTCAATCCAATTGAATATAATTTGGCATTTAGTCTTTTTGTGGCAATCGTGGCCATTATTCTTTTACCACTACACACAAATAATCAAAGCGATAACTTAGTTCGTCCCCGCTATTTCAAACTGATGATCATCATCGGGACTGGGAGTTTTGCCTTTTCGGGTAATTTCCTTTACCAACAAGAAATCAATCGACAAATGGCAATACAAAACAGTGTTAGCATTTACCCAGTTTTCTTGGTATTAATTTTATTACCGGCAGTATTGGTGTACCTACTCGAATGGCACACCCAAAAAAATTAGCATAAAAGGCCAGCACTCACAATTTGAGTGCTGGCCTTTTTTACCTATTTCGTCGTGAGCACACCGCTTTGAATGCGACGTTGCTTTAAAAACCAGTAATCCTTAGGATTACCGACAAGTACCGTGAACGGCACTGGCTCTCGACCCGCTAAGCGAATTTCTTCTTCTAAAAAATGCTTTAAAATCCAAGGTTCTTCAATAGCGGCTGGTTTCAATGCCAAAACAGCTTGTAAATGCGCTGGCGTTGTCTGCAAAGCAGCCGCTACTCGTTCAACTGGCCAATTCAGAATCGCAAAATTTTTCTGCAGCTCTGTCCTGGTTGCTACTTGTTCAGCTACTGTTAATGACATTTAATTCCCTCCTGATTTGCCTAGTTTTCCCTTTTAACTGGATCTTGTAACAAGAAAAAGGCCAAAACACCACCAACAGCGGTAATCAAAAGTGAAGCAACCGTGACACCACGCATGCCAGCGAAGAAAGCATTGTCAGTTACCACCTTCAGGGCTGAATGGAATGGTAAATGCATCATTTTCGTACTGGTCACAAAAGCTTGGCTAGCAAATGGACCAGCATCGATTAATGCATGCTTAATGGCAACAAGCACTTCTGCAGGAACACCGGCAAAGTTCAGATGCTTGTTCAAATAATTGTCATACTGATTCGTTTGTGACAAACCAAGGATAACGACACCAAAGGAAACACCCAATTGACGAAAGACATTGATCAATCCAGAGGTCATCCCAATCTCTTCGGGTTTGGCACCAGCCAAGCCAGCCGTATTCAGTAAAGGATTAATCAAAGCATTTGAAATTCCCAATAAAACCATTGGTACCAATAAATCAGTATAAGCTAACTTGGTGGTCATAGCGTTTAAGAAAACTAAGAAAGACAAGGCAGACAACAGCAATGAGCCAGAAATCAACTTACGCGTTGAAAATTTACTGCTCAAATAACCTGTCACTGGTCCCAGTAAAAGCGCCCACATCGTTAATGGAATTTGACGAATACCCGTACTAAAGGCGGAATAACCCATATAGTTTTGCATCAAAGACGTCAAGAAAACGTTGTTTGAATAAATGGCAGATCCGAGTGCAAAGGCAACCAGTACCGCTCCGACAAAGTTCTTATTCTTAAAGAGCGCCAGATTCATCATTGGCTTGTCAATCTTCAACTCAACAAAGATAAAGATAGCCAACAAAATCACTGCAGCTAGCAGCCACAAGGCAATCCTAGGACTTGTCCAGGCTAGGTGTGGGTTATCTTCCTTTTGAATCAAACCAAAGACGGCTGAAAAGATAGCGACGGCTGAAAGAAGCATACCCGCAAAGTCAATCTTTTGTCCCTGACCATAACTTGGTGTTTCTGCTACCGTCAACCAAACTAAGATTGCTGCAAAAATCCCAATGGGCACGTTGACATAAAAGATGGCTGGCCAACCAAAGGCTTCAGACAAGATACCACCAATTAATGGACCTGAAACAGTTGAAAGCCCCATGACAGAACCCAAAATTCCCATGGCAAAGCCACGTTCCTTGCCCTCAAAAATAGAAGCAACCAATGCCATTGAGATGGTCATCAATCCTCCACCACCCAAGGCCTGCACAGCACGACCGATATCCAAAACTAACAAGTTAGGTGCTAATCCGTTGACTCCGGAAGCGACCACGAAGATGATCATACATGTCAAAAACATCTTCTTGCGACCGTACATATCAGCCAACTTTGACAAAACTAAAATCACGACAGCATATGAAATGGTGTAGGCACTAATAACCCATTGGACATTACTAAAAGTGGTCTGAAAGCTCTTTACCATAGTTGGCAGAGCAACATTGACAATATTCACGTCCAACAAGCCCATGAAGACACCCAAAGATAATGCTAAGAGTGCCAACCAGCGCTTAATCGAGCGCTTATTTGTATTATTCATGTTTCATTCTCCTTTAACTCTTGCAGAGCTTCATCAATCCAGGCCAGTTTGGTTAATGCCAAGTTATCCTTTAAGGTAATTGTTTTCAGCCCCCAGCGGTAAAAATCAGTCCGGTCGGGATGGTCATTCGTCTCTTCTCGGTAGTGGGTCGACAGTTCTTGATAAACATTGCGATCCGTTAAAATCGCATTACGATAATCAGTTAAAATTTTGTTTTGCTTATCTTTTGTCAAATATGAAAAGGACCGACACTTAAAATGATAAAAATTATCACGATTAGCATCCTGGGCAACCGGCTCGTTGATTAATTCGATTAGTCGTTCGTGACCTAAGTCAGTAATATGAAAAATTTTCGAATTACGGACCTTTCCGTCAACACTCTGGATAAAGCCGGCTTTTTCCATTCGACTTAAAACTGGGTATAAAACCCCATTTGATATCTTGCGTCTCGGTACCACCGTTGAGCCCAAAACGATGGCAAGCTTATAACCCGACATGTCTCGTGAGCTTAGCATTGATAAAATCAACAAATCGTACATCAACAGCCTCCTTTTGCTGAATGCTTTTCAACGAGTCGAAATGACAGGTCGTTTCGACTCGTCAACCAAAATTACTATACACTCATTTCAAAAAAAGGCAAGACTTTCAAAGCAACTTAGAAAAAGCAGAGCAAGCAAGAAAAAATAGTCAGAAAAAATAAAGATAAAATCGACAAAAAAGGATGACCATCTTAGTGATGCTCATCCTTTTTTATGCCAAATTTTTCTTAGCAGTTAAGGTTTTTAACCTCGTTTTGTTCAATAACAAAGAGCTGGTGACCACTGATAATGAGCTGAAGGCCATGGCGAACCCAGCTAATTCTGGACTCAGAATAAAGCCAATACCATAAAAGAGACCCGCTGCAACAGGAATACCCAAAACGTTATAGATAAATGCCCAAAATAAGTTCAACTTAATTCGATTAAAGATTTTGGTACTTAGCTCAATGGCTGTCGCCACATCCTGCAAATCATTCTTAACTAAGATAATGTCGGCAGATTCAATCGCAACATCCGTTCCGGATCCCATGGCAATTCCGACATTAGCAGTTGAAAGTGCCGGTGCATCGTTAATTCCGTCGCCAACGAAAGCGACAGCATCATCCTGCTGAAAAACTTGAACATGATCAGCCTTGTCATTTGGCATGACTTCTGCAATAACCTTGTCGATTCCAACCTGGTCGGCGATTGCCTCTGCTACCAACTGGTTATCGCCGGTCAGCATCACCGTCTTCAATCCCCGTGCCTTCAAGTCAGCAAGCGCCTTTTTCGAACTTGCCTTAGGGACGTCTTGAATAGCAATCAAACCAATCACATGATCGACTTCACCAACCAAGACCACGGTTTTAGCTTCAGACTGCAATTCTTCCATCTTCTTTTGTAAATCAGGATCAATTTGGTGCTCGGCCAACAAACGGCTATTCCCAACAAAGGCCATTTGACCATTCACTTCGCCCATAACACCCTGGCCTTCAATCGCAGCAAAATTCTTCGCACTCTTTTGGCTCTTCAAGCCTAATTTTTCAGCATAATTCAAAACGGCGCTGGCCAAAGGATGTTCAGAGTTTTTCTCCAATTGACTAGCTAAAGTCATCATCTTTTCTTCCGGACCAATCACATCGGTCACAACTGGTTGACCAACCGTAATCGTCCCAGTCTTATCAAAGATGACGGTTTTAACCTGGTTGACAGTTTCCAGCACTTCTCCGTTCTTAATTAAGATACCGTGCTTGGCACTCAAGCCAGTCCCGACCATCAGTGCGGTCGGTGTTGCCAGTCCGAGTGCACAGGGACATGCGATAACTAAAATGGAAATAGCGAATACCAATGCCGTTGACAAGGCGGAACCAAGGAAGACATACCAAATCAGAAAAGTCGCAATCGCCAAAATTAAGACAACCGGCACAAAGATACTTGAAACCCGGTCCGTCAGCTTTTGAATTGGTGCCCGACTGGTTTGGGCCTTCTTGACCATCTCCACGATTTGAGCAAGCATCGTTTCTTCACCAACCTTGTCAACTTTAAAGACAAAGGAACCACTGATATTGATGGTTGCACCAATGACGACATCACCGGCCTTTTTCCCGACCGGCAGACTTTCACCTGTCACCATCGATTCATCAACCGTTGACTGACCAGTGACGATCGTGCCATCCACGGCAATTTTTTGTCCAGGTAAGACCTTAACCAAATCACCGGTAACCACCTGATCTAATGGAATGGTCACTTCCTGTCCATCAACAATAACGATGGCCTCCTTGGCTTGCAGGTCTAACAACTTTTCAACGGCATTGGCAGCATTTTGACGCATCCGTTCCTCGAAAACTTGTCCCAACAAAATAAAGGTCACGACCAAGGCCGCCCCTTCAAAAAAGACTGGCTGTCCAACAAGCATTGCATCAATGCTATAAAGATAAGCCGTCATTGTTCCAATCGCAACAAGCGTATCCATGTTCGAATGGTGCTTTTTAAAGGATGACCAAGCTGACTTTAAAAATGGTACGGCGGACACTGCCATGACAATTGTTGTCAACCCAAATTCTGTGCCCGCGCCACCTGGTAAGTGAAAGTCAAAAGGCATCAAAACCATCTGAACGAGCATCGGCGCTGAGAAAAACAGGGCAAGCATAAAGCGCCTGCTGGTTGTCAATTTTTGCATCTGTTTTTTACCTCGTAAACTCTTTAAACCGATTGAACGATAACCTTTCCCTTGACCATGTTCATGCCACAAGCAAATTCAAATTCGCCAGCCTGGTCAGTCGGAATGGCAAAGCTGATCTCCTCATTTAATGGCAACTTGGATTGGAAGCCAAAATCATGTAACTGAACAGTGTCTAAACAACCGCTCTCACTAATCCGCTTAAAGGTTAATGTTGCTTGGTCACCCTTTTGAAAAGTCACCACCTTTGGTTGGTATTGTCCGTCAACTGTGACTGTTTGTTCTACTTTCTTTGCCATAACTGTCTCCTTCTTATACGTAAACTGATTAGTTTCATCTTGATATGAAACTCCCTTATTCAACGGTTACCTGACCATGGAACATATTCATCCCACAAGCCCATTGGTACTTTCCGGGTTGGTCGGGATTGATATTGATAGACACTTTTTGACCTTGTGGTAATTCCCGGTTAATGCCAAAATCAGCAAAAACCACGTGATCCAAACAACCAGAAGGATCAGTGCGAGTGAAATTCAAGGTCGCTGGTACTCCTTTTTGCAAGACGATGTGCTCAGGGGCATAGCCACCATTAACTTGAATATCAACGGTCTGCCCCTGTTCTCCAAGAATTGCTGATGCACTTTCAATTTTATGTTGACCAAAGAACCACCAAATAATAAAGGCCATCAAAGCTAAGCCCGTGGCCATCATCAAAATCTTATCCATAAAATACTCCTAACTTTGCTTTTGTAAATACCGTTCGTTAATTCGTCATGTTTTTGTTTTAACGATTAACCATTGCGCAAGAATCACCATCTTCATGAAGACAATGACAAGCAACCTGGTCTGGAGCACTCGGTTCGCGTTCATCAAGGATTGCTCGAATATTTTGAATGTCTGTTTTGCTCAACGGTTCTGCTTTCATAAGTGCCGTTAAGAGCGTCCCCTTATAGGCGTCACAAACGGAGTCAAAAAAACGGTTAGCGTGATCATCGATTGCCTCATATTCAGCCACAACCGGCACGTAGGTAAAGACCTTTGCTGATTTATCGACTGCAATCATGTCCTTATCCGTCAAACGTCGAATTAACGTTTTGACGGTCGAAGCCGACCAGTCATGTGATAACTGCGCTTCCTCCACAATTTCACGACTAGTTGCCCGCTTCTTCGTCCAAATAATCCGCATAACCACTTGTTCGGTATCAGTAATGTTAATGATTGTTTTCTCCTCCGTTCACCAAAACAAATCTGTTTACAAATGTAAACAAAATCAGTATAACTTCCTTGTTTACATTTGTAAACATAAAAATAAAAAAACATTCCCATAGCTGGCAATGTTTCTGATTAGTGATTTGTTATTTGCCTCTTCGGGCCTTATCTTTCCTGCATTACGTTCATTAAAAACTTACGTAGAACTAATAAAAAAAACTTTCAAAGTGAAAGTTTTTTCGCACTATTTATTTACTTTTAGTTAGGTTCACCAAGATTTTTTCTTCAGAAGAATCATTAATTAACGGCAATAATCCCTTCTTCAAAAAATCAGCTAAGCGAATTTCAGAAGTAATCACTGGTTCGACCTTGAGTCGGCCACTAGTAACTAAATCGATTGTTTGTTGGAAAGTTTGGCGTGAATAGGCAATGGTAGTCGTAATTCGCACACCGGCGTTCATAACTTTACGGATATCTAAACGAATTGGTTGCGAAAAAATCGAAACGACTACAACACAACCACGTGGTTTCGTCACAGAGATTGCTTGGTCAAAAGTTTCTTGAACTCCAGCCACCTCAAAGGATGAATCCGCTCCTTCCGGCAAAATCTGGGCAATTTTTTGTTCAACATCAACAACTTGACTGGCATTAACCGTATCAGTCGCCCCCATCTCTAGAGCCTTTTGCAGCCGGATTTCTGATAAATCAACAACAACGATTTGTGAAGCGCCCGCGGCACGTGCGACCTCCGCTAACAAGACACCAATTGGACCAGCACCAAAAATGACCACAGTCTGACCAAAAGTTAGATCCGCTTCCTTAACCGCCTGAACAGCAACAGACGCAGGTTCCATGACTGCGGCTGATTTTAACGAAAAAGTCTGGGGCAGATGGTAGAGATTTTGAACCGAAACGTTCGCATAGGGGGCTAGCCCACCATCCTTACTCAGTCCAATAAAGCTATAACCGTCATAAACATCAACATCATCAGGGGATTCTCGCTTGGTAATTGTCGGATTAACCACCACATAATCACCTACCTGAAAATCGTAGACATCAGGGCCAACAGCTTCAACGACTCCTGAAAATTCATGGCCAAGAACAATCGGTGCCGCTTCATTTGTCAACGGATCAGGAAAAGTCGTTGGAATTAAGACCGGTCCTTCTTGATACTCATGAAGATCACTACCACAAATCCCAGCATAAGCGACCTTAATCGTCACCTCATCGCGAGCCAGTGGTTTCAGATCCACTTCTTCAATTCTGATGTCTTTGACTCCGTGCCAAACAGCTGCCTTCATGTAAAACTCCCGTAAAAATCAACGAATTCACCGCAATATCATTGCAGTAACATTCCAATGTAATTACAGCATAGCAGGAAATCATCCATTTGTCATCACTTTGACGCTAACTGTCTTCTAAATAACAATTGAGCATACCGTATATCAAAAAAACTGACCAATGATCACAGCCTCAAACATCAGCCACTGACACTGAAAACAGTCAATGACTATCCATGGCTTTTTTCTAGTGCTGATGACCCATTTGAAAAAATAAGTAGTTAATTTAGATTACACATGGTGCCCATCTGACGTCTACATATTTTTCTAGTAATTCTCATTAAATCCTTACTTACGAGAAAAAATTTTATATGCTAAGTTGGAATTAATAAGAAAAGGAGCATTGATGAATGCCACATAATTTTAGAGAAGAACTAATTTTCATGTTAATGATGGCTGGCCTGATGGTTTTGGGTATGTCCATTTACAATATTTACCTCGCTGACGGGCTAACAGATGGTTTCTGGCACGAAGTCATCGTTGGTTACCCCCTTGCTTTAATCGTTGCCTTGGTTTTTGACGGTTTCCTCGTTGGTCCCTTGGCTAAGATGCTGGCTTTCAAGCACATATTTCCCCGCTTCAAAGCAACGGATGGTCTCCAGATTCCTCTAACCATCTCCATACTGATGGTTTTGGGCATGGTTACTTGCATGTCCTTCTTTGGTATCTTAATCAAAGGACACTCACTAGCAGCCTATCCAAAGGCTTGGCTTTTCAACCTGCTTTTGTCCTTACCAATGCAAATATTAGTTGTTGGGCCAATCGCCCGGGCGGTGTTAGCAAAGATTCAACGATCTGTAGGACCAGCTAAAAACTAAATCAGAAAATTTTTATTCAAACAAAAAAGTATCCACCACTGCCCCGCTGATTTAAAATTAGTGAGACAAACCGATGGATACTTTTTCTTTACAATTGACTTCGTTGTCAGTGCGTTAACTCTTTGGCTCAACTTGCTTTGGCAAAAAAACGGCCGGAATAAACATCACAACGGTAATAGCCATCGACCACCAAAAGGCATGTTGATAAGCAACAATGTTGGCACCAAAGGCCGGGTGGATCACAATGTAAGCGGCAACGACAGTGGCCACTAGTGCTGAACCGAAGGCGCCACCAACGTTTTGAAAAATTCGTGCGCCAATGTTGGCTTGCGGAATCAATTCCTTTTCCATCCCCAAGAGAATTGTGGTCATCAGTGGCATAATCACACCACCAACCCCAAGGCCACGAACAAAGAGCGTAACACTAACAATGCCCATGTTCGTGTTGCTATTAATCCAACCAAATGGAATCGTCCCAATTAAGGTCAATGAAAGGGCCAGCCAAACCACATAGCGAACTCCGATGTGCTCGAGTAATTTCAACAAGACCGGACGAATCAACAGCATCCCAATTCCCTGGGGCAGTAACCAAAGTCCGGTTGCTAAAACAGACAGCGACCGCCCTTGTTGGAAGTACAATGGTAAAATCAGCATTGGACCATTCGTTACCATCCCAGCTAAAACCAAGTTAATCGTTGTCGCTGAGTAAACTGGCGACTTAAACAAAGCAAGTGGCAAAACTGCTTGGTCTTTTTTGTACCTCGCCCAAATCCAATAGGCCACAAAGGCCAATAACCCAGCAGTCACATAGAGACGGGTGTCGGCATTGTTAAAGCTGGCCCAATCGCCAGCACGCGAAAGGCCATAAATAACAGTGGCCGAACCTAATCCTAGCAAAGCAATACCAAGAGCATCAATCCGTGCTGCTTTATTCAAGGCTGGAATATTTGGTACCTTCCAAATATTCATGCCTGTTGCAATAACCATAATTGGTACGTTGATCCAAAAAATCCATTGCCAATTGCCATATTCAACAACAAGTGCTCCAATAATTGGACCAAAAATGGGGCCAACCATAATTGGCAACATCACGACCATCATCAATTTTTGCAAATGTTCACGCGGTGCTAAATTGACCAGCATGGTTGTGACTAGGGGAATAATCAAACCAGCCGCAAAGCCCTGAATGACTCGGTACAAAATCAAGACATTAATGTCATGACTTAATGCTGCCCCCACCGAAGACAAGCCGAAGAATAGTTGCGCTGCCAAAAAAACAAATTTTCCATTAAAGCGCTGCGTTAACCAGCCCGAAAACGGCAAAGCAATACTGGTGGCCAAACCGTAGGCTGTAATAATCCATTGCACATTCCCTAGTGTAGTATGTAAATCACGACCGATATCGTTAACAGCGATATTGGTCATAGTTGTATCAAGCATCGGCGCCAAAAGGCCAAAAGCCAAAATCAGCGCAACATTGCGTATTTTTTTAATTTCCATTTTTCCACTCTGTTTAGTTTATTTGAAAAAAATAAGGAACGTTTTGTTCTCTATTTTAATTCGCTGATTAATATACTCGGCTATTAAACAAAAGTCAATAAGATACATAACGTTTCTTATTTTTTGTGTTAAACTATTTTTATGGAAAAAGAAACGCAAACCAGAAAACGTGGGTTAGCCCTCGAACAAACAATCTATGCGGTAGCATTACACCTTTTTGACCAACAAGGTATCGATGCAGTGACTTTTAAAAATGTTGCTCATTTTGCCCAAACATCCAGGAGTGTCTTGTATCGTCGGTGGGACTCACCATCGGCCCTCTTAGTGGATGCGGTCCACCACTGGGCACACGAAAATTCTGGGTTCCCAGAGGATTTAGATCCCCAATCCTTTCCCGATACTGGCAGCCTGCGTGGAGACCTCATTGAAAACGCCCGGCAAATTGAGGGACTGCATGAACGCATTAACCAATATTTGATTAAATTTACACTCTATCAAGCCA
The DNA here is from genome assembly GCF_058508565.1 of Fructobacillus sp. ESL1117. Lineage (NCBI taxonomy): Bacteria > Bacillati > Bacillota > Bacilli > Lactobacillales > Lactobacillaceae > Fructobacillus > Fructobacillus sp. ESL1117. Next base: position 329,410 of record NZ_CP196385.1, on the reverse strand, counting down.
TCAATGGTGAAACCATCAATGATGACCTCTTAAAAAAGGCCGAGGAAGGTGCCGTCGAGCTTGGAACTTTGTTAGCTACTCGGGCTATCAATCGCGGTGAATTAAAGACAGTTCCCACCAAAGAGGTCTTAATGCTCCTGGGTAATCTCCGCCGCTACTATTCGTTTATTGCCACCCAGCAAGCACCAAAACCAGAAGAATTAATCGACCAAATTGTCCTCCCAGCTTGGGTAGCTAACCAGCAATAAAATCAGCATTGGCCTACTAAAAAAGCCTTTCAGATAATTTTTCTGAAAGGCTTTTTTCATTAATGAAGTTGTGAGGGTGGCATTAGTTCAAATAAAAGGATCTTTTGGCCGATAACCAAACCAACATTACCCCTCCGATTCAATCAACTGAGATCCTAATTCAAAATTGTGTGAATAATCAACGGGTATGTCAACAACAACTGGCCCCTCTGTTGCAAAGGCTTCTGTCAAAACCGCATCAAGATCAACTGGTGTTTCAACACGCAGTCCCTTAGCACCAAAGGCCTCTGCGTATTTCACGATATCAATGTGACCAAAGTCAACACCGGCAGCTTGACCGTCATACTTCATTTCCTCTTGAAACTTAACCATATCATAATGGGCATTATCATTCCAGACGATATGCACCGTGTTCAAATGCAAACGGACGGCTGTCTCCAATTCCATTGCAGAAAAGAAGAATCCACCATCACCAGAAACAGAAACTGATTTGGCATTCGGACGAACCAGCGCAGCGGCCATTGCCCAAGGCAGGCCGACCCCAAGTGTCTGCATTCCATTAGACGTCAAGAAGTGACGAGCAACATACGACTTAAAGTGGCGGGCCATCCAAATATAGTGTGAGCCAATATCGGTCGAAACTGTCATGTCATCAGTCACGTGACTTTGCAAGGCCTTGATAACATTCAACGGGTGGTTCAAATTGGCTTGTGCTGGCGTGTATGACGGCTCATCAGAGGCCTTCAAATCAGCCTTTAACTCTTGCAATGGGCCCTGGCTTTCTACCGGCACCTGATAACCTGCAACCTTCTTTGTCAAAAGTGTCAATGATTGAGCTAAGTTACCAACCAATTGGCGCGTGGGGACAAAGTTATTGTCAATCTGAACTGGCGCAATATCCATGGCGACAATTTTCAAATCGTTTTCCTTATTCCAATTTCGTGGTTCATACTCGATGGCATCATAGCCAACCGTCACAACCAAGTCAGATTGTTTCAGCAACTTATCACCAGTTTGGTTACGGAAGAGGCCAACCCGACCGAAGTATGATTGAGCTTCCAAGTCACGCGAAATCACACCGGCTCCCTGGAAGGTTTCGACTACTGGCAAAGGCGTTTGTTTCAATAGCGTATGCAGGGCCGCCACCGTGTCATCATCAGAACCACGGGCACCGACAAGCAAAACGGGCAACTTGGCCGCCTTAATTTGTTCAGCCAACCAGTCTAAATCAGCTAAAGCAGCTGCCCCCTGACGAGGCTGGTTCACGACAGGCAATGCCGGGCTGTTCACTTCAACATCATCGACGTCCTGTGGCAAAGAAACAAAGGCTGCTCCCCGCTTGGTTCCATTAGCCGCCGCAAAGGCATTAGCAATAATTTCAGAAATATTGTTTGGGTCTTGAATCTCAGAACTAAACCGGGTCACGCTTTGAAACAAGGCTGCCGAATTCGTTGATTGGTGCGTCAACCGATACAAGTCACGACGAGGAACCTGACCACCGATGGCTAACACTGAATCACTTTCTGCATTAGCAGTCATCAAGCCTGTCACCAAGTTGCCAACCCCAGGACCAGAAGTAGCAATAACCACGCCTGTCTTACCAGTAATCCGTGAAAATGCCTGAGCCATAAAGGCGGCATTTTGTTCATGCCGGGTCACGATCAACTTTGGTACCCGTTGTCCCTTTTGTGGGTGCTCAAGTGTCTCGAACAAACGATCAATCTTCGCTCCTGGAATGCCAAAAACGAGATCAACCCCGTGATTCACTAAGGAATCTGTGACAATGTCCGCACCATGTTTTTTCATTTTAAATTTTCCTTCTTTTTTATTAATATTACAATTTTTAGTCTATGCTTCGAAACAATAAAAGTCAATTTAGTTCAAAAATTATCAAATTTTTATTTAAATATTAAAACCAAACAGTTATTTTGGCCATTTTTTTGCGAATATCTCGATTATTTTTGAATATAAATTCTAAATAAAAATCATAATTTAGTATTAAAAAAAGCCCCAAAGCAAGCTGCGCTGGGGCTAATTCTTAATTATTTTAATGAAAGTAAAGCATTAAAAACGTCTTGTGGTAATTCAATATCAGACTGAGCCGCCTGACGTTTGTTGGCACTTTGACGGCGAAGGAGCGCCTGTTTTTTCGAGATGCTCCGTGCTTGACCATTGACTGCAGCATTTTTACGCAATGGTGGTACATCAACACGGGCAATGACACGCCCTTCCACGACCGCTTGAACTGGCATTGGATAAAGACGTCTTGGAACCGTCCTCTTTAACTCATGGACTAATTGCTGCGTTTGCTCACTCACTCGTGAACGATGAGTGACAAAGGCCAGTGCATCGACCTGAGCATAGTTAACCTGCACGTCGACCTTGACCAAATCAGCTTCCTGATAGCCAATCGGTTCCGTACTAAATGAAGCATAACCGTGTGAAAGTGACTTTAATTGGTTGAAGAAATCGTAGGCGATTTCAGATAAAGGCATTTGATAGACCAGGCGGACGTAATCGCCCTGGTTCCCCATATCCATGAAGACACCTCGATAATCATCCGCTAGTTTCATCAGTTGATTAACCGAATCGCTTGGCGTCATGATAGTCGCCTTGACCACTGGTTCCTCAATGGCCAAAATTTGGTCAAAATCAGGAAACTTGGTTGGATTAGTCACCAGTACCGTCTGAATATCCTGACCTTTTTGTGCCACTTGTACCTGGTAAGAAACGTTTGGAGCTGTCACCACCACTTCAATGCCAAACTCAGTTTCCAAACGCTCTTTAATGATTTGCAAATGAAAGATACCTAGGAACCCCGCTCGAAAACCTGGCCCCAGCGCCTCGGACTGCTCAGCTGTTAAGACTAAAGAGGTATCATTCAAAGCTAATTTTTGCAATGCCTCATGCAAGACATTGTAGTCGTCGACTGGGTAAATCCCCGCATAAACCACTGGCTGACTTTGCTGGTACCCAGGCAACGCCGTTCTTGTTGGTTGAATTTGGCTCGTCAACGTATCGCCAACAGTCACCTGCTTGGGATCTTTAATCCCAGTCACGATATAACCGACTTCTCCAATGGTTAATTCGTTGACAGGCACTCGGTTTGGCTGATAAATACCAACTTCTTTGGCCAACAACTTTTGACTGTTAGCCATCAATTGCAGCGCGGCGCCCTTTTTCAGAGTTCCATCGATGATGCGAACTTGGGCAATGACCCCTTGAAAGGCATCATATTCCGAATCAAACACCAGGGCTTTGAGAGGGCTGCTTTCCTCACCGACCGGTGCCGGTAATTCATGAACAATTGCCTCCAAAAGGTCCGCTATTCCCAAACCCGTTTTGGCTGAAATATGGTAAATTTGACGATTGGCTAAGGTCTGATCCAGTTGTCTAATTTGTTCTTCGCCCTCGTCAACCTGAGCACTAGCGGCATCAATTTTATTTAAAACCGGCAAAATGGGCAGTCCCAATTCATGGGCCAACCGCCAGTTAGCAACAGTTTGTGCTTGAACGCCCTGAGTTGCATCAACTAAGAGGATAACCCCATCGGTTGCTGATAAACTTTTTTTGACTTCATAGTTAAAATCAACATGACCCGGTGTATCAATCAGATTTAATTGATAATCTCGGCCGTCATTGGCCCGATAAGTATTTTGCACCGTCCGTGACTTGACCGTCACGCCATGTGCTTGCTCGACACCCATGCTATCTAATAACTGGGGCGTCATTTCCCGGTCCGAAACCGTCTTGGTTTTCTCCATTAACCGATCCGATAGCGTTGACTTGCCATGGTCAATGTGGGAAATAATCGCAAAATTACGAATTAATTTAAGGTTCATTGTTCAGTTTCTCCATTCGAATGCTGTGCACGTTGAATGGGGCTGAAAAGACTTCAATCCCATTCCGTTATCAGAATGAGAAGCCAACAAGTTGAATTGTCATAATTCCTTTCTCCTTTCCTTTGGTCAATAAAGGGTAAAAACTGATCAGCGTGTTCACAATTCTGATCAACGACTGTATAAATTTCTTCCGCCATTTCAACCAGGACGAAAACCAAGGCCACACCAGGATGATTTTATAACTGAATTCTTGTCAGCGTTCATCCCGATTTATTCAGTTGAAATCACTATTCTTATTAGTATTTTAACATAGTCATTTCGCCTTTGTTCGGATTACCTAGAATTCTCCCAACCGCATTTTTTCCTAGTAGAATAAACTGTTCTTTTCCTGTAACTCGCCAAATTATTAAATTATTCATGAAAAAAAGGCAAATCAAAGCGATTTGCCTTCTTCCAAGATTAATTTTGCTTTTTGTTAAGCACACTTATAAGTTAACATTCCATTTAAATCAAATTATTATTGGATTTTTATCATTATCTCCTTTATTTTTTTATTAAAAAAACTTATTAATCAAAGCATGCCAACTATGAATTAGTGGTGACAGTAGGTGGGTTTTCCAACTCCACCAACATCCGACTGGCTGGAAATGGAACCAGTCCCTCCAGCTTCCATGTTGCCGTTGTTGACTATGTGCCTGGTCGTCATGCCGTGGTAATGGCCTGGAAACTTGGTTGCCTAGTCTTGGTCTGGATGGCCGATGATTAACAACCGCTTTTTGCCTATTAGGCGTCGGTGGGAATTCATTTACTATCACTGTAACCACTTTTGATTCATTCCCGTAGGCATCAATTGTTTTGAACTGAACCGCTTTATTTTCTCGGATTGACACATCACCCTGATATGTTTGCCATTGCTGACCCTGATTTAATGAATAGACAATCGTCAGATTGTTATCACTTGGACTATTGGCCGGCCGATTCGCTTTTGCTGTTAGCAGCATTGGGAACAGTTGATTAACGCTAAAACCAGCTTTTGCAATCGTGGGTGCTGGCAAAGTGCTTTGATAATAGCGGACATTCACCTTCTTTTCAGTCCGATTGCCCACGGCATCACGGATTACCAAAACCGCCCGGTTGTCACCTTCCGTCAAGTGGAAAGGCACCGAAAACTCGGTTATCCCACCAGTGGTCTTTTGGTTAAAAGTCAGACTAAAGTTTTTCTTAGCAATCATATCGCCATTAATCATCAGTTGGTAACCATCATAGTTGTCACCAGCTTGCCCTTTCAACTGGTAAGCCTTTTGGTTAGTTTTAACTTGATAAGTTCCATCATTTAGTCGTTCTAGCGTCCTTTCGTTCATCAGGTTTAGCTCCGGCAAACTAGTGTCAACGTAGAATCTCAAGCCACCATCAACCAAAGTTTGACCACCAACAATCAGCTGAATTGGCACCACGGTTTTGGCATTTGGCTTCGCCTCTACTACCGTTTGAAATGCTAGCGTTTGCGGATCGACTGCTACTGCAAGGCGCTTCCCTTGGCTTTCACCAATCAATAGCTGATCCACTGCTTGACGCAGATGCCCACTAATCGTGAGCTTTTGTGTTTGCTGGTTATAGTATCGTGTTTGAGCAGTCACTGTATTTACAAACAAATTAATAAAATGATCAAAGGTAATCATTGGCTGGTTAGCGTTAACTAGCAGCCAATCCTTATCCGGCTCACCCTGACCTATCCTGGTCCGCCCTTGGCTAACTGGACTCAGCGTATTCTTGATCATCCCCGGTTGACTCTGTTTAATGCCATTAACCGGAGAAGGGAGTGTTGATGCAGGCTGATCAGCCAAAAAATCAGCGTTAGGCCCTGAAAGCGTAAAAGATTGCTTCGTCAGATTGCCTGCGTTATCGAATGCTAAAATTTGAATTCGATTCTTTTGGTTAGTATGAAATGCCTGAAGCTGGTCCGGACTCATTGGCAACAATAATTGTTGATGGAGCTGGTGGTTTTCTTGCAATGGCTGGTCAACAATTGTCAAAAGCCCATTAACAACGAAACCAATTCGGCCAAAAGTATCAATACCACTCAAGTCGTCCGTCAATCCAGCGGCCAGACAAATTGATTTTTTTGATTGGGCGGCGGATGGATTCAACTGTTTTTTTACTTGGAAATGTGGATTGGTCACCACCGGGCCATGTCGATCAACTTTGATTGGAAAGATTAACCGCTGACGAGTAGGTCGTCCACCAGCTGAACCATTTAGTCGACCACTAGCCGCTTCAGCAGAAAGTTGGTAGTAATACTGACCATCTGCAACAGGCTCATTTCGGCCCGTTTTACCATTCCACCGATCACCACTCCAACCATGGCCACTAGCATCATACGTTGTAAATTGATCACGTCCACGTTGATAATAGGACTTCAGTACTTCGTCATCAACACTGACCCTTCGCAATGGTTGCTGGCCAGCCCACCGGTCTTCAGCCGGATTATGCTGATAGATTTCGGCCACCACGTGATGGGCGTTGCGCCAGAGGTTAAGGAGTGGTTGCGAATAGCCGTTCATCATCGCCAAATCTGGTGTAATCGCAATATTTTCCGGAATGATCTTTCCCGCCTTGTTCAGACCCAAAGGTACTCGTTCACTATCAACGAGGGCCGATTGGCCAAAGTAGGAATCAGGATTCCAGGCAGGCCGGTCAAAAATTTGCTGGTTTTGCCAATCGCCGTAGTAACCAAGATATGGCATGGCTAACTGTGCCCCTTCTTTCAGCTTATGACCAGCGGAATCAACCGGCTTAAATTGTAAATAGCCTTCAACAAAGCCCCCTTTAGCCTGGTCGGGCAAGGTCAAACCAAACAAAACGGCCACTCGCTGATGGGCAGGAACCCGAATAATTTTCTGTTCACTATTTGACACTTGCTTTGCCACACCAGTTCCAATCAGCGACAAATCAGCACCCAAAATTTGCTTATCCGTGGCCATCTTTCCTGGTACCGAACCATCGGTCCAAACACGGTGGTCCGTCTGGTAACGAAAATTTTGCTCATGGTCACTCTGATTTTCCAAAAAGACTTGCATCGTTTGCTTAGACTCCGAAAAAGCTCCCAAAGAAAGCGATGAAGTCCCTTTTGAGGTTGTTAGCTTAGTCCGACTGTCGATTGCATCATCAACCCGAGCTAATCCTGCCCCCTGAACGCGGGGCGAAATAATGGCTGACGTTTTTTCGTCGACTAATGGCCGTGCAGTGTTCATCAAAGCAGTCTTTATATGCTGGCTAATTTTGGGGGCTGGTACCCGTCCAGCCAACGATTGGGCGAACAAAGCAGCTGATCCGGCCATGACTGGCGTCGCCATCGAAGTCCCTGACATGTAATCATACCGGTTATCATTCAAACTCGATAATAACCGACCACCCGGAGCAGTAATGTCGGGCTTTAACTGTAAATCAGGCGTTGGCCCATAAGACGAAAAGGAAGACAGGTGGCTCAATTTAGCCGGGCCATCAGTCGGAATATCATAAGCCAGGTTATTCGACGAAGCCACGGTCAAAGCTGAATCGAGTACACCCGGTGAACTGAGCGTTCCAGTATCGTTTGTTTGGCGTGTATTAATGACATTCAAACCAGTATTAGAAGTCGACAGACCAGCGTTGCCCGCCGCAACGACCGGAATGCTCTCCTGCTGAGCAGCCAAATTAATGGCGCGCTGTTCCGGGCTGTCCTGGTCAACATTACCGCTAGCAGATCCCAAGGAAAGATTAATCACATCCGCCTTCAGAAAAACAGCATCCTCAATTGCTGCAATGATATCATCACTACTCGCACCACCACCAGTATTCGAGAAAACCTTCATGTTTAGCAGCTGTGCATTCGGTGCAGTCCCAATTGCATAATGATTTTGATCAAAATGAGCAAAATTAGGCAAGGCCGAATAGCCGGCCGCTAAACCGGCAACATGCATGCCATGCATCGAATTTTTATTTAAATCAAAGACCGTATTCACCGTTCCATCAGCATAGTTGTAAGAATAAGGAACCTTTGCCGATGAATAGCAACCATGACCAAGCCGCTCGATGGCCTGTTTCGCCTCTGTTTGACTAATTTTCTGCTTGGCTTCCTTGCCAAGAGACATTAACTCGTGCTTAGTATCAATGCCCGTGTCAACAATTGCAATGACCGTCTTGTCCCCTCTTAGATGATGGTGGTGCCAAGTTGTCGAAGCCTGCACAATTTGATCTGCGGCCAAATCTTGCGGTTGGTAAATGTTAGCCGGCGTCACGCGTTTGACCCCAGCAACAGCTTGAACATCCTTGACATCCTTAACCCGCGTTACAATCGACATCGTATTGGTCAAATAACCAAATTCGTGTTGGGCTTTTTTCTTAGCAATTTTTTCGACTGCATCCCGGGCCGATCGTTGTTCCGCTACTACTTGTTGACCAGCAGCCCGAACTTCCTTAATATTGTTCTCCCGCGCGTTTCGCCGCACGCGTCTTGCTACCGGGTCTTGTTGGCGTTGTAATCCAGCGACTAGGGTCTTTTCTTCTTGCAAAGCTGCTGGTGGCCGATCAAATTCAACCATTAAGGTTACTGGACTGTTAGCCAATGCCCGTTCTGATTTGGGCACTGGTAATCCTTTAGCCTTGAGCTGATCCTTCACTCGGTTTTTAAATTCCTGATCTGCTTGCTTTCGAAGACGCCGATGATCTGCGATCATTTGTTCTTCTTGATGATTTTGGACCGCTGATTGGGCCTGAGCCTTAACTGGGTCCTTGTTGGCTTGTTTCACAGCTTGCTTGGCAAACTGATTTTCCATTGCTGAGGCAAAAAGCCCACCTTCAAGCACAGTAGGTGCTAACAGAAATGCTAGCAATATCAATCCTAAGCGCTTTTGCCGATAGTACATAAGACAACCTTCCTCTCTACCTCTGTTGAGGTGTTGATTCCACTTGTCTCTTCCTATTTCTACCATCATTATAGGAAGAATCGATTGGCGATACAACTTTTTTCACCAACAGAGCCAAAAAGAGATTGGTTATGTCAAAAAATTTGGAACATTTACTCAGCCTTTCTTCAGAAAAGAAAACCCAATCAAGCCACCACATCCATGGGTCCCAGCAAAAAAAGTCACAAACTATGTCTGAATAGTTTGTGACTCTTATAAAAATACCAAAAATCAACCAAAAACGATCGTTCTCAAATCATTCAAAAATGATCGTCATCGTGATCAAAAAATGTACGTTTAATTTCTAAACTAATGATGATTATCTGCTTTGTTTTTACCTCCATTTACTTTTTGTCGTCCTAATTTCAATCCAAAACCAGTTAAACCGATTGAGAGACTCGCCAAAGTGACAGCCAAAAAAGTTAATGACTGGTGATCGGCGGTATCGATTGACCAAGTGGCCGGTAGGATCGTTTTGGCAGAAAACAAACGGTCTCCTAGCTGAATTCGGTCCTGCCCCTCTGGCAGAGGTAAAGACCGATTAGCAGTAGTCGCCACCTTGTTGGTTACCAAGGCTGATTCCAACTGGTTGTTGGTAGCAGATTGACTAGCCTGCAAGGTCAATTTGGTCAAATCAGACATCAAATTACGCAACAATTGGACTATTTGATCTAGCGTCTGGGCTTGACGAATTTGAGCGTTTGTCGTTGTCACTAACGATAACATCGTTTGTAACAAAACTGATTTTTGACCAGCAGATAAGGCTGAATAGCCGTTAATTGACTGGTCAGTTCCTTTCAATCCATCATAAACCTGAGCAAACCAATCTGCCTTTCCTTGGCCAAGTTGACTATTAGCGTGCTGGCCAAAGGCCAGCGCATTAAGATCATCTTGGACCAGCATTTCAGCAGCAACAACACTCTGAGCACCTTGCAATTCATTCAAGTACCAATCACGTTGGTCATTAACAGCTTCAATCATAGTTGCTTGTCCAGTTGGTGAAAGACTACGATCCTGCTTGATTTGATCAATCACTTGTGCCACTGCCGCTTCAATTTGATCAGTATAACCCTGTAGTCGCTCTCCAACCGACTGGCCACTATGGTGGACTTGGTTGATTGCTGCGACTGTTTCAGTGGTCATTTGTTCAACTTGGGTAGCTGTTTTCGCGGTGGCCAAATTTTGCTGACCAGTATTCCAACGGGCATTAACCTGATCTTCTTGCTCAGTTTTTTCCTGACCACTCAACGTTGGATCAGCATTAATGGCTTGGTTCGAATTTTTATAGGCCAGCAACAGTTGATAGTTAGCGCGATCGGTAGCCAAATTATATTCAACACTGGTCAAATCAGTGTTCAACTGTTGATTAGCCGCCAAGATTTGATCGGCATTAGTGGCGGCCATTCCAGCTGCCTGAGCAGCACTGACAGCCTGCTGTAACTGCTCGGTCAATTGTATCTCTTGATCAACCTTAATTTGACCCTTGGTTGCTGCAGCAGTGATAGCCAGTTGCACATTAGCACTATGATCCGTAATTTTTCCCATAAACTGATCACGTTGACCGCCGTTGCCCGTGATTGTTTGGCCAGGAACGTAAATCTTTTGATTAGTCATAGTGCCGGTATCAGCTACCTGCTTAGCAGCAGTAGCATCAGTGGCACTATTAATTTGGCTAATGATTTGTGCTTCGCCTCGATCAATGGATGCTTTTTGGCGGTCTTTTTCTGCCTGCGACAAGGTTGGATCAGCATCAATTTGGTTCTTAACAGCTTGGTCATCCTGCTGTAAATTCACAATCAAGGCTTGCTTTTGGTCGGTAAGATTCTGACCCACTTGGTGAGCAGCTTGAATGACCATAATGCCATCGTCGGCGCTTTGCTGGGCCTTGGCAATAGTGGTTGTAGCTGCTAAGTCAGCTGTCATCTGTTGCAACATCGCCAGCCGGTTAGCTTGCTGAGCAGCCTTTGCATCGGGCAACAGGGTCACATCCCCATCAATTGCTGCCTGAACTTGACTATTAACAGCTTCCAACCGGAATTGCCCTTCTCGCTGGGCCAAATTTAAATCAATCATGGCTAATTTTTGATTCAAATCAGCCACAGCCTGGTTAACCTCATCGGCCGACTGAGCGGATTGAATTGCAGCGTTAGCCATCTTTTGTGCAGCCGTAACCTGATCGGTCAAAGCCGACTGATCACTTGACTGGATTTGGTCACTATTTTTGTCAATCTTTTGCTGTTCAACACTGATTTTATCCTGAACTGTTGCGCTAGCCGCTGCCCTTTGGTCAGCGACTGCTAACCCAGCCACGTGGATAGCTTTGAAGGCCTGTTGACCATTCATTACCATTGTATCCCCAGATTGGACTGTTATCACGTCCTGTAAAGCCTTCAAATTATTCGCCAATGCTTGCTGCACACTTGCCACCTGACGATTACGGTCTGAACTAGTCAGTGTTTTATCGGCATTAATTTGATCTACAACCTGGCTAGCGGTCGTCGTCAGTGCCTGTTGCCAATCAGCTAAATGACTGGCAACAGTTGGGCCTGGCTGATGGCTATCTTGAATCTGTTGGTTTCCCTCTGCCAAAGCACTTGCAAACTTGGCTTGCGCTTGCTCGTCACCAAGGCCGACTGCCATAATCGCCGTCGTTGCTTGATTCAAACTCATCTGCACAGCTGCTAACTGGTCTTGTTCAGCACCAGTATCCAACGTTGGGTCATTTTCGATAGCTGTCTTCGTATCACTGGCATTTTGTTGCAGTTGGTGTATGACATTGTACTGAATATGTTGGTTACTAATTTTGATCAAATTTGTATGAAAATCAGCCAGCGCTTGATTGATTTCATCGGCTGATTGAGCAGTTTGAACAGCAGCAACAAAGACCTGTTTGTACTGGTCCATCAGATTATCAAGATAATTGCTTTCATCTGCAGTCAACGTATCATCGCTGCTAATCACATTATTAACCGTATTTAGGTCATTAGCCGCCGTATTGCGGACAGCTACCTGCTGGTTCAACAACGATGGTCCTGGCTGATAGACAGCATCAACCCTTTGCAAAGCTTGATTGGTCTTATCGACACCGTCCTGCACATTAATCGCAGTCCGAATAGCAGCTATTCCATCGATGAGTACTTGTTCAACCTCCTTTGTTTGCTGATCCTTAGCCGTCGCCGTTAAAGTATTGTCGGTACTAATGCGACTTTGCACCTTAGTTGCCTCACTGGTCAAGCGGTCGATATAGTTGGCAGTTCGTTGTTGGATTGTTGGTCCATCGTTTGGTATCAGTGCAATAGCAGCTGTTCCATGGTTTAAAGCACTGGCTAAATTAGCCAGATTTTGCGCTGACAGTAACGCTTGTTGGTACAGGTTAAACAATAACGTCACCTGGATACTTTGGGTATTCTTTTCAACATCCGACAATGTTTGATTATTCGTAATCACCTGCTTGGCCGCCAACTGAGCCTGGTCCAAGGCATGAAAATCAACAGCCTGTTGCCTCATCAATTGAATTTGATCTAAGCCCTCTTGGAGCGCCGTTTGGGCAGCCTGCAGATCATCAGCATTTTGAGCCTGATTAGCATTTTGAACGGCTACCTGTTGCAATGCAGTCACTTGTTTCTGCAAAGCAGCTCTCTCAGTACTGGTCAAAGACTTTTCTTGGTCAATATTTTCTCCAGCCTGATTAACTAAGTTAGTAATCAAGTCTAGGAGGTCTTGACGTTGTTGGTTGAGCGTTTTTTCAGCTGGTTGGTGTATTTGACCAATGGCCATAATGTTTTGACGAACACCATTAACACCATCAGCCGCTGTCGTTGCCTTGGCTAATTGATTCAAGGCTGCATCTTTGGTCTGAGCCAACTGCGTCAGTTGGTCATGCTTAGCTGCTCCCGTCAATGAACTGTCGCCATTAATTGCGTCTGTAGCCTGATTTGTGGCATTTATAATCGCTTCAGTCAATTGTGGCCGACGATTATCGATGCTTTGCCCCGGTACATGTTGGTCTGTGACCGTCTGTTCAAAGGTCGTTTCAGCTGATTGAGCAGCAGCAGGTGTCGCAGCTGCAGCAATCTGCTGAAGTGCGCTTCGTTGCTGAGTCAAGACATTATCCTGTTGGACTTGCTTTTCGCTGTCATCCAAAGTTGAATCTTGATTAATCGCCTCAATTACCTGCTGGGCGCTACGATTAACTTCATTCGTTGAGATATCCTGTTGCAAGTCCAACTGCACCCCAGCTAAATCTTGGCTGAGTTGAGGAAGGTTGGCATTAATCTGATCGGCCGTCTGAGCGCTAGCCAATGCTTGGCTTATCTTCTCTTGAACTTTAGTCAAAGCTGCCGTAAGGGCAGCAACTTGTTCGTCCGTCAATTGGCCTTGATCTTTTGCCGCGGCAATTGCATCTGTGACATGCTGAATGGCATCGCTCGCCTGACTTTCTGCTCCTTGGCGCTGCTGGTCAACTGATTTTGCAGCAGATTGATGAATCTGTGCGAGGGTTGTTAATCCAGCCGTCTGCAAGGCCGTCAACTGGTCAACCGTTGTTGCCGAATCAATCTGAGCAATAATTTCTGCTCGAGCATCATTGACCTGCTGGACCTGGTCGTCTTGACCATTTTGACCTTCCTTGGTCAAAGAAGGATCCTGGTTAATGGCTGCTACCTGCTGGCCTGCGGCTTGATTAATGGCAAAACGAGCTTGGGATTGCTGGATTTGTAAGGCTAAGTTTGCCAGGGTTAAAAGACCAGTCGCGTGCACAGATTGCAAATCATCAGCATCCATGGCTTGATCGATTTGACCTTGCAAATTGGTCTGCGCCTGCTGAATTGAATCCTGCAAAGCAGTCTCGTCAGTTGGTGCAACTTTTTCTGCCGCCAAACGGTCTGACAGTTGCTGAATTTGATTATTCAACCATGTTGCTTGACTTTGCTGCTGACTGACCACCGGTGTTCCAGCTATGTGGATGGCGCTTAGTGCCTGACTGGCTGATTCAATCTTCATGTTTAACTCGGTTGCCCGAGCGCTTTGATTCAACTGAGTATCACCCTGTTGCTTGGCTTGGTCCAAATTAGCCAGCTGCTGGGACTTTTGGCTACTCGTCAAGGTCTTATCCGCAACAATTGCATCTTTCACTTGACCGTAAAGCTGAGCCAAATTAGCGACTGCCGCGGCCTTTTGGTCCGCCAGCGAAACTGAATTTGGCACATGAATTTGATCTAAATCGTTCAAAGCTACACGTAACCGGTCAGCCATTGCTTGCGCAGTGGTTTCCCCGTTTAAATCAGTTTGCGCCTGTTGCAATGTTTGTTGATTAGTAAGCGTTTCTTGATTAATTTGTGCCTGACTTAATGAATCGTCTTGATTAATAGCTGTTTGAACACCTTGTGACTTTTGATTAACCAGCTGCAGCGCGGCTGTAATCTGAGTCGCCAATGGTTGATCAACACTGGCCCCTTGGCCATCATCCGATTGCCGGTCTTTTTGCAATTCTTGGTCACCGGCTGTCAGCAAGTCAGCAATCGTTTGACCTGTCGACCCTGAATCCGCCAGGGCATCGTTTAATTTATCAGTGTACTTATTCAGTGTGGCTGATAAAAGCGACTGCCGAGCTGCTTTACTACTATCTAAGATATTTGGATCAGCAATCACAGCTGCCGTTAACGAGTTTTGCATATCAGCCAATTTTTTCTGGGCATTTTGAACTTGGTCGGCTAAAGGAAGACCAGCAACGTGACTCGCATCGATTTCCTTTAACCCTTGCGTTTGAGCATCCAAAACATCCTGGGCATCAACAGTATTGGTTAACAAGTTGTTGGCAGCAGTCAGGGCCTGGTCAACGGCTGTCAACTGGTTATTGCGGTCTGCAGTGGTCAAAGTTTGATCAGCAACAATCGCTTGCCGAACTTGATCATGTTCTTCTTGGAACTTTTGCCGAGCCGTTGCCTGTTGGTTCTAGACACTTGGCTGCAAAACGTGCTGGTTTTGGATTGTGACAGTTTGCTGGGCCTGAGCATCTAAGACTGACTGAGCATCTGTCAAAGAATTAATCACTGCCTGAGCGTTTTTCAAGGCCGCCGCCACAGCCTGGCCCTGGCTCACCCGTTGTGCATTCGTCAAGTTTGGATCAGCTGAAATCGTTTGCAATAACTGGTTAGCCATGATGGCTAAACTATTATTGGCCTTTTCTTGCTGAGTGGCGATCGGCACACCAACTTGGTGAACACTATTGATTGCAGCAATAGTCTGATTCTTCAAATCTAGGATGGTTTGGGCATTTGAAGCATTTCCAAAGCCATCATCCAGTCCCGTCAAAGCAGCGGTCACTACCTGTTGCTGACGGCTTTTATCAGCTGTATTCAACGTTTGATCATTGTCAATCGCTTCTTGAGCAGCCACGACAGCACTTTGGATAGCAGTCTTGGCGTCAGCAACTTGATCCGCAAGGGCTTGACCCG
This sequence comes from Fructobacillus sp. ESL1117, assembly GCF_058508565.1. Taxonomy (NCBI): domain Bacteria; kingdom Bacillati; phylum Bacillota; class Bacilli; order Lactobacillales; family Lactobacillaceae; genus Fructobacillus; species Fructobacillus sp. ESL1117. The sequence goes on along the minus strand of NZ_CP196385.1, from coordinate 313,922 downwards.
GCTGGAATTGCTCGGTAATGCTTTGTAAGCCAGCATTTGTCGCCGTCAAAATAGCTTGCGCATCTGGTGCATTGACCAAATTGGTTTGGGCGGTATTTAAGGCTGCATCCGCTTGTTGCATTTGGCTATTAGCTGTCGCTGTCGTCAATGTCACTTCGGCAGCAATTTGACCTTTAGTTTGGGCAAGTTGAGCAGCTAACTGCTTATTGGCAGCAACTCGCTGGTCAGCTAAGGAGCTCATGAGCACATGCGTGCTGTCAAGGTCATTGTGGGCTTTAGCAAGCAAATCGGCCAGTGATTGTGCATCTGATGCCGCACTAATTTTGTCATCATAGCTAGCCAAAACCGCCGCTAAGTCAGTTTTTTGTTCAGCCTTCTGCGCATCGGTTAAGGTTTGATCATGATCGATGGCTAACCAAAGACCTGTTTGATTACTATTGGAACCAGCATACTCGTTTAAATCAGTCTTAGCACTGGTCTGCTGGTCTCCTAGTGGTATCCCAACCTGATGATCCGCAACAATTTGTGAGCTGAATTGGTTCTGCAAATTTTGAATGCTATCGGCATTCTGGACGGCTTGCAAAGCCTGCGTCGCATCGGCTAGATCATGATCAATCAGGCCGCGTTGACTTGTTCGTTCTGCTTCAAGCAAAGTATTATCACTTGAAATCTCTTGTTTGGTATTCTTAGCTGTTTGAGTTAATTCATCAATGGCCCGGTTTTTTTGTGTACTTAGCTCAGTTCCACTGGTATGAGCGGCATCAATTGCCTTCAACCCAACATTCAAACGGTCTTGGACTGTTTGAGCATCCATCAACAAGGGTAACCCAAAACTAGCAACTGCCTGATCATGAGCCTCCTGAGCTGCCGCTTGTTGGGCTGATTTTTGTGTCGTTAACAGGGTTGTATCCCCGTTAATGGCGCCATTAACAGTCGAGAGTTCCTGTTTTAGTTGCTCCTTAGCAGCAGTAATTTGGTCAGCAACGGGCGTTTCACTAACATGGGTTGCGGCCAAAGTCTGATTTGCCTGTGATAACGCCTGGGCAATCGCCTCAGCGGTCGGTGCATTCTGTGCCGATAGCGATGCCTGTGCTGAAAGAACTGCCTGGGCTAAGTCATTGGCCTGACGCTGTTTATCGGCATTGGTCAATGTTGGATCGATATTAATCAAAGCCTTAAAGCCTTGCGCCAAGTTTTGCAACTGGTTCAACGCGTTAGACCGTTGATTTTCAATCGCTGTGCCGGTCACGTAGGCCTGTCGCATCGCTAACTGGGCATTCGTGACTGCATCCGCCACTTGCTGAGCATTTGCGGCCTTGTTCAAGATTGCCTGACCATTTTGGTAAACAGTTGCCAAATCCTGCTCTTGTGTCTGTTTGCTAGCGTTGGTCAACGTATCATCGGTATTGATTGAGTTGGTCACCACCGTATTTAATGTTTGTAGTTGGTTTAAGGCATTTTGCACCTGGGTTGCCAAGTCAGTCCCAACTACGTGGCTATTCATTATCGCCGTCAAACCATCATTTTTCGCTGCATCAATCTGGTCGGCAGTTTGGATGTCACTACCTTTAATCTTGGCAATGGCAGCATCTCGCGCGGCTTGCAAAGCAGACATTTGGCTATTAATTGTGGCCGTATCCAAGGTTGGATCCCTTTGCACGGCCGTTTGAATCTGGTTGGCCTCATCACGAAGCTTTTCAATAGCCGCTTGCTTCTGCAAAGCAATGTCATCACCCGTCTTGTAGTCGGTATCAATACTATTGACACCGTTGAATTGGGCCGTATTAATATCATCAGCTGTTTTTACTTGGTTCACAGCTGCTACAGCTTGGTTATAATCATCATCAACTGCAGTCTTTTGAGTCGTCCGCTCTGTTTCATTGAGGGTCTCATCCTGGTCAATCAGGCCTTTAACCTTGGTGACTTCAGCCTGCAAAACACTAACAGCCGCCGCTTGTTGTTGACTAATTTCCTGACCACGTTGGTGGGCGGCCTGAACGTCTTGGATGGCCTGATTTTTATCAGCCTCGATTTGAGCGGCCTTGGTATCTGCACTGATTTTACTAATGGCCGCCTGAATAATTTGAGCCACAGCTTCCTTTTGACTCGCCTTTTCAGCTTGGGTCAGCGTTGCATCAGCGTTAATCGCTTGGTTGGTACTATCACTAGCCCCAGTTACAGCATTATTAGCTGAGGTTTGCTGATTGGTCACCGGCTGGCCGGTCTTGTGCAAAGCAGACAAAACATTTTGCACATTACTAATTGTGTTAGCAATCGTCTGTGCATCCGTTGCCGTTGTAATCTTTTGCAGTAACCCGTTGGCTGCAGTAGTAACGGCTTGACTCTGTGTTTGAACAGCAGAAACTGTCAATGTTTCATCGTTACTAATTTCGCTAATCACGGCTTTAGCTGCCTGATTAACGGCATTAGTGGCAACATTTTGTTGGTCAGACAATGGCGTTCCCGGGATATAAGCTGCCTGGATGGCTATTTTTCCAGCAGTTACAACATTTTGGATACTCTGTGCATTGGGCGTTTGATCAACTGCCAGAGCAGCAACCGCCTGGTCATAGGCATTGTTGACATTCGTCGTTTGAGTCTGGTTATCCGCCGTTAATAAGGTCTTATCATTGGATAAAGCCGTCAGCGTGGCAGTGTACTGCGCTTTGATGGCTGTCTGGGCATCCACTCGTTGACTATCGAGGTCCTTGCCGACAACATGTGAGTTGTTCAACTTCTGTGACCACGACATAAGGGTATCCGAAACTAATTGAGCTGAACCAGCATCATTAATTGCCTTCTGGCCCAAGTTATTGTTCGTATCTAAGACCGCAAGCTGGTTCGACTTAACGGCATCTGTCAGGGTCACATCCCCATCAATCGCCTTTTGAGTGGCTAGATAGGTCGCCTGTAATTGATTCAAAGCGGTTTGCTTTTGGTCGGCCAATGATTGGGCGGCTTGATGCGCATTTGCCACGTCACTGCTAGCCTGGGCTAGGCGATCAGCCAGTTGTTGCGCGTTCGTTTCCTGATTAAAATCAGCATTTGCTTGAGTCACCAACTTGGTCACAGTATCGCGCTGGGTCTGACGAGCAGCCTCGGTCAACGTCACATCATTGGTGATTGCCTGATTAGTTGACTTAGCCACCCCTGTTAAGTTTTGCGTGGCATTGGCGATTTGCGTTGGCAAATCCAGACCAGGCTGATGCAGACGGTCAAGGTTTTTTTCTGCTTGAGTTAGGGCATCTTGCAAGCCCTGGGCAGAAGTCGCAGCAGTGGCCAAATTTGACTGCATTTGGGTCAGAGCAGTGGTAACAGCCCCTGCTTGGGCTGTTTGTGCCGAAGCAAGGAGCGTTGGGTCACTATTAATTTGTTTTTGAAGTTGGCGGGCATAGTCACTCAAAGAATCCTGGGCTTGCACTAACTGATCGCTGAGACTACTTGCACTTTTGTGATCAGCGTTCAACTGGTCTTGATACTGGTTTTGCAGATCAGCCACTGCTTGAGCAGTTTGAGCAGCTTGGAGCTTATTTTGAGCCGTTGCTAAGTCGGATTGCACTTGGTTGCGCTGATCTTCTTCCTGGCTATCAGTCAAAGTCTTATCTAAACTAATCGCATTGGCAACTTGACTTGCTAATTTTGTCAAGGCAGCTGTAGCAGCCTGCGCCTGGCTTGCAACAGAAGCACCCACTTGGTGATCTGCTTGAATAGCGGCCAAACCGGCTGCCTGTTGATTAGCCACGTCTTGGGCAGTTTGTGCTTTAACAATCTGCGCAACATAGGTCTTTAATGATTGATCAACTGCATCTGTTTGCGCGGTTTTAGTAACTCTCGTTAAGGTTGGATCGGCTGTAATATCGGCCTGAACCTGTTGAGCTTGGCTAGTCAAAGCAACCTGAGCAGCATTTTGTTGCTGGTCAAGCGCTTGGCCGGGCACATAGTCGGTATTTAATTGATTTTTAGCCTGGTTAAACTGGTCTAAAATTTCCTGAGCCGTTGTCAATTTGGCTAAATTAGCCTGGGCCTTTTGATAATCACTTTGGACCTGGCTTGACTGATTGGCCTTGACAGCATTCAAAAGCGTCACGTCACTTTGAATATCATTTTGCAAGTTATCTTGAACAGTCTTTAAGTTATTTTGGGCTGCGGCAATTTGATTAGCAATCGAATCACCGGATTGATGACTAGCTTGCAAATTATTCGTCTGCTGATTTAACTGGTCAGCAATCGCTTGAGCACTCGTTGCTTGACGAATTTGCCCTTGTGCGCTCTCGTCAGCGCTTGCCAATGCTGATTTTTGCTGGCCCGCAGCCGCATCTGTTAGCGTCTTATCGCCCACAATCGTCGCCAAGACTTGGTCATTAATCGTCTGCAATTGACTCAAGGCGTTTGCCTGTTGCTGATCAAGGGCTAGACCAGGAGTGTGCACAGCCTGCATTTGGTCACTGGCTGCTGCTTGATCGCTTTGAATTGCCTGAGCATTGTCGGCGGCCAGAATCGTTTCTTTAGCTTGCACCAGGATTTGGTTGACCTGATTAATCTGGCTTTGCTGCTGACTGGTCAACAAAGTTGAATCTTTGCCAATCACTAAGACCGCCTGTTGGGCCTGATCTTGCAAAGCACCAATAGCAGCCTGCTGCTGATCGGCCACAGCCGCCCCAACACGATGAGTAGCGGCAATATTAGTCAAAGCACTCGCCAAATCATCAGCTAACGTCTGAGCATTCTTATCAGCATTCACCGTTTCTTGAGCAGACTGAAAAGCCTGATCAGCATTACTAATTTGCAAAGACTGAGTAGCAGTATTCAAAGTTTTATCGGCACGAATGGCCTGAACTGTATTAGTATGCTGATTTTGTATGTTATGAATGGCCGCCTGTAACTGGCTGGCAAAATCAGTTCCAGCAACATGGCTAGCAGTCATCTTGGCCGTGGCATCATTGAGCCCGTTCAAAATGCTCTGCGCATCTAGGGCCTGATTGGCCGCTAGGGCAGCCTGACCGGCTTGATATGCCTGATCTAAGTCTGTCTGTTCAGCCTGCTTTTGGCTGTCCAAGAGTGTCACATCTCCCTGAATAGCAGTTTGAATTTGCCCATTCGTGGCTTTTAGGGTAGCCAAAGCAGCCTGCCGCTGGCTTTCAATGTCTGCTTGTGGTTGGTGGGCAGCATTGATGAGAGACAAGGCATTAGCCTGGGCATCAGCAATCCCCTGGGCGTCAGTGGCCTGTTCAATTGCTGTTTGCCCATTTTTTTGCGCAGTCAAGGCGACTTGTTGCTGGTCTGATTTTTGGTTATTCAAAAGGGTCCCATCTTTACTGATGGCCGCGACCACGGTATTTTGAGCGGTGGTTAGGGTATCAGTGGCCGCTTGTTGCTGCTCAGCCAATGGTTGACCACCCACATATACTGGCGCCAGTGAACCAATACCGGTTGTCTTGGCATCAAGGATTCCCTGGGCATCTGAGGCCTGGTTCAGACTCGCTTGGGCCTGGGTGTAGGCAACCTCTAACTGGGACAATTCACTTTGTTTTTCGCTATTCAATAGGGTTTGATCGTTTTTAATCAAGCCCTGGACCCGAGCATTCTCCTGGTCAAGCGCCGCCTGAGCCAAATTTCTTTGCTGGTCAACAGCAGTCGCAATCACATGTGTTTGATCAATGTTTAGTAATCCGGTCGTTTTGGCGTCAAGAATTGCCTGAGCATTTCCACTAGCAGATAGTGCCTGACTAGCTTGTTGATAAGCAGCTGCCAAGCTGTTTGTCTGAGCAGATTTATCAGCGGTGGTCAAAGTCTGATCTGCTTTAATTGCCATGGCCACTTGATTATTTTCATTATCAAGGATGGTCTGCGCCGCCTGACGTTGATCTGTCAAACTCTGACCACCAACGTGGGCATTGGCAATGTTGGTATCCCCTGTCTTGTTTTGGTCCAGAATTTCCTGGGCCGTCTTGGCAGCAGTCAGAGCAATCAGCGCCTGGTTATAGGCATCCTGGGCCACCTGTTGCTGCTGTTGTTTAGCCGCTGTAGTTAATGTCTGATCTTGGTTAATCGCCTTATTTGTATTAGCTAGATTTTGATTCAAATCTGCCTTCGCCAGGTTTTGCCGATCCGCAATTGCCATTCCAGTATGAAAAATCGACTGGAGGTTGTTAGAACCAGTTTGACCAGCGGCAGTAGCAGTAGCGCTGGTTAACGCCTCCTGAACAATTTTTTGCGCATTTAAATAAGCCGTCGCTAAATCCCCTAGCTCTTGGTCTTTTTCGGCTTGAGAAAGCGTTGGTTCCGCTTGAATGTTACTTGCAGTCTGCTGGTTAGTCTCTTTTAAAGCTGACAAAGCGCCCTGCTGGGCAGCTTGAATCGTTGCCCCAGGCTCGTATTGAACAGCAACACTTTGTTCGAATTGGGCTTCGGTATCCCAAATTGTCTGGGCTGTTTGCTGCTGCGCAATATTGGTTTTCGCTTCTGTCACAAGCTGATCAACCAAACCCTTTTGGTAGGTTTGCTGTGTCGTCGTCAGGTCAGTATCCGCTTCAATCGTTTCTTTGGTAGTATCAGCTTTTTGCGCTAACTGATTCAAGGCATTGCGTTGTTGGATTGATAACGACAAACCAGGTGTATAAACCAAGTCAATGTTGTGAATTCCCTGAGCTAAGGCTTGTTTAACACCTTCGGCATTGGTCTGTTGGCCAATACTACTAGTCACATTGGCAACATATTGAGCGACGTTTTTCAGCTGCTGACTCCGCGATGCCTCCAAAATCGTTGCATCAGTCTGAATGTTAGCAGCAATCTTTTGTCCCTCGCTCTTAATTTGTTCTTGAGCTGCAGTAATCTGGTCAGAAAGGGCCATTCCAGATACATGGACCGCTTGCAACTGTGCCTGTTCTGTTGCCATCAAATCAAGCAAGTGTTGGGCATCAACTTGGTTATCAATGTCTTGGTTCATTTGCTGAGCCAAAGCGTTCAGACTACTAATTTGACGTTCATGGTCCGCTTGAACAAGTGTCGGATCAGCATTGATTACGGCAGTAACTTGCACGACCCACTGACTAATTTGCTTTTTAGCGTTGCTTTTTTGGTCTGGCAAAGTAACTTTTGCTGGTTGATAAGCGTTCGCAATCGCTGCTCGGTCTGCCTCATCATTTTTAGCTAGAATAATAGCATCGGCCGTCTGTGATTTCGTAATATTGCCCAAGATAATCCCGGCAGCAATATCGACATTTTGTTTTTCTTGAGCCTTTTCGCTATCATTCAAACTTGAATCTTGGTCAATGTTTTGCTTAGTTGCACTGACCAAAGCAGAAATTTCAGCATTGGCAGCACTTTGACGATTGGCAATTGATTCACCCGCTGCATGCAAAGAATTCCAGCCTGTGGAGGCTTGCACTTGAGCCGCAATCAAATCAGCAGTTTGCCAGGTATTACCCGTAACGGCCGCAGTGATCGCATCGAGAGCTGCCTGTTTGGCCTTGTTTACCTGGGTAACTTGATTCTCTTTTTGACCACTTTCAAGAGTGGGGTCTTGATTAATTTGATCAATGGTCGTTTGGGCATTACTATTAATCTGAGCAACTGCCGCTGCCTGTTGCTTAGCAATGGCGGTCCCTGTCGTCCAACCCTGGACGATTTTTGACTGAATACTTTCATCAGCAGCTAATTTATTAATACTATCAGCATCAGCAGCCGCATCAATTCGCGCAAATAAGGCGTCAACAGCAGTTGATACTGCTGAAGTTTCTTGCGTTTTTTCACTTTGCAGCAGTGTTGGGTCGTTCTTAATTTGATTGATCGTTGCACTGGCCTGGCTCTGAATGGTGTTTTTCACCGCTTGGCGTTGATCAGGCAGACTTTTACCAGGTTGATAGAAGGCATCAATGGCAGCAATACCGGCGTTTTTCGCTTTATTATAATCAGCGGTTGTCTGAGCAGTGCTAATATTTTGTTCCGCTGTTGCTACGGCAGATGTAATCCGAGCTTGCTGCAAGGCCTTTTCGCTAATCGTCAACGTTGGATCCTGGTCAATGAGGGCGTTCACTCGGTTCTGCTCAGCTGTAATCGGACCAAAACCACCTAAGGTTGTAATCGCATTCTTAATATCGGCAGCCCGTTGGTTATTAACTTGTTGTAACGATTGCAAAACAAAAAAGTTATTAAAGGTATATTTTGGAAAATCACTACCATAACTTGGTTCAAAAGAAACACTGATTGAATTTTTGCTACCCAAATCCTGAGTATTACTTGGAACTGGCATAACAATGAGATTACCATAAGTACCGGCATTTGGTGTGTACTGTACTTTAACAGGATTAACACCATTAAAAAAAGGATGAATAGAATTATTACGACCACTGATAGCCAGGGGGCGAACATAAAGTAAAGTTACGTTAGGAACAAGCGTGTAAGTTATCTGACCGTTAACCCGCCGAACATATACATTGCGAAGCTGTACGTCAACTGACTCATCAACACTTGCCGCATTTGCCGCTCGTCGTTGATAAGGTAAATCAGTCCACTTCCCAATGGTGCCATCTAAGTCACTATCAAAGGATTCCACTTGAGCCTGTGTCGGTGACACATAGGAAGGATCAGATGGGACTTGATAGTAAACATAGCCATTATTACGTGAATCGTTAACGGTGGTCCAGCCAGCTTGTGGGTAGGATTGTGGAGCTGCTTCAACCTGGGTTTCGTTCACATTTAAGATTGGCGCCGCAACGAAGCCCCCAATTCCGAGGGTAAAGGCCGCAATCGCCGCAAAAAGCCAGTTCTTTCCAGCTTTATACATTTTATAACGTTGGTTTGTAACAATATTTTTGTGGTAATTCAACATTTGCCACACCTCTTTTAATATTCGAAATATTTTATATACAAATCCATTGTAACCCGTTTATCTAGAAAAGAAAAGCAAACATGCTGGTTTATAAGCGTTTAACGATTGTTTAGTTTAAAAAGTGAAATAAAAAACTAAATCTGATTGGTCATAAATTGAAATAAAATGTTAATCCTAATTTGTCTAATTTTAAAATAAAAAAGTACAGCAACACATCATCCATGTGTTAACTGCACTTTTTTCATTCAGAGATTGAAAACAGTCCCTTTAGTATTTTTTTACTTCTCTTCCTTGCGACGCTTATTTGCCTGACCAAGGAAGAAACCAGTTACAGAAGCCAACAGCGCACTTGTAACAAGTGCTCCATCGCGATTTTCATCTTGTTCACTAGTTTGTGGCAAAACAGAAGTAGTCACTTGCTTTTCGGCATATTGTTCTTGTACCTTCTGCTGGTATGCAGCTTCGAGCTGAGCTGTACCATAATCTTGACCAACCATAATATCATCCGCATTCAAAGCACCATTAACTTGAGCCTTGGCTTTAGCAACAGCATCAGCAACAAGTTGGTAATCCAAATCCTTTTGCGCTTGAGTCAAGCGACTATCATTGGCAATCTGTGCCCGAATTTGGTCTGCCTTCTGGTCGATAGCTGAAAGTGCTGCAGCTTTTTGCTCAGCTAATGGCTTCCCCGGCTGATGAAGATTTTTGAGATTATCCACAGTTTGGTTAACTACATCCAATCGGTCCTGATACTTAGTTAATCCAGCAATCTTGGACTTTGTTTCAGCAACGAAATTATCAACTGCCTGCTTTTGCGCAGCCTTGTCAGCGGCCTTAAGCGTTACATCAGCATCAATTTCAGCCTTAATCTTCGCTGCCTGGTCATCAATTTGGGCGTTGAGATCATTTTCTTGTTGGGCAGGTGTCTTCGTTGAAGTCACATGTCCTTGATTAATTGCCTTAACAACAGTTGAACCGCTCGGAATTCCGTTAACCGTTGAAACATCTTGACCATTATCAACGTCAGTTACTGCTTGCTGCAAAGCAGCATCAACGGCATCTTTTTGAGCTTGCTTTTCAGCATTACTCAAGTTATCGTCGGCATCAATAGCTGACTTTGTTGCTGCTGCATTTTCTTGCAGTTTAGCTCGAGCATCAACCTTTGATTGATTTAAGTTGTCAAAGGCTGGTGCAACCGTTGGTACAAAGTCAACAACCCCTTGAGCGTTAGTCTGAGAATTCAACTTAGCAATCGCATCTTGTGCTTGTTGTTTCAAAACGGCAATCTGACGATCCTTAGCATCGGCATCTAACTTTGTATTGGCATTCACTTCATCGATGGCCTTTTGTTCAGCAGTGTTAATCGTGGCAACACCTGCTTGCTTGCGTTCTGCCAAAGGAGTTACACCTGAAAAATCAGTTGCTGTCTTGACGGCATTGTCAAAGGCAGCTGTCTCTGATGCTCCCTTGATTTCATCTGGTGTCACTGCCTGATCGATGGCATCACTAGCTGCTTGATGAGCCTTAGCCAGATCATTGATTCGATCCTGTTTTTCAGAATCCGTCAAATCACTATTATTTTGGATTGTAGCCTTCGCATCATTGTATGCCTGATCTTCTGCCTGATGAGCATCCGTTTTGGCATTATTCAACGAATTAAATACTGGTAGATTAGCAGCCTTGGCCACATCTACGTCCGTAGCCGTTTTCGCAGCAGCAATCTGCTCCTGTGCCGTGTTCAATGCTTGATCAATAGCCTGCTTTTGAGCTTGTTTTTGAGCGTCACTCAAAGCTTGATTAGAATCAACCGCGGCCTTAGCCCGGTCTGCCTCATCTTGAAGTGCTTTCTGTGCATCACTCTTACGATCTGCTAAGGTTTGCACACCTGCATCAGATATTGCATTGTTCAATGCCTCAGGGAAAGTAGAAGAATTATGTGCTGCATCGACACCAGACAAATCAGTAGCTGCATTAACTCCATCGTGAGCGTCTTGAAGCGCCTTATTAACTGCTGCTACTCGTGCTGCCTTTTCATCATCTGTAAATGCTGAATTAGAATTAATCGTCTCTATGGCCTTCTGAGCTTGAGCATCTAAATCAGCCAAGGCGTCCGTTTTATTCTTGTTCAAGTTCTCAACGTTATTCACTTCGTTAGAAAGAGTCTTATTTAAGTCATCAGCACTTGTCTGAGCATTCAAATTAGCTGTGCCATCAGACAAAGCCTTATCCAATGCCTGCTTTTGAGCATCCGCGTCAGGACCTGTTAATGCCTCTTTCGCTTGGTTAACCGCTTCAGTCAGCTTTTCAATGGCAGCCTTTGCTTGATCAGCCAATGATGGCACCTGACCTGCTTGCTTAGCAATGTCTGCTAACTTATTGGCATAATCACTACCACTGGCTACTGCTTGGGCAGCAGTCGTTGGATCCGTTGCCTGGTTAATAGCATCCTGTGCCGCATTCTTTGCCTGATCAATTTGCTGATTGAAAGCATCCTTTTGCGCTTGCGTCAAAGCTGAATTGTTATCAATTGCATGGTGAGCATCTGTTGCTTGCTGTGCTGCACTAGCATCATCAGCCGTCTTATCCAGGTTCGTTAAGGCTGTTTCTCCAGCACTTTGTGCTTGATTGATGCCATCAGCTGTGTTCGCCTTTGCAATCGCATCCTTTGCCTGACCTGCAACCGTATCCAAAGCCGCTTTTTGAGCTGTCTTATCGGCATCACTCAAATTCTTATCGGCATCAACCTTAGCCTTAGCTGCCGTGTTGGCATCATCAATGGCCTTGGCAGCTGTTGCTTGTTGGTCTGCAACAGATGGCACCTGACCTGCTTGCTTAGCAATGTCTGCTAACTTATTGGCATAATCACTACCACTGGCTACTGCTTGAGCAGCAGTCGTTGGATCCGTTGCCTGGTTAATCGCATCCTGTGCCGCATTCTTTGCCTGATCAATTTGCTGATTGAAAGCATCCTTTTGCGCTTGCGTCAAAGCTGAATTGTTATCAATTGCATGGTGAGCATCTGTTGCTTGCTGTGCTGCACTAGCATCATCAGCCGTCTTATCCAGGTTCGTTAAGGCTGTTTCTCCAGCACTTTGCGCCTGATCGATGCCATCAGCTGTGTTCGCCTTTGCAATCGCATCCTTTGCCTGACCTGCAACCGTATCCAAAGCCGCTTTTTGAGCTGTCTTATCGGCATCACTCAAATTCTTATCGGCATCAACCTTAGCCTTAGCTGCCGTGTTGGCATCATCAATGGCCTTGGCAGCTGTTGCTTGTTGGTCTGCAACAGATGGCACCTGACCTGCTTGCTTAGCAATGTCTGCTAACTTATTGGCATAATCACTACCACTGGCTACTGCTTGGGCAGCAGTCGTTGGATCCGTTGCCTGGTTAATAGCATCCTGTGCCGCATTCTTTGCCTGATCAATTTGCTGATTGAAAGCATCCTTTTGCGCTTGCGTCAAAGCTGAATTGTTATCAATTGCATGGTGAGCATCTGTTGCTTGCTGTGCTGCACTAGCATCATCAGCCGTCTTATCCAGGTTCGTTAAGGCTGTTTCTCCAGCACTTTGCGCCTGATCGATGCCATCAGCTGTGTTCGCCTTTGCAATCGCATCCTTTGCCTGACCTGCAACCGTATCCAAAGCCGCTTTTTGAGCTGTCTTATCGGCATCACTCAAATTCTTATCGGCATCAACCTTAGCCTTAGCTGCCGTGTTGGCATCATCAATGGCCTTGGCAGCTGTTGCTTGTTGGTCTGCAACAGATGGCACCTGACCTGCTTGCTTAGCAATGTCTGCTAACTTATTGGCATAATCACTACCACTGGCTACTGCTTGGGCAGCAGTCGTTGGATCCGTTGCCTGGTTAATAGCATCCTGTGTCGCATTCTTTGCCTGATCAATTTGTTGATTGAAAGCATCCTTTTGCGCTTGCGTCAAAGCTGAATTGTTATCAATTGCATGGTGAGCATCTGTTGCTTGCTGTGCTGCACTAGCATCATCAGCCGTCTTATCCAGGTTCGTTAAGGCTGTTTCTCCAGCACTTTGCGCCTGATCGATGCCATCAGCTGTGTTCGCCTTTGCAATCGCATCCTTTGCCTGACCTGCAACCGTATCCAAAGCCGCTTTTTGAGCTGTCTTATCGGCATCACTCAAATTCTTATCGGCATCAACCTTAGCCTTAGCTGCCGTGTTGGCATCATCAATGGCTTTGGCAGAATCTGATTTTTGGTCATCCAATGATTTCACACCAGAGAAATCCGTTGCTTTGGCAATATCACCAGAGAAATCCGTTGAATTTTGGGCAGCTGTTACGTCATCAGCAGTCGTTGCAGTATCCACTGCGTTGGATGCTGTATTGTAGGCGTTTTGTACTTGTTGGATTCGATTAGTCTTGTCGGCATCCGTCAAAGCATTGTTATTCTTAATCGTATCAATAGCAGACTGTGCTTGCTTAGCCAACGCTTGACGAGCGGCTGTCTTCTCACCAGACAAGTTTGAAATAGCCGTTACAGCGGCATCCTTTGCCTTCGTTACATCATCTGCATTGGTTGCGTTTGAAATGTCGTTCTTGGCATTTGCCACAGCCTGATCGATTGCTGTCTTTTGAGCGGTTTTTTGCTCCGGGGTCAAGTTACCATCTTGATCGATTGCATTTTCTGATGCGGTCTTGGCTGCATCCAAAGCATCCTTTGCAGCCTGCCCCACACTATCAAGGGCAGCTTTAGCGGCATCCTTTTGACCATCCAATGAAGTTACACCGGAGAAGTCCGTTGCAGCCTTAATGGCAGTATCAAAATCTGACCCACTCGCCGGCACTCCTGAAATTACACTAGCATCGGTTGCTGAATCGATAGTATTCTCCGCAGTCGTCTTCGCTGCTTCAATTTGAGCAATACGGTCTTTCTTTTGATCAGCGGTCAAATCATTATTATTGTTAATCTCTGTTTCCGCATTTTGAACTGCTGTGTTGACAGCAGTACGAGCCGCCAACTTTTCAGAATTCAAGTTATTAACAATATTTTGCCCATCTGACAATGCTTGATTCACAGCATCAGCATCCGTTGCTGAATTAATCTTTTTGATGGCAGCGTCAGCTGCATCTTGAATAGCTTGCTTTTGAGCAGCCTTTTGAGCGTCAGTTAAATAATTGTTGTTGTTAATATCATTATTTGCTTGACTTACTTGTGCATCCAAATTTGTTTTAGCTTGGGAAGCTGCATTAGTCAAGGCATCCTCAGCATCTTTTTGCCGATCGGGCAATGGTTTCCCAGCGACATAACTACCGGCAATTATTCCTTGCGCCTTCGATACAGTATCAGCAATCACTTGAGCCGAACCATTGGCAATGGCAGTTTTAGCATCTGTTACAGCCTTGTCAACATTAGCAGCTTGGGTTGCCTTTTCGGTTGTGCTCAAGTTTGTATCAGCAGCAATTTTTGCCTTAGTGTCAGTGGCCGCCTGGTCAATGGCAGCATTAGCATTTTGGCGCTGAGTGTCAAGAGGTGTTACCCCATTGTCTGAGGTTGCTTGTGAAATAGCTGTATCTAGGTCGGTACTGCCGGCTAGACTATTAACAGTCGTAGCATCTGTAGCCTGATCAATTTGGTCAGTAACCTTCTTTAAGGCATCATTGACTTGAGCAATCCGTGTAGCCTTGTCAGCATCAGTCAAATTTTGATCATTGTTAATCGTCGCAATCGCACTATTAGCCTTGCTTGTTAACGTACTGTAGGCCGAAGGCTTCGCTGCGTCTAAATCAGTCAGGTTCTTAATGCCAGCAGTTTGAGCCGTATTAATGTCATCAGCACTGGTTTTAGTTCCAATATTATTCTTAGCATTATTGGCAACAGTCTGCAAAGCGGCCTTTTGAGCGGCCTTTTGCGTATCACTCAATGCCGAATTAGCATCAACTGCTGCTTGTGACTTCGCCAACTGTGTGTCAATTGCATCTTGTGCATTCTTGATTTGCGTTGCTAAAGCAGTTCCTGGTTGGTGAGCCGTTGCAATTGCGTTATCCTGTGATGTGTCCGCAATCACGTTAGCAACATCATCGGAATCCTGGGCGCTTTGCAACTTATTTGAAATTACTGTAACTGCATCATTAACTTGCTTGGATTGGGCATCCTTTTGAGATTGAGTCAGCGTTGGATCGTTAGCGATGTCTTGCAAAATCTGGCCAACATTGTGCGCATCTTTATATTGTTGCAAGGCTGTAGAGCGCTGCTTATCAATCGGAACACTGTTAGCCGCACTCTTAGCCGCCACATCTTTATCAATGGCCTGCAGCTTATTAACGAAATCGTCGTCAATGGTAACGTTATTAATAGCTGTTTGCTCAGCACTTTTCTGTTTGTCTGACAATGCTGATTTATTAACAGCATTCGTGGAGTTTTGCTTCATTTGAGTAATTAACGTGTTGTTAAATTTTTCACCAAAATCAGCATATCCCAAGGTACGAACAACAGAGAAGATAGCGTGATAACCAGTAGTCCCAGTGTCAGATGAAAACATCGCTGTGATTTGGTCATCTGGTTCAACCTTAACAGGATCAATTTGTACCGTTAAAACTGATGTTCCACCAACGTTTCCACCAGCATTAAAATTGTTACTATAAACCCCGTTTTGTGCTGTCAAGGTCGTATTTGATCCATTGGCGGCCAACAAATTGGGGTTACCAGTTTTTGCTGCCAAAGAATCTGAAAAACCCATATCAAAATAGGAAGTACGACCAGCACCACTAGTTGTTAACATCGGAACGTTCAAAGTAGCCGTCAAAGTATATTTACCAGTTGACTGATTATAACTTAAACCAGAAAACTGAAAGTTTGATTCCTTTGCCAATCGTGGAATTTCGGCAGAAGCGTAGCCCCACGTCATCTGGGTACTCTTTGGTACAGACGACTGACTAGGCGTTTCGGTATAACGTTTATAATATTCAGTATTTTGACCAAACCAATAGTTTGTCGACGTATCAGCAGCATGTGCTGTCATTTCTTGTCCAAAGTCAAACACTGTGTTATTTGATACAACCTGGGTCATCCCAATGAGAGCAAAGGTTGCCAATCCTGCTACCAACCATTGTTTGCCAGCTTTATACATTTTAAAATGCGTTTCTTTTTGAAATTTATTTATTCTAGTATTCAATGTGATATCTCCAAAAATATTAATATCTTAATACAAGAATAATTATATCTTAAATTTCAAATAATTACAATAAAATTACAATGTTTTTTAGAATGACTTTGGCAACTTTTATTCCTAAATCGTTAGCCATCAACCGAATGCTTTAGCTCGATAAAAGCATAAATATCAACTCCTACAAACGCAAATTGCTAAAATTGTGCTGAAATGGCATCTATTTTTCTAAACATTGTTCGTAACATCATTCTAAATAATAAATTTAATTCTTTTTACAAAACTGAAAAAAAGATTTCTTAGCACTCAAAACAATCGAATCCTTATAAACTAAAAAAGTAAAACCCCACAGCTAAAAAGCTGCAGCATTTTACTTACTGTATATTATGGACCTATTTAGAATATAAATGGTTAGTCAGTCAAACCAAGGCGCTTAAAAATGGTGGCAACTTGGCTCAAGTGATAATGATAGTCAAAGGCGTCATCAATTTCTGCTTGTGACAAGTGGGCAGTAATTGTTGGATCCCCTTCAACCAACTCCTTAAATGATCGGCCTTCATCCCATGACCGTGCTGTCAACGGTTGAACCAAATCATAGGCAGTTTCCCGGGCCATCCCCGTCTCAATCAACTTCAACAAGACACGTTGACTATAGATCAAACCGTATGTCAAATCCATGTTGGCCTTCATTCGTTCTGGGAAGACAGTCAAGGTATCGATAATCTTCATAAAACGGTTCAACATATAATCCAACAAGGATGTGCTGTCTGGTAAAATCATCCGTTCGGCTGAAGAGTGTGAAATATCCCGTTCATGCCATAAAGGAATGTTTTCGTAGGCAGTCAACATTTGGCCCCGAACGACACGTGCCAAACCACAAATGTTCTCCGAACCAATTGGATTACGTTTATGTGGCATTGCTGATGAGCCCTTTTGACCCTTGGCAAACTTTTCTTCAACTTCATGAATTTCGGAGCGTTGTAATGACCGAATTTCGACGGCAAACCCTTCCATGCTAGAAGCAATCAAGGCCAATGTCGCCATGTAGTCGGCATGCAAATCCCGTGGCAAAACTTGTGATGAAATTTCTTGTGCATGCAAGCCTAAACGTTCGCAGACATACTGTTCAATTTCAGGTGGAATGTTAGCAAAAGTTCCCACAGCACCAGAAATTTTACCAGCTTCGACGCCTCGGGCTGCCGTCTTAAACCGAACCAAATTTCGCTCCATTTCAGAATAGAAACGAGCAATCTTCAAACCAAAGGTGGTTGGCTCAGCTTGGACCCCATGTGTCCGACCAATCATGACCGTATCCCGATATTCAATTGCCTTTTTTTTCAAAACTGCAATGAAATTTTCCAGGTCTTGCTCTAAGATGGCGTTAGCCTGCTTCAGACGGACACCATAAGCAGTGTCAACAACGTCCGTACTCGTGATACCGAAGTGAACCCACTTCTTTTCAGCTCCCAAAGATTCTGAAACTGTTCGAGTAAAAGCAACAATGTCGTGGTGGGTGACCGCCTCAATTTCTTCAATGCGGGCAACATCAAAGGTGGCATTTTGACGAATCTTTTCAACATCTTCGGCTGGAATTTCACCCAACTTTGACCAGGCTTCATCAATGGCAATTTCAACATCCAACCAAGTTTGGTACTGATTTTGTAAGGACCAAATCTCACGCATGGCTGGTCGACTATAACGGTCTAACATTTTGACTCTCCTTTTTTATCAAACGTGCACATGTATTATACAAAAATTTAGGGATAAATACGAACTATTTATTAAATAAATCATTTTTATGCAGAATCCGAACATTAAAACCGAAATATTCCCCGATTTACCCTTGATTTTATGAACATTTCCCCGTATACTAGCCTGTGGTCGAAAGAGGCCAATAAATGATAAAAGAGGTAAACCATGTCTTCAATCGTGATTGCCGGCGCCCAATGGGGTGACGAAGGAAAAGGTAAAATTACAGACTTTCTCAGTCAGAAAGCCGACTTCGTTGTCCGCTACGCGGGTGGCGACAACGCTGGCCATACATTGGTCATCGATGGTAAAAAACTCCACGTACAATTGATTCCCTCAGGCATTTTCTTGCCCCAGGTTACCAATGTGATTGGTACCGGTGTTGTGGTCAACCCAGCAACACTATTTAATGAAATTAACTATTTAAAGGAAAACGGGGTGACCGTGCATAACTTGAAGGTCTCTTCAAGAGCACAAGTTATCATGCCTTATCATCCCCTTTTTGATCAATTACAAGAAGGTTTAAAAGCAGAAAAAATTGGCACGACCCACAAGGGAATCGGGCCTGCCTACCAGGATAAGTTGGATCGAATCGGCATCCGCATTGCTGATTTGCTCGAACCAAAGGTTTTAGAAAAACGCTTAAACCAAGCACTCAAGGTCAAGAACCTGTTCTTGACCAAAGTTTATGACCGTGACCCCCTTGATTTTGATGAAATTTTCAACCAATACAAGGAATATGGTGAAAAGTTACGTCCCTTTGTCGCCGATACTTCCTATTTAATTAACGAGGCTTTGGACCAAAACAAACGCGTTCTGTTTGAGGGCGCCCAAGGAATCATGTTAGATATCGACCATGGAACCTATCCATTCGTAACCTCTTCCAATCCAATCGCCGGTGGTGCTGCCGTTGGAGCTGGAATTGGTCCAAACAGAATTGACCAAGTTGTTGGGGTGGCCAAGGTTTATTGCTCCCGTGTCGGTGAAGGTCCCTTCCCAACTGAATTATTTGATGCAGTTGGCAATACCATCCGCGATGTTGCCCACGAATACGGCGTTGTCACGGGACGACCTCGTCGAATCGGTTGGTTGGACACAGTGGCATTGCGGCATGCTAAGCGGGTTTCCGGCTTAACTCAGCTTTCTTTGAACTGCTTGGATGTCCTTTCTGGCTTTGAAACCGTCAAGGTCGCCACGCACTATCGGTTAGATGGACAAATCATCGACCATTATCCTGCTTCCGAAGCAGATTTAGAGCGCTGTGAACCAGTTTATGAAGAATTACCTGGTTGGTCAGAAGACATTACCAAGGCTCGGTCGCTTGAAGACTTACCTGAAAACGCTCGCAACTACTTGAAACGGGTTTGTCAAATTGTCGAACTGCCCTTGGCAACCTTTGCCGTCGGGCCAGACCGTGATGCCACAAACGTCTTAACTGATTTGTGGGAAAACAACTAAGAACTACTTGGCGGCAGTGTCCTGCCAGTCTGACTGGTACGGTCGGGCTGCTAGCCATGCCGCCTTTTTCTTTGCTGAACTAGTTTTAATCTGGCCTTGCTAGACTAAATCATCCAGCAGAAACGGAGAATAAACGATGAAAACATTTGATTACGACGCCATTCGTCTTTTACCTAAAAAATCAGTCTTGCAATCTCGTCGCCAAGCTGATACTTCTGTGACCTTAGGAAGCCACACCTTCAAGTTGCCTGTTATGCCAGCCAACATGGCCACGGTTATTGATGAAAACTTGGCCGAATGGCTAGCTGCTAACGGCTACTTTTATGTAATGCACCGCTTCCAACCCGAAACTCGCTTTGACTTCGTTCAAAATATCCAATCGAAAGGATTGATTGCATCAATCAGTCTGGGGATTACGGATGGCGAATACGCCTTAATTGATCAATTCAAGGAAGCACACATAACACCGGACTACATCACAATCGATGTCGCTCACGGCCATTCCGACTATGTGATTAAGATGGTGACCTACATTAAGGAAAACTTGCCAGAGGCCTTCTTAATAGTTGGTAACTTGGGAACGCCAGAAGCCATCGTTGAGATTGAAGCTGCCGGTGCCGATGCTACTAAGGTGGGAATTGGCCCAGGTAAGGCCTGCATCACCAAGGACAAGACTGGCTTTGGAACCAATGGTTGGCAGTTAGCCGCTATCGCCCAATGCGCCCAGGTGGCCACTAAACCAATCATCGCCGATGGCGGTATCCGCCACAATGGTGACATTGCCAAGTCAATTCGCTTTGGCGCAACAATGGTCATGGTCGGCTCGATGTTTGCCGGTCACGACGAAACACCTGGTGACTTGATTGAACAAGACGGCCAGACTTATAAAGCCTATTTCGGTTCGGCTTCTGCTTATCAAAAGGGGCACTCCCACAACGTAGAAGGTCGCAAGTTGTTGGTCCCTTACAAGGGTCCAATCCAAAACACTTTGACTGAAATGGAAGAAGACATTCAATCTGCCATTTCTTATGCTGGTGGACATGACTTAAATAGTCTCAAGACGGTTGACTATGTTGTCTTAACTGACTATTAATCTTCCCCATTTCACTGGTGCCAATCGTGCTTTCGATTAAGTGATGAAATTAAAAAATGATTGTAGCCATTCGGCTACAATCATTTTTTGTTTATTTTAGTTCTGCAAGAACTTTAAGATCTCTTGATCAACGGTCTGATTTTCATGTAGCTTTGAATGTTGACCAGCAGCCCCTTCGATCAGCGTTTCCTGGTAGCTACTTGGCTGGCGAACAAAGTACTTCAAAGCTTTGGACGAATTGTTATAAACAGTCGTATCAGAGGCCAAACTACCGGTCGAGTTACCATAGATATTTAAGACCTTGGTTGAGTGATTTTGATAGTATGCCGTCAGACCCGCTAAACGATTGAAAATTTCCGTTTTCGTTTGCGGCTCCCCATCGGCACTTAATGGTGCATTTGACTGTGGGTTAGCCAAAATTAGCCCATTATAGGTCCCGGCAATTGAGATTTGGCGGACCACTTTCGGTAAGTCATGGCCATTATCAGCAGCGTTCATCAAGTAAAAGGCGATGGCCATATTCCCCATCGAATGGCCAATCAGGTTCACCGAACGAATGCCCTGTTGACTCAGGTTCGTCATAATGGTCAAAACCCACTTGGCGGTTTGATTAAAATCTTGGTTTTTATTGTCATCAAATTGAACCAAGATAATCGGATTTTTGTCACCGGGTGCAATCGTCTTATCCATGGTAACCGTGCCGTCTTTAGCAACCGTCACATTAATCCGGCGATTAGAGTAATCATGGTTAACCAAGTACTGACTCATTGACTTCTCAGCATTGCGACTGGATCCATAGCCGTGAAAGAAGACCGTGGCCTCCTTTGGCCGCTTGCCATTTTGCTCGGACAAAGTTGGGTTCATTTGAGTCCCAACCAAATAAAAAACAGCCCCAGCGACCATTAAAACAAACAGAATTCCCCAAAACAACTTCTTTTTAAACACTAAAACTCCTTACTAATTTACCCAATGACGTTTTTAAAAATTATACCGCGTTAACCAGTGAAAGGTAAGCTTTTTTCGACCAGTCCTTTATTTCACAACTAATTTTCTTTATAATGACGAGGTAGATTTAATTTTCAACCGAAAAACAAATTGGAGGTTTTTAAATGACAACAAATGCAATTAAATGGTGGCAAAAGGCCGTCGTTTATCAAATTTATCCTCGTTCCTTTCAGGATTCAAATGCCGATGGTATTGGTGATTTACAAGGGATTACAGACCGGTTGAGTTACGTTTCAAAATTAGGAGCCGATGTGATTTGGCTTAACCCAGTCTACCAGTCACCAAATAAGGATAATGGCTATGATATTTCGGATTATCAAGCCATCAATCCCGAATTTGGGACCATGGAGGACTTTGATAACCTCTTGGCTGCTGCACACGCCCGCAACATTAAAATTGTAATGGACTTAGTGGTTAACCATTCATCCGACCAGCACCAATGGTTTATTGAAAGTCGCTCAAGCCAGAACAATCAAAAGCGCGACTTTTACATTTGGCGCGACCCCGTTGACGACCACGAACCAAATAACTGGTCCTCATTCTTCTCTGGATCAGCTTGGAAGTTTGATGAAAAAAGCGGGCAGTACTACCTGCACCTCTTCGATGCGGGACAACCTGATTTAAACTGGAAAAATCCAGACCTGCGCGACCAAGTGTATCAAATGATGAACTGGTGGGTCGACAAAGGGATTGATGGTTTCCGAATGGACGTCATTTCAATGATTTCGAAACCTGATGGCTTGCCAAATGCGCCACTACCTGCTGGCAATACCTACGCCAACCCTGTTTCATTGACCACTAACGGTCCCCATGTCCATGAGTACTTACGCGAAATGCGGCAAAAAGTATTGAATAACGGCGATTTGATGACTGTCGGTGAGACTTCTGGCGTTGACATTACCCATGCCCGCAAATATGCCAACATGGACGGCAGCGAACTCAATATGGTCTTCCAATTTGAGCACATGGGTCTAGACGATAACCCTAATCCAGCCTTAGGTCGGTGGAATAATCAACCGGTCTCATTGCTCAAACTCAAGGAAAATTTGAGCAAGTGGCAAACGGAACTGGAAGGAAATAGTTGGAATTCCCTTTATTGGAATAACCACGACCAGCCAAGAATTGTCAGTCGCTTTGGTAACGATTCGGCCAAATACCGAGAAGTCTCAGCTAAAATGCTGGCCACTCTCTTGCACTTCATGCAAGGAACGCCGTATGTTTACCAGGGTGAAGAATTGGGGATGACTAATGCCTACAACCTCGGTTGGGATGACTTCGATGATGTTGAAATCATCAACGGCCGTCAGTTTATTGTCGATAAGGAAAAATTAGTTGATAATGAGACGATGCTCGATTACGTCCATTATAAAGGCCGTGATAATGCCCGGACGCCGATGCAATGGACTGCAGGACCAAATGCCGGTTTCACGGATGGTACCCCCTGGCTTAAGTTAAATGACAACTTCACAACCATTAATGCCACTGCTGCTTTGGCCGACGAAAATTCCGTCTTTTACCACTATCAAAAGCTAATTAAACTCCGTCACGAGCTCGATTTGATAACCACGGGTCATTACGAATTGATTGACCCGGCCGATGACCAAGTCTATACGTACAAGCGAATCGGTGACGACCAAGAATTATTGATTATTAACAACTTCACCAACCAAAACTTAGAACGCGATTACCCTGTTCCTGCCGATGCACAATTACTCATCAGCAATTACCAAGATGACTTAGGTCTGAAATTACGGCCATACGAAGCAAAGGCTTATTTGTATCAACGCTAAGGACTGATTGGTTTTAACCGAAGAACACTGTCGCCAAATTAAACCAAAAAAGAACCAAAGAACGACGATTTGTCAGTCTTTGGTTCTTTTACTTTAGTAGCGATTCACTCACTGACTAAATAAAGCCTGCCACAGCCAATTAGTTGACTGATTTCATTGCTGCTTCCAATAGGTTGCGGACATCTGCTACTGTCATCTTCACAAAGGCGTTTTGGTCCAAATGATTAACTTGAACAGCACTCTTAGCCATGGCCTCAAAGTCCTGATCCGTTTCGATACCTACACCGGGCAATGTCGTGGGCACATCAAGACTCGCAATCCATTTCCGCGTCATTTCAATGGTTTGGGTGGCAACCGTATCATCATCCCCCGTCAAACCCCAAACATTTCGTCCCAGCGAAACAAAATAAGGCTTTGTTTCTTCTGAATAGATAAAGTCGAACCAGTGTGGAGTCAAAATACCTAGACCAACACCGTGCGTAATGTCATAATAGGCTGATAATTCGTGTTCAATTGGGTGCACTGACCATGAATTAACATTCCCCGTCCGTGGCAAACCGTTCAAAGCCATCGTTGACGCCCACATCAAATTAGCTCGCGCATCGTAATTATCAGGTTCACGCAAGGCAACCGGCGCCCACTTAATCACAGTGCGCATAATTCCTTCAATCAAGCCATTACGAACATCATTTTCATAGCCCTTTTGATCGAAATATTGTTCAGTCAAGTGACTAAAAATATCAATTGATCCGGCAGCCGTTTGCCACTTTGAAACCGAGAAGGTCAAACTGGGGTCCAGGAACGAAACCGCTGGCGTATTGGGACCACCGGTTCCTAACTTTTGTTTCGTTGCCGGATTGGAAATCACGGAACCAGTGTTCATTTCAGTTCCAGTAGCTGCCAACGTTAAAATATCGATAACAGGCAATTGGTCAATAGCAAAACGCTTTTTGGCATCTAAGACCAAATCCCAAGGATCACCTGCATAATACTTAGCAGAAGCGATAACCTTCGAAGCATCGATGACAGAACCACCACCAACGGCTAAGATGACATCAATATCGTGATCCTTGACTAATTTTTGCCCCTCTCGGACTGAACTAACCTTTGGATTAGGCTCAATTCCAGACAATTCTGTCACATCCAAACCTGCAAGCGCTTTGATCACGCGTTCGTACAGACCTGATTTTTTAATTGAACCACCACCGTAGGTTAAGAGCACCTTTTGACCAAATTGGGCAACAGCAGCCTGCAATTCGGTATCCAAGCGATCTTTTCCGAAACGAATGTCGGTCGTGTTCTTAAATGTAAAATTTTCCATTTTTGACAGAACTCCTTTTTAAACATACAAGCAGACCATTTGTTATTTTAAACGGTCTGTTTGTTCCACTTAAACCTCTTGAAAGGTTTGTGCATACATTTTAGAGGAACAAAGTCTATCTGTCAATTTTCTATAGACCAGTTGGATTCATCACGGTGTCTTCAGGCAATTACCGCCCAGAGCCGTTCACAGTAACCGTTTTCAAACAAAAAGCTCGCTAACACTAAGTGCTAGCGAGCTTTTGTAATTAAAGGTCCCCATTCAAGAAATGATTCTTTCCCTCACCAAATGACCAATCTTCAGCATGGTTACTAATAAAGGAGATAATGACATCTTCCTGACGAACGCCGGCCTTATCAGCCAAGACCGCCACCAATGACTTCGTGAATTCTTTCTTGGCCTTCACTGGACGTGGCGTTGACAACACCGTAAAGAACAAAACCTTTTCTGAACGTTCATAGCCAAGACCAACATCTTGAAAATTAATTTCATAGTCTTCGTGTTGTGTCACGATTTGGAACCGGTCACGGTCTGGTAATGACAACGTTTCCTTGGCAACGTCAAAAGACAGTTGCATAATCTCCTTAATTTCTGCGGGTTCGTACTGACCCTTAATCAAGTCAATTTTCATTAATGGCATGCGCATTTCTCCTCATGTGGCTTTGCTAATAGACTAATCCTAGCATAAAAGCCTAATCGGCACAATCACGATTGTCATGACCAGTAATCAAGTATCCTGCGACGCTGACGGGCAGGCCTGCTTTGCTTGTGCTCAGCCATTCATCAACTGCCACACCACGCCGAGAGATTCCTCGGGCAGGCTGATTGGCTCACCAAACCAATAGCCACAGCCAAAATCAGGGTTTGACTTGGTGGAGGCGAATTTGCCCTTGCAGTTTTTCATCCGTTAAGTTGCCCAATTGATCCAACATCTTGTTCAAGAAATCAGCGGGGCCGGCAACTCCTTCTGCCAACGCCAATTCACCAGCAACGGGCAGCGCCGCCGTCGCATAGGCTAAATCAGCCAACGCCATGCTTTGACTAGCAAAGGCGCCCAGCAAACCATCGAGCGCGTCCCCCATGCCAACATTGGTTGCCAATTGGCTTGCCGAGTTATCAATCTGGTAAACGGTCTGGCCGTCTGAAACTAAGTCATGAACCCCAGTTGCGACCACAACAGCATCCAGTTTTTGGGCCGCCTTCAAGACAATTTCAATTGGGTCAGCCGTACCTTGGCCGGCATCAATGCCATGACTTTCCCATTTCACTTCAGCCAAGGTTGCGACCTCACCAAGATTACCACGTACGATGCTCACCTTGACTGTTTTCAAAAGTTCCTTGGCACGCTTGGATCGTAGTGGCGTCGCACCAACGGCAACGGGATCAAAAACAACAGGGAGGCCTAACGCGTTCGCTGTCTGCCCGCTATTAATCATCACTTTTTGTGAATTGGCGGAAGTTGAACCCAAATTCAAGGTCACGGCATTGGCAATTTTTGTCAAATCAGCAGCATCCAGCGGATCTTCCAGCATAATTGGTGAAGCCCCAATATAGGCAATGGCATTGGCCACCAATTGGGGGGTAACGCTATTGGCCACGTTCAAGACGATGGGTTGGTTTGTGCGAACAGCAGTTAAAATTGTTTGGCTCATTTTGTCACTCCTCGTAATTTTTGAACACTGCGTTGAATATCATCACTAGCAGTAATGGCCGAAATCACGGCAACACCGGCAATCGGCAACTCCGCCAATTCCTGACAGTTGTCTTCTTGGATACCACCAATGGCCACAACCGGTAACGAACTTTTTGACGCAACCGAAAAGACACCTTTTGGACCAATGGCCTCCTTCACTTCTTCCTTACTTGTCGTTGCAAAGGCGGGGCCAACACCCAAGTAATCAACGACTGCCAAATCAGCTTCACTGGCAGCCAGCTCTTTTAAGTCATGGACGGATAACCCAAGTAGTAAACCAGGAGCTACCTGATGAATTTCTTGCACTGGGGTATCGCCCTGACCAACATGAAGACCATCCGCCTGGATGGCCAGTGCCAATGGCAGGTCGTCATCGACATACAAAGGCACATTGGCTGCTTTCGTAATAGTTCTGATTTTCTGTCCCAATGCCACTTTTTCGGCTTGGTTCAACTTCGAGTGGTCCTTTTCTCGGTACTGAACAGAAGTGACGCCGGCGTCACAGGCCGCTTGAACCACGCGAATCACTTCGTTGGGATCATCGTTGACGTTTTGGCTACCAACAACAAGATAAACCATTAATGACGTCGGATCAAAATTCATAATCTTTTCCTCCTTCATCTGCTGGATCCGACCACTGGCCATGGTTCAAAGGACCATGGCCGTGACCAATAACTAACGGCTGACCAATAATGGCGTTCATATAGCGGTGGCCCTTTTCGATGGCCTTACGCAAAGAATCACCTTGAGCCAAAAAGGACGTAATTGCAGCTGAGAGGGTATCCCCTGTCCCGTGTTTGCTTGACGTTTCAACCTTTTGTCCTTCTAGCCAAAAACCGACTTCGTTTTCCAATAAAACATAATCATAAATGACGGCACCTTCACCGTGGCCACCCTTAACGATAACATTTGGAACGCCCAATGCTTGTATCTTTTGACCAGCCGTGACCATGTCATCACGAGTACTGATTTTCATATCGGCTAAGAGTTCGGCTTCGGGGAGATTTGGTGTCAACAGCGTAGCTAATGGCAGCAAGTGGTTTTTCAAGGCCGCGATCCCAGCTGAGTCGAGCAAGCTGGCCCCACCTTTGGCAACCATCACCGGATCAACCACCAAATTCTTCTGTTGGTAGTGACGGATGTTTTTAGCCACCTGCAGAACGCGAGCTTCATCAAAGAGCGCTCCTGTTTTCGCTGCGCGGACGTCAAAGTCAGCCATCACCGAGGCAAATTGCTGGTCAATTACGGCCAAATCAGTTGGATAAGCCCCCTGGACCCCCAGTGTATTTTGAGCTGTTAACCCGGCCACCACTACCGCGGAATAAGTCTTGCAAGCCTGCATGGTCTTGATATCGGCCTGCATGCCGGCACCACCCCCAGAATCGGACCCAGCAATGGTCAATCCTGTCGGATATTGGTTTGCATCAATCATCTTGTTGCCTCCATTCCCTGTAAGAAGAATTGATTTTCATACTTTGTTGATTGGATAAAAGCAGCCAAAGCCTCCTCTTGAACTTCGGGACTGACATGTTCGGCCGTCTGATTGACCAGTGACAAGATTGGTCGCGTCAAACCCTTATCAAGCCCACGGTAATAGCCAACCCATGGTATAAATGGGTTATCTGGCTTGATTAGCCCATCACGAATCAACAAATCAGCCAAATAAGCATAGTCATAGGGGCAGGCAGCTAGGGCAACCAAGCCAATAAATGGATCCTTTTCAACTGCTTTAGCCATATGGTTAACATATTGGTCCGTAACCGTTGAATTTGGGTACTTGCCTGCTTGGATACTCTTGTCGTCGGTTTGAGCCAAGTCCAACAAAATCTTATGGGCAGCACCTTCACGATCATCATCAGCCACTTCAGCATCAATTGTTTGACCGGTTAGTGTCTGGCAAACCTGTTCATACAGTGGCAAATAGTGACCCAGGTAACGGTAATCTTGTTGCACGTAGTAGAGCAGTGCCTCAGAATTAACTTCACCAGCAATCATTGCTTGGATAAAGGGATTGGCATAAAAATTAGCCTTGTGTTCTTCCATCACTTGCATCAAGCGGTTAGAAAACGGCAGCGTCTTCGTCATTTTTTCTCCTCAATCATCACTTTATTTTGGCAGACGGTGGTGTCGGTCGTTGCCATTTAGACAAAATAAAAAGCCCCCAGCCTGAGCTGAGGACTTATTCCTACTAACGATGACCAAAAAAGGCAACATCATGAGGATTTAAATCCGTTTTCGAAGTTTCCTGCGACCGTGCTAGCGGCATCAGGTTCAATGGGTATAATCTCAGCTCAGGGCACCCCAACTTTATTTATCACAAAAGCAGTATAGCACGGAAATTAAAATCCGTGTGAAAAAGTTGATTGTGAACACTTGCCACCTGCTGTAAAATCAGTTATATTATAAGTATACTTATATATTAATGCTAACAATAAGGAGGTTCCCATGAGCCCTGTCAAAACTACTGCACTTTCTCGCTACATGGATTCAACCAATCAGAAATTCTTCAACTTATATACTGACTGGTTCCGGCAAATGAAATACCGTCTACGAGAACTTGACTTGACCCACCCCCAATTTCAAATTCTCGCTACTGTCCATGGTCTCAGTATCCAACATACCGAAGTTACTCAAATCATGGTGGCCAAGGCAGCAGACGTCGATGCCATGACCGCTTCAGCCATCATTACTAAGCTCAGCCGTGAAGATCTTTTAGACCGCTATCCTGGTAAAAAAAATCCACGTTCAAAAGCCCTATCATTAACCCAGGCTGGTGAAAAAAAATTACAACAGGCCTTAGACATCGTCAATCAATTTGACCAAGACTTCTGGAGTCAATTTGACACCTCTTTGCCAGCAAGTGTTGATCAAGCGCAAGCGGTAGTCAAAACACATCACTACTAAAATTAGCAAAGTACACCCGCACCAATTGAAAAGAGCCGAAAATACAGGATTGTATTCTCGACTCTTTTTCTTTTGACCAAAAATCAGCACAATTTTATCATTTAATCGTGTTTCAAGCACCTACAAGCAAACCTGACAATTGAGCAACTTTTTATTCACTAATTTTGGCAACTAAGACACTGTTAGCTAAGCGATTGGTACCAATCAAAAATGGACTGCACCTCTTTCATTGGCAAGTAGCGGGCAGTCAAGACCTTTGTATTGGCATCAGTGCGAACTACCACGGCAAGGTGGGCTCGTCGGTTTTGCTGAGCTAGCCACCAACTTTGCTTAATCGACAACGACTGAATCTTATCCCAGGCGATATAGGTCGTGATTGTTTCGTAATTCTTCGCCGTTTTTAAAACAAGGACCTGCCGGTTAACCACTTGGGCGGTTGTCGCCTGCCCCTTATACCAGCCGGTACCAACTACGAAAGCCAACACAATCAAGACCAGCAAGACAACTACTGGCCAGCGTCTAAAAGCATAGATCAGGACGGTGGCGATCGGCAACGTCCAAAAAAGGCCGTTACGAATCATTGTCAAAATTTGGTAGGTTGAGCTATCAGTCTTTTTGATTGGTCGACTGGGAAAATCAGGCAGCCACCGCGACAAATATTGGTCAACAGCCCCTGATTTCACCATCGGAATCAAGGTTGGCACGTTTTTCGATACCTTGTCTTCACCATTTTCGTCAGTAATTATCCGTGTCTTGACGGTTACCAAGCCCAACAACTGCCTGAAAACATTTTGGCGGACTTCAACCGTTTGCATCCGGTTAATTGACAAATGCATCGTTTGTCGTTCAAAAAGTCCCCGAGCAATCGTCAACTGACCTGCGTCATGGTGCACTTCAAAGCCAAAGTACAAGATCACCGTTCGCAGAACATTAAAAGCAACCACGATGAAAACAAACACCACCACCAGCAAAGCAATCACCAAAGCGCCCAGTCCCAAAACGTGATTGGTCAACTCCTGCTCAATCCAATGACTGACTATCCCTTGCTGGTCTAAGTGAATGAAGCCACCCAGAAATATAAAGAATTGAAAGATGACTTCCGGCGTCGTCACCGCATAGACAATCAAAGAAAAAATGGAAGCCCGAAAGGAATCGGTAGCCAGTCTGTTAGAACCATTTGGTCGCAGAATGTCCTTTCCACCAGCGGTTTTTTGATTATGCTCAGAAGCAAATGCTTGCCCTTGGCGGTCTGAATCGGTCACTTGCTCAACTTGCTCCTGTGTCGCTGGTCCTTCCTTTTGTGCCTGAATTTTGGCGCCTTCAATCAAAATAGCCAGTTTAGCCGTTTCATCCTGGCGCTTTTGTTCAAGAACCAGTGCCACCCAGGTTGGGACAACCAAGAGAGAAATCTGATTGTTCTTGGCCCCCTTCCCCCCGGAATCAACGGCAATGTCCTCCAAATGAAATGGTTGGAGGAAAAACCATTGCTTTCGATGGATATTTTGAATTTTATGGTAAGGCAAGTGGCGAACTTGCCGTTCCAATATGCCCGACCGATAAATCAGCTCACTTTCCGTGAGTTCATAGGTCTTCATC
The DNA here is from genome assembly GCF_058508565.1 of Fructobacillus sp. ESL1117. Taxonomy (NCBI): domain Bacteria; kingdom Bacillati; phylum Bacillota; class Bacilli; order Lactobacillales; family Lactobacillaceae; genus Fructobacillus; species Fructobacillus sp. ESL1117. The sequence goes on along the minus strand of NZ_CP196385.1, from coordinate 283,344 downwards.
CAGAAGCTTAAAAGCGACCAAAGCAACAGAGCCAAGAAAAGCAAGACCCATTCCCACCAAGTAAAGTGGAAAAAGAATAAAACAGCCAACCCTAAAGCCACCACGCTTTTTAGTTGTTCGTAAAAATCGAAAATAAAAGCAAGGGGATGTAAGTGCTTAGCCTTCATGACGAGCCTCCCTAGCCAGCGTCATGACCTTGTCCTTAAATTGTTCAGCTTCGTCCTCCGTTAAAGCCTCAATTTCATGACCAGACCCACCCGTTAAAATGTGCACCTGTTGTAGTTTAAACAACCGCAAAATTGGGCCTTGGTCCAAATCGACGTTTTGCACCCGTGCAATTGGAATGGCAGTATGCGTTCGGAAAAAGAAGCCTTTTTGAATTTCAACATCCGTTTCGTTGACCATAAAGTGGTAAAAAGCATAGCGATAACGGACCAATAAAAGGCCAAGGAGAAACCAGAGCACAATGACCAAAAAGAGCCCCCAGATTGCCCACAAAGGTAAATAAAACTTCAAAAAATGTTGTACTGCCCAGTTCCCAGCGAAGTAAACGGCTAAAATAACAATTGCCCCAATGACTTCCATGATGTACCAGACTTTTTTAATTGTTGCTGGTAGTGCTTGCATCTTTCTCTCCCTCAATCATAAAAAATGGGGCTAAGAAGTAGTTTTACTTCTTGGTCCCAAGTTATCGTTGACTCATTAAAAAATCTGAGCTTTTAATCACCGGCAGCTGCCAAAATGGCAGCATGGACCGCTCCACGGAAACCGTGCTGATCTAAGGCTAAGACGCCCTGAATCGTTGTCCCACCAGGCGATGTAATCTGTCCCTTCAAGTCACCGGCAGACAAATCGGATTGTTGCGCCAATTGCGCCGTTCCAGCCACTACTGAAGCAACCAACTTTCCCGCTTGCTTTCGGTCCATCCCCTTGGCCACTGCAGCATCTTCCATGGCATCCATCAAGACATCAATAAAGGCTGGTGAGCAACCACCGATCGTTCCGGCAATGGCTAATTGGTCTTCCTTAACAACTAAGACATCCCCCAGTGACCCCAAAAGATCATGAACCACCTGAGCATTTTGCTCCGTAATCGATTCGTTAGCGGCCAAAGCAATCGTGCCAGCCTGAACTGCAACTGGAATATTTGGAATAAAGGTCGTCACCGGATTCTTTGGTGCTGCCAGCCGTAAATCAGTATTTTGCACGCTGGCAGCAGCAGAAAGGACAATCACCTTTTCAGAAAGACCGGTGGCAACGATTTTTGCCAACACTGTTGTTACAAGCTTAGCCGGTACTGTTAACATCAACACATCAAAGTCTTCCTTGACCAGGTCTTCATAACTGGTCACTGCTGAAATTTGCAAGACTTCTGCCTTTTTGGCATTTGATGAGTACCCCAAAACCGTGTGTCCACCTAATTTTAGTCCTTGAACAAGGGCTGTTCCCATGTGCCCAAGGCCGACAACTGCAATTTTCATACATCCTACTCCTTTAATCACGCTTGTTCCCATTTTATCACAGTTCTAAGCTTGTCTTTTGATAAATCAGTCAGTTCTAAGCCAATCAAAAAAGACCCCATCCCTGTTCATAAAAGGATGAGGCAGCTGCTGCTTTGGTTGGTTCAGCTTAATTTTTCTTCAACTTAAAAAAGGCAATAACGGTTAAGAGCACCATCCACAGTGCGGCTAACAAAGTCGTAACCGTCGTCGCCGGTGTGACCAAGAGGATAACAAAGATTAAGGCTAAAAAGGCAATTGTCAAGTAATTACTAAAGGGTGCCAGTGGTAATTGAAAGCCATGGCTCTTCTGCCCCTTAGTCACCTTGCGAAAGCGCAAGTGTGTGACCATCAAGGCCATATAAATCAGTAAAAAGGCGGCTGAAGCCATTGATGAAATGAGGGTAAAGGCCTCGGTTGGGAACAGGTAATTGACCACCACGGCCAGACCGACAATCAACGTTGACAGATTAATGGCGGATTGGGGGATGGCATTCTTATTTAACTTCTTAAAGCGTGATTTTTCGCCAACCAACGAATACAACATTCGTCCGGTTGTGAAGAAGGCCGAGTTAATAGCAGAAGCCGCTGCCGTCAAAACAACGAAGTTAATCACGGCCGCTGCCGATTGAATCCCAATACCAGAAAAGACCTGGACGAATGGTGATTCACCAGCCTGGTAGTTGGTCCAAGGTTGAATAATCATGATGGCTGATAAGGCCCCGATATAAAAAATCAGAATTCGAATCACAATCGAATTAACAGCTCGCGGAATCGTTTCCAGCGGATCTTTCGTTTCGGCGGCAGTAATCCCGACAAATTCAACTCCCAAAAAGGCGAAGAAGGCCATCTGGAAAGTCGATAATAGGCCCTGACCATGGTTGGCAACCAAGCCATGCGACCACAATGTCGAAAACTGAGTCACGCCCATGGACGTTTTCACATGGCCCAAAGCCAAAATCAGTCCGGTGATAATCATGGCGACAATGGCGACAATCTTAATCATGGCAAACCAGAATTCGGTTTCCCCAAATATCTTAACCGCAATCGTATTGACGAAGTACAAGACAATTAGAAAGGCCAATTCCCATGGCCAAACCGGCCAGTCCGGAAACCAATAATGCATGTAGGTCCCAATCGCTGTCAACTCAGTCATGGCAATCACAACCCAGCCAATCCAATAAGTCCAGCCTAACACGAAGCCGGTCCGCTTACCCAAGTACTGGGTCATAAAGTCAATAAACACTGGTTTTGAATCATCTGATACTAACAATTCACCCAAGGCACGCATCATCGCGAAGACAAACATTCCTGTAATAATATAGACCAGCAAAATCGCTGGCCCGGCCTGATGAATTGAAGAACCAGCTCCCAAAAAAAGTCCGGTTCCAATCGTCCCACCCAGGGCAATCATCGCCACGTGGCGATGAGACAGTGTGCGGGCAAAACCCGTTTGATTATTCATGAACAATACTCCTTTGCAATCTTACCTTAATAGTCTATACTTGGTGCTATAACAAGTAAAACTAAACTTTTTCAATTTAAAATTAAAAACATTCATCAGGAAAATATCATGAAAACTTTTACTTACCAAATTTTTGCCACAGTCGCTGAACGCGGTTCCTTTCGAAAGGCTGCCGACGAGTTAAGCATTACGCCTTCAGCTGTTTCTCACGCCATTTCGCACCTCGAAGCACAACTAGGAATCCCCCTCCTAATTCGCAACCGATCGGAGATGCAAGTCACCCGCAACGGCCAAATCCTCTTACCAATGGTCGAACGCCTGCTCAATGAGGAACGGCAACTTCTTTCAGCCGCTGCAAAGATTCAAGGACTGCAGGGTGGACAAATCAGAATTGGCGCCATTTCATCAGTTTGCATTGCCTGGCTCCCAACCATCATCCGGCGCTTTTCTAAAAAGTACCCACAAGTTGAGATCACGCTGATTCAAGGCTCCTTCGCCGAAATCGAACAGGCCTTATCACTAGGAAAGATTGATCTTGGCTTCTCGGCCCTGCCAACGATTAGTCGGCTGGATGCCCTGCCCCTGATCAATGATGAAATCAAGTGCATTACCCCGGCTGATTTCACACCCAAAAATGGCGTTTCGATTAGCCAGGATGACTTAGAAGACCGGCACTTTATCTTGCAACGGTCCGATTATGATTCCGATACTAAGGCGGCCCTCGATGAACTTCAGGTTAAGCCTCAGGCCATCAACTATTCGATTGATGACCAGTCGATTTTGGCCATGGTTGAGGCCGGTTTGGGTTGGGGAATCCTACCTGACTTGGCCCTGTCAAGGCTCTCAGGCGAAATCGAAGCTTATCCCTTTAAAAAACCTTATTACCGTCACCTTGGCCTAGTAATTAATCCCTCCTCGACGAAGGACCCCTTTGTGAAAGCCATGCAAAAAGAAATCCTGTCTTACTTAAAAAGAGGCTAAAAAAAACGGCAAATTCGTTTTCTTGACGAATTTGCCGTTTTTATATGTCAGCTGATTACTGCTTTGCTCAGTAGTGAGAAAAAAACAAGATTCCCTGCAATGCAAACAAAATCAAAACGATTAACCCCCAGCCTGATTTAGCCATCGGATAATCCCGGTAGGCTGAACGCTTGGCCCCCTCTTGAAAACCATGTGAGGTCATGGCCATGGCCAGGTTCTTCGACCACTTAATGGCATGAACCAAAGCCTTAAAATACAGCGTTGGCTGCCACCACCGTAATACTTCACCACGCATCATCCCCGCCGCTTGAATCGAAGAAAAGGCCTGCTTAAAGCGGGGCATAAAGTTAAGTGCCCCCAAAATGCCGTAGGTAAAGGTCGCAGACATCTTCAGGTTCTGGCGTAAAGAAGCTAATAAGACGTAGGGGGTCATACCCATCGTTAACCAGGCCCCAATAAAGATAAAGACGAGGACTCGGCTGCCCATCACTAAACCAAAATGGAGGTTTTGCGCTGCTGTTCCTTGACCATAAAGATAAAAGGACCAAAAGGAACCCAAAACTGGAATGATGGCAATCGCCACATAGAGCCCGATTTTCTTTAAGGGCTGGCGCCGAATTAATAATAGCAAAAAGGCAACTGAAAAGAGAACAACGTTTAGGGTCACTGATTGGGTCAAAGAGATTTCCAAAGAAATCGCCAAAGCCAAAATCAGCCGTTGTGTGGCGTTCATCATACGAGCACCTCCTCTTGATAGGCCATGGCCGTTTGCTCATAGCGCAAGTGACGATCAACAATGTTGACCAGGTCTCTTGTTTGGTGAGAAACAACTAAAATGGTCAGTTCAAGCCCCTGTTGACAAGTCTGAATCAGATTTAAAACAACTGCCACCGACTGCTCATCCAAGCCTGCTAGTGGTTCATCTAACAGCAGTACTGGTGGGGCCATAATTAGCATCAACAGCAGCTGAAGTTTCTTCTGCTGGCCACCCGAAAGCGTGTAGACCGACCGGTCACTCAAGCCTGTTAAGTTTAGGTCGGACAGCCACTGTTCCAAGACCTCCTTCTTCCAGAAATCAGCATGGTGGCTTTTCTCCATCACCTGGTCAAGCTCTTCTTGAACCGTGATGTTTAAGAACTGGTCAGAGGCTGACTGAAATAACAAACCGACCTGGCCAAAGTAAAAACGCGGTTTCCACTCGCGGACTTCTTGCTCCTGGTAGGTCAAAGAACCCTCATAACGGTGTAGTCGAGCCAGCGTCTTCAAAACAGAAGACTTCCCGACTCCATTTGGACCGGTCACCAAGGTGATACCCTGTTCAAAGATTTGCAGGATATCCTGGTCTAAGACCAGCCGTTCACCGTTTTGTATTCGTAGATTATCAAAGCGATAAGCAGCCTTTTCGACCTGGTCACTTTCTACAACCGGTTTTAAAACCACCGTTTGCTTTTGGTAATCATATTGGTGCCAGTCATTTGCAGGCACCAACACCAAAGACTTCTCTTTGAGCTGATAAAACTGGCTGATTTTATCGAAGTAACCAGCTGGATCATGGTCGGAAACGACAACGCCATAGCCCTCTTGGCTAAGCTGTTTTAGTAAAACCTGGAGATCTTCTCGTGACTGACTATCAACAGCAGCAAAGGGTTCATCGAGCAACAGGTAGTCGGCCCCCAGGGCCAACACTTCTGCCAAGGCAACCTTTTGCATTTCCCCACCAGATAGGGTCACAAAGGATCGATCGATAAAATCAGTCAGACCAACCTTTTCCAATGCCCAAGTCGTCTTTTGGTCAATTTCTTCCTTGTCCAATTCGAGATTCTCCAGTGCAAAAATAAATTCCTCCCGCACCGTTGGCATGGCAAACTGGTCATCAGGGTTTTGAAAAAGCAAAGCCACCCGCTTGGCTCTTTCATTTGCTTTCAGTGTGGTCATCACCCTTTGATCAATTTCGATTTCGCCAGTAACTTGGCCACCATATTGTGGGTAAAGACCCGCCAAGGCCTTTAACAGGGTGGATTTTCCCGATCCGGAAGGCCCCATTAAGAGGGTCAGGGTCTTTTTTTCAAGAGATAAATTTAGATTATCAATGATGACTTGGTCACGATAAGCCAACGTGAGGTTTCTGGCAGTTATTGCCATTTTTTGTCCTCCTTATTCGTGGGACAACAACTTTGATCGATCTAACAACTTGGCAATCAAGTGTACCAAGACACCTGAGAAAAAGAAAATTGATAGGTAACGAACAATGAACAAAGCAACTAACAAACCTAGCTTGTAGTGAATATAACCTGATTTAAAGAGGTCCCAAGCAAAGGTCACGACTGTTCCAGTCAAGGTTGACAACCAAAGACCAGCAAACCAGTTCTTATAACCAGTCAAAGCAAAACCAAGTTCAGAACCAATTCCTTGAATAAAGCCAGACAAAAGCGTACCGACACCGTAAGAACCACCCAAGAACATCTCACCGGCTGCTCCAAGCATTTCGCCAATAAAGCCGGCACCGACCTTCTTTAAGATGTACGAAGCCAATGGTCCGGCCATCATCCATACACCAAGGGTGATTTCATTCGTAAAGGCTTGCAACCCAATCACGGCCAAGCCACTGTTAACAATCTGGTAAACCGGATCCATAATCCAATAAATGACCGAAAAAATAATCCCGATCAAGGCCAGCAAAATCACGTTTTGTAGCGTCCACTTTTGTTTCATTATTCTCTCCTTTACGTCCGGGCGAACAAAAAGGCATCAAAAAACACCCGCCTGGGCAGAGTCCAACACGGGTGGTCTTAAAAAAAACTTGTGTGGATCTTCCTTCGTCGGTCTTAGCCTAACAGGTTCAATGGGTTTAATTCTCAACCAAAATGGTACCCCAGATCGCTATATTCAAATTTACTACTTCACTAGCTTACACTGTCTTGAATTTTTATGCAAGTGTTTTCAAAGAAAAGCACCCAGACTCAGCCTAGGTGCTTAATCAAGCTAATTTTTTACTTGTTTGCCTTCAAAACGGCAGCCATGGCAACTGATGAAACATAGTTGACTGGTTGACCGAAGTTTGGTTGGAAGAAGAAGTCAGTCATTGACAATTGATCAATTGTCATGCCGTTTTCAATCGCCAATGAAACCACGTTGGCAGCTTGTGAAATGTCATGTTTTGACAAGAAAGCAGCACCAACAATCCGACGAGTCCCCTTTTCCCAAGTCAATGAGGCCTTAACTGGCGTCGTTGACAACATGAAATCAGGACGGTAATCTTCTGAAATTGTCACAGAATCCGCTTCAACACCCTTCCGAGCTGCTGATTGAACAGTCAAACCGGTTGCAGCGTAAGCTAACTCGTACAATTCAACGGCTGATGTTGCTTGTGTGCCTTGATAAGCCAACGTTGGTTCGACAATGTTCTTACCAACCAAAATTCCTTGACGAACAGCATTAGTTGCCAATGGAATGTAATCATCCTTTTGGGTGGGGTTGTAGAAGACAGTGGCTGAATCACCGGCAGCAAAGACATCCTTCACAGAAGTTTCCATGAACTTGTTTACCTTGATAGCGCCGTTTGGCAACATGTCTACTTGGTCACGGAACAGAGCAGTATTTGGCAAGAAACCAATCCCCAAGATGGCAATATCAGCTTCATAAGTGCCCTTGTCAGTTGTCACCTTGATACCATCAGCTGTGTCTTCAAATCCTGAAACCATTTGACCAAGGGCTAACTTAACACCATGGTCTTCATAGGCCTTTTGGAAAACAGATGAAAATTCAGGGGCCGTATTGTTGGCCAATACCCGGTCCAAACCGTCAATCAAAGTCACTTCCTTATCATTGACTGACAATTGTTCTGCCAACTCAGCACCGATATAACCAGCACCAATAACGATAATCCGCTTAACCTTTTCAGTTACTTCCTTCAAGGCATTGGCATTGTCCCAAGTCTTTGAGTCAAAGACCTTGTCAGAATCGATACCAGGGATGCGAGGCTTAATTGCGCGTGAACCAGTGGTAATCACAATCTTATCGAAAGTTTCTTCTGACTGAGCACCAGAAACCAAGTCTTTGATGTTCAAAGTCTTTGCTTTTAAGTCAGCAGCTTCAACAAGCGTTTGCATATGCATTGAAATACCCTGCTTAGCCATTGAATCTGGTGTTTCATAAAACATCTTGTCAGTTGATGAAACATTGTCGCCAATCCAAAGAGCGATTCCACATGACAAAAAAGAAACTGTTTGATTCTTTTCAAACACGTGAATCTCAGCGTCTGGGTGGTCTGCCTTAATCTGCTTAGCGGCAAACACGCCGGCGTGCGTTGAACCAATAACTGCAACTTTCATTAAAGTGCCTCCTAATATATAGCTATGTGAAAATTGTAATTAAATTTTACCAATAAAACAACGCTCTGTCAATCATCTATCCAATAGTTTTCAAGAAAGTATCAAATAAAACAAAGAGACAAATAGAGTCGTTCTAATCGATTAAAAATTCAGTTTGGCTCAACAAATTAGACATTTCCCAATCGTAAAACGATTTCAGTGCCTTACTCTAAACGATTTTCCGCTTGGCGCATGTGGCTTTCGTAATGATCAATTTTATATAGTAAATGATCATGAGCAGCCTGGATTTCATTAATGCGGTCCTGCATCTCTTCTGCCTGTTCTAGCAATAGTGCTTTACGCGTCGGAATTGTTTGGTCATCATCCTCCAGAACCATACCAATATATTCACGCAATCGTTCAATGGAAACACCAGCGTGGCGCATCGTTTTAGCAAATTTCAATTGATTAATGTTACGCTCGGTGAAATCACGCAACTGATTTTCCTTGCGCGGGACTGGCATAATGACCCCAATTCGTTCGTAATAGCGAATCGTATCATTTGATAATCCAGTCACCTTCGCAGCTTCTTTAATATTCATTTTGTACCTTTCGCACAACAAAAGCGGCCACAACTACAAAAGCAATTCCCGTAAAGAAAGCCATTGTCGCAACTTGACCATGGTAGCTCCCCGCCGTCGCCACAATCAAAGAAAGGCCGATTGGGCCACCAATTTGGTGAGCAGTGTTCGTCAACCCTGAGGCAATACCAGCCAGTTCGTCAGGTGCTTGATGCAGGCCGGCCGATGTCACTGGCGCAAGGACCAAGCCCTGCCCAATACCAATCACCACCATTGGCAAGGCAAAAGCCAACCAATAGCCCAAAGAAACCGCTGACAAGGCTGTAAACAGCAGACCGAGGAACAGTAATCCCTCGCCGACTAGTAGGATTAACTGATTGCCAAAACGATCAGTCAGCTTCCCCAAGGACAACGATACCACAAACTGAACGAATGTTAAGGGGAGAAAGGCCAGCCCGGATTGTAATGCCGTAAAATGATAACTGGTTTGCCAAACCTGGGGCAAAAAGAACCAGTATGGCAGCATGGCCATCATAAAGAGCATGCGTGCCAAGTAGGCCCCCGCACGAATTCGATTGTGAAATAGTGTTAAAGGCATCATTGGTTGCTTTTGCCGACTTTCAAAGCCAATCAAGCAAGCTAAAACAATGATGCCCAATAAAATCATTAGCCACTGGTTACTCGTTAAACCATCAATCAAGGCCGCTAATCCGCTGACGGACAGAATTGCACCAATATAGTCAATTTTTATCTTTAATCCCGCCTTATTCGGGACAAAGCGTACCGTTAACCCAAACAATAATAAAGTCAACGGCACGTTAATCAAAAAACCGGCTTCCCAAGAAAATAAAGTGGTGAGGCCACCGCCAATTAAAAGTCCAAGACTGGCACCAATCCCAGCTGTAACACCATAGTAAGCAATCGCTCGTTCACGCATTTGTCCTTGGTAATTATCCATCATCAAAGCCAAGGTGGTCGGCGCAATAATCGAAGAGCCCAGTCCCTGGACGGCCCGTAGTCCAATCACGAAGGCGGCATTATCCGACAAGCCAATCAGCAACGAACTCAATCCAAAAATGGTGATACCAATTAAAAAAATCCGTTTACGTCCAAGCAAATCCGAGAGCCGGCTCGACAATAGTAAAAAGCCACCGAAAGTCAGTGTATAGGCATTGGAAACCCACGATAAAGCATTAGGTGAAAGGTCTAGGCTTTGACCAATCTCAGTTGCACTGGTAAAAACAATGGAATTATCCATCAAAATTAAAAAGTAAGCGAGTAAGGTGATCGGCAAGACCATCCCAAATCGTTGTTTTGTCATTCTTATCTCCTTCAGTTAGGTTTCTTTCAAAACCAAGCATTGTGTGTTGTGATCAATAACCATTAAACACCTTGGAGTGAACTTCAAGTCAAGAAAAAAACAAGCAAAAAACAGCCTTTTGCCAAGACTGTTTTTAAGATTGACTATTGGTTATGCCATCAAGAACTGCTTGAGGACCTTGTTAACATCCTGATTTTCATGCAGCTTTGAATGTTGCGCATCCTTACCAGTAAATAACTTTTCCTGATAGGTGCTTGGTTGACGGACAAAGTATTTCAATGACTTCGACGCATTGTTAGTGACGGTTGCGTCCGATTCCTTTTTGCCCATGCTATTACCGTAAATATTCAGCACTTTGGTCTGATTATTCTCGTAATATTGCTCCAAACCAGCTAAGGCCGCCTTTTTAAAATCAGTCTCAGAGTGACTGCTAGGATCTGCTAAATTCAAATTCGACTTTGGTATTGGACTATCCTGCAAGAAGTTAAAGGGACCAGCAATTGCAATTTGGCGCTTCACAACCGGTAACTGTTCACTTTGTTGCACGTGATTTTTCAAATAAAAGGCAATGGCGAGGTTTCCCATCGAATGCCCAATCAAATTAACCGATTGAATCCCTTGATTATGCAAGTCCGCCATAATCTTCGTGACCCACTGATTAGTCTTGTCAAAGTTAGTATTCCGGTTGTCGTTAAACTGCACCAGAATTAATGGATTTTGGTCGCCCTTCTTCACGGTACCACTAAAGCTGACCTGACCGTTTTTGCTAACTGTCGCATTAATCTTCCGATTCGAATACTTTTGCTGAATTAAGTACCGACTCATCGTTTGTTCGGCATTTCGAGAAGAGCCATAGCCATGAAAGAAGACGGTTGCTTCGGTTGGCTTTGTATTAGAAGAACGCATGGTTGGCCGAGTCAGCCAAACAGTCAGTCCGACTGCCAGCACGGCCAGTATGGCGGTTGCTACGCCTGCAATCGCTATCATTTTTTTATTCTTTTTCATCATACTCCTTTATAACCAATGAATTGGCTAAGGTTTTATGCAGATAATTAAAAACCTAAAAAACAAGAAGAGACTTAATCGCCTCGCGCTGATCCATCGCCTCATAGGCCTGCTGAATATCCTTCAGAGCAAATTCCTTGGTAAAGACCTGGCCCGGATTAATTTCTTGATCAAGAACCGCCTGCAATAACAACTCGCGGTCATACGTGGTCACCGCAGCGATACCTCCACGCAAACCAATATTTTTCCAGAACAAATTGTTGGTGTTCATCATTGGGTCTTGAGGAATCCCTACACGACCAACAACGGCCCCTGGACGGCCAAGTTGAACAGCCGTTGCCACAGCCTGCTTTGAACCAACGCATTCAAGAATAGCATCCGCACCGGCGCCCGTGAGTGCCATCACCTGGTCAATGCCAGCCTGGTCACGCTCGGCCACAATATCGGTAGCACCAAAGGCTTTGCCCAGTTCTTGCCGGTCTTGATGACGCGACATCAAAATGATTCGCTTGGCACCGCGGAGCTTGGCTGCAATCACTCCAGAAAGACCCACAGCCCCATCGCCCATAACAACAACTGTGTCACCTTCTTTGACTTCGGCGGTAGCGGCTGCATGATAACCGGTCGCCATCACATCCGACAAGGTCATCAAAGATTTCAATTGATCAGCACTGTAGTCTGTCGGTTGGCCTGGAACCTTAACCAGTGCCCAATCAGCATTTTTAAAGCCGATATATTCAGCCTGATAACCGGTTGAGCCCCCCTTATCAGGATCGAGGCAGTCACCATCAAAACCTGCTAAACAAGCTTGGCAGTGGCCACAACCATGAGTAAAGGGTGCAATAACGAAATCGCCTGGTTGCACGTTAGTAACTGCGCTACCAACCTCTTCAACAATGCCGATGGCTTCATGACCGACTTGAGTACCACTGGTACGCTTTGAAATTCCTCGGTAGAACCAAAGATCAGAACCACAAACCGATGCCCGAACCGTCTTGATCACAGCATCCCGCGGTCCCTGAATTGTTGGCTTATCAACCTCTTGCATCTCAATTTGCCCTGGTTTTACAAAAATAGCTGCTTTCATCGTCTTAATACTCCTTTTTACTAATTATGAACTTGTCTGTTTTAAAAGTAAAATCAGACATGGTATGGATAAATTTGTTGTATCACAGTCATAGTTGCCTGTCATCATTGTTTATCATCCTCAATGAATTTATCCGTCACTGATAAGACTATCTTATGACATGGAGTTCACTCTAAGTCAAGACTGACTTTGTTTTATCGCTATAAAAGTAAAATTGTTCATCATCGATAGCAACCGATTCAAATTTTGATTTTTTTAATTAAATAAGCTGTCTTCCTGTCAGACTCCACCATCAAGTGCAAACAAAAAAGCACACTCAGTTGAGTGTGCTTAAGATAAAAGATTCGCTTACTTAACGGCGTCCTTCAATGCCTTACCAGGCTTGAACGCAGGAACCTTTGATGCAGGAATTTGGATTTCTTCCTTAGTTTGTGGGTTGCGACCCTTACGAGCTGCGCGTTCACGAACTTCAAAGTTACCAAAACCAATCAATTGAACCTTTTCGCCCTTCTTCAAAGCGTCTTCAATTGATGACAAAACAGCGGCAACTGCCTTGTCTGCGTCCTTCTTTGTTAAACCAGTCTTCATTGCGACTGAATCGATTAATTCTTGCTTGTTTGCCATTCCTTTTCTCCTCGCGAAATAATTAATTTAGAATAACTGCCAGTGTAACAACCATTAGCAGTTTGGGAACGCTACCGTGGCAACATCCATAAAGATAGGATAGCACATGTAAATTAAAATGTGTAGGCATAAAGCCCAATTTCATGCCATAATTGCGGTTTTCCGCACATTTACAAGTGAATTTCAGGGCTATTGAAACATTCGACGATAAAACGTCACTTCCGCTGTCGAATAATTAGCTTAATCGGCGTTCCAGAGAAGTCAAAAGCTGCGCGAATTTGGTTTTCTAGGAAACGCTGGTATGAAAAATGCATCAGTTCAACGTCGTTGACAAAGACGACAATCGTTGGTGGTTCGATGGCCACTTGAGTAGCATAATAAACACGCAAGCGACGACCATTATCAGATGGTGCCGGATTAGTTGCCAAAGCATCCATCAAAACATCATTCAATGTTGATGATGAAACACGCTTTTGGTGATTGTCATTCACGGCCAAAATCAAATCGGGTAAACGATCTAAGCGCTGTCCAGTCTTTGCTGAGACAAAAACAATTGGCGCATAGTCCAAGAACTTAAACTCATCGCGAATCAAGTTTTCAAAATCCGTCATGGTATGCGTATCTTTTTCGATGGCATCCCACTTGTTAACCACAATTACCAAAGCTTTCCCAGCCTCATGGGCATAGCCGGCAACGTGCTTATCTTGCTCACGGATACCAGTTTTAGCATCCAAGACCATCAAGACCACTTGCGATTCATCAATGGCCTTCATTGCCCGCATCACCGAGTAACGTTCCGTATTTTCGTAAACCTTGCCACGCTTGCGAATTCCAGCCGTATCGACCATCACAAACTCATCACCATCAGGGGTAATAAAACGTGTATCAATGGCATCACGGGTCGTTCCTTCGATGTTGGAGACAATCATGCGATCTTCGCCCAAGATGGCGTTCACGATTGATGATTTTCCAACATTTGGTCGACCAATAATTGAGAACCGGACAGCATCATCATCTTGTTCGGCCGCCTCGTCTGGGAAATGCTTAACGATTTCATCTAAAACGTCACCCAAACCAATGCCGTGTGAGCCAGAAACGGGATAAGGGTCACCCATTCCTAATGAATAGAAGTCATAAATATCTGACCGCATTTCAGGATTATCAACCTTGTTAACCGCCAAAACAACCGGCTTATCGGCACCATAAAGCAAATTAGCCACGGCCTGGTCATCGGCTGTGAGACCTTCTCGGCCAGAAACAACCATCAAAATCACATCGGCTTCATCAATAGCTAATTCAACCTGGGCGCGAATTTCCGTCAAAAATGGCGCATTTCCCATTTCCAACCCACCGGTATCAATCAGCCTAAAATCAAAGTTAAGCCACTCCGCCCGTGCATACAATCGGTCGCGAGTAACGCCTGGCATATCCTCTACAATGGCGATTCGATCGCCCACAATGCGGTTAAATAGCGTGGATTTGCCAACATTTGGACGACCCACTACAGCTACAATCGGTGCTGCCATATTCCCGCTCCTTTCCAATAAAAAAAGACTGGATAACCAGCCTTTTTATTTTTAAATCTTACAACTTGTCGCCAAAGATGTCGCCTAAAGTAGCGGCACCTTCATCGTCTTGTTGGAAGGCTGCCATGTCAGCTCGTGAAGCGCCACGGTTGTCATCGCGGTCTTCACGTTGGTTGGCTGGCTTTTCTTCCAAAGCCTTCATTGACAATGAAATACGTTCTTCGGCTGGCTTAACATCCAACACTTGAACCTTCACCTTGTCACCTGACTTCAAAACGTCGGCTGGGTTTTCAACACGCTTGTGTGAAATTTGTGAAACGTGAACCAATCCTTCGATACCAGGGAAGATTTCAACGAATGCGCCAAAGTCCTTCACACGTTTAACTGTTCCTTCAAGAACAGTACCGGCTGGGGCTTTTTCTGCAACTTCATCCCAAGGACCTGGCTGGGTTGCCTTGATTGAAAGTGAGATACGTCCACGATCAGTATCCAAGGCCAAAATCTTAACATTAACCTTTTCACCCTTTGACAAAACGTCTGATGGGTTCTTAACACGGTCATGTGAAATTTCAGAAACGTGAACCAATCCGTCCACGCCGCCTAAGTCAACGAAAGCACCGAAGTCAGTCAAACGAGCAACAGTTCCTTCAACAACTTCGCCAACAGTCAAACGACTGAATGCTTCAGCCAACTTTTCGGCACGTTCTTGGGCTGCAACAGCCTTACGTGACAAAATCAAACGAGCCTTGGCTGGGTCGATTTCGATTACTTCCGCCTTGATGTCTTGTCCCTTGAATTGGTTCAAGTCTGAAACAAAACGTTCTGCAACCATTGATGCAGGTACGAAACCACGGATACCAGCAACATCAACAATCAAACCACCACGAACGGCATTGATAACCTTAGCATCAACAACATCACCTTCGTTAAATGACAATGATTCCCAAGCCTTGCGGGCTTCCAAACGCTTCTTTGACAACAAGTAGGCAACGCCTTCCTTGTCACTGGTTACGTTCGAAACAACAACAGTTTCGATAGTATCACCGACCTTCAAATCGTCGGCCAAGTTGACGCTACGATCGTCAGAGTACTCACGCGCTGGCACAACTCCTTCTTCTCCGGTGTGAAGACCGATAACTGCTTGGTTATCGTTATCGATTGCTAGCACTTCGCCAGTTACGACGTCCCCTACCTTAATTTGGTCAGCACTTTCCAGAGCTGCTAATAATTCGCTGTTAGTATCACTCATGACGTCAAACGTCCTCCTACAATTTGCACTTATAAGGGTATTCTATCAGAGAGTAGCCGATTTTCCTAGTCCAATTTTAAAAAAATTAGGACTAGACCAAACACTCCGTCAAAAAATGTTTCGCATAAACACGAACTGCTTTCCCTATTACTTTCTATTTTAACAGATTTTTCTAAAATAAAAAGACCACCTTACTGGTGATCTTTGATAATTTGCTTGATAGTGGCAACGACTTGGTCAATGCTTTGACCGGTAGTGTCGACCGTTAAGGCATCTTCAGCCTTTGTTAGTGGTGAAATGGCGCGATGAGAATCTTTATAATCCCGCTCTTCAATTTCTTTTTTTAGGATTTCCAAGTCAGGATTCATGCCTTTGGCCTGATTTTCCCTAAAACGACGCTCAGCACGTTCATCAACTGAGGCAATTAAGAAAATTTTCACCTGAGCATCTGGCAAGACTGTTGTGCCAATGTCACGGCCATCCATGATAACCGGTTGCTTAGCTGTCAAGGCGCGTTGGCGATCAACCAAATCAGCTCGAACCGCTTGATAGGAAGAAACCAAGGAAACATTGTTCGTAATCTCAGTTGAACGAATTTCTTCAGTCACTTCCTGTCCGTTCAACAAAACGTGTTGCACTGGTTCACCTGGTAAAAAGGCAATCTCAAGCTTCGGTAACAAGGCAACAATCCCCGCCTCATCTTCATATGCAAGTCCCGCCTGTTTAGCCGCCAAAGTAATGGCCCGATACATCGCGCCGGTATCGACGTAAACATACTTTAAATCAGTCGCTAAAATCTTAGCAATCGTGGACTTTCCAGCCGATGCAGGACCGTCAATTGCAACTTGAAAATGAGCAGGTTGAGTCATAGGGATTAAAATTTCCTCTTACTTAATTTTCAAAGCTTGCCCTGCAAACCTTGAATAGTTTTGTGCAGTAACACCAGGATTCAAAGCATAAATCTGGTCAGTTGTTGTCCCGTGAGTCACCGCAAAGTTATAAAGCGTTTGGTTAGCATTCAACGTAGCCGTGTTTGCAGTGGCGGCCGAAGCGGCTGCTTGGTCGTCACTCGCCTGGTTGGCCTGACTTTGACTTGATTGCGCAGCCGAATCAGCTTGGCTAGACGAAGTAGCAGATTGACTAGTTGAAGACTGGGCACTGCTTGTTGCATCAGATGACTGAGAACTAGCAGAAGACGTCGTCTTTACCGTTTTTGGTGAGTTTTTCATCAATCCATAAACTGGTGCTGAGGCTAATAAGACTAGCGACAGCAAAACCAAAAGCACGACGAGACCGCCATGACTTTTTGGTCGTGGTTCTTTTTTAGGCTGCTCCTGATTTTCATGCTGACGATTAAAACGTTGCCGGCGTGATAATGTTGGTGCTGTTTGGTCATTCATTTTCAAGACCTCCTATCAGTTCGTTCTTAAATCAAGTCTAACACGGAAGGGTACTTGAAAATGATAACCTTTTCTTAAGAACGAAAGCTTTTCTTAAAGGGCGCCAAGATTGCTACAACCATCACAGAAACAATAAACCAAATTAAACCTTCCAAAAGATTGAATGGGACAACCATCCCCCACAAATAGACTTTAATACCAATAAACTTAGCAATATCAAAGTTTGCAAAGCGGGCGTAAAGTGGAATCGCCCAAACAATGTTGGCTAAGTAAGCCACCACGGTCATCGTGAAAGCGGCTACAACAGCGCTAACAGACTGCCATAACCACTTGGGCAAGCGAACTTCAACCTTCACCATCGCTGCCACAACCAGCAAGAATGTCAAAGCAATCACAAGGTTAACTGGCATTCCAATATAGGTATTTGCCCCTTCATTAAACAAAATCAGCTTCAGCAAAGTCCGGATCACCAACACCCAAACAGCCGAACCAAGACCTAACCAGGAAAAGGCTAGAAAAGCTGGCACAATTGAAAAATCAATTTTCAAAAAAGATGCACTGGGAATGATCGCAATTTGCGGAAAAATCGTCAATGCAAAGGAAATTGCACTGAAAACAGCGACCAGGGTGAGTTT
This sequence comes from Fructobacillus sp. ESL1117, assembly GCF_058508565.1. Lineage (NCBI taxonomy): Bacteria > Bacillati > Bacillota > Bacilli > Lactobacillales > Lactobacillaceae > Fructobacillus > Fructobacillus sp. ESL1117. The sequence goes on along the minus strand of NZ_CP196385.1, from coordinate 265,661 downwards.
TTTAGTAGTGTTTCTTGTCATTTTTCTACTCCTCTGGGCCCAAAAAAGGCCCTACTTCACCCGGGGTAAAATAAAGGCCAGCAAAAAAGACTGTACTTTAAACTTCTTTATACCCGACTGTACGGTCGGCCCTGGATTCAAACCAGATCAGCTACCAAGTGGTAGGTCGCGGGCTCATCAGCTGTCGCTGCTTCACCGCCGGTTGGGACTTTCACCCGACCCCGAAGTTTTAGATTATATTTGAAACAAGTAGTAGTATAGCACAGCTCAAAAAGCTTGCCAAGAAAAAAAGACATTTTTGCCATCAGCAAAAACAATACGGACGACAACCTGAAAAAGCGAAATTTTTTTCAGAGGTTGCGACGCAACTGCTTTTTTAACACACTTTTATTACTTACGGCGCAAGAATCGATAATCGCCAGCTTTTAGACGCTTGACTTCATCATGCTTTAAGTCCCGAAATTCACCTGGTTGCAGGCCAACTAAGTCCAAGAAAGCGTAGCGATCACGGCGTAGTTTTTCAACTGGCAGACCAACAGCTGCCAACATATCCTTGACCTGGTGATTGCGGCCTTCATGAATCGTAATTGTAACAAAGGAAACCTTCTTATCCTTATCGGCCTTTTCAATGGCAAGCTTCGCTGGGGCCGTCTTCTTACCCTTCAAAACAATCCCCCGCTTTAACGGTGCCAATTGTTCCATCGTTGCCAGTCCCTTAACCTTGGCCGTATAGACCTTATCAACGCGGCCTTTGGGATGCATCAACTGGTTGGCCAGATCGCCATCATTGGTGAGCAAGAGCGCACCAGTGGTATCATAATCCAACCGGCCAACCGGATAAACCCGCGCCGTCACATCATCTAAAATATCTAAGACCGTTTGCCGACCCTTATCGTCATGACTAGTGGTCACAACACCACGGGGCTTATTCAGCAAATAATAAACATGCTTTTCCTGACCATCAATTGGTACCCCATCGACCTTAACTTCGTCTTGGCGAGATACTTTGGTCCCCAATTGGCTCACAATTTGGCCATTGACCTCAACTCGGCCTTCTAAAATCATGGTTTCGGCTGCCCGTCGGGAGGCAACTCCGGCCTGGGCAATCACCTTTTGTAGTCGTTGGCTTTCTTCAGGCATTATCGCCCTCCTTTTTTGCGGCAACTGGCTGTTCATCAGCCGGTGTACCCGTTGTCGTGTCGTGTTGTGCTTGTGTGGCCGTTGCGCCTTCTGTCATCAGCTCTAAATGCCCAGCATCATCTGGGCTTGCAAAAATAGTATCCCCCTGATCATCAATTTGATCAAAGAGCGCTACCTCAGCCTGTCCTTCTTCATCAAGGGTCACATCATTAATATCTGGTAATTCTGGCAAATCAGCCAACGATTTCAAACCAAAGTAATCCAAAAAATCAGCAGTCGTGCCATACAAAATCGGTCGACCAATTTCTTCTTTCCGGCCAACTGATTCAATCAACTGATGGAGCAAGAGCTTTTGAATTGTTCCAGCCGAGCGGACACCCCGGATTTGATCGATTTCAACACGAGTGATTGGCTGCTGGTAAGCAACAATTACTAAAGTTTCCAGTTGTGCCTGAGTCAACTTAGTGCTAACCGGCAAGTCGAAATAGGCCGAAACTAATTTACCAAATTCAGGTCGGGTAACCATCACATACCGTCCATCAGAGGTTCTTAGCATCAATGGTGAATTAATTTGAATCAGATGCGTTGCCAGTTCATCAAGTAAAGCAGGCAACGCCCCCTTATCAAAGCCCGTTACCTTAGCCAATTCTGGAATTGACAAGCCATCCTCACCCGCAACAAAAAATAACGCTTCAATTTGACTAATCTTCTGATCCATGGTCCACCGCTTTAATTAAAATTTCATCTGTTAAGGCTGCCTGCCAAAGCGTCACTTCGCCAGCCTTAGTGATTTCAAGCAATCCCAAAAAGGTCATCACTAACCGGTCAGGGGCAAAAACATCTTCAAAAAGGGCTGTAAAAGGCAAAGATTCTTCTGTTGGTAGGGCTTGTAATTTTTGGCGAATGGAAACAATCCCATCCCCAATCGTATACGAATCTGATTCCACTTGGCGCACCTTTGGGGCCAAGTCGCGTTGCCGAGCAATCACGCTATCAAAAGCCAACTGCAAATCAATCATTGTCAGACCGGGAGCAAGCGTTACCGGCTGCTCCACTTTCGCCTGTTGATCTTCAATTGCCGGACGAACAAAGGAATGCATGTCAGTTTCTTGCCGTTGATCAAAGAAGCCGGTTGCCTGTTGAAAACGTTGGTAAACCAACAGGCGAGCAATCAGCTCTTCTTTTGGATCAAGTTCTTCAAAGTTATCTTCCACATCATCTTCAATCGGTGGTTTTGGTAACAAATCAATCGACTTAAGATGAATTAACTTGGCAGCCATCACTAAGTACTCAGCCGCCACATCCAACTGCATCGCCTGTTGCTCATGGATGAAACTCAAATATTGTTTCGTCACTTCAGCAATCGGCAATTGAAAAATGTCCATCTCGTGCTTTCTAATCAAATGCAAAAGCAAATCGAGCGGGCCCTCGAAGTCAGTAATCTTAATTGTGAGACTTGGGTTTTGAATAATGCTTTCTCCACTTATCAATATAAGTTTGTGTACTTAAGGTGCCCATCACAGTATGGTCAGGATTTAGTTCCTGTAAGTCTGCTAACATTTGCGCATGAGTGGCTTTCTTTGGGGCCCCCGGTGTCAAAATTAGGTGACGAACAACTAAGACATTGTTCTTGTAACGTTCAATACCAAGCAAACCGTTGATTGAGTCCTGCTGATCTGGCTGCCAAAAAAAGAGCTCCATCTTCGGTTGCTGGTATAGGTTCAAAACCAGCTTCATATGTTCTAAGTTCTTATATTCTGGCAAAAGAGAAAAGAGGCCCATGACCGTCTTTTCATCGTCTGGTCTTGTTGAAATTAACATGGTTGACTCCTTTTCTAAGTGCTCAGGCACGCGGATGAAATTGGTCATAAACCTGACTCAACCGCTTTTTTGAAATATGGGTATAGATTTGCGTGGTAGAAATATCGGCGTGCCCCAACAGCTCTTGGACAATTCGTAGGTCGGCGCCATTCTCCAGAATGTGGGTAGCAAAAGAATGGCGCAACGTATGCGGCGAAACATCCTTTTTAATCCCAGCCCGATTCACTAATTTTTTAATTAACTGCCAAACACCCTGTCGAGATAAGGGCCGACCATGGTCATTAACAAAGAGTGTCACTGTCCGCTGGCCTTTAACTAAGGCCGGACGAGCACTTTGTAAATACTGGTTAATCCAGTCAACCGCAACTTCGCCAATCGGTACAATCCGTTCCTTATCACCTTTCCCAAGAGTTTGAATCAACCCTAAGTCCAAATGGAGGTCTTCCAGTTTGAGATTGATCAATTCCGAAACACGCAAACCCGTAGCATACAAAACTTCAAGCAATGCTCGTGTTCTCAAACCCAAAGGGGTTAAAACATCCGGTGTCTCTAACAACAAATCAACCTCTTCTACCGACAAAACGGCTGGCAAGTGTTCTGCTTTCTTGGGGGGCTTAATATTTAACATTGGGTCATGCTCAATCAAGCCCTCAGTTTTCAAGTAAGCAAAGCATTTACGCAGCGAAGTAACCATTCGCGCCACCGTGGTATTCGCCCGCTTTTCCAACCGCAACTGATTTAAAAACGCCAGGACGACTTGGTGATCAACCTGGCGCCAAGTTTTCTGATTTTTCTTTAAAAAAACACAAAAATTGGTTAAATCCTGACGATAAGCGGTAATCGTGTTTTTTGAAAGCCCACGATCGACTTGAACGTAATTCAAATAGTCTTCCATCACGTCCGGTAACATTAGCTAATCCTTCTGGCCGGCCTCAGTCAACTGAATGCCGCCGTCAACCTGGCTAATCAGCCGTTCCTTGTACAAGCGACCCAAAGCTCGTTTGAACTGTGATTTTGAAAAACCAAATTGAGCTTTGATTGCCGTTGGATCGGACTTATCGTTAAATGGCAAGAAGTGGTCGGCCTTGCGTTGCAGCTGGATTAGCAAGAATGCAGCATCCTCATCCATCAACTTATAGGCCAGCGGCTTCAACGATAAGTTGACAATTCCTCGATCATTAACACCCAAGACACGGGCTGTCACAACCTCACCCAGGCGTGGTTCTTGTTCCCGCTGTGAGGGATGAATGAAACCAAGTTGGTAATCATCAGTCAATACTAAAGTACCAACCAACTTGTTGCGGTAAACCGTGGCTTTCACCTGGTCGCCCTTTTTAATGCCAGCACCAAGTTTTGCTTGGCGAGAAACCGCTTGAATAATATCTTGTTGGGCTAATTTCCCCCACAACCGGCCCTTGTTATCTTCCTTAATGGCCAATAAAAGTCGGTCACCTGTCTTAGGCCAAAGATCTTTAATTGTTGGCAAATCATCTAAAGAGACTACCAAATCTTTGTTGGGCAAACCAATGTTCACGAAAACCCCTAAATCATGGCGGGCATTAACAACTGTTCCCCATGCGTACTGGTCCTTTTGAACAGTAGGGATTGTCTTGGTAATCTGGAGACGGTGGCCTTCATTTTGGTAGGCAAAGCCGGTTACAAAACCGCCAACCTTCAAAGGCTTTTCCAGCTCACTCTTATCAATTTCATAGGTTACTCCATCGACTTGAGCAAAAAAGTATTGACTGTTTTCATCGGTCACTGATGCCTTAATGACTTGTCCTAAAGTTGTATCCATTCTTTATCCTTTTCATGCAAATAACCAGAAAAACTGGCTAAGAGTAGTAACTTTTATGTATGCAACCCGCTTAGTCACTTTAATCACTCATCATTCACGGTGTTGCTTTGTCCTTAACATTAGTAGTTTTAAAAACCAGTTTTACTTTGCCAAAGCAGTCTTTACCTGGTCAGCAACAAACTTGCCGTCTGCTCGCCCCTTAGTTTGACTTGAAACAATTCCCATGACCTTCCCCATATCGGCCGGACCAGTCGCCCCCGTCTTTTGGATGGCTTCTTGAACGATTTGCTTAATTTCGTCTTCTGACAATTGTGCTGGCAAATATTTGGCCAAAACAACCAATTCACCTTGGGTAGCCTCAGCTAAGTCAGCACGGTTACCAGCCTTAAATTCGGCAATTGAGTCTTTTCTTTGCTTCACTTCACGTGCTAAGACGGCCAATTCTTCTTCTTCTGTCAAGTCATGACCCAAATTAATCTGTTCGTTCATCACGGCTGACTTAATTTGGCGAACAACGGCAAGGGTTTGCTTGTCCTTAGCCTTCATTGCTTCTTTCATATCCGCTTGAACCTGTTCTAATAAGCTCATCAATCTTCTCCTTAGTGTGAGATTACTACTTATCTAATAGTCTACCACGAGACCAAATAAAAAACGCCACCAAAGCGACGTTTTTTGGCCGAATTAACGGTTCTTCTTCTTCTTGTTGCGCTTACGTGCAGCTTCAGACTTCAACTTACGTTCAACTGAAGGCTTTACATAGAATTCGCGCTTGCGGTATTCTTGGAGAGTACCGTCTTTTGAAACACCACGCTTGAAGCGGCGCAATGCGTCATCCAAAGATTCGTTCTTACGTACAATAACCTTTGCCATGTCGATCCCCCTCCTTCCTCGCATTTTATTTCGTATGTTAAACGATATGCATTAAAGACTTATATATTATCTCAATTCTAAGAAAGAAAGTCAACTAATTTTTATAATAAAAAAGTAGGATTGTCGCTGCGGTAAAAAAGACCCCAGCAGCCACCAGGTGTTAGCTGTAATCTGATTACCAAAACAGTTGTTACTTTTAAAGATAACCGTTAACAGGTCTTTCGAACAATCCGTTTTCCGTGGCCGACAGAGCTGACTTTGACAACACTTAACCGCATTTTCGAGCACCTTTTCCCAAGGACTTAGCTGCCAGCACCTAAGCCCTTCTTTCGTTGCCACCACATCAACAAAGCAGTTACAAGCAGCAAAATAAAAATCGACTCGCCATACAGACGAATACCCCCATCTAGAGCTGATTTTGACCCAATGCCATTCAAGGCAGACACGATGGCTGGCGCCAAAGCAGTCCCGGCATTACAACCAACCAGTAAGATTGAATTGGCCAAGCCCATCATCTCTGATGGAACTCGATTAGCAATGGTATCAAATAGATATGTCCCTGCCATTGGATACGCCAATCCAACCACAATCACAGACAAGGTTAATGTTGGTAAGCTATGGGCGGCATTAAAAAAGATAGCACCCACAGCCATAAAGAAAAGTCCGACCAAAAAAATATAACGACGCAAAAAGTGAAAAAAACGACCAAAAAGAAAGCCCATCACCATCGACGTCAGTGTATAAACCGTAATGATTAGTGAAGCCGTCATGCTGCCACCTAGGTGGTGAGCCAAAACAAAGTAGGGTGTATAAACATTAACGATTGAGACCCCAATCATTAATAAACCACAATAGAGAGCAGAACCAGTAATTACCAGCAGGTATTTCAAATGTTTTGGCTGACTAAACTGGACAGAATCACCTTTAGCTGACTGCGGCTGTGATCGATACTCAGGCACCATTCGAATAAAGCCCCAACCGACAATGAATAGCAAGGCATAAGCCAAAAAAGAAGCCCGCCAGGAAACGGCTAGTAAAGCACCCACGCTCAAATTGACCAAAGAGAGGCCAATCGGTTCAAAGGCAGACCGATTGCCCAGCATCTGAGCCTGGTCAGCACCTTCATAAACAAAATCCACCAGTGTAATGGCCAACGAATTAACCAGGCCAATCCCAACTCCAAACAGCAACCGAGTTAAAAAAATCAACCAAAAATTTGTTAAAACGCTGGGCAAGATCCCAGTAATTGCCATCAACATGATACCCGTACTAATCACTTTTTTAATACCAAAGCGGTTAGCTAACTGGCCAGAAAACACCAACACCAAAAGCGCTGGCACCTGGGGAATGGTCGCCAATAAATTAATTAAGGTGGCAGGATAAGCGGGAAAGGCTTTTTGTAAGGCCGGCAAAGCCGGCGTAATCGCGCTACCTGTTGTAATACTAAGTGAGACTGCTAAAATCCAAAACCGGTGACTTCGGGTATTTGGGTCCCAGCGACTTTGCGTGTTTGCCATTGATTCTCTTCTTTCTATTTTATCTTCCTGATCTCCTTATATACCTTCTTTCATTGTACCGCTTTTCATCAAGAGTGACACAGCGTTCAGCAACATTAAAAAAGGGACTGATTACTGTCTCTGAACAGTCTAATTTATAACACAAAATAACCGTGGAAACCTGCTTATAATGGCGCATTTAACCGCAAAAAAGGAAAAGCCCGTTTGTTAAAATAAGCAATTAGTGGTCCATTACAAGCCAGAGAAAAGAGTGTTCCAGCTTGCACACCAACAACAGTGTGCAAATGAAACGCCGTTGCCCCAATCAAAATCACTGGTGGCACAAAGGCCACCAGCTGCGTCCAGGCAAAATGATGATGAAAAAAACGCCTTGTCAGTAACGTCGTGAATGAATCAGTCGGGTACATCCATAAATTTGCCCGTTGATAAAAAGAAGTTCCCAAGCAAACAACGATAATACCCACAATGGCCAAAAGAATGCGTAACCATAAATTTGTTGGTACCATCAAATTTTTTGACAACATCTTAACAAAAAAATAGATCAACTGGCTAAAAAGCAAAACAAACAGCAGCTCACCACTAACCGTCAGCCAAGACCAATGTTCTGATAAAAGCAGGTTAATGCCAATCACGATTAAACCAATTGTCGTCAAGATCAGCGAAATCCCCGCCCCGCTCCACTGCGCCAACCCTAATGCCGCTGCAGTCCACAAGCCATTGCCGGCAGTTGAAATAATTGATAGTGCGTTGCCAAAGGCCACCAGTACCAAGCCTAATAAAAAGAACATTAACCGCGTTCGAATATGATTATTTTCCAAAAAAAATCTCCCTTTTATTCTTACAGTTGCATTTGCAACTGTATCTGTTAAAATAAAGCACAGCTTAACTGTGCAAAATTTTGTTGAGTATTTTGTTCAAATTTGTTAATTCAGATGCAGACAAAGTTGCCAGCCGCTTCTTGATATATTGTCGCTCTAGTTGGGCTAGGACCTCGTAACGGTCACGTGCCTTTTGCGTTGGATAAAGTTGCTTATAATTTTTATTTTGAACAGCCGTGACCTTATCGATATAGCCCTGGTTATCCAATTTTTTCAAGGACCGACTAAGCGTCGTTTTATCAACCTGGATTAATTCTGCCAAATCAGACTGAGTCAGGCCTTCATGTTCCACAATGCGAATCAAATATAAAAACAGATTATTTTCTAATTGATACTGACTAGCAGCCTGGTTCATCTCTTTGGTTGCCCGTCGCGCAATCGATCCCATTTGACGAAACACTTCTAACTCAATCACAGATAAGCCTCCTTTTACACGCAGCAGTTGCATATGCAACATTATTATACAGGAAAACAGAAAGAAGATGAAACCAATGTGGCAAAAAAAGACAATAGACAACCTCACTGCCAATGAATTCTATCAGATACTCAAACTGCGTATCGATACCTTCGTTGTCGAGCAAAACCGCATCTACCATGAACTAGACGATAACGATACAAAAGCCATTCATATTTTTTACCAAGAAGACGAAAAAAGTCCCGTCCTCGCCTATGCCCGTGTTTTTCAAAATGGCAAAGACATTACCTTTGGCCGTGTCGTAACGAGTCCAGAGGCCCGTGGTACTGGCCTTGGTAACCAGTTAATGACTCAAATTTTGGCTGTTTGCCAGGAAAATTGGCCGACGCAAGCCATTGAAATTGAATCACAAGAACAGGTTGTTGGTTTTTATGAGAAATTTGGCTTTACGCCGATCGGCCAACCCTTTACTTTTGAGGGGACGCCTCACGTCACGATGCGTCATGAAGTAAAGTAAAAAATTTGCTTTCAGAAAACGATTTTGACTTCACAGTTTTTTTGGAGCTAATTTTAAATCTAGGCTTTTTCCGGGGCTGATTTATTGACCAAAAAAAGCGTCTCGATTGAGAACAATCGAGACGCTTTTGCTTTGTTTAACTTTTAAGGTTCCGGTTCGTAGAAGCGACCACCCGTATGCTCAACCTTTGACTCTGAGTAAAAGGCATTTGGATCAACTTCCTTGATGGCGTACCGCAATTCCGGTAATTCATGTTGCGTTACCACTGTTAGCAGAATTGATCGGTCACGGCCGGTATAACCGCCGTGAGCTGAATCAATGATTGTTACCCCACGACGCATCTTGTTTTGAATTGTGTCCGTCATTTCTTCTGGCTTATTCGTCACAATCATTTCTTGAATTTGTTGCTGGTGAGTATAGAAAAGATCGATAAAGTGGGCCGAAACAACCACACCGATAATGGAATAAAGGGCGTATTGCCAACCATAGGTCAAGCCAGCACCAACCATAATCAAGGCATTGAAGGCTAGGTTAACTGAACCAACCTTCATTCGGAATTGATGTTTCAATTCCATTCCAATGATATCCAGCCCACCGGTACCAACACCACACCGCAAGGCGGTTCCAACGGCCATTCCATTGATACCACCACCAAAGATGGCATTAATCAAAGGATCAGGCGTCAACACTGTTTTTGTCGCAAACAATGGCACAAAGGCTGCCGAGAGTAACACAGCCATCGCCGTAAAGACGGCGAAGCGTTTCGACAAGGTAAACCAAGCCAAAAGCAAAAGTGGCATGTTCACCAAGGCAATCGCCCAGGCAACATTAATTTTTCCGCCGGTTAACGTGTCAACTAATTGGGCTAACCCGGTAAAGCCAGACGAATAGACATGTCCAGGCAGCCAAAAATAGTTCAGCGCCAGCGACAGCATAATTGCGTAAAAGAATGCTCCAACAACTTGATGGAGGTAGTAGTGATCGAGATTTTTTCCTATTTTCCGTATCATTGTTTTTTGCTAGGTTAACTAAGGACGGTCCGACCAATCCTTAATCCCTAACCCTTTTGACCAACTTAAAAGCCTGGTCCTTAGCCTAACGACGCAAATCCGCCGTTCGATACATATATTTTAACAAGATTAGAAAATATTTGAAGAGCAATTTTATAAAAAATAGATAATTTTAATTAAAAAAACAGTAAAAAACGGTATCAAATCAAGTTTGATACCGTTTTGTTAAGTTTTTACTTATTTTCAGCAGCAGTCGGTACTTCCAAACCGAGTTCAAGCAATTGCGCACCAGCAACTGGTGTTGGTGCTTTTGTCATTGGCTCCGTTGCCTTTGAGTTCTTCGGGAAGGCAATTACTTCACGGATGTTATCTTGGCCAGCCAAGAGCATTGCCAAGCGGTCCAAACCAAGAGCAATCCCCCCCATTGGTGGGAACCCGTATTCCATTCCTTCAAGCAAGAAGCCAAAGGCTTGATTGGCTGATTCCTTGGTAAAACCAAGCGCCTTGAGCATCTTTTCTTGAATATCCGTTCGGTGAATACGAATTGAGCCAGAACCCAATTCGTAACCGTTCAAGACCAAGTCATAGGACTGGGCGTGGGCTTTGTGTGGGTCTTCGCCCTCATCTAAGTAATGCAAGTCTTCTTCGTTTGGCATCGTAAATGGATGGTGAGCAGCAATCCAACGGTCAAAGTCTTCTGAATATTCAAACAAAGGCCAGTCCACAATCCAGGCAAAACGCCAAGGATTTTCTTGGTCAACCAAGGCCAAATCAGTTGCTGTTTGGCGACGCAAGTAATCCAATGACGCAGCCACAACATCAGCACGACCAGCACCGAAGAGCAAAAGGTCTCCTGATTTGGCACCACTAGCCCCCACAATGGCTTCACCAGCTTCATCTGCAAAGAACTTAGCAATTGGGCCATTCAAGCCATCATCAGTCACCTTCATCCAGGCCAAGCCCTTTGCACCGAAACGTTCAATATACTGACCCAACTTATCGAGGTCCTTACGAGAATAGTGATCTGCCCCACCAGGAACAGCAATGGCTTTGACGACGCCACCGCCCTTGACAGCATTCGCAAAGACACCAAAATCAGAATCCTTGACCGTTTCTGACAAGTCTTTTATTTCATAGGCAATTCGTAAGTCCGGCTTGTCAGTACCAAAACGGTCCATTGATTCCTGCCATGTCAAACGCGTAATGTCCTCAACCTTTAAGTCGAAGTTTACCACGTCCTTCATGATCTGCTGAACCCAACGACCAACCAGTTCTTGAATTTCGGCAGCTGACATAAAGGAAGTTTCCATATCCAACTGCGTAAATTCAGGTTGTCGATCGCCACGTAAGTCTTCGTCTCGGAAACAACGGGCAATTTGGAAATAGCGATCGAAGCCGGCCCCCATCAAAAGTTGCTTAAATAGCTGAGGTGACTGTGGTAAGGCATAGAATGAACCAGGATAAATCCGCGAAGGAACCAAGTAATCACGAGCGCCTTCGGGCGTTGACTTAGCCAAATATGGCGTTTCAATATTAATAAAGTCGTTTTGGTCCATAAAATGGGTGGCAGAAGCCATGATTTTTGACCGAACACGCAAGTTTTTTTGCATTTCTGGACGGCGTAAGTCCAAGTAGCGGTACTGGAGTTTCAACTCTTCTCCAGCGTTCACGCCATCCTCAATATCAAAGACCGGCGTCTTGGCTTCTGCCAAAATTTCGGCCTTGGTTACCTTAACTTCAATGCCACCAGACTTAATCTTCTTATTTTCCTGACCTTCCGCACGGGCAACAACTTCACCCTCAATAGCCAAAACATATTCGTTTCGGACACCTTGAGCGACATCAAGGGCTGCCTGGTTAGCAGCAGAAAAAGTTAACTGAACAATCCCCTCACGGTCACGCAAGTCAATAAAGACTAGGTCACCAAAGTTACGACGCTTTTGTACCCAACCGGCCAACATCACCGTTTGGCCAATATATTGCTCATCAACTAAACCAGCATAAGTCGTTCGTTTCATTTTTATTCCTCCTCTGCTCCCAATGCCTTCATAATCCCTGCCAAGTCGTCTTGAACCTTCGCCAAGTCCAAATCAGCTTCATGCCCGGTAGCCATATCCTTAATCTGAACCTGATTTGTTTTCACTTCTTCTTCACCCAAGGTAATCACAAAGCGAGCATCGCGACGGTTGGCCGTCTTAAACTGTGCCTTCACTGACCGGCTGGTAAAGTCCAAATCAGCAGAGTAGCCCAAATCACGTAAGGCTGTTGCTAATTCAAGGGTCTTTGCTTGCGTATCCTCGCCAATGTGGACAAGGTAGAAATCAAGGGCAGCCGATTTCATCTCTGCCTGTCCCTGAGCCTGCAAGAGTGAGATCAATCTTTCGACACCTAATCCAAAACCAATCCCTGGTGTTTCTGGCCCACCAAATTCTTCAACCAAACCAGAGTAGCGCCCACCACCAGCAATGGTAGCAGCCCCCTTTAAGTTTGGATCTGTCGTCATGACCTCAAAAATCGTGTCATTATAATAATCCAGGCCGCGAACCATGGTTTGGTCAATTTCATAATCAATGCCCAAATCATCCAAGTAGCCCTTAACCGCCGCAAAATGGGCTTGTGATTCTTCTGAGAGGTAATCAAAAATTGTAGGCGCAGCCGCCACAATCTTTTGATCATTTTCATCTTTAGAATCTAAAATTCGCAAGGGGTTCTTTTCCAATCGAGTCTGTGAATCCTTTGATAGCTCAGCAACGTGGGGTTGCAAATAAGCGACTAATGCCTCCCGGTAAGCCTGGCGAGAACCCTGATCGCCCAAAGTATTCAAGGCGACCTTCAATTCCTTCAACCCTAACGAAACCAAAAACTTAACCACCATCGTAATCACTTCAGCATCTAAGCTCGGATCCTTTGACCCAAACGCCTCAACTCCGATTTGGTGGAATTGACGGAAGCGACCAGCTTGTGGACGTTCATAACGGAACATTGGACCCATGTAAAAAATTTTGTATGGGCTTTCGTGTTCTGGTCCAAAAAGCTTATTTTCAACATAAGCACGAACCACACCGGCCGTTCCTTCAGGGCGTAAGGCCATGTGTCGGTCACCTTTGTCGTTAAAGTCATACATTTCCTTGGTCACAACATCTGAAGTGTCCCCGGCCGAACGAGCGTAAACGTCAAAGGCTTCAAACATCGGTGTTCTGATTTCCCCGTAACCATACCGGGCGAAAATCTTCCGCGCTTGTTGCTCAATTCGCTGCCATTCGCGCACATTTTCTTCAAATAAATCTGCGGTCCCTTTAGGACGTTGAAAATTAGCTTTTCCCATTTCATCTATTCGACGCCCAGTGCGTCGCCTCCATTATGATTAAAAATAGTTAAAACGATTAGTAAAAAAACGCCCCTAACAGCCTTGCCAAATTGGCAAAGTTGTTAAGGGCGCTTTCGAGCACGGTACCACCTTAATTTCGTGTATTAACACGCTTTAATCCATAACGCGGATAGACGGCTGGGTTAACAGCAACCTTCCAGGTGTCTTCTAATGAAACTATTGTCTAACTTCCACCAACCGTCAGATCGCTTCCTGTCCAAGTTTCATCTTTTCCTGCTCATCGGCTAATCTATTTCTAAGTTTAGCAGTTTTTTAACAACTGTCAATACTTGAAACAAGCTGATTCGCCTTATTTTTCATCATCACGTTGTCGACGTCGTTTACCACTCAAGAAGGTCAGCAAACCAAGTGCAACCAATGGTAATAAGGCCATATTGGCTTCATGCTTCTGCAAACGCCCTGTCATTGGCAAGGCAGGTGCTTGATTTGGAGCAGATTGTGGTGCTGGGAGCGTTTCTGCTGTCTTAACAACTGGTTTCTGCCGGTCACTTTCAGCTTGGACATTAGCCACCACGCCATCAATCTCTTCCTCATTTGTTTGAAAAGCAACCTTCACTTCGTTTTCGGCTGCTGCCAGCGCAATTGCCTGCTTACCCTGTGTAATAATTTCATCAATTTCACGATCAGCCTGAGCAATTTCATCCGGCGTTAAGTTTGGTAATTTGTCAATCTTGTCCTTGGCTGCTTGACCATAACCAGCTAACTGGTTATCAGCATCAGCCTTGGTGTTAACAAAAATTGAGTTTGCAACATCCTTTTGAATTGTTGCTAAGCCGTCATCCAATTCCTGCTGAATGGCTTGCGTTGTCGTTGCTTGATCAATCTGAGCCTTGGCAGCCGCAGCATCCTGGTCGACCTTGGCCTTATCGGCACCCTTTTGGGCAGCCACCAGGGCAGTCAGGCCATCAATCGTGGCCTTGGCCTGGCCACTGGCATTGTCGATGGCCGTCTTGGCTTGGGTACGAGCGCTTGCTACCGTTTGTCCACTTATATTGGCAGCAGCGGCGGCAACCTGATCGACTGCTGCTTGACTATTGTTCAAGGCAGTTGTTACCCCGTTGGTATCCGTTGCAGCAGCAATTTGTCCCAGACCGGCCTTCACAGCGGCAGCAATCTCGGCGTCCGCCTGGTTGATTTGATCAGGAGTCAAATCTGGCAGTGCAGCAATCTTATCTTTGGCAGCTTGACCATACTGAGTCAAAGCAGCGGCGGCAGCTTCCTTTTGTGACTGCAACTGAGCGGCAGCGGTGTCGACGTTCAATCTGTCTGTCCCAGCATTTTGAGCTTTCGTAATCTCAGCTGCGTTCGTTGCCTGGACAATTGCTGCCTTGGCAGCAGCTGCATCCTGATCAATTTGAGTCTCACGAGCTGCCTTGTCAGACAATGGTGTCAAACCATCAATGGCAGCTTTGGCCTTAGCAGCGACAGCGTCAATGACACTGTCGGCAGCATTCTTTTCCTTGGTCACGGTCTGCTGGCTTTGACTTTGGGAAGCTAAACTGATATTATCAATGGCTTTTTCACCATCAGCCAATGCGGTTTGAACACTAGCCAAGTTTTGCGCCTGGTTAATATTATCCGTCCAAGTTTGAACCTTTTCATCAATATCAGCATTGGCCTGATTGATTTGGTCCGTGGTCAAATCAGGAAGTGAGGTAATCGTCTGCTTTGCTTGGTTTGCATAGGCCAAGAGTCGAGCCGCTGCATCTCGTTGGGCGTTTTCAACCTGTGAATACAAAACATCCTGGTTGATGTTGTTAATACCAGTTTGCTTTGCCTGCGTAATGGCAGCGGTATCCGTTGCAGCATCAATACTTTGAGCAGCTATCTGCGCATCTTGATCCACTTGGTTTTCCTTCGCCTGCTTTTCTGATTCAGACAAAGGCGTCAAATCCTCAATCGATGCCTTCGCCTTAGCCGCAGCAGCCGTAATAGCGTTTTTGGCATCCTGCTTAGCATCAGAAACCACCTGGTTACTCTGACCTTGAGCCGTCGTTGAAACACCATCAATGGTTTGTTCGGCATTGGTCAAAGCTGATTTTACATCATCAATCGTCTGCGCAGCAGTCAGCGCTTTGTCACCAGCAGCAACAGCCGCTTCAATTTTTGCTTTTGCATCCGTCAAATCAGCTGCTGGTAAATCAGGTAACGAAGTGATGGCAGCCTCCGCATTATCGGCGTATGCCCGTAAACGAGCTGTCGCATCTTCTTGTGCACTCTCAACTTGAGCAGCACTCACGTCATTATTGATAGCGCTTAAACCACTACTTTGATCAGCGGCAACCTGTTCGGTCGTCGTGTCTTGCGCAATCTTTAGCTTTGCGGCAGCAGCATCTTGATCAACCTGATTTTCACGATCCGCTTTATCGGACAAGGGATTCAAGCCATCAATAGTAGCCTTGGCTTTGGCAGCAGCAGCATCAATCGCTGAGTTAGCCGCATCTTTAGCAGTTTTCACGATAGCATCGCTACTACTTTGTGACTTTGCTTGCACGGCATCAACCGCCGCTTCGCCATTTTTCAAGACAGCCGCCACGCCATTGACATCGGTGGCACCAGCAATGTTAGTCTGACCAGCCTGAACAACACTGTCAATTTGAGCATTGGCTTGATTGATTTGGTCTGTTGTCAAATCAGGCATCGAAGCAATCTTGCCTTTGGCACTTTGACCATACTGAGTCAATTCGGCATTCGCCTGTTCTTGAGCTGATTTCAATTGAGCATTTCCGGTGTCGGTATCCAACGTATCGGTTCCAGCCTTTTGAGCCTTGGCAATATCAGTTTCATTCGTTGCGTTATTAATCGCCTTCTTAGCGGCAGCGGCATCCTGATCGATTTGAGCTTCACGAGCTGCCTTGTCAGACAACGGGCTCAAAGCAGCAATGGCCTCCTTGGCCTTAACGGCAGCGGCATCAATTACACTGTTAGCAGCGGCCTTTTCATTGCTAACTGTCGTATTACTGTTTATCTGAGCATTGGTCTGAACGGCATCAACTGCAGCTTTGCCATTCTTCAAAGCTGCCGCCACGCCATTGGCATCTGTCGCACCAGCAATGTTACCCTGACCAGTATTAACAGCAGCATCAATCTGCGCATTGGCTTGACTGATTTGGTCTGTTGTCAAATCAGGCATCAAAGCAATCTTGTCCTTGGCACTTTGACCATACTGCGTTAATGCAGCATTAGCAGCTTCCTTTGCTGATTGCAACTGGCCAGCAGCCGTCACCTTATTAATAGCATCCTGACCGCTATCTTGCGCAGCATTAATACCGGTTTGATTCTGAGCATCAGCAATGGCCGTCTTAGCCGCTTGAGCAGCAGCATCAATCTGTGACTCAGGGGTCGCCTTGTCCGCTAATGGATTCATACCCTCAAGAGTAGCCTTGGCAGCCTTCACAGCGGCATCAATGGCATTATCAGCCATCATTCGCTCATTCGCAACAGTTGCGTCACTAATATTCTGAGCATCTTGCTGAATGTTTTCAAGATTTTTCTCGCCTGCCGCAAAAGCAGTCGCAACCCCGGCAGCATCAGCGGAAGCATCAATTTGTCCTTGAGCAGCCTGCACAGCAGCATCAATCTGGTCATTAAAGGTATTGATTTGATCAGTGGTCAAATCAGGCATCACCTTGATTTTATCCTTAGCTTCTTGGCCATCAGCTGCCAAAGTATTTTTATCGGTTTCCTTCGTTGATTGCAATTGAGCAGCAACAGTGTCATTTGTAATCACAGCTGTACCGGTCGTTTGAGCAGCCATAATAGAAACTTTGTTCTTGGCCTGGTCAATTTCATCCTTGGCATTTTGCGCATCCGTTGCGACCTGAGCCTCACGATTTTGCTTATCAGATAATGGTGTCATTGCATCAATCTGATCCGTTGCTTGCTTCGCAGCAGCATCGATAGTAGCCTTAGCATCTGACTTTTCCTTAGCAACGGTTGCAGCACTCTCGGCTTGGGCTACATCTTCAGCATCCTTGATGCCGGCTTGACCACTTGTCAAAGCTGTTGCAACGCCATTAGCATCTGTTGCAGCCTGGATTTGCTCTTGGCCAGCGTTGAATGCGGCATCAATAGCAGCGTTAGCAGCCGCGATTTGGTCAGTAGTCAAATCAGGTAGAGCCTTAATCTGATTTTTAGCATCCTGATCGGCCTGAGTCAGTGTTGCAATCGCCGCTTCTTTGGTTGACTGCAATTGCGCAGCAGTCGTTTGATTGGCAATCGCAGTCGTACCGCTATTTTGTGCAGACGTAATGTCGTTTTTGTTACCAGCCTTAGCAATCGCTTCCTTGGCAACCTGAGCTGCGGCCGCAACCGCTTTTTCAGGAGTCATCTTATCTGCCAACGGGTTCATGCCCTCAATGGTAGCATTAGCGTTCTTAACAGCGGCATCGATGGCAGCATCGGCATTCTTTTGCTCCTGTTGAACCGTCGTGTCACTGTTTGTCTGAGAACTTGCTTGGACGGCATCCACAGCCTGTTCACCATTAGCTAAAGCAGTCGCAACCCCGGCAGCATCAGCGGAAGCATCAATTTGTCCCTGACCAGCCTGCACAGCAGCAGCAATATCTTGGTTAGCTTGATCAATCTGGTCCTGGGTCAAATCAGGCATCTTCGCGATGGCGTCTTTGGCTATTTGACCATAAGTTGCCAAGGCGGCGTCAGCGGCCTCCTTTTTCGACTTTAATTGGGCGTCGGTGGCAGCTTGGGTAATCGCAGAAGTACCAACGTTCTGTGCCGTTTTAATATCCGTTTCATTAGTTGCCTGCAAAATCGCTTTCTTAGCATTATCGGCAGCCGTATCAACTTGAGCAAGACGCATCGCCTCATCCGACAATGGATTCAAACCATTGATGGTATCCTTTGCTTGCTTGACAGCGGCATCAATTGCGGCATCGGCAGCGTCACGTTCTTGCTGAACCGCTGCATTACTCTGCTCTTGTGCTGTGTCTTGCGCCTGATCAACAGCGGCCTTACCATCAGTTAGAGCCTTGGCCACGCCATTCGTATCCGTTGAAGCGTTAATATTCGTTTGTCCTGAAGAAACAGCAGCATCAACAGCATCATCAGCCTGCTGGCGTTGGACATCCGTCAAATCGGGCATCGCCTTAATCGCATTCTTGGCACTTTGACCATAGTTGGCCAAATCAGCATTTGCCTTTTCCTTAGCAGATTGTAACTGGGCAGCCGTTGTATCGTTTGTGATGGCTGTTGTGCCAGCATTTTGAGCCGTGGTTACATCAGCCATCGTCGTTGCCTTGGCAACTGCATTCTTGGCATTTTGAGCGTCCGTATCAATCTGATTTTCACGACTTTGTTGATCAGATAATGGCGTCAACCCATCTAATGTTGCCTTGGCAGCCTTGACCGCAGCTTCGATGACAGCATCGGCGTCACTTTGTGCTTGCTGAACCGCCGCTTGATTATTGTTTTGCGCGGTCGCTTGGATGCCATCAATAACCTTTTCGGCAGCCGCCAAAGCAGGGGCAACATCGGCCTGACTAGTTGTCGCATCGATTGCTGACTGGCCTTGATTAACCGCATTTGTAATATCGGTATTTGCTTGCTGACGTTGGGCATCTGTTAAATCAGGCAGTGCCATAATTTTGGCATAAGCGTTTTGACCATAGGTAGTCAAATCGGCATCCGCTTTTTCCTGCGCTGATTTTAACTGAGCAGCGGTCACATGATTGGTAATAGCTGTTGTTCCAGCGCTCTGCGCAGCAAGAAAGCCTTGATTGTTTTTCGCAGCATCAAGAGCAGCTTCAGCATCCTTGACATCTTGATCAATTTGATTAAGACGTGCTGTCATATCACTGAGTGGGTTCAATCCATTAATTGTTTGTGAAGCAGTTGCCGCAGCTTGATTGATCGCAGCTTCTGCAGCAGAACGTTCTTGGTCAACAATCTTTTGACTATTTGCCTGAGCAGTCAAACTAACGATGTTAATCGCTGATTCACCACTGTAAAGCGCACTCTGCATATCGGCAAGGTTCCTTGTATTGACAATATTTCCTGACCAAACCTTCACCAGGTCGTCAATACCGTTGTCGGCACTCGTATAACTATCACTTGGTAAATCAGGCAGACTGCTGATTGTTGACTTTGTTTGATCGGCATAGGCCTGAAGACGCTTCTTAGCTTCAGTCTGTAAACTGACAATTTCGGCTGAGAGCACATCCTGATTGATTGCCTGAACACCCGTTTGCTGTGCTTGGTTAATGGAACTCAAACTCGTAGCCACGTTGATACTAGTCTTTGCATTACCAGCATCGGCTTCCAACTGCTTTTCTTGAGCAGCTTGATCATCTGTCGACAGCGACAAATGATTCAACTTTTCTTGAGCAGCTGCGAGGGTCGCATCAATTGCAGCAGTAGCATCTGATTGTGCCTGATTCAACGCTTGCTGGCTTTGATTTTGAGCGGTTGTTGCAGCTGCATCAATAGCCTGTTCGGCAGCAATCAAAGCACTTGCCATTGCCGCATGTTCTGAAGCACCCAAAATATTGTTATTACCATTATTAACAGCATTCTCAATTGCCGTCTTAGCAGTCGTCACGTTATCAGCTGACAGACCAGGCATCAAAGCAACGGCCGTTTCAGCATTTGTCGCATAGTTCTGCAAACGGCTAATCGCATCTTCTTGACTACTCTTTTGCTGGGCGTTGGCCGCATCAGCATTCAGCGCTGCCATTGCTTTTCCTTGTGCTGCCGTCACGTCAGCAGTAGCACTCGTGCTTTCCAAAGCAGTTTTGGCACTGGTAACATCCGTATCCACTTGATCTAACCGTGTTTGCCGGTCACTCAACAGAGTCAAATTATTAATAGTAGCCTTTACTGCTGTTGCAACTGCATCAATTGTAGCATCAGCAGCTGTCCGGGCGGAAATCAAAGCCGCATTACTCTGGTTAATCGCAATCACGCCCGCACGGTTAATTGCAAACTCGGCTGCAACCAAAGATCGCGTTACCCCCGCCAAGTCCGTAGCCGCATTAATATTTGTTGTCCCACTGGTTACGGCATTCGTAATCGAAGTATTCGCTTGACTGGCTTGCGCATCTGTTAAGTTAGGCAACTTCGTTAAGGCGGTCCGACCATTTTGGGCGTAAGCGTTCAACTGGTTAATGCTGTCTTCTTTAGCATTTTGCAAAGCAGCAGTGGCCTGCTGATTGCTAATCGTAGTCAGACCATTATTCTGATCAACCGTCACCGCAGCAATTGTTGTTTCATTTTGAATACTATTTTTAGCAGCGGTTACAGCTGCATCAACATTATCCTTAAAGGTTGTCTTTTCATTAGTGTCCAAGACCGGTAACTGATCAATGGCAGTCTTGGCAGCTGCAGCTGCCTGATCAAGCGCAGTGCCAGCAGCAGTCTTGGCATTTACCAGTGCATTGTCGCTTTGTGACTGTGTTGTTGTTATCACCTTGTTCAGGCTACTCTCAGCCGTTTGAAAGTTCGTCAAAACATCAGCCTGGTTCTGACTACCATTAATGGCCGCCTGACCGTTTGAAACAGTCGAATCAATATCACGATTGGCTTGGTTAATTTGGTCTTCGGTCAAATTAGGCAAGGCCAAAATCTTATTTTTGGCAGTCTGACCATCCTTGAGTAACTGAGCGTTGTCTGCTTCCTTCATGTTTTGCAAACTAGCAGCGGTTTGAATGCCAGTAATCGTGTTACTGATGGCATTTGTTTGATCATTTGTCACTGCAGCAGTTGTGGTTTCTTGGTTAATCAGATTAGTAGCAGCCGTCACGGCGGCGTCAACTTGATTTTGAAATGTCTGAGTTTCATCAGACTGTAACGGCTGCAAACCACCAATGATGGTCTTGGCTGTCGCACCAGCCTGCGTAACCGCTGCGATAGCTGCTTCTTTAGCACTTGCTAAGGTTGCTGCAGCTTGATCAGCACTAATCTTTTGCAAACCAGCCGCCTGATCGTTGGCAATGTCAGCTGAGTTTTGATCGGCCGCAATCTTGACCTTCGCCGCATCCCCATCGCTCTTAATTGCCGCAAGCCGATCAGCTTGGTCCTGCAATGGGCTCAACTGTTGCACGGCTGCTTGGGCATTTTCAACAGCCTGATCAATCGCTCCATCAGCATCACTCTTTGCTTTGGCAACAATCGTAGCACTTTGGGCTTGAGCAGCAGCCTTAATTTTATCAATGCTGTCCTTAGCAGCTTGGAAGTTTGTAGTAACGGTGGTTGTATCTTGACCACCATTAATTGAAGACTGACCAGCCGTGATAGCAGCATCAATCTGGCCATCATAGTCACTGATTTGCTCAGGAGTCAAATCAGGCATAATCGTCTTGTCCGCAATGGCATTCTTGGCATTTTGACCGTATTGGTCCAACTGATGGTTGTCAGCTTCCTTGCTGTTTTGCAAATTAGCAGCATCCTGGATACTACTAATTTGACTACTGAAATCTGTTTGGTCCCCATTGACAGCATTGACAGTCGTTTCCTGATTAATTTGACTTGTCGCAGTTGCCAAAACAACGTCAGCTTGGTCCTGATACGCTTGAATTTCCTTAGAATCCAATGGTGTTAAATGACCAATGGCCGTTTTCGTATCCTGGTTAACCTGTGTTACTGCGGCAATGGCACCTTCTTTGGCACTCTGCAAAACTGCAGCGTTTTTATCATTTGTAATTGCCTGCAAACCGGTCGTTTGATCGCTTGAAATAGCTGCAGTATTTTGGTCGGCAGCAATCTTAGCTTTCGCAGCATCGCCGTCTTTTTGAATTTGAGAAAGACGATTGGCTTGGTCACTAAGTGGGTTCAACTGTTGCACAACTGTCTTTGCAGCCGCAACAGCCTGATCAATCGCATCACCGGCAGTACTCTTAGCATTCTTCACAGTGGTGTCGCTGTTGGTCTGAGCAGTTGCAGTGATGCTATCAATAACTTCCTCAGCTTTTTGCAAAGCCGCTGTGGCATCCGTCACCTGCTGGGCACTGGTGATGTTGTCCTGACCAGTTTGCAAGGCATTTTTAATCCCCGTCGTTGCTTGGCTAATTTGTGCCTCATTTAAATCAGGCAAAGCCGCAATTCGGTTCTGCGCTGCTACTGCATAGTCTGTCAAAACGGTTTGATCACCATCCCGAGTAATTACTAGCACACCGTTTTGCTCTTCAGACTGCGCCAAACTTGGTGTGGTCGTAGTATTGACCTTGGTCTTGGCATTATCACGATCAGCATTGACCTGGTCAATCGCCTGTTGTTGGTTAGCGCCCAAATTCTTTAGGGCACTAATAATATTGGTTTGCTGCAAGGCAGCATCATCCAAGACAGCCTCACTAGCAATCTGAGCTTCCTTGGTTTGACCGGCAGACTGAACAGTCGTGATGTCATTCGTATTAGTTGCTGATTGGACAGACTGCTTAGCCGCTGCTTGCGCATTGGTCACTTTAGTAATAGCGGCTTGCTTAGCAGTGGTGTCAATGTTGGATAGTGCATTAACCTTGTTTGTTGCAATCAACGCATCATTGTCCAAGGTTGAATTGGCCACCGTTTGGCTAACGGCAACTTGACCATTAATTTGCGCTTCGGCTACTTGCTCTGTATTGGCTGAATTATTAATGTTGGTTGTTGCCGCTGCAACTTGTTGGTCAATGACCTGATCAGCAGCCTGCTTAGCATCGGCCGATAACGGTGCCAAGGCAGCAATCTTAGCCTTGGCATCCGTTGCAAACTGGCCCAAGGCGCTAATGGTATTGGACTTAGCGGTGTTCATCGCTGTTTCACTCTGGCCCTGGTAACCGTTCTTGAGGTTATCAACGTCATTTTCACCAGCCTTCAAAGCTGCCAAAACATCATCAATTAGGCTCTTCGTCCCAATGTTGTTTTGACCATTGGTAACGGCGCGATTAATATCTTGAGCCGCTTGGGCTAACTGATCTGCTGAAAGTCCTGGCATTTGGCTAATCTGCTTTAAGGCGCTTTGACCATAGTCGTTCAATTCAGCTTCTGATCCATCCTGCGTCAAGGTCACATTCGCCGCATTAATCTTGGTCTGTAAGTCAGCTGCACTAGTGGCATTTGATAAATCAGCCTGGGCATTGTTTCGGTGAGTTTCAATCTGTTGCAAGGCGGTTTTCTGGTCAGCGGAAGATATGTTGTTCATGCCTGCCACTTGACTAGCTTGAGTATTCGCATCGCTATCAATGACTGCCGCAGCAGCATCCCGTTGAATGCTCAAGACACCAGAATTTTGGGCATCCTCAACAACATCCTTGGACTTGGCAGTCTGAATGGTAGTAATAGCCGTCGCTTGTTCAGCCTTAACCTTGTTAACCGCCGCCGCCTTGTCAGTATCAGACATGTTTGGTAGGTCATTAATCTTCTGAATGGCTGTATCAGCAGCACCGTTAATCGCCACTTCAGCAGCATTCCGTGAGCCATCCAATGACTTATATACATAGACAACCGTATCGGTGCCGTTGGCCAAAGTCAAGCTGGCACCAGGAGCGACTTTTTGACCGTTTACTAAGACATAACTAATTTCATAATTATCAACAGCCGGTTCAATCGGAATCGTGACTGTTTGACCCGTGATACCAGTCATCGTGATTGGTGAGGCCGGTGACAAAGTCTGACCACCATCAGTTTGATAAGTTGGTGTAACGGTTTGACTATTTCCCTCAACGTATAACTGAACCGTTGGATTGCTTGTCCCAACAGTTGTCGTTGTTGGTTGAGTCGCAGTTGTTGAAAGGTGGTATCCATCTGGAACACCATTTTTGGTGTAATAAGAATCGGTCCAATCGATGATATTGCCATAGTTTGATGAAACCGGAGCGGTGGTTCCAGCATTTTGGGCCGACATAATCTTACCAGTATTCTGATCTACGTACTCATACGAGGTTGTCTCTGGTTGACCATAAACATAAACTTTATAAACAAAGTTCGTTCCTAAAACGGGAACAATGGCAACATTTGCCTGACCAGTATCACTATCACCGTTATCACTTGTGGTTGATGAATCACCGCCAGATTGAGCATCCGTCTTGGCACCGGCGTAGACTTGGTTGCCCAAAGCCCACATATAATTGGCAGGCATATCAACTTGAGAAACTTCTTTTGTTTTCAAAGACAAAAACTGACCAATATAAGCATCACTTGGCATGCTAATCAGTTTTTTATCACCAACATTATTACCATTCTGATCGACATATTGTACGTAAATATTACCAGGAGCAATTGAATTGGTTTGAATTTCACGTGATTGGTTGGAAATAATATTGGTTGGAGTGGTACTACCATCGGAATTAACGAGATAAGCATTGGCCGCATTTTTGATGATTAGTTGAGAAAACTGGCCATTGATATCACCATTTGGTGTCGCAGTCGCTGTATCGTAACCGGTCCAAGATGACAAATTCGAATTATTAATCGTAAACGCAGTCGATGCCAATCCAAAGTTATAAATCACACCATAGCCGTTATTAGCCGGTGTTCCGTTCGTATTCAGCATTGCTAGGTGCAACTTTTTTGGTGAAATAAATTGAATAGACGAAGTACCACCTAACGCAACGACCACATCAGGGTAGTATTGATTAATGTCCACCTGGGCGCCAGCATTAAAAATCATCTTAGTATTATTGACTAAGTAAATAGAATATGCTTGCGTCGTTTTTGGAATAATCAAATCAAAGTTTTGCCCAAAGGTAAAAACGGCGTTTTGAACGCCGCCATTATCAGGCATATAGATAAAACGTTGGAAACCATTTTGCGACCAGGTAACATTGTCACCAACCGTCATCCCATTTAAGTATTGGTAAATGGTTGAATAGTTAGCAGATTGACTGACATCATAAAGCGAGGCCGAAAATGATGAACCATCACCCATTGTGATATTGTTTCCATAACCGGCATAGCCTGGGTAGGCAATCACACCCATATAAAAAATCGAGTTTTTATAATCGTTGGCCGTTCGCTGTACCTTGACCGAGGCACCGTTAGCAAAGTTAATACTCGTCACAGCCCGAGTCAATTCATTGGTAATGTTAAACGTGTTTGTCCCAGAAAAGGTAATTTTTCCACCATAGCCCAAATAGGCTAAACGAATGGCATTCGTATTAGCAGCGTCGTTGCTGAGGCTGACGTTATCGACAACCATTGACGTGTATTCGCCCACACCAATCCGAACCAATGATTCATCTTGATTATCGTTATCCCCCCAGTTATAACCTTGTTGGAAGTTGGCGTTAGTTAAGGTAATGTTGTTAGCACTATAACTATCATACATCCGGAAATTGTTTTGTCCCAAATCAATTGTGTGGCCGTTTCCGTTGATAACGACACTACTACTAGCTGGGCGCCAACCAAGACTGCCAGTTGCGCCTGGTGTAATATCTTGAGTAATATTGATATAGGTCGTACTGCCATCTTGCCAAGCGGCATTCAATTGGTCAAATGTTGCTACATCAACCTTCTTTTGCTGATAATTTTGTGGGTTAGTGATTTGATCCGGCACGGCTACGGTCACAGAAGTTGGGGTTTGGACCGTTTGACCGCTATTAACCGTATTATTAAAATCAGTGCGACCACTGTCGGCATTTGGTGTTACCGTTGAGGTATTACCGGTCGACAAATTGGCACCCAATTGTTCAGAATTAGCGGCAGAGTCAGCCCCTCCTAATCTCATTTCAAGCGTTTGACTGTCGGCGCTATCACTGCCAGTACTTGATTCATTGGCCG
Organism: Fructobacillus sp. ESL1117; assembly: GCF_058508565.1. NCBI lineage: Bacteria > Bacillati > Bacillota > Bacilli > Lactobacillales > Lactobacillaceae > Fructobacillus > Fructobacillus sp. ESL1117. Next base: position 239,602 of record NZ_CP196385.1, on the reverse strand, counting down.
ACTGACTTTCACTTTGACTAACTGAAGTCGACTGGCTAGTACTTTGGCTGACTGAAGTTGATTGACTAGCGCTAATCGACTGGCTAGTACTTTGACTGGCTGAAACCGACTGGCTAGCAGAACTTGACTGATTTACTGTTTGACTCGTGGTATTATTAATCGGCGCCTGACTTGTAGGAGTCGAGTCGGCATGCACACTTGCCCCATCAACCGCAGTCAACAGACCAAAACTAGCGACCGCAATTGATGCAAAAAGCCAGTATTTACCAGCCTTGTACATCTTGTAATGCTCCTTTGTATTAACGCTTATTTTACGATTTGTTAACATAATCATTATCCGCTTTCTACTTTTATTTCAGCGCAACACATTCAAGAAATAAATGTAACTTTAATCATCTAATTCTAACTCTTTTAGAATGACTTGTAAACAATTAAGAATTGTTCTTTTTTAATCAAAAACTACTATTTAGCGGTAATACGGCCTGGTCAAGCCTCTTCCTTATAGTCGAATAGCTCAAAATCAACATGGAATATTCCAAACATCTTGATGTAACATTTACTCTAAATTAGCACCTTAGTTTACTCTTATCTTTAAACAAAACCAATTACCCACTTAAAAAGGAAAATCAAAACTGCCATGGCAACCATCTTCAAAAAATTAACCCACGATTACCTCCTTATCCTAACGACAATAATTGTCTGTTTCCTCGCAATCAGTCGCCAACTTGCTTGGCAGAGCCTTAACTGGAAAACCCTCTTTAATCTGGCAGCCTTACTCATTCTAGTCAGTACCTGGTCACAGTTAGGTCTCTTAGACTATTTTGCCAAAGCCATTCTGGCACGAGCGAAAACCAATCAGCAAGCCCTCCTCTTTCTACTATTGACCGCCTTCTTCAGTTCGATGCTCGTCACCAATGACGTCACCATTTTGACCCTTGTCCCCCTTTTCTTTGTGATGGTGCCTCAGATTGACCTTCCAATTGCACGCACAATCACTTTCATCACAATTTACGCCAACCTTGGTTCAGCTGCATCTCCTTTTGGTAATCCCCAAAATCTTTACCTGCTTTCCTATTACCATTGGCCGCTCAACCACTTCCTACCAACTGCTGCTCTTCTATTAATCGGTTTGGTAACTTTGCCACTGGGCCTCATTGGTCTAAACCCCAAACCATTACCCCGACAAAAACAAGTAGTCCTTCCTATTAAAAAAGGAACCTTGACCTTCTTAGCCCTTGGCTCCCTGGCTGTCTTATCTAGTCTGTTAGCTTTGATTCCCGCCGTTTTTGGCCTAATCGTGGCCCTGATTTTAGCTGGCACAATTGACCACCTGGCGCTTACCAAAGTTGATTACGGGGTCGTGTTGCTAATTGCCAACTTTTTTCTAATTGTCGGCACCCTCATTGACCTCCCCCAACTCGTCATCTTCTTAAAGTGGGCCGGACAATCATTTTGGCAGACGTTCATCACGAGTGCTTTAGTCAGCCAAGGTCTCTCCAACGTCCCAACAGCAGCACTACTTGCCCCTTTTACTTCCTTTCAAGTAGCACTCTTTCTGGGTGTTTCAGTGGGTGGTTTTGGTACTTTAGTCGCCTCATTAGCGAATTTGTTAGCCTATCGACAGGTCCGAAAGCGGCTCACACGCCAAGACACTCGTCATTTTCTCACCATCTTTACCGGTTGGAACCTGCTTTTCTTACTTGGTAGCATCACCCTTGTTTGGATTTTTAGGCAAATCTAAAAGGCTAGGAACATACGCTTTCAAACCGAAAACGTATGAACCTAACCTTTTTTTGTTATGAGACGATTAAAAAATCAGTTCGCGTCCGAAGACGCAAGCAACTAAGTAATCCTTCCCATAAATTGAATGCACTCATTCCTCAATCGAAAGCAGCTGCGCGACTCGTTGCCGCAAGTTCGGCACAACCTTAATCTCAAACCAGGGATTATTTTTCAGCCAGATGTTATTCCGTGGTGATGGATGAACAATTGGCAAATACTTGGGCCAGAACCGATCAAAATCCTTGACTGTGGCTGTTAAGGTTGCTGATTTTGGTAAGTCTAAGTAATACTTTTGAGCATAGGCCCCAACTAAAATTGTCAACTGGATATCAGGCAGGGCAGCCAGCAGGCGTGGGTGCCACTTTTCCGCAATCCCCTGCCGTGGTGGTTGGTCGCCCGCTTTAGCCTTGCCCGGATAATAGAAGTCCATTGGAATCACCGCAATTTTTCCCGAAGTATAAAAAGTTTGTTTGGAGACACCAAGCCAATCCCGCAACCGGTCACCGGAGGCATCATTCCACATCACTCCGGTTTTTTGGACTTTCAGCCCCGGCGCTTGGCCAATAATTAAAATTTTCGCCGTGGCCGGCGCACTGTAAATCGGCTCCCAGCCAGCCTTGGTATAGGATGCATTAGCAGGATCCGCCTTAATTTCATCAAAAATAGTCATCACTGGGCCTCCTCTAAATTACTTTTGTTGGTCCGCAGCTTGGTGAGCCGCTCTGACCGCGCTTTCCTTAAAATAGATGCGGTTAGCTGTCCCATAATAGACATCGTTCAACTCATCCTCAGTGAACAGTCCACTCTCTGCCAACCAAGTTGCTAAATGGCCATATGAATTAAAGGTGGCAGACCATGGTGAGTCGGTCCCCCAAATAAGGCGCTTGCTCCCTAAAACTTCTTTGGCCAGTGCCACTGCTCGCTGACTTTTTTCATATGGCAACGCCGTTTCGTCTAGGATATCCTGAATGGCTGACAAGTCCATTGCAATATTTGGCTGTGGTACGAAGAGTCGCAACGTATTTTCCAAAAAATTCAACTGATCGTCATTTGGAAAGGATAGGTGGCAAACAACAAAGTCCAACTGTGGGTACCGGGAAGACAAGATTGCAATCGCTTCTGGCTGGTGACTAATCTGATCAGCACTGCCGTAATCGACTGTCACAGTAAAGCCAGGATAATTGGCCAAGTAATGAAAAATTTGCCCCAGTCTTATATCCGTATCCAAACGGAACGGTGTTGTTTGGTGGTAGCCATGAAGGCCGCCACCCTGGCTAATTTCTAATTTAATAGCTCGAAAACCGAGGTCCTCAACATGCCGTCGAACAATGGCTAGAGCATTTTGAACAAACGGATCAACGGCAAAGGCACCAATAAAACGCTCCGGGTAACGCTTTACTGTCTGGTAGGTGTAATAATTTTGGTAGCCGTTTAAGCTCCCCTGCAGCAAAACCGCCTTTTCGATACCGTGATCATCCATAACTTTTAAAAAAGAATCAGCAGTCAAATTAGTGTCACCCCAACCATCAGGAATCAACTTAATCTTGGTCCCATCATCCCAGATAGCTTCACCATTTCCCAAGGCATTTAGCCGTCCTCTCCCATTAAAACCAGCAATTTCTTGAACTAAGTGCACGTGTCCATCTATTTTCTTCATCGTGATTATTCCTTCCCTGCAATTTACATTAAAGCCAGTATAACGCAATTTACCAGCAAACAAATCAGAGCAAACGGTTTTGCCAGCAAACAAGGAGAACTATTATCGATCAGCAATGCAGAGAATAATAATGGTCAAAAATATTAGCGTGCTTGCTTTTAAAAACACACCATCCATCAACAATCAGCATTAGCCAGATAACCATGACGAAATAAGCCACCAGTGGTTTTATTCATTAAGATAAGACAAAGAAAACAAAAAAGGACCAACACAGCCATTGTTAGTCCTTTCAATATTGGATGGGCAGCTGTTCAAAACTACGTTTCTCCTGATAGATAACATCAGGCTGGACATCCTGATTGACGACCGTCCCAGCAGCAATAATTGCCCCTGAACCGATTATCACACCCTTTAAAATAGTCACGTTTGATCCAATCCAAACGCCATCACCAATCATCACCGGTGCTGTCTTAAAAATATTTGGCTGCACGCCATCATAGTTTTTACCAAAAGCATGGTTATGATCATAAATTTTAACATTTTCACCAATCAAGACGTTGTCACCAATTGTAATCAACTCTCTTGCATTATACGAGGGAGACTAATTCACTTCCGATATGATCTACTAATGATTTTAACTAGCCACAAATCTGTCTCCAGAGTAAATAATGGCATCATTTAATTCGTCAGCCTCCTTTTTCTGGGCGTTACCATCTGCGGCTTTAGTATCCAAACTGCCTCAATAGTGCATGATTAGCTTACCGCCAAAACCAAAAGCGGATAACTTTCCTTCCTAATTTAATTCAAGTCATAACTTTACCTATACACAAAGAAGAGCAAACGGAAAAAACGTTTGCTCTTCTTTTAAACTGCTTTAAATTAACGAAAAAAATCGAAGTTTTAATCAACTACACTTCTGATCATAAAGACTAATACTGTTTAAATATCAACTCTAATGACCTCTACTACCTGGTATCTGGCAAAGTTCAAATTAAAAATAATAATTTTATACTGAATTAAAACAAGTGCTTAAAAAATTTACCAATACTATCGAATACTGCTGAAACCGTATGGCCAATTGCAGCCAGCGCATGGCCAATTGCAGCCAGCGCATGGCCAATAGACTTTCCAACCGCACTAAATCCCTTAGCAATCGAATTGCCAATGTTGTTCAAAAATTTACCGACATGACCGACCGCTGAATTATCATGAGTATTCTTCGAATTATCATTTGAAGAATGATTTCCCTTCCCATCAGACGCTTTCGGTGCTTTTGAATTAGAAGTTGCTTCTTTTGTAGCATTATTAGTTTGTCCAGCAGTTGCTATGCTAGTAGCTGCTGACTGTGCTGCAGAAGTAGAATTTTTTCCAATTGGATTGTTAGCCACTATTGTTGACGCTTGGGAAGAAGAACGCCGAAGAATGGCTGAATCAACAGCCAAATTAGATTCATTAACATAGGTAGCAACATTACTATTACCACTAGTTATGGTACCGCCATTATCTGACGGCGCCGGTGTTGTTGTTGTCCCACCACCATTATTAGTGATTCCGCCATTATCTGACGGTACTGTTGGCGTTGTTGTTCCACCACCGTTATTAGTGGTGCCGCCGTTATCTGACGGTGCCGTTGGCGTTGTTGTTCCACCACCGTTATTAGTGGTGCCGCCGTTATCTGACGGTACCGTTGGCGTTGTTGTTCCACCGCCGTTATTAGTGGTACCGCCGTTATCTGACGGTGCCGTTGGTGTTGTTGTTCCACCACCATTATTAGTGGTGCCACCGTTATCTGACGGTGCCGTTGGCGTTGTTGTCCCACCACCGTTATTAGTGGTGCCGCCGTTATCTGACGGTACCGTTGGCGTTGTTGTTCCACCGCCGTTATTAGTGGTACCGCCGTTATCTGACGGTGCCGTTGGTGTTGTTCCACCACCATTATTAGTGGTGCCACCGTTATCTGACGGTGCCGTTGGCGTTGTTGTCCCACCACCGTTATTAGTGGTGCCGCCGTTATCTGACGGTGCCGTTGGCGTTGTTGTTCCACCACCGTTATTAGTGGTTCCGCCATTATCTGACGGTGCCGTTGGCGTTGTTGTCCCACCACCGTTATTAGTGGTGCCGCCGTTATCTGACGGTACCGTTGGCGTTGTTGTCCCACCACCATTAGACAAATTTCGAAGCAAAACACCTTCTGCTGTAAATTCGTAAAGTTGACCATCAATAGTTTGTAGGCCAGTCAGTGCATTTCCAGATCCAGGAGCAAAATAGTATTTCTGGTTATTAACCGTCTGCCAAGCTCCCTTAATTTGAGCACCTCCTGGTGAACTAAAGTATTGAATATTACCATCGATTGTATATAAACCAATCACAGGTAAACTATTATACTTCAAAATGAACTTTTGATTGCCGGCCGAATCAGTAATGTAATACCCATCAACAGTACTAGTTAGTGTATTTTGTAATACGATACTTTGGCCCGTTTGACCACTATATCTCAAATTTCCATTCGAATCTAACCAAGTATGGTTCTGCAATTCAATCCCATTCGACAAAAAGAAATACTTAATACCATTGATTTCTTGTTCGCCCGTCACCATATATCCATCGGTATTGAAATAATACCAATTACCGTCACGATCTTGAATAAAGCTATCCTTTGCTTGATAACCACTTAGTGAATAATAAACAATACCACCAGCAACTTTGTTAAATCCCGAAAGTGATTCCTGATTAAGCAACTGTTTCGGTAAGAACGCTGTGCCAGTTTGACTGATATTCAAATATTGGTTGCTAGACCAATCTTTTAAGGTGAAATAAGCACCACGACCTAGAATATTTGTACCATTCAAATATTTGGCTGACCATTGTGTTATTTTTTGGCTACCATCAATTGGAACACCGGTGGAGATTTGATTTTTTTCAAATAATTCAGGATAACGATTTTTTAAATCAGATAGGAAGGCCCCTCCGTATTTGGATTGATAATCAGAACCACTACTTTTGGTATTCGTAATATAAACCAAATTATTAAAAGTAGAATCAGTCAAAGGATTACCGTATTCATCAGTCCTAGTAACTGTTGTCGCTTCCTGTCCTGGCAAATTATAGACCTGGTTAGGCACCCAATCAGCCATTGCCTGTAAGCCTACCTGATGCAATGCTTCAATAGCCGAACGCAGTTGTTCAGCTGTACCGTATTTGGTGGGGTTTAGTGTGCCATCAGCATTGTCAAATCCCAAATCATAACGATCACTAAATGCATAACCATTTTTTACAATCGAGTCTAAGAAGCTTGCATCAGTACTTGAACGGTATTGAGGTGCAAATTCAAAACTAGTAATCCCCCAAGATTTGAATAAGTCAGCATTTGCCGCAATTTTAGCATTAGCAAATTCATCAATTTTTGTAGGCAGTGCTTGAAAGTTTGAAAAGCCTTCATAAACAACATTTGAATCTAATGCAGCATTTGAATGAAATGTTTTTCCATCAGTTGATGCTGACGTATCCGAACTAGTTCGAGCATCTTGATCAGCTGCTGCACCAACTGGCACCCAGACCGCCAAGTAGCCAGAAACTTGTGGGTCGCTGACACCGTAAATCCAAGATGAATCAAATACTAAATCACCATTTTCATTCGTCATCATAGTTGGTGCACTATCATCAGAATTATAAATTTGCAAACCATCTTTGGTTGAAAGCAAAGATGCTCGGAACAATTGATTTTTATGAGCGGCGCCCATATGCAAAACTACTTGTTCATTTTGCCCTAATTGAAGGTCCGGGTTGTTACTTATAATCACCCCCATACCATCCGTATGATTCGTGCTATCCTGATCAGTCTCATTAAGTAATCCCTGACCGAAACGAACGGTAGTTAAAACATCATTATGATTAATTGGCTGTTTAGTCAATGTGTCTACTACACCAACAGACGTTGTTTGACCACCCGCAACATACTTAATGCGATCCTTCAAAAGAGTCGTAATCGCATTATAATATGGTGTTTGTTCAGCCATGTACTGACCATCTTCTTGATATAAATCACCATAATAAACCCGCGGAACCGTGTCTTTATTTGTTAATAACATTGCATAACTAGCTGGAATGTTATACAAGGCATATTTTTTAACGGTTGACTCTTGATCTGCACGAAAAACTTCAAAAGCAGCTTTTAACTGACTGTCCGTTGGCATTAAACCGTTCGAGCCTGGATACAAGTCATTAATAATTTGAGCAATAATTGTCTGTGATTGACTATCATGTGACCGAACAAATGAATAATTTGGGACCACTTGATTTTCGGTATTATTAACCTCGCGATTAATGTTGTACCATGCTAAGAAGCGATCCATTCCAGCACGATTGTTTGGGTCTTTAGACAATGAAAACAGCAGTTGGACTTGAGACTTAAAGTCCATTGTTAATTGGTTACTACCCTGTTCACCAACATAATTGAAATCGTCATAACTCCAATCTTCCATAATCGAAAGATGCTTATTTGCTGACTGATCACTTTGGTTAGTACCATAGGCACTTTTCATGTAGTCGGCTGCAATCTGTAATAAATCAGCATCTACATTATCAACAGCATCAATCCGAATGCTATCGAAGTTGGCGTTACTATTATTGGCTGTAATTGTGCCAAAATTCATTAAATAATGTAACCAATTTAATTGTTCAGCTTGGACAACTGGATTGGAATTATCAATATCATTTGCTAGTAAAAACTCATAACCACCATTGGGATTGGCTCCTTCTGAATTAACAGCAGAAGTTTCGGGTGACTCATTTGTTTTACTGTTTACTCTAGAAGAATCCACATTATTTTGATTGGTTGGATTGCGATTCAAGTAACGATAATCAGAATTTGTATCCGGTGTTATATTGCTATTTTGATAAGCTAAGGTTCCGCCTTGAAAACCGGTACTGGGCATTTCACTGATTATATTCCAATTGGGCTGAGTAATAATAAACTGAGAAACTAGTTGTTTCAGCCAGTCCGTTGACTGATCACTACTAATTTTTTGCTCAATGGCTACCTGAATTTGATTAGCAGCCTGATTTAGCTCTTCTTGCGAATTTTTTAAAACGTTGACTGGATCACCCTGACCAATATGATTGCTTAACATAAAATTAATATAAGCTGCCTCAGTCTTAGCATCCGGCCACCAAGTCATCAATAGTGGACGACGATCATTGGTAGTTGATGATACCCATGTTTTTCCTTCTTGCAAAATATCTTTTGGTTGATACCACGAATTAGCAGTGATAAACCCATCAGTATTATCAATATCCTGGCGGTCAATTGCCGCAATTTGATTATGAACTGAAAATTCATTATTTTGTGAATTCAAGCCAATTGCAAATTGTTGTTGATTAGCAATAGTGGCATGACCATCAATTGCATCAAAAATATATTCAACACCATTAATCAAAACAGCAGAATCGCCACCTTTTTTCATAACGCCTGATGGTGCAAAATAGTAAGTTTTTCCATCAATGTTCTGTAATCCAGTTACATTCTTACCGGTTTGATCAAAATAATAAGTCGATCCATCATAATTGGTCACAAAGCCATTCTTAACTAATTTGAATTGCTGATCAAATCCAAATAACAAACCATCTACGTTTTGTGTCCCCGTAATAGCATTTCCTGAATTAGCTGCAAAATAATATGTGTCAGAACCAATCGTCTTTAATGTTCCCTTGACTTGCGCAGTGGTAGTTGGATCAAAGTATTGCAAATGCCCGTCAATCGTTTGTAATCCAACTACTGATTGACCAGTGGCATTTACAACAAAATGCTGCCGACCATCACTATCAGTTATATAGTGTCCATCTGTCCCGCCAGTCCAAACAGTTTTATTGATTGCATCCGTTACTGATTGAGTATTTGTTGTCTGCTGGGTATTGACATCATCAGCATGGGCAACGTTAGTGCCAATCGTTACAGCAATACTTCCTGCTAATGCAGCGACCCAAATCTTACCAGATTTGTACATTTTCTTTCTCATTTTAACCTCTTACATAAGTAAATATTTATTTTTAACTAATACCAACCAACAAAGTAAACATAATTACATAAAAAGGCTAGATTATCGTTGATTAAAAAAAATCTGAAAAACCGATAATCTAGCCTCAACAGTATTCAAAGAGCTTTGCAGTTTGTGATTTATTAATGAATATAAATTATTTTGAATAACTTATAGACCAACTGGCTGACTCATTTGTTCTCTAGTTCGCTCACCACTATTAGCATCATAATATGACCAGGTCTTATCTCCATTTTGGACCCATGCCCCTTTAATCTGGATTCCCTTTTCATCAAAATACAGTATCTGATTGTTAACTGTCTGTTGGCCGGTTAATCGAGCACCTGTTTTTTGATCATAATAAGACCAGGTATGATCTTGATTTTCAACCCAGTTTCCCTTCACTTGAATACCATTTAAATCAAAATAATACGTTTTATTATCGATTGTTTGCACACCAGTCAAGCGCTTACCTGTATCTAAGTCATAATACGAATTCGTACCATCAGGATTTTGGACCCAACTATTGAACTTAATTGAGCCAATCGATTGAGCATTTCCAACTTTTTCACCACTAGCCACGGAATAGTATGACCACGTATGATCCTGATTTTCAGCCCAGTTTCCCTTAATTTGGATACCGTTTTGATTAAAATACAGAGATTGATTGTTGATTTCTTGACTGCCGGTCACACGTTCACCATTCAAAGCATCATAATATGACCAAGAGCCATCACTATTTTCAACCCATGCTCCTCGAGCCTGAATGCCATCAGCATTGAAATGATAATATCGCTGATTGATCACCTGATCACCAGTTAAACGATTACCATTATTAGCATCATAGTATGACCAGGTGTTATCATCATTCTTGACCCAATTTCCTTTCACCTGAATGCCATCGTCATTAAAGTATACATGTTGCTGGTTAATCACTTGCTGACCAGTTAGTCGTACTCCTGTATTTGCGTCATAATAAGACCAGGTAGAATCGGCATTTTCAACCCAACGGCCTTTAACTTGAACGCCGTTATCTGTAAATAACAAGTGTTGATTGTCAATGATTTGAGCACCAGTTAATTTTTGACCATTGTTAGTGCCATAATATGACCAAGTTAAATCAGGATTTTGAATCCAGAAATTAAGATGTTGATTATCCATTGTTTGGCTAGTAGCTAAACACTCACCACTATTAATGTCGTAATATGACCAAGTATGGTCGCCATTATCAACCCAATTTCCTTTAACTTGAACACCATTTTTATCAAAATAAAGATGTTGACCATTAACAGTTTGTGCCCCTGTCAACCGATCACCACTATTTTCATCGTAGTATGACCAGGTTCCATCACCATTGCCGACCCAGGCACCTTTTATTTGAATACCATTATCATTAAAGTATAAATGTTGATGATTAATCAATTGCGCTCCAGTAACCCGTTGACCATTGGTAGCGTAATATGACCATGTTTTATCAGGATTTTCAACCCAACCCTCTAGGCGCTGCTGCAAATCAACTGGCACAGACTGAATTAACTGACCACTTTTTGCATCATAGTACGACCGATAGCCATCTACACGATTAACCCATTGCCCTTTAATTTGAACCCCATTTTCGTCAAAATATAATTCTTGTCCATCAATTTTTTGCTGGCCAAGCAAACGCTCACCAGTGTTTTTATCATAGTAAGACCAAGTTTCATCAGGATTTTCTGCAAATCCTCCTTTAACTTGAATACCATCATGGTTAAAGTAAACTTTCTGGCCATTGATTACCTGATTACCCGTCAATCGGTTTCCTGTCTTCACATCATTGTAAGACCAGGTACCATCACCGTTATCAATCCAACCAGTGGCTGTATAAATCAGAGATTTTGGAAGCGTTGTATCTGTTCCCGACAATTTGAAGTAAGCGTCGTTGCTCCAGTCCTTAAGAACATAGCCCATTCCACGACCCAAAATATTGGTACCGTTCATATATTTAGCTGACCACTGCTTAATCAATTCGTTAGAGGGAATTTCCGACATGTTTTTTTGTCCAATCAATCCGTCAACTTGATAATAATCGTAAGTTTGTGACTTGAATAGGTCAGGATACTTTTCTTTTAGTTCGTTTAAGAATTCTCCACCATACTTTTTCTGATATTCTCCCCCACCAACTGTGTTGGTAACATAAAGTTGTGTTGCGAATGGCAAATCAACGTTATTACCATAAACATTTGTTCGAGAAGCAGCTGTCACTTCTTCACCAGGTAAATTATAAATTTGGTTGTATACCATATCAGCCATTACCTGCATTCCAGATGCATGTAGTGCTTTAATAGCATTTCTTAAATCTTCATCAGTTCCATATTTAGTTGGTGCACCGAATCCCATATCATATCGATCAGAAAAGGCATAACCATTATCAATAGTTGAATCCAAAAATGTATGGTCTTCCGATGATCGGTATTGAGGTGCCATTTCAAAGTCCGTCACTCCCCAATCAACAAATTGTTGCGCATTTTTAGCAATTACCACATTTGTCATTTCATCATGATTGGTTGGTGCTGGTTGAAAGTTAGAAAAGCCTTCGTAAATCAAGTTTGAATAGAGAGCATCATTTCCATGAAAAACGGTATTATCAGTATTTTCACTAGTTGAAGGCTCAACTCGTACATCTTGATTTTCATCAGCACCAACAGGAACCCATACAGCAAGGTAGCCAGAAACCTGTGGGTTCAAGGTCCCAACAATTTTTGTATTAGCTTGACCGTTAATATCTTGATTTGAAAAAGTCAAGATTCCATTGTCATCCGTATATACAACTGGTGCATTTTCATCACTATCGTAAGTTTGAACGCCATCACTTGTCGTCAAAATTAATGGACGATAAGCCTGATTTTTATGAGCAGCACCCATATCCAAGGTAACTGTTTGGCCATCAGCAACCTTGACAGAAGAATCATTTCCAACAATGACACCGATACCTTCCGTTCGAGTTTCATTATCACCGGAATCTTGAACCGTTGATGCTCCCTTACCGAATCGAACACTCTTTAACAGTCCATTACTATCAACGCTCATCGTTTGGCCACCAGAAACGTACTTCTTTCGAGCCTCCATCAAAGACGTAATGGAATCATAATACATACTTTTATTTTGCATGTATTGACCATCGTCTTGATACAAATCACCATAATAAATTCTAGGAACTGTTTGAGCATTCGTTAACATTAGAGCATATGCACTAGGAACGTTGTATGCATTATATTTTTTGATGGTTGCTTTTTGATCATTATAGTATGTCTCTAAAGCAGTTTTATACTGATCCGTGGTGAAATTTGTCCAATCCGCCCCAGTTGAATCCCGAAGTGCATCACGAATTTGGTCTTGTATTCCGTTATCATGAGCGTGAACAAATGAATAATTAGGAATACTTGACTTAGTAGTATCTGAATGATCAGATACTAAAACGCCATGGTCATACTCCTGAATTAAATTAGAAAGAGAATTATTTTTTCCTGGACCATTAAATAATGATGATTGAATGTTTGATACAAATGGTGCTGTAATTAACCCATTGCCATCAATAGCTGTAGGACCACTAATATTGATTCCGCCTTCAACAATTGACAAGTGTTTATTTGCATTAAAATCGCTTTTAGTCAATTTATACAATAAACGTAAGTAATCAAACGTACGTTTATTAATATCATTGCCAATATTCATAACCGCATCAATTCTAATTCCATCAAAATTGGCATCACTATCATTATTTGTGATAGTTCCAAAATTCAAGACATAATGTAACCAATTTAAATCTTCAGCCTGAACAGCAGGATTGGAATTATCAACATCATTAGCCAGCAAAAATTCAAAGACATTATCAGCATTTCGATAATCTGAATTAGTCTGAGGAGTTAAAACACTATTACCGTATTTCAAGTAGCCATTTTGGAACCATTGATCTCCACCTTGCCCAGGGTATTCTGAATCAGAATTCCAAATAAATTGCTGCTTAACAAATGAAGGATGACTATCATCGCCACCAAATAGCAACGTATTTAACCAGTCTGTACTACCTTCTGACTTAATTCGCTTTTCAATGGCAATTTGTGCCTGAAAAGCGGCTTGATTTAAAATCGCCTGGTCCGTAAAAAGGCTATATTGAACCGTACTTGATAGCAAATTATTATTTTGCATGAATGTTAGATAATTAACTTCAACATTTTTATTAGGCCACCAATTCATAATGAAAGGACGGTATTCCCCCTCATTTGATGCTCGCCAGTTTTCACCATTATCTAAAATATACTTTGGTCGGTACCAAGTATCAGCCGTTAAAAAGCCATCAACTGTATTTGTATAATCTTTTGTATCGGTGCTATTAACTGCATTTTGCTGACTAGCCTCAGTTTTCGAGACACTATCGCTATTCGTAAACAAATAGGTTCCAATACCGCTATCATTAAAATAATAAGTAGCCCCATTTGTAACCACTTGTTTACTTTTTGCTTGTTCTCCCGTTGTTGGATCAAAATAAGTTAATTGTCCGTTGGTGCTAACCAAACCGCGTTTTGGACTATCATCTTGCTTTTGAGCAACACTGTCAACTGTACTAATGAGGTTGCCCTTTCCAGCATCAAAATAGTAGTTAACCCCGCCTAAATAGACTGATCCACCTTTCAGCTGAGCTCCCGTTATTTCATCAAAATATTGAATGTTTCCATTAATATTTTGCAGACCCCGAGCATAGCCGCCTGTACTAAGCTTATAAGCCCAAACAGTATTTCCATTCACACTGTCTTGGCAATAGGTACCACCATTTTGCGCAGTGATTTGATGTCCCTCACCTGAACCCGCATCAAAATAGTAAGCAACACCACTAATGTTTATAATTTTGCCTTTAACCTGCGTACCATCATCAAAATTAAAATACCGAAGTTGTCCTTGACTATCCTTATATAAGCCCATTATTGGAGCATTATTGACAAAGTATTTCCATGATTGTCCACTATCAGCAGTCACATATGTTCCATTAACCGGGAAATCTTTAACAAAACTAGCCTCCGATTGCGAAATTTCATCTGCCGACGGGTTAATTGAATTACCAGAACCAGCAGTTAAAAAAGCAGCGATTGCCACACCAGCAAAGAGCCAATTTTTTCCGGATTTATACATCTTTTTTCTCATCATTTAACCTTATACCCTCGCAGTTCACGAATAATTTCTTAACAAAAATCATTTTTTCACTTGTGACAAAGATATCATAACAAGGCATTAAAAATTTTTCTATAAAAAGCGCTATTTATTAATATAAAAAATTTTAAATTAATTTAATTTAAGTTTTATATTCATTTAATATACAATTTGTTGCTAAAATGCAATAAATTATTTCAAAAAGTTTATTCTATTCTAACTATTTAAGGGGTATTTTTCTTTTTCTGCACAAAAAAAGCCAAAACCGCTTTCAGCCTTGGCTTTTACATATTATCTATTTAAGGAGCTAGCGGGATTTGAACCCGCACACCGCCATAAGACGGCTCGACGGATTTCGAGTCCGCTGCAGTACCAGATTGTGCCATAGCTCCAAAATAATAGTGACATGAAGGTTGGTCCATGCCACTACGAGTATTTGTTTGTTTCAGATGATGCTTAAAGGCTTACTTACGACGCTTAGCAGCCTTTTCACGCTCAGCAGTGTTCAAGATGGCCTTACGGATTCGAACGTTTTCTGGCGTTACTTCAACGTATTCGTCATCATTCAAGAATTCCATTGATGCTTCCAAGTTCATCTCACGTGGAGTTTTGATTGAAGCAGTTTGGTCCTTGTTTGAAGAACGAACGTTTGATTGTGGCTTCATCTTTGTCACGTTGACAGAGATGTCGTTATCACGAGCATTCATACCGACAACCATTCCTTCATAGACGTCAACACCGGCGCCAACAAACATTTGACCACGATCTTCAACACCCATGATGGCGTAGTTAGTTGTTTGCCCTTGGTTGATTGAGACCAAGGCACCATTACGACGGCCTGGTTCCCAATTCTTAACCATTGGACGGTATTCAGCAAATGTGTGGTTATAGATACCATAACCGTGAGTAGCTGTCATAAATTCAGTGGCGTAACCAATCAAACCACGTGAAGGTGCCATATAAGTCAAACGAGTTTGACCGTTTCCGACAGCTTCCATATTTTGCATTTCACCCTTACGTTGGTTCAATGAGTCGATCACAGTTGATGAATATTCATCTGGTGTATCGATCTGGATTGATTCGTAAGGTTCAGTGGTTTGACCATCTTCCTCACGGAAAATAACTTGTGGACGTGAAGCTTGCAATTCGAAGCCTTCACGACGCATGTTTTCAATCAAGATGGAAAGGTGCAATTCACCACGTCCTGAGACCAACCAAGCACCAGCCTGGTCAGTGTCTTCAACACGCAAAGAAACATCAGTATGCAATTCGCGCAACAAACGATCTTCGATTTGGCGAGCGGTCACGAACTTCCCTTCACGACCAGCAAAGGGGCTGTCGTTTTGACGGAAAGTCATTTGCAATGTTGGTTCATCGATACGAAGCAATGGCAATTCATCGTGATGAGCTGGGTCAACAACTGTTTCACCGACTGAGATGTCTTCCATACCAGAAACGGCGATCAAATCACCGGCCTTTGCTTCTTGGATTTCAACTTGATCCAAAGCGATGAAACCAGAAAGCTTTGTAACACGGAAGTTTTGCGATGTACCGTCAAGCTTCAAAACATCAACGTTGTCACCAACTTTGATTGTTCCACGCTTAACACGACCGATACCAATACGACCAACGAAGTCATTATAGTCCAACATGGCAACTTGGAATTGCAATGGTTCGTCTGAGTTATCAACTGGAGCAGGAATCGTTTCGAAAACCGTCTTAAAGATTGGTTCCATTGTATGTTCTTGCTTTGAAACATCTGGATCAAATGAAGATGTTCCGTTCATTGCTGAAGCAAAGATAACCGGGAAGTCCAAGTCATCTTCATCAGCACCCAATTCAATGAACAAGTCCAAAACTTCATCAACGACTTCTTCGGGGCGGGCACCTGGTCGGTCAACCTTGTTAACAATCACGATTGGTGTCAAGTGTTGTTCAAAGGCCTTCTTCAAAACGAACCGAGTCTGAGGCATGGTTCCTTCAAAGGCATCAACGACGAGCAAAACCCCGTCAACCATTCCCATGATTCGTTCAACTTCTCCACCGAAATCGGCGTGGCCAGGGGTATCCAAGATGTTGATCTGCTTGTCGCCAACGCGAACGGCAGTGTTCTTAGACAAGATCGTGATTCCACGTTCTTTTTCAATATCGTTGGTATCCATCACACGGTCACCCAAAGATTCTTCCTTACGGGCGTCCAATGTGTCAGACTGCTTTAACAGTTCGTTGACCAACGTCGTCTTTCCGTGATCGACGTGGGCAATAATAGCGATATTACGAATATCTTCGCGAAGATTTGCCAATTTTATGTGCTCCTTTATCTTTGCTACTCACAAGAAAGACTAGGGATTGTCTCCCTAGTCTTTCACTATCTTGACTGACTCGCGATACGTCTTGGTTGTAGCGATTAATACTGTGTTTGATGATAGCATATTTAGCGGCCTTCCGTCAAGTGATTTGACCACGTAACGAAGCGTTTCGGCTAAGACCCGACCGGCTGCTAAATCCCATGGAGATAGCTTAGAGAAATACCCTGTTGCCTGTTGTAGCAACAAACGACTAAAGGAAATCCCAGCCGAACCCAAAACCCTATAAGCTAAGGCTTCAGAGGCAATGGTTGCATAGGGTTTTTCCCCGCAAATTAGGCGGCGACCGGATACAATCAAAATCGATTCTGCTAGTCCCAGGTCTGCTACCGGTGCTAATTTTTGGTCATTAACGAAGGCACCAATTGTCGGACCGCCATGGAAGACCTGATTGGTCATCACTTTGGCAATCCAGCCCAGTTTTGGCTCACCGTCAATATAAAGGGCCACCATAATGGCAAAATCAGTCTTTTCATGGACAAAATTCAGTGTGCCATCAATCGGGTCGATAAACCAGACATGACCAGCCATGGTTTCAGGTCGTTGCAGGTCCCCCTCTTCAGCCACAAATTGAGCATCGGAATCGATTGACCGAATATGGTCAAGCAACCATGCCTGGTTGGTGGTATCCAGGTTAGTAACGAGGTTGCGAAAATCGCCCTCTTTTTCACCAACGTGTAAATCTTGGTTCTTAGTTTCTCTGGCATCACGACCCAGTTCGACCAACCAGCGTCGCACTGTTTGATCAACCTGGATTAATTGATTGTTCGTCCACTCAGTCATTGACCAAAACCCGCCTAACTGGTTTTTCAGTCAGCTTCAGCGTCTGATAGATTGACCGACCAGTTTGTTGTTCAAAATCACGGTCAAAAGCCTTTTGTTCTGATTTTGATGGAATAACCGTCAAAAACTGGCGGTAAGCCGTTAAGAGGTATTCACGATCACAACCACCCTCATAAACCTGCAAAACGGCGTCAATCAAATTTGAAACCGCGATGATATCGTCCTGATTCCAATTGCCGTCAATTGGAAGCTGGTATTGCTCTGCCATAGAAAATCCTTTCAAATGCAAGATGAACATATCATCTACATTCTAACAAGCTTTCACTCCCCTTGCCAGCAAAGACGACTGATTTAACAAGCAACTTCCAAGCCCAACCAACGAAAAAAAAGGAAAGTCGAAGAGCAAAAGCCCGTTATCAACTGATTTCTGCTATACTAAAAGTTGATAAATTGTAAGTAGGAGTTAACCAACATGACAATTCGTTTCACCATGGACAAAATTACGCGAGACGGTGATCCCGTTCTACGTGACCAGGCTAAGGAAGTTCCTTTCCCACTCAGTCCTGAGCACCAACAACTCGCCAAAGATATGATGACTTACTTAGAAGTCTCACAAGACGAGGAAGAAAATGAAAAGTACGGTCTGCGCCCTGGCGTTGGCCTGGCTGCTCCACAAGTGGGGGAATCTTTGCAAATGACGGCCATCTTGATCCCATCTGCCGACCCAGCCGAAGATGTCGAAGACAAGCCATTCTTCAAAGGTGTTGTTTTTAACCCGGTCATTGTGTCTGAAACAGTTGGACGAGCTGCATTGGAAACCGGGGAAGGCTGCCTCTCAGTTGACGAGGATGTTCCTGGCTTTGTCCCCAGGTCAAAGAAGATTACCGTTCGCTACCAAGACGAATCTGGTCAAACTTTGACAAAGACACTGCGCAACTACCCTGCCATCGTCTTCCAGCATGAAATTGACCACTTACATGGTAAATTGTACTACGACCACATCAATCGTCAAGATCCATGGCACGTGGACGATTCAACAAAATACCTATAAAAGTAATGATCAATCAAAAAAGCCGACTCATCTGAGCCGGCTTTTTTTGATTGATCAAATTAAGACTAAAGATAGCTTAACTGCTTTTAAATTGTCTTATTTATCAAAAATTGATTTCTTCTTAGAAACCTTAGACCCCGAAGCATTAGCAAAGGCCTCTAGGGCAGCTTTCTGGTCCTTATTCAGTTTTGTTGGAACCACAACGTTGACCACAACGAATTGGTCGCCATAGCCGTTACCATGCAAACGGGCAACGCCCTCGCCCCCTAAGCGGAAACGACGTCCATTTTGCGTTCCAGCTGGAATCTTCAACTTAACTTCACCGTGAACGGTCTTAACGGGAATTTCAGCCCCCAAAGCCGCCGTGATAAAGTCAATATCTTGTTGAAGATAGATATCCGAGCCATCACGTTCAAAACCGTCCTTTGAAGCCGCAACGGAGAAGACCACGTACAAATCACCCTGCGGACCACCATTAACGCCGTCTTCACCTTGGCCAGACAAACGCATCTGCTGACCACTTTCAACGCCGGCAGGCACCTTTACCTTAACTTCGTGTTGTGAACGATCAGCCTGTGAACGCGTATACTTAACGTTCTTTTCAGTTCCAAAAACGGCTTCCTCAAAGGTCAAATGCATCCGATACTGGAGGTCGCGACCTTTCCGTGGTGCATTTGGATCCTGAAATCCACCACCAAACATCTGAGAGAAGATATCACCCAAATCAGAAAAGTCACCAAAACCACCTTGGGCACCACCAAAGCCGCCTTGACCTCCAAAGCCACCCTGGGCCCCAGCAGCACCATATTGGTCATACTGCTGGCGCTTTTGTGGATCACCGAGTATCTCAAAGGCTTCTTGCACTTCCTTATACTTATCTTCTGCCCCTGGTTCATGGTTCAAATCAGGGTGGTACTTCTTTGAAAGTTTGCGGTATGCTTTTTTAATTTCATCTTGACTAGCTGTTTTAGAAACTCCAAGACGATCGTAAAATTCAGTATTATTCACAAGCGGACTCCTTTGATTCAAATATGTACGGACCAAGCCATAGCCGGTCCATTTTATCAGTTTTCACTGGCAAAGAAAAGATTACTTCTTGTCATCTGGGTTAACTTCTTCGAAGTCACCATCAACTGTGTTGTCATCCTTTTGAGCACCTTCGGCACCACCCTGTGCTTCCTGGGCTTGTTGTGCTTGCTGGTACAACTTTGTTGCCAATTCAGTAGCTACCTTTTGCAAGTCGTCTGTCTTGGCCTTCAAATCAGTCAAGTCAGCGTCTTCAGCAGCAGCAGCTTCCTTAGCCTTCTTCAAGGCATCCAAGGCCTCTTGTGTTGGCTTTTTATCATCATCTGACAACTTGTCGCCAACTTCTTCCAAGGTCTTTTCAGTCTGGAAAATCAATTGGTCAGCGTTGTTACGCGTTTCAACCGCTTCCTTTTTCTTGTTGTCGGCTTCTTCGTTTGCCTTGGCGTCGTTCATCATCTTTTCGATTTCTTCGTCAGACAAACCACCGGCAGCTTGGATGGTGATCTTTTGTTCCTTTTGCGTTCCCAAATCCTTAGCAGAAACATTAACGATACCGTTACGATCAATGTCAAAGGTCACTTCGATTTGTGGGACGCCACGCTTTGCGGCAGGAATGTCAGACAATTGGAACCGACCCAAAGTCTTGTTGTCAGCAGCCATTGAACGTTCCCCTTGCAAAACGTGAATATCAACAGCTGGCTGATTGTCTTCTGCAGTTGAAAAGACTTGTGACTTTGAAGTTGGAATAGTCGTGTTACGATCAATCAACTTTGTGAAGACACCACCCATGGTTTCAATACCAAGTGACAAAGGTGTAACATCCAACAAAACAACGTCCTTAACATCCCCAGTAATCACACCACCTTGAACGGCGGCACCCAAGGCAACGGCTTCATCAGGGTTGATTGAGTGGTTTGGTTCCTTGCCAGTCATCTTCTTCACTGACTCTTGGACAGCAGGAATACGAGTTGAACCACCATTCAAAATCACTTCATCGATGTCATTAAAGGACAATCCCGCATCCTTCAAGGCGTTCATTACAGGAGCTTCGGCCTTCTTAACCAAATCAGCTGTCAATTCGTTAAACTTTGCCCGAGTCAAAGAAGTTTGCAAGTGCAAAGGTCCCTGGTCACCAGAAGCGATAAATGGCAAGTCAATTTGTGCTTCAGTTGCTGAAGACAAAGTCTTCTTAGCAGTTTCAGCGGCATCCTTCAATCGTTGCAAGGCCAACTTGTCTTGCTTCAAGTCGATGCCGTTTTCCTTCTTAAATTCGTCAGCCAAGTAATCGATAATCTTGGCATCGAAGTCATCACCACCAAGGTGTGTGTCACCGTTTGTTGACAAAACTTCAAAGACACCATCACCTAATTCAAGGACAGAAACATCAAATGTTCCGCCACCAAGGTCATAAACCAAGATTTTTTCATCCTTGTCTAACTTATCCATTCCATAAGCTAATGAGGCGGCTGTTGGCTCGTTGATGATTCGTTCAACTTCCAAACCAGCAATCTTACCAGCATCCTTGGTAGCTTGACGTTGGGCATCGTTAAAGTATGCAGGAACTGTAATAACAGCCTTGTCAACTTTTTCACCCAAGTAGTCTTCTGCATAGCCCTTGATATACTGCAAAATCATGGCTGAGATTTCTTGTGGTGTGTAGTCCTTACCATCAACGGTTACCTTGTAACCTTCTTCGCCCATGTGAGACTTAATTGATGAAATAGTGTCCGGATTTGTGATTGCTTGACGCTTTGCAACATCACCAACCTGGGTTTCCCCATTCTTAAAGGACACAACTGAAGGTGTCGTCCGACCACCATCAGGGTTCGTAATAATTTTTGGCTTGCCACCTTCCAAAACGGCAACAGCTGAGTTAGTAGTTCCTAAATCAATTCCGATAATTTTTGACATAGTATATCGACCCTTCCTATTTTTTAAATCATATTCTTAAACTTTTTAAGGTGTGGTGCCAAAGGGCTGAGTCACCAGATATTTACTGTTTAATATTATTGTGCAACCGCGACCATTGCTGGACGAATTACTCGATCTTGAAGGACATAGCCCTTTTGCAAGACTGTCGCCACTTGATCGGCCTTAATCTTACCTTCTGCTGGCACGGATTGAACACCCTGCATCGTATTTGGATCAAAGTCATCACCTACTTGACCGACCTCTTGAATGCCGTTGGTTGTCAACGCCTGCTTCAAAGTCTTTAAAGTGATTTCAACACCCTTGTGAATTTGTGCCACCTGGTCGTCATCTCCCACTTCAACAGCAAGGGCGCGCTCCAAGTTATCAACCACTGGCAAGATGGCTTCGGCTAATTTCTGACCATCATACTTGCGAATATTTTGAATTTCGCGAGCATTACGACTTTGGATGTTTTGAATTTCAGCCTGAGCGCGAAGTAATTCATCATCTTTTTTCTCAAGGGCTGCTTGCAAATCAGCTAATGGATCCACTGCTGGTTCCTCTTCTGATTTTGCTTGCGACTCTTCTGATTTGTCCTTTGCTTCTTCTTGAGTTTGGTCAGCGTCAGCAAACTCCTTTGCCTCTGTTGCTTCCTCAAAATCAGCTTGCTTCAAATCTTTTTCATCTTCAGACTTCGCCACGGGCGTTCCTCCTTTTGGTTAAACATATTCAAGTAATTTTGTATCTAATGCCTTGGCAAAGGTTGATAGTAACCTAGCAACCTTGGCATATGGCATCCGAATCGGACCTACTAATGCAATCACCCCGCCAGCATCGCCACCGACCGAAAACGGTGCGGCAAGAATAGCGTAGTCCTGCAAAAGAGATGTTGGCAACTCTTGACCCAAGCGAATCGTCACCGATTGTTTTTGTGTCACAGCCAATTGGCGCACCACCTCAGGCGAGTCAAACAACTCCAAGACCGACCGGGCTTCCTTCAGGTTCAAGTAGGCATCATCGGCAACCTCTAAGAGATTGAACCGACCACCAATGTGGACCTGCTCTTCAACTGACCGAGCCAAAACTTCGCCAAAGAGCTGCAGGAAGGCCGCTGGACTTTCAACATTCCGTGAAAGCGTAACCGGTAATTCCTCTGAGTTCATTAACGAAAGGACCTCTTGAACTGGTCTGCCGACCATTTGTGCATTGATATAGGCCACCATATCCGTTAAGGACGAGACGCTCATTTCCTTTGGTAGGCGAAAAGTTTGTGAAGTCACCTTGCCATCAGAAGTTGCCAGGACAGCCAAAACCTGCTGGCGTTCCAATTGAATCAACTGGAAGGACGAGATTTTTAGGTTAATGGCCTTTGGCTTTAGCACCAAGGCCGTTAGCCCCGTCATCTTTGCCAATTGTCGAGCTGTTTGGCCAAGTAAATCATCCAATTCGTGGAAATTACCACGAATTTGTTGAGCAATTAGCGCAACATCTTGTTTTGAAACTTGGTCGGCCACCATTAAGTGATCAAGGTAGTAACGGTAACCAGCCTTCGATGGAATTCGACCAGCGGAGGTATGAAGCTTCTTAATCAAATCGGCTTCCTCTAAAAAGCTCATCTCATTGCGAATCGTTGCTGGTGAAAATTCCAAGTTCAACTGGTCATGTAAGGTCTTAGACCCGACCGCTCGGGCGGTCTGGGTATATTCATAAATAATCGCCGCCAAAATTAATTGCTGTCGATCAGTTAGCATTAACCCAAACCTCCCTGCAATTTTGTTTAGCACTCAAAACTCTTAACTGCTAACAACTATATTATACAAAATATCAGAAAAAATGCAAACCCTTTTTAGCACTCTTTGTAAAAGAGTGCTAATTTTAGATAAAATCCCCTTCTATCAGGCTTACCAACAAATACTGTTATAGCAAAAAAAAGCAGATTAAAATTAATCTGCTTTTTCTTGAAAGTATTCACGTGTATTTTGTTGATCAATCAGCAACTGATCAATTAAACCTTCGGCGGAGTTGAACTTCACTTCATTTCGCAACTTTGCATACCACTGAACCTTCACCGGTTCCCCGTAAACTTCATCAGCAAAGTCAAAGAGGTTAATTTCCACCGTCACCGGCCGGTTTGGTTCAAAGGTTACATTACGGCCAATAGAGGCCATGCCGTCAACCCAGCGACCATCAACATAGGCGCTGACAGCATAGACACCGATACCAGGAAGAAATTCAACTTCTGGCGTCCAGATATTAATCGTTGGGAAGCCCAAGGTCCGTCCCCGTGCATCCCCATGAACAATCAGCCCGGTCGTCTCGTGGACACGGCCAAGACTTTTTGTTACGGCAGGCATGTCACCTGCTGCTAAGGCCAATCGAATCTGGCGCGAGGCCACCTTAGCAGCCGATTGGCCGAGAGTCTTTTTGGCAACGGTCAGAACATTAAAGCGACCAGCGGCAAATTCGGGCAAGTGGGCCATGTCAGCTTGGTATTCCTTCCTGCCATAGCGATGGTCAAAGCCCGCAACCACCGTATGAACCTGGAGGGGCAAGAGGATTTCTTTAATAAATTCTTCTGGATGAAGGGCCGAAAGGTGTGATGTCAATTGGAGGCAGTACACCCGATCAACGCCCAGCTTTCCAAGCAGCTGAACCTTCTGGTCCAATGGTGTTAAATCGTGCCAGGGTTGAGGCAGCTTTTTAAACACTAATCCCGGATAGGGACTATAGGTCAAAACGGCCAGTGGTAGTCCGTTTTCGTGCGCCACCCGCGCAGCTTCCTGGATTACCTTTTGGTGACCCAAATGGACCCCGTCAAAAAAGCCCATTGCCAGTACTTGCTTGCTAGTCAACTGGGGCAATTCTTTTAGTGGATAATGCAAAGATATTAATTCAGTCATGGGCATATTATAGCAGAGTTTTTACCAATACAATCACTTTGCTTCTTTCAATTTTGGGCAAAGAAGTAACGCGACCGCCAAACATTTTGGTCAGTATCAAAAGCGTAGACTGCCAGCAACCGGTCTTGGTCATATACTTGATAGTAACCAACATCATTTTGTGGCCAAGCACTGGCCGGAATTTTTTGACCATTCTTAACCGCAAAGATCTCCTCTTGGGTCAGCAACTTCTTTGGCCAAGTCAAAACGGACTCAAGTGAATGCACTTGGGTTACAATTTCAGGATAGTCCATCGCCAATAAGTCATCAAGCAAAACAGCCTGATCGATGGTAAAACCAGACCCAGCTGTCCGCTTCAAAGCCGTCATCGTCGCTGGCAATCCTAATTTTTGACCAAGGTCATAGGCTAAAGTCCGAATATAAGTTCCCTTTGAAACTTGAGCTAAGAAGTCCATTTGCTGGTAAGGTTGCCCCTCAACCCAGGTTAACGGACTAGTCTGGTCGAAGCGGTAAATCGTCGCCTCCCGCTTAGGCAGCTCAACCTTTTCTCCCGCTCGCGCATATTCATAGAGGCGCTTCCCGTTGACCTTGACCGCCGAATAAATTGGTGGAATCTGGATAATGTCCCCGGTCAAATCAGCTCGAGCGGTGTTGAGCTGACTCTGGTCAATGGCCGCTGTCAAAGGCTGCTGCACAACAACCGCCCCATCAGCATCCTGGCTCTCCGTTGCATAGCCAAAGGTAACCGTACCCGTATAGGTTTTTGGCCGACTTTGCAAAAGGTCAATTAACTTGGTTGCCTTCCCTAAGGCGACCACCAAAACGCCCTCGACGTTTGGATCCAAGGTCCCCGCGTGGCCAATTTTTTTCTGTCCGGTTATCCGCCGTAATCTCGCAACCACACCAAAGGAGGTCATTTCCTTTGGCTTATTGACGACCAGCAGACCGGATAGTTCGGGGTGTTTTTCTATTGCCATCATTGTGGCCTCCATTTGTGCAATTAAAAAACCGACCAAAGCACGAAATGATTTGAACCCCAAAATTTATCCAAATTTCGAGGTTCATCAGCAAAAGTGTCTTTTTAGTCGGTTCTTATTTTACCGATTTGCCCGGACCTTTTCAATGTAGTCCCGCAATTTTGCAAAGCCAATTTCTAATTGGTCTTGAGCCGTTGCATAAGAAATCCGGATATAAGCGTTCGCCTCTTTAAAGTGCGAGAATGCTACTCCAGGAATGACTGCAACCTTGCCTTCTGCGGCTAATTTTTCAGCAAAACTCCATCCATCCGTGCCAAAATCGGCCGGTATCTTAGCAAAGAGGTAAAAGGCTCCTTCAGGATCAACAACATCAAAACCAAGATCCTCTAAGGCCTGCTTGGCAAAGTCGCGCCGGTCTTGGTAACTTTCCTTCATATAATCCAACTCTGCTCGCGTCATCTGCAAGGCTGCTTCTGCTCCATCTTCAATAAAGGTTGGTACAGAGTAGGTCAAAGAGCCATGAACCTTTTGAATATATTGCATCACACTCGCCGGACCCAAAATAAAGCCAAAGCGGTACCCCGTCATGGCGTGCGACTTGGAAAGACCGTTAACCACTAGTGTTTGTTCTGGCAACAACTTACCAATCGAGTAATGATCACGACCATAAGTTAATTCAGAATAAATTTCATCAGAAATGACCCAAATTTGATGCTTCTTAAAACAAGCAGCCAGTTCCCCCAACTCTTCCTTTGAGTAAGTAACACCAGTTGGATTATTTGGATAGTTCAAGAGAATGGCACGAACTGGGACCGTTACTTGGGCCAACGCTTCATCAACAAGTGCTGGCGTCAATTTAAATTTATTTTTGGCTGTATCAATCGGTACCGCAACACCATCGGCCAGGCTCAACGAAGCAAAGTAAGAACCATAGGCTGGCTCTGGAATCAGCAATCCCTCACCTTTAGCAAGCAATGTTTTAAAGATTGCTTGCATGGCTTCCGTTACACCAACAGTCACGACAACATTATCAATACTTGGATAATCAAGGTCGTAACGATCCTTCATATAATCGAGAATTGCCTTACGGACCGCAGGTTCTCCCTGGGAATTGCCATAATGAGAACGATTGTTATTAATGGCGGTAATCGTGGCCTCCTTGACAACAGCTGGTGTATCAAAACCCGGCTCTCCAAAGGTCAAAAAGGTTAAGTCCTCAATTCCTGAAACTTGTTGTTGGAAGCCCAACAATTTATCGGGGGCGATTGAAACAACCGCCTGGTTGACTGGTAAAAGTGGTTCTGTCATTTTCCTGGTTCCTTTCGTCTTGCTGGTGAAAGCAGCCATTCGCATGGCATCCATCGCACACTTCAGTTTACACGAAAATGAATTTTTTTGAAAGTTTTTATGGCATGTTTATGAGATTTTTACTCATTTATCCTTTATAACTTAACACAAAAAGGAACTTGTCAATCAAGTTCCTCTTTGGTGTTTATATTTCGCCATGGTAGGGTCCGTCTCATCGATGGCAAAAACTGATTTTTTAATGAAAACCAAGGACTAATCCGCCAAGGCCTCCATATCTTCTGACAACGCCTCAGCAGTTGCTTGGGCTGCCCGTTGTTTGTCTACATATTTTTTTAGGCGCTGAAGACCTTCTTGCAATTGTGCCATATCGGCCGCGTAAGAAATCCGGATAAACTTCTGTGCTTCTTCAAAGAAGGAGAAACCGGCGCCGGGAATGACTGAAACCTTGGCCTGATGAGCTAAGTCTGTCGCGAAGGCCCAGCCATTTACACCCAAATCAGCTGGCAACTTGGCAAAGAGGTAAAAGGCTCCCATTGGCGCAACCAGTTCGAAGCCTAAATCTTCTAAGAACTTCTTAGCGTAGTCACGACGCCTTTGGTATTCAACCTTCATAAAGCTCAAGTCTTCCTTTGGAATTTGCAAGGCAGCAACCGCGCCGTCTTGGATAAAGGTTGGCACAGCAAAGACCAAGGGACCGTGCACCTTTTGAATTTGCTGGATTAATGTGCTTGGCCCCAGGATAAAGCCGAGTCGATAACCCGTCATGGCGTGCGACTTTGACAAACCGTTTACAACGATCGTTTGGTCAGGTAAGAGCTTGCCCATTGAATAGTGATCACCCTCATAAGTCAATTCTGAATAAATTTCGTCTGAAATCACCCAGAGGTCATGACGCTTGAAAGCTTCTGCTAGCTCTTCCAGCTCTGATTTTGTGTAAGTAACCCCGGTTGGATTATTAGGATAGTTAAAGAGAATGGCATGCACGTCCTCTTTCGTCTGAGCCATTGTTTCGTCAATCAAGGCGGGTGTCAATTTATAAGCGGTCTTAGCCGTGTCAATTGGAACAGCCGTGCCACCGGCCAAACTCAAAGCCGAGAAATAAGACCCATAGGCTGGGTCTGGAATCAAGAGGCCCTGACCAGGTGCAAGCAAGGTCTTAAAGATTGATTGCATCGCCTCTGTGACCCCAACAGTTACAATCACGTTATCAATACTTGGGTAATGAAGGTCATAGCGATCGGCCATATAGTCTAAGATAGCTGAGCGGAGCTTTGGCTCTCCCTGTGAATCACCATAGTGGGACCGGTCTTCCTCGATGGCTTGAATCGTTGCTTTCTTTACCGGCGCGGGCGTCGCAAAACCAGGTTCTCCAAAGGTTAACGAGACCAACCCTTCAATATTAGCAACGGAGTGTTGGAAGTCTAATAACTTGTCGGGTGTCAAGCTTAAAACAGCATTGTTTAATGGTTTTGGCATGGTGAAATCCTTTCAACTAATTCATTTTCCAAGTGGACCAACAACGGTCTTTCTTCTTAGTTTCTTAGTCTACACAAAGTGCTTGGCTTTTCATAGGTGATCAACATGAAACTATTGTAAGTTATCATGATTTTTAATCACTTTCTACTAGTCAGCGTAACAAAAGTGCATACAAAGAAAATAAAATTGCCTGTACTGGCGGATGCAAACATATTTTTTTAGCGTAGCATGCCCGCTGAAGTTGATTTTGCAAAGCAAACAAAAAAGGACCCGCTCATCGCAAGTCCTTTTTCAATCAAGTTTCCTTGACCTTAATCCTTCTTATGCAAGCCGCGAATCAACTCTTCAATATGATCACCATACTGAATTGAGTTATCCAAGACGAAATGCAATTCCGGAATTTTATAAACAGTTAGCCGCGCGCCTAATTCACGGCGAATCAAGCCTGAGGCGGCTTCTAAGCCAGCTTGAGCCTTTTTCCGATCCGAGGCGTAGTCTGACAAAATTGAGTAGTAAATCGTGGCGATTTGCAGGTCACCGGATACTTCCACAGAAGTTACCGTTACATCCTGAACTCGCGGATCATTCACTCGCTTTAAAATCAGATCAGTCACGTCTTTTTGAATTTCCTGGGCCAAACGCCCAGCGCGTTGTGCATTTGCCATCAAGACCTCCCATCAGTAAAGCTTACTTAGGCTTTACTTCTTCCATGATGTAAGCTTCGACTGCATCACCCGGTTGAATATCGTTGAACTTGTTGACAGTGAAACCAAATTCATAACCGAACTTCACTTCGTTAACCGCATCCTTACCACGTTGCAAAGAAGCTAATTGACCATCGTACATAACCGTGCCGTTGCGGATAATGCGAACCTTTGAATCCTTGGTGATCTTACCTTCCTCAACACTGGCACCAGCAATGGTACCAACCTTAGAAAACTTGAAGAGCTCCTTAACAACGATTTGGCCAATAACCTTTTCTTCATAGACGGGTTCAAGTTGGCCCTTCATTGCGGCCGTCACATCATCAATGGCGTCATAGATAACTGAGTAGAAACGCATATCAATTTTATCGTTATTAGCCTGCGACTTAGCAAACGGTGTTGGTCGAACATTGAAGCCTAAAATAATGGCACCAGAAGCTTCCGCCAAAGAAACATCTGATTCGTTGATTGCACCAACAGCAGAATGAACAACATCTACTCGAACGCCATCAACTTCAATCTTCTTCAATGAACCAGTCAAGGCTTCAACAGAGCCCTGGACATCGGCCTTCACAATCACTGGCACTGTCTTCATGGCCTTTTCAGCCATCGTGTTAAACAAAGTATCCAATGTAACAACAGAACCGGCATTACGGACTTCTTCACGAGCACGCTTTGCACGTTCTTCACCAGCGGCACGGGCAGTCTTTTCATCCGCCATGACGATAAAGCGGTCACCAGCCAAAGGCACTTCGTTCAAACCAGTGATTTGAACAGGTGTTGCTGGCTTAGCAGCAGCAATGTCTTGTCCCTTTTCGTTGGTCATCGTTCGAACACGACCATAGGTGTTTCCAACAACGATTGGATCACCCACATGGAGCGTTCCTTGTTGAATCAAAACAGTGGAAACAGGACCGCGGCCCTTATCCAAACGAGCTTCGATAACCGAACCACGAGCAGGTTGTGTTGGGTCAGCCTTCAATTCCAAAACATCAGCTTCCAACAAAATCATTTCCAGCAATTGGTCAACGTTTTGACCAAACTTAGCTGAAATCTGAACGAAGATGGTATCGCCACCATACTCTTCAGGAACCAAATCATAGGCCATCAACTCGTTCATGACTTGATCAGGGTTAGCCCCTTCCTTATCAATCTTGTTGACAGCAACAATCACCGGCGTACCAGCTGCCTTAGCATGGTTAATCGCTTCGATTGTCTGTGGTTGCACACCATCATCAGCAGCAACAACCAAAACCGTGATATCCGTCACGTTGGCACCACGAGCACGCATTTCCGTAAAGGCCGCGTGACCAGGAGTATCCAAGAAGGTAATTAACTTATCGTTCAAACGCGCTTGGTAGGCACCAATATGCTGCGTGATTCCGCCAGCTTCGCCAGCAGTCACGTTGGTCTTACGCAAGTAATCCAACAAAGTCGTCTTACCGTGATCAACGTGTCCCATGATGGTCACGACCGGCGCACGCGGTTCTAAGGCCTCTTCGTTAATCGTTTCATCATCGAAGAAGCGGTCGATGTCAGCTACATCCTCTTCTTCTTTTTGCTGAGCTTCAATGCCGTAATCAGCTGCCAAAACTTCAATGGTATCTTCATCCAATGATTGGTTTTGGTTCGTCACAACACCTAGTAAGAACAACTTCTTAATAATTTCAGTAGCGTCACGGTGCAAAAGCTTAGCCAAGTCCTGTACGTTCATGCCGACCTTGTATTCCAAAACTGCTGGCAATGGTTGTTCCTTACGAACGGTCACTGGCTTCTTTGGTGCTTGCTTAGCAGCAATTCGACGAGCCTTCTTTGAGCCATGTGGCTTGTCATTACGGCGTGGTGTTTGTTGACCAGTACCGTTAGTATTGCGCTTGCGCGTGTTATTTCGAGCAGAATTATTGCCTGAAGCAAGCGAACCACCAAAGCGGCCTTGGCCTGAATTGGCTTCCGTCTTAGCACCTGCAGCCGCTGGCTTCTTTGCTTCAACTGCAGGCTTTTTTGCTTCAACTGGTTTCTTAGCAGCTGGCTTTTTCTTTGCCTGTTGCTTTGCTTCTTGGACCTTCTTGTTTTCAGAAACGTATTCCTTCAAACTGTCATCTTTTTGAGCAGAATAGTTAATCTGCCCTTCCCGTGGCTTGGTTGACCATGACTTCTTTTCACGAATCATTGGCCGACCGGTATTATTGCTGCGGTTTTTGTTATTATTGCGACGATTTCCGCCCTGACCCTGCTGGCCATTACTTGGGCGATTGTTATTGTTGCTGCGGCGGTGTTGCTGACCACCTTCTTGTGTCTTTGGACGAGGCTGGTTTGAATTTTGCAGCTTAGCTTCATCTGATAATTTAGCGGCATGCCGACGCTGAGAAGCAGGCAATTCTTTTCGTTCTGGTACTGCCTGTTTGCGGGTCGGCCGGTTGGATCCTGAAAACTTTTTTTCTTCTGCCATTAATTCCGCTCCTTTTCTTCGAGTAATTGTTTGATTTTTTTCGCAAAGCCATTATTGGTAATCGCCATAATCGACCGATTTAAGCCAATTGCTTGGCTTAATTCATCCTTGGTGAAATCTTCAACCAAGGTCACCTGATAAAAGCTGGTTTTGTCCCGAAATTTCTTTTGCTGGCTGACACCACCATCTTTTGGGAAAAAGGCAACCTTCGCCTTTTGTCCTTGAATCGCAGTTAACGTGTCGTTGGTCCCGTAAACAAGACTTTTAGACATACGCGCCAAACCAAGTAAGTGTAAGACTTGTTCTTCTTCACTTTTCATTTTCAAATAACTCTTTTCGGGCTTGCTGATGGTCAACATAAGCAAAGAGTTCTTCATAAAAAGCCGGATCAATTGGCATTGAAAAGGCCTTTTCAAAGACGCGCTTTTCCTTTGCTTCCTTAGCAACCTCACGGTTTAAGGAAATATAGGCACCGCGACCGTTTTGTTTACCAGAGGGATCTAAGAAGACCTCCCCTTCCTTATTTTTAACGACCCGGACCAGGTCCTTTTTGGCAAACATTTCGCCAGTCACGATATCTTTTCTTAAGGGAACCTTCCGTGTTTTCATGAAAGAACCTCCTCTAATACTTAGTCTTCTTGGTCTGTTGCTGCCTGGTTGTCATCTGCTAGTTCAACAAGTGCCTGGTCAGCAATATCAGCCGTTTGGTTTGCTTCTGCCTTTTCAACTGCTAAGTCGCCGGCTTCACTTTCAGCTTTAATATCAATCTTAAAGCCAGTCAAACGGGCGGCCAAACGAGCGTTTTGCCCCTTCTTACCAATGGCCAATGACAATTGGTCGTCTGGTACAATCACAGTGACAGATTGCTCGTTGTTGGCATCAAAAATCACGTCCGTTACTTCGGCTGGGTTCAATGCATTGGCAATGTACTGGGCCTCGTCTTCCACCCACTCCACGATATCCATATGCTCGCCGCCCAATTCAGTCACAACGGCTTGCACACGAGCACCACGTTGTCCAACTAAGGCACCAACAGGGTCCAAATCAGCATCGTGCGTGTAAACAGCAATTTTTGAGCGATCACCTGCTTCACGGGCAATGGAAACAATTTCTACTGTACCATCATAAACTTCTGGTACTTCTTGTTCAAACAAACGTTTGACCAAATCAGGAGCCGTCCGTGAAACAAAGATTTGTGGTCCCTTTAAGGAATTATCAACCTTGTTTACCAAAACCTTGATGCGATCACGCATGCGGTAGGTTTCATTTGGCATTTGGTCACCCTGCGTCATCACGGCTTCCTGCTTACCTGGCAACATCACATACAAGAAACGGCTGTCTTGACGCTCAACCTCACCAGTGATGATTTCATCTTGATAATCTTGGTACTTATCATAAATTGCTTGACGAGTTGCCTCGCGCATTTTCTGCACGATCACCTGCTTAGCTGCCTGGGCAGCCATCCGGCCGAAATCCTTTGGTGTCACATCGAAACGAATTTCATCACCTGGTTCGTAGGCCTTGTTAATTTCCAAGGCTTCTGTCAAAGGGATTTCAGTATCGGGGTCGACCAAGTCGTCATCCAAAACAACCAGCTTGACCTGCTTAATGGTCATTTGGCCCTTCTTATCATCAAAAGTTGCTTCAACATTTTGAGCCGCGTTGTACTGTTTCTTGTAAGCGGCCTTCAAAGCATTTTCCAAAGCTTCTACAACAACCGCGCGGTCGATTCCACGTTCTTGTTCTAAGGCATCTAAGGCTTGTACTAATTCTTTACTCATTTGCTTTCTCCACTTTCAATTAGTTTAAAATTGAACGGCCACAATGGCTTTGGCAATTTCATCAAAGGTAACATCCAACTTTGCTTGATCACTTTGTAGTGACAAACCGTTTTCATTTAAATCAGTGATTTGACCGGTCCATTGCTTTTGACCATCCTTGGCCGCAAATAAAGCAACGGTCACTGCTAAATCGCCATCCTTCGCCCAGGCAAAGTGCCAAGGTTCAGCCAGGCTGCGGTCCATCCCAGGAGAAGCAATGTCTAACATATACTCACCCGGAACCGGATCAACTGCTACATCATCCAAGGCTTCGTTGACCAGCTGAGTAAACTCAGTAATCTGCGCCATGGAAATGTTTTGGTGGTCTGGTAAATCAACTAATACTTCGACTGTTTTTTGTCCACCAACCTTCTTGATGTTTAAATCCCAGAGCAAAAGTCCCTGTTTTTCAATGATCGGATTTAAAATTTCAAGCAAGGCTTGATTCTTTGCCTGTGCCATCCAAACTCCTTTTTAGTTTTCTGCCATAAAAAATGAGCCGGTCAAATCCCCCTGACCCGCTCATTTACAACCTCTATGTAAATTAACTTACCCATATCATAGCTGATTTTATTAGAAAAAGCAAGGCAGACACAAAAAAACCACAGCAAAGCTGTGGTTGAAAGGGTATTAAATTCTTACCAAGAAGCCTTACGAACACCAGGAATCTGGCCCTTGTGTGCTAATTGACGGAAGTTCAAACGTGACATACCAAATTCACGCATGTAACCGTGTGGGCGACCATCAATTTGGTCACGGTTGTGAAGACGAACAGGTGATGAATCCTTTGGCAAAGCTGCCAATCCGATGTAATCACCAGCAGCCTTCAAAGCAGCACGCTTGTCAGCGTACTTTGCTACCAAAGCTTCACGTTGCTTTGCCTTTGCAATCTTTGATTTCTTAGCCATTACTTGATCTCCTTGAATGTTACCACTTTACGAAGTTTTGGTGAGTACTTCTTCAACTCCAAACGGTCAGGCGTATTACGACGGTTCTTTGACGTCAAGTAAATACGCTCCCCAGTTTCATCATTGCCTAATACAACATGAATACGCATATTCCCTGCTCCTCGAATGTTAGATTTTTTTATAAAAATTATTTGCTTGTCAATACAAAATAATATTATACATAGAATTTAGACGGCTGTAAAGCCCATTTCTTAGATTTATCGAAATAATTCTAAGCTTAGAATTGACCTTGCAATGGTGGGACCACTTGCTTTTTACGGGAAACAACTCCTGGCAAGTCAATCACATCATTTTCAAGCTTGGCACCAAAGGCAGCCTCGATGGCTTCTGGAGCATCTCCAACATAAAGACCCTTTGAGTTTGAGTTCAAAATATCTGTAATTACAAACAAGAAGTCTTCATAGCCAGCGGCCTTGATTGCCTTTTCTAGGCCTTCCTTACGAGCCAAAACGTCGTCAATATCAACCGTATTAACCTGGCCAATGCGAAATTCATGTGAACCCATGGTAAAGGACTTGGCATCCCCTTCCAACAATTCTTCATCTGTCCGCGTTGACAAATCGGTACCAGCCTTCAACATCGCCAAACCATAGCCATCCAAGTCTTCGATACCAGCAATCTTAGCAAGTTCTGGCAAGGCCTTACGATCAACATCCGTTGTCGTTGGGCTCTTCAACAGTAAAGTATCTGAAATCAAACCAGAGGCCAACATTCCGGCGACCTTAGCAGGAATCGTTAAACCAGCTTGCAAGTATTCATAGTACAAAATTGTTGAAACAGAACCCCATGGCTTAGCCGTGATATACAACGGGGTGGCATTTTCAAAAGCAAACTTGTGATGATCGTAGATACCATAAACCTGGACGTCAGCCAAATTATCAACTGACTGTGCCGCTTCGTTGTGGTCAACCAAAACAACCTCTGCTGTTTGGGCCTTGTCAATAATTGGCAAAGCCGTCAAGCCAAAGTAATCCAACGCAAATTGCGTTTCGGCGTTAGGCTTTCCTTGCGCAACGGCTTGGGTTTCCAAACCTTGCTGTGCCAACAAATCAGCAGCACCCATTGCAGAAGCAACGGTGTCAGTATCTGGGTTCTTATGTCCAAAAACTTGAATCTTTGCCATGTCTTTTCACTCCTCTAGTGCCAATTCTTTTGGCAACTGTCAATACTTAGATTGTAACCCGAATGGGTTACATTTGACTAGTCATTTTCCTTTAAATTCAAAGGGAAAATAGCTGTCGCTTGCCCATCGCTCTTCACATCCAATAAAGCCTGACCATTGCTAGTCCGACTCGCTAATGAATGATCAGCTAATTGGATATCAAAGTCCTTTAAGTGGTCGGTTTCAATCCGCAAAGCCCCCTGGTTCGGATCAACAGCTGTCGCAGCAGCAATTTCATAAGAAACGGTCTTCCGTGGACTAAGCACTTGCAAGCCCTTGTTAGCTCGGTGGCCAAGGGTTATGTCGTCTAACAAGCTATACTTAAAGGTTCCCTGATTTGTTACCAAGGCCAAAAACTTATCTTGTGGTGCCAAGGCTAATACCGTAACCACGGTATCACCCTCGGTTAACTTGATGGCCTTCACCCCGGCGGTCCGAGCACCAACGACTGGCACATCGGCCAATTCAAAGCGCAGGGCCAAGCCAGTCTTTGCCAACACTAAGGCTTCTTTCTGATTGGTGACCAGCGCTGCTGTGACTACCCGTGCCGCTTCTGTTTTCAGTTTCATCACAGTTGCTGATTTCTTCTTGTAGGACTTTGGCACAAGGTCCTTAAGTAAACTCTGCTTGATAAAGCCATCATTGGAAGCAAGTAAGAAGGCTTGGTTGCTATCCGTTTCTGCAACCACATAGGCCTGGATAATACTTTCCTGGCTATCCCAGTTCGACAGCGCCTGCGAGAAGTGTTCTCCTGGTTCCTTCCACCTGTACTCCGCCAACTCATAAATTGGTCGGTAAATCAGGTTCCCAAAGTTCGTAAACATCAGCAAATGTTGGGTTGTGTTGGCCGTTTGATTCAAGACAACGGCGTCATCTTCGGCTAAGCCGTTTTCGGCAGCAGAGGCCTTGTAAGAACGCAATGATGACCGCTTCGCATAACCATTCTTTGAAACCAAGATGCGGACATCTTCATCTGGTACTGTCACTGCTGTGTCGATTACCAACGATTGGATTTCTTCTTCGATTTCCGTCAAGCGTGGGCTGGCATATTCCTTGGTGATGGCCTTCAATTCAGTGCGGATCACATCATGAAGCGCTTCTTCTTCATTCAGGATCTTTTCCAACATAGCAATCTTTTCAGCTAATGCCTTGTGTTCCTCTTCTAGCTGGGTCACATCAGTATTAGTCAACCGATATAACTGCAAAGCCACAATCGCTTCAGCCTGTTCCTTGGTGAATCGGTACTCCTTCACCAAGTTCTCCGTCGCATCCTTGCGGTTCTTCGAAGAGCGAATCGTTGCCACGACTTCATCGAGGATGGACAACATTCGAATCAGCCCCTCCACAATGTGTTGGCGGGCCTTGGCCTTTTTCAAGTCATAGGCTGACCGCTTGCGAACAACTTCTTTACGGAAGTCCAAAAAAGCGGTCAAACCGTCCTTCAAAGTCACTAAAACAGGACGTTGGTCATGAATGGCGACCATGTTGAAATTATACGAAATCTGCAAGTCCGTCTTCTTAAAGAGGTAGGTCAAGATTCCATCGGCCGAAGCATCCTTGGCCAACTCGATCACAATTGACATCCCCTCGCGGTCAGATTCGTCACGAACTTCAATAATGCCGGCAACTTCTTTGTTGGCACGAATCGCATCAATCTTAGCGACCAAGTTCGATTTCACGACTTCATACGGCAACTCCGTCACTTCAATCTTTTTCTTGCCACCCTTTAGACTAGAAACTGCCGTCTTCGCCCGGACAACAACCCGCCCTCGACCGGTCTTATAAGCCTGCTTAATGCCGTCGATTCCTTGAATAATCCCACCCGTTGGGAAATCAGGTCCCTTAACGTATCGCATCAAAGCTGACAATGGCGCATCGGGATGATCGAGCAAGTAAACCAACGCTTGGTTGATTTCCTTTAAGTTATGAGGGGGAATATCGGTCGCATAACCAGCCGAAATGCCAGTTGCTCCGTTGACGAAGAGATTTGGTACTCGAGATGGGAGTACCGTCGGCTCGTAGGTCGTATCATCAAAATTTAAGACCATTTCAACCGTATCCTGAGCTAAGTCTTTCAGAATTTCACCGGATAACTTCGTTAACCGCGACTCGGTATACCGCATCGCAGCGGCTGGGTCATTATCAACTGACCCGTTATTTCCGTTCATATCAATTAATGGTTCGCGGACCTTCCAATCCTGGGACAAGCGAACCATGGCCTCATAGATTGAGGAATCCCCGTGGGGGTGGAAGTTTCCCATCACGTTTCCGACTGATTTAGCCGACTTACGATATGGGTGGTCATAGGTATTTGAATCCTGGTCCATGGCGTACAAAATCCGTCGTTGAACCGGTTTGAGACCATCACGGATATCCGGAAGGGCACGTTCCTGGATGATATATTTTGAATATCGGCCAAAGCGCTCACCCATCACGGCTTCCAATGAAAGCTCAGTAATGCGGTCTGCCATACTGACAATCCCCACCTTTCTAAATTAGTTATTAAAACAAGTCTAAGTTCTCAACATGGTCTGCTGTTTTGCTTGCTGGGTTATCAGCCTTTTTTTTAGCTGCTTTTCCCTTAGCAACAATGACCTGGTCATTTTGTTCATCATCGGTACGATTATGACCAGCAATTGCCTGTTCGAAGACTTGGGCATTTGCTTCGTCACCACCGGCAACGTTATCCAAAATTGAGCCGTCTTCTTCCAGAGTAAACTGAACGTTGCTTTCAATCCATTGGCGCCGAGGGTCAACCTTATCACCCATCAACGTTGTGACCCGCTTTTCAGCCAAAACAGCGTCATCAATCTTAACCCGAATCAGTGTCCGCGATTCAGGGTCCATCGTTGTTTCCCAGAGTAATGGTGCATTCATTTCGCCCAAGCCCTTAAAACGAGTTAATTCGTACTTCACCTTAGCGGCTGCTGTGATTGTTGCCAATTCATCATTGGTCCATGCAAAAGAATCTTCCTTCTTGCCACGGTACTTCACTCGGTAAAGTGGTGGTAAGGCAATGTAGACACGCCCGGCCTCAATCAAAGGCCGCATGTACTTATAAAAGAAAGTCAGCAACAGGGTTTGAATGTGGGCCCCATCATCATCGGCATCGGTCATAATAATAATCTTATCAAAGGCCGCATTTTTAATATTAAAATCAGGGCCGACTCCGCCACCAATTGCATAAATCAGAGTCGAAAGTTCCTCATTTTTTAAGATGTCCGCCAATTTCGCCTTTTGGGTGTTTAAGACCTTACCACGCAAGGGCAAAATTGCCTGGAACTTACGATCCCGGCCTTGCTTAGCAGAGCCACCGGCTGAATCACCCTCAACTAAAAACAGTTCGTTCTTATCAGCGTTCTTTGACTGGGCTGGTGCTAACTTACCAGACAATAAACGGTCACGCTTACCTTTGGACTTACCTGTCCGGGATTCCTCACGGGCCTTACGAGCAGCCTCACGGGCTTCGCGAGCACGGAGTGCCTTACGGACAATCTTTTGACCAAAGTCACCGTTTTCCAGCAAAAAGCGCGACAGGGTTTCATTAACCACCCCATCCACAGCTGCCCGGGCCTCGGTTGTTCCTAATTTATCCTTTGTCTGTCCTTCAAATTGCAAAATTTCTTCTGGGACACGCAAAGAAATCACGGCCGACAATCCTTCTCTGACGTCTGAGCCTTCAAGGTTCTTATCCTTTTCCTTTAAGAGGTTAACCCGGCGGGCATACTCATTAAAGGCCTTAGTCCAGGCCGACCGAAAACCAACCTCGTGGGTTCCACCGTCCTGTGTCCGCACATTGTTAACAAAGGACAGCAGGGTTTCAGAGTAGCCATCGTTATATTGGGCAGCAACGTCGACCAAAATACCATCAGCTGTTCCCTCAAAGGTCATCACTGGACCTAAGCCCTCTTTTTCCTCATTTAAAAACTGAACAAAAGACTGCA
The DNA here is from genome assembly GCF_058508565.1 of Fructobacillus sp. ESL1117. Classification (NCBI taxonomy): domain Bacteria; kingdom Bacillati; phylum Bacillota; class Bacilli; order Lactobacillales; family Lactobacillaceae; genus Fructobacillus; species Fructobacillus sp. ESL1117. The sequence continues at coordinate 200,105 of NZ_CP196385.1, read as the reverse complement.
GACCATGGTCATAGTGGTAAACTTCTTCGCGAACGGGCGTTACCCGCTTATCGGTCAGGGTAAACTTGACCCCTGACATCAAAAAGGCCGACTCTCGTAGGCGTTCAGCCAAAGTATCAAACTTAAAGACAGTGGTTGAAAAAATGCTTGCGTCCGGTTTAAACGTCACCGTTGTCCCGGTATGGTCCTTAGTGGGGCCTAAATCAATCAGGGTGCCAACTGGGTGGCCCCCATTTTCAAAACTTTCTTCAAAGCGGTGGCCATCGCGAACGATTGTCACCTTCAGATGTTCCGACAAGGCGTTCACAACAGAGGAACCAACACCGTGCAGGCCACCAGAAGTGGCATAACCACCCTGGCCAAACTTTCCACCAGCATGGAGAACCGTCAAAATCACTTCGGGCGTTGGTTTTCCAGAAGAGTGCATTCCAACCGGCATGCCACGGCCAAAATCACGAACAGTAATGGCATTATTTTCTTCAATTGTCACCGCAATATCGTTTCCGAAGTTCCCTAGGGCCTCATCAACGGCGTTGTCAACAATTTCATACACCAAATGATGGAGTCCACGTCCATCAGTCGATCCGATATACATACCGGGGCGTTTCCGAACTGCCTCCAATCCTTCTAAAATTTTAATTGAATCTGAGTCGTAGTGTGTTTGCTTTGCCACGGTCTTCTTCCTTCTCGTCATTTCGTCTAAGATAATGTATTCTGTTCAGTTAAAACAAGTAATGCTATTATCTTAGACAATCAATAATTATCATAGATTAAAATTTACAAACTGACAATAGGAAAAAAGAAAAGTTCTAAAGCCTAAAAACCAACCAAATCCCACCCGTCCTTTTCCCCTAGGGTTTCTCAGAAAAATTTAACCAGGAAAAATAAAATCCTATGGTAAAATGTAACGTGCTGTTTCTTTTTAGAAAAAAGGAGTTTTAAAAACTATGTTAAAAATCGCTTTCATCCTGGTCTTGGCCTATCTCTTAGGGTCAATGGTTCCAGGATATTGGTTAGGTAAGGTCTTTTACCATAAAGACATCCGAACCGAGGGCTCTGGTAACATCGGGACCACCAATGCCTTTCGAATTCTGGGCCCCGTTCCGGGAACGATTGTCTTATGTTTAGACATTCTTAAGGGCGCTTTGGCAGCGTCTTTGCCAGCACTCTTTGGCTGGCAGCACGTCAATGTGATGCTTGTTGGCCTTTTTGCTATCTTGGGACATACCTTCTCAATTTGGATTGGCTTCAAGGGTGGCAAGGCCGTGGCAGTGTCAGCCGGTGTCTTATCCGTTTATAATACCCCACTCTTTTTGATGGTTTGTACCATCTTTGTTACCTGCCTAATTCTCTTCTCCATGGTTTCGGTGGCCTCCATGGTCGGCTTTACCTTCGCCACTTGCATGTCCGTCTTTTACTATCACGATTGGATTTTATCGATTGTCGCCATCACCTTAACGATTTTTGTTTTCTACCGCCACCGTAAAAACATCGGTCGCATCTTTACGGGAACAGAATCAACGATTCCCTTCGGCCTGGTTTACTGGTTAAAGGCCCGTTAAAAATCAGTTTCCCTTAAAACTAAAAGGACGCCCTGCTCAGTACATCAAGACTGGCAGGACGTCCTTTTAACGTCTAATCATTTAACTGATAAGTAGCTGAATCACAATAGCCATTGACTAAGAACCAGCGGCCTCGAAAACCAACCATAGCAACTAGCAGCACTTCAATGGATTGTTCGCTTCACATCATAAACCGAGTGATCTGCTAACAAAGCATCGATTATGCCATTCAATTGAGCTAAGTTCGCTACTCCAATTGATGCTTGAACCTGCACCATGCCCCCCTTGGTTACATGTCCGTTGATTTCTTTGATAAAGCGAGTCTTGGCATTCAAAGACCGCAAAATGGCATTCAAAATACCCGGTTCATTTTCGGCATGAATGGTTAAATCAGCAGTGTAATCTGGTCGTTGACCATTGACATCTGCCCAAATAACATCCACCAATCGCTGACCCTTTTGCTGAGCTGCATGAATGTTTGGACAATCAAAACGATGGACGGCAATGCCCCGCCCTTGGGATATATAGCCCATCACGGGATCCCCCGGCACTGGTGTACAGCAACCAGACAAACGAACTAAAAGGTTATCAACTCCGGCAATGACCACGTCGGACTGCTTATCGCGGTCACGACTTTTTTGCTTCGGCACCTGAGGTTCCTTTTTAATAGCCTGGCCATCTTCCAATAAGCTTTTTTGCAGTTCTTCGGCATCCGCCGCCTCACGTTCTTCACGAACATGACGGGTCAGTTCCTTGGCAACTGCTAATCTTGAAATATCACCATAGCCAACAGCGGCCAACAAATCTTCACGAGTACCGGCCTGCATCGTTTCCGCCACGGCCGCAATTTGTTCATCGGTTACGAAACCAACTGGGTTAAAGTGCATTTCAAAAAGTGCACGTGAGATGGCTTCAAGGCCATTTTCAATATTATCGGCTCGGTCTTGCGACTTCAAGAAGTGCTTAATCTTGTGTCGCGCCTTACGCGTTGAAACCAAATCCAACCAGTCTCTTGAAGGACTCGCATTAGGGCCGGTCAAGATTTCCATAATGTCGCCATTTTGAATTTTGTAGTCCAATGGAACAATGCGGCCATTGGCCTTGGCCCCGGTCGTTTTAGTTCCCAAATTAGAGTGAATAGCAAAGGCCATGTCCAAAGGGCCGGCACCTTTTGGCAATTCATAAACATCGCCTGCGGGTGAAAAGGCATAAACCCGGTCAACGAAGAGATCGGCTTGAACCGAATCCATAAAGTCCTGGGCATCCGTTGCCGATTCCTGCAATTCCAAAATCCCCTGAATCACGTTCAAAGCCCGTTCGCTTTGGTCCTTGACATCGGCTGATTGGTTAGAAGTTCCGCCATGTTGCTTATAAGCCCAGTGGGCCGCAACCCCGAATTCAGCGACTTGGTGCATCGCATGGGTTCTGATTTGCACTTCCAAAGGTCTGCCAGAAGGACCAATCACCGTTGTATGCAACGACTGGTAGCCATTTGGCTTTGGCAAGGCAATATAATCCTTGAAACGTCCTGGAATTGGTGTCCAATGCGCATGAATAGCACCCAAAACGGCATAGGTATCAGGAATTGAGTTAGTTAAAACTCGAATAGCTGAAAGGTCATAAATTTCGCCAAATGACTTATGTTTGTCAACTAATTTGCGATAAATTGAATAAATATGCTTTGGCCGTCCATAAACGACAACATTTTGCAAACCGAGGTCATGAATACTGTCTTCAATCTTATCAACAGCGATTTGGATGGCCTTTAACCGTTCCTCACGCTTCATATCCATTTGACCAGCAATTTGATGGTAGGCGTCTGGTTCCAAAACTGCCAAGGAAAGGTCTTCCAATTCCCATTTAATTGCCGAAATTCCAAGTCGGTCAGCCAAAGGCGCATAAATTGAAAGCGTCTCATGGGCAATCCGGCGTTGCTTATCAGGGCGCAAAGCATCGAGGGTGCGCATATTGTGCAACCGATCGGCTAATTTGACGATAATGACCCGAATATCCTTTGCCATTGCTAAAAGTAACTTGCGATGGTTTTCGGCAAGTTGAACCTTGGAATCCTGGTACTTAATTTTTGAAATTTTGGTCACACCATCGACAATACGGCCGACAACAGGATCAAAGTGCTCCGTCACATCTTCCAAACTAACTGGTGTGTCTTCTACAATATCATGCAAAAAACCAGCCACAATTGTTGCTTCATCCATCTTTAACTCGGCCAAAATACCAGCAACTTGGATTGGATGAATAATGTAAGGTTCGCCAGAATGACGCCTTTGTTGGGCATGCAAATTCTTAGCCCAATCATAGGCCGCTTGCACCTTGACAACCTGGTCATCCGGCATGTAAGCCCTGACCATTTCCATGACATCATTGGCAGTGTATTCCTTGTACTTGGTCATTGAAAAAGACCTTCCTTTAAATCAAGATTACCCAGCAGCGGCCTGAGTTAGCTAAATGAAAAAAAGAACAATAGCTGTCCTTCTTTTTGGAAACGTGTTTAGGTATTCCCTATTATAAAATACTTTAACCTGGCAAACAAGCCTTTAGCCAGGAATCCAAACGATTGACCTGCTTGCTACCACCAATTAAAATCAGCATCATAATCATGGCCCATAAAGCCAATGAAAACAGCACTTGTCGCTACTCGACGGTCCCCATTCCACTAATTTTCGAACATTTAAAATAGCAGTATCTTTACATTTTTCACGAAATCGTCATCTGCCTTTCGTGCAAGTCTTTTTAAAAAGGAGTAAACTACTAGATTAGCAGATTATCAATTTTGACAGTCAAGGAGGTAATATATGACTGAATCTGATCGAGAAACACCTGATCAAGCGATTAACTGGCAACGAAATATTTGGATTGTTTGGCTCGCCGTTTTTATGACCGGCGTCGCTTTTTCTGAAGTCTTGCCATTTATGCCCTTGTACATCGATACATTGGGCCACTTTTCCAAATCAGAATTGACTTTTTACTCCGGTGCGGCTTTTGCCATCAACTTTTTAGTGACCGCTGTCGTCTCACCCATTTGGGGGCGAGTCGCCGATAAAAAAGGCCGCAAATTAATGATGATGCGGGCCGCCCTTGGCCTGGCAATTTCCCTCTTTTTAATGGGTTTTGCCCAAAACGTCTTTGAACTACTGGCTTTGCGAGCTTTACAGGGGGCATTAGGTGGCTTTGTGTCAAATGCCAACGCCCTCATTGCCACCCAGACACCTAAGGAAAAAGTAGGTCGTTCATTAGGAATTATCGTCACTGGCTTTACTGGTGGCCAGTTAATTGGTCCACTTTTCGGTGGTGCCATGGCTTCGGTCGTTTCTTACCAAACGCTCTTCCATATTACTGGTTTGATTCTGTTAATCGTTTTCTTCTTTATTTGGTTCTTGGTCGAAGAACGGCCAGTTGCTACAGGTCAAGAAGAAAATCCTGTCATCAAGGTTAGTTGGAAGACACTCCCCAAAAAAACACTCTTGGTCTCCCTGTTCTTGACCACCATGTTGATTCAAACCGTCAATATGTCGATTAACCCAATCGTGTCCCTCTTTGTTCGCGAAGTCGTGCACAACCAGGGCAGCGTCACCTTTATCGCTGGAATCGTGGCCGCTATGCCTGGTTTGGCCACAGTGATCTTTGCCCCAGTCTTTGGTCGCTTGGGTGATAAAATTGGGACCAAGTACCTGATTCAAGCCGGTTTCGTCATGGCCGTCTTCGCTTTTATCCCAACAGCTTTCGTTACTTCCGTCATCGGATTAATCCTCCTACGTTTTGCGGTTGGCATTTCGGATTCGACAATGTTACCCGCAATTCAAACATTGTTAACCAAGAATTCACCGGCCGGCATGGTTTCTCGGATTTTCTCCTATAACCAATCCTTCCAAGCAGTTGGATCCGTAATGGGCCCAATGCTAGGAGCTGCTATCGCCAACATCTTTGATTACCGTGCCATCTTTATTGTTTCAGCGGGCATCGTTGCCCTTAACGGCTTGCTTTTCTTCTTTAATGTCAACCGCAAGTATGACTTAAATTAACTTTTTTCAACCAGCAAAAAAGGCTGCCGAATCATTTTCGATTCAGTAGCCTTTTTATTGTCCTTCATTTTATTCTTGAAAATCAGCTGGGACAACCATCATTTCACTAGTAAACCGACCCATCGGCTGATAGTTGTGACGGTTTTTGAAAGCTAACGGTGCCGTTTTAATTAAAACGACCTTCTGATTTTTTTCGGTCAAAAAGATTTGTCCAGGACCGACAACCTGACCTTTCGTGTGTTTACCGATTCGCCAGGGGTGCAGTTTTTGACCGTGTTTGACTTGGTAATCACCAGACTTACCCTCAGTGACCATTACCCCATAAAGGATTTCAGTTGGATACTGATTACTTTTGCCCATCGCTATTCTCGCTTTCATACGGGACTACCTTGGCGCCCATTTCAAAGCGAGTTAAATCAATAGCTTTATCGGGGTGCAAGTGTAAGTCAAAGTCTGTATTTTTTGCTGCCATCGCCAATTTAGCCGTTTCATGCTGGCCCTTAATAGCAGCTAGGTATTGGCGGTCAGCTTCATTTAGCTGCCCAACCCAAGCTCGCACAATCATCCGGCCCAATGGAATGCCCAAAACCTTAGTCAGGTAAGCAATATGTCCGTATGGCATTGGCCGCAGCCAAGTATCCACGCGTAAGTCAGGCAAAGGAATTTTGCTGACCCAAGCATCCAAGTCGACGCGCCAAATAATTTGATACAGACCTGGACTCGCTAATACCAATCCATCCAGAAGAGCCGGATCAATCGCTTGGTCGAGAATGCGAACTTCACCAGGTCGGTGCTGCGTTACGACCAATGGGTGCTTTTCTTCGCCATCATAGAAGAAATTCAAGCTAAACTCCGATTGATGCTTTTCGGGTCCGCTCGGATGATGCTTTTCTTTCGGGAAAACAATCACGTGTTGACCCATTGCCTGCAATGCTTCAATCAATTTTTTACGATTACCTGGAACCAAAATAGCATGAGGTTGTTCCTTATCAACCACCGACATGACATCCGAAACTTCAAGAGGTTCCAAATACTGTTTATCTGACAGGTGTGGCAACAGAGTTGGATCCGCCGCATTGTTGTTCATGATAATCGTTTGATAATCCAATCGATGCAACTCGGACAGCGTCACGCTGGTCATATAACCAGCTGATGCCCCGTCCCCCATTCGAAAGGCCCCTGGCCCAATAATCAAAACCGACTGGGCGCAAATTGGTTCGGACTCATTTTCTTCTTCAAAGGTGGCAAAGAATTGCCGTGCATGCTCGGGAAATTCACCAGCAGATGGCTCCAAGGCCTTATAAGTTGGCTGGATATTATTTTGTCGCGCTAAGGTACGAATTGCTTGAAAATCAGTTTGCCAAAAACGGGCAATCAGGCCATCCGAAAGGCCAAATTTCTTCGCTCGTCGTAGTGCATCGGCATCAATTTTATCCTGGTCAACCGACCGCTCAATGTCGATTAGACGATTCAGTTGGTAAAAGTAAAACTCATCAATATTAGTTAATTCAGCCAGTTCATCGACTTCATAACCACGACGTAAGGCCTCAATTAAGAGCAAAACTCGGTTATCTTGCGGATGAATCAACTGTTGAATCAGTTCATCATCCGAGACATCGGCCATATATTTTGGGGAAAACGACCGGTTATTGAAGTGGGCCGAACGAATGGCCTTTTCCATCGCTTCCACAAATGTTCGACCAAATCCCAAAGCCGACCCAACTGATTTTTGCACTGAATTCAATTGACGATTAACTTTAATGCCCATCGCTTCCAGGTCACCAAAGGAGAAAACCGGCAACTTAACGACAATATGGTCCATCACCGGCTCCATAATCGCCGTTTTTTCATGGAAGGCATTTGGCAAATAGACCTCGGTAATTTTCTTGCCCATGGCCAGCTGCGCTGCTACCAGCATCACAGGATAACCGGTCATCACAGCCATCCGGTTCGCCAAATGATCAAGATAAGGCGAAACCTTAATTACATAAATTTCACCCGTCTTTTCATCAAGAGCAAACTGAACGTGTAACACACCACGAAGGCCAATTAAGTCAGCAATCGCAAAGGCTTGAATTCGCATTTGCTGCAAAATTTGATCGGAGACCGTCAAAACCGGCGCAACTGAGAGTGAGTCGGCCGTATGAATGCCAATTGGATCCATATCTTCAGAGGCTCCGACCTGAAGACAGTTACCATCACGGTCACGAACAACCAAGACAGAGACTTCTTTGAGACCATTAATTGCCTTAGCAATCAGCACCTCGTTAGTTAATGATTGACCCATGACCCGGTTAACAACGCGGTCAAAGTCATCCAAGCGCTCAACAATTTGTCTCGTCGTGCCCTGAACTGGGTTGTGTGCCCGAATGACCAAGGGCAATTCCAAATCGCGCAACATTTCATTCGCTTCTTCTTGGTTTTGCACCACGGCCGAGGCGGTAACACTTAGGCCTATTTCCTCAATTCGGTCAAAGAGTAAAGTCCCATCGTTAACCTCGTGCAGTTCGCTAGCCGCTAAACCAAGCGTTTGTGGCAAAACACCATCTGCTTCACGCCACTCAGAAACAACCTGGTCCCATAAACGCAACGCCCGCACACCACCAAAAAGCGGCATCACACCATCAATCTTTTGAGACTTAATAATTTTCTTTACGTTTTGGACAGTCAAAGTCCGTAAAAATCCGGTAGCCGCTGGTGATTCCAGGGCCAACGAATAGGGATTATCATCCAAAACTGTCACTGTATAACCAAGGCCATTTAAAATTGGCAAAACTTGGTAAATTGCGGCATCACTTTCGCCTTGGAGGCCAAAGTCTGTTTCGCCACCACCGATAAAAAGTACTTTTTTAACCGGCGTTTCAACTATTTTTTTGTACATAATCTGCTACCGTTTCAAAAAAATCCGCAAAGATTCCGTTGGCTTCAAGAGGACCAGGTGCCCCATCCGGAAAGAATTGCACAGAAAAGGCTGGATTGTCGCGCAAACGAATTCCTTGGATTGATCCATCAACCAGATCGCGGTGGGTCACAAAGAGTTTCTTGCCATCTAGTGAATGCTCATCAATCACATAGCCACGCCCCTGCCGGGCATAAAAAAGCTGTTGCGAGATAATTTCTTGGATCGGATGATTCATACCATGGTATTCAGCCGGTAAGGCTTGAATTTCAGCCCCATTGGCCAATGCCAGGAGCTCGTGTCCAAGACCAAGACCTAACAAAGGCATTTTCGTCTGTAAGACTCGAATCAAAGTCAGGACCGAATCAGGCAAATCCTCGGGATTACCAGGACCAGTTGATAAAATAATACCATCGGGGTCCAGTGTCAACACTTCATCAACCGTTGTTGTATAGGGCAGGACCGTCACATTGGCATCGTAGTCACCAAGGACTCGCAGAATCCCGTGTTTTAAACCAAAATCAATCACAATAATGTGAAAACCATGGCCAGGGTTGGCATAGGCCTTCGGGGTAGCCGTGTTTTGAACCTGTTTGTTTGTCAACACGGTGGCCACCAACTGGTCAACTGCGTGGTCATCGACAACATCAACAATTGTCGCTTTTTGCGGGCCCGTTTCGCGAAGGTGGCGGATTAACTTACGCGTATCGACCTCATACAGTCCCGGAATATTATGATGCTGCAAAAAGCGGTCCAGGTTCATCCGCCGCTGCCGATTAGTGGATACTTCCGCCAAATCGTGAACAACTACACCACGAATTTTGGGTGTAGTCGACTCATAGGCCTCCGCATGAATGCCATCGGCGCCAACAACTGGCATCGCAAAGACAATCATTTGCCCATCATAAATTGGATTTGTAATTGTTTCCTGATAGCCGGAGGTAGCGGTATCAAAAATAATCTCGCCAAAGGTTGTCGCTGGTGCGCCAAAGCCTTGGCCAGAGAAAACCGTTCCATCCTCTAAAATTAGGTGCCGTTCCATACTTTTTCTCTCATTATCTACTATTTTCGAAAAAATCAGGTTCTCTCCAGCCCTGATTTTCAAAGGCACGACGAACTAACTTGTCCTAATGGACAATTTCAACCGAGTCTTCCCCATCAAATTCCTTGACTTTTACCTTAATTTTTTCATTTTGGGCAGTTGGGATGTTTTTACCAACGAAATCAGCCCGGATTGGCAATTCGCGGTGACCGCGGTCAACCAAAACTGCCAAAGCAATCGCCTGAGGACGTCCAATTTGAATCAAAGCATCCAAAGCAGCACGAGTGGTCCGACCGGTAAAGAGCACGTCATCAACCAAGACAATGTTTTGATTGGCAATGTTGAGTTTTTCAGCTGGGTCCAAGCCCAAATCATCACCACTGTCCAGGTGATCATCACGGTAATTAGTGACATCAATCGCCATCACAGGAATTTGAACCTGTTCCAGTTGTTCCAAGCGGTCAGCAATCCGGTGGGCCAAGTACTCGCCACGAGTCTTAATCCCCACTAAAATGAGATTTTGACCACCCTTATTCCGTTCCAAAATTTCGTAAGTGATTCGAGTCAATGCTCGTTGCATCGAATCCTGGTCTAACACTACTTTATTTGCCATGTTTCGTCCTTTCTGTCGGGCCTATTAACACGATTAACTGATTTTTTCACCGATTATAAACCTTGGTTTTCACGCAATTCTTGCAATACCTGGTCAAACAGAGCCGGTAGTGCTGAATCAAATCGGAGTTCTTCTTGTGTCTTTGGTTGGGTCAGCACAAGCGTTTTTGCGTGAAGAAGCTGACCTGGTAATTTGATATTAAAAATCTTGTCCTGGTGACCATAAACACTATCGCCAACAACGGGATGACCAATGTAAGCCAGGTGCACCCGAATTTGATGCGTTCGACCGGTCTCTAATGCTAATTCTAACAGTGTATAACCGCCAAAACGCTCAATCACCTTGAAATGAGTCACGGCCTCACGGCCATCTCCAATCACGGCTTGTTTCTTACGATCCTTAGGATGACGACCGATTGGTGCATCAATCGTTCCTTCATTTTCCTCAAAGTTGCCCTTGACCAACGCATAGTAAATTCTTTGCGTTTTATGAGCCTTTAATTCAGCAGCTAAGGCATGGTGGGCTTGGTCATTTTTGGCCACCATCAGCAAACCAGAGGTATCACGATCAATCCGGTGAACAATACCAGGACGGAATTCACCGTTAATTGTTGATAAGGGGGCATGGTAGAGTAAAGCGTTCACCAAGGTTCCCCCAGAATGGCCTGGCGCTGGGTGGACAACCATCCCTTGCGGCTTATTCACAACCAATAAATCATCGTCTTCGTATACAATATCAAGGGGAATATTTTCTGCCTCAAGTGCCGTTTCTTTCACCGCTGGCGGGTTAATGCTAACAACATCGCCCTGCTTGACCACATAAGACCGTTTCACGGCTTGATGATTGACTAATACGAGTCCTGCTTTAATCCAGTTAGCCAGTGTTGACCGCGAATATGGTAGTTTTGCCTGTCCCAAAACGGCATCTAATCGGCCCTGTTCTTGATCAATTGTCAATGTGACCAGTGTTGTTTCAGCCATTTAGGCCATTCCTTTCAGCGCTTGCGCCATTCTCTTCGAAAGGTGATAGGCCCGTGGCCGACCGCCAATGACAATAATGAGTGCCTTTTGGTCAAAAAACCAATTAACTGCTGAGTCATTCAGGTTAATGACTTGTTTTTTCATCATCCAGGCACTACTAATCGTTAAGGTTTGATTTTCAAGTATGACTTTGCGTCCCAAAAAAGTCCATAGGCCAATCAAAATCATAAAAATGGTATAGGTTACCCACCACCAATTAATATTATAGAAAAGCTCACTAGCCCAAATAGGACTAATGATTAAAACGGATAGCCACATAATCCAAGCAATATTGGACCAGTCTGCCTTCGGTTGGTAAAAACCGCGAATAATACGCATGAAACGTTCTCCTTGTTCCGTATCTAAACATCTATTATTTTACCATTTACTGGTGCATTCTGGTATTGTTAGAATTGAAGAAAAGTCCCAGAAAGGATAAAAATGTGATTCGTTTAGCAATCGATGCTGCTTTCCAAAAGGACAGCCACCATGCCAGTGCTGGTCTTGTTCTCGTTCAAAATGGTCAACAATACCAAAAAAAAGTTCGCTTAGCGGACTGTGAGGATAACCACCAAGCTGAATTTTTAGCTTTACTTTGGGCAATTAAATCAGAATTAGCCATCCTCCAAGCCAGCCAACTTGTTGAAATCGTTTCGGATTCAAAAATTTTAGTCAGTTCCATGCAAAAAGGCTATGCCAAACACTACCAAAAAGAAGTCGATTTAATTTTAGCCCTCTTACCCAATCCTGATTTAACCTTTTACACATGGGTTGCAGATCGAAAAAATCAGGGGCCCCACTATCTGGCCCTCCAGGCCCTACAAGATTAAGGACACTATTAGTTTAAAAAAGTGAATTTAAGCCAAGATTATAGCTCAAAAAAACCGCCAATCAGCTGATTGACGGCTTTTTCTTTAATCATTAATAAGTAGTTGGTAGGCAAAGCGCTTTGTTGAAATATGTTCTGCTTCAAGCATATCAACTGAACCACGCTTTTCAAAGCCATTATTGGCAATCACCTTTTGCATAGGGAGATTCCCCGGATGGGTATCGATGCGAAAATCGCGGGCACCCCGTGCATAAAAGAATGAAATTAACGCCGTGAAAAAACGTGGTGTTAGTCGCTGGCCACGGAACTTATCCGACATCGCTACCCGATGGAGTGAGGCATAGTCGTGTTCGTGACCACTATCGGCCCAACTACCCTCTTTAATATCCGTGTAGAGTGGATCTTCCCCTTCAAAGGCAGCAGCGTATCCTGCCACCTCATCACCGACTACTAAGACAAAACCCTGTTGCGCATCCAAATCAGCTTGGATTGTCGCTTCATTCGGGTAATCGGATTGCCACTGGTCAATCCCCTGCTCCTTTAAATAACCTTTGGCGGTCTGCAAAATCGCAACGATTTCAGAGACATCACGAGCCTGTGCTCGTCGCATAAATACTGCTGGCATATGCGTAATATCGCGTACTAATATCAGTACGCTACTCCTTTCCAAATGTCATCAGGCATCAATTATAGCACAACAAATTTGGAAATAAAGTCTCTGAAAACAGATTTCTTGATGAATTTTTGCATGAACATTGCTAAACAAAAAAGCTCGATTACTCTGTGACTAATCGATCTTTTCTGTCCGGCTCCTCAAAAGACTTTTTCATTCAAAAACACAAATTTCAATCTAATTGCGTGAATTTTTTAATTTTATCGCAAACTGTGCCAATTACCCAATGTCATCGGGCTGTTTTTTGGTCAAACCAAATCCTGTTAAGACAGTTAACCAAACGGTCAAAATAAGTGCTTTCACCGACTGACGATTATTCACCTGCTGATTCGTTTGTGGTAAAACGCTAACCAAATTGGATTGGCTGAAGCTGCTACCAATTTCATTATTTGGAACTGGTAAGTCATTGTTATGAATCACCGGCTCCTGCTTTTGCGGGCTTTCACTGACATTGGTTTTTGTATCGTTATTTTCTGGAAAACCAAGGGGCAACTGTTTAGTTTGAGCAGTGACTTTTGTTTCTTCAACTGGCTGCAGCACTGAGGAAACCGGCTTTTGATCATTCCTTTTCACCAATGCCACCATGCTTTTCTTAGAGCTGCCTATTAGGTCGGCTGCTATCACCACTCCGCCAACTCTAGTGACCTTAGTGCCATCTTTAACAGGACTAATAGCCAACTTGGTGAGAGGAACCTTAGAATTAGTAGTTGCTTTAATCGCATCCAAAATAGCCTTTACAGTCTCATCAAGGTCTTGTTGGTTTTTTGCCTGGCTAATTTGCTGGTGCGCATGTGCAAGTATTTTTTGTAGTTGAGCCATAGCTGCTTCCTGTTCTTGTTGATTGGCCTTCAGGGCTGATCCAATGGTTGCTTGCTGCTTGTCACCTGCCTGATCAACTTGTCGCTCAGCTGCCTGAATTGCTGCTTGATCCGAGCGCTTTTCAGTCGCCACTGGTAGCGTTAAAGTATTCATCATCTGCCAGAATTTTGTTAATTGCTCAGCTAAATCCTGGACAGTCTTTGCCTGGACGACTGCTTGGTGAGCCTGCGCTAAGATGGCCCGTAACTGAGTGACAAGAGTTTGATAGGTTAATTTAACTGGTCTTGGTAGCAAGTCAATTTCCGCCTGCTTCTTTGCACCAGCCCAGTCAATTTGACGATGTGCTTGTTCCCGTATTTCACGCTCAAGCGTTAATGCGCTTGGCGCGGCAATCGAGACCAAGTCAGCCAAAGTTTCTCCCTGAATCTGATCAACTGCAGTATTCGTCTTGGCACCATTCAGCCGTTTCTTAGCAATAGTAATCACCTGATCAATGCGGTTTATTTGTTGCTGCAAATTAACCGGATCAACATTTTCAATCGCATTAAACTGCTTCTTCAAACCATCTCCAACAACTTGGATTACACTTTCAGCACGGTTAACTTCATTAACATCAATTGTCTGGAAAGAACGTAGCAGATTTGGTTGATTAACCGTTCCAATAGCCTCCAAGGCACTCTGTTTAATCGCTATCAGACCAGCATTCACCACAGCTTCATCTAATTTTTGCTTGGCCCGTTGAACGATTCGATCAATCGTGGCGGCTTGCTTTGCTACTGACTTAGCATCGACACCTGGCAACTTTTCAAAAATCTGTTTTTGCTCATTTGCTTTTTGGTGAAGATTATCCTTAGCTTTCTGCCGATCTGCCTTCGTCGGCTGCCGGAAAACCCATTGTATTTGTGGTGATTGAACCTTCTGAATCGCGTTCTTAATGCTTTGAACCACTTCCTTTAATTGGCGATGATTCTTGGCCAAGTTAATCGCCACCAGACCATCCTGGACAGCCCGGCTCACTACTTGCTGTTGCTGAGCTAACGCGGTTGGATCGACGCCTATAATTTGCCCAAAGTCCTGCATCCGGTTTTCCCCTGTCGCAGTTACATCTTGGCTCGCAGTTTGAATTTCATCTTTATTAACCGCTTGATCCTGCCAATTTTGCTGTGGCTGTTTTATATGGTTAACATCCTGCACCGCCTTGTTGAGAAGTACATGCAGATCGTGAACAGTTTCTACCTGATCAACTAAAGCCGAGTAACGCTGCACTATGTCCGCTAACAGTTCCTTTTGTATCATCAAACTTGATTGATCGACACCATCCAATTTTGCAAAATAATCAACCTTTTCTTTAGCTGCTAACAGTAATGTCTGCTTCGCATCTACTTTTTGATTTGCCCTAGCTAAACGGTATTCTGAGGCGATACTTGGCTGGGCTACTGACTGTATATCAGCTAAACTTTGCTTAACTGCTGCATCAAATTGATAGCGTACTTTGGCCTGCTGCATTAATGACTGGCCTGTCCGCAAAACATCAGCTAGTTGTTCCAACTGCTGTTTCAAGCTCTGCTGATCAACGTGCTCGATGGCCCAAAAATCTGCCCGCTTTGACTGGCTAGCAGCGGTAATTTTTTGCTCTGCCACGGCTCGCTCCCGGTCTGTCACTAGTTGATAAGCCGATAGCAAAACTGGATCGGCAACTAAATCAATCTTAGCCAACACCTGCTTTTGTACCGTCGTTAACTCTTGATTCACCTTAACTTGAGCTAAGTTCTTGTTGACTTGATCAAGGATGTGATCAATTTGCTGTTGCTGTTGCTCGAGGCTATCTGGGTCAACCTGGGCAATCTTAGCAAATCGTTCCTGCTTAGCACGGCCATATTGAATCAACATCTTTTCAATATCGATTTTATCAGCCACACTAACTGGTTGATAAGCCAACTTTAACGTTGGTTCGGCTACTTGACCCAAAGCACCTAATCCTGCTTGCAGAGCGGTATGCAACTGTCCTTGGTTTTCAACCGCTGACAGCATCAAAACTGCTGCCTTTCGAGCAGCTTTTAAAGCCGCCATTTGGCCCTTGTAACTATTAGGAACCACATTTTGCAGGCCAACAAAATATTTTTGTTTTTTCAAAAAGGCCTGATTGACAATGGCCAATGCTTGCTTCCGGTCAGCTTTGACAACTGGCCGGAATTCTACTTGAATAACCGGTTGGGCGACGTCTTGAATCCCCTGCAATCCAGTCACAAAGGCCCGGTTTAAATCAAACTTCGTCTTAGCCTCGGCAACTAAGTCCTTTGCTTGTGCCAAGGCTTGATCAATAGCCTGCTGTTGTTGGCTGAAACTTTCTTGGTCAACATGGACAATCGCAGTAAACTGGTCCTTTTTCAAAGTAGCTTGGTGTACCAGAATATCATCAAAAGCGGCTTTCTCATCCTGACTAACTGGTTGAAAAAGCGGGTGTAAGCCAGGTTGACTGATACGGGTAATCGCTTGCTCAGCATGGCTAAGCACCTGATTCAATGCCCCCTTCGTCGTCGCTTCGTCAATACTTTTTTTGCCTTGCTCACTAGCTTGGTTCAATAACTGCAATTGCTGGGTCAGGCTAGTTTGATCCACATGATTAATTTGACGGAAGGATTGTTGACACTTAGCCACAATCTGATTCAAATAATCCTTAGCCAACTTTTTGTCTGTAATTGAGGCTGGCTGAAGTTCTTCCAGAACATGTGGTGGTGCAATTTGACGAATTGCTGCCAGTCCCTGTTGGCAAGCAGTTTTCAGTTCCCCATCAGTCCGGGACTGATCGACGCTGTGATTGGCAAGTGCTTGCTCTTGGTCAACTAAAAGTTGCTGTTGGGCCAAACTTTCAGGATCAACTCCCACCAAAGCTGCAAATTTTTGTTTTTGATTCTCAGCGGCAATTTTCAATTGATTCTTGGCATCTGCTTGATCACTGACTTCAACTTGACGGTAACCAATTGTCTTCAGCGGATCAGCCACTTGATCAAAGTGCATTAATGTTGTCGCCAATTTTTGACGAAGGTCCTTCTTGTTTTTCGCACCTAACAGCAATTCCTGACCATTCGTTCTATTTTTTTCAATCAAGCTGACCTGCAGTGACAAATTCACTGGATCAACATGATCAATAGCTGTAAAAGTAGCTTTTTTGTTATTAGCTGCTTGATTTAGGACAAGAAAGGCTTGGTTTCGATCAGCTAAAGTGACTGGTTGGTAATCAAATTCTAATACTGGCCCGGCAACCTTAGCAAGCAACTCGAAGCCAGTCTTGACCGCCCGTTCGACTTCTCCTTGAACCGCTGCTCGAATAATGGCTAGCTGCGTTTGTGCAACGGTTTTTTGTACTGCTTCCACTTGCCGTTGAACACTCTTTTGTTCGCCGTGCTTGACAGCAAAAATAGCTTGTTTTTTAGCCTGACCAGCATAATTAATCGCCTGTTGTGCTAAATAACGGTTCATATCAGTAACCGGTTGGTAGTCTTTTTGAATTGACGGCTTTTTAACCCTTTGAATACGGTCAAGGTTAGTCGCCAAAGTCTTTCGGAAGCTGGCATTGGTTTTTGCTTGTTGCAATTCCTGTAATCCTGTTGCTAAAACCGAGTCAAGAACTAATTTCTGAGCCTCTAATCTCTCTTGATCAACATGGTTAATGGCTGCAAAATCAGCTTTTTTCTCTGTACAAGCATTTTGCAAGGTCCGTTGACCCAACAGGCGTTCTTCTGACGTAACCGGCTGGTATTGATTTAAAATTTTTGGCACTGCAACTAAATTAAGCGCCTTAGCTCCTTTATTGTAGGCATTCCGGATGTCTTTTTGAATCATTGATTGATTCAATTCGATTGTCGTGGCTTTCATAATGGTGTCTAACAGTTGCATTTGCTTAACCAAACTCATTGGATCAACATGCAAAATCTGCTTAAACTGCTTCTGCTTAGCTGAAACAATGTCTAAAAGTTTGCTATAAGCCTGACTCACAGCCTGAACATTGACCTCTTGGTAATCAAATTCCACCACTGGTTTGGCGACCGCCCTCACTGCGGTTAATGCCTGCTCGCTAGCCTTAGCAAAATCTCCCTTTGTCTTTGCTTGGTTAATCAATTGAGTTCCGGCTTTGAGAACCTCATCTAGAACCGACAGTTGTTGGTCCAGACTTTTTTGATCAACATGAGCAATTTTTTTGAAAGAGTCACGCTGACGTTGAGCTGCTTGCTCTAAGAAGGCAACTGATTGAGTTTTCTCAGCTGCTGTTACCTTCTGCAGCTCTCTTTGAATTGTTGGCTTGGCAACCGCGCGAATAGATTGGCAGATTCCTTGAAAACTCTGCTCAAATTCGCGGTTAGTTTCTGCCTGTTTTAATTGCACGATACCATTCGAAATTACCCGCTCCAATTCAGCTTGCTGTTTTGCCAGACTTCTTTGATCAACACCAATAATTTGATTGAAGAACTCGCTTTTTTCTTGCCCAATCTGTTGCAAAACCGCAAGCGCGTGACGAACGTCATTTGGACTAACTGGCTGATAATCAATCAACTTAGCTGGATTAGCGACCGCATTGATTTCTTTGAACGCGTTAACCATTATGCTAACTAGTTCCCGGTTTGTTTGAGCCTGCTGCAAAGAAATCATTGCTTTTTTCACTAGTTGATCAACAAAGTTGATCTGCTGATTTAAACTATCAGGTTCAACGTGCACTACTTTCTTAAAAAGTTGCTTTTTTTGTTGACCAGCAGCTGCCACTGCATCAATGGCACGTTGACGATCAGTTGCTGCAACTGCTTGAAATTCTTTGATTAGCTGTGGCTGTGCAACCCCGTCAATTGCCCGCAATGCTCTGTCGAGTGCTTGCTGCAATTCTCGCTTAATTTGTGCTGCACGGATAGCCATTAAGCCCCGGTTAATTTCCTCAGTCACCAACTTCTCTTGTCTGCGCAGACTCACTGAGTCTGTATGGGCAATTTCGCGAAACCGTTTTTTGGTCCCCCACCCCTTTTCTTGAAGAGCCACAACTGCAATCTTTACTTCATCAGGACTGACTGGTTGATAATCAATTTGCAATTCAGGCTTGGCCACATCATCAATGGCCTGTAGGCCATCCGCCAATGACCGAGCTAAGTCAGCTACTGTTTGAGCTTGACTGACCTGTTGCCGATAAACGGTTACTTCATGGTCAACCCTTTTTTCTTGTTCGTGTAAACTTTGTTGGTTAACATGAACAATCGCAGCAAATTCCTGTTTCTTTTTTTGCCCAGCCTGTACCAAAGTCAACCGAGCGTCCTCCTTGCTGGCTTGACTGACAAAAATTGCTCGCAATGCTTCGACATTTCGTAGTAAAACACGACGCACTGCTGGCACATCGGGCGCAAGACCAATCTCATTCTTTCCAGTCTGAGCAACTACTCCTACCTTGGCGAGCAAAGCTCGCTTTTGCTCTTGATTAAGCCTCTGGGCATTATTAATGCCGACCTTCGTTGAAAGTGCCTCTTGGTCAAGCTGTTGGTAAGCTAAATCACGATTTGTATTGAGTAATGCTGGAGGCAATGGTTGGTTTTGCGTTGCCTGATTTTGAATGACCATTAATTGGTCAAGGTGGTCTTTTTGCACCAGCTGAATTTCAGTAGTTGTTTGACCTTGGTCTAATTTCTGGTTGGCATCACTTACCACTGTTTGAATTTTTTGACCATAGTCAGCAGTCACTTGATCCAATAATTTTGGTTTCAAATGCTGAATCAAACTAAAGAGGTATTCTCCCTGCTTTTTGATTGTGGCAAAAGCAGCGCGCCGCTGACTATCTAGCGGTGATTGCTGGTCGAGATTTTCCTGAAAAACCGTTAATTGTGTTGGCCTCAATGGAATTGTTTCACCGTTGTTCAATGTCATTTCGCCGTGATAGTAAACCGTAAATGGACGATTATAAATAGCAAAATCCTGCCGGCTAGTTTTTTGACCCGCCGGATCCACTGACCGTACCAAACGGATCGATTGTACATTTTTACTGGGGTGAAAACCCTGATCATCGAGCAACACCTGGTGATCAAAATAGTCAATTACTCGGTCAAACCGCCCTGCTTGATCATAAAAATTTTGCCCATTCGACAATTTGATAACGCGGTGGTCAAGGTCTTGACCAGGAAGAACTTGTTCTTGGTGTGGAACTTCTGCCCATTCTTCAGAATGCCCAGCTACTTTCTTTGTATTCAAAACTTTTTCTTTATCAAAGAGTGAAATATAGGCCCGCCATGTTGGTACCTTTGATAAAGGTAACGGATGGACAGTTTTTTGATCGGCCCGTCGCAGTGCGATATCACGACCCAAATCCCCATTTTCACCATAATCATGGCTCGAGCGAGCAAGCATATCATTACTATCCATTAGGTTTAAAGACAGAAAAGCATGACCAGATTCTTGTGGGGGTAGCTGGTGTCGCGTCAAAATTTTATATGGACTATCGTCAGCATAAAGCTCCATATCCGCCAGCTGTTGCTGGTGTTGACCATCGGCATTGTAACGTTTTTTCATTTCTTGACTACTCATATTACCGGAGTAACGGTTTAAATCGAAGTTCAAGTAGCCATAAGCGCTACCCTGAATATTGCCAGCCCATGACAGTGTTTCCATAAAGAACTTCGTCAGTAAAATTTTTGCCTCAGTCACCGCACCGCTATAGTGATTCAATTCATCACCTCGAACCAGTAAGTAGAGTGCATTGGGATCCTCTTGATCGTTGACCTTGGTTGCTTTTGGATAAATTGTAATTGGATAAAACGGGCTATCTGAATTTTTAAAGGACAAATTAGTGCCGTATTTTTCATTTAGCTGACTAACTGTATTCCCTAAGACCAAATCGACAATAGAACCAATATTCCCACTAACTGGCAAGCCCAAACCTTGCGACAAAATTTTGCTCAACCCTGGGATCGTACTGACTAACCGGTCAATGCCTAATGTTGCATTAAAATTCATTTCCGCCGCAAAACGGCTACTGTCTAAGTTAAGGGTCTTCAGAAATTCATTTGGATCAACACCAGCTGGTACCGCTACACGTAAGTAAACTCCGTATTGACCCTGGTCGTAGTTATTTGTCAACTTATCATGAACCATACCAACACTGAGAACATTGGCAACGGCACTGAGGGTTGCCTGCAACATTTTATAATAACGTTCCGGATTTAAAGATGACTCATTTGAAGAATAAATATTGGCTGTTAATGGCATGCCGCCGCCCAAGACAAGAGCATTTTGATTTGGGAAATAACTCGTTCTCGATGCTTTCTGCTCTTCACCAAGTAATGACCTGACTTGATCCGTTAATTTTTGGGTATATGAGTCATCAACCATTAATCGCATTTGGGAAACATTCGAGTAGTCATTTTTAGCACTGCCCAACCCCAGTAACGAATTGTCTGGTTCACCAAAAATCATCTGGCCAGCTTTAGCAATGTGACGCTGGTCACTGTCTAACACGGCATCTCCACCGCCATTTAAATTCGGTTCGCTTGTTTTTAAAGATCTGACTAATTTTTCATAAGCATCAGTTGTTTGCTCATACAATGAAAGTAATGGTTGCTTGGCTAAATTAGTTTCTCCTAAGTCCTTTTCCTGATCTTTTGTATTGGATGGCTTTTGGTTCTGCTCTGGTCCTTGTTTATCTGACTCCAGTTCTATCTTATCCGTACTTTTTGTCGTAGCGGTTGCCCCTAAGGTTCTTCCCGGACCCTGGTGACGACTCTCAGGAAGACGTTGATCAAAGAGAAAATTAGTATGATCATCATTACCTTCAGCAGGCTCTTGGTTCTTTTGATTACTTTCTGTTCCGGAAACATTCATCCCCAAGTCAGCTTGATTCCAATCCTTCTTGGCAGCTTCCGGATACTTTTTTTGCTCCCGATTGTCATTGACTTGAATATTTTGTGCCGTCCGAACTTCTGCAGCATGGCCGTTAATTTGGTAATGGCCATCTACCACAGTTAAAACACTCGAAACGAAGATAGTCGATGCTACCAACCAGGCGTGCCGCGATTGATAGATTGTATACTTGTTATTGATATCCATTATTTGCTATTCCTTTACTTTATTTGCTTTTATTACAATTTGATTATATAAGCAGTTTGTATAAAATACAAATTGATAAAAGAAAGCGTTTTCTTTTAAAATATTAAAACAAAACTTTTGTTATCGTCTTGTTGGCATCCATAGTTAAGGAAGTCAGTCACTTAATTTTTATTTTTTATTAATTTAAATGAAGAAAATTAAAAAATAACAACAAAAAAAAGATTGTCATCTGACAATCTTTTTCACGGATTCTTTATTCTGATTTGGAATACTCTACTTTTTTTCAGCTTTCTTAGCCCAATACTGGAAGTAATCAACCCGCAACTGCCCGTTAAACAGTTTGCGCTTTTTCGTTGCTTTTTGGCCAAACACTTTTTCAAATGATAAATCAGAAGTTAAAATATACTTCGACCAGTAAGGCAAACGACTATAAACCGCTCCCATTTGCTGATAGAGACCCTCGGCTTCTTCGAGTTCCCCGAGTCGTTGACCGTATGGTGGGTTTGCTACTAAGACACCACGCTCTTCTTTTGTTTGCCAATCACCAGCAGCAAGGGTTTCAAAAGTAATGTCTTGCGACAAACCGGCATGCTTAGCGTTTTCTTGGGCAATTTTAACCATTCTCGGATCAATATCATAGCCGAAAATATTCAATGGCGTGTCGTAATCGGCCTGTTCTTCGGCCTCATCCCGAATCGTATCCGAAAGGCTATGATCAAACCAATCCATCTTTTCGATATCAAAGTCACGAGTCAGACCTGGTGCTAAGTTACGACCAATCAAAGCAGCCTCAATTGGAATTGTTCCAGAACCACAAGTTGGATCGACAAAGGGCAAGTCCTTCTTCCAATTGGTCAGGAGCACTAAGGCCGCTGCAAAGTTTTCCTTCAACGGTGCTGGTCCCTTTTCAACTCGGTAACCACGCTTAAAAAGCGACGGTCCGGTTGTATCCAAAGTCAACATGACTTCATCTTTAGTCACCATAACTTCCAATTGTGCAAAAAAGCCGGTTTCTGGCAGACGAGTTCGAACGTGAAAGGCTTCCTGCAAGCGGGAGACAATCGCTTTTTTCGTAATTGACTGGACATCTGGCACCGAGTGCAAGGCTGATTTTTGTGAACGACCGGCGACAGGAAATTCCGAATCATAATTGAGGTAATCTTCCATTGGCAAAGCTTTGATCCCCTCGAAAAGATCATCAAAAGTTGTCGCATGAAAGGAACCAATCACAATTTTCACTCGGTCGGCGGTCCGGAGCCATAAATTAGCCCGTAAAATATCGGCCTGAGTCCCTTCAAAGAAAACTCGGTAATTTTCAACCTGAACATCAAAGCCCAGGTCTTTTAATTCTTGGCCTAAGACAGACTCTAAGCCCGCTGCAACTGTTGCCATTAAACGATATTTCTTTTCCATCATTTTCCTTTTATAATATAAATACTATGATAATCAGTGAATTCTTTGCCCTGACAACTTACCTACCAAATCAAACCGAAGTGTTTGGCCAAGTCAAAGACGACCGCGACCAAATCAGGCCCTTAGCGCAATTACGCTTTTTCAACCAACAAAGCGAAGTCGCCTTCGTTGCTGGGAAAAAACCACTGACGCTTGGACAATTGCAAACGAGACTGAGTCAAGTCAGCCCAAAAACAAAACTTGTTTGTCTGGTCGACCAGACTGGTCCCAGGCCACTATTAGGCTTTCACCAGGATAACCTCGGTCGCTTAATTTTACAATAAAACCGACCGATTCTCAGCCTGTCCATTCGTTTTCAACCATTTAGAGGTCATCTAACTTATTAGAGGTCATCTAACTTAAAGCTTGGCACAATTGGTTGCTTTTTTTCAGGTTGATTTTGGCCCTGACCATTGGCAGGTCTTGCTTGATAAACCACACCACGACGCTTTTCTTTAGCAATTTGGACCGCCTGGGGCGAAGTTAAATTATCACGTTGCCAATTCACCAGAATAGCCTCAATATAACGCAAACTCCGAGCATTGTTGGCTACTGCTTCTTGAATCGCCAAGACCATCATGTTTGGATCGAAATGATCTTGGTCAAACCACTGAGCCACCGTTTGCATTTCCAATGGTGACAGATTGCGGCCAAATTCGCCCTGTAAAATCCGAACCACTTCTTGACGACTTTTTTCACCGGCCGAAACAACATTATTGGCTGGTCTAAGCCCCTGACCATTGAGCAGGCGTTCGTAAAGTGGTAAGAAATCATAAATTTCGCCCTGACGTCCTTGACCGACAACCTTCATTAAGCCTCGATCAACCATTGACATGAGCCGACTCACAACGGTTTTTTCTGTGGCCTTCATTATCCGGGCAACTACCTTCGGATCGGCCTGGTCACCTTGATCTTGAAGGCGTTTAACCTGCAAAAAAAGGACCAAGTCATCATTATCAAAACCCAAATCTTGATAATGCACTAATAAAGCGTTTTCAAGATTAGTGCTCCCAGCCTGCAAGAAGGCCTGTAATTTATTGTCCATCAAACCCTCCTCGTCAATCGTGACAAAAGCGCCCAAGAAACCCTTGGGCGCTTTTTTGTCTACTTTATGGACGCAAACGATGCGTCATCCGTGGAAATGGAATGGCTTCACGAATATGTTCTTCGCCAGTCACGAAGGTTACCATTCGTTCCAAACCAAGACCAAAACCTGAATGTGGTACAGAACCATATCTGCGCAAGTCTAAATACCAACCGTACTCATCCATGTCCAAACCTTCTTTTTCAATCTGAGCCTTCAAATAGTCGTAGTCAGTATCACGTTCCGATCCACCGATGATTTCACCATAGCCTTCTGGCGCCAACAAATCAGCGGAAATGACCACGTCATCACGATCTGGATGGCGCTTCATGTAAAAGGCCTTGATTGCCTTGGGAAAGTTGACAATAAAGACGGGCTTTTGAAAGTGGTTGGCCAAGAATGTTTCTTCAGGTGAACCAAAGTCAACACCCCATTCCACGTCAAAATCGTTTTCTTGCAACAACTTAATCGCATCATCATACGAAACACGTGGGAATGGTAACTGCGTATAAGAACGCAACAAGTCCTTGTCACGATTTAACAAGTCCAATTCCTGTTCATTTCTTTCCAAAACCTTTTCAATCAAGAAAGCAACATAGCGTTCCTGCAATTCCAAGGATTCATCCTGGTGCATAAAGGCCATTTCAGGCTCAATCATCCAGAATTCTGTTAAGTGGCGACGTGTCTTTGACTTTTCGGCACGAAAGGCAGGTCCAAAAGTAAAGACCCTTGAGAAGGCCATGGCACCCGCTTCAGCATACAACTGTCCCGTTTGTGATAGATAAGCTGATTGACCAAAGTAATCTGTCTCAAACAATTCGGTTGTTCCTTCAGGGGCAGACCCTGTCAGCAAAGGAGCATCCAACTTAATGAAACCTTCCTGGTTAAAGAATTCGTAAGTTGCTGCAATCAAGGTATTGCGGATTTTTAATGTGGCAAATGGCTTGATGTGGCGCAAGTAAAGGTGGCGTTCATCAAATAAAAATTCCGTACCATGTTCCTTGGGTGTGATTGGGTAATCATGGCTCTCACCAATGACTTCTAAGCCAGTAATGCTAATTTCGTAGCCAAATGATGACCGATCGTCTGCATGAATCTCACCGGTCACATACAATGATGTTTCCTGTTTCAAATCCTTGGCTAAATTAAACAATTCCTCTGAAACGTCAGCCTTGGCAACCACACCCTGGAAAAAAGCAGTTCCGTCACGCAATTGCAAAAAGGCCATCTTTCCTGACCCACGCTTTTGCCGTAACCAAGCACCAATTTTTACTGTTTGGCCGACATACTTCGGTGCATCAACAATTTGGATTGTTGGAATCGTTGTTTCACTCATAAATTATTCGGGCTAATGCCCGACTCCTCACATTTTACTTATTAACTTTATTATGATAAAAATTTTGACAGCCGTCAACTAGGACAAAAAACTACTGAACAAAAGCCATGATGCGGTCGAGGGCTTCATTAATTGTTTCTTGGTCTTGCGCATATGATAGGCGCAAATAGCCCGGCATTCCAAAACCTTCACCGGCCGGAATAGCAACGTGGGCCTGTTTTAAGAGCGTAGTAGCAAAATCAAGCGTTGACTTTAGGCCCAATTTGTCCAAAAGGTCTTGATCAACCTTAAAAAATAGGTAAAAGGCTCCTTCTGGTTTTTGCGCAACAGACAATCCTGGGATAGCTATCAGCTTAGCATATGTTTCATTTAAGCGACTTTCAAAGGTAGCCCGCATATCCTCAACCATCTTTTGGTCAACTGTTAGGGCAGCCAAGGCAGCGTATTGACTAACGGCGGCTGGATTAGAAGTCATATGACCCAAAAGCTTATTCATTTCGGCAATGATTTTTTCATCGGCAATTGTCCAACCAATACGCCAACCGGTCATCGAATAGGACTTTGAAACCCCATCGACAATAATCAAGCGCGAATTCTTGATTTTTTTCAAAGCTAAAGCTGAAGTAAACGTCTGCCCATTGTAAACCAATTGACCATAAATTTCATCAGACAAGAGGAAACTATCGTGAGCATCAGCCCAGTCCAAAAGAGCCAACACTTCGGCTCGGCTATAAACCTGCCCAGTTGGATTTGCAGGATTATTCAGGATAATCAACTTGACGGGTCCGGCTACATCATCGAGGTCTGCTGGCGTCAACTTCATCGCTGCCGTCTTAGGCTTCACGGTTGTGGCAACCCCACCCGCCAAACGAACCTGTTCAACGTAAGAAACCCAATAGGGTTCGGGCATGACAACTTGGTCACCAGGATTTAAGAGTACCTGCATGATCGTGTACAAAGACAACTTGGCACCGGAAGTAACCGTCACCTGGTTAGCCGACAAGGCCTGGCCCGTTTTCTTAGTTGTTTGTTCAGCAATGGCCTCTCTTAATGGCAAAATACCACCAACGGGCGTATAGAAAGAAGTTTGGCCGCCTTTGATAGCTGCAATCGCCGCTTCACTAATGGCCTTTGGCGTCGTAAAATCAGGCTCCCCAACACCAAGGTTAATCACGTCAATTCCTGCGGCCGCCATCTGCTTCGCCTGTTTAGAAACGGCCAATGTGGCTGAGGGTTGGACGGCTTGAGTCCGTTTTGAAAAATCACTTGCTTGCAACATCATTTTCTCCCTAAATTCCATTAATTGCCCGATAAACGGTGCCGGTCTTGTAATCCATTGTCAAATAGTTCATGTCACCATTTTGGCTCTCGTAGCTGATTTCCCAGACCAAAGTCTTTTGGTAAAGTGACAAGTTAGCCGAGTAAACCTTTTTTGGATTGTACTTGGCCTTAATCCGCTTTAATAAATCAGTCCGTGACAGGCCATTGCCAAAATCAAAAGTGGTCACAGTACCATGCTGCCCCTGAACGAGCGCCACCTTTTGTTGCCCAGCACTATCCTGACCAAGAACGGCATAAACCATGCCATTGCGATCATCCACCGTGACATTATGTAGGTTGGTCAATGCGGTTTTTTGGCTAACCGTTTTTTGCACATTTGATTCAGCCTTGGCCATTGGCTGTAACGCCATGTAGGCGTAAGCATAAATAGCACCGGCTACAATCAGGAAAATTGTCACCAAGACGATTAAAAATTTAACCCAAGAAAACCGTTTGGGCCGGGCCATTCTGACTCGTAAGTTATCGTGAACTTCCATAAAAATTCTTTCTCCGATTTGTCATAACTATTGTTTATTATAGCAAAAAAATAGCCAAGAAATTGGATAATATCCGAGCTCATGGCTATTTAATCGTTATTCTGCTGGTGAAAGTTCAGTTGCTTCCTTAACAGTCTTGGCATAAGCAATGACTCGTTGCATTGCCTCTTCTAATTTTTCAGTCGAAGTTGCGTAAGAAATACGAATATGCCCCTCTCCCCCAGTGCCAAAGACGGAACCTGGTATCGTCCCCACCTGAGCCTTTTCACCTAATTCATAAACGAAGGCTTCGTCATCTTGTGGTAAAAAATCAGGAATCTTAGCAAAAATATAAAAGGCGCCCTTTGGTGTTGGTGCCGTAAAGCCAGCCTCCTGCAAGCCAGCGAGGACAATGTCGCGGCGCTTTTGATAGGTATCGCGCATTTTCTTTGGCGCGTCTTTAGCTACCGTTAAGGCAGCCAGAGCACCAGCCATCATTGGTCCTGGTGCCGTCGTCACAACACCGGAATGCGCCAGGCCAACCATCTTCATCAAGGCCTTTGGACCGGCAATAAAACCAACCCGGTATCCAGTCATCGCATGTGACTTGGACAAGCCACTAATCAAGATCGTTTGTTCAGGAATATATCTTGTAATCGACTGGTGTGTCTGGCCATAGGTCAACTCAGCATAAATTTCATCCGACAAAACCAAGACGTCCGTCTTCTTGATAGCTGCAGCAAGTTCCTGGAGCTCTTTTTCATCATAGGTAACACCCGTTGGGTTACCAGGAAAGTTCAACACCAATCCCTTTGCTTCGGGGTGTTCTTGAATTGCCTTTTCAAACATTTCAGCCGTAAACAAGTAGGAAGGTGCCGTGTTGATTTCGACCACCTTCAAGCCAAGACGCAAGGCTTCAGCTTGGTAAAAGCAAAATGTTGGTGTTGGTACTAAAATCGTTTCGCCGCGGTTAAAGAGTGCGGACAATGAATCATAAATGGCTTCTGAAGCTCCGATAGTCACTGAAATTTCACTTTTTGGCTCATAAATCGGGCCAGACAAGCGTTCATGAATATAATCAGAAATGGCTTGACGTAAGGCTAAAGTTCCTTGTGAAGGCGCATAATGGGAGTCGTTATCATCAACTGCTTTTTTAACGGCTTCTTTGACGACATCCGGAACAGCAAAATCAGGCTCACCAAGGGTGAGTTTGATGATATCTGGAACTGCTGACAACTTAATGTCAACTGCTCTGATGGCCGCCGGTGGCACGATATCGAACAATTGGTTATACTGCTTCGACAAACTTTCTTTGACTTGAACCATGAAAACCACTCCTATTCTAAACAAATTTTTTTACATTGCTTTGCACAATTCTACCATATTATTAGAAAAAAATTAGAGAACTTTATCTAAACCAATCTCTAGTCCAAAAATTTCATTGACATTTCGAATCGAACGAGCAACACCAGTCATGAAAGACGAACGATTATTAGTTGATTGCTTTATTGTTAATGTTTCTCCAGCAGAACCAAAGACAACTGTTTCTTCGGCTAAGATACCTGGCAAACGCATCGCATGAATTGGCACTCCCTGACCTTGGTCACCACGGGCCAAGGCAGCCGAATGTGGAATAGCAGGTTCTTTTTGACGGGCAGAAACAATCAGATCAGCAGTCGCCTTTGCCGTCCCAGATGGTGCATCAACCTTATCCTCATGGTGAGCCTCGATAATTTCGGCAGCGGGCAAATATTTAGCCGCTTGGCCGGCAAATTGCATTAATAAGACTGCCGTCATTGAAAAATTAGGAACAACCAATGCCGATTGGTCGTTTTCCAAAGCCAACGCCCGTAATTTTTCCAAATCGTCTGCCTGTAAGCCAGACGTGCCCATCACCAAGTCAAAACCATGAGTTAAGGCGTATTGGCCATTTTCAAAGGCAGCTGCTGGATTGGTCACGTCAACCCAAACATCGGCACTGACATCAATGGCTGATAAGTCAGTAAAGGTTGGCACAGTCCTTGCTTGCTTTTGCGACTGTTGGTCCAATGCTTTTTTCGTCGTTAAGCGACCAGCCAATGAAAAATCGGCTTGTCCTTCAATCAGTTCTTCAATTGACTGACCCATTTTTCCTTGGGCTCCTGCGAGAAAGACGGTTTTCATGCGATAACTCCTTGTCGGCCTAATACGGCTTCTACTTCTGCTGTTTGCTGCTCAGTCAAAGGCAGCAATGGTAAACGTAACTGATTTTCAACCAAGCCCTGCTTAGCTAAGATGGCCTTCACAGGACTTGGCGATGGATGAGAGAACAAAACGTTCATCTTCGGCGTCAAAAAACGTTGATACTGACCTGCCAAGGCCACATCACCAGCCTCAAGAGCCGTAAAGAGCGCCTGCATTTCCCGGCCATAAAGGTGGGAGGCAACTGAAATTGTCCCGGCACAACCAACGGCCTTCGCTGCCAATGTTTGGCTATCTTCGCCAGTGTAAACGGCAAAGTCCTCTGGCGCTTGATTGACCAAAACGGCCAAATCGTCGATCGAAGTCACTTGCTTCACCGCATTAATATTTGGGTGATGGGCTAAGAACAAGACGGAATCATTTGTCATCGAAACGCTTGACCGACCAGGGATGTTATACAACATCAATGGTACTTGGCTGGCATTGGCAATTGCCGTGAAGTGGGCAATCATGCCATCCTGATCAGGCTTATTGTAGTAAGGCGTAACCGCTAAAATACCAGTCACACCCTCAATTTGGCTTGCAATTTCGGCTAAAGCCACAGACTCTGTCGTATTATTTGTGCCAACATTGGCAATCACAGGTCCTCGACCGTCCACGTACTGGGCAAAGTGACGGTATAAGGAAAGCCGTTCTTCCGTCGTTAACGTAGGTGACTCACCGGTCGTACCACCGATAACAAAGCCCTCCGTTCCTTCATTCAATAACTTGTCCGTTAAACGGTCCAAGGCCTCATAGTCAATTTCATTCTGACTGGTAAATGGGGTAATTAATGCGGTAATTAAATTTGCTGTCATCATCAAAAGCCATCCTCTCTCATCTCTAGCTATAGCGACTGCTTGCATCTCTTTAATCATTTTTTAACTGGCAAGCTGAAAAATCAGTTTACCTAGGTATTAGCTACTGGGCCATTTGCTGGTTAAAATAAGCAACCATCGCTTGAACACCAGCATTTATAGCTCGTTCATCGGGATTTAACCGGGCATCATGGAGGCTGTGTTCGGGATCTCCAACCCCAAGCCAAAACATCGTGCCTGGAAACTGCTGGAGTAAGAAGCCAAAGTCTTCGCCAGTCATTGCTGGTTGTGCTTCAACAAAGTCAACTTCCGGATTTTCTTCCATGAAAGCCATCAAGGCTGCCGTGGTCTTTGGATTATTTTCAACCGGATAGTAACCACCCTGAATGAGTTCCAAATTCATTTGAACATCACAGGCCGCGGCAATTCCCTCCGCAATCGCGCGGACCCGTTTTTGCATCAGCTCCAAGTCTGTTTGGGTAAAGGCCCGAATTGTGCCGGCCAACTTAGCTTCACCAGCAATAACGTTGCCAATGGTACCAGCGTGAAAGGAACCAATCGTCACGACCCCACCATGGATCGGATTAACATTACGGGAAACCACGGTTTGCACCTGATTGACAAAGGAGCAAGCGGCAAGCAAAGCATCCTTTGCTTGCTGTGGATAAGCCGCGTGACCACCCTGGCCAACAACTTGTAGATGAATCTCCGTTGTTCCAGCAAAGAGCGTCCCCATTTTGGTCGCAATCTGACCGGCAGGCAAAGCTGGCTGGTCATGCAAAGCGTAGAGCTCATCCGGTTTAAAATCACCCGTGAGCGCACCGGCTTCATACAAACGTTTACCCCCAGCCTCGGATTCCTCAGCCGGCTGAAAGATAAAAATGAGATTATCTTTCGGCTGATTTTTCGCAAAGTAAGCCAAAATTCCCAGTGCAACCGTCATATGAATATCGTGGCCACAGGCATGCATCACACCTGGATGCTTTGAAGCAAAGGGTAAGCCCGTTTCTTCCTTAATGGGTAAGGCATCAATATCAGCCCGGTAACCGATTGTTTTTTGCGGATGCGTCCCTGCTAAGCGAACTAGCAAGGCCGTTTCAACTTCCGGCACCTCTTTGATTGTTAAGAAGTCACTGGCAAAGGTGGCAATTGTTTTTTTCAAATATTGTTGCGTTTGCACCTCGTGCAAGGCCAACTCTGGAATGGCGTGTAAGTCACGCCGAACCTTCACTAAATTAATGGTTGAATCGGACATCAAAGCCTCCCTTTCATGGACCATGAAACTATCTCTCTAATCGGCTAAGGCGCGCGGCCAGCTCCCAGACCTTTGCAGCATCCCCCTTGTTTACAAATCGCGTAAGGCAGCAACCAAGGCCGTCTTTTGCTCAGTTTGAGCATCAATTTGCTTAATGACCCTAGCCGGTACACCGGCAACAACGGTTTTTTCAGGCACGTCTTCTGTCACGATCGCACCGGCGGCCACAACCGCTCCGGCACCAACTTGAACCCCTTCAATGACCACTGCGTTGGCACCAATCAAAGCCCCATCACCAACACGAACAGGTTCTGCTGAAGCAGGTTCAATCACACCCGCTAAGACGGCACCGGCACCAATGTGGCAGTTCCGGCCAACTTCAGCTCGGCCACCTAAGACAGCGCCCATATCAATCATTGAGCCGGCACCAATTTTGGCACCAATATTAATTATTGCCCCCATCATGACGACAACCTGGTCATCAATTTGAACTCGGTCACGAATCAAAGCTCCTGGTTCAATCCGGGCATTCAAGTGTTGAGTGTTCAACAGCGGCACCCCGGAGTTACGGGCAATTAATTCAACATGGTAGTCAGTAATGGCTGCTTGGTTGTCGTCCAAAATTGTTTGGATAACTTGCATATCACCAAAGACACTGCCAGTCTTCTCTCCAATAAAGGCTTGTACATCATTTGGCCATGTAATTTGAGTCAAATCACCCGCTAAGGTCACCTTGGCCGGTGTCTTCTTTTGAGAAGTTGCCAGATAGTTAATAATCGCTGCTGTGTCCATTTCAGTCATGTTTTGTTTTCCTTTTCCGGTTATTTTCTTTTTATTTAAATCCCATTGTTTCTTTCAGCCAAGCAAGGCGGGTTAATAAAATTAAGCATGCCCTACATACGCTTTTTTACCACTTACCAGGTAATTGGTAAGGCCGGTCATGGCTGGTTAAATCAGCTAGACTTTCGCCCCTAACTACCAGTTGTGAAAGGCCGTTTTCAACAAAAACCACGGCCGGTACAGGATTGCGGTTGTAACGAGAAGCCATGGAATAACCATAAGCACCTGTATTCAAAACAGCTACCAAGTCGCCTGGCTCAGTGACGGGCAACTCCTGGTCCTGAATCAAGACATCGCCTGACTCACAATACTTACCAACTAAGCGAACATGTTCTGCCGGCTTTCCGTGAACATTGTTGGCCAAGACTGCCTGGTAGTCGGCTTGGTAAAGAGCCGGACGAATGTTATCACCCATCCCCCCATCAACAGCCAAGTAAGTCCGAACACCCGGGATATCCTTTCGTGAACCGACGGTGTACAAACTGTAACCGGCCGGTCCGGCAATTGATCGACCCGGTTCAATCCAAATATCTGGTTGACGCATGCCCTTTTGAGCCGTTTGTTCCTGAACGCTGTTCAGCAATGCCAAAACGAGCTCTTCTGGTAAACGTGGCTGATCAGCATCCGTATAGGCGATTCCAAAGCCACCACCAAGGTCCAATACTTCTGGTTGGTAATCCCAAGAAGCACACAGGTCAACTAATTTCTGGCCGGCCAATTCAAAACCGTCTTCTTCAAAAATCTGAGAACCAATATGAGCCGATAAACCAAGGAGGTGCAAGCTTTGATCATTTTCAGCCAATTCATATGCCCGCTTAGCTTGACCGGATTCCAAATCAAAGCCAAACTTAGAATCAACTTGACCGGTTTGAATGTAATCGTGAGTGTGGGCTGAGACTCCTGGAACCACACGCAAGATGACGTTTTGCTGTCCCTTTCGGTCCGCCATTACCTGATGTAAAAGATCAAGTTCCAAAAAATTATCAATAATAATCGTGCCGACTCCGGATTCAACAGCAAAGGTTAAGTCAGAAAGTGACTTGTTATTCCCGTTATAGGAAACATTGTCCATCGGAAAACCCGCAGCCACCGCTGTAAAAATTTCACCGGCGGAAACCAGGTCTAGGTGCAGACCTTCTTCAGCAACCACCTGATACATTGCCTGACAAGCAAATGCTTTTGAAGCGTAGGCAACGGCTCCTTTTTGATCAGCTTGGTCAAAGGCCTTCTTAAAGGCGCGCATCTGCTTACGCATGGTCAATACGTCATAAACGTACAATGGCGTTTGATATTCCTTGGCCAAATCAGTGGCTAACACGCCACCAATGATGAGCTGGTCTTGGTCATTTACTTGCAAGTGGTTTGACATAAGAATCTTTCCTTCTTTTCTTTTTTCAATCAAAATATTATTAGGTGAAGCCTAGAGGTTTAATCAACCAGGTACCGTGCTAAGCGGTCTTGGAAGCCAATCGTGATTTCCCATGGATCAATTTCACAATAGTGGGAAAAAGCAATCAGCGTGTTTTCCTGGTCCCGATTTTTACCAATAAAAGTCACCTTAGTTCCAACCGGGACAGGTTCTTCAAGAGCAATCATTAGTTGGTCCATGGCTAACTTACCAACAATTGGCGCCTTTTGGCCATTAACCAAAACCTCAAAGCCAACAGCTTCTCTGGGTAGACCATCACCATAGCCGATTGGCAAAGTTGCAATCCATTGATCCTTGGTGGTTTGATAAGTAGCACCATAGGAAACGGAAGCACCGGCCGGCAGTTGTTTAATCATCACAACCTCGGATTCAAGCGTCAAGACCGGTTCTAGGTAGTTGTCAGGCTTTAGCACCCCTTCGGAGGGCTCGATACCATAGACCGAAGTCCCTGCTCGAATGACATCCATTGGCATCTGGTCAACCCGGTATAAGGCTGCAGCCGAATTAGCCAAGTGGACCATCGGTGGCATTGGCAGACCATCAGTGAGCTCGTGCCAAGTTGCCAACTGACCTTCAAAATATGTTGTGTCAACAGCATCAGCCGTGGCAAAGTGGGTCATAATGCCCTGGTAAAGTAAGAAATCAGCATCTTGTACATCGTCGATTGCTGCACTCAATTCTTCCCGGTCACGAAAACCAATCCGTCCCATGCCCGTATCAACCGCCAAGTTAACCGGAAGTTTAGGACCGCCAAGACGCAAATTTGCTTCGGCCCGTTTCAACGTTTCACGATCAGCAACTGTGGCAATAATTTGGTAATCGGCCATTAGTTGGGCAAAGTCAGGAGACGTGAGGCCCAAAACCAAGATTGGTTGGCAAAAGCCGGCTTTACGTAAGGCAATTGCCTCATCCATCACAGCCACCGCAAGGCCATCGGCACCGCCTTCAACGGCAGCCTGACTCATTTCTAACAAACCAAAGCCATAAGCATTGGCCTTCACCGTCATGAAAATAAAGTTGGCGTGACTACTTTCACGCATGACTTGCAAATTTTTGGCCACCGCTGCCTTTGAAATCAATAAACGACTTGGACGGTGATTAGCGACAACCATGTTAGCCTCCTTAGGCAATAAAAAAATCCAAACAACGGGGGTTCATCCCTGTCGTTTGGATTATTGTCTAAAAATAGTCACAAAAAAAACAGTTGAATAGCTCCCCGCTGCATTAGCAGCGACAGTCCAATAGCTCTTAACTATTGGCCCAGCAAAATGGCTTTAACCCCATCAGCTTCGGCAACCGCCCCTTTCACGAACATTGTTCGGTACTCTTGTTGGTTGCGACCTCTATTACTTATTAAGTTGCCATTAATATACATGAGATTTTTTCTCATGTCAACACTCCTAACAAAATAAATTATCTTTTTAACAAAAAAGACAGCCGAAAATGGCTGTCTTTTCTTAGTTTTATGAAAGATTTTTTTGATAAAAGTTCGCCTTTACCCGTTTATACCGACTATTAACAGTTGCCAATCGATCCGAAAGCGCCTTAACCTGGTCCTGGTTAAAAGAAGCAAGTAAAACGGACTTTTCTTGTTTTTGAAGGGCAATCAATAGTGGGGTGAGCGTGGTGACATCAACCCAGCGATGGGCCTGCGAAATCACGGCCACTGCCGGCACTTGCAAGCTTTGTTGCCAAATAGCCGACAAATATTCTGGCAGGACAATCAAAATCGACCGGGCCTCTTGACTGCTTTGCCGGACGGCCTTAATGAGGGGAGAAGAAAGGTCCTGAGCATAAACAACGTAGTCATCACCATACCGATCTGATAACTTATAATACCAATGCTTCAAAGCGGCATGATCCTCAACAATCAGAACTATGTGTTGAACCTTGGCTAAAATCAGCTGTCCAATTTGCTGGTCTTCGTTTCGGCTCGTGGTCAGCACCGTCGTTAATTGGTTATCCGTCGTCCCCTCGAATTCACTTTTTTCAGGCAAGAGAGCTCCTGGCGTCTGAGCGAGGAACGTTGCTAAATCATCCGGTAAATAAGACGAAACAACGAGGACTTTGTCGACCTGCTTTAAGAAATATTTTTGGTAAAGCAAGTCGTTCTTGACTTCAAAAATCAAGTTTTGAACAGCCGGTTCCTTTTGGAGATGCCACGAAATATGGGCCAGATATTCCTGGTGCGCCGATAACCAAGACAGTTTGGCTAATTTAGCCGTCAAATCAGCTTGTGTTAATTTGTGGTGAAAATTAGCTTCGGCTGCCAAATCAACTAAGTCCAACAAGCGATTCAAGACCGCCTTACCGGTTTTCACCAGACCAATTTCTTCCGCTTGGCCATCAATCTTGTTGCTGGCCTCTTCCCAGTTGTGAAGGGCTACTTTCCACTGGCCCTGGGTCTTCTTCGGTAGACTAGCAGCCAAATCAGCTAAGCGGGCTACTTGGTCTTGGTAGAAGCTCAAGGGCAACGTCAGACCAAAGCCCTCTTGAATAGCAGTCAAAAGCGCAATTGGCTTTTCCAGTATGGCTACGGGCCGATCCTGGTACTGGCTTGCCCTTTCCAGATTTTCCGAAGTGGCAAAAAATGCCGCAAAGGTCAAAAGAACAACATTCGCACGGGCCGCCTTGTCAAAGGCTTTGACAAAGGCCGGACCAGTTTCATCAGAACGAACGGCTGCTAAGCCAGGCTGATTTTGCACACCCTTTGGCAAGTCCACGAGGGCCAAGTCGGCACTTTCGGATAACCAAACGAGGACTCGTGCTTGCCAAAAGATACCGCCTTGCTTTTTAGCCGCCTCCAAAACTTTTTGAAACTTTTTCTCGTCCAGATAATCTCGTGGCGCATAGAGTTTTGCAATCGACAAGTTGGCTCCAGGTAGCCGATCCTGCAATTCTGCTAAAATGGTCTCCTGGTGGTTCAAGAGCGTAATGTCGTGAGCCAGTAGGTAGGTCGCTTGTTGGCGATTTTGATAAAAGAGTGGCAATAGATACGACAACGTTTTCCGAACTTCTGGTGGTGTTGTTAACTGCCAAACCGCTCGTTTCCGCTGCTGCAAAAAGCGCTGCACCTGGTCCATCACCTGACTCTGGTCTTTTTCGACCGCAAAACTAGGCCCTAAAGCGGCAGCTTTATCAGAAAGCGTCTTGGGATAAAGCAAGTTACCAGCCGGTTTGTTCCGGTTGGTAACTTTTTGGTGACCGGACTGGCGGCCCAAGTTCTCTATGCGTTCGGCTAAAAATTCCGGAGCCGAGGACCGGTCCTTCATGGCCATAGCCAAGAAATCCTGGCTTTGACGCAACAGGTTCCAATCCACACTCAAAAGTTCCTTCTTCGTCTTGTCAGGTAGGCCCTGCGCCTTGTGCCAAAGCGAGAGCATCAGATACGCCGTGGCCTCTGCATCAGCGTTGGCTCGGTGAGCCTGAACAAGAGGCAAATCGAGGTACTTTGTCAAATCAGACAAGCGATAGCCTGGGGCCGTTGGGTAAAGAATTTGGGCTAGTTGAACAGTATCGATTGCCATTAGGTCCAGTTCAGGCAAACCAACCCGGGCAAATTCGGCATTCAAATAAGGGTAATCAAAGTTCACGTTATGGGCAACAAAAACCTGATCCTTTAATAACCCGCGCAAAGAGGGAGCAAGTTCCTCAAAGAAGGGTGCATCCCGCACATCTTTTTGACTGATATGGGTTAATTGTTGAATTTTTTTATCGATTGTTTGTCCTGGATTCACGAATGAATCGAAGTGTTCGACAATCTTTTTATTTTTTACAAAGGTCATCCCGATTTGAATAATCCGCCCTCCTTTTTCAACGGAGGGGTTAGTGGTTTCCAAATCGACAATCACAAAGGCGGCTGATTTTTTCATCAGGACTCCTTTCTCATCTCGAGACCAAGACATAATTGGGCCCAAAACTGTCTTTTTTAGACCTAAATTTCATTTTGCTCTAGTAGTTATTTTACACTACTTAGCCCAGTGCGGTACAATATTAGCAGTAATTGGAGTCTTTTATATGGAAAAAAATCATGCCGGCTTTGGCCACTCACACGCCAAAGCCATTCTCATCGGCGACCATGCCGTTGTTTACCAACAACCGGCCGTTGCCATCCCCCTGTTAAATCTCGAAGTGACCGCCAGTGTGCAAGCGATTGCTAGCGGCCAAACGGTTATTTTAGGTGACCAAGCCTTTGACATTGCCAACCTTGGTGCTGATTTAGAAGGCTTACGCCAGTTAATAGTTGCCTTACTGGCCAACCTCGTCGAACCTGACCAGCCCTTCTTATTAGAGGTGCAATCACTCATCCCCCAAGAGCGGGGCTTTGGTGCTTCAGCCGCCCTGGCAACTGCCATTACCCGGGCCTTCTTTGATTGGACCGGGCAAGGCTTGAGCCAGGACCAACTGAATTTTTATACGAATTTAGCTGAAAGTATTTCCCACGGTTCACCTTCCGGCATTGATGCGGCCACAGTCTCGGCCGTTGAGCCCGTCTGGTTTCATCAGCAACAAATCGATTCCTTCCAGACAAATTTGGAAGCAACCCTTGTCCTTGCAGACACTGGCGTTCGTGGTCAAACTGTTCGAGCCGTTAATATCGTTAAGGACCAGCTCAAGAAAAATTATGAACCAACCTGGGGAGCCATTAACCATCTCGGACAGCTAGCTTTCTTGGTCAAAGAAGCTTTGGCCAATAACGATCCCAAAACTTTGGGCCAGCTCTTTACCGACGCCCACAAGGACCTACAAACCCTTCAAGTTTCACACCCCAAGCTCGATACCCTCGTCAATGCCGCACTAGCGGCAGACGCACTGGGTGCCAAATTAACCGGGTCTGGCATTGGTGGGGCCATGTTTGCTCTGGCAAAAAATAACGACCATGCACAAAAAATTGCGACCGCTCTCAAGCGGGCTGGTGCCAAGGAAACTTGGATTCAACCGCTGTCAGCAGCCCATTAAAAATCAGATTAAGGTCCCTCCTTGCTCAACTGCGTTTTTTCAAAACAAATAAGCACGGACCGTTTTTTAACTACTGATAAACCACTAATAAATTTAAATTTTACCAAGGAAAGCACTGTGACCGATAAAACAACTACTGCCAAAGCGCACACCAATATTGCTCTCATCAAATACTGGGGCAAAAAAGATAAGATACTCAACCTACCAACCACCTCATCATTGTCATTAACCCTGGATGAATTTTACACTGAGACCATGGTTACGGCCGGTAAAGAAGATACGTTGTTGATTAACAACATGATGCAGGACCCAACTCGGATCCACAACTTTCTCGACTTTTTACGTGAGGAAATTGAGGACTTTGGTCCCCTCACGGTTGTTTCCAAGAATACTGTTCCGACAGCTGCGGGTCTCGCCTCTTCGGCTTCATCCTTTGCAGCCTTGACAGCCGCCGTCGCTCGTTACCAAAACTGGGATTTGTCCTTAACTGACCTATCTCGCCTGGCGCGCCGTGGGTCTGGCTCAGCAACCCGGTCATTTTTCCCTGGTTTTGCCGTCTGGCACGAAGGACATGATAACC
Organism: Fructobacillus sp. ESL1117; assembly: GCF_058508565.1. NCBI lineage: Bacteria > Bacillati > Bacillota > Bacilli > Lactobacillales > Lactobacillaceae > Fructobacillus > Fructobacillus sp. ESL1117. The sequence continues at coordinate 160,770 of NZ_CP196385.1, read as the reverse complement.
AGTCTTCTTTTGCCGAGGCATTACCGGCAACTGATTTACCAATTGCCCTGGTGGTTTGTGAAATCGCCGGAACTGTCAAAAAAGTTTCTTCTTCTGACGGCATGCTGCGGGCGATGACTTCACCCAAGTACTCAGAATGGGTTGAACAATCACATGTCCAATTTACGGCCATGCAGGAAGCCATTGCCAATCAGGATTTGCACAAAATTGGCGAACTAGCCGAAGAAAACGCCTTAGCCATGCATGAGTTAAATATTACGGCGACTGACCGGCGCTTCACTTACTTTAACCAAATGACTCTCGATGTTTTGGACTTCGTTAAGGCACTCCGGGCTGAAGGCTTCGTGGCCTATGCCACGATTGATGCCGGACCAAACGTTAAGATCATTACCAACCAAAATCAGGCTGAAACCATCAAAGACAAGCTTCAAGAAAAATTCCGCAAGTTGCGCCTCCAAATCGCAACACCGGGTCCGGGCATTAGCTTTGAAGACTAGAGGACGTCCACTATGAAAACAACCACCGTCAAAATTCCCGGCAAACTTTTTTTAGCCGGCGAATATGCTGTCACCGAACCCGGTCAACCGGCTCTTTTGGCTGCTATTGACCGTGGTTTAACCATTCATGTCGCAGAAACCGACCGCCTCATGCCGGGTTCCTTGGTTGTTCAATCGGACGCCCTGCCAGAACCACTCGTTTTGACCTGGGCTGCCTTAGCTGAACTGACAAAGGAAACAAATAGCTCATTTTTGGGGGCTTGGTCCTTTGTCAAGGCGGCTTTGGTCCTTTTCTACCAAGAGCACCTAGACCTTAAACTCACCGAGCAACCTGGTTTATCGTTGACCATTTCCTCGCAAATGGCGGTTGACCACAATAAGCTTGGTTTGGGTTCATCTGCTGCCGTTTCGGTCGCAATCATCAAGGGCTTGGTCGCTTACTTTAATCAAGAAGACAGCCTACAAGCAGTTTTCCGCCAAGCAGCCTTCGCCCACTACTTTATTCAAGGTTCAGGTTCCCTTGGCGATTTAGCATCGGCTACTTTTACCGGTGTGATTTTCTATCAGGCTCCTGACTGGCTGAAGCAAGTGGAAGCAACGACCCTCACCCTAGCTGATTTTTCCAAGCTCGACTGGTCGAAGCTCGCTATTAAGCCGCTTCCTTGGCCCCAAAATTGGCAAATTGGCATCGTTGCCACTTTCCAACCCGCTTCAACAAAAAAAGCGCTCGCCAAGGGCTTTTGGCAGACTGACTTTGCCCGTCAATCAAAAGAAGCTGTGACTCAGGCAGCCCTCGCGATTGAAAACCACGATTACCATGGTTTGCTACAAGGGCTCAAGAACAATCAGGACCTCTTGAAAAAGGCCTTGCCAACCGGCTACCTGACCCCTGCCCTTCGTCAATTTTTAACGCTCTTAGGACAAAGGAGCCTCGCCGGTAAGGTCTCTGGTGCCGGCTATGGCGACAATGGCTTTGTCATCTTTGAGAATGAAACTCAAGGACATGGTTTTCAACAAGCTAGCCAAGGAACCACCCTCCACCTTCTCTTACCAGCACTCTGGCAAGATTCCGTGTTACTGTGAAAGATTTTTAAGATGGCCACTACTCATTCAAACCGTAAAAACGAACACCTGTCGCTTGCAACCAAGTTTTGGCGAGACCAGGAAAACCCAGTAATCGGACCTGGCTTTGACGCTGTCCGTTGGGTTCCAGGACCCCTGAAAAACAGCGCGGTCGCTGACGTTCAAACAACCACTCAGATCCTCGGCGCAGACTTTACCTGGCCCTTTTATATTGAGGCCATGACTGGCGGATCTTCTGCTAGTACCAAGGTTAATGCTGATTTAGCCACCGTTGCCCAAAAAACGGGCTTAGCGATGGCAGTCGGTTCCCAATCCGTGGCCTTAAAGGATAGCAGTCAAGTTGAATCCTACCGGGTTGTTCGGCAAAATCATCCCGAAGGCTTTTTAATTGCCAACCTCGGCGCTGACCACCCCATTCAAAACGTCCAAGCGGCGATAGACATGATTGATGCCAATGCCATCGAGCTCCATGTCAATTTAGGCCAAGAATTGGCCATGGCGGAAGGTGACCGACGCTTTTACTGGATCGATAATTTGGCTACCGTGATTGCTAAATCGTCCGTACCCGTCATCATCAAGGAAGTTGGTTTTGGCATGGGCCCAGACCTCCTGAAACAGCTCTCAGCCCTCAAACCAGCGGCCATTAACGTCGGTGGTGCTAATGGAACGAATTTTGCCCAAATCGAGCAACGCCGTGACCGGCAAAATGAGAACACTTTAGATCTGAGTCCCTTCGGGCTCAGCACGGTTGAATCACTCTTGGCGGGGCAAAAGGCAGCGATTAATTCACCGTTAATTGCCACAGGTGGAATACAGACCATTAACGATGTTGTCACCGCCCTGATTTTAGGAGCAAAAACAACCTCATCTGCCGGTCACTTCCTGCAAGTCTTAATGACGGAGAGCCCCTCAGCCTTACAAAAAGAAATCACGAACTGGCAACAGGCCTTACCAGAACTAATGACCCTCTTGGGCGCCAAGACTGTTGCTGATCTCAGTCAAGTTCCACGGCTGTATCGAGCAGACCTACAAAATTTCTCTGACCAGCTTTAACAAAGCCAAACATCCTATTTTCAAGTAAAAAAGAAGTTAGCCGCAATATTTTTCGACTAACTTCTTTTTAATTTCATTATCTGTTATGAACAGGCTACCTAACTAATCTTAATTGCTAAATCGGCTAAAATTTGAGAATAGCGAAAACTGTTCAAACGGGCCGTTTAGATAACCCTGGTAGTTTTTCTCGTTAGTTTTAATTTTATTCTTGCACTGGACCCAGATAGCCCATCACTGGTACAATTCGAACAAAAAAGCCCCACCAATAATGGCAGAGCAACTCAGTTATTGCTTTTGTGTGAGCAAATCTAGCAAGCGCAAAACATCTGCTTGATTAACCAAGCGATGTTCGGCCACGTTATAAAACATTGGTTGATAACGAGCAATCTGTTGTAAATCATGCTGGTTGGTCGTGCTATATTGCACATCACAGGCATCTTCAATTCCAGCCAACGCTGGGAAATTAGCTGCACTCATAATCGATCCCATCACAGTATCGGCTGATTCATATTGCAAGGCCTCCAGATACTTTAAAACTTCCATTGAACCCCCTTCAGCCGTTATGCTTATTGAACGGGCTTATTCAGATATTCTTCAACATCGTCCCAGTGAGAAACTTCGTCCTTTACGCCAGTTGCTTCACTACCCTTATGCCAAGCAAAGTTTTGGTACCAGATACTGTGCTTTTCTTGGTTCAATGCCTTAATTTCAGCCATTTCATCAGGTGACAAAGCAAAGTCATCAATTTGACTATTAGCAATAATCCGCTCTTCGTGGGCAGACTTTGGAATCGTGATGGCCCCCATTTGGTAGTCAAAACGTAAAATCACCTGAGCAACTGATTTGGCATGGGCTTGCGCAATCTTTTCGACAACTGGGTTTGCGAGTGCTTCACCTCCACCCAATGGTCCCCAGGCTTCCATTGCCATCCCGATTCCGTTCATATAGGTGAAGAGTGATTCTTCTTGAACCAATGGGTTAAATTCCATTTGGTTGACTTGTGGCATCACGGTACCGGCTTCCAACAATTCCTGAATTTTTTCTTCGTTAAAGTTTGAAATTCCAATGGCACGAACTTTGCCTTCACGGTAAAGCTTTTCAACAGCGTGCCAAGTGTCGACATACTTGCCATCAACCGGCCAGTGAATCAACAATAGGTCCAAGTAAGTTAAACGCAATTGCTTCAATTGCTCTTCAAAGACTTTCAAAGTACTTTCATAGCCTTGGTCACCGTTAAAGACCTTGGTGGTAATAAACAAGTCCTTACGATTCAAACGGTTGTCCTTCAAGGCCTGTTGAATCCCATAACCAACACCTGCTTGGTTACCGTACTGCTTAGCTGTATCAATCAGCCGGTAACCATTTTTAATTGCTACCTGGACGGAATCGGCGGCCTCCTTATTAGAAGACTTCCAAACACCGAGACCAAAAACCGGCATTTCAACACCGTTAGCGAGCTTCGTTGTTTCTTGCAAAATTGACTTTTCCATTGAACAAATCCCCTCTTTTTTTTTACTTTTGTAACTACCCTTAGTGTAAATCAAAACCACCTCCAGTTTCAAACCGAAGTCAGTAATTCTGACTACATTCTGCGCAGATGAAGTCTTTTCAATCCAATTCAGCTATGATCATCATTACCAAAGAAGTGGCTGCTTCAATAATCATTTCCCTCACAAAACTGTAAAACGGTAACTGGCTAATTTTTTGACTACCAATGTTTTGGATTCGATCAATTACCGTAATAATCACTTTAAAATCAGCATTCCAAGGGGAATAGTATCATGATAATTTCCGTAACGGATACCTGGCTGTTCCTTTTTCAAGAATGTGCATCAACAGTTGGCCCACCATCAACACCCCCCACTTTGAACAGGACAGTCACACCTTCACTCGTTTCTGATCCTGATGTCATATCATCAACATCAATTCAAAGGATTTTTTATTAAAAAACATCCATTATTTAATGACCGAGTGTCCAACCGCCATCGAGCGTCACAACCGTGCCATTCATATAACTCGCTTGTGGGCTGGTTAGGTATAGGGTCAAATCAGCGACTTCCTGAGGGTCTGCCCAGCGCTGTGCTGGCGTCTGTTTGGCGACCTCTTGTGCCATCTTTCCCTCACCGGCAAAATCAGCTGCATTCATCGCAGTTTTAATCGCACCTGGAGCAATGGCATTCGCCCTGATGCCGTCTTTGGCATAATCAAAGGCCACCTGCTTCGTTAAACCAATCAGGGCATGTTTTGCCATGGTGTAAGCAGCCCCGCCGCCACCAGCCTGCAGACCGGCGATGGATGCCATATAAACCAAGATACCATGCCCTTGACGAATCATCTTTGGTAAAACAGCTTGTGTTAGAGCAATGGCCGGCTGCAGGTTAATTGAAAGAACTTGATCAATGGTTGCTTGGTCTTGATTTAGCAGTGGTTGAAAGCCATCCAAGACGCCGGCCGTATTCAAGAAGATATCAAAGGCTTCTACCCGCGCTGAAAGCTGATTTACCAAAGCGTCCAGTTCCTCTTTCTGGCCTAAATCCGCCTGAATTTTGGTTAACCGGTCTGACTCATAATCAATTTCTTGCACATCGACCGCCACAACTTCGGCACCAGCAGCTAAATAGGTCTTCATTTGGCAAAAACCGATGCCAGAAGCGGCACCGGTTAGGAATACTTTTTGATTGTGATAATTTTGTTCAATCATTATTTCTTTAAATTAACGACCTTTGACAAGGCGTAGATGACAATTCCACCAACAACCAAGGAAACTAACTCGCCCGGAACTAATGAAACATAGTAAGAAAGCCAGTTAGTCAGTAATGAAGCTGATGAGTGATCCGGAGCGAAGGCCCCGTGTGCGTGAATGGCAAAGGCAAACGTAAATTCTGCCGCCAAAATCCCCATTCCAATCGTCAAAACAACAATCGTTGAGATAATAATTTTGACCAATGGCTTTTGTACCTGACGAGTTAGCAAGTAAGTCAACCCGGTCATAATCACTGTCCCCAATGTTCCAAAGACCCAATCAATCCAGCCCAAAGGTGAAACCAGATTGGCAATCAAAACCCCTAAGCCAAGGGCAACAACATAGCGTTTATTCCAAGCTGCTAAATGGTTCAGCCCTTCGGATAAACGTAATTGGACAGGACCAAAGCCGATGGGGGCGACTAGCATTGTGATTGCCGCATAAAGGGCAGCCACAACGGCAGTTAGTGTGAGGCTTAACGCTTTGGAAGTTGATTTTTGGTTAAATTCGTTCATATTGTACTCCTAGTTTTGTTCAAGCGGGATGGTTGATGAACCGCTAATTGTTTGATTAGTGCCAATTTGCCAGCCGGTTAGCTGGCGCTTGACATGAAAAAGATTCGGTAAAATACCGAATCTTATCAAAAATATTCTAACGGATTGATGGGTAAATAAAGTCCTAGTTTTCGTCCATAAAATCCTTTAAGTGCTTTGACCGTGATGGGTGGCGCAACTTACGCAACGCCTTGGCCTCAATCTGACGGATACGTTCGCGGGTAACCCCGAAGACTCGCCCGACTTCTTCCAAAGTCCGTGTCCGTCCGTCTTCCAAACCGAAGCGCAAACGCAAGACGTTTTCTTCACGGTCAGTTAGCGTATCCAAAACAGACTCCAATTGGTCACGAAGCATCTCATAAGCAGCAGAATCTGCTGGCGAAACGGCTTCATTATCCTCAATGAAGTCACCCAAGTGGGAGTCATCCTCTTCACCAATTGGTGTTTCCAATGAAACAGGCTCTTGAGCAATCTTCAAGATTTCGCGAATCTTGTCAGCTGTCAAGTCCATTTCAGCTCCAATTTCTTCAGGGAGTGGTTCACGCCCCAAATCTTGCAGCAATTGGCGCTGAATTCGGATTAACTTATTAATCGTCTCAACCATGTGAACAGGGACTCGGATTGTCCGGGCCTGGTCGGCAATGGCACGTGTAATGGCCTGACGAATCCACCAGGTAGCATAAGTTGAAAACTTAAAGCCCTTAGTGTAATCAAACTTGTCTACAGCCTTCATCAAGCCCATGTTCCCTTCTTGAATCAAGTCCAAGAATTGCATACCACGGCCAACGTAACGCTTAGCGATGGAAACAACCAAACGCAAGTTCGCTTCCGCTAATTCCTGCTTGGCTTCTTCATCCCCAGCTTCAATTCGCTTAGACAATTCAATTTCTTCATCACCTTGCAAAAGGTTAACACGACCGATTTCCTTCAAATACATCCGGACAGGGTCATTAATTTTAATGCCAGAAGTATCTTCAGCGTTATCTAGTTCATCTTTCGATGGCTTGTTTTGCTTGGCTTGCAGAACTTCTGGTGCGGGCTCACCTTTTTCATCAACAATGGCAATACCAGCATCTTCAACCTTTTCCATCAAACGTTCGATGTTTTCAGTATCCAGGTGGAAAGGTTCCGCAATTTTTTCAGACAATTCACGGTATTGAATTTGCTTAGCCGGCTTGTATTCCTTCAATAATTCACGAACAGCCTTGTCATAGGCAGCCGACTTAATTGGGCCAGACTTCTTGGCTGGCTTTTTAACAGGTTGCTTGGCAATTTCAGCCGCCTCTTCAGGCGTCTTACCTTCAGCTAAGGCCAACAGTTCCGCTTTACGAGCTCGACCATGGTAAGCAATATGCTGCTCATCAAGGTAAGCTTTAATTTCGGAAATTTTACTTGAACTTGAAATTTTTGCCATTATATCTCCTATTGCTGGGAATACTTTCTTCTTAGGTTAATAAGCTCTGTCCCTAGTTGAATCAGAGCCATTTCATCGTGCTGATTTTTAGCTAAGGCAATCTTCTTATTTAACGCCTCAACTTGGCTTTCATAAGGAGCCTCTTTCATAATCACACGAAGATAGTCATTAACCGCATCCCGTTGAACTTCTAGTGTACCAAATTCTCGATCGATTGCCATCATTTTTTGGTTTAAATCAGGCTTTTGAACAAAGTCTAAAAAGCTGGCTAAATCAAAACTTTGCTGCCCCTGTTTCATATATGCTTCATACAGCATCATTAACAGTTGATATTCTGGATGGACAAAGGCAAAATCAGGCAACCCCTTGACCACATTCATGGCCACTGGTGACTTAATCATTGCCATTAAGAGTCCCTGCTCTGCCCGCTCCGTCCGGGTTAACCCAGCATTTAAATGCCCAGCTAAATCATCAGCAGAAGCTGTTTTGCTGGTTGGTGCGCCAAGAGCAGCTAACGATTCAAAGCCATCCGAATAATCCGGTTGCCATGCAGCATCCGCCCAGCTATTCTGATCAGTTTCAGGCTTTGGCCACTGCTTCTTTGATGGCGCCTGTTGAACAGCCTGTATCGGTCGATGAGCAATAAACTCCTGGAACTCTTGCCGGAGTGCCGCAAGGTCAGACCCATATTCTTCACTGAACTGCCGTAAAAAATAATCCTGTTCAACCGGACTTGCTGCAGCCAAAATCGGCCATGTCTCCTTTAAGAAATCGAGATACTGAGACTGATTTTCCAGGTTTTTACCATTTTTAGCTGCTTGAATCAAAAATTCAGTCGGTGTCAAAACGCTGTGGCCAAGATCTTGCTTTAAGACCTCTAACCCCTGGTCACGCCGGACCTCATCAGGGTCACGGCCATCCGGTAAAGAAACAACCCCAATTTCAACTTGAGGGGCAACTTGACGAATTAACGGTATCGAACGTTTAGCTGCCTTTTGGCCAGCCGCATCACCATCATAGACCAAGAGAATTTTATCCGTGATTTTACTTAAATCAGTCACATGGTGCTCGGTTAACGCCGTTCCCATTGTGGCAACGGCACCAGTTGCCCCTGCCAGAGCGGCCGAAATCACATCCATAAATCCTTCAAAAATCATGGCCGGTTGACCAGATCGAATAGCCGGTTTGGCTTGATCAAAATTATACAGCAAGTCTCCCTTATTAAAAAAGGGCGACTCTGGTGAGTTCATATACTTAGCTGGGTTATTCGGATCGAGTGACCGGCCCGAAAAGCCCCGAACCTGACCTCTAACATCCTTAATTGGCCAAACAATTCGATTATTAAAGCGGTCGCGGCTGATTTCACCATCCTGATCAATAAATAATTGACTTTCTAAGAGGAGCTTATCAGCCAAATTATGTTCCTTGGCATAAGCCAATAACACATTGTTCGCTGGGACAAAACCCAACCCATACCGTTTGATCGTCTCATCATCGAGCTGACGGTCATCATGCAGGTAAGCCAAAGCCTGTTCACCCGCTGTTGTATTTAACAGAATATGCGTATACAATCGCTCGGCGTTTTGATATAAATCGAAAATCGCGGCAAACTGTTCTTGTCGCGCCGACGGCTGACCCTGGTACTTATCTAAACCAGATAAGTTAAGATCCTTCGCCAAGGATAGGACAGCTTCCGGATAGCTATAACCATCTTTTTCCATTAAAAAAGAAAAAACGGTTCCCGAGCGTCCACAGGAGAAACAATGAAAAACCTGCTTTTTATCATCAACAAAGAGTGAAGGGCGCCGATCCTCGTGAAATGGGCAAGACCCGTTCCATTCGCGACCGCGCTTCACTAACTGGGTATAATTTTGAATGACATCGACGATGTTGGTTTGCGACCGAACTTCATCGATTACACTTTGTGGAATCCGTTCTGCCATAAGCCTCCTTCAAACTGGCAACTACGCCAGTCCGCACTTCTACCCAATACAATGTTGTCTACTATTATAGGAAGATTTCGAGTATTTGTCAAAGTTTTTTGTTCAAAAAAAGACCAGTTTAGCCCCCGATCTTCCTAGCTGTGACACAGGATTCACTGGATTAAATCAGCATTGATTTTCTCGTACCATTAGTGTTGACAGCCAAAAGCTTTCTTACTTGCCAAGCCACACGAGAGCATGATCGGGTTATAGCTATCAACATTTTTCGCCAAAATAAATTAACCAGTCTTTGTGTGTTAAAGTGGTTGGCCATATAATACAAGCTTTTGTTTCACTAATCGATCACTATCCGGAATAAAAAACGGTACCAGCAGTCCTGCTAACCCCCGAACGATATATTGTTGATCGACCATTTGAATTTGCTTAACAGCTTGAAAAGCATTAGGCAGGCCTTTTTTAAAATTTGTTTTTTAACATTGAGCGCTCCAGTGCCTAAAATAACCAGACTGCTCCTTTGATTAAGAGGACAAAAAAGTGTCCAGAAACTACTAGCAGTTGCCGCTAGCACCATACCTTCCGACCATCCCCCTGCTGATTGGTCGTGACTCAGCAGGGCCTCTTTACCATACACTCCGGTCTGATCACAACAAAAAAACCATCTTCACATAATGTGAGGACGGTTAACAAAGCAATTTTGCAAATTAATGCAAAACCGTAATCAAGAGGCCACCTAAGATCAAGATGATAGCGCCACCGATTCGGTTACCCATTTGGGCGAAGGCAATCAAGCCCATCCGGTCAGAAGCTGACAACACAGCAACGTTTCCGGTTCCACCCATTGAGTTGTTAATCATACCGGCTGAAACTGCTGATTCAACTGGGTACAAGCCAAAGAGCTTACCCAAAAGACCACCCGCAATTCCAATCGTTACGACTGAAACTAAAGCACAAACAACCAACTGCCATGACAAAGTGGCCAGCAACTTGTTCATATCCACCAAAGCTAATCCGATACCAGCCAACAAAGCTTGTGTTGTTGTCGAAACGATCAGATTTCCAAACATCACGGCTGATTCTTCGTAAAACTTAGGAACTAAGTTCAAAGCCTTGGCGACAATAACTGCTAAGATCAAAAATGCGAAAGCGTTAATACTTGGTACCAAAGCGTGTAACAAAGTACCAACCATGTAAAATGACAACGCCACCATCATTCCAACTAACATTTGTGAGTAGTTGAGGGCTGGGGCATCATTTTTCTTGTCGGCGGCCATGTCACCTGCTGTTTTCAACAATTGACCTTGACCATTCATCTTTGACTTGGCGGTAAACTTAACCAACAATGACGAACCGATAATGGCCATCAAGTTTGCCAGAACAACGGCTGGGAACAATTGGTTCAAGATTGTACCGGCTGAAACATGAAGGGCTGACCCATAAATGTTTGACAGTGGCACAATCCCGGCTCCAATTCCACCGGCCATCATTGGGAAGGCAACGTACAACGCTGTGTGATTAAAGCCAAGACCGAGCAATTGCCCAACAAAGCTAACCACAAAGAATGAAATAATCATTGCCCCAAAGGCTACTGGTAAGAAACGCACAGCTGATTTCAACAACAACTTACGGTCCATCTTCAAAATGGCTGAGGTAATCAAAGCCACGATATAGAACTCCAAGAAGTTGACATCAGAGACAAAGGTATGAATACTTGTTACGGCTTCCTTAGGCACAATCCCTGTACCGGCTAAGATCGAACCGGCAACAACGGCGAAGGCTGACCCTCCACCAAGGTATGAGCGCATGATTGGTAGGTTGTTTCCAACATAGAAGAAAACACCACCAAGCATAACTAAGGAAAACATCGCGCCAGCAATGTTATTTGGCAACAAACGTAGGCTCAAGACGGCTACCAACAAAATAGCCATCAGGATAAAGGCAACACCGCCAATACCCGCTACTTGAAACTTGCTTTCGATTTTTGAAAAGATTCCGGTGCCTTGCGACGCCTGTGATTCTTCAGACATTATAATCTCCTTTAGCAAAGCAACTTTTTAATAATACCACTCTTTAATTCAGATTTAAATAAAAAATGTATGTTTTTTTCACAAAAAAAGCAAACATAAGATTTGATTAGATTTGATTAGATTTATTTTAAATTATTAAGCAAAAACCGTAATAAAAAACCCAGCAATGACCAAAACGATGGCACCACCAATTCGATTTCCCATCTGTGCAAACGCAATCAAATTCATCCGGTTAGCGGCCGAAAGAACTGCAACATTACCGGTTCCGCCCATTGAATTGTTAACCAAACCAGCAGTTACAGCCGACTCAACTGGGTAGAGACCAAAGATTTTACCTAGGTAGCCCCCTGCTAATGCAATCGTTACGACTGAAACAATCACACAGATGGCCAATTGCCAAGTCACCGTCTTTAGTAAGGCGGACAAATCAAGTAAGGCCAATCCAACACCAGCCAATAATGCCTTGGTCAGTGTCTGCACAATTAGTTGACCAAAGAGGACTGCAGACTGTTCATAGTAAGTTGGTACCAAGTTACTAGCCTTAGCAGCAATTGCCACCAAAATCAGAAAGGCAAAGGCGTTGACGCTGGGCAGCAAATGGTGGAGCATCAAACCAATTAAATAGAAAGCCATGGCCACCATCATCCCCACCAATAGTCGGTTAAATTCAATTTTATTGGTCAGCGTCTCGGTAGATCGCATCTCACCCGGTGTCTTTAATAGATCGCCATGACCATTCCAAGTAGATTGCTCGGTATTTTTAACTAAGAGACCGGCACCGATAATAGCCAGCAAATTCGATAACACGAGGACTGGGAAAAGCTGCGATAAGATGGGACCGGCTGGTATTCCCAGCGCAGAACCATAAATGGTCGATAGCGGCACAATGCCAGCTCCCACACCACCGGCCATGACCGGGAAGGAAATATAGAGCGACGTATGCACGAATCCTAACCCTAATAACTGCCCCACCAGGCCAACGACGAAGAAATTAACGACCATTGCCAAGAAGGCAACTGGTAAAAACCGTACCGCTGATTTTAATAATAGTTGTCGGTCCATTTTTAAGATAGCCGAAATAATCAGCGACACAATATAAAATTCCAAAAAATTGGAGGTCGAAATAAAGTTGTGCACTGTGCCAATCGCGCTATTCGGTACCAAACCCAAGCCAGCGATAATAGCTGCGCCCACAGTGGCAAAAACCGATCCACCACCCAAATAGGACTTAAAAATTGGCAAATGACTACCAAGGTAGTACAGGGCGCCACCGAAAATAACCAGAGTGAACAGTGCCCCGCCCATATTATCGGGTAAGACATCCATCCAAAGAACCACAAATAATAAAAGGGTCATCAAAAAGAATGCTGTTCCCCCTAAACCAACGATTTTCAGCTTGGCTTCGAAATTCGAAAAGAAGCTGATAGCACCAAACGGTTGTCTATCTTTCTTCATCTACATTCTCCTGCAACAATGGCATCTGTTATCGTATCTAGAGGTATTTTATCATAATTTTATAAATTTAATCAATAAATTCAAAAAATACTTGATTAAATTCTTCAGGAATTTCTAAATGAGGCAAATGACCTGCTTTTTGGATAATTTTTAAATAAGACTGATGGTTCAATAGCTTTTCGAAATCATGGTAATAACCGATTTTACATAAAGGCGAAGCCCCACCAGCAACAAAAAGTGTTTTCAACGTACAATCAGCTAGGTCCTGGCGCCAATCTTCCAGCAAGTGGTTTTTCATCAAAGGATAGGCCAAATCAAAATCGAAAGGATTTTTCAGCTTATCTTCTTTCAACAAAGCTTTAAATTCTGGCGCAACCGGCACAGCGGTCAAGTGTTGTTTAATAAAGGTTTTAGACACTGTTCCAAAAGTCGACCAAGTCAGATTGCGGATGCCGGCCGTCCAGTTTCCTTCGTTGAGCAGCTTGGGGCTTTCATCAACAATAACCAACTGTTTCAACTTTTCTTGTCCAAATAGCGACAGATAGGCCCAAATAACCGATCCACCCATCGAGTGGCCAACCAAAGTCACTTGATCAATTTTTAATAATTCAAAGAGTTCCTGTAGATCAGCCGCTAGGCGAGAAACACGCAAGTTTTTCGTTGTTCGTTCCGATTGCCCGTGTGACCGCCAGTCCATGGTCACGACCCGGTAACCACGCGCTGTTAATCCTGGAATTTGATAAGACCATTCGGCTTGAATGCCTGAAAATCCCGACAGTAAAACTGCAACGGGACCAACCCCCGCTCGATCAGTGTAATTAATTTGAACACCATCACTCGTTGTAAAAAAAGCCATTTTCCCACATTCCTCTTTTCTTTTGCTTATGATGACAACAATCCCGATAAGCGACCAATAAAAATAGTTAAAATCAGATAATCTGCCGCCCCACCAATGCTCAAATTTTGTTCAATCATCGTTTGATTCAACGTCGTTAAGTATTTTTGACCGGCTGCTGTCTCAGCACCACCCAGGGTGAAAAATTCATCGACCCAGTCTTGCATTTGTTGAACAATTGCTTTCGTCTTGGCACGTTTAATCAGCGTCGAATCCTGTATTGCCCCCGCCAGTGCCATTAGCGTATCCAAAAGGCGATTTGTCATGGAGCCCGGCCGGTCCCGTAATGTCGGCAGACCAACCTGTGCTAACGCTTTCAGGCCGGCAGCAACCTCACCCCGAACTCCTGTTAACTGGTAAGTCCGGTATTGGTAGGAGCCAGCTGTTTCTGCTTGCCGGTCACTGGGGTTCGGGCTAACCAGGTCATTTTCTAAGATATTGGCGCTGATTTTTCGAACAAAATGTAAGACCTTGTGCAAGGTCGTTGCTTCTTTACCTTGAATTGCCAAGCCATAAGCGGCAATGAGAATCCCCAACGTAAAAATCGCACCCTTATGCGTATTCACCCCGTTTGTGGCCAGATACATGGCCTGTTCGGCTTCAACACCTGCTGGGCGCAGGAGCTTTAACAAATCGATTGCCTCCGCCTGACTACAGTCTTGTCCCAATTGAAAAGCCCGCTCAAAGTATGGCCTTAGTGCTACGGCTGAATCAACAAAGGTCATCACCGTCATGTCGTGATGGGCCCCAGCTGAAAGCGGGTCAACCAAACCTGGCTTTGGTGCTAAAACAACTTCTTGCAGACAAGCAGCAAGCGCTGCATCCGCCACAAAATCTTGCGACCATTTTGGCAAGATTAAATCAGTCACAAAATAATTTCTATACAACTGATTGCTAGCAGCCTGAACAGCAGCAAGCGAGTGACGCCCTTTTTTAGCGCAGACCTTGGCATCGTCATCACAAACCAGACAAGGCCGAGGAGATAAACCAAGGTCTCGGCGTGAAAATTGGTAGCTTTCCGCCGAATCAGTCATAACATCACAATCAAACAAACGGCCAAGAGCAAAGTTGTCCTCGAAGTGCACCAACTTCTGCTTCCATTTTTTTAGCTGGCCGTCTAGAACCAAAAAGGCCTCGGGACCGGTTATGCGCTGTTCATCCACATAAACTTTTTTAATGGCAGCATCCGCGCAAGCCCGCTGAATGACCTGCCAGCCAGCCATAAAAACTTGCTGAATCTTTGGACTATTTTTAATTGGGCCGGCGATATTTAGCTTCACCGCCAAAACAACCTGGTCAGGAAAATCAATCGCCAATTGTTGCTGTACGGCTGACCGCCACTCGCGATTAGTTAAAACTTGGTCTAAGGTAACTGCCTGACCATCGGCAAACAATTCAAGCATCTTCTTTCCTTCCAAACTGATTTCTATTGTCTATTCTAACAAAAACAACAAGCACCGACTGCAATAGAAAAGAGGGCCGGTTTCCCAGCCCTCGAATCTAACTGTTAATCTTGCACTTCCTTAATAACATCAATTAAAGTGCCATCACGATATTCAGCCAAGGCTACCACCCGGTCTTTGAAGGCCAGTGGCTTAGGTCGACCAACCAATTTCTCCGCGCGTTGTTGCAGCTCTTCAATTGAATAGATTGGCAGACCCGGCACCTTTGCCAGAGCGTCCTTTAAATCCTGACGTTTTGGATTAATCGCAACGCCAATTTCAGTCACCAAAACATCAATTGAATCACCCGGTGTAATCACCGTAGTGACCGCTGGAACGACCGTGGCAATCCGACCGCGGACCAAGGGAGCGGAGATAATCGTCAACTTAGCCGTTGCCGCATCCTGATGGCCACCGATTGCTCCGCGGATGACGCCATCGGAGCCTGACATCACGTTCACGTTAAAATCAGTATCGATTTCCAAGGCTGAAAGGATAGCCACATCCAACCTATCAACCATGGCGCCCTTGTTAGCCGGGTCAGCATACCATGATGCATCGATTTCCTGCTGATTAGGGCTCTCTCGCATCGAGAAAGCAGCCCCCTTGTCAAAGTCTTGAACGTCCATAACTTTAGCAACTAGGCCCTCTTGCAAGAGGTCAACCGTTGGCTTGGTAATGCCACCCAGAGCAAAGGATGCCTTAATTTGCTTTTCAAGCATTGACTGACGCAAAAAACGGGTCACGGCCAGCGCCGCTCCACCAGAACCAGTCTGAAAAGAAAAACCATCTTGGAAATATGGTGAGTGTGTGATAACTTCGTTCACCATTTTAGCAATTTGCAGTTCCTTTGGGTCCTTGGTAAAGCGGGTAGCCCCAGAACCAATCTTATCGGGGTCACCAACCTTGTCCACCTTGACCACATAATCAACCTGCGTTTGCTGAATGGAGGCCGGGGTATTGGGATAAGGCTTTAAATCATCTGTGATCAAAACTAATTTATTGGCATAACGGGCATCCATCAGGGCATAACCCAAAGAACCAAAGGCAGTTTCCCCATCCATTCCATTGGCATTCCCCATTTCATCAGCATTCGGCACACCTAAAAAGGCAACGTCGATTTGAATGTCACCGGACTCAATTGCCCGTGCTCGGTTTCCATGTGAGCGGAAAATCACAGGATTTTTAAGGGCGCCGTGGGAAATGGCATTCCCCAAGGTCCCCCGCATCCCAGAAGAAGTAATATTGGTGACCACACCCTTCTCGATTGCTTCCACCACAATATCATTCATCACATTCGTCAATGATGAAGGGGCTAACGAAAGATTTTGATAACCGGCATCAATAATTTCGCGCATCACCATGTTAAAGACAAAGTCACCTTCACGAAAATGGTGATGAAAAGAAATTGTCATGCCATCATGAACAGTATCATGGACAACCTGGTGAATTGAATCAACAACCTTACTAGGGCCAGTCTGTGCTTGCACCTTTGGTGCCACCCTTTGAATTGTTGGATGACCAAAGTCAACTGATTCAAAACCACCATCATGGTATTGGTTCAAAATTTCATCTGGAATTTCACGCTGAACTTTATTCTTCAATGTTATTTCCCTCCTGATCAACAAGGTGGTTTGCCTGCGCCAACGCCATTACTCGTTTTGCCCGTAACGCAACCGGTCGGTCAACCATCTGACCGTTAATGGCGATCACACCCGATCCCTTTTGTCGGGCAGCCTTAATGGCCATAATCACATTTTGTGCGTTAGCAATTTCCTTTTGACTTGGTTGATAAACTTGGTTCACTAAAGGAATCTGCCGCGGATTAATCACTGATTTGCCATCAAAACCAAGCTGATGAATCAGCTTGGTTTCCCGGATAAAGCCTTCCTCATCATCTAAGTTCGTAAAGACTGTATCAAAAGCTGCAATCCCTGCTGCTCGAGCGGCATGCAAAATAACATTGCGGGCGTACAATAATTCTTGACCATCCGGATAGCGGTGGGTCTTCATATCAGTCGTATAATCTTCGGCAGACAGTGCAATCCCAATCATTCGATCAGAAGCAGCAGCAATTTCATTGGCATTGACAACCCCCTTGGCCGATTCAATTGCGGCCATCAAGTTCGTCGAGCCAACTTCTTTGCCAAATTCCTGTTCTGCCGCCGCTACCAAGTTTTCAAGTTCTTGGACCATCTCAGCCGATTCCGTTTTTGGCAGACGAATCACGTCAATGCCGGCCTTGACCATCGCTTTAATGTCGTTTTGATAAAAGGGGGTATCCAAACCGTTGATGCGGACAACTCGTTCAGCATCACCGTAATCAAAACGGGATAATGCCTCATAAACTAGGTAACGGGCAGCATCTTTTTCAGGCAGTGAAACCGCGTCCTCCAAATCAAACATAATCGAGTCCGCCCCAAAGATTCCGGCATCCTTGATTAATCCCGGATTATTACCAGGAACGAACATCATGGTTCTTCGTAAACGCTCACTTGTAACCATTAGAGCACCTCCCACTGTGGCTGGTCAACTTGGTTCAAAGCCCGTTGACAAACAGTAATCGCCCGCGCTTTAATAACAGGATCTAAAGCCCCCTGGTCAACGACCTTAATGACAGCATTTTGAATATCATAGGCAGCAAACACTGCTTCAATTGTTGCTTGAATTTGATCTCCAAATTGCTTGGCGACAGCTGAAACCAAGTCAAATTCCAGGCCATTCGTGCCTTGACTGACCACGATTTGAACATCAGAAGATTCGAGCGTTCCTGCTAAGGCAGTTTTCTTAATTTCCATCGATTTTTTGTCCTTTCTTGATTCTTGCTTGTAAGTCGGTAAGGTGATTTTCGATAAAAGAGACACTCGACGCTGGTAACATATCAACTACCTCCTGAACCCGTCCAGCTGCAATCGCCCTTCTTACTGTTCGGGCACTAATGACTTGCTGACTACCTGCTGGTTCCAGCATTCTAGGCACCAGCACAAGTTGAACTTCTGGCGGCAAGACTTCTTCTAACGCCTGGTTATATTGACCCGTTGTTTGCGATAACGGTTCCGTGCCAACATAACGGCTTGTGATGGCCAGTGGTTTGGCAATTTGTTCTTTAAACAAAGTGGCATCGAGCCGAGTTTGATAAAAAACCCGCTGACTATCGTCTTTTAGAAAATAAGCCGGAAAAGATAGACTGGAGACCATGTAGGGGCCACCGGTTGCCACCACAATATTAGTTAAATCGCTCGTCCCTTCTTGAACTAAGCCCAATCGTTCTTCAGTCGTGAACAATGATTGGTCTTCCTCAACCACAAAAACATACACGAAGTCATTCTGCTGCGCCGCTTTTTCGATCAAGTACCGGTGTCCCTTGGTAAACGGATTGGCATTCAAAACAACCGCTGCTACCCGCATTGCTGAGGCTGGTTTTTTAGGTAGTGCTGCCCGAAAACTAGCGACATTGGGTAAGCCCTTTTCTAAAATCAGACCCGTATTCGTCTTCGCCAAAGTCGTAAAGCCAACATGGACAAAGCTTTGTTCATATTCCACTTTGGTGAAAACAAATAAATGAAAGATTCCTTCTTGCGCTAAAGTCGTTTCTAACATTGAAACCAAGCGATTAAACCGAGCTCCCTTGGAGGCACCAGCCGTCGAAACGGCCAAATATTTTAGCGTCTGCCCAGCAATCGAGCCAGTTCCAACCATTTGTTCTTGGTCATCATAGATTGCAAAGGTTTGATCGAGTCCAGCCAATTCTTGGTTGGAAAAGTTATCAAGGCCTTGACTGGTCAAAAACTGTTGCCAAGCTTTTTTCGTCGCTGGATTAGTCAAATAAATTTGTTGAATATTTTCCACGATTGTCGCCCCACCTTTTTCCCTGAGCTTGCTACTTTAATGTTCCTGTTTGGCAAAAACCAAGACCGCCTTTTCAACTGCTGCAACCACACCAGCATCAAAGACAGCGGGCACAATTTTTTCCGCCCTTGGCTGTTCGACCAAGTTAGCCAAGGCAGTCGCAACATGGAGCTGCAGTGCGATTGAAACTGATTTTAAATCAGTCGCCAAGAGGCCCTTAAACAGACCTGGAAAGGTCAAAATATTGTTCACCTGGTTAGCCCACTGAGAAGACCCAGTCGCAACCACAGCAGCACCACCCGTCTTGGCTTCCTCTGGTAAAATTTCAGGTACCGGATTGGCTAGCGCCAAAATAATGGCCTTGTCGGCCATCCGGCGAACTTGGTTAGTCGACAAAAGATGTTCATCTGACAGACCAATAAAGACGTCTTGTTGGTCGATAACATCATCTAAACTTTCCCCCTGGACTTGCTCAACTTGCTTTGCTAAATCGCGTTGAAAACGGTTATAAACTGAATTATCTGCTCGAATGACGCCATGAATGTCAACGAGCGTTTGCTTTTTTATTCCCGCAGCTAATAAGAGTTTGGCAGTCGCAACCCCGGCAGCACCGACACCATTGATCACTATTTTCAATTCTGTCAAGGGCTTGCCCACGACCTTAGCAGCGTTAATCAAAGCCGCCAGCACAACAATGGCCGTGCCAGTCTGGTCATCATGGTAAACAGGAATATCCAAAGCCTTTTGTAGTTGTTGCTCAATTTCAAAAACACGCGGTGCAGCAATGTCTTCCAAATGAATGCCTGCAAAGGATGGTGCCATTGCCTTAATTGTTGCCACAAATTCTTCGGTTGACACCTGGTTCAAAGCTAGCGGTATCGCATCAACACCAGCAAACTCTTTATAAATCAGTGCCTTCCCCTCAACAATTGGTAACCCAGCCCCAGGGCCAATATTTCCCAGCCCCAAAACGGCCGATCCATCGGTAATGACCGGTACTAATTTACCCGAAATGGTGTACTTCTTTTGGTCCGCCGGATGACGCTCAATTTGTTTGGCTAAAGCTGCCACCCCTGGCGTGTAAGCCTTGGCTAAATCAGTCGCATTCTTAATGGAAAAGGTCCCTTGAATCGTCAGGGCTCCTTGGTGGTGCTCATGAAGTGCAAAGACTTCATTCATATCTACCATATTGGCCTCCTCTGTTTTTGAAGACTTGAATTAAATCCTAAATTCATTTTAAATTGTGCATTGTCGATTGTAAAGAAAAACATTTAATATTTTTACAAATAAAATGTATAATTAATCTTTTTTCAATTTTTTAAGTTTTTTGCCATCTTTGAACTTATCTTACTTTTAAAATATTTGACACTTTAATTGTAAATATCTTGAATTTTGTAGTAGAATCAATTTAATGATTTCTTGTTTAAGCCAAAAATCACGGATTAAATTAAAGAAAATCAATAATAGAAGGAAAAGGATGACAATATGTCCGCAACGGATCCAAATTTACTGGCGCAAATTTCTGAAGACTACTATTTAAACAAGTTGTCCTTTGGTGAAATTTCGACCAAGTACGACGTTTCCCGGTACCTCATTAACAAGTACCTGACAGAAGCCGTGAAAACCGGTGTTGTGAAGATTGAAATTGCCACCTCTGCTAACCGTAATTCACAGTTAGAGCAAGTTTTTAAGGAAAAATTTCCAAACACAAATTGCTACATCATTCAAGATGACACCACGACCAGTGCCACTGAAGACCTGATTTCAAACTACGCAGCCAATCTAGTGGTCAAACACTTGGAAAATGGTCCCCATATCGTCGGTATGACTTGGGGTGACACGATGTACTCACTGATTGATGCCATCACGTCCAATCCCTTAGATCAGATTAAGTTTACCCAATTCGTCGGGGAAAACATGAAGTACAATTCCACGGCCGGTTCCGTACGCATCGTCGAACGGGCTGCCAAAAAGGTTGCCGGTGAATTCTTAACGCTCCCTGCTCCACTCTATTTAGCCGATGATGCTGTCCGCGATGGTCTGTATGAAGCCGTTTCAATCAAACAGACCATCGACTTGGCCAAACAAATGGATACAGTTTTGACTGGCATGGGCACAATTGCTTCGCTTGAATCCATCGCCATTTGGAACCAAAACATCAACCGTCTCTTCCCCAACGTTAAGTTAGGCGAAGTTGCGGGCATGATTTACGGTCGTCCATACGACATCAATGGCAATATCTTAAACGTTGGTTCCGACAAAGTCGTTGGTTTGGATATGAATTCTATCCTTGCAACACCAAAGCGAATTGGTGTGGTCCGTTCTAAGGCGAAATCAAAAGCAGCCCTTGGTGCCCTTCGTGGTGGCTTTTTAACTGACTTAGTGATGTCAGAATCGTTGGCATACCGAATTATCAACGAAGAAACTGAATAAATCATGACAAAGTCTATCCCAGTGGTAGGCTTTTTTACTGGACAATTATTCCAATGCACAAAAAAGGAGTGAAAACGAAATCGTTTTCACTCCTTTTTTTATGACTTTGTTTTTGTTTCAAAAAACTTTTGACAAACCAGGCCAAGCACAATACCAAAGAAGGCAAAGCCAATCCAACCAAAGCCGGCACCAGCACCAAAAATATGGGCCTGGTACCAACCGACGTGAGTCGTTGTCCCAACATTATAGGAAACTAGTCCGCCGAGGTCCTTAGCAAAAGGTGCGTTTGACAAGCCGTCAAACACAGCCGCAATCAACGTCAAGCCCAGTGCCCAACCGTAAAGAAAGCGGCCTTGACCAAGCCATGGTGACAGCAGGCTCAGTAGAATCAGCACAATCGCAATGGGGTAGAGGAACATCAAGATGGGCACAGCCCAAACAATAATCTTGTCGAGACCTAATGTTGCGACAATAAAGGCCAAGAGTGAGGCAAAAGCCAACCATCCCTTATAAGAGACCTTCGGCCAAACGCGGTTTAAATCGTGTGCAAAGGATGCTGTCAGACCCATGGCAGTGGTAAAAACAGCCAAAGTTCCCATCACAGCGATAAAGATTTGACCAAAGCGACCAAAATAATACAGCATCACATTGGTCAAAGCAACGGCACCGTTACTAGAAATCGGCATATGGGCTAAGGAAGTGGTTCCCAGCAATATCAACCCAATATAAACCACAGCCAAAACAACCATCGATAAGGTGCCAGTCTTAATGATGACCTTCGTGATTTCACCAGGCTTTTTGTAACCTAATTTTTGAATAGAGTGCACAATCGTCACCCCAAAAATCAGCGCTGCCATCGCATCAACCGTGTTGTAACCCTCAATAAAGGCCGGTGCAATCGCATTGCCTTGGTAGGCCGTCGTCACCATTTGGTGGGTGGAACCCATTGGTGCGATAATGGCCAAAATAAAGATAAATGCTAACATAACCAAGAAAATTGGGTTTAAGTAACGGCCAATAATATCCAATAGCTTCGTTGACTGAGTTGATGACCAATAAACGAGGATAAAGTAAATCAAGGTAAAGACAATCAGACCAATTTGTTGCTGACCCTTTGGCAGCCAATTAGCAAAGGAAAACGAATAAGCAACCGTTGCCGTTCGCGGCGCCACGATGATTGGTCCCAGGCAAAGCTGTAAGGCAACCAAGAAAATTGTGGCTGGTCTGTGTCCTAATGGTCGAATCAAATCAAAAACGGATTCAGACCGAGTAACGGCTAAAGCAACCAAAGCTAACAGCGGCAAGAGAACCGCACTCAGCAAAAAGCCAACCGTAGCCGGGCCCCATTGCGCACCTGCAACTTGTCCCAAGTGAACCGGGAAAATCAGGTTCCCGGATCCAAAGAACATTCCAAAAATCAATGAAAACAAGAGTAGCGCTTGTTTCCAACTAAGTTTCTTTTCCATTAATATTAAACTCCATTCATGGTTATCTAAACAACACAAGTTTTTTAGATAACAAAATACCTATCAATTTTACAAGAAAAAGTCTTGACTGGCTAGTAAAAAATTATTTTGAACTGCTTAAGAACACTAAAAAAAGACCAAAAATTGGTCTTTCAATTTTACAAAATTACTGGTTAATAATTTGGTCAATTTGTGCCAATTCATCAGCAGAAAAGTCCAAGTTTTTCGTAAATTCAAGGTTGTCCATCAAATGATCAACGGATGATGTTCCAATCACCACGGAAGCAACCCGCTTGTCTTGGAGCAACCAGGCCAATGACATTTGGCTCAGCGTCTGTTGGCGACCTTGGGCTAATTCATTGAGCGCCCGCAACTTAGCGGCCAAAGCATCGCGACCATTTTCAAACAAGAAACCATTCGTCTTGTGGATTGGGAAGTCCTCTGGTACACCGTTTAGATAACGATCGGTTAGCAAGCCCTCTGCCAATGGCCCATATGCAAAGAGTCCGGCATGGTGCTGGTCCAAGATATCCAGCAAGCCTGAGTTCTTTTGCTCCTGATTTAACATGTTATAAGAAACTTGGTTTCCGATGAAGGGTGTCTTCAGTTCCTTGAAGATTTCAGCAATGGCTTGCGTTTGTTCTGCGGTATAGTTGGACACCCCAACATACAGGGCCTTTCCCTGGCGAACCAAGGTATCTAAGGCCAGAGCAGTTTCTTCCAAGTTCGTATTTGGATCAAAACGATGAGCATAAAAAATGTCTACGTAATCCAAGTTCATCTTTTGCAGTGAGGTATCTAAGGCGTTAATCAACGTCTTTCGACCAGAAAATTCGCCCATTGGTCCAGGCCACATATGGTAACCAGCCTTCGTTGTAATCACCAATTCATTTCGGTAAGGCTTCAAATCTTGCTTGTAGACCTGGCCAAAAGTTTCTTCAGCGGTTCCGTTGTTGGGCCCGTAATTAAAGGCATTATCAAAAGAGAAAATCCCTTCATCAAAGGCTTTTAAAATGACTTTACGAGAATTTTCCAGTGGCTTGGTATCGCCAAGGTTACGCCACAGGCCAAAGGAAACGGCGGGGACAATCAAGCCAGAATCAGCGACTCGACGATAAGGCAACTTTTCATAACGATCTTCTGCTGCTTGGTAAACCATGTCTATTCCTCCAATACTGCTACTAACTGTTCTGCAATTTTCTGATGAGCTAACACATCAGGGTGGTAGGGTCGTGTCTGAATCCCCCACTGGTCCGCTCGAACAACGGTAAAGTTACTAAAGCGAGAAACTTCTGCCAAAACGATGTCCACAAAGGCACCATTCCAAGGGGTTAATAAATAAAAATTAGCACCATGGAACCGTTTTACTAATTCTAACAAATAGACGCGCAAACCAAAAGCGAATTCTTGGTCACTAGCGCCATAGTTAGCATCGTTTAGTCCGTAGGCCACGATCACTCGGTCCGTTGCCACCCGTCGGCGGCTAATGCCTTCACCGACTTGCCAGAGGGCATCAATGGCCTTTGGTTCCTGGAATGGCGCTCGGGCGGTCAACCCTGTTCCGCCATAGGCGATTCGGTTTAACGGACGGTCAAAGTGCTCGGCCACCAAAGCCGGAAACGATAACACCGGTTGGTGGTGGTCATGATTGGAACCGGACATTGATTCACCGGCAACAATTGAATCACCAACAAAAGTCAAATAAGGCTTTGTGACCGCACCATCCTTTGGCAAAACTGTCAAAAGATCTTCGTCACCTGACCAAACGAGATTGGTTAATACCAGGCCCGTCCGCCAAAAATCAACCTGCCCCGTCTCCCACTGGTCCAAAGTGAACTGGTAGTCGTGACCAGCCTGCAGATGAACGCTAACGTGGTCAGCAACGACCAAGAGGTCTTCTGATTTTTCACCGTCAATCGTCACCGTCCAAATCAAGTTAGGATAATGCTTTGCAAAAGTCAGTGTCAACGTCCCCTCATCTTGGGTTTTCACGGACAAATACGCACCATACTGTGAGGTCAATACCCCACCCTCTTCTAGCGCCGACCATTCCGGCGAGGCAAACTGTAATAAATCAGTTTTTATCATTCGGCATCCTCACGTTGATCTGGGCTCAACAAGACCTTGGCCATCGATTTGTGGGCAATCACTTGACCAATTGCTTCAGCAAAGAGCTTAGCCACTGTAATGACCGTCAATTTATCAAACTGCTTTTCAGCTGGAATTGGTACTGTATCAGCGACAATTACCCGATCAATCACTGACTCCTGAAGTTTCTGAGAAGCATCTCCTGATAAGACCGCGTGGGTTGCCAAGGCGTCAATTGTCTTTGCGCCCGCTTTTTGAACGGCAATGGCCGCCTTGACCGTTGCCTCACCAGTATCAATCATATCTGACAAAATGATGGCATGCTTCCCAGCAACGTTTCCAGTTACCGCGGCCTTCACCCGCGGATCCCGGTCTTGATCGACAATCGCCCATTGAGCGTGCAAGACTTCAGCCAATCGCTGAACTAATTTCAAAGTCGACGAACCAGAGGCAACCACGACAACATCCGGTCCAACCAAGCCTTGATCCTCGTAAAATTTGGCTTGGACAGGCATGGCAATTAGATGGTCAACAGGAATGTCGAAGAATCCCTGCACCTGACTGGTATGGAGGTCCATCGTCATGACGCGCTTAACACCTTGACTTTCCAACATATTGGCCATCAGGCGGGCAACAATTGGTTCTCGCGACCGCGTCTTGCGGTCTGAACGAGCGTAGCCAAGATAAGGAATAATCACGTTGATTGACTTGGCTGACGTTCGCTTTGCGGCATCGATAAAAATCATCAACTTAATAAAATTATCATTGACTGGTTCACTGATTGGTTGGACAACGTAAACGTCAATCCCGCGGATAGAATCCACGATTCTTTCATAAATCTCGTTGTCAGCAAAAGTCTGAATCTCTACAGGTGCAATAGGCGTGTGCAATTGTTTCGCAATCGCCTCAGTTAAAGCTGGGTTGGTACCCAAATCAAAGAGACGGTATTTCGGATTGGCGGTCATAAATACTCCAAAAAATTCAAGTTTGTTATGTTATTGACTGTGACCACTGCCAAAAGCAATCTGGTCGAAGACTTAATCTGCTTCTATTATACAAAAATTTATCGCAATTCGGGCATAAAATCAGTCGGCTTTAAATCAGCCATGCCAATCATTGGATTGGCCATGGCCTGTGTCAAAGTTGCCGCTGTCAACTCACTTTCGCCAACAACTTGGTCGGTAGCCAGTGACGCTTGAGCTGCTGATTTTTGCTGGGGGGAAGAAGTTAGTGATTGCTGGTCCATTTCGACAAGACTAGCAGTCACTGCTTGAGCCTGCGAGGCGAATTCCCGCTTAACTGCTGCTTCCTTAACTCTTTGCTTGGCCGGCTGACCACCACGAGTAGGAGATTGATGATGAGAACTAACCGGTTGACCGTCACCAGAAGTTAATCGTTCATCTAAATGAGACTCTTGGCTACCAGATTGTGCTCTTTGTTCAACACGGTCAACCGTTTCCCCCTGACGCTTCACTGTTCGTTGGTTATGGCGATCTGCCTGCAAGGCCTGGGTACCTTGGTGACCATTGTGCCGGTCGATCAGCAACCCCTGTAAGAAGGTTTGCCGAACCGGTACTGGGTGAGTGGCAGCGTAATCGTATGCACTGTAATCGCCCACCATGACCAAGGACTCCTTGGCCCTGGTAATGGCAGTATAGACTAAGTTTTGATTCAGCATGATTTTAAATTGACCGGTTAAAACCAAAATGACCAACTTGAACTCATTTCCTTGCGCCTTATGAATCGTTGTGGCATAAGCGAGGGTCAGCTGATTTAAAGTCTTACTGGTATACCAGACCTCTTGACCAGCAAAATCAACGACCAATGAATCAGCAGCTACGCCAGGTTCCTTCTTATAGTGGATGGCAATTACCTGGCCCATGTCGCCATTATAAATGTCTCGTTCCGAATCATTTTCCAACTGAAGAACCTTGTCGCCCAGGCGAAAGATAGTCTCCCCCTGTTGTAAGGTCTTTTGACCAGGCTTAACAGGGTTAAAGAGGTCCTGGGCAATTTGATTTAAAGCCAAGACACCGGCCGACGTCTTATACATCGGTGCCAAAACTTGGACCTGATTGGCCGTAAACCCCTTCTTAACCGCCGCCTGCAATACCTGACTAACAGCTCGTGGCACTTGGTCAGCTGTTGTTAAGAAAGTTGACCGGTCCAACTGATTTTCCTGAAAGTCCGGTGGTAAAATCCCAGCATTAATCGACTGGGCCAAAGTTGAAATACTGGAGCCCTTACCCTGACGGTAAATTCGTTCCAAGGCAATGTGTGGTACGGCCTGGCTTTGAATCAAATCATACAAGACGTTACCAGGACCAACGGAAGGCAATTGATCTGCATCCCCAACTAAGACGAGATGCATGTCCTTTGGCAGAGCAGCAAAAAGGCTTTCTGCCAAGGAAATATCCAGCATGGAGGCCTCATCAATGATTAAAAGGCCACCAGAAATCGGGTTATCGGCATCAAATTCGGCGTCATCGCCATCTGTAATACCGAGCAAGCGGTGAATGGTAGTCGCCTCATAACCCGTAATTTCGGTCATCCGCTTGGCCGCCCGACCTGTCGGCGAAGCCAGCCGGACACGATTTTGCTTAACCCAGTCTTTGTCGCGCCCTTGGCCTTTTGCCTGGTGGCGAACCAAAGCTTCCCAGGTCGCAACCAGCGTTTTCGTAACTGTTGTTTTACCTGTCCCCGGACCGCCTGTTAAAACAAAGACTTGGTTTGTCAAAGCTGCTTCAACCGCCCCCCGTTGGACCGCATCTAAGTTCAGGTTTTCTGGGACCACAAAGGTGGTATCAACCAAGTCCGGAGTCGTCAGAACGGCCGATTTAGCCTTTAATAGACTGTTGACCTTTGAGCTGACCAGGACTTCCGCTCCTTTTAAATCCGTTGGGCTGTAGTTACCGTCCTCATAGACCAACCGCTCTTGGCTCACCAAAGCCCCCAAGGCCTGGTCAATGGCCGCTTGCATGCCTGAGCCATTGTTCTGCAAGGTCGATTGGGCAGCAAAAAGCGCCTGGTCAACCGTTAGATAGGTATGACCAGCCGAGTAACAGGCATTTAAAATTCCAGCGTAGACACCGGCTTGAATCCTATCTGGATGATCGTCAGCAAAACCAGCCTGTTTAGCAATCGCGTCAACTTTTTTAAAGGGCAAACCATCAAATTCATATACTAAACGATAGGGGGTCTTCTGCAGAACTTCCTGTGCTTCCTCTCCATAATGATCAAAGAGCCGCCCCGCTACGTCTGCGGAAAGTCCAATTTGGTGACCAAGCAAAAATAGTTTCTCCAAGCCCAGGTTTTCCTGGAGCTTTTCGGCCAAATCAGCGGCAACTTTTGGCTTAACGATGCCCTTTAAAACACTCGAATCGGCCAAAATTAAGTCAATTGCATTCTGACCCAAGTGGTCAACGATTTTTTCCGCAGTTTTCTTCCCCACGCCCGGAAAATCACCGGATGCAAAAAAGGCCACAAGTCCTTTCTCATCCGCTGGCATCTGATTTTCATAGCGAGCGGCTTGGAACTGTTGACCATATTTTGGATGCGTCACTAGTTGCCCATAAAAGGCATAGGTCGAACCGGGTTTAACCGAGGCGAAGGTTCCGGTAACAATGATTTCTTCTTCGTCCCAGTCCTCTAAATCAGTCTCGTCAACCGTAACAGACAAAATCTTAAAGTAGGAATCACTGGCCGAAAAAATCACATTTTGCAAGGTAGCCGTTATTTGATTGTCCTCTCGAATTGTCCTTACCATTGCCCTTCACCATCTTATGTATCCGCTCCGATCAGAGCGGAACCAGTTTTAATTTGCCAAATGTTGGCCCGATTCCCCAACTTAAATAGTTGTACCGGCATCCTGGTCTTTATGCAAATAACTGGTTTCATTCCATTTTACCAAGTCAAAATCTTGGCCGTTCTTTGTTTCAATAATTGTCGTCGACGTATTCGACAGGCCACCCAAAGACCTAATTTGGTCACGAGGGATTCCCAGCAAGCTTGTCACCCCAAAAGTTAAAATCAGCCCATGGGCAACCACTAAAACGGCATCTTCTGGATGGTTGGCGATAATCTCTTGCATCATCTTTTGAAAACGAGTAACCGCCTTTGTATAGCCCTCACCGTTAAAGCCCTGGCCTTCAAAACGCTCCAAATGGTTCTTATAAACATAATAAGCTTCCGGATAGTTTTTCTGCACGTCCGCCATGGCCTGGCCTTCCCATTCGCCCAAGCCAACCTCAACGATGTTGGAATGCAAAGAAAGCCGTGGCTCTTTTGGCAAATCAGCCTGAATCCGTTCGGCAGTAACCTTCGCTCTTGGTAATGGTGAAGCGTAAACCCGGTCGATGTGCTTGTCTTTTAAGAAACCGGCAACCTTCTTCATATCCTCATAAGAACCAGGCAAAAGTGGAGAATCCCCCTGTGCCCCTTGAAAGCGCCGTTCCAAATTCCATTCAGTTTGCCCGTGACGGACGAAATAAAAAGTTGTCATGATTGCTTTTTTAATACCTGCCGGTCTTCTAATTCTTGTAAGTAGTAGCGATAAATCTTCACCACTTCGTCTTTATCTGTGCGAGCAAAGATGTCGACTGGGGCGGCAGCACCGGCTGACACCACAACCATCTTAAAGCCGGTCAAATCTTGATTAACGGTCACCTTCAGTCTAATTGATTGATCGACCGGAAGGTCTGGCTGCAATGGCCGCTTTAAAACAAATGCACCAGCATTGTTTGTCAAAAAGCCAAGATCCAATAAGGCAAATTTTTTAATTTGCGGATTAATTTCATATGTGCCATCGTGGGGGATGGTCACAGACTTTGCAAAAGCCATTGTTTTCTCCTTTAATAACTTTTATTTATTCAGCTAATTTCTTGACTGAGTTTGAGTCTGAGTAGGTCGAGCGAGCTACCAGTCCAGACTAGCTCCTCTGAATCACTACCCTTTCACGACAAAGTCAGTAACGCAATCCCTTCGGAAAAAAGTTTTTCAACTGACCATTAACAAACTTGGCCCAGCCTAGTCCGTTACCATTGGCCGTCATCAACACAAAACCCTTTTGCAGCTTCTCTTTTGTATTGATCACATCACCATGAATGTAGGTTGCCAAGTCGTTATGAGCATCGAGGTCATAAACCTGCTGACCCGCCTGGCTCGGATCAACTGCCAAAGCCAGGGCGTGGTCTGGTTCAAAACGATTCTTCTTTAGGGTTCCTAGGCACAAGCCAGCTCGCAAAACCTTTGTCTTACTCAAATCAGGGCAGTCAACTGGCAGCAAGAATACCCGATCACCAAACGTCCTTAGTCGACTTTCATCTAGGTCAAAGCCAGGCAACGATTCTTGAAAGAAATGTTCGATCAACGTCACATCGGCTTGAGACATCTTACTTGGTTTTTGTACCCTTGGCGGCTTAACGGGGCTTTCATCCTCCGCCAGCTCAGCCTTCTTCATCCGAGCCACAAAGTGACCCTCGCCAGGCAAATCTTGCGGCCATAAACGGGCAGTCTTTGCTAAATCAGGGTTGTCGTCAGCCCATTGTGGCCGCCCAGCCTGAATACCAGATCCGGCCGGCCGGTCAATCATCTCAATCGTAAATTCTGGATAGTGTTCAACCAACCAAGCGATTGTTTGTTCGTCCTCTTCTGGCGCGAAGGTACAAGTTGAATAAATCAGCTCACCACCAGGCCGAACCAGTTTCACCGCCGCTGTCAAAATTTCATGAGAGCGAATGGCACATTCCGTCGGATAATCAGCCGACCAGTATTGGATGGCATCATGATCCTTACGAAACATCCCTTCACCCGAGCAAGGGGCGTCGAGAAGCACCTTATCAAAGTATGCTGGTAAAGCCTTGGCAAGGTCGCTGGCATCCATCGATGAAACCACGGCATTTTTCACGCCAAACCGTTCAATATTTTCAGACAAAATTTTGGCTCGAGCAAAAAAAATTTCATTTGTCCATAATAATCCCAGGCCATTAAGTTGGCTAGCGATATGCGTTGACTTGCCACCAGGAGCGGCAGCCAAATCTAAAATTTTTTCACCCGGTTGTGCGTTGACTACTTCACCAACAAATTGAGCCGATGGCTCTTGTGAATAAACCAGGCCGGTTAAATGATCAATCCCTTTTCCAGCCACTTGACCAAAGTACCCCCATTGACCATATGGAACCTTCTTGGTCAGCGATAAATCTCTTGGTATCTGCTGGGCCTTCAAGGGGTTAATCCGAAAACCCTTCTGACCGGGTTCTTGGAGTGCCTGCAAAAAAGGCCCACTGGCGCTCCCGAGCAGGTCTTGGTATTTATCAATAAAGGCTTGCGGTAAGTCCATTGGGGCCTCTTTCTTTTACATGTGATTTGCACGGATTAACCAAATTGTCTACAAATACTTGGCATCCTCTACTTCATCCTGACTGGTCAAAATCTTTGGACCATCCTTGGTAATCGCCAATGTATGCTCGTATTGAGCTGACCATGAGCCATCCAAGGTACGCACCGTCCAACCATCTTCTGGCGTATCATCGGTTTCGACTTCCCAGCCACCCAAGTTGATCATTGGTTCAATGGTAATCACCATTCCTTCCTTAAGGCGCAAGCCATGACCTGGTTTGCCATAATGAGGCACCTGTGGGTCTTCATGCATCGTTGGACCAACCCCGTGACCAATATACTGGCGAACATCACCATAGCCATTCTGATTTTCAGTGTAGTCCTGAATGGCCCAACCAATATCACCAATTCGATTACCAATCACTGCCTGGTCAATACCCAGATACAGTGATTTTTTTGCAACTTCCATCAACTTTTTAACTTCGGGTGAAACATTGCCGACAGCGTATGTCCATGCTGAGTCGGAGACAGCTCCATCTAAGCCAACAACCGTATCAACTTTGACCAAGTCACCATCTTTTAATTTCAGGCCCTTACGAGGTAGACCATGAGCGACTTCGCTATTGACCGAAATCGTCGTTGCATACTTAAAGCCTTCAAAACCAATTTGCAGTGGCACACCACCATGATCTTCAATGTAAGCTTTACACTTTAATTCAATGTCCCAGGTATCAACGCCCGGCTTAATAAAGTCGCGCAACATCAAGTGCATTCCGGCAATAATTGCACCGGATTTCTTCATGGCCGCAATTTCTCGCGGTGACTTCAAACTAATCATCAGTTACCCCTTTTTTCCAATGTTAAACTATTTTCATTATATCATTTTCCGGACCCTTTTGAGTCCTTGTCGCTTTTGACATTTTTTTGTAATATTGGTTGACAATCTCTGGGCACTTGTCGATAATGGAGCTAAGAATAAGAAATAAAGGAGATACCGTTATGAAGAACTTTTTATTGGGCGCTTCCCTCTTTGGTAATGCCGCCCTCGCTTATCTTTTATTGAAGGATGACGATCGCATGGCTGACTTGAAAAAGAAGGCCAACGAATTCACTGAAGCTGGCAAACAAAAGGGAGAAGAACTCGTTTCCCTTGGCAAGCAAAAGGCCAGTGAACTTTCAGAAGCTGGCAAGCAAAAAGCCAGTGAGCTTTCAGAAGCTGGTAAGGAAAAAGCAGAGCAAGTAGAAACTGCTGCTGATGATTCTTTGGATGAACAATTGGCCAAGTTAAAGGAACGTGCCGGTATCAACCAAGCAAAATAAGCAGTAAAAAAGGAGCCCGAAACGGCTCCTTTTTTTGATGCTTACCAGAACTTCAACCAGTGATAAATCTTTTGCCACCAGTGTCCAAGATGATATGTTTGTTGATTGACCAGTTGAAGCGTCTGCTCCTTTGCACTTACCTCTGGTAAGAACTCGGCCTTCAGGGTTGGCTGAACAGTCAGGACTGTCGCCTGTTTCTTGGTAACAGTCGATTGCAGACGACTTGGTCTTTGGTAGCCCAATGCAGTCTGATTTTTGGTTAACCAAAAGGTCCTGTTTTGTCCGATAACTAGGCTTTGATGACCACCAGCCAAATTTTTATTTTTGAACTGATTTTTTGTTACCGCTTGCCCCTTTTGATAGGTAACAGGCGTGTAGTGATCGAGGACTTGGTTGACCACATCAATCGTATTTTGGTAGCGTTGTACCTGGTCCGTATAGCGACCAGCGCCAGAAACCACGGTGATAAATTCATGACCACTTTGATCTTTAATCAACCCAGTTAGCGCACCACCTGATGCCGGCGTCGAACCAGTCTTCAGCCCCTCAAAAGTCAGATTTTTAGAATTCGTCAGTTTTGACTTGATTTCTTGATCAAACTTGGCCCCCTCCGTCAGCTTAATCTTGGTTTCATTGGCCGATGGATGGTAAACCAAGCCCCGTTTCTCATAGTAAGAGCGAATCTTCGGATCTGCTCGAATCACTTGATAGGCTAAGATAGCCAGCTGTTTCACGGAAGCGGTGTTTTCTGCATCCGGATTGGCATCTTGAACTTGATAGTCAAAGGCGTCCTTGTTAACTTGACCTGCGGCATTGTACCACTTTGATCCAGTTAACTTCAAATCCTTTGCCCAGCCCTCAAGGGCCTGCTGCTGTGTCTGGTTTTGTTCTTTGGCAAAATCAGCCAAGGCCAAGGCCGCATCATTCGCACTGGAAGTAAACATTGCTGCAAAAAGCTCCCTGACAGCTAACTTTTGACCTACAGAGATTTCTAGGTGGGCGAAAGTTGCGGTATCCTTTTGTGACCAATCGGACTGCTGAGTGATCGTCACCAGACTGTCCCAGGTAAAGCGCTTCTGTTTTATTCCTTGCAAAATACCATAAGCGGTTAACATCTTACTTTGGGAGGCAATACCAATTTGTTTGTCAGCTCCCTTTTCACCAAGAACTTGTCCCGTTTGTGCGTCAACCACAATGGCATTTCTGGCAGCAACCTGAAGCGTCATCGGTAAAGCTGTCTGCTTTGGCCCAATAGATTGTATTTGAACGTTATTTTCTAATGCAACAACCGTTAGAAAGAGCGATAATATTAGCACCAAGATGGCACTAATGGCTGCCATCTTTTTTGGCGCTGTAAAATCAGTTCTAACTTGTTTCTGAAAAAGGGCTAATCGGGAAGACGGTCGGACAAGGGCAGCGTCTTCATCATGTTTATGCTTTCGTTTCCACATCATTTAATTCAATTTTTAGTGCGTACCGAAGAGACGGTCCCCTGCATCCCCAAGACCGGGAACAATGTAGCCATCCTCATTTAGGCCTTCATCAATCGAAGCCGTGTAGACATCAACATCAGGGTGGGCAGAAGTAACTGCTTGAATTCCTTCTGGTGATGAAACAAGGGTAATCAACTTAATCTGTTCAGCGCCGCGCTTTTTCAAAGCAGAAATCGCATCCTTAGCTGATCCACCAGTTGCTAACATTGGATCGACCAACAAAACTTCACGTTGGTCAATGTCTTCTGGCAGCTTAATGAAGTATTCTACCGGTTCCAATGTTTTTTCATCGCGGTACATCCCAATATGACCAACCTTAGCAGCCGGAATCAATTGCAAAATCCCATCAACCATACCCAAACCAGCACGTAAAATTGGCACAACGGCTAATTTCTTACCAGCTAATTGTTTCTTAGTTGTTTCTTGAATTGGTGTTTTTACCTGAACTTCTTCCAGTGGCAAGTCGCGACTGGCCTCATAGGTCAACAACATCGCCAATTCATCGACTAATGCTCGAAAGTCCTTTGTTCCGACCTTCTCATCGCGAATGATTGTCAACTTGTGTTGGATCAATGGATGGTTTACTTCAACGACTTGTCCCATGATTGTAACTCGCTTTCCAAATAAATGTGAATTTAACTCATATCCATTATAGCAAAAACTAGGCATTCACTTTAATCTTTTTAAAAATCAACAACCGAACTTTTTTCCGGTCTGATTTAAATTGAAAGGCCCCCTCTTTTTTTGTATAATAATAGAGTTCGCGCTTATAGTTTAACAGGATAAAACGGGGACCTCCTAAGTCTTTGCTCCCAGTTCGAGTCTGGGTAGGCGCATTAATGAATATTGATATATAGCTGTTTATAGCCATTATGATACAGTTTTGATACAGCGAACAAAAAACACACTCGATTAGGACAAATCGGGTGTGTTTTTTCTTGTCATATGGAAGCCGACACAACAGTGCCCACAAGATTATTATAAAAAAATAGCCAAGCAAAATGCTCGGC
Organism: Fructobacillus sp. ESL1117; assembly: GCF_058508565.1. Classification (NCBI taxonomy): domain Bacteria; kingdom Bacillati; phylum Bacillota; class Bacilli; order Lactobacillales; family Lactobacillaceae; genus Fructobacillus; species Fructobacillus sp. ESL1117. The sequence continues at coordinate 125,672 of NZ_CP196385.1, read as the reverse complement.
TATCTCTCGGACAGTTTTTGTTATTCAATAACTAAATTATATCATAACCACTAAATGGCGATTTATTTTGTTCGCCTTTCCTGAATAAGTTGTTCTAACTCATTGAGGTCGTCTTCTGTTGCTAACTTGCGAATGAACGATCGTGAATAGGTTCTATATGATAGATACTTTTTGTGTTCTTTGTTCTTTTCAGCCCAGCGCTTATTAGCTTCATTTTGTGCAGTCGTTGAACTCTCATAAACTGCAGGACGACCCATTTTTTTATCTGCCATTTACATCACCACCATTATTATTTTCATTACTAAAGTTATCAAAGCCAGTACGAATAATGTTAACCAAGTCTTTGTATTTCTTTTCATAACCATGTTAAGATAAGTGTACAGGAAAAGCCCTTGCGGGCTCTTGACTATCTAAGATATATAATCTTATTGATAAAGCCAATCAAAGTATTTGCAAAGTATAGGATAACCATTGACCCGGTAAGCCATATTAGCAAATGCTTTTTTGTTTCCTTTTTGCTTGACATACCTGGTCATTTGCTTATGAAAAAAGCAGCCACTGCTCTGGCTGCAGAAAAATCAAAATTATTCAGGGCGCAAGTTTGGTAACTTGGCCAAAAGAACTCGACCAATCAAGAGTACTAACAGGCCGTTGGCGATCATTTCAAAACCAGCGTTAAAGCCCAGAATACCAACTAACCAGGTAAACAGGTGAGCATGTGGAATGCCCATACCACTAACAGGAAAGAGCTTAAAGGCCACTGTCGTACTCGCAATTACTAAGGCGGTGTTCAAAAAAGATCCAAAAGCGCCAAGGAGGAAGAATCCCCACCATGGCGACCGGGCCTTTTTCAGCACTAAGAAAGCTAAGTAACCGGACAAAAGACCAACCATTAATCTTGGTACTAAAGCCGTCACTGGATTGGAAAAAATTAGTGAACCAATGGTTCCAGGGTGCATTAAATTGCGAATCCAAGACGTCATCCCCCAAAAGAGACCAACCACTAGCCCCGAACGTGGGCCAAGTACTAGACCCGCTAAAACGGCGGTCATCGGTACAATCGTGACCGAAGCACCAATAATGAAAGCTCCTAAAGGTAAGGAGCCTAAGAATGGCACGAAACTTTGTAATAGTACGATGGCCACAAAAACTGTTGTCGCCACAAAACGCTTCGTTTTCATTGTTGACATAACTGATTTTCTCCTCACTTTGGACGTCCCAGAAATTATACAGACTGCCCGAAAAGATGTCAACAATACGGTCTCATGTTGTTCCACTTAGAAAGTGATCAATAACCGGTTTAATCGTGGTGCATAGATGTCACCAAAACGGACAAAATGAAGTAAAACATAATAAAATTCATACCACTTGAACCGCTCTTGATAACCATCCTCGAGCGGATAAACGGCTTCATAAGCACTATAAAAGTCTTCATTAAAACCCGGAAAGACTTTCGAAACGGCCAAATCGTATTCACGATCACCGTAAAAAGAGTTTGGATCAATGAATACTGGCTGGTCATTGGTATCAAACATAAAATTCCCAGCCCACAAATCACCATGTAACAATGATGGTTCTACCTGGCAAACATGGTCATCTGCCAAAATCGTTTTTTTAAGATTTTCAAAGTGATCACCGCGTTGACTTAACCATAAGGCTTTCTTCTGTGCTAGAGCCATTAAAGGTTCTAGGCGTTGATGCACAAAAAATCCCCCCCAAGAGCTTGACCAAGCGTTATTCTTTGGAAAATAATCATGATCCGCATTAACTTCAAAACCAAAGGCTTTCCCTTTCACGTGATGAAGCTTAGCCAAAGCCTCTCCTAGGGCCGACTGATTGTTCGAACCGGCTTCAATCCAATTCATTAACAAGTAAGCACTTCCTTGGTTTTCTCCCTGCTTGATTACCTTTGGCACTTTGACCCACTCACTCAAAGCTTTCAAAGAAGTCACTTCGTGGTCAAAATAATGTCGGTCTTGATTAGGTTGAACCTTCAAAAAGTACCGCTTGTCACCCGAATAAAGTGAGTAGGTTGTGCTGGTATCGACACCATTAACCGGCTTTACGTCGTGGGGATTTTGCAAATTTAATCGGGTGATGAAATCCATGCTAATTTTACTAACTGCTGCCATCGTATCCTCCTAAATCAAATAAAAAAACAGCTTTCCATTAAAACGGAAAACTGTTTTTGAGAAAAAAGAGGCCTGTAAAGTCTGATCAGTAACTGGTAAAAATGTCTGCCACACAAATTCGACCATCAGGTTCCTCCTTTGTTGTTCGTGACTTAACTGTACCACATTTATTGCACTAGCAACACTCAATTTCACTAATTTAGTCTCACTGATCTGATCCATTCAAACGAATTTACATTAAATCAGCACCAGCAGCACGGTTAACAATCGTTTGACCATCTTCCATTGTTAGTCGGCCATCCTCATAAACTGTTTGCAGTAAATCTTGTCCTGGTGTATCGAGACTAACCGTGTGGATTCGGCCCTTTTCATCGGCCACAACCTTTTGCAAACCAGCCTTCGAGGCCTTTGACGGATCAGTCTTTGGCTGCTTTTGAATAACTAAATTCTGACCATCGGTCGTATGCGCATAGGCTGCCTTAATGGCAAAGCGTTCGGTATCACGAGTAAAGCCCTCTTGGAGCAAACCGCCACCAGAACCAACCACCAAATTATCCGTGGACCAACCATGTTTAATCAGCGCCTCGTACAATGCAATAATGGTCTCGGCCTTCATCCCATCTCCCTGAATCAAACCAACATTGTGCTTCAAAACTTTATAACCTTTATCGTTGGCTTCCGTACCAAAAATTTCGGCCAAAAGCTCCAAAACAGCTAAGTCGATTGTTTCGGGGTCGCCCGAATCAGGACGCAAAACCACCCGCCCAGCTCGGTTCTTAATCCGTTCCACCAATTGTTCAGACCCAATGACGTTCCGAACAAAATTAAAGGTATCGTAGGAATCAATCACAATTGAAACCAATGCGTCGTCTGGCGTACGATCCAATTGAGCATTGACATAGTTGAACTCTCCTTCACCAGGACCATAAGCAGTTGCCACCGAATGCTCCGTTGCCCAAATTGATAAGGCCCGACCCGCAACACCATACACATGCTCAAAGTAGTTTGAAGCCAAGAGGTTATCTGAGCCACGGAAGTGCAATAAGTGAGCAGCACCTCCTTGAGCGCCAGCCTCCACGCCTGTTGCGCCACGAAAACCAAAGTCGTTCACCATCAAGGGAAGCGAGGTCACGGTTCCCGTCTTCTCAACCAGTGGTAACAAACGCTTTTTGATATACATCGAATTGGTCGCAATCGTGGTTGGATACCAAACATGCATCAACAGTGATTCCAAAGCATTTAGTGAAGTAGCAAACCAATCACGAGTTGACTCCAACGTGAACAAGGCGTTTCCTGCAGGAACTTCCATCCCTTCTGGCAGAGCCTTAATTTTAACCGGGAAATAACCCAAATCACGGACCCTTTCCCAAACTTCGCGGTTAAAGTATTTCTTGGTTCCAAAGGTTTCTTCTGAAACCCGCTCCGCCACGTCAATCATCTCATCCGTCACCGGCGTTTGAAAGTAGTCATGCAGAATCATCGAGAGTCCAAACCAGGATACAGTTGGGTATTTGCCACCAATTCGAGCTTCCCCATAAGAATACAACTTATCGATGTTTTGTGGGTACTGTAAATGATGAGTCAACTTATAGGCGTCAGTTGCTAAAATCAAATTAATGGTCATGCTTCAATCTCCTTTAGTGGCGTATTAGCAAGTTCATTCGTAATATCTTGAAAATCAGCCTGCGACCGATATCGTAAAATCCGCCAATCATAATGAACATTGTCATGGATTTCATCAATATAGGGGGTAAATTCACCCTCAAGGGCTAAAATTAGGTAACCAGCAAAGGCCTTGGTAAAATCAGCTGAATTTGCCACAACTTTGACCAAGGTCTGGTCCGCAGTGAAGAAGCCAACGGCTAACTGATCGCCGGCCCAATTAGCCTCCAAAGCCCAACGTAGTGAAATCCAGTCCGAAAGGCTAATTCCTAGATTTAACAGGTAATCGGTTGTCAACCGAATATGAATCGGATGTTTTGACAAGTTAGCCTGATTGGCGTTCCCCAACTGATCCAAACAATGCGAAAAGTAAAGACAGAGCCGCTCCAAATCAGCGACTGCTAATTCCTTTTGTCCATCGGCGAAGGCTTGTAAATCACTCATTTGCAGACCAGTCGCTGCCCCAACTTGTTCGATACTTTGTTGACTTAATTGTTGTAAAATTCGAAAATTATTCATGGTTTTATTATAACAAGTTTTGACCAAAGAAAAAGCAGGTCGACGAACGTCGAACCTGCCTAAGAACTAATTTTTTACTGTTGCTTTTTCTTTTTCATCAATGATCGTAATACACCAATAACTGAAGGTAACAACGTCACCAAAACAATGCCCATAATAATCAATGAGAAATGTTCGCGGACGAAGGGAATGTTACCAAACAAAGCACCAGCACCGGTTGCAATGAAAGTCCATGAAAGCGCAGCAATCATAGTAAATTCAAGAAACTTACGAAAGTTGTACTTTGATAAACCAGCCACAGAAGGGACGAATGTTCGCACGATTGGAATATAGCGGCCTAAGATGATGGCCATCGCGCCTCGCTTCGCAAAGAATTGCTCAGCTTCTTCAATATATTTAGGCTTAATCATAATTGAAAACGGCCGGTGATTTAACAACTCGCGCCCGCCAGTTCGTAGAATCCAATAATTCATTGAATCACCGACAACAGAGGCAATAAAGAAAACCACCATAAAGACCCAATGATTCAAACCGGCTTCTTGGCCAGCTGGTGTCATTGAAATGGCACCAGCAGCAAACAACAGTGAATCACCTGGTAGAAATGGCAAAACCACTGCTCCAGTTTCAATCAAAACAATCACAAATAAAATCAAATAGGTCCAGATACCAAAGTGGGAAACCAAGTTTGCCAGGTGGACATCAATGTGCAAGGTAAAATCAATTATGCTACTCATTCTTTTCTCCGTTTTGTAAGGCCCAGCATCACGCTGTACTAGCCAGTGACATTCAACAAGCATAAGCCTATTGGGTGGTGGTTGTTGACAGGTTCTACTTTCTTACTAGGATACTGTTTTTTGGACTCAGCAACCATACCAATCAAATCTAAGCTTCTTCTGATTTATTTTCAGAATCCAAAGATAAAATTAGTCTCGTTTTTTCATCAAAACACGTTAAGCCTTTTTAAAGGCCTGGACAGTCGTAAAGACAATTAACCAGATAGTAGCGCCAATTGCGGGTACCATCGCACTTTGGTTAAAGAACAACGTCAGGTAAATCAGGACAAAGCCGATAATGGCAATTGGCACAAAGAACTTTGGCGCAATCATCAAGAAACCGTCCTTCAAGTAGTCGTTTGACTTACGGTACTGCCAGTAAGTTACCAGCGTCAACACATAAATCATGATAAACAAATCTGTTGAGGCAGAGGTAACGAAAGTAAAGGCATCCGAAATTTGTGGCAAAACGGCAATAATGGCAGAACAAGCCACCAAAGCTGCTGTAATCAAAACAGCATTAGCAGGCAACTTGTGCTTTGACATCTTGGTAAACGGCTTCAAGGCCTTGTTCTTTGATTCAACAGCCAATGAATAAAAGTTTCGTGAAGCTGAGAAAATCACAGAGTTCAAAGCAGAAGCAGCAGATGTCAAAACAACAAAGTTAACCAAAGCTGCAGCCCAGTTAACCCCAGCTAACTTAAAGACAACCACAAAGGGACTTTGGTTAGCTGGAATTTGTTGCCATGGATAGATAACCATGATGGTTGCCAAGGCGCCTAAGTAGAAAAACAAAATTCGGAAAGGAATTTGGTTAATTGCCTTTGGCAAAACCTTACGGGCATCCTTTGTTTCGGCTGCTGTCATTCCGATAAATTCCATTCCAACGAAAGCAAACATAACCATCTGGAAACTATTAATAAAGTTACCGACACCATTTGGCATCAGTGAGAAGTTACTAACCAAGTTGTTAACCGAAACTGGTCCTTGGCTCGTCTTAAAGCCGGTCAACAGCATGATAATTCCAGTAGCAATCAGTGACAAAATAGCCACAATCTTAATCATCGCAAACCAGAATTCAGCTTCACCATACAATGCTACCGCAATCAAATTAACTGAAGTTAAAATCACGAGAATCACAATTTGGATTAACCAAGCTGGCCATGATGGAAACCAAAATTGCACGTACTTTCCAATCGCTGTTAATTCGGCCATTCCCATGAAGGCAACGGTCAACCAATAAGACCAGGAAGCAAAAGTTCCAGTTTTCTTGCCCAAGTACTTAGACATGAAGGCAATAAACGTATGCTGGGTTGGGTCAGCATACAGCATTTCCCCAATCGCACGCATCACAACAAACATTAATAGGCCAATAACGGCATATGTCAGCAAAATTGCTGGTCCAGCAAAGTGAATCGAATCCCCGGCACCCATGAAAAGTCCGGTTCCAATCGTTCCACCGATGGCAATCAGCTGAACATGACGGTTACTGAGCCCTTTATCTCCCTCAAGAGCTCCGTTATTTTCTGAAGACATGATTTATCTCTTTTAATCCTTTAATTTTGCGTTTAAAAACACTCTTACAAACAACAAATCAATTCACTAGCGAGTGGCTTGATTGTTGGTGACTACATTACTCTTCTACTCGAGAGTAGTTGGCAACATCTTTTAAGACTAAGTCTTTAAAGGCGTCAGCCGACATCTTCTCTGTTGCTTGTTGACCATAGCGACGAACCGTAACCGTTTGGTTATCTTGTTCATCATCACCCAAGACCAACGTATATGGGACCTTTTTGGTTTGCGCTTCACGAATCAAATAGCCCATCTTAGCTTCCTTCGTTTCAACGTTGGCACGCAAGCCGGCTTCCTGCAGCCCTTGCTTAATCTGGTTGGCATAGGCACCATGAGCACCGTTGTTAACAGGAATAATTTGCACTTGCAAAGGTGCTAGCCAAGTTGGGAAAGCACCCTTATAGATTTCAATCAAGTAGGCCGTAAAGCGTTCCATCGTTCCAACAATACCACGATGGAGCATCACTGGCCGATGATTGTCTTGACCATCCTCACCAACATAAGTCAAATCAAAGCGTTCTGGCAACAAGAAGTCCAACTGGATGGTTGACAATGTTTCTTCACCACCCAAGGCCGTCTTGGTTTGAATGTCCAACTTAGGACCGTAAAAGGCCGCTTCACCTGGAGCTTCGAAATAATCCAAGCCCATGTCGTCCATGGCCCGCTTCAACTGCGCCTGTGACTTTTCCCACATTTCATCGTCATCAAAGTACTTGGCAGTGTTTTCAGGATCACGGTATGACAAACGGAAACGGTAATCCGTGATATTAAAGTCTTCGTAGACAGCCATTGTCATCTTCAAAATTGACTTGAATTCTTCTTCCAATTGGTCTGGTGCCACGAAAGTGTGCCCATCGTTCAAAGTCATTTCACGAACACGTGACAAACCAGTCAAGGCGCCAGACTTTTCATAACGGTGCATCATACCCAATTCAGCAATACGCAATGGCAAGTCGCGGTAAGAGCGTGGCTTGTGCTGGTAAACTGAAATGTGAGAAGGACAATTCATTGGACGCAATTCCAAGTACTCGCCATCCCCCATGTCCATTGGTGGGAACATGTCTTCACGGTAGTGATCCCAGTGACCCGAAGTCTTATACAAGTTCAAGTTTGACAAAACTGGTGTGTAAACATGCAAGTAATCGTTGGCCAATTCCTTGTCGACGATATAACGCTCCACTTGGCGGCGGATAGTTGCACCATTTGGCAACCAAACTGGTAACCCTGAGCCAACCTTTTGACTCGTAAAGAACAAATCTAAGTCACGCCCAATATTACGGTGATCACGTTCCTTGGCTTCAGCACGACGTTGCAAATCGGCTTCCAAATCTTCGGCATTCCAGAAGGCCGTTCCATAAACACGTTGCAAAACGGCGTTATCTGATTGACCACGCCAGTATGAACCGGCAACAGAAACCAACTTAAAGTGCTTAATCCAACCAGTTGATGGCACCAAACCACCACGGTCTAATTCAATATGTTCACCTTGAACAGCCACCGAAATCGGCTCGTCTTCAGGCAAATCATTAATCAATTCCACCTTATATGGGTCGTCCTTGAAAGTTTCCAAGGCTTCAGCACGAGTAATTTCATGTGACAAGATTGGCAAATCTTCTTTAACAATCTTCTTCATCATCGCTTCGATTTCTGGAAAATCTTCCACAGAAACTTGGTTTCCAGCACCGTTATCAGTATCGTAATAGAAACCATTTTCGATAAATGGTCCAACTCCGAAGTGTGCATGAGCAAACTTTGGCAAGCGACGCATTGCTTGAGCAAGCAAGTGCGCGGTCGAGTGACGCAGGATGTCCAATGATTCCTCGTCGGCGGTAGTGATTAATTGAAAATCACCACCCGCGGTCAGAGGATCATTCATCCCAACATAGTGTCCATTCAGCTTTGCTGAAACAGACTTTTTTGCCAATGACTTTGCAATGGAACTTGCAACATCAATGGGCTTGATGCCAGCTTCGTAAGACTTCTTAGCGCCATCAGGGAAATTTAATGTAATTTCTGCCATTATGATTGCCTTCTTTCTTTTTTCAATTGCTGATTTGGAAAATAAAACATAAAAAAACCCTTTGTGCGTTTGCACAAAGGGACGTGTCACCGTGGTACCACCCAATTTCCAGATAAAACCAATATCTGGGTCTTTGAGACAGCTAACGGTGTCATCCGGGTTAACTTTCAATTCCTACTCGCTAACCATTCAGAGGTAGTCAAAAAATTAGAGTCCTGCTTACTTCCACCAACCGTAAGCTCTCTATCAGGACTTGCTAACCTAAGTTATCCTCATCAGCAATTTCTATGATTAAATATAACACGACCAAAAAAAAATATCAATTATTTCGCATCAGCCAAAACCTGGGCCAGTGCCTGGCGGGCTTTGTCATCATGGTCCAAAATGCCATTATCATAAACGTTTTGCAAGGCTGCAACTTGGTCTTTATTCAATGCCATATCAAACATCCTCCTTGTATTTGTGACTATTATAAGATAAGAATTTTAAAATTACCAGTCTTTCAAATCAGCTTAGCTCTTCTTTTGTGCAAACAGAGCCACAGTAAATTTTGTATAATAGTACTAAATCTCATAGCCAAAGGAGGCAGACAATGCCTGCAGCAAATCTCACAGCCCAAGTCGTTTTTGCCACAATCACTGGCAACAACGAAGCCGTTGCCGATATTTTAGTTGAAGAACTTGAAAACCAAGGAGTTTTTGTTAAGAAAAGCGAAATCTCTCAAACCGAACCCGAAGAATTACAAAACTTTGATCTCGGTTTTGTTGTCCCTTACACATACGACGAGGGATCACTCCCCGATGAAGGCCTCGACTATTTTGATGACCTCGCTGACGTGGCCTTAACTGATTTTACCTATGCCTTAGCAGGTTCTGGTGACACCTTTTACGGTGACCTCTATTGCCTAGCACTTGACGCCTTTGATGAACAATTTCAAAAGACCGGTGCCAAGCGTGCCGGTGAATTAACCCGGATCAACCTCTATCCGAGTGACCAAGATCGCGAGAAATTATTAGCCTTGGTCCAGGCTGCATTAGCCCAGGTACAAAAATAAATAATTAAAAGCGTTCAAACGAATAGCACAGATTAAAAATTAACGAGCGCTTCACTCCTCTATTAGCAAGCAGCAAAAAAGGCAAGCCCAATCGGGCTTGCCTTTTTTAATTAGCCTTGAAAGTCAAAATTAGTCTTCAGCAGTTGTATAAACAGCCAAAACATCTTCGTTTTCTTCCAGTTCATCGACTAAACTATCCAACTTTTCACGATCTTCATCAGAAATCGCCATTGGGTTTTGCGCAATCATTGAAACTTCAGCATCAGCGAATTGATAACCAGCTTCTGTCAATGCAGCTTCGACAGTCTGGAAATCGCTTGGCTCTGTGTAAATCTCAAATGCTTCATCAGAAGTTTGTACATCTTCAGCGCCTGCTTCCAACGCCGCTTCCAAAATAGTGTCCTCATCCAAATCAGGGTTCTCTGAACGGTCAATCACCAAGTAACCCTTGCGGTCGAATTGGAAGGCAACTGAGCCAGAAGTCCCCAGTGATCCACCGAAGTGCTTGAATGAATTCCGTACAGAAGAAACTGTTCGGTTAATGTTATCAGTTGAAGCTTCAACCAAAACGGCCACTCCAGCTGTTCCATAACCTTCATAAGTTACTTCTTCGAACTTGGCACCACCGGCACCTGAAGCTTTGTCCAAAGCTCGTTGGATGTTATCCTTCGGCATGTTCGCTGCCTTAGCCTTGTCAACAACTAAACGCAATGAAGCGTTCATTTCGGGATCAGCACCGCCAGCCTTTGCTGCAACATATAAGTCGTGCGCAAGCTTTTGGAAAATTTTTCCACGCTTAGCATCTTGGGCGTTTTTACGACCTTGAATGTTATGCCATTTACTATGTCCTGACATTGTGTCTTCTCCTTAAAAAATTAAAATACAATTTATTGTAACAAAAATCGCATTGATTAACCAGAGAAAATTCGATTAGTAATCGTTTCCACCAAGAACCTCAAGGTAAGTCATCGCAGCAGATGAAATCAAGGCTGCTAAGATATCGTCCAAGTAAACGTTGACGGTATCGGTCCGATCGTTAATTTCACCGATCAAGCCAGGCTTTTCATCGTCCAAACGTCCATAATGCACCGTGGCTGCGGCTGAGAATTGTTGGGTAATGCCGATTGCCAAAATTTCATCGACATTGTGACCATTAGCATCACGCTGCAATCGGGCCTTCAATGGTTCTGAATCAGGCATCAAAACTGCTTGTTCATCCAAAAAAATGGCTGTCAAAATGATGTCGGCGACTTCATCCTTGTGCAACACCCGGTTAATCGCCTTATCGAGGGCATCCCCATCAACTTCATCATGAAACTTCTCAATCAAAAAGGTCTCTGTTCCTTCAAAAACGTCCTGCAACGTAACGCCACGGGCAATCAATTTCTCAATGGCTGCTTGTTGGAGTGCTTCTGTCATTTTTTATTTCTCCCCTTCAATCCTTGTTTTGATACAATTCAACGTTCAAAACGTTTTCAATGGCTGCTAGGTTATCGACAATATTGTCCTCTTGTCCTAATGGTAACTGATTTAGCGCCAAAAGGGTATAGGCATAGTCACCAACTGCGCGGTTTGATAATTCTTCGATGTTTAAGTCAAGCTCCCCGACGACCTTTGTAATTTGCCCAATCATATTTGGCACGTTATTGTGCAAAACGCCCAACCGATACTTAGTTGTAAAGGGTTCGTTAATATCTGGGTAGTTGACTGAATTCACAATATTGCCACTGGTCAAATAGTTGTCTAATTGTTTGGCTGCCATCAAGGCAGAAGTATCTTCTGCTTCAACCGTTGATCCACCAATGTGTGGCGTAATGATTACCTTGTCATGATCAAACAAGACATCACTACTAAAATCAGTAATAAACATCCGCAACTTATCAGCATTCAAAGCCTTCACCGCTGCCTCATCGTCGACAATGCCACCCCGGGAGAAGTTAATCAAAGCCGCATTTGTCTTCATTTCTGCCAATTTAGTGGCATCAATAAAGTGGTGGTTTTCTTTCGTATAAGGGATATGCACCGTGACAAAATCAGACTGCTGCAGGACCTCATCGACACTTTTGGCATGCGTAATATGCCGATCAACACGCCAAGCAGTATTAGCATTCAGTCCTGGATCATAACCAATGACCTTCATGCCAAAAGCCAAGGCGATATTAGCAACTTTCGATCCAACATTCCCAAGGCCAATGACGCCAAGCGTCTTTTCATACAGTTCCGTACCACGGTAACCACCCTTGTTGACTTCCGTGCGCAGTGAAACATCGCCCCCACGAACTTGGTTAGAAAAATTAATCGCCCCCACGATTGGTCGGGCTGCCATAATCAACGCGGCCACTGTTAATTCCTTGACAGCGTTGGCATTGCCACCGGGAGTATTAAAGACTGGAATGCCCCGTTTGGATAAATCAGTCACCGGAATATTATTAAAACCGGCTCCGGCACGAACAACGGCCTTAACTGAGTTTGGAATTTGCTCCTTGTGTAAGTCTTGGGAGCGCAACAAAAGACCATCGGGGTCCTGGTCACCGTTAATCTCATAACCATGATCCTTCAAATAGTCCAAACCGGTATGACTAATCGCGTTATACGTTTTAATGTTCATGATTTGTGTTCCCTCTCCGCTTTCTGCAAAAATGTAATCAATGCCTCGACAGCTGTCATCGGCTGGGCATTATACAAGGATGCCCGAAAACCACCAACCGAACGGTGACCGGCAAGGTTGTGCAGGCCCTCTTGATCAGCTTGCCAGCTGATTTTTCGATCTAAATCATTGTCTCCCGTTGTAAAGACAACGTTTGTTAAGGAGCGTTGCTGACCACAAACAGGGACTTGATAAAAATCAGACTGATCTAAATAATCATAAAGGCGCTTGGCCTTCTTTTGATTGTTTAAGTAAAGTTGCTTGACACCTCCCTGTTCAAAAACCCAATCCAAAACAAGGCTGAGGGCGTAAATACTAAAGACGGGCGGAGTGTTGTACATCGAGTCCTTGTCGATGTATGACTGGTAACGCATCATTGGGCCAACACCTTCAATTTTTTGCTCAGCAAGCCAATCTTTTTTAACGATGGCGAGCGTGACACCGGCAGGCCCCAAGTTCTTTTGGGCTCCGGCAAAAATGGCTGAAAAATCAGACACATCGTAAGGCTCAGCTAGAATATTAGAAGACATATCTGCCACCAAGTGTCCAGGAGTTTTAGGCAAGTTTTCTTGATGGTAAGTGCTACCTTCAATAGTATTGTTGGTGGTGATGTGGAGATAGTCATAGTCAGCAGCAGCAAAATCAGCTGGTAACTTTGGCAAAGAGCGGTAGTGGTCTGGCTTTGAGCTAGCGACAATTGTGGCTTCTTTGCCAACTGCTTGCGCGGCCTTGGCTGCCTTATTGGCAAAGTTACCGGAATCTAAAACCGCAATTTTGTTCTTCTGATTGGCCAGGTTGAGAGGGAGCATCTCAAACTGTAGAGATCCCCCACCTTGAATAAAGAGCACAGCGTAATCGTCTGGGATGTCCATCAATTGACGCAGGCGTTCTTCTGCATGATGAATAATCCCATCAAACTGGGAGCTACGATGAGAAATCTCTAAGATACTGTAATGCGAGTTTTCTTCCTTCTCCAAGTCTTCTCGAATCTGCTTAATCACCGAACTCGGCAGGACCCCTGGCCCAGCCGAAAAGTTATAACTACTCAACGTTTTTCCTCCTTCTGCACCAACAAAAAAACACAGGGCAGCTTCTAGCGCCCCGTGCCCAATACGGTCAAAATAAAAGAACTGAAAGACACACAGTAAACTTAAAAGTTCAGACGCCAGCGGCTGATTGTAGTCCATCAATCGTTGGTAAGTCCCATTACCTGCGGGCCTACTTCTCCTCGATTAGTATCCATTTTAAGAAAATTTTAATTAAAGTCAAGACTTGTAATTAGGACTTATCCAAGGTATAATTTTACTTGTTTGTTGCCGATGTGGCGGAACTGGCAGACGCGTACCGTTCAGGTCGGTATGGTGATTTCACCGTGCAGGTTCGATTCCTGTCATCGGCATAGAACAATGCTTTAAAACAAGCATTTCTAGCTTCAAGTGTACAAAAAATGTACAAAACAAATAAAAAACACCTCAAATCTTAATTGACTTGAGGTGTTTTTTATTTTTTCTTATTCTAGCTGCTCAATAGTTCCCACAAATTCATGACCACTACCAGCGCTTACTACTACATATTTGAGTTTTACTCTTTCTCCTTACACTGAAATTCAACCGAAAAAAAGGTGAAAAAACACAAAAGTGTAAATTTTATTTAAAAAGCAAAACAGTTTCCCACCAGAATTGCTTTTCTGTCGGGAAAATTCTATACTCATAACTGTTGTTCTTGTTAATTTTTCTAACATTTTTATCCAAGGACCGATTTTTGTTATTTTGCAAAAAAATAAAAACATTTCAAAGGAGTCCTTCTTTTTTATGATAACAGACCATTATTTACAAGCCTTTCTTTTCCTGCTGCCGATGGGCATTTTAGCCGGAATTGTCAGTACTACTGCAGGGCTGGCCTCTCTTGTTTCCTACCCCGCGCTTTTAGCAGTTGGGATTCCACCAATTTTTGCTGATGTTACCAACACCGCCGCCCTCGTGATGACTGGTTTTGGTTCCATGTTTTCTTCCAAAAAAGAATTAACCAGCCATAAAAAAGAATTGATTAAAATTTTTCCATTAACTATTTTAGGATCAATCTTTGGTGCTTGGCTACTCCTATCACAGCCCGCTTCCTATTTTTCTAAGATTGTTCCCTTCTTTGTCTTGCTTGCCGGTTTACTCCTTTTTTCACAAATCAATAAATCGAAGTCAAACCCGCTCAACTTGACTCGTGATGAATCAATGGAAAACGATGCCCATTCACCAGTCTATAAAACAGTGATTTCTGTCGCCATTCTGTTGGTTGGAATGTATTGTGGTTACTTCGGTGCGGCCGGTGGCGTGATGCTTTTAGCCATCCTTTCTGCCACGACCACGATGAACTTCTCATCCTACAATGCGGTCAAGAACGTTTCCCTTGGTGCATCAAACTTGATTGCAACCCTGATCTACGCCTTTTCTTCCCACATTTACTGGGGACTGGCACTACCAATGGGGATTGGCCTCTTCATCGGTGGCTATATCGGTCCAAAAATCGTCCGCGTTATTCCAGATAAGATATTAAAAATCATTGTTAGTATTTTAGCAGTCTTGCTAGCTATTGACCTCTTCGTGAAGGCTTATTTCTAAAAGTAAATCCGCATCATCCAAAAGAGTTGACCAACTACCGGTCAGCTCTTTTTGCTTTCTTCAAAACTCGCAAGATTCATTGGTGAAACCAACTATCAGACCTATAATCAATTTAGATAGTATGGTATAATTTCTTTATTGTATCTTTTAAAAATACAATAAGAGACACTACCTCTTAAATTCAACTAACCATCATACGCTTAGCATCGAAAGGAGTTTTCATGAAAGTATTAATTATTGGCGCAACAGGAATGGCAGGTTCCGCAACAGTTAAGGCAGCATTGGCTGCCGGCGATGAAGTCACTGCCAACGGTCGGTCAGCCGACAAACTTGCTGATTTGAAAAAGGAATTTCCAACCATTAGGACATTGCAAAAGGATGCCTTTGAATTAACACAAGATGATTTGGCAGCTTTTGACGTTGTCGTCGATTCTTTTTCAGCTCCAACCAAGGCTTTCTTGCAAATTGACCTGGCTGCCCACCTCGTTCACCTCGTCCGTGAACAAGAAAAGCCACGCCTGGCCTTTATTCTTGGTGCCGCTTCACTCCATACCGGAGATGACCGTCACCTCTTGCTTGACGATTTAAAGAAAATTCCAGGATCAGAAGAATGGGTGAGTGTACCAGCCAACCAGGTTCTCGAACTCGATTTTTTGAGAAGTGTTGAAAACGTTTCTTGGTTTGGAATTTCACCATCGATGGACTTCATTGCTGGCCCAGCCGATCCTAAGCCATTAATGGGACAAGATGATCTTTTGACCAATGATGAAGGAAAATCAGTGGTGACAAGTGCTACCCTGGCCAACGCCTTAGTGGCCGAATACCACGATCCAAAACATCCTAACCAACGTTTTACCATTGCTAACCACTAATCAATGATTTGTTAACAAAAAGGCCCCGAAATTTCAAATTTTCGGGGCCTTTTCAGCGTTCACAACATGTTCACGGTTATCATTATAGGATTAAGTTCGATTTCTAGTGAAAAAGCCCCGAAGCTGTTTCTGGCGGTGACCTTCAGCACTAGCATCTCGTTCTTGTGTATTCGTTTGCTCTGACTTCATAGGTTCTTTTGCGCTCGTTGAATCTAATTCTACAGATTCTTCTAAGTAATTTTTATCTGGTTCTGGTGTTGCAGTGGTCCCCTCAACAGCCTGGGTTGTTTTTCCCTGAGCCGAATCAATTAATTGCAAAGCATCTGGTGACTCTGACAATTTGTCAACTACCTGATTTTGATTCACCGCAACCCCTAACTGAGATAGTACAGATTCTTGCCGATCTTGCGTCAATGGGGGTAAATCACTCGGCACTAAAACTGGTCCTAATGGCGGCAAAGGTTGATCAGGTGCGACGTCTTGATTGGTAGCAGTGACGAACAGACTTTTTTCACCAGCAACTTTCTCTGGGTGCTGCTGGCCATCTGAATTACTGTCTTGCTTTTTCTTCATTGACGAATCACGGTTGACCTCACCGCCCCGAATTTGCTTTTTTTGCGTCTGCTCATCTTTTTTACGTTGCTTTTCTTCCTCACGGGCTGCTCGAATCCGTTTCAGCTTTTCCTGCCGACTTTCTGGCCATTCAGGATAAGCTAATTGCTGCAGAAGTTCTGTCTGAGGGCGGATAACCTGGATGGGACTAGCACTTTTCGCCAAAGAGTAGTGAACCAATAAACTGTCATTGGCATCCAGCAATCTTTCAATTTGTTCTGGTAGTGAGGACAAAAAGTCCGATAAATCAGCTGAATACCGGTCAATCCCTGCTGGCAAAACAAGCTGGTCGGGATTGGCAACAATTGCTTTTGCCCCTTTCACGGCCTGCCGGTATTGCAATGCCATCATGGAGGAAACCAAACCATAGCCAACAAATTCAACGTCCTTAGCACGAGCTTGCTTTTTGGCTTGATTGATCACTTTCAAGACTTCTTCATTATAAAAATCTTGGCAATGAAGCAAATCAGTCGCAAGGTACAAAACTGCCTGCGGTGATTTTTTCACCGCGTGAATTGGATAAGCTGTTTGACGAAATTCTGGTTCCGAAAGAATCACTCGCAGGGTTTTACTAGCCAACTGATTTGGCATATCCAGATACGCCCCGAGGAATTCGGTAATTTGCTGGTCCTGGTCGAAAAGCCAGCCAGCCACTTTTTCCGCCACCGTTACCTCATAAAAAGTAAAATCACCCGTCCCAGCCGACATTAAGTCTAATCGGTAGTGATCATAAATCCTTGGAACCTTTAAATCCAAAAAGTCGCCGTTTTGGTACTGGCTACTGATAACTTGATCCTTTTCGTCAAAAAAAGTCCAGTTCAAGTAGGCGTGCATTCGTTTGGAATTTTGCACCCGCCGAGTGGTTTGATAAATGCGACCCGGCTTCAATCGGGGTAAATCAGAAAAAGACTTATCCTGATAATAATTCGCTGCATCCGTCCATGAGGCAATGACTTGGCCAGAAGGCAAAAAGTGGTTCGTATAATGAACCTCATCCTCCTTGATAAAGTCAACAATTGCTCCCTGCAATTCATGAAGGGCCGTTTGCGGTTGCCAATAAATTTGATATTGCATTAACGCCAGCCCTCCTGTTTAATAACTTTGGCCTGTCGACCAATCTCTTTTTTCAAAAATTCAACCATCGCCTCTACTTGATCTTCATGATAACCGGGCATTTGCTCGCGATTAACGGCGACATGATGATGACGGAAATATTCCAATAGTTTTGGTAATGATTCCCCATCATATTCGTCCTGAGTCGTCGTAAAGAGCGAAACCTCACCATTACGCCAAGTCAATTGATCCAACGAATGCCAGAGTTTTTGATTTAAACGTTCAGTATCCGATCGATCAAGCCGACCGGTTAACAAATAGCGAACATCTAAAATCCAATCATGGTTAACACCGCTATGAGCAAAGTCCCCCTTGGCAGTGAAGGTTCCCAAATTGATAATTGGCTTAGCCAACACCAAGTGATCAGCAGCAACCTGACCCGCATAGTACATTGCTGCGTAAGAACCCATTGAATATCCAGCTAAAATCAGTTCGTCGTCTGTTACTCGCACTGCCTCTTGAGCGCTCCTGATTTTTTTCTTAATCAAGCCCTCGTATTCTTCATTGCCGACCATGAAAGCACCGCCTTGGGCTCTGGGATCCGTCAAAAGTAAGTATGGATAGCCCAAATCAGACAGTGGCCCCATCATCTCAAATCCTTCCACGTGAAGGCGAGTGCCGACGAAGAGCACAACCAGTGGCCCCTTTTTAGTGCCCGGGTTAAAGTAAGAAAGAACTTCCTGCCCATCCTCAGTCATATCCCGACTTCCACCAGGCAAAAAATACCCTAACCCGTGGCGAGACCGCCGTTGGTGCACATTATGCAGGTTCAGGGTTCCCTTGCCCTTGGCAAGCACGAGAATTTGATAATCCTGGTACGAAGCTGGCGCCTTAATCGCCGTCAATCGCCGCATTGCAGGTCCTTGAATCATCTGTAATTGCTGTAAATGACCATTATGGTAAAACACAAAACACAATGCTAATTCAGCATCCCCAGTCTGTTCGTAATCACAGTAGACAAGGTTCTCTTGTTCTGGCTGATAGTCCCCTGGAAAGGTTTTCAACGTGCCAATTTGCTGGTAGTCAGCGCCAAAATCGCCATCAATCGCCGTCGAAAACCGCCCCGACCGCTTGAGCTGCCAACGATAATTTTTGACCGGCAAAAATTGCGTTTCAGAGAAACGAGTTGGAAAACCAGCTTGTCCCAAATATAAATCACGAATAATTCGATCAGCCACCTCTGCTGGCTTTTTTTCCTGAAAATAAAATGCACCACGATCATCTAGCGCCTGCTGCAACTCCCGGTTGAAGCCAACGGTATTTCCCAAATAAATAACTCGATAAGCCGGCCACTCCCTGATTTGACGAGACAAAACAGTCGAATCAATCACGAAATCGGTCAACAAAACATATGTATAAGCTAAAAAACTGGGATCTTGTTGTCGAGCCAACAAGAAAGGTAAGTCCAAGCTAGTAGTATAATGCCAGTCCAAATTTTCGTTTTGAACTTGGTCGGTCCAATCCACTTCTCCAATTTGTAAAATTGACATCTGGGCCATCACGGTCCTCCTTCAAAAGTTATTCAATAGTTAGTTGTCCTTCATCGCATCAGCCAAGCTATTCCCGTTTAACTCAATTACCTTCTGACGGCTAACTTTTTGTTTAAAATCAGCGTAACTCAACCCGCCATTTAGCAGCTAAAGCGTCACTGGCATAGTCCGATTGAATCTTTAGCAAAGAATCCTGAACTCCCTGCCAATTTTGTTGATCCAAGAGCCAATTCAAACTCGTCACAATATCACTAACACTTTGAACGTGCTTTGTCTCTGGTGCCTGGTAGGCCGTTTGGGTTTTGGTCAGAGAAGGCAGCCCGTATGCCAAGGCTTGTGCTTGTAGCGACAAATCGACCTCATCGGCGAGATCAATCACGACCGATGCGGTTTGCAGATACTCCTGTCGCTTTTGAGGTGTCTGCCAATCAACTAGAACAAACTGAGCAGGCAACGTCTCTAACCGTTCGGGGGACAAAGTTTGGCTCTGCGCCAACTGACCTAATTTTGCGGTTAACAATTGCTGAAAGCCAACCTGCCACATATCATTTTCAACAATAATCACCAAATCATCATGCTCAATCGCCAAGTCAAAAAGTGTGGTAAAGATATGGTTGGCATAATCAACTGAAAGCGAACCCAAGCGCCAATAGCAAACAAAGTGCTTCTTTGGTACAGCATTTTTAGTCGCCAAATCAACAGAAAAGGGTCCCAAAACAAGCGGTTGGTGAACTAGGTTGAAAGCAGATGAAAGTGGCACTTGCCCCGTGACAGTTTCAAAAGACAACAGATCGTTTGGACCCAATTTTTGGCTAGTTTCAGCCCCGTAAAATGGATAGTCCAAGACTAAGACCCGCTGATTTCCTTTGATTTGCTGAGCAATGGCTAAATTTTTTACCGAAGGTTCGACCAGGAGGGTTTGGTCTGACAGCGATTGGAGATGCAAAACCACCAGTGATTCAATCAAGACCCCCATTTCAGTAAAAGTTTGCTCAGAACCGTCCGGTAACAGCGCCTTCACTTGACCGGTCTGACAGTCCTCTTTTGCAACAACCGCGCCACTTTGGCTAAGATAGTCAATCGTCTGCAATGATTCTTCTTGGTAGGTCAATACCCGTGAAACAAAGCCCCGATCATCAATCGTCAGTTGTTGCTCAAGTTGACCATTTTTCAGCAAATCAATGCGATCAATCAAATCTGCTTTGGGATAAGTAAAATAGATTGTCGCATAGTGGACTAAGTCAACCAAGACCACGATTCGGTCATACATGCGAACAAATTCAGCATTTTTTGGCCAAGTAAAATCAGTTAAATCAAGTGGCTGACGATCCTTTTGCGTTACTTGTTGCAATTCGTCATAGGCTGACCAATATTGAATGGCTTCAATCTGCGCCTGACCCAGCCAGGTTCTCAACCGTGGCAAGTAATTGGCAAAAATAACCGTCACCTGGTCTTCGGCACGCAAAAAGAGCTTGGTCAAAGCCAGACTACTATCAACTTCGTTTTTTGAGTTCGAATTTTCTTGCCAGGTGGGCAATAAGAATATGTTCAAGGTTTCTCTCCTTTATCAACCTCAAGCGAACAGTTCAACCTTATCTAAGGGAAGTCCCGCCTTCTTTAGTTTTTCGTGGTCACTTTTTGCCACCAATACACGGCTAACACCATATTTTTGTTTCGTTAAGACCATGACCAAATCAGGCCAGACATTTCCCTGTTCATCCAAAACACCCTGTGGCAGGGCCAGAGTTGACCCCGTTGGTGCTAAAACTAAACAACGGTCAACTGTACTAATTTGGACATCGCAGTGTCCCTGCTTTGCTATCACATGTTCCAAGTAATTCTCGGCAGAATCATAGTGGCGCTGCCTTTGATCAAGAACAAAGTTGCGCATCCCTTGAAAATAAAAGTCTTGGCAAACCAGCTGATCAAAGCCAACGTAAAAATCAGATTGAAGCAGTTGGCCATTACTAAAATATTGTTTGGCGAACAAACGGCCATTGCGTTGATAAATGTCTTTACGCTCGACTTGACCACCTGCGTTCTGCCAAGTCACGGCCTGCACGAGGCGGTTAGAATTGGCGAACCAGCGTACGTCCGCCACCAAGTGTCCAGCCACGGAGATACTCTTCGTCCAATCCTGATTGACAACTAATTGACCCTGGTTAGGAACTTTTAAATCATAAAACCAGAGTCCCTCACCAGCTACTTGATCGGCCAAATAACTTTGACTACAAAGGTCAAAAACTTGGTGTAATTCTAAGCCAAGATCACGGGCAATTTGAACAGCATCTTCATGTGGGGTTGCCAGCCAAAGTTCATCCAACTCACCAGCCAGCACTTGATTAATTTGCCAAGCAACTGCCTGCTGGTTTCTTTCATCAAAACTATTAATTAGTGCAGCTTTCATGCTAGTTCATCCTCCAATTCCACCCATTTTTCAGTAACCTTTTCTGTCAAAAATGGCCGGCAAGAAGCGATTGCACCAGCTGAAAGCCGATCGTAATCTTGGAAACAAGATAAAATAGCCTCCGCAAGCTGGACCACATTGTTGTTACGATCAGCATCGGTTGTTAAAAAATCAGCCAAATAACCATTTTCACCGGGATGGATCAATTCCTTAGCGCCAAAGTTATTTGCATAACTAGCAACTGGGAGGCCCTGACTTAATGCTTCCAGATAAGTCAAGCCAAATCCCTCAGAGTATGACGCGGAAACAAAAACATCATAACGCTGCAAATCCTTTGTCACATGCTGAGATAAACCAGCTAAGACAACGCGATTAGTCAAACCAAGATCCTTAATTTGCTTGGCTAATTTTTGCTGCTCGGCCCCGGCACCATAGATAGTCAAATTGACGTCATGACCACGTGCCACTAAAACGTGAACAGCATCAATAATTTGGTCAATGTGCTTTTCTTCATGCAAACGCGAGGCTGTCACCAAATTTAGTTTTTGATTCTTCCTGGTCTTTTTTTGGCCAAGACTCGTTACCCCACCAACGGGAATGGCATCTATCTTATCGAGGTTTTTCGCTGCGGTATAACCTTGCAAATCACTCTTTAGAGCCTCTTTTTGTGCCTTGGTTGCCACAACAACCGCATCATACTGGTCCAAATGATCCAATGTGTACTGATAAAAATTATTAAAAAGAATGTGCCCGTTCTCTTCACTCACCTTGTGGTTAGCATGAACCATGCCAACAATTTTCTGCGTCGAACCCGCTACTTTTTGTCGGACCAGGGCTTCATCATAGAATGTTCCCCGATCAATAAAATACGTATTTTGTCCAAAATGTACTTCAAGTTGATTTAAGAAAAAAGTCACTAACTCGTCAAAAGTCAAGAAATAGTAATTTTCCCCTAAGAAATTCGTCAGATGAATGTCCTGCATGATTTTTTCACCTGGCCCCTGTCGATACGACCACTCGACCTGATGTGTCCCCTTCGTCAAGGAAACATAAGCATCATCAACAATATAGATATTTTTTTCTGTATTAAAAATCTTATCGCGTAAACGACGAATTTGGTAATTACCGGAACTTTGAGTCGTAATCATGCGCTGCGTATCGGTTTGATCAATTAAAATCTTTTCGTGGCTCTTGTGCACTTCGTCAGCAGGCAAACCATTATCCAAGTAGTCAAAAGGGTCGGCAGCTAACAAAAAGTCATAAAGACCAATAACCTGATTTTCTGGTAAATGCCATTCACGCATATGAACATGCAAATCTTGCAGTAAATCAGTAAAGACAATTTTGAATGGTAATTGTCCCTTTAAAAAGCACTGGGCCCGATAGAATTGAGCATGTTCAACGCCCGAATTGCCGTGACCCATACCTTGGTTAAGAAAAAAATTCATAAAGACTCATACTGCTTTCATTCAGATTTTTGTTAAAATAATGGCAAGAAAGGGCTAACCAAGGACTCGGTTACCCCTTTAATGCACTTAATTAACGTTGTGCCAGAGCCTGAGCTGCTGTGATGATGGCTACCTTGACCACATCATCTTTAGAAGCACCCCTGGAAAGGTCTGAAACCGGCTTGGCCAGTCCTTGCAAAATTGGGCCAATCGCCTCAAACCCGCCCAAACGTTGGGCAATCTTATAGCCGATATTCCCCGCTTCCAAACTTGGAAAGACAAAGACATTCGCCTGACCAGCCACCGCTGAGTCGGGTGCCTTGGCATTAGCTACCTTTTCAACAACGGCTGCGTCAAATTGCAAATCGCCATCAATTTGTTCGGCTAATTCTGGTGCCAATTCCTTGGCTATCTTTGTCGCTTCCTGAACCTTTTCAACTTGGGCACCCTTAGCAGACCCCTTCGTTGAAAATGAAAGCATGGCCACCTTTGGCTTGATACCAAAAATCTTAGCAGTATGGGCTGATTGAATAGCTATTTGGGCCATCGTTTCAGCATCAATGTCGATATTAATGGCACAGTCAGCAAAGACAAAACGCTGATCTCCTTTTTGCATAATAAAGGCACCAGAAATTCGGCGCGAACCAGGAGCCGTCTTAATTAACTGGAGGGCTGGACGTACCGTATCACCAGTTGGATGCACTGCCCCAGAAACCATCCCCTCGGCAGCCCCCATTTGGACCAGCATCGTACCAAAGTAATTTTCATCTTGGAGCCACTTTTCAGCTGTTCTTTCATCCGTCTTGCCCTTACGGCGCTCAACTAAGGCCTTAATCATCTTGACGCGTTGATCTGCTGAAACGGTTTTGATATCAACAATTTCCACCTGGTTTAGACTTAATTGAAGTTTCTTTGAAAGGGCAACAATCGCCTCTTTTTCACCCAAAATAATTGGGTTGACCAAGTCTTCTTGGGCCAATTCAACGGCTGCTGTCAAAACCCGCTCGTCGGTTCCCTCAGGAAAGACCAGGCGAATTTTTTGGCCCTTAATTTCTGTTTTAAACTGATCGAAAAGTGACATATTTCTGCTCCCTTTTGTTCGTTAGTCTTTTCTAAAGTATACCAAAATTTCTTTCTTTTATTAGCCCTTTACGGGCAAATTTCAAACTTATTTCAACCAGTTAACAGGCACCTCTTGGTGCCTTTCTAAAAAGGCATTGGTCTTTGAAAATGGTTTAGAACCAAAGAAACCTCGATAGGCAGCCAATGGGCTTGGGTGTGGTGCCATTAAAATGAGGTGTTTTTCAGCATCGATTAAACGCGCTTTTTGCTGAGCTGGCTTCCCCCACAGGATGAAAACTTTTGGCCGTTGATCAGCACTCGCTGCCTTAATCGCTGCATCTGAAAGCTCTTCCCAGCCTTTTTTTTGATGGCTATTGGCTTGACCGGCAGCAACCGTCAAAACCGTATTTAACAGCAAAACACCTTGACTTGCCCATGTTGTTAAATCATGGCTTGACCGATTAAACCCGACATCACTGGCCAATTCTTTTAAGATATTACGCAATGACGGTGGCGCTGCTAAAGTATCAGGCACTGAAAAGGCCAGACCCTGGGCCTGACTTTCGCCATGATAGGGGTCTTGACCTAAAATAACTACTTTCGTTTGCGCTAACGGTGTCTTCTCAAAAGCCAAAAAAACGTTTTCACGCTGCGGATAAACTGGTTTTTGAGGATTTTGATAAATTTCATTTAAAAATGATTCGGCCCGGTGCTGATAGCCTATTGGCAAAAGAGGGGCTAAGGCCTGGTCCCAGTCAGTTTTGGTCAAAGAAAAATCAGCCATAGTGTATACTACTCCTAATAAGACATTTCATTAACACTGTACCAAAGAAAATGATGAGAGAAAACGCCACCTAAAACGTTTTTACCCAATCTTAAGGACTCTTTATGCTTAGCCGAGACAAACTACTTGATTTAAAAGAACAATACATGGCCGACCCACAGTCACTAGCCAAAATTGATGCGGTAATTCAAACTCTGACAGCCCTTGATTACCAACAGCTGCCACCGCACCAGCTCCCCAATCTTCTCGAAGATGTCAAATCCTTAAGTCGCCATCCAGAACGTCTCCTTCTTGATGACGCATTAGCACAGCTAAGGGAAACACTGATTGTCAACTACGGGCTCTGGTTTTTACCAAACACAGATTGGGTTCAGGATTTAGTCCGCTTCGCCGATTCTCGACCGATTGTTGAGTTAATGGCCGGTAATGCCGCACTTTCTGCTGCACTAAAAGCGCAAGGACATGTTGTGACAGCTGTCGATAATCTCGATTGGAGTGGACAGGATAATCAACGGCCTGTCCCCTGGACAGCCGTTAGCAAACAAGCTGCACTCACAGCCGTCAAAGAGAGTCTCCACAAAGCCGATGACCCAAATTCTAAACCAATTTTTGTGATGGCTTGGGCACCAGATACCAGTGATGATGACTGGCAAATTTTACAGTATCTGCGGAGCCAGTCCCAACCTTTTCACTTAATTGTCATTGGTGAAAAGAATGGTGCCACCAATTCAAAAAAATTCTGGCAAGAGGCTGATTTGGAATTAAATGCTGTTTTAAATCAGCATTATCGAGCCTTTGACATGATTCAAGATGCCGTTTATCTGGTACATTGATCAGTTAAGCAAGATAAAAATTTATTAATTTTAACAAAAAAGAAGGCCAAAGCCTTCTTTTTTTGATCGACCTAAGTCTGGAGACAATATCAATCTGATTTTTATAAAATTGGTGCCAGCAGCCTGGCGACATACTGTTTAAAGACCAGCCAACGGCCCTGTTGGGCAAAACTCGTCACCGTTTGCTCACTGGAAACAGTTAAATCCTGCTTAAAGACATGGGCAAGATGATGAGCTAAGTCAGAGTCGTATAGAAAGGCATTCACTTCGAAATTCAACTTAAAGGAACGAAAATCCAAATTAGCCGAACCAACAGAAGCCAAATGGTCATCAACCACCATCGTCTTAGCGTGCAAGAAACCATTTTGATAATAATAAATCTTAATTCCGTACTTAGCTAACTGCGCAGCATAGTACTGGGTAGCTCGATAAACAAAAGGGTGGTCTGGCATACAAGGGACCATAATTCGGACATCAACGCCCGAGTTAGCGGCAATTCGTAAAGCATCAAAGGTTGAATCATCGGGGATTAAATAAGGTGTTTGAATCCAGCAGCGTTTTTTGGCCAATTGGATTAAGCGGATATAGCCCATCTTAATTTGTTCGTCATCTGTTTCAGGACCGGAAGTCACAATTTGTAAGTTTGACTTGCCCTGCAACGCTAATGACAACGGTGGAAAGTAACAGTCTGACGTCACCGCCATCGGTCTCTTAGGATCAGAGGCGTTCCAATCCAACAAAAAATGAGCTTGAAGTGAGTAAACGCCCGAACCTGTCATTCGCAAGTGGGTATCGCGCCAATGGCCAAATTTTTTATCACGGCCAAGGTATTGGTCGCCAATATTAAAGCCACCAACATAGCCAATTTTACCATCAATCACCACGATTTTACGGTGATCACGAAAGTTCAGCTGAAAATCGATTAGTGTCAGTCGCCTTTTCAAGAAAGGCGCAGCATGACCGCCCGCCGCTCGCAAGGGTGCAAAGAACCGCTTGGTGGTTCCAAAAGATCCCAGGGCATCGTAAATTACGTGCACCTCAACACCGGCTCGAGCCCGTTCAACTAAAATATCTCTGATTTCATGACCCAGCTTGTCACTATAAAAAGTATAGAACTCAAGGTTAATATTTTTTTCTGCCTGCCTCAAATCCTCTTTTAAGTGGTCAAAGAAAGCCCGACCGGAAGTCAGGACTTTCACCCTATTTTTTGTTGCCAAGGAGGTTTGATTAATATTTTGAAACAGTGTCACCAAAGACTGGGCCTGAACTAAGGAAGCTTGCGTTTCGTTAAAATGCGGAACGAACCCCTCTCGTTTACCACGCTCATCGGCTTCTTGAATCAAATCGGCGATTTTTTCATTCATCGCCGATGTATCCTGGCCTTGATAGGCAAAAAGCCGGCGCTGTGATAGCTTCCGGCCCGCAAAAGAATAAATAATAAAACCAAGAACCGGAATTAAAATCAGCACCAAAATCCAAGCCCAAGTAGCGGCGATGTCTCTTGGTTCCCGAAATACCGTAATAACGGCAACGGTTGTATTAATCATTAAAAGTACTAATAGTGTTGTGAGCATCTGCTTGCCTTTATTTCACCCTGTGAAAGTCCGGTTTTGTACCAGCTGCTAGTCCTTAGTATTCCATCAAAGCAACAAACGGTACTTCGCCGGCTTCCATAATCTTCTCTCGACCGTGGAGGTCCTCTAATTCAATAATAAAGGCAACCCCGGCCACAACGCCACCTAATTCTTCCACAATCTTTCGGGTAGCATTGATGGTTCCACCAGTTGCTAAAAGGTCATCAACAATCAAGACCCGTTGCCCTGGTTGGATAGCATCCTCGTGAATTTCCAACTCATTAACACCACCGTACTCCAAAGTATAAGAAGCTGAGACGGCTTTACGGGGTAGCTTACCAGACTTACGCGCTGGTACAAAACCGATGCCCATGGCATAGGCCAATGGTGAACCAACAATGAAGCCCCGTGATTCTGGTCCAGCAATCAAGTCGACATCTAAGTCTTTGGCGAAGTCAACAATTTGATCAATTGCCTGCTGATAAGCTGGTCCATCACCCATCAATGGTGAGATGTCACGGAAAGAAACACCAGGTTCTGGATAATCTTCCACAGTGGCAACATAATCATGTAAATCAATTTTACTCATTTTTTATTTCCTCAAACCGGGTTCATTAACCGGCAAAATACCGCTGGTATGTGACAGAGTTTGCCAAGGGCTTTTTACTGGTACTTGGTAAACACAAAATGGTCCCTGCATTCATTTTAACAAAACCAAGGTCCAAAAAGACCTGAATCATTAATTTAAATTGCTTTTCTTGCATTGAAAGTTCGGATAATACAACTTCTAAATGCCCGATAATGTCCAAATTTTGGTGTCCGTACAAATATTTATATAATCTGGCAAAGTCTTGACTATTCGTTTGACCGATTACCTGGGCCAATGTTTTGGATGAATTTTTAACCGTAGCTTGTGCAGTCTGGGCTGTGTGGGCTACTTGCTTGTTAACCTGACGAACAGCTGGCCCCATTGGCGTAGGCTGACCTTGTTCCGTTGCGACAAAGGCTAAATCTTCCAGCATCAGCTGCAACCTAGTTTTACCGGCAAAGGTATTTACACCAACCTTACCTGCTAGTGTTGCCTGCCTTTTTTCTTGGGCTTCTTTCACCAACTCGGGCTGGTTGAAGGCCAAAGCTTCAACAAGGCCCCGCCCACCACGGAAATTCAGCTTCAAGTGTTGATTGAGCGCTCCCATTGATTGCACCGACTCTAACGGTACATCCTCAACAGCAATGACCGGCTGTGGGTTTCCTTGCCCAAATGGCTCAAGTAAGGCTAATTGCTGGTAAAAGTCAGGCGTTAAAAGACGTGGCTGCACAACCAAATTAACAGCCAATTTTTGATCAGCAAATTGCAGGTCGGCCCCATCTTGTTGAACCAAGCTTTGGACTACCGGCAATTCGTCCAGCACCATGCTCACTCCTAAAGCACCAGCATGACCACCGAAACTAGTAAAGTGATCACTATAGGCCTGCAAGAAGGTGTGCAAATCAAAGTCCCCAAAGGACCGACCAGAACCCTTGTAAACGCCATCAACGAGTGCAAGAACCACCACGGGCTTTTTCACTAATTCGGCCAAACGGGCAGCGACAATGCCAAGAATCCCCTGGTGCCAATCTTGACCGGCAATCAGTAAGATATTGTTCTGCTGATTTTTTTTGTCTAAAGCTTGCTCTTTTGCCTGGTCAAAAACAGTATCCACTAAAGTTCGGCGTTGATCATTGAGCTGTTCGACTTCCTTAGCAATTGCCTTAGCTCGGTCCGGGTCCTTTGTTAGCAAAAGTTCCAACCCTAACTGACCATTGGCTAGTCGACCAATTGCGTTTAACCGTGGCGCAATCTTGAAACCGATCGTCTCAGCTAAGATTGCTTGTCCCTTGGCATGTTTGGCACTCTTTAACAGTGCTGCTAAACCAGGTCTGGGATTTTCCTCAATTTGCTTAAGTCCCCAGGTCACAAAGGCTCGGTTTTCATCAGTCAAAGAAACCACATCGGCCACAGCCCCCATGGCAACCAAGTCCAAAAATTCTACTGGTAAGTCTTCCAACGATTCAGCGGGTTGGCCATCGGCTAAAATTGCCTGGGCAACCTTAAAAGCAACCCCCGCTCCTGATAAATCAGTAAAAGGATAGTTTCCCTCTGGATGACGTGGGTGGATGATCGCATAGGCCTCAGGCAAGGTTTCTGGCAGTGCGTGATGGTCAGTCACGACCACATCAATGCCAGCACCTTGCGCCCAAGCAATCGCCTCGTGCCCACCCACACCGTTATCAACGGTGATAATCAAACTTGCACCGGTTTCTTCAACTAAGCGTTGATATGTCTTCAGATTAGGCCCATACCCATCTTCAAATCGGTTTGGAATGTAGGGGGTGACTTCTGCACCAAGCGAGGTTAATGTTTCCACCATAATCGCGGTACTCGTGATGCCATCGACATCATAGTCACCGTACACCAATATTGGTTCGGCAGTAAACACCGCTTCTTGAATCCGCTCCACTGCTTTTTCCATATCGAAAAATTCGTTTGGATCATGAATACTTTGAAAATCAGGGTGCAAAAAAGCTTGGGCCTCTTTAACATCCTTGATGCCGTTTTGCACCAAAAAACCTGCTGTAACTGGGTTTAAGTGTAATTGTTCCTGTAACCATTGGCTACTTGTTTGATTCGGTTGGTCTAACAACCGCCAATTACTTGGTACCATGCTGCTCCTTCTTGAATGGGACATCAACCACGTCGAAGTCACGGGCAACATAGGTATTTGGGAACAAATGCTTCACATCGCTTATGAACTTCTTTAATAATGGGCCAATATAGCGGGCAGAGATGTGGACTAAGACTAATTTGCCAATATGACTGTCAAGTGCGAGGTTAGCCGCATCACGAGAGGTGGAATGTCCATGTGCCCGTGCTAATTTACTTTCTTCTTTACTTTGACCATAGGTTGATTCGTGGACCAAAACATCTGCACCTTGTGCCAAAATCTTGGCTTGGTCGTTTGGAAGTGTATCCAAAATAAAGGTCACGACCCGGCCCGGCTGGGCTGGGCCAAGATAATCCTGACCGTTAATCACACGACCATCGTCCAAGGTAACTGTTTCGCCAGCCTTTAAGCGGCCATAAACAGGACCGGCCGGAATTTGATCAGCCTTTACCTTATCAATCAGCAACTCTCCTGGATGTGCTTTTTCTTCCACCCGAAAACCCCAGGCCTCAATTCGGTGCTTCAAGGGAGCCGCGACCACTCGGAAGGTTTCATCTTCAAAGATCGTTCCGACCTCAATTTCCACATAGTGAACTGGATAAGACAAGTGCGTATCTGAAATTCGTAAAGCCGTTTGAACAAAAGACTTCAAACCCTTGGGGCCATAAATCGTCAGTGGTTCACTTTTATCGGCACCCTGAAAAGACCGGGAGGACAATAAACCAGGTAAACCGAAGATATGGTCGCCATGCAAATGGGAAATAAAAATTTTTTCAATCTTTCGCGGGCGAATTGTTGTTTGCAAAATTTGGTGCTGGGTCGCTTCCCCAACATCAAAAAGCCACACAGCATTCCGTTCATCAAGCAGCTTCAAAGCAATGCTAGCCACATTGCGAAATTTAGATGGTTGGCCCGAGCCGGTTCCTAAAAATTCCAGTTCCATCGGTCTTGTCCTTTATCCTCTATTCGATCTACCGATGCTTACTAGTACAAATTAATCATCTGCTAATTCACTCTTAATATCATCCAATAGGTCGCGTTCTTCATTTTTAAATACCCGATTTTCTAACAAATCAGGTCGACGCAAGTATGTCTTTTTTAACGCTTCTTTCAACCGCCATTCAGCGATTTTACCGTGGTTTCCAGAAGTTAAGACTTCTGGTACGCTTAGCCCTCGAAAGTCGGCTGGTCGCGTGTATTGTGGGTATTCTAGCAAGCCATCAGCGAATGAATCACCTGCTGCCGATTCGGCATTGCCCAAGACATGGGGTAAAAAGCGCACCGTTGCATCAATCATAACCATCGAGGCTAGCTCCCCACCAGTTAACACATAATCACCCAGTGAAAGTTCCTCATCTACCAAGGTCTTGATTCGTTCATCATAGCCTTCATAATGACCGGCAATAAAAGTTAAATGGTCATAGTTCGCCAATCGCTTTGCATCCGTGTGGTCAAACTTCTTTCCAGCCGGATCCAACAAGATGACATGCCCAGCACTTTTTTCAGGACTATTTTCCTTGACAGCTTCTAAGGCATCAAAAATCGGTTGGGGCGTCAGTAACATGCCAGCCCCACCACCGAAGGGATAGTCGTCAACATTATTATGTTTGTTTGTCGTATAATCACGAAAGTCGGTCACGGCAAAATCAAGGTCACCACGGTCGATGGCCTTGCCGATAATTGATTGACGCATCGGTGCAAACATATCTGGAAAAAGGCTTAAAACATCAATTTTCATCGTCAAATAGCCCTTCCAAGACATCAATGGTAATCAGCTTATCAGCCACATTGACTTCTTTTACGACGTCATCGATCACCGGAATTAAGCCATCTTTGCCTTTGGGACGCTTCATAATCCAAACATCGTTGGCTCCGGTCGTCATAATTTCTTTGATTTCACCCATAGTTTGCCCGTTTAAGTCGACGACGGTGCAGCCAATGATTTCGTTGTAGTAATACTCCCCATCGTCAAGGTCAGCGCGGTCTGCTTCATCAACAAAGATGTCCTGGCCCTTAAAAATTTCAACCTGGTTAATATTATCAACACCCTCAAAGGTGACCAACCACATACCCTTATGAACCCGGGCCTTGGCAATCGTTTCCTTGACATATTTTCCCCGGTCCAAACGATAAATAGCTTGGCCCTTTTGAAAGCGGTCGTCCGCAAAATCCGTAATGGCTTTGATTTTTAACTCACCACGAATGCCGTGTGTATTGACAATCGTTCCAATTTTAAAGTAATTTTTTGTTTCCATACTCTCTATTATAGCAAAGCTTTGCTTATCTTAGCTTGTTCAAAAAGAAAAAAAACTACCAAATGAACTTTGGTAGTTTCCACTTTAAAAACCAGTTTGTCTTAAACCAATTCCAACAAATCAGCCTTCTTAGCTGATGCTGGGTAGTCGATACCCTGGGCGTCCAAGTATGCCTTAATTTCGGCAACCTTGTTCTTAGCCGTTGGCTTTTCAGATGAAGCAGCCGCAGCTGGCTTAGCAGCTACCGCTTTCTTTGTCTTAGCAGGCTTTTCAGAAGCTGCAGCAGCCTTTTGTTCAGCATACTTAGCCATGATTCCAGCCTTTGACAACAAATTACGAGCTGTATCAGATGGTTGTGCACCATTTGCCAACCAAGCCAAGATCTTAGCTTCGTCCAACTTTACTTCTGCTGGAACAGTAATTGGGTTATAAGTTCCCACTGTTTCGATAAAACGACCGTCACGTGGTGAACGTGAGTCAGCGATAACAACGCGGTAGAATGGACGCTTCTTAGCACCCATCCGCTTCAAGCGAATTTTAACTGCCATAATATAATTCCTCCGTATTTCTTTACTTCTCTATTATGCCAAATATAAAAAACGATGTCAAGTGTTTTTACTTGACATCGTTTTTTAAAATCCAAATAACTGATTTTTAAGCTTCAAAACCTTCTGCTAAAGCAGCTGGGTAATACTTCCGAACCAATTCAGCTTCAGCTTTTGATAATTCTGGGAAAGCTTCATCAGCTCCCAAGTCTTCGTGATAGCGACGGTCACGTGGTGACAATCCACCACGGGCCTTTTCGACTAAGACAGGCACGCCATCAAAGCTTGGCACCGTTTCCACTACCTCTTCACGATCCTTCAAGTCTAGCTGTGAGACCATCAAGATCAAACGTAAGTCTAAGTGTAAATCAGCTAAAACGTTCTTCTGATCAGCCGTCAAATACAGCGTCATGGCTGCTTCGGCATTCTTACCAACCAAGCCATCAGTTCGAGCAGCTTCGATTGCCTTGTTCGCTGCCGAACGCAATGTAAAGACTGTTTCCCACTTGACCATCATGTCTTCAGTTTCTGGCAAATCCTTTACCGTTGGCATGTCTTGCAAGTAAGCGTATTTCGTGTTGGTATGTGGGATATATGACCAGATTTCTTCAGCTGTGTGTGGCAAAACTGGCACCATTAACTTCGTTAAGGCCGTCAAAATTTCATAGAAGACAGATTGCATTGAACGACGCAAAGCGGAATCCGGCGCTTCAACATAAACCACATCCTTGGCGACATCCAAATAAAAGGCCGATAAGTCAACATTAATAAAGTTAATCAACCGAGAGTAAATTTCATTGAGACGGTAGTTATCGTAACTATCCTTCAAATCTGCTACCAAGTTATTCAACAATACCGTTGCATATTGGTCATGGGCAGCACGGTCTGCAAAGGCAACTTGGTCAGTTTCATAATCAAAGTCAGCTGTGTTTGCCAACAAAAAGCGCATAGTATTGCGAATCTTACGGTAAGAATCAGCAACTTGCTTCAAAATTTCATCTGAAACCGGCATATCCTGGGACGTATCAACTGAGATAGTCCACAAACGCAAAATTTCAACACCAAATTTGTTCCCAACATCCAATGGTGAAATCGTGTTTCCCAATGACTTTGACATCTTGTTGCCCTTACCATCCAAAGTAAAGCCTTGTGATAGCAAGTTCTTGTAAGGCGCCTGGCCCGTTACAGCCACAGAAGTAATCAATGAAGAGTTAAACCAACCACGGTACTGGTCAGATCCTTCCAAATACAAATCAGCAGGATAGTCCAATTGAGGACGTTGCCGCATCACCCCATTCCAAGAAGAACCGGAATCAAACCAAACGTCCATGATATCTTCTTCCTTCTTGAAGTGGCCATTTGGTGAATGTTCGTTCGTATAACCTTCTGGCAACAAGTCCTTAGCTTCACGTTCAAACCAAACATTTGAACCGTGCTTTTCAACCAATTGGGCAACATGTTCAATAATATCAGCATCCAAAATCGCTGTTCCATCTTCTGCATAAAAGATTGGTAATGGCACCCCCCAAACACGTTGACGAGAAATGACCCAGTCTCCACGACCAGCAATCATGTTATGCAAGCGCTTTTGACCCCAAGCTGGGAAGAAGTTAACCCCATCAATTTGGTCCAAAATATCTTTTCGGAAATTATCAATTGAAGCAAACCATTGCGGCACAGCTCGCCAAATAATTGGCTTCTTTGTTCGCCAATCAAATGGATATGAGTGAGTAATCTTTTCCTTAGCCAAGAACAACCCGGCATCCGTCAACTTAGTGATAACCGTGCCAGTGACATCATCATAGAACCGACCTTCAAAATCGGGGCCCGCATTCTTGGTCATGTTTCCCTTTTCGTCAACCGTCACAACAACATCTAAGCCGTATTCCTTTGAAACATTGTAATCATCTTCACCAAAGCCTGGAGCCGTGTGGACCAAACCAGTTCCAGAATCCAAAGTAACATGGTCGGCATTCATAACCACTTCTTCAGCATCAGCGTCCCAAGGATGGTAAGCCGTAATCTTATCCAAGTCTTGGCCCTTATATGAATCCAAAACTTCGTAATCTTCCCAGCCAAACTTTGGTGCAACCGTTTCCAGCAATTCCTTGGCTACAACATACTTCTTGTCTTGACCAGTTGGCTTCACCAATACATAGTCAAAATCAGGGCCCAGGGTAATTCCACGTGAAGCAGTAACCGTAAATGGTGTCGTGGTCCAAACAACCAAGTAAGTGTCGCCATCCAAGATTCCCTTGCCATCCTTAACGCGATTCGCATAGAACAATGAAGTTGACTTGATGTCGTGATATTCAATTTCGGCTTCCGCCAAAGCTGATTCGGATGACCATGACCAATAGACAGGTTTAGCTCCCTGGAAAATGTAGCCCTTCTTGGCCATCGTGCCAAAGACGCGTAACTGTGCGGCTTCGAATTCAGGTTGCAAAGTGATATATGGGTGATCCCAATCAGCCATAATCCCCAAACGCTTAAAGTCATTGCGCTGCTTGTCAACTTGCTCCAAAGCAAAATCCTTGGCCAGGTTGCGCCATTCACTCTTTGGCATTGACTTACGATCATGACCAGCCTTTGTTAGCTGCTGTTCAATTGGCAAACCGTGTGTATCCCAGCCAGGAACGTAAGGTGCATAGTAGCCGTTCATGTTCTTGTAGCGGACAATAATGTCCTTAGTAATCTTATTCAAGGCGTGACCCAAGTGAATGTTACCATTGGCGTATGGAGGGCCATCATGCAAGTTAAAATGTGGCTTTTGCTCGTTTTGTGCCAGTCGTTGTTCATAGAGGTTGTCATCATACCAACCTTGTTGCCGTTCTGGCTCCGTTGTTGGCAAAGAGCCTCGCATCGGAAATGCTGTTTTTCCTAAATTCAATGTGTCTTTATACTTCATAAGAGACTCCTTTCAATAAACGAAAAAACGTCCTGTGCCCAAAAATTTGGGACAACAGGACGTTTTTTACGTGGTACCACCTATCTTCCGCTAACCATCGGTTAACGCTCTAACTGGCGATAACGGGCCAAGCCGTCAAACTTACTCTTAGTTCAGTTTGATTAAGGGTAAGGGATGTAAAAAAGCTGAGGGAATGACCATCTTACACCAGACATGGCTCGCTAACAATATCAACTTTTTCAAACTGGCTTACACCGTTAATAAATCATTTTTACTTTGGTTGCCCATTTTCAGGAAAAACGACCACTGTTGGATCTGCAACTTCCGCTTCTACCTCAACTGTTTCACTTTCAGCAGGCTTCTCCCCTTCACTAGGTTCGATTGGACCTTTAGCAAAACTTGGGACTTCTTTAATGTCGGTTGGCAACGGCTTTTCTTCAGTACTATCCTGACTAGTTGGTGCTGAAACGACTGCTTTCGAGGCAGGATTCAACCAATCGTTCGTTTCAGCCAAAACCTTTTCCGATAATTCAGAAGCAGGTAACTTGTCAACTGCCTGTGATAATTGTCCCTGCTCAAGCAAAGCTTTTTGTTGGTCAATCAGTGACAGGAATGATTGCCGGAAACTATCAACTCGCTGACGCAAGCGGTTTTGTTCGTCAATTAAATCAACATTCTCTTGCGCCAAACGGGCAGATTCAGCTTCAGCTTTTTGATGGGCTTCATCAACAATTTGCTTGGCTTCATCTTGAGCATGGGTCAATTGCGACTTCACTTCAGATTCCGTCTCAGAGCGCAAACGTGAGGCAGCGCTTTGGGCAAACATGATTGATTCGTTCACTTGATCACGTTCACCTTCGAGCTCATCAATACGGTTTTGTTGCTGACGATTTTGTTGTTGTAATTTCTCAAAATCAGCCAATAAGGTACGGTAATCATTATTGACTTCATCCAAGAAAGAATCAACTTCGCGTGCGACATATGCCCGTGATCCCTTTCTAGTGAATTCATGGTTTAAAATCTCATCTGGTGTTAATGCCATCTTATCTCTCTGCCTCCCGAATTCATCTCATCGATGAATAATATTAAAAACTGCTTTGATTTTATCCTTTTTGCTCTGCCCTGACAAGCTTTCTAAGCAAATTCTTCCATATTTTCTCACTGAAATCACATCTTTTAGGGAAATTTGCCGATCAACCTGATCACTAACAGTCCAATTAACTTGCACAGAGCCACTGGTAACTAAAGCTTGTGCTTTTGCACGTGCCAGTTTGAATGCAGCTGCTACAACCACATCAAGACGCAACGAGTTGACTAAGAGAAATTGATCTTGGCCATCTTCTTCCTTTTGAAAGGCGTGCTCGAAGCTAATTGTTTGCCAGTCGGTCTTAACCTTGCCAATGCGACCAATCTCTTGGCGAATAAAGCCGACTAATGGCTGGTCAACCGCTAATTGAACTTGCCCTGCATCTTCTTTAACCACGATATCGCCAAAGCCTGACCGATCGAGTCCGGTGTGTACAAGTGCACCTAGGATGTCTTTATGGCGCAGGCTGACAAACTTAACCGGAAAGGTCAATTCTAACAAAACTAGTTGAAAGTCACTTTCCTCAACCTCATAAAAATCAGGCGCAATCACGATTCGCTTTGATTCAGCTTGGTCAAAAATCCCGTCTTCCAACATTTTTAGGCCTGCATGCTGATTCACCAGCGTTTGCACAATGTAGCGCTGTCGCGGATTTAAAAATTTGGTCAGAACTAATCGATAGTCGATTTCTGCCTGATTTACCCAGTCGAGGGCTTGCTTCACAAAATCGCCCTCACTTTCGTGAAAGTGCTGGGCGATAGCCTGCTGATTACTCATTTAAAAGAACCATGCCAAGGCATATTGTGCCAAATCCAAGACGATAAAAGCGATTAATGGTCGCAAATCTAAGATGCCAATTGGTTTGATAAAAGAGAACCATGACAAATATGGCGTCACAATTTTCCCTAATTCACGGCCAAACCATGTGTTATAAGCACCTGGAAACCATGACATCAAAACATAGACAATCAGTGCATAAGAATAAATCTTAAGCAGCCACGCAATAATCGTGACTAGTAGTAGTCCAAACATAAATATTAATACCGACCTTGATTATCAAGGTTTTCACTCATAGAGCCTGCTACTTCATAAGTTGAAGGTGTCAACAAGAAAATTTTCTCACCAACTCGTTCCATCGAACCCGAAACAGCATAGACAGCGCCGCCAATATAATCTAAAATTCGCATTGCTTGTTCCTCTTCCAACTGGGAAAAGTTAACAATCACAGCATCACCTTCAATCACTTGACTGGCAATTGCTCGTGAATCAGCGTAAACCTTTGGTTCAAAAAGAGCAATGCGACCTTGCGCAACTCCAGCAGCTCCAGTTTGATTCTGATTTTTAAATGCGGTCATTTGCTTGTTTGCTGCAGGCTTTTGCTTTTGAACAGGTTGTTGCTCAGGTGCCTCTTCATAGCTCTCTTCTTCATAATAATCATCATCGCCCGAAAAAAGGCGCTTAATCCCATCAAATGCCATTAGTCAATCCCCCTTATCGTTTCTTGAAGAATGGTGGCTGATCATCATCTTCGTTTGACAAGTCTAAATCAATATTTTGGTTAACCGGCTCAACGGGATCAAAAGCTTTCTTTTGAACGCCATCGAACTGACCTGTTTGGTTACTTGGCCGTTTGCTAGTCGTGATATCCCAATTTTCAAAGGGATCATCCTTACCAGGCACGCTCTGATTTAAAGACTGGTCTTGACCAGTTCGAGCAAAAAGACCATTTTGCTCTGACTCATTTGTTGATTTGTCTTGTTGAACGGAACGTTTGAGGGGTTTGACACCACCCGCTTGCAAACCGGTCGCAATCACCGTAATTCGAATTGAATCGCCTAAGTCTTCGTCAACAGAAGTTCCAAAAATAACGTTAACGTCGCGACCGGCTTCTTGGTTAATCACATCAGCAGCAGTCTGAGCTTCGTACAATGACAAATCAGGACCACCGGTGATGTTCAACAAAACATCTTCAGCACCAGACATATCAACTTCGAGTAATGGTGAAGAAATGGCAGCCTTCGTTGCATCACTTGCACGGGATTCACCATTGGCAACCCCAACACCCATCAAAGCTGGTCCAGCATCTTGCATAACTGTTTTCACATCGGCAAAATCCAAGTTAATGAAACCAGGATTGGTAATCAACTCTGAAATACCACGAACACCTTGGGCAACAACGTCATCGACAATCTGAAAGGCTTCCGACAATGGTGTCTTCAAATCGATGCGGTCCTTGAGCTTTTCGTTTGTAATCACAATCAAAGAATCAACGGATTCAGATAAGGCTTGTAACCCTTCTACCGCATACTTTGATCGCTTTGGCCCTTCCCATGAAAATGGGCGAGTAACAACAGCGACCGTCAAGGCCCCCATTTCTTTAGCCGCCTTAGCGACGATTGGAGCAGCACCATTTCCGGTTCCACCACCCATTCCGGCTGTCACAACAACCATATCGGCACCCTCTAGGGCTGATTTAATTTCTTCTTCAGATTCTTCAGCTGCCTTGGCACCACGCTCAGGATTTGAGCCGGCACCAAGTCCACCAGTTAATTTCGGTCCAATTTGAACCTTTTGACGAGCCTTTGATTTATCTAAGGCCTGGACATCAGTATTGGCAACAATAAAGTCAACCCCTTGGATGCCTTCGTCAATCATATGGTTGACCGCATTAGATCCACCACCACCAACACCAATGACCTTGATGATAGCGCCGGCTTGATCCTGCGTTTCGTCGATTGTAAAATCCATGAAAGTTACTCCTTTGGGAATGTTTTATTCGTTGTCGTCTGGTTCTGCAAACAAGGAAGCGAGCGTTGACTTTACTCGTGAAAATACTCCTGGTTTCTTTTCAGCTGGATCGAGGTAAACCCCTTCCTCGCCTTGTGCTTCAATGACATCATTATCACCATCGTCAACCAAGTGATAATGGCTGGCTTGGTCCTTTGCCGCTTCTTCCACCTGTTGTCCCATCAGGACTGCCTTGATTTCCAAGGCTAAGTTACTTTGGAAAGCTTGATGGGAAGCATAGGCAAGGGCTCGGGCGAAGCTCGGATGACGCAAGCCAATTTGTGTTGGCTGTGCAACCTGAACATTTGAACCAAAATGTTCTTGAGCCTTAGCAAGAACTCCAGGTGTTGCTGCGTTGCCACCAGTAATGAGAAAACCACCCGGTAATTCTTCAGCACCAATGGCTTGTAACTGCTGGTCTAGACGATCAAAAATTTGGTCGTAACGCGCTGCCATAATTTCAGACAGATACTGTTCGTCAACCGCCTTTTTTTCCGTTAAGCCAACGGCATTCACATAAAATTGCTGCTTAGCCGATGCCTGGTAAGGGTCGGCTGACCCATATTTTTTCTTAACAGATTCAGCCTCATCAACACTAATACCAAGAACTGTCGAGATATCCTTAGTAACCTGGATACCACCCTCATAATCCACGGTCATATACTTTACCTTGTGATCATGGACGACAGAAGCAGTTGACTGGCCACCAGCTAAATCAATTAGAATCGCGCCAAAGTCTTGTTCAGCGTCATTTAGAAAAGCGGGTGCCAAAGCAATTGGTGCTAAAACCAGTGACTGCATCTGTAAACCAGCCTTTTTAACAGCGGTCTTAATCGTGTCAACGACTTTACTTGGTGCCAAATAAGCTAGTCCTTGGACTTCCAAACGAACACCAATCATATCGGTTGGATCTTTAATACCATCAAAACCATCAACAATAAATTCGTTTGGTAAGAATTCAACAACCGTTTGGTCTTGAACTGAAAGCGAATCGAGGGCTTGATGTGTCACATTGACGACATCTTGATTCGTAATTTGTTTATTTTGATTTTCAATCGAAACGAGCCCGGTCACCGTTTGGATGTCCACATGGTTAGCTGGTAAGCCAACAACCACCTCGTTAACTTCAATATTTGCCTTTGCAGCAGCCTGTGAAACTGCTTGTGAAATGGCCTCAGCCGTTTGGTTGATGTCAACAATCACGCCACGGCGTAAACCAGCACCAGGGGCACTGCCCGTAGCAATGACGTTGAAGCGACCATTTTCGCTTTGGGCAACGACCACTTTAACCATGGTTGTCCCGATATCTAATCCAACTATCACGCCATCTTGGGTCATGCAAATCTCCCCTTTTTTAATAAAAATTTAGAAACTAAACCTAAAA
The DNA here is from genome assembly GCF_058508565.1 of Fructobacillus sp. ESL1117. Classification (NCBI taxonomy): domain Bacteria; kingdom Bacillati; phylum Bacillota; class Bacilli; order Lactobacillales; family Lactobacillaceae; genus Fructobacillus; species Fructobacillus sp. ESL1117. Next base: position 84,815 of record NZ_CP196385.1, on the reverse strand, counting down.
ATAATCTTATCATATTATACCTTACTCTGGTAGGGCTTAGAGCCAATTTATGAGCAAGTTTTTTCATTATGAACCGTTATATGGATATGAGTATGATCCATATTGCAAATCAACAATCCCAACTGTCGACATTTGCGCTGCAATCCCAGCATAATATTGCATTTTATCGGCCAATGTATTCTGAGTTGCATAAACCGTATTGCCGTCATTCATTGACAATACTAGTTTATCGCTATTATTTGTATCTGGTGCAAATTTAATCTCGCCAATATCCTGACGTATTGGTTTATCCAAAGAAGAAACTGCCCTAGCAACCCTTTTAATCCGGGTCACAGAAGAAAAATCAGTATAGACGGGTCCCTGACCATCAACTTGGTTGATTTTGCTTTGATTTCCGGCTGAATCGAGTTGATACCATTGTTCACCCTTCTTTAGAAAACCGGCATTAATTTTCTCACCTGCTTCAATTGAAACCGTGCTCTTTGTTAATGAAATTTTCACCTGCGAAATTTTATCGTTACTTCTTTTTAGTTTTTGTTCTAAAAAAGTTTCTTGAAAGAAAACTTGGTAACGGTAATCACCGGGCTTAATCCCCACTTCTTTTTCAATTGTCTCAGATGGGATATTGCCAGCATCAACATTAACTGTCGTAATTTTCACCCAAGGTTGCCAAATCATTAAAATGGTTGCGATTGCTGCCAAAAAAATAAAGGACACGGTGGCACTGGTCCATCTGGGATTCATTCGCATTGTCATTTTAATTCTTTGCAAGGCAATTACTCCTAGTCTTTGATGACTGATTTGATCAAGCGATAGAACCGGTCACCGGCATCGGTGATCCCAACAGCTGCTGCTTGAGCCTTCATGGCTTCTGCCTGTTGGTCGTTTAATAGCAAAGCATCCGCAGCCTTGACCAAGGATTGGCCATTAAAATCAGGTTCCTTAATCGACAAAGCAGCTCCCGCTTCCACCAAGGCACTCGCATTTTTAGTTTGGTGGTCACCCGTCACAAACGGCGATGGCACCAAAATAGCTGGTAGACCAAGAGCCGTTAATTCGGCAATCGATGTTGCCCCTGCCCGAGAAACCAAAACATCCGCCTTTTTCATCACAGCTGGCATGTTATCAATATAAGGCAAAACCTTAATATGATCGCCAAGTGTCAGGCCCCGCTCTTGCAACAAGCGGTTAAAGTTATCAATTCGCTTTGGTCCGGCAACCAAGACAACCTGGTAAGGACGGTCATTGAATGTTGAAATCGCATCAAGAGTCGCTAAGTTAATGGCTGGTGCACCTTGTGACCCCCCAAAAATCAACAACGTCTTTTTGTCATCCTCTAATCCATAACTCGTCCATGAAAAATCAGATTGAAGGTTCGCAACTTCCTGAGCTCTGGGATTACCAATCACCGCTGTTTTATCAACCGGGAACTGGTCCTTAGCTGCTTCAAATCCCAGTCCAATTTTGGTTGCATTTTTAGCCAAAAACTTGTTGGTCACACCAGCAACTGAGTTTTGCTCATGAATGACCGTTGGGATGCCCATTTGTTGGGCAGCATATAAAACAGCACCGGAAACATAACCACCAGTACCAACAACGACATCCGGCTGAAAGTTCTTTAAAATTTTCTTAGCAGCAGCAGTGGCCTTCAAAAATAAATAAATCGTTTTAAAATTGGTTAACGAGAGCGAACGCGAAAAACCTTGGACTTCCAATTGCATAAAAGGCAAGTTTGTCTTTGGCACGATCTGCTTTTCAACCCCACGGAAAGAACCAATATACAAAAATTCGGCTTCCGGTTCCTTTTTCTCAATGATTTTGGCCAAAGCTAAGGCCGGATAAATATGGCCTCCCGTTCCACCACCTGATAACACTACTTTCATCTTTGCTCTCCTTACCCAATCTGCAAACTATTTTTTAAGGCTTGTTCGTAAGCATCCCCACGAATTTCAAAATTAGGATATTGATCCCAAGAAGCGGCGGCTGGTGAAAAGAGAACTACTTCTCCCGGCTTTGCCATTTGGACAGCCAATGGTGCCGCTTCTTCGACCGATTTGACAACCGTTACCGGTAAATTCAAAGAATTGGCCAAAGCCTTCACCTTATCGTGCGTTTCCCCAAAGGCAATTACCTGACGAACATGCTTTAGGTCTGGGGCCAAGCGAGACAAGTCATCCCCACGGTCTAGTCCCCCGGCCAGCCAAACAACTGGCTGGTGAAAGGCAGATAAGGCGGCTTGCGTCGCTTCAATATCAGTTGCCTTCGAATCGTTATAATACAAGACACCCTGCTTTTTAAACAAGAATTCCAACCGGTGCTTAACGCCCGAAAAGGTCTGCAAAACATCAACGATGCCTGCTGGGTCAGCACCCGCAACCGTTGCTGCCGCGGCTGCCGCTAAAACATTTTCCAAATTAGGTTGGCCAACAAGCTTAACATCTTTGAAAGGCATTAGTGTTTGTCCTGCAAAAATGAGATCATCGCCACGTTGATGAGCATAGGCCGCTTGGTCTTGATCATCAAAGAGCAATACCTGAGCTGCTGTCTTACTTTCAATTAGTGGCGTATCTGGTCCCTGCCCATTTAAAATCAGAATCTGATCAGGCCGCTGGTTCTCTGTGACGTGAATCTTTGCCGCTAAGTAAGCCGTTCTCGTATGATGGAAGTCTAGATGGTTTGCAAAGACATTGGTAACCACGGCAATATCAGGCTGAATCATTGGAATCCCAACTAATTGGAAAGAAGACAATTCTAAGACAAGCGTATCTTCCTGCTTCATCGGACCAATAACCTGACAAACTGGCGTTCCAATATTACCAGCAACAACGACTTTCCCCTGTTTTGGATCGGCTTGCAGCATCTTGCCCAAAAGCGTTGTGGTCGTCGTCTTCCCGTTTGAACCGGTAACAACAATCAAACGTCCAGTAAAAGTCGACAAGGCAACAGCAACTTCAGTCAAAATCGGGATCTTCAACCGCTCCGCTTTTGCTAGCAATGGTTGTTCATAATGGATACCTGGATTTTTAACGACAAAATCAGTTCCTTCGGCCAAAGATTCTGCTTGGTCGTTTTCCAAAAAGACAACACCGGCAGCTTGCAAGGCTTTAAAATCAGCGTCTTCTTCAATTTTGTCCCGATTGGCAACTGTGACTTGTGCACCAAGTTCTACTAGACGCTTGGCAGCGGCCTTCCCTGATTTGGCCCAACCCAACACTAATACTTGTTTGTTTTTAAAATTTAACTCTGCCATACCCTTCTCCTTTTTTCTTGAACACACAATGCTGATTTTTTATGTACAGTGGTTAACGCTATTAACCACTTTTAAATGCTAGTAAAAAATGAAAACAGCCAAAATGGCCAAAACTAATCCAACTGACCAAAAGGCAATATCAATTTGCCACTCCGACCAACCAAATTTTTCAAAGGAGTGGTGAATTGGCGCCATTGGAAAGACTCGCTTATGGAAAAAGTGATAAGAAAATGTCTGAATAATAACAGACAAAGTTTCAATCACGAAGACCAAACCAATAATTAACAGTGAAATCACAGCATGCAGCAAGATCGATTCAACTGCCAAACCAGCCCCCAAGGCGAGCGAACCCGTATCGCCCATAAAAATCTTAGCCTTTGGTAAATTGAAAATCAAAAAGCCAACTAACGTTCCAATCAAAATCAGGTTAAAGGAAACCATCGCCCAATCAGCGGCCCAATAAGCCATGACTGCATAGGCACCGTAAGCAATAATGGCTAACCCACCCAAAAGGCCGTCAAGACCGTCGGTTAGGTTTGTTGCATTCGACCAGCCTACTAACCAGAACCAGATAAAGATGACATAGAAATAGCCCAAATAAACAACACCAACAACTGGTAAGTTAATAACGGCTGGCACCTTTAAGGCCCAAAGCAAGAACATCACCACCACGGCCGATAGCGTTTGTGACGCTAATTTTGGCTTAAAAGCAAAGCCATCATCGGCATGCTTCAGCAGTTTCAAAACATCATCGACAGCACCAATTAAGGCAAATGAACCAATCGCTACTGAAAGAGTCAAAACTGTCGTAAAAGCAGTTGAATTTTCATAGGTCCTTGGCAAACAAAAAGCAACGATGATTGCCACCGAGACGAAGACGGCTCCTCCCAATGATGGTGTACCGGCCTTTTGCTGGTGGTCTGGGCCCAAGACCCGAATGACGGCCTGTTCCTTACTTTGCTTTAATTTTTTGATCACCATTGGCATCAAAAGTGCTGTGATAGCCATTCCCAAGAGGAATTCTAGTACAACTGACATTACGTTCTCTCCTTAAAGTTGACGCTAATTTTACTTTGACCAGTCACCGCTGTACCGGCCGTCACGCTTTGCTTCTCGCCATAACCAGACCCTGTTAAGGACATTTTGACTTTTGCTAGATAGCCCCAAGACAAAACATCATTTTTCGTCCAAGAGCTAAAATCAGGAACAGTGACTGCACCGCTTGCCGTCAAGAAGACGCGCTGACCCTTAATGGCATCCTGATTTCCTTTAATTGATTGCGCCGAGATGGTACCACTTGAACCCAAAGTTGTTACAGACAGGCCCGCATTTTGTAGTGTCTGCTCAGCTTGGCTAATCGACAAGCCCTTCACGTCAGGAACTGTGACCTGGTTGGTCTTTGACTTAACACTATCATCCCCATCGTTTAGTGCCTGAAGTATCACTGGTCGAAAGACATTGTTCAATGTAATTTGAATGTTGGCATCTGGGAAAACCTGTGGCTGGCGAACCGCTATATACATAATATACTTTGGATTTTGTTCAGGCACAATTGCCATCACCGAATGAATATCATTTGTTAACCCATCCAGGTACTTTCCATTCTCGGAAATCTGTGCGGTTCCGGTTTTAGCAGCAACCTGATAACCAACATCTGACAAACTATATTGTTTAGCCGTTCCATCATCGGCATTGACAACCCCGGCCATTAAAGACAAAACTTGCTTGGCAGTACTTGCTGAAATGGGATTAGCGACCTGAGTCGTCTTGCCCTGGTAAACAACTTTCCCCGTCTCCGGATTGGTGACTCGGTCAACCAGGTAAGGTTTAATTTCCTTTCCCCCATTGGCAATGGCTGTATAAGCCTGAAGGAGCTGGGCCGGGGTTACCCGAATAGCTTGACCATAGGCCGTGTTAGCCTGATCAATTGGTTGTTCAAAAGACATTGACCCGGCTTCTTCGTTTGGTAAATCCATCCCAGTCTTTTTCAAAAAACGGAACTTATTGATATAAGATTTCCAAGTGCTAGCACCAAGAGCCTGTTCCAAATGCGCAAAACCAACGTTTGACGACCGTTCATAGGCTTGGCGGTAAGTTAAAGTACCCTCATTATTGCCAAAGGCATCGACCACCTTTTGGCCATTAATATCATAGGTTCCAGATTGATAAGTATCATTTGGATGCCACTTGCCTTCTTGAATAGTAGCCGCCAGCGTAATAGTCTTCATCGTGGAACCCGGTTCAAAGGACCCTTGATTAACCAAGTTTTCCCAAGCAGATGAGAGCCCATCCTGCGTGTTGGGATCGAAATTTGGCCGTTGCGTAGCGGCCACAATCTTACCCGTTTTTGCTTCCATCAAAACCGCTACAGCCGACTTAGCCTTTGTGCCAGCAAAGAGAACGTCCATTCGGTTTTCAAGCGTGGCCTGCAACTTTTCATTCAACGTTAAGGTCACATTGTTCCCATTTTCAACCTGATTCTTTTTAGAAGTCTCATTCTGATTTCCAAGAGCAGTCTGGACACCATCTTTACCTCGTAAGGTATTGTTTTTAAAAGCCTCGATTCCCAAAATTCCACCCAGTATTCGCGTACCGGCAGAATTTATCGTTGAATTTGTTAAACCAATAATATGGGAGGCCATACGGTTATTCGGATAATACCGAGATGGCTGGGAATTAAACTTAATGCCAGTTAAATTTAAAGCCTTAATTTTATTATAAGTATCGACACTGAGGTTTTTCGCCTTAGGACCAAATTCGACTTGAAGCTTGTCAGAGGTCAACTGAGCATATAAGTCATCATAGCTGATGCCAAGAATACCACTAAGTTTCTGTGCCGTATCTTTCTTGTCAATCACATAGTCAGGCTTGCCTGTTTTCGTTACTTGCTTTTTATCCAAAACAGCATACATATCATAAACAGTCGAATTATCCGCCAGGACTTGACCATCCGAATCCAAAATTTGCCCACGAGTAGCCGGCACAGTTTCCTTTTGCATAAAGGCCAATCGAGTGGCAGCAGTTAGGTTATGGTGATTGACCACCTTAAAACCAGCAATCTGAAAAAGACGACCACCCATGATTAAAATAACACAGAAAGCCCCCACAAAAAGGAGGCCACCGAAACGTTTACCATTCCGTGTTATTTTTTTCCCGAGTTGTCGTCTTTTCTTCTGCTTCATCTGCTTACTGGTTTACATTCCGAACGTTATTAGTACTCTGTTCCATATTAGCTGATTGGGCAACCTTTTCCAAGTTGTCACGATTCGTTTTTGATTGAATGTCACCACGATAAGAGTCGTTTTCTTCTTTCACGTTGGTGACCTTCTGGGAGATCTGTTCATTTTGAGCATCGACTCGTTGCATGGTCACAGTTGTTGCCACTGTTCCCATCATTAACAGTAAGACAATCCCGGCCATAAAAATAACCAAGCCACGTTCGCGTTTTGTCCAGACGGCTGCCTGGTAGCGTTTTTTGGTCCGAACTTTTTTGGCAGACGGTGTGACGGGCTGCTCAGGTAAGGCAGTCGCCAAATTTTGATAGCGATAAGCGTTTTGTGCCATTTTTGAACTCCTTTACTAGTAACTTTGCCAAACAAAAATCATCACATTGCTGATTGAAAGCGTTAAGAACCTTCGCGCTTCAAGCGGACAATGCCTCTTAATTGCGCCGAAGCAGATCGATGATTTTCAGTTTGCTCTTCTTCACTTGGCTTAATCGCCTTACGTGTCAATAATTCATAGTCTGCCTGCATTTGTTCAGGCAAAAGTGGCAAACCACGTGGTAAATCAGGTGTGGCTGCCTTCTCACGAAACATCTGCTTAATCAACCGGTCTTCTTGCGACTGGAACGAAATTGCTGAAATTCGTCCATGAACAGCCAAAAGGTCTAAGGCCTGCGTCAATGAGTCTTCAAGAGCCCCTAATTCATCATTAACGGCCACTCTCAAAGCTTGAAAGGTCCGCTTGGCCGGATGGCCCCCATGACGTCTAGCTGGTGCTGGAATCGCCTCTTTAATGATTTCAACTAGATCAAAGGTGGTTTCAATCGGCTTTATTTCCCGCGCTTGTTCAATCTTGCGAGCGATGGCTTTACCAAAGCGATCTTCCCCGTAACGAGTCAAAACTCGGACCAAATCTGAAAAAGGCCAATCATTGACAATTACCTTTGCTGTTAAGTCCTGACGACGATCCATGCGCATATCCAATGGTGCATCATGGTTATAAGAAAATCCTCGGTCACCTTGGTCAAACTGAACGGAAGACACGCCCAAATCGTACAAAACACCATCAACTTGGTCGACACCAAGGTCATTTAGGCTTTGCTTCAATGTGCGAAAATTTTGGAAAACCAAAACTAACTGACCATCAGCAATTTCTCGTTCATACTGCTTTTGATTATGTAAGATGGCGGTCTGATCTTGGTCAAAGGAATAAAGGGTCCCAGTGGTCAATTCTTTGAGAATTTCTCCAGTGTGACCCCCACCACCCAAAGTTGCATCGACGTAAATTCCGTCTGGCTTGACCGCCAGCAATGCAACCGCCTCTTTTTGGAGGACCGTTACGTGTTCAAATGCCATTTTAATGTCCTCCTGTTTCACACTACTCTCGTTCATTTTTTTGGTTCACGTTCAATAAATAACCTTAAAAATCAAAGTCAACCAATCCTTCAGCAATTTCATCAAAGTTTTCAGCAGTATCCTCGGTATAGGCCTGCCAATTTTCCTTTGACCAAATTTCAAAAGAATCACCGGCGCCCGTCACAACCACTTCTTTATCGATCTGGGCATAGTCTTGCAGGTTACCATCAACAATGATGCGCCCCTGCTTATCAAACTCTGCTTCTTTAGCGCCGGCTAAAACAAAACGCTTAAAGGCCCGGGCTTCTTTTTTCCCAAGCGGCAAAGTGTTTAATTGTTCCTCTAAGTTTTGCCAAACCGACATCGGCATGGCCCGTAAGGCATGTTCCATCCATCGGACAATCACGAAAGATTCACCCAATTGATTTCGAAACTTAACAGGGATGGTGAGCCGACCCTTGGAGTCTAAATTATGTGAAGATTCCCCCATGAACATCGGCGCACCCTCCTTTCTTAAAGATAACTTAACAATAATTTACCACATTCCCCCACATTCCTCCACTCTTCTCGTAATTTTTTTAAAATGTTGGTAATAAAAAAAGCTTAAACCCTAAAAAATTAGGATTTAAGCTTAGTGGGGAATCGACCCTATCTTTTTAAAATCACAGCTAGAACACACAAGGCAAGCATCAAAATAATCCCAAGTATGCCAGTCGCCTGCCAATACCGATGGCAAAAGAAAGCCAGTCGTTGGCGGTGCCACAAAGCAATCGAATTCCAAATTGCCCCAATTAACAGCCATACAACTAAAATAGCTAACAAATCAGATCGATAAAAGGCCGCACCCCAAGTCAAATGTGCGAAAACAAAAGTCGGAATGACAGCAAGGTCCAAGACACCAATTTTTGGAAAAGCGCGATAAAAAAGTCGCCACAAAATAATTAAAAAGAAAATGGCTAACCAAATTGCAGGCCAATAAAACCACATCATAACATTCACCTCTTTGTCAACTTTACCAAGGTCAGTTGAGAATTTCAATTTCTTTCATCTATATGTTATGATACATTTAAATTACTCAGGAGAATGTTGCTACCAATCATGGCCAAGAAAAAAGCAAAGAAAAAAGTAAGTCAAACACCCGTTCAAAAAAATGCAAACGTTGATACCGAACTGCAAGATGAAGTTATCCGTCAATTAAATAAACGACCAATCCCAAAGGTTGAAAAGAAAAAGAAGAGTAAGTTCCAGATTTGGACTTGGATCATGTCAATCTTTATGGTGATTGTCATGGCCGGTTCCGTTATCTATGCCGCCATCGCTGCCATTGGCCACTAAAAAAAAAATAAAAAAAACGCCGACTAATTGCTATGGTCGGCGTTTTTTACGTTAAATAATTTTATTCAACAGATAGCAAGAATGGATAAAGGTCCTGACCACCGTCATGAACTTCGCATTCCAAGTCTTCATCAAGGTCATCAACTGCTTCGGTCAAAGCCTTGATATCTTTCTTTTTTGCATCCTTACCAGTAATGATCGTGACAATTTCACTATCATCGTCTAACATCTTCGCTAAAGTATCCTTGGCTGTTTCCACTAACTTTTGGCCAACGACAACTATTTCGCCATCAACCATTCCTAGCCAATCACCTTTTTTAATGGTTTGACCATGCAACGTTGTATCACGAACCGAATGAGTAATCTGGCCAGAAACAACTGTTGCTAACTGTTCAGTCATGGCTGCTTGATTATCCGTTACCGAAACCGTCGGGTTGTAGCCCAACATTGCTGTTAAGCCTTGCTGAATCGTCCGTGACTTCACTACTTCAACTGGCACATCAACCAAGTCTTTCGCCTGGTCAGCCGCCAAGAAAATATTCGAGTTATTTGGCAAAATGATTGCTGCCTTTGCTTGTGACTTTTCAATGGCTTCGACAAAATCAGCCGTTGAAGGATTCATCGTTTGACCACCGGTAATCACCTGGTACACGCCCAAAGACTCAAATAATTGTGCTACGCCATCACCAGCTGCTACTGCAAAAACCGCTACATCAGGGGCCGGCTTTTGTTCTTGTGTAACCTGTTGGTTCTTTCGGTCTTCTTTTTCTTGTTCATCGATGACGGCCTGCTGTTGATCACGCATGTTATCAACCTTGACCTTGACCAATGAGCCAAATTCACCACCCCAATGAATAATCGCACCGGGATCCTCAGTATGAACGTGAACCTTGACAACATCTTCGTCATTGATGACCAAGAGTGAGTCACCCTTGTCAGCGATGTAATCATAAAAAGTTTGGTAGTCGAATGGCTTTTCAACCGTTGTTCCCTTACCAATTTCAACCATGACCTCCGTACAGTAACCGTACTGAATGTCTTCTGGCCGTAACGATTCATTTGCTTGGGCACCCGCATGCAACTTTGAAACCATCTGATCAAGTTCGGCGTTATCAGGCGTCTGTAAATTTTCTTCTGAAATTGTACCCGAAATTACTTCAGCAAAAGCTGACAAAACCAAAACAAGACCCTGGCCACCAGAGTCGACTACACCAACTTCTTTCAAAACAGGCAAAAGGTCAGGTGTCTTGTCTAAAGCCACTTGAGCAGCGTGGGCGACCTGATCCATCATCGTTGGTAAATCATCACCAGCATTGGCCGCTTGATCAGCAGCAGCCGCAGATTCACGAATTACCGTTAAGATAGTACCTTCTGTTGGCTTCATCACTGATTTATAAGCGACTTGAGCAGCCATCATCAAAGCATCGGCCAAATCTCGGGCTGAAAGGTTATCCTGATCAGCCAAAGAATCGGCCATGCCGCGGAATATTTGTGACAAGATCACGCCAGAATTACCACGAGCCCCCATTAAAAGGCCTTTCGCTGTGGCCTTGGCTAAGGCCCCAACCGTTTCTTCCTGGGCATCACGCTCGTATTGCGCACCTGAAGCCATTGACATGGCCATATTGGTCCCTGTATCTCCGTCAGGAACGGGAAAAACGTTTAACTTGTTAATGTTCTCCGCATTCGCAGTCAACTTGGCCGCGGCGGCATTGACCATCTTGCCATAATCGGCAGCAGTGATAGTCATTATTTTTTCTGCAGTCATCTTCTTTTCAATCCTTGGTTTCAATTCCTTGGACAATCACGTTAACTTCGGGTACATGAATTCCCAAATAACTATCCAAATAATACTTGACCTTGCGTTGAACCGACGTGGAAATCTCTGCTAACTTCATGCCATAACGCACAACAATATAAACATCCACAATAACGCCAGCGGCCGTTTGCGAAACAACAACACCGCGACCATAATTTTCCCGGTTCAAAATTTGGTTCATACCATCACGCAAAGTCGCCCGTGAAGCCATGCCAACCACACCAGGGTTGGCAATTGTGGCCCCACCAACAACCGACGCGATTACGTCGTTTTCAATTTTGATTTCACCATTTTGAGTTTGAATCTTAATTGCCATCACGTTGTTGTGGGGCAAAAAGCCCCACGTTCCTTTCTGTTTACGATAACCCTATTCTACCATGTTCTAAGAAAAGGTTCTAATCTGCGCACCAGTGGCTTGAGCGTCATTTATCATAATCCCTATCGATGGTAAACATCAGCTGCCAAAAGACTGAGCTTAGTCATCATCAACTGATAATAAAAAAACCACCCTCAAGTGGTGGTTTTTAAACACGTTCAATTGAGCCGTTCTTCAATCCGGCCTTCAAAGTACGTGCCGTTAAGTAAACTTTCTTAGGTGCGGAACCGTTAATCTTAACAGTAACCTTTTGCAAGTTTGGCTTCCAGCTACGACGACTTGAATTCAAGGCGTGTGAACGTTGATTACCAAAACGGGTGCGTGCACCAGTAATTGCATCTTTTGCCATGTCTGACCCTCCTATCCGAGCCGAGGTATTGTTCATGCTCTTCTTATCAACAATACAATATTTTACCAGAATAAAAGGCCTTTAGCAAGAGCAGAAGTCAATTTAACCATCGGTTCAACCTCAAATTCAAAAGCAATTCGCTCTATACGTGCCTTTTACCCACTTTTTATCTAGAAAATTACTTACACTAAAGCTTTTCCCTAGTCCATAATAACGAATTCCAGCACTAAAGGCAAAGCAAATTATAAACTTTGCTGATTTATATTCGACCAATTTGTACAAAATCACTATGTTAGTAAAATTCGCTTGCAACAAAACTCTTTGCCCCAGCTCATAGGCTCATCAGCAAAAAATATAAAAAGGTGCCGACACAATTATTGCCGCCACCTCTATCAAAATCAATTTTTACAATTATGCGTACTTTTGCAAAATTTGAGCTAATTGCTCCTTGTTATGGAAACCGGTAATCCGTTCAACGGCTTGACCATCCTTTGTCACGACCAAAGTTGGAATTGCACGAATACCGAAGTTTGCAGCAGTTTCCTTGTTTTCATCAACATCAACTTTATAAAAGTTAATATTCTTAGTAGCATCTTCATCAGACAAAGCATCTAAAACGGGTGATTGCATCTTGCAAGGACCACACCAAGTTGCCCAAAAATCCGTAATGGCAACGCCAGTGGCGGTTTCTTTTTCGAAATTTGCATCAGTAATTGCTGTTACAGCCATTTACTTACCTCCATCTTTACTCTGAGTAACGATCATGATTCCACTGTCAAAAGACAAGTGGACCAATTCATCAATAAATTCATTTGATGACCACATTATAGCCTTACTTTCTTTCTGTGTCAAGGTATACTTCGCATCAATGATTTCCAAATTATCAACTATACCCAATGGCATAAAGCCTAGATATTTCATACCTTTAATGTGCTGAACCACCTTTTCCCCAGGCAACAAATAAGAAACAACATTCTGCTGATCAACCAGGGCAACCCGTTCCACTAAATTTGGCAAATCAATCTCTTGTGCCAATTCAGTAAAGCCAGCCATTGCTGGAAAAGTTAAATTAGCTAAAAGATGGTCGAGACGGCCACCAGTTGCTCCATAAACTCTGATTTCATCTGCACCGAGACTAGCTGCAGCCTTGATGGCTAGCTGCGTATCAGTAAAGTCTTTTTCCGGAGGAAAACGATAGACATGGTTAGCTTCCAAATGACTGGTAACTTCCTCAAACTCATCTTTTGTCAAAGAATCAAAGTCGCCAACCACCGTTTGAAAGTCCATTCCAGCCTGCATTAAGTACCAAGCGCCACGATCAGCACCCAACCACTGCCCTTCTTGCTCAAAAATATCATCAGGCCAAAATTCAGTCGGACCCCCAGCTAAGATATTAATTCGCATTCAATTACCCTTTCTTTTCGAAAAAAGCCAAGCAAAAATTTGCTTAGCCCATTTTAGATTATTATTTAATAAACTGTCTGTTTTACTTAGTTAAATCCAGCAACTTAGCAACTTTAGCAGCTGGATCCTTCTTATCGTAGACATATGAACCAGCAACGAAAACATTTGCACCGGCAGCGGCCGTCAAAGCAATCGTTTTATCGTTAATGCCACCATCAACTTCGATATCGTAGTCCAAACCATTATCTTGCTTATAAATAGACAATTCCTTAATCTTTTCAACCATTTCTGGCAAGAAGGCCTGACCGCCAAAACCAGGATTAACCGTCATTACTAAGACCTGGTCGACCATTGTTAAGACAGGAATAATAGCTGACACCGGTGTTCCGGGATTAATCACCACCTCTGCCTTCACACCAGCAGCTTTAATCATTTGTAAAACACGGTGAATATGTGGCGTCGCTTCCACGTGAACTCCAATTAAGTCAGCACCAGCCTCAGCCAATTCTTCAACATGGTTTTCTGGGTGGACAGCCATCAAATGGACATCCAAGAACAAATCAGTTTGCGGGCGTAATTGCTTTACCCAAGCTGGACCATAAGCCATCGATGGAACAAATGAACCGTCCATCAAGTCGATGTGCAAATACTTTGCACCAGCCTTTTCCACCAAGGCGACATCTGCGCCTAACTTGGTGACATCCGAACTCAAAATTGATGGAGCAATAATTCCTGCCATGTTTTCCTCTTTTCCTCAGCGCTCGGCATGTTGAGAATTCATTGCCAAATTAGCAATTATCCCCTTTACTGACGCCATTTTTGGCTCGTCTTTTGATAGACTGGCCGTTTCCCTTTAATAATTTGATAAAACAGTTCGTAACTATTATACCGTGCTTGTGAAATACTGCCAAGGGCAACCCCCTCTTTCACCGCACAACCAGGTTCATTGATATGCGAGCAAGTCCGAAAGCGGCACTGGCCACTGACCGCTTTTATCTCAGGAAAGTAATTTCCTAATTCTTCAACCGGAAAGTCAAAGACTTCATAGGATGAAAATCCTGGCGTGTCAGCAATCAAAGCCTCAAAAGCTGGGACTAAAATTAACGAAACTTGTCGAGTTGTATGTTTTCCACGCGAGAGCGCTTTTGAAACAACCCCCGTCTCTAACTGCAATTCTGGTGCCAAAGTGTTTAGTAGCGTTGATTTACCCGCTCCTGTTTGACCCATCGCCACCACAACCTGTTTTTTCAAAATTGGCTGGAAAGCGGCAGCAACATCATCATCGGAGGCGATGACATCATAACCAATCGCACGATATTCGGCTAAGGTTGCCTCAAAATCTTGTCGATCAGTCGAATCGAGCAAGTCCATCTTGGAAAAATAGAGGACAGGTTTCACGAAAGCGGCCTCAAGCGCTACCAATTGCCGATCCAACAAATTTTGAGAAAAGGCTGGTTCAACAACCGAAGTCACAACAATGGCTAAATCAACATTAGCAATGGGTGGTCGCACCAAAGCATTTTTCCGATCATGTAACGCCCAAATAAAACCCTCGCCGTTTTCCGATTCAAAATCAGCAAAATCGCCGACTAGGGGGCGGTGGTTTTTTTGACGAAATTGTCCGCGTGCTCGCGTGCGTTCGACAACCCCATCATCCATCATGATGTCATAGTAACCGGCCAACGACCGAATAATCCGTCCTGTTTTCATACGCTTAGTATAGCATATTTTTAAAAATTCCAGTGAACACCACAAACCAAATTCTAACAAAAAAAGAAAAACATCAAATTTGTGTTAAGTTTGATTTTTAATCAAAAAAGCCACTAAAAAGCGGCTTTTTATCATCACTGTTATGCCAAAATTCAAGCTAATGGTTATTGGACGAAGGTGATGAGGAGGAACTCGAGGACGAAGACGAAGAAGAGTTCGATGAATTATTATTCGAATTATTACTATTATTGTTGCTATTCGTACTATTTTCCTGGCCAGCAGAAATCGTCAAGGTTAGCGTTTTATCGGAAGTAATCTGCGAACCAGCTGGTATATCTTGGGCAATTACCTGACCACTTGTTTGGCTCGAATTTGTAAAGTTAAAACTGAGCTGAATCCGGTTCGAATTTGCCCAGTTCATTGCATCACTTTGGTTCTTACCAACCAGGTTTGGCACTTGAACCTTACTTGGACCAGTTGAAACCGTTAAAGTGATTGTCGTTGAACTAGGATCAACAGCGGTAAAGGCCGCAGCCGATTGGGAAATGACTTCCCCACTCGGAACATCAGAACTAGCTTGGCTTTTTCGCTTAACGGTGAAGCCTTGACCACTTAGCTGCGCCGCTGCTTCGCCATAGCTCCAACCACTATAGTCGGCTAGAGTGACCTTATTCGCACCAGAGGAAACCACCAAAGAAACGGAAGTTCCCTTTTTTAGGTAGGCGCCCGATCCAGGTTTCGTCTTCATCACTTGGCCACTAGTAACCGTCTTGGACGACGCATAAGTTGGACTGGACACCGTCAATCCAGCATCAGAAAGCTTGCTTTCAGCTTGGTTTACAGACATATTGGTAACATCCGGCATAGTGACATAGTTATTTTTAAAATAACTTGCCCCACCAAAGCTAGCCAACAACAAGACTAGCATTACTAAGGAAACAACCCACTTTTTGGCCGACTTGTACTTAACACCATTTTTGGACAAAACCTGACGAACAAACTTTGGCATCCGATCAACTTGCATGGCAATTTCTTTGATCGACATTCCCTGCTTAGCATAATCAATAATTTGATCAGTGACCGATTTTCCTTCTTCGGGATCTTTTAAAATATCAGGGTCAGCCACATAGGGGCGATCTGCTAAATCAGTATCAACTAAACGCGTCTCATCAGAGGTTTCTGGCACGTACCGACTCTCTTTGGAGCGTCTTTTCGACAACGAAGTTTTAAGGTCAGCGGCCATATCTTCAGCCGAAAAATAGCGGTCTACTGGATTTTTAGCAGTTGCCCGCAAAATAACATTTTCTAATGGCTGGGGAACCTGGCTATCAAAATCGCGCACAAAAGGCATTGGCATGTTCCCATGCTTATAAGCCACTTGTTCTGGCGTATCACCTTGATAAGGCACTTGGTTCGTCAACAGTTCATACAAAATAACACCCAGCGCATAAATATCGGATTGGGCAGAGGCATGCTGACCGATGGGCAGTTCCGGCGCCAGGTAATGAATTGAGCCGATCACCGTGTGTACCTGAGTCAACGACTCTGATTTTTTGGCCGTTGCAATCCCAAAATCGGTAATCTTCACTTGCCCTTGTCGATCAATCAAGATGTTTTGTGGTTTCAAATCACGATGAATAATACCAGCACGATGGGCAGCTGCCACTGCATCCAAGATTTGTTCCATGATATCAACAACCTTGTGATAAGGGATTGGAAAATGCGCCTGCGTGTAATCCTTCAAATCCATCCCATCGACATATTCCATCACCAAATAAGAAGAGCCATCAAACTCACCGGCATCATAAACCTGGACAATATGGTCGTTGACCAAAGCTGTTGCTGCTTTTGCCTCACGTTGAAAGCGTTCAACAGCGTCTGGTTGGTCCTTGATGTCCAATCGAATCATCTTCAACGTAACATCACGGTTTAAATAAGTGTCAAAAGCTTGGTAGACATTGGCCATGCCACCACCACCCAGAGGGTGCACTACACGGTAGCGGTGATCAATCATCGTTCCTTGTTCCATTAGTTTTGCCTCCCTGTTTGTTGTGGCATTTCTTGGTCAGTATCTGATTGTTGACGAACATCGGCATACGCCTTGGCCGCCATTTGTTGGTTTGGATTCGTTAAATCTGTCACCAGCAATGCCGTAATATTATCCGGTGCCTGGCGCGCATTGGCCGCCTTCATTAGCGCCCGGATTCGTTCGGTTAGGTCTAAGACAGACCCCAATGGCGGCTCATTTCCTGGCCGGTGGCGTCCTGGTTGGAGCAATTTGACCTGGTCTTCAATTGAAAGAACCTTGGCCAGACCATCGGAGGTCAAATAAAGCCAATCATCTTTTTTAGGGACAAAAGTTGTCCATTCAAGGTCAACTTTTTGATTGACCCCCAAATAGCGGGTTAAAGAATTGGCTTCGGGTAGGCTTTCATCATAAATTTGACCACTATCCCGCTTAATTTCATTCCGCAGGGTGTGATCAAAAGTCAACAATTCAGCCTTTTTCCCCCGCAAGAAATAAGCCCGAGAATCACCTGCATTTGCAACTAAAATTTTTCCCGGCAAGCAAGCAGCCAAAACCACTGTTGTCGCCATATTGTTAACCCGAGGATTTTTTTGTCCTGCTAACAAAATAGCGCGATTGGCCAAGGCGGCTTGATGCACCAACCAGGCCTTCACACTTTCTGGATCGGTCATGTTCCTTTTTTGCCAAGCAGTACCAAGGGTTTCCACCACAATTTGGCTGGCCTGCTTAGAACCCGGATTAGAGGCAACACCATCAGCGACAACCACTAAGGCTTCGCCTGATTGATTATAAAAGGCGCCCACTGCGTCTTGATTATCGACCCGAGTAGGGCCTTTTTCGCTGATATAAGCAATTGCCATCGTATCTAATCCTTCCTTTGAAGGGTAGCTACGAAAAAGCCGTCCGTTTCGTAGTCATCTGGATAGATTTTCAACACATCCTCTACCCGATCATCCTTCAACTTTTTATCGGTTGGTGTCTTCAACAAGGTAAAATCAGGATTTTCAGCTAAAAAGCGTTCAATCACGCCATCGTTTTCCTGATTTAAAATCGTACAAGTACTATAAACCAAACGGCCGCCTGGCGCTAATCGCTTTGCGGTCGCATTTAAAATCGAAAGCTGTAAGTCAGCGAGGTGCAAAACATCTTCAAGCGACTTTTCATAGCGAATTTCTGGTTTCCGGCGCAAGAGCCCTAAGCCAGAACAAGGTGCATCGACCAAAATTCGATCAAAGTCTTGGTCCAACTTTTCTGGCACCTGTCGAGCATCCAAAGCTTTTGCCTCAACCCGGTCAGCTAAACCAAGGCGTTTCGCATTGGCTTTAATCAACTTAACCTTGTGATCGTGGATATCTAAGGCCAAAACTTTGGCATCCCCCGATAAATACTGGGCAATCTGGGTCGTCTTGCCACCAGGAGCAGCCGCCGCATCCAAAACCAAATGAACGGATTCATCAATGGCTAGTGCCTCAACCGGCAACATGGCGGATTCATCTTGAATCGTAATCAGACCTTCAATAAAGGCTTTAGAAGAAGCCACATGACCACCAGTGACGACTAGTGCATCGGCAGCCACAGCAGAATCTGAAACAAAGAGACCTTCGGCCACCAAACTTGCCTTTGCATCAGCAATCGTTGTCTTCGCCGTATTAACTCGGACAGACTGGGCCGGTGCTTCATTCAAAGAGGCCAAAATACTCTTGGTCTTATCTTCCCCGACTTGATCCAATAAGGCTTTCACCAGCCAAACGGGTAACGAATAGGAAATCGATAAACGTTCGATTGGATCTGCAATTTTACTTTCATCAAGAAGACCCGTGCGGTCCATATTATGCAAAATAGCCGTGACAAACTTAGCTGTCCCAGCATTTCCAAGGGTCTTAGCCACTTCAATGCTTTCGTTGAAAATGGCATGCTTAGGAATTTTGTCTAGTTTATGCCATTGGAACAATGCCGTCAAGAGCAATTCCTTGACCCATGGTTCTAATTTTTTCCCTTTCACAAAGGGGGCCAACCAGTACTCCAACAATAAGCGGTACTGAATAGTCCCATAAACGAGCGTGGTCAAAAGCCCCTTATCAACTGCTTTAAGCTGATGGCTCTTGATCATTTGGTTCAACTGTAGGTTGGAATACGCACCGTTTTTAATTTTAGCTAGGGTAACAACCGCTAGTAAACGGGGATTTTGACTACTTTTTACTTGATTAGGCATTAACTTCCTCAACGGTGACCCACTGGTCGCCCACTGCATATTTTTGACCGGCACCATTCAAATAGGCGGTAACGGCCATCACACTCTTGCCGGCTGGCTGCAGACCCTCTATTGCTAACTGCGTGCCATCAGCGGCCGCAATCACCAGGTGTTTCTTATCTTTTTTGGTAATCACGCCCGGCTTCGCTGCTGTTTTTTCAGCCAAGGGGGTCGTCTCCACCAGCTTAAAACGTTCACCGCCAACCACGGCATGGGCCGGATGAGTTGGATACAAAGCACGAATATGGCAATTTAACTGTTCAGCAGTCTCTTTTTCAAAGTTTAGGTTTTGCTGATTACGACTGATATTTGGTGAAAAGCTGACCTGGTCAGGGTCTTGGGGTTTTGCTTGGGCTGTTCCGGCTGCCAATTTTGGTAAATTAGCCAAAACTAACGGTGCCGCAACAGCACTCAACTTATCAAACATGGTGCCAACATTATCAGTTGCCTCAATCGGTACCTTGACCACATCAATCACATCACCAGCATCCATTTTCTTGACCATGTACATCAATGAGACGCCGGTTTCTCGGTCACCATTCATGATTGCGTAATGAACTGGTGCACCACCACGGTACTTTGGCAGCAAGGAAGCATGGGCGTTTACCGCCGCTACCTTGGCCGCCTCCAGTAACTTTTCTGGCAGAAATTGTCCAAAAGCAGCCGTTACGATAAAATCAGGTGCCAGCTTTATCAACTCAGTCATTTCAGCTGATCCACTGATTTTTTCTGGCTGCAAGACTGGTAAAGCATGGGCTAAGGCAGCCGTCTTTACCGGACTTGGGGTCAACTTTTGCTTACGCCCCTGTGGGCGATCCGGCTGAGTCACCACAGCCAAAACATCATATTGGGGATCAGCCACTAAGGCCTCTAAAATTGGGACAGCAAATTGGGGTGTTCCCATAAAGACAACGCGATTGGTCATTAACTTCCTCACTAGTTCTGCCGACCAGAATGCCGGCACTTTCATTTATTATAACAAATTCAATCAAAAGACTCATTGACGCTAGCAAAATGCCGATTAAGCACGGTTTATATGGCAGCAAAGCGCCTTACCAAGCCCACCTGTCTCCTCCTTACATAAAGGTAACTGGGTCACGCTTGACCGAAAGTTGGAAGCCGGCTTCCGCCTTTTGTGACCGGTCAACCAAGTCACGCAGCAAGGCATCTGCCTCATGGGGCTTCTTCAGTTTGAGCAGAATCTGGAAATAGTAGCGTCCCTTTAGCTTGGCGATGGCTTGGGGTGATGGCCCCAGCATCAAAACATCCTCTGGCAACTTTTTTCTCAACCAAAGACCGATTTTGGCACTCTGGACCGCCACCAGGTTTTCATCAGGGTGCGAACTCTGAATCTGAATCGTGTAGTAGTAGGGTGGAAATTCACCCGCATGGCGGATAGCCATTTCTTGCCGGTAAAAGCCTTCGTAATCATGGTGCTTTGCAAATGTCAGCGCGTAATGCTTGGGATTAAACGTTTGAATCACAACCTCTCCCGCCCGATTACCTCGACCGGCTCGGCCGGCAACCTGGGTAAGGAGTTCAAAGGTTTTTTCACTAGCACGAAAATCAGGTAAGCCCAGACCCGTATCGGCATTTAAAACGCCAACTAGCGTAACATCCTCAAAGTCCAAGCCTTTGGCTACCATTTGTGTCCCCAACAAAATTTGTGCTTTTTTAGCTCCAAAATCAGCCAAGGCTTGCGCCATGGCCCCCTTCTTCTTGGTGGTATCCTGGTCCAAGCGAATGACCGGGTATTCCGGGAGCACACGGCCCAATTCTTCTTGGACCTTCTCAGTCCCTGTCCCATAGTAGCGGATGCGCTTGGACCCGCAACTTGGACAAATATGTGGGATTGGTGCTTGAAAGTCACAGTAATGACACTTAAGGGTTTTCGTATCCATGTGCAGAGTCATGGCCAAGTTACAATTGGGGTCTTTAGGTACGTAGCCACAATCCCGGCACATTACAAAGGATGAAAAGCCGCGCCGGTTCAGTAACAAAACCGCTTGTTCCCCACGAGCCAAATGATCTTTCAACTTTTCCAAGAGTTCGGTTGAAAAATTGGTATCCCCTTTTTGAACAACTGTCTGTCGCATATCAACAATCTTAACCGGTGGCAACGTGGCCGCTGCCGCAGCCCGTTTTGTTAGCGTCAGCAACCGATAAACACCTTTTTGTGCTCGTGCCCGGCTTTCCAGTGAAGGCGTTGCCGAACCTAAAACAACGGGCGCCTGATGATAGGCACCACGCCACAGGGCCACATCACGGGCAGAATAATGCGGATTTTCACTCTGACTATAGGAAGTTTCATGTTCCTCATCAACGATAATCAAGCCTAAATGAGAAAGTGGTGCAAAGACCGCTGACCGGGCCCCAACCACCACCTTGACCTGACCGGATTGAATTCGCCGCCATTCATCATAGCGTTCCCCGGCAGACAAAGCAGAATGAAGGACTGCAGTTGCATCCCCAAAACGGTCGGCCACCCGTTTTTGCATTTGCGGCGTCAATGCGATTTCGGGAACTAAGAAAAGAACTTGTTTCCCCTGGTCAATCGCCTTTTGCGCTGCCTGGAGGTAAACCTCGGTCTTCCCAGAACCGGTAATCCCCTCAAGCAAAAAGGTCGTCTTTTCCTTGGACGTAATGGCTGCCGTCACGGCATCGTAGGCTTTCTGCTGATCTTCATTTAACACCTTAACCGCTTCAATTTTACCAGAGGCCATCGCTCCTGGACGCCTTTTTTGCTCAACCTGGCGCTTCACCAACCAACCATTTTTAACACCCGTCGTCAATGTTGCCGCAGCAACGTCCACTTGAGCCAACCAATCGCGCTTCGTAAAGGTTTCACCAAGGTGGTCCAGGCAAAAAGCCAACAAAGTAGCCTGACTTTTAGCTGATTGACGCAGCGTTTCTTTCGCATGATCCAATCGGTCCTGGTCACTGGTTACCTGATAGGCCAGTTCCGTTTTAATCCGGCCCTTATTTTCAATCACCGTTTCAATTGATAATTGACCTGCGGCCGCTAGCTGGCGTATCCGCCGCCATTCCTTAGCCGAAAAGTCTTTGGTTTTGACCAAGCGCTCCACTTGACCATCGAAGTAAGCCAGGCGGTCGGCGGGCAACAAGTCTGAATGGGCCCGTAAGCGTTTTTTATAAGATGCCTTTAGAGCGGTTGGCAACATCAGGGCCAAAAAAGAGACTTGGAATGAAAAATTAGTTTGCGCCAATTCATCGGACAAAGCCAGCATTTCCTGGTTGAGAACCGGATGGTCATCCAAGACAGTCAAAATATCCTTAACTTGGTCAACGGCTAAATCAGTTGGCAAGTCAACATCAGTTTTTAACACATAACCCAAAACCGAACGGTGACCAAAGGCGACCAAAACACGCACACCGGGTTGCACTGCAGCTTGAATTTCATCAGGAATTAAATAAGTATACGGCCGATTCGTTTGCTGGGTGGGAACATCCACCACCACCTGTGCATACCTGAGTGCCATCGCGGGTCACCTCCTCTTCTGTCATGTTTTCAATCGTTTACTAGCAATCAATAAAGCTGGAATAAAAAAAGACCCGAAACGTTCAGGGCCCTTGTTTTAAACCTTGGTCAAATTGATGCCAACTTTATCTTCAATAATTTCCAAAGCCTGCATATAACGGGCATAATAGCCTGCCGGATCATCGGGTCCTCCCCGACGATCCAAGGCCACTGCCAAGTCAGCATAGCCATAATCCGCAATCACCTGCCAGAGGTGACGGTCAAATTCGGCACTTTCAATTGGATCTGCGCCGTTCAAAACAGCTACCGTTGGTGGAATGACCAAAATTAGGTCTAATTTTTCTTCATGAATGGTATTTTCAAATAGTGGTAACAATTGGGCCAAATCAGCTTTGGGTAACCACTCTCTCGCTTCCACCATGGTCACCATCGCATCTGTATCAAAGAAAGTCAAGCCGTTATTGGCCGGCGAATTAATCTCGGCCGAATTGGCATCGTATTGTCCTTGAATAATCCGTGAATAATCCTTTAAAAGTAATTCACTATCAAAGACATTTGACTTTTCCTGGTAAGTTCGTGAAAACTCTACCGAAAAAGGCGAATTCGATGTTCGCGCTAAGCGCCTGGTTAAAGTTGATTTACCCGTTTGTGGTGCCCCAACGACCAAAATCTTTTTAGCAAAATGGCGCCGAAAAACACGGTTAATAAAGTCCCAGTTGCCTAGGGGGTCCTTACGAACAGCTGTTGCCGACACCTTCAAAATGGTCCGATCCATTAATGAAACACGAAAATGCCCATCTTTTGGCAACATCTTTTCGAGCATTTCCTTATATTCTGCTTCACCTGTATATAGCGTAATCTGTGCCTCAGGGTTCACAATATTTCGGCGAATCGTTGCGGTCAACCGGTCTGTCCATTCCTGCCAACCATTAGGCATCTGAGGGATATCATCTTCATTGATGTAATCAACCTTGATGTTGTCTTCATCATTGAAGGCCTCCCGTAAGTAACGGAACCGCTTTTCAACCGGCAAACCGATTTGATCCCCACGATCACCTGTGTAACCAGAAGTAATCACAACGACCCCATCATTCAGGGCTGCGGCCTTATAAATTTCGGCTTGGTGCCCAATGTGCATCGGTGCCAAGGTTCCAAAAAAAACCCCAATTCGGTCACCTGTTAAGTTTGCTTTAACTAAGTTTTTTTTGACCATCAGTCTTCCTAACATCTATTTTATCAAACACTTCACTGGCAAAATCAGCCAGTGCATACTAATTTTATTATACCAAAGATGGTCATAGAAAGGCAATTTTATCGACATTTCATCCACTCATTCACCCTCTTTAACCTAAAACATCAAAAAAGACAACATCGGCCTACAGACCATTGCTGTCTCTTGAATTTATCGTATCGTTTATTGATTTTAATCAAACTGATGCGCTGACCATCTCCGAGAAAAGTTGATGTAACCGAGGGTCATCAGACAGTTCCGGGTGAAATGACGTTGCCAAAATATTACCATGTTTAACGGCAATAATCCGGTCGCCATCAATCTTTGCCAATACTTCAACGTCAGTTGCAACCTGCTTTAAGTATGGAGCTCGGATAAAGATACCGGGAAATGGCTGATCAAAACCAGCTACATCGATATTAGCCTGGAAGCTATCTTTCTGCCGGCCAAAACCATTCCGCTCCACTTCACCTTTAATACCGGCTAAGGCATCTGGGCGGGATAAGAGTACCAAACCAGCACAGCCCTCGCTTGACCGTAATTGATCCAGTTTCTTTCATGACAATACATCCTCCACAACCTATTCTAATAAAAAGATTAAAAAATAAATTTCCAAAATCAGTAAAACCGAACTATTGGATAGAATGATTATACCATAAAGGGTATTAGTCTTAATGTTATTATTATTACACATTCATTTAAGCAAAATAGAAACATTTCCTACATTAAAAATGGCAAAAAAATTAAAAATAGCCAAATGTAACTGAAATTCGATTGAAATTTCTAGTTTGAATTGAAATAATCCTTTTTATTTACAAAATTATTGGTTATTTTTCTATTTTTAACCTTTTTTGCAACAAATAAAGACCAAAATAATACAATTTATTCCTTTTTCCCCTGTATTTAGTTCTGCAGTGAATTTAACAAAATCATGCCAAGAGGAAAAAACAATAGTATCCATCAAAATTGATCAAAGGAAAAGCACCCAACGTTACCATTTTGACACTGATAAACATGCAGTTGATTGCTAAGTCGACAGCGAGTACTATCATTAATAGAAGTCTCAAATAAGCCCATGAACCAAAAAAGGAATGGCCCATTCAGAGCAATTTCTTTATTTTTTTCGATTAACAAATCTAGTCCATAACCAGCTTAGAACCATTAAGATTGCAAAACCAGCCACATTAACGATCAAACTATTCAGCCAGCCAAGCAAAGATTGACCGGGCGAAAATAAGTTCACTAATAAAATATAAATAATATTGAGAGCGGTAACCAGAACAATCGCGGCTGATCGTGGATAAAGGATGGTCAGTTCGGTTATTTTATTTCTCATGTCGTATTATTCCTAAAAAAGATAATCAATACAATTAAAAGCATGGTCCAGAGCATGCGAACCAGGTGATGGTGGTAGTTAATTTTACCACTCAAAAAGCCACGGTAGAATGTTAGTCCCTGTAGTGAAACTAAAATCAAAATACTACTGATTTGAAAAAACAGGTGGTGGGCAAAAAGAGCGATAAGGATCAAGACAATATTTAAAAGCAGGTTAATGCCATGCCAAAACTTTTTTTGACTCTTTTCCAAACAAAGCGATTGAATAGAAGCCACAATCATTAATAGCGCGTACAACCCTAGTAAAATTCGAGCAATTATTGCCAACTCCGCTCACCCACCTCTACATTACGTTGGCTTTAGTCTAAAGTATCTCAATTAATTTAGCAATTTTATTGATTGATTTTTGATAGCGTTAACGATCTACCACTATAATGCCAACAAAAAAAAACGCCTGAATAGGCGTTTTCACTCATTTTTCGTCAGCTTTTTCACGACTTTCGTGCGATGATTTGACGAACTTTGATTGCTTTTCTAGGCGTTCATCCTGGCGCTTAGCATCTTCAACTTTACGGGCATCCGCCGCTTCAAATTCATGCTTTTTTTCCATAATGATATCCCCCAATTATGCTTATTGACCTTCGAAATTTTTCTTTTCGTTCTCGAATTCCTCGTTGTCGTAGCGAGCATCCTTGTGCTTGGCATCCTCAACACGAGTGTTTGCCTTCTCTTCATGGGCTTCAGCGGCGTGTTCTTGAGCCTGCTTACTTTTTGCCTCTTCAAAAGATTCGCGGTTCTCTTTTGAACCATCACGTAATGTTGCCATCCTTAATTCCCCCTTTTCAATATATTACGATTATAATACTATCGTGACAAATTTTAAAGACAAATGTTAAAAAGATCCAAGTATTTATTTTTCCGACCACGCCCACAGAAAATCAGCCGCACAATAACTTAATCTGGATTCCAATAGAAAGACTTCTATCACTGCCAAACTAACATTTTATTTAGAATACGCTCAAGCTTTAATTTTTCCGATACTTTTTAACCACCCAGTCAACCAACATCGAAAAAACGGTCATAACGGCGAGCCCCAAGTAGAGTGAGACCCAATAGGATATTGGCTCTTGAGGAGAAATCAAAGACCCAATCAACACGAAAAAAAATTCCAAAACTGCGACAAAGAAGGTCGCAAAAGTTCGACCGAACAGCAAATTTTTGCCAATAAAGATTAAAAAATAATAAACAACCACTCTTTAATCGCTTTTTATTAGAAAAATATAAAAACAAATGATAAACTTAACCTTAGAAAAGTATCGAATAGTGTCTGAAGACAATTAGGGGGGGAAAATTAAAATGGCAAGTGAAAAATCCGCATTTATCTTGGTTTCAATGCTCGTAATCTTAGCACAGGCGCTGATCGTTAAATTTAGTTTGAATATCTGGATCCAATTGATCATCCCCCTGACTTACTCCATCATTCTTGTGATCTGCTTTTTCTTCGTTTTCAAGAGCGATAATTGGATTGCCTTTACCGCACTTTTATTAGCAGGCAATCTCACCCTCTTGGCCACTGCCAAGCACACAACACCTCTTTACTAAATATTCCAAATCAGAATAATCGAAGCATCACTAAATAAGCAGATAAAAAGGTCGAAACAATCTCGTTTCGACCTTTTTATTGTGGATAAACCAAGTGAAACTTTTCCAGGACAATTGGTGACTGATTTTCTCGGAATACTTTGCCTTCCTCTTGGTAGGCGGCAGTAAAAAAATCGTGGTGTACCTGGCGCCAATAGGCTAATGAACGGTCCCCTTCGCCCTCTTGATAGGCATGTTGGGCGTTAACATCCAGGTACTGTTCAATTGTGACAGCATCATTTTTAATAATGCCAACGGGCTGATTCTGCCCATCTAAAATAACATCATACGCGCCAAAAGCAGGTAACGGCTCTTCTTCGTATAAGTCGTAAGCACTCGCAGTGGCCGTTTTAACGCCTTTCAGGACCAATTGAGCGAGATCGTCAGCCGCCGCGCCAAATTGAAAACTAGATTGTAATCGGGCTCCCAACGGAATCACCCCTTCGTCTTTAGCCTGTTGAAAAAATGCAGCTGGTGTCATTTCCTTGTCCTTTTCTAATCTTAAAATTTAAACATTCTTGCTCTCATTGTACCAATTAAATATCTGCCGGTTGCAATCAAAAAGTCAAGAGCAACAACCACGACCGGCAAAAATTGTCACTTCTCTCAATGCTACAATAATGACGAAAAATTAAAGGAGATGACAATGCTTAGTTACCAGCGCCAAACCGAAATCAGAAAACTGGCCGAAAACGCCCATCAGAAAATCATGGACCAAAACATCGACAATGAAAATCTGGCCACCTATTTTAAATCCATTGGCTTAGCCGTAATCAATGCTGATTTATCCGCCTTAAAGACAACCGCCTACATTCTGTATAACATGGATAAAAATCAGCCACAGTTTGTCGTTGAAAACGCCTTAAACCATCGCGACTGGATTTATATGCTAGCAAAGGAACTCGGCCAACTCATTTTAGGTTGGAACTATCAGGTTAACCAAGACAATCACCAGGTAACCGAACAAATCAATCAAAAAGCTGATCAAGTCGACGGTATCGCTATCTTAGACTATCCCTTTGCAGACGATGAATCTCAGCACCAAGTAAACAGGATCAACGAAGCAGATGCTGATTTCTTTGCAGAACATTTCTTAGTTCCTGATGAAACAGCCCAGCCACTCTTACAGAACCTCAATTGGTCATCCCTGACCACTGCCCAACTAATTCAAAAATTTTCATTAATCTACTTTATCAATGATCAAATCGCTCGCAATCGTCTAATCACTTTAATCCAGGAGGTTTATTCAGCCAAATGACCCAAACTAAAAGAAGTCAATTAAAAGAACAAATTATTAATCCAGTGGTCGTCCCCTTTGACGACCAAACCTTACTTGCACAAAAACAAGCAGAATTACTGCGTAGCCATGTTATTAACAATGATACCGCCTCAGCCATCCAAGGGCAGCTGGTGAAGGAACTCAAATCCAAGGCCGCCATGCGGCGCTGGCTCATCGTTTCCATTAGCCTCTACTTTGCACTAGTGACTGTTACCATTTTAGGCATTACGATCTTTTTAGCCGACATTGTCGCCATTAAGGTGCAAAATTATCTGATTACCGGTCTCTTCACCAATCTCATCGGTCTGCTGGTCATCATTTACCGCTACGCTTTTGCCGATACTTCTAAACTCATTCATGATTTGTGGACGTTAACCAGGTAGTTAATGGTGGCAACTTTTGTTGAACTCCCATCATGATTACCAATTTTCTTTTGCCGATATCAGATAATCAAACTAGATAACCCGTATGCCTCCTACATGGATAAAAACGGAGGACATTTTTGAAGAACACAGTCATAACAAAATATTTGTCATTCAGTCACAAGTATTCAGCTACAACCATTTTTATGGGACAGCCCTTAGTACCATGTTCTACTAAAAAATGCACGGAACATATTCCCGTACACCGATGAATTTTTCTCCAATAAACTGCTTTCAAATTGCTAAATGAACTTCATTTTCAGAATAAAGAACTGCCTCACCGCTCAGCTTAGTTCGCTTCCCCTCATAATCACAGTGCAGGACACCAGATCGCGGTGAAGCCTGGTAAGCAACTAATTGGTGCTTACCTAATCGTTCTGACCAATAAGGTGCGATATGGCAATGACCACTGCCGCAGACAGGGTCTTCGTTAATTCCTAGCTTAGGCGCAAATGACCGTGATACGCAATCATACTCGTCATCCACAATAGCCGTAGCATGTTGGGCCATGCCAGCTAATTTTTTTAATTTTTCCATATCTGGATCCATCCCGGCAATTGCCGTTCCATTTGGAAAGACACAGACCAAATCACGACCAAGGTAAGCAGCATCTGGCCGAGTACCATAGGCTTCGGTCATAGCTTCTGTTACTGGGACTGCCTTCAAATCGTAAGTGGGAAAATCCATCTCATACAGATTATCCCTCTTTGTCACTTTTAAATCACCACTCATGGTATTGAAAACTACGGACTGCCCGTCTTTTGGAGCTGCCTTTTGGAAAACTAAGAAGCCGGTCGCCAAAGTAGCATGACCACAAAGGTCAATCTCACCAGCTGGTGAGAACCACCGCAAATCGTAGTGCTTATCGTCTTTTTTAACGGCAAAGGCTGTTTCAGAAAGCTTATTTTCCATGGCAATATTTTGCATCATTTGATCACTGGGAAAATGATCAACAAAGAGGACTGCCGCTGGATTACCTTTAAAAATCTCACTTGCAAACGCATCAACAACATAACTTTTTACCATGGCTGTTCCTCTTCCAAACACAATTAGAATTCCTTTAATTTGCATCATTCTAGCACAGTTAAACTGATTTAACAGACATTACCTCAGCTTTCCTGACATCAACTAATCGTGTGTTCGGATTCCTGCCAGCGAAATGCTTCTGTCATTCAGTCCAAAAAACGGTCCGCAAAGCAAATATGCGGGCCGCTGTGTTGTGAAGAATATTTTACCTGAAAAACGGCTGTCAATATCTCTTATTTTTTGCTGACGAACCAACCCGTCATCGCAATTAGAGCAAATAAAATCCAATAATATCTTGCCAAAAACTCCCAACCATTATTAATTGGTCGATGTTGCCATTCGCGCCATCGGTGATTTTCGTGCCAGTCTTTGTCGGCTTCATCTTCCTCAAAAAATTTTTTAGCACGGTCTTTCACTGAATTGGTTAATGTTGATGATTGTTGCTGGCCAAATAGGACCTCTTCGACCGGTACTTGAAAGTAATCGGCAACAGATTGAATTTTGGCCAAATCTGGTGTGACCTCCCCAGTTTCCCACTTTGAAATTGTTTGCCTAGTGACATACAATTCGTTGGCCAAGCTTTCTTGAGATAAGTTATGTGCTTTTCTCAAAGATAATAGGTTTTCATTAAAGGTAAATTCCATTGTGCCTCTCTCTTTCATTTCCATTAATCCTAGTATACTAATTTACTAAGAAAGCACTAGCAAAAGCGATTAATATTTGTGCAATTTTAACGGGCATTTAGTCAATTACCAAGCGCATCGCCTAATATGGCAGGCTTTTGCTGACTATTGAGAAAAAGGTTTTTCGTCTTAATCAAAAAAACCGCCACCCTCAAGGGCAGCGGTTTTCGGTCAAACTAATTTAATTAAAGAGGTAAGAATACTTACCGTATCCTTCTTTTTCCAGGTCTTCCTTGGGAACAAAGCGCAAGGCTGCAGAATTGATGCAGTAGCGCAAGCCGCCTTGGTCAACTGGGCCGTCATTAAAGACATGGCCAAGGTGTGAGTTGGCTTCGCCGGAACGAACTTCCGTCCGTGTCATTCCAAAGGAATTATCAGTTGATTCATTCAAATCAGCATCATCAATTCCTTTGGTAAAGGATGGCCAACCGCAACCAGAATCATACTTGTCGGTTGACGAAAAAAGTGGTTCACCGGAAACAACATCAACAAAAATGCCATCGTTCCACCACTGATCATACTTACCAGTGAAGGCCCGTTCAGTAGCCGCATTTTGCGTTACATCGTACTGTTCAGGTGTTAAGCGTTGCTTTAATTCTTCTTGATTATACTTTGCCATGACTATTTGTCCCCCCAATACTTTGCTTGATAGTTATGTCGGGGTGCCATCATTGCTGCTTCACGCAATGGGTCCTTCTTGTAGAAGTCTTGGTGGTATTCCTCGGCCTCATAAAATGGCTTAGCATCCTCGATTGACGTCACGATGGGCTTATCGAATCGACCTGATTCGTTCAATTCCTTCTTCGACTCCTCAGCAATTTGACGCTGCTCAGGTGAGTTAACGAAGATTACTGGACGGTAAGAATCACCACGATCAGCAAACTGTCCAGTTGCATCGGTTGGGTCAGCTACTTGCCAATAAAGTTCAACCAAGTCCTTATATGAGAAATTATCAGGATCAAACCAAATCTTGACTGCTTCAGTATGGCCGGTAGTATGAGAACAAACTTCCTCGTAGGTTGGGTTTGCCACGTGGCCACCGGTGTAGCCGGAACGAACCTTTTCGATTCCTGGTAACGAGTCAAATGGCTCGACCATACACCAAAAACATCCTCCAGCAAAAATTGCTGTATCTTGTGACATTGAAATTACCTCCTACCTAACATTGTAAACAGTAACGAAAAATAGTCAATGGTATAGTTGTGTTTTTATGAATTTAAAGTCGATCTTCAATCCATTGCCAAACTTCATCTTTTCCTGATTTAGTAACGGATGAAAAAAATTGAAAATCAGAATTCTCATCATCAAAATCAACTGCCTTTTTGATAATTGACTCAGATTGGTTTAATTTTCCACGAGCAATCTTGTCAGCCTTAGTTGCTACTAAGAGGACTGGAATATTGTAATAAGCCAACCAATTGTACATCATGATGTCCTCTTCGCTTGGCTTATGGCGCGCGTCAACCAAAGAAATCACGCCACGTAGCTGCTTACGAGAACTAATATAGGTCTCAATCATCTGGCCAAAGGCTTCCCGCTTTTTTTTGGAAACTTTTGCATAACCATAACCAGGAACATCAACAAAGTAGAGTTGCCCCTCCACATCGTAAAAGTTCAATGTTTGAGTTTTGCCAGGCTGACCTGACGTTCGGGCAAAATTTTTACGATTAATCAGGGTATTCGTTAATGATGACTTGCCAACATTCGACCGACCAACCAAGGCAAATTCAGCCCGACCGTCCGTTGGATATTGGCTTGGTGAGACCGCTGACATCACCATTTCAACGTTATGAACGTCCATACTTAGTCCTTTTCATCTTTCTTCAAAACCAGATTAGGCGCCTTACCAGACGTTACAGACGCCTTAGTGATTACGACCTTTTCAATATCATTACGGCTTGGAATATCAAACATCGTATCCTTCATGACGTTTTCAATAATTGAACGCAAACCACGGGCACCAGTACCACGTTCGATGGCCAAATTAGCCATCGCCGACAGGGCAGCCGGCTGGAATTCTAACTCCACATCATCCAATCCAAGCAGTGCCTGGTACTGCTTAACCAAGGCGTTCTTTGGCTGTGTCAAGATATGGGTCAAATCCTCGACCGTCAACTCATCTAAGACCGTGATAATGGGCAAACGACCAATAAATTCTGGAATCAAACCAAACTTTGTCAGATCTTCCGGTTCAACATTTTTCAAAACATTGGGCTGATCCAAGGCCTTAGCTTGGTCAGTTGTACTTGAACCAAAGCCAATTACTCGGCTGCCCAAACGTTCCTTAATCAATGTATCTAGACCAGCAAAGGCCCCACCGACGATAAAGAGAATGTTGGTGGTATCAACTTGGATTAGCTCCTGTTGTGGGTGCTTTCGGCCGCCTTGTGGTGGCACGGAAGCAATCGTTCCTTCCAACATCTTCAGCAACGCCTGTTGAACGCCTTCGCCTGAAACATCACGGGTAATCGAAACGTTTTCTGATTTTTTAGCAATCTTATCAATTTCATCGACATAGATGATTCCACGTTGAGCAGATTCAACATCAAAATCAGCAGCCTGCAAAAGCTTGAGCAAGATGTTTTCGACGTCTTCACCAACGTAACCGGCTTCCGTCAACGTCGTTGCATCGGCAATGGCAAACGGAACTTGCAAAATCTTCGCCAATGACTGCGCCAAATAAGTCTTTCCTGACCCAGTTGGTCCTAGCAAAGCGATGTTTGACTTTTGTAATTCAACATCTGTCGTCTTCAAAGCGTTTTCATTAACACGCTTGTAGTGGTTATAGACAGCCACTGCCAAAGTCTTCTTGGCATCTTCTTGGCCAATCACGTAATCGTTCAAATTTTCAACGATTTCCTTTGGTGTGGGTAAAGTCAGCTGCTCAGACTGTTGGTCCACTCGCATCTCTTCTTGGATAATTTGATCAGCCAATGCGATGCACTCATTACAAATATATAATCCATCAGGACCAGCGACTAGTTTCTTGACTTCATCAGCATCCTTACCACAAAAAGAGCAGTGGACTGGAGTGGTTTCATTGGGTGTTTGGACCATAGTATCCCCCTCGATATCGTCTTTCTTCGGCATTAGCACTCGCTTGCCGGCTTGTTCAACAAGAACAGCTGCCTAAAGTAGTAGAGTAGGCTATGTAAGAAAAAAAGCCCAACCGGGCTCTTTTTAGTGGCTTACTTTGCCTTGGCAGATGAAACAATCTTGTCAACGACTGCCTTCATAGCAATGTCGTGCTTCAACAAATCATCTGACAATGATTGCTTAACTTGTTCTTCTGAAATATTGTATTGATCAGCCAATGACTTAACTTCGGCAGCAACTTCATCAGCGCTTGGATCAATCTTTTCGGCCTTAACAATCGCTTCCAAAACCAAGTTTGTCTTGACGCGGTTGTCAGCACCTTCTTCAAATTGCTTGTGGAATGATTCCTGAGTTTGACCAGAAATCTGGAAGAACATTTCTGGTGAAATGCCTTGTTGTTGCAATTGAGCCAAGTATTGTTGCATTTGACGATCAACGTCTTCGTGAATCATCTCTTCTGGCAGCTTGCCACCAACAACTTCAGCATTGTCAACTGCAGCTTGCACAGCAGCATCTTCGAAAGCATCCTTAGCTGCTTCGTCACGTGCTTCTTGCAAGTTCTTCTTTGTCTTTTCCTTCAATTCAGCCAAAGTTTCAACGTCTTCATCAACGTCCTTGGCGAATTCGTCATCCAAATCAGGCAATGACTTGCGCTTGATTTCGTGAAGCTTGACTTCAAACAAAGCTTCCTTGCCAGCCAAGTCCTTAGCTTGATATTCTTCGGGGAAAGTAACCTTAACGTCAACATCGTCGCCGGCTACGTGACCAACCAATTGGTCTTCAAACCCTGGGATAAATGAACCTGAGCCCAATTCCAAAGAATAATCCTTAGCTTGTCCACCATCAAAGTGGTCACCGTCAACAGAACCGTCAAAGTCAATGACAACAGTGTCGCCATTTTCAGCCTTTGTGCCGGCTTCTTGCAAAACCAATTCAGCTTGGTTTTCTTGTTGGCGCTTAATTTCAGCATCAACTTCTTCATCTGATACAGTGGCGTCTTGCTTTTCCACAGACAAACCAGTGTAATCACCCAACTTGATTTCAGGGGCAACGGCTACTTCAGCCTTCATTTGCCAGTCAGCACCCTTGTCCATTGAAACTGGAATGATGTCGGGGCGACCAACAACTGTGATGCCTTGTTCAGCAACAGCTGCATCATAAGCGGCTGGCAAAACGATATCCATGACATCTTGGTACAATGCTTCTTCACCAAACTTTTGCATGAACAATGACATTGGTACCTTACCCTTACGGAATCCGGGTACGGCAATTTGATTCTTGTTCTTGTCAAATGCTGGCTTCAAGGCCTTTTGTACATCAGCTTGAGCAATTGAAAATTCTAGTGTACCGCGGTTTGCATCCGCAGCAGCTGTCCATTTAGACATGTTAAATCCTCCAAAAATAAGTTCTATATAATTTTAGACCAAATGACTGATTTTATCAAGGCCGGCGACCAAGATGCTGATGGCGGTTAGCAAGGAATAGCAATGATTGATTGGCCTTCCACCAACTTCTACTCAAAAACTAGACCAAAAAATGCGCTGCCTAAATATTTTTCAACTCTGCTTAACTAACCAACGCTTGCCCAATGGCGGATTCTTCTATCATTTTTAACACAAAAACTGCGATTGCTTGAATCGCGACTTTGTTTAATATTTTTCCCTTTTGATCCAGACAATAAATTTTCTTGCCCTCATCATTCAACAAATTCACCCTCAACACCCGAGTCCATGTTACCAAAGACATTTAAATCAAAGACGCGATCAAATTCTTCTACGTTGTCGGGATAATCGTTGCTGCCCTCGATGGCCAAGACTTCCATGCCGTGATTGAAGTAAATGCGTACACTCCACTGAGTCCCATCCATCACGCTTTCATCCACGTACTTTTCCTCCCAACTACCAACCCGAAGGTCCTTCATGGCCTGAAAGAAATCCATCTTGGCCATCAATCGCTGACTTTTAAAGTTTAAATCATCAGTTTCATCCGTCCCCATTTTGACAAAATAACTAGAAGCGATGAGGTCATCCCCAACCACAGTAAAGGTGTTATTCTGTTGCCCCCACATGTAGTCACCAGTAATAACCTCCATCTTATCAATCGTCTCAATTTTATGATTAAAGCCAGTTTCACGCAGGTCAGTTTCCATTAAGGGATAGGATCCCCCATGGGAAATCAGTTCCGCTTTTTTCTCAATCAAATGCTCGTAAACCTGGTCTAATGCCATTATTTTTCCGTCAGTCCGTAACAACTCTTCTGGTGTCAAACCCACAAAGCTCCGACGTGATTGACGCATCTTTTGCCAGTAATTTTGAATTTCTTCGATTTCACTAACCAGGTCATCGTTTTCATGACGATGGTTATATTCATGAAAAAAATCTTCTACTCTCATCTCACTAACTCCCTCAACTCTCTCTAAATCGAATTAGGTTCATTATATGAAAATCAAAAAACGGTGCTTTTATTTTTTACATGCAAAGCGGTTACATTTCAAAGACAATTATTATTAACCAAAATAAAAAGCCAGACAAAAGTCTGACTTTGATTCCGTGTCATTAGTAAACAAGATTGAACTTTCAGAACGTGTAGCACTTTACTAATTTTTATTCAGGCAAATTAGCTAAGTCAACAATGGCTTGACCATAGATTCCCATTGAACGCACAAGGTCATCAACCAAGGCAAATTCTCCAACTTGGTGCATCGTATCTGGTGAATCGGGGAACAAAGCACCAAAGGCTACTCCGCGCTCCATCAACCGACCATAGGTGCCACCACCAATTACTTGGTCATGTGCTTTTAGACCAGTTTGCTCGTGGTAAATGCTCAACAAAGTTTTTACGACTGGATCCTCAGGCGAAACGTAGTGTGGCACTTGAGCATGACCACCAATCTTAGCTAAATAATCCCAGGCTGGCATTGCCTTTGCCAACTTTTCCTCGATGAATGCTGGTTCGATTCCCTTTGGATAGCGGAAGTTAAAGTTAATGTAAACACCCTCTTCCAAATCGAACTTTTGAATTCCAACGTTCATTGACAAGGCACCCATCACATCGTCAACATGGTTGACACCTAATTTTTGACCAGTTGGATCATCGTGTGACAAGTCCCCCAAGTAAGCAAGGAAGTGAGCAGCTGTGCCCCCAAAGTCATATTGCATCAAGAATTTTGCCAAGTAAGTTCCGGCGTTTTCACCCGTCTCAGGCAAAGAACCGTGGACCTGCTTACCAAAGACCTCAAAGGACAACTGCCCCCCGTCTGTGGTCACGATTCCAGATACCTGGGAATTATCAGTCAAGAAGGCTGCAAAATCAGCTTCAACCTGATCAGTGGCAAGGCCTGCTACAGCAGCGCGAGCAACACCTGGTACCATGTTCGTCCGAATCCCTGACTCAAATGAGAGCAACTGAGCAGCATCCCCGTTAGTTGCTTTCGAAGTGATATTCACCTGCAAGTTTCCTTTTTCACCGTTAATAATTGGGTATTCGGCATCAGGCGAAAAACCATAGGCGGGTGCCGGTTCAACCTCGAAGTAGCGCGTCATTCCAGTCCAATCGTTTTCCTCATCAGTACCGAAAATCAAGCGAACACGACGCTTCAATGGCAAGTTTAAATCACGAATCATCTTAAACCCATAATAAGCAGCCAAACCAGGTCCCTTATCATCAGAAGCCCCACGGGCAATCACTTTACCGTCTTCAATAACGGGATCAAAAGGGTCCGTTTCCCAACCTTCACCAGCAGGCATGACGTCCACGTGAGAAAGCAAAGCGACATATTCATCAGCATCCTTTGGACCAATTTCAATGTAACCAGCTAAGTTATCAATGTTCTTAGTCGTGAAGCCGTCTCGGTCGGCCAAGGTCAAAATGTGAACCAGCGCATCCTTTGGACCGGGTCCTAACGGTGCATCCGCCGTCTTCTTGCTATCGTCACGAACAGAAGGAATTTTCAAAAATTCCTTCAAATCAGCCAAGTAAGCCTGTTCTTCTTCCTTAGCTTTTGCCTGCCAATCAATCATCAAAGACCTCCTTGTGGGAAGTGACCAAAGTCGCTCTCACCTTTTTCATTATTTTCTCATTAAGTTATTTTCATTATACACATCTTAGGCGTAAAATGCTTAGCAGAGAGGTGAAAAATGATTAAATTAACTGAGAAAATCGTGCAAGAAGTCATTCAAGTTCGACCACGCCAATCACATAAAGGTACTTTTGGCAAAATTTTAATCGTCGCGGGTAACCAAGACCTAGGCGGGGCAGCCATTATGAACGCCCAGGCCGCCGTCTTTGGCGGCGCTGGTTTAGTCACGGTGGCAACCGACCCCGTTAATAAAACAGCCCTTCACGCCCGCTTGCCCGAGGCTATGGTCGTTGACTACCATCAGGACCTATCAAATTTAATTGCCGGTGTGGACGTTGTCCTCATTGGTTCTGGTTTAGGAAATGAATTAACCATTTTAAAGCAAGTCCTAAAAGAGCTCACCGACAAGCATAAGGTTATTTTAGATGGATCAGCCTTGACCATGATGGCACAGGAAAACCTGCCCCTACCACAGGGACAAATTATCCTAACGCCCCATCAAATGGAATGGCAACGTTTTGGTCAAGTGGCCATCGCTGACCAAGCAAAAGAAGACAATAACTGGGAGGCCCTTGTTGCCATGAATCCTGAACCAATTTTGGTTTTGAAGTCTGACCAGACTCAGGTATACTTGGAAAATGAGCTTTACCAACTGACTGTTGGTGGCCCCTACCAGGCAACCGGTGGCATGGGTGATACGCTCGCCGGCATCATTGCAGCCTTTGTTGCACAATTTCAAGACACAAAGAAAGCCGTTTTGGCAGCCGTCTACAGTCATTCAGCGATTGCAGAGCGTTTAGCAGAGACGGCCTACGTAACCTTGCCAACCGAAATTGCTCAGGCCCTCCCTGCC
Source organism: Fructobacillus sp. ESL1117 (assembly GCF_058508565.1). Classification (NCBI taxonomy): domain Bacteria; kingdom Bacillati; phylum Bacillota; class Bacilli; order Lactobacillales; family Lactobacillaceae; genus Fructobacillus; species Fructobacillus sp. ESL1117. Next base: position 46,569 of record NZ_CP196385.1, on the reverse strand, counting down.
TTTATGAAGGAAATGGCCGACCATAACCCGCCCTTGTAACCAGCAAAGTGGGCTTACCCTCAACCAAAATCAGCAAAGGATACTGAGACCTAATGAAATTTATTTCGTGGAATATCGACTCCATTAACGCCGCCGTCGAACACAGTTCAGACCGTGGCAAGATGACCTGGGACGTTTTATCTAATTTGGCTGCCGCAAAGCCTGATGTCCTCGCCATCCAGGAAACAAAACTGAAAGAGTCCGGCTTAACGAAAAAGCACTTAGCCGCCCTGACTGAACTCTTCCCGGATTATCACTTTTACACCAACTCATCAACAGCCAGAAAATCCTACGCTGGTACCATGATGATTGCTAAAGAAGAGCCAATTGCCGTTGACTACCCAACGATTGGTGCTCCTGGTGAAATGGACCAAGAAGGACGAATCGTCACCCTTGAATACAAGGAATTCTTTGTTTCGACGGTCTACACACCCAATGCCGGTTCAAAATTAGACCGACTGGAGGATCGTCAGGCGTGGGATGATGCTTACCGGGACTATATTGATGATTTAAATGTGAAAAAACCTGTCATTTTTTCTGGTGATTTTAATGTTGCCCACGAAGAGATTGACCTCAAGCACCCAAGTACCAACCATCATTCTGCTGGCTTTACAGACGAGGAACGCCAAAAGTTCACCTTGTTACTAAATGCCGGTTACACCGATATCATGCGCGCCAAGAACCCTGGGCAAGCAGGTATCTATACATGGTGGGCACAACGGGTGAAAACATCTAAGATTAACAACTCTGGTTGGCGGATTGACTATTACTTGGTTTCAAACCGGATTGCTGATAAGGTTCAAGCAATCAAGGTCGTCGATACCGGTGCTAGACAGGACCATGCTCCAATTGAATTAACCATCGACTGATAACAATAAAGCAGACTCCATGATTGGAATCTGCTTTTTTACATTTTGTTTAGGCGCCTTTGTCAATCGGTTATCAAAACTCACCAAAATGCTAAGACAACTCCTACGGGTAGGGGCTAATCCTTTCTCAGGATACTTGGGGTTATGGTTTTAAAAACCATAGTCACTGTACCCTCGCCAGGATTGCCACCAACTGCACTTGCTTAGATACCAATACTATGGCAGCAAAGCTGCTATCCTGCGGTTTATAGGGAACTAACTCGTTAAACTATTGATTGAAAAATTTATTTAAAAAAATGGTACGCCGTTACTAACCGCTTAAACAGCACAGTTAACACACTTTATTGATTACGAACATATTCTTTTAGGACCTGATTTCCAAAAAGCTCACTTTGGTAAATCAAAATCTCCGCACAAGCCAAAGAATCCTCTAGCGCATTATGGTGGTGGTCCAAACGAATGTTCAAAGCAGCAGAAACCGTGTTGAGTTTATGGTTTTGCAAATCAGGCAAGAGGCGACGCGAGGTTTGCACAGTATCCAACAGTTGATAATGAGCTTCTGGCAGGCCGTAATAGTCTAAGCAGGCCCGTAAAACCGAGGCATCAAAATTGGCATTATGCGCCACCACGAGTTTTTCTTCAGTAAATAACGGCGCAATTGTTGGCCAAATTTCTGCAAATGTGGGCGCATTGACAACGTCCTTTGGATAAATGCCATGAATTTGCGAATTTCGCGCTGAAAATGGCGTTGGTGATTTAATTAAAGAATAAAATTGGTCCACCACCTGGTTGTCACGAACGACAACCAAAGCAAGTGAAACAGCTGAATGGCGCTGGTTGTTGGCTGTTTCAAAATCAAAAGCGACAAAATTCATTAGAACAGTAACTCCATTTTTACAAGGTTGGCCTGGCGGCCAGACCGTAATTCAATTGGCTCAGGTTCCTCACCGACTTCTGTGAAACCAAGCTTTTTGTACAAATGACGAGCAACCTGATTTTCCAGGTCGACATCTAACCACAGACGGTCATAACCAGCCTCTTCGGCCCAAACGACCATCGCTGCCAGCGTTGATTGGCCCAGTCCGTGGCCCTGAAAGGCGGCCAAAATCGCCAAACCAACTTCACCATCGGCAATTGAAGCCATACCGATGGCAACCGCGTCACCGCCTTCTTCATCTCCCAATGGTTTAGCCCAGATCAACCAGGTCTTAGCGGGTCGGTCATCATTTTTCAAATCAGCTGCAGCAACTGCCGATTGATCAGACGCTGCTAATGAATCACGAACTTCAGCTAATTCAAAAGTATCTGATTCCTGTTTAAGCTGAGTCAATAAATCTTGGGCAGCTTGAGCCTGTTGCAGGTCCAAGCCAAGCATTGAGTACTCATAGTGGTCAAATTGTGCTGCAATCATCCGTGTAAGTCCTCCTCAATTTGCGTGGCTTGGCCCACCCCCAAAACCGCAATTTGACGGCCAGAGTCTGTGCCAACCATGCGGGTAAAGGTCATTTCTAAGCGATCATTTGGCAAAAGATCCGCCATGTACTGGGGCCACTCAATTAACGTGACACCATCAGTACCCAGATAGTCTTCAAATCCCTGGTCGGCTGCGCCCATATTTTCAAGACGATAAGCGTCAAAATGATAAAGGGGAATCCGACCTTCTTCATAAGTATTCAAGATATTAAAAGTCGGACTTTTAACCCGACTCGTAATGCCCAAGGCCTGAGCCAATCCCTGGGTAAAGGTCGTCTTACCGGCACCTAAGTCGCCTTTTAGCGTCACTACCAGGCCGGGGTAAACGAGTTTGGCTAATTGCTCGGCCAACGCCTGGGTTTCTTTTGGATTGTTCGTCTGATAGCTTTTCATATTCCATATTATAACACTGTCATTTAGCTGAACACTGGGCACTTTGTTGGTTTTGTGTCCTGATTTTAAAAATTTCTTGTCAGTCCCCTAGTTGATAGGAGTACAATAAAAATAATCAAAAGAATTGAAAGGATTTTTACGAATGTCAAAAACAACTTTATTTCAAGTTGGCACGATGCAGCTTCTTGCTAACGGCCTCTTAGACGGGACAATGTCCATCCACGACCTCCTGCAACACGGTGACTTTGGAATTGGTACTGGTCAGGGCCTCGATGGCGAACTGATTATCTTAGATGGTCAAGCCTACCACACCTTGGTTTCTGGCAAATCTGAAACCCCAGATGAAAGCTTCAGTTCCCCATTTGCTGCTGCTCACCATGGTGATTTTCAAGATTTTGGAACAGCGGAAAGTGCTGATTTGGAAGTCGTTTTGCAAAATGCCATCGACAAATTACAGGCACAAAATCAGTTTGCAGCTTTCTTGGTCGAAGGTGAATTTGAAACCATGACGACTCGCTCAGCTGCTGGTAGCCAGAAGCCATATCCGTCCCTAACCGAAGCCGCTGAAAAGCAACAGGTTTTCCATGGTTCAAAGGTCTCGGGTCGACTTCTTTCCTACTATGCTCCGGCCATCTATCAAGGCGTGACCGTAGCTGGATTCCATTCCCACTTCCTTTCTAACGACCACGACCTTGCTGGCCATGTTTTAACCGGAAAAGTTTTGTCAGCCACCGTTAAGGTCCAAAAATTCGATACTATCGAACAGGTCTTACCAACTGAAAACCCTGATTTTAAGGCCGCTGATTTAACTGACTTGACCATGGTTCACAAAGCCATCGAAGCAGCTGAATAAGTTCCCTAAAAGACATGTAAATCAATAAAAAAGCAGTTGCCGTGGCAACTGCTTTTTTTATTTTTACTTATGAATAAACATCGCATCCCCAAAGGAGAAGAAGCGATATTGAGCCTCAACTGCATGACGATATGCATTCAAAATGTTCTCCCGACCAGTAAAAGCTGCAACCAACATCACCAACGTCGACTTTGGCAAATGGAAGTTCGTGATAAAGGCATCAACAACCCGCCACTGATAACCAGGTTTAATAAAGATCTCCGTCCAACCAGAATCAGCCTGAAGTTGACCATCAAATTTTGAACCAATCGTTTCCAACGTTCGAATTGACGTCGTCCCGGTAGCAACGATCCGCCCACCCTGCTTGCGAACCTTATTCAACGTGGCTGCTGCTTCAGCGCTCAATTGATAAAATTCAGAATGCATCTGATGGTCTTCAATATTTTCCTCTTCCACTGGTCGGAAGGTTCCCAAACCAACGTGCAAGGTCAATTCCACTAATTCAACGCCCTTTGCAGCAACCTTTTGCAGCAATTCTGGTGTCCAGTGCAGGCCGGCAGTGGGGGCCGCAGCCGAGCCATCAACCTTGGAGTAAACAGTTTGATAGCGCTCTTGGTCTGCCAATTTTTCCTTAATGTAGGGTGGCAAGGGCATTTCCCCCAACTCGTTCAAACGTTCCATAAAAATGCCAGCATAGGAAAACTCAACATAGCGACCACCATGTTCCAATTCGCCAACAATCGTCGCCGTCATCACGGGATTTTCTGGATCATCACCAAAAACGATCGTTGAACCAATTGGTGATTTTTTAGCTGGTTTGACCAAAGTTTCCCAGACATCTCCATGGTCTTGACGCAATAATAGGACTTCAGCATGGCCACCTGTTTCTGGGCGAATCCCGTGTAACCGGGCTGGCAAAACTCGTGAATTATTCATCACTAAAGCATCGCCTGGGTTCAAATAGTCCAAAATGTCATAAAAATGTCGGTCCTCATAGGCCCCCGTTTTTGCATTCAACACTAAGAGCCGGGAAGTATCGCGTTGTTTTAATGGTGTTTGCGCAATTAATTCTTGGGGCAAGTCGTAGTCAAAATCTGATAATTGATAGTGCTTTTCTTCTGTCATAAATCTCTTTTAAATTCTTTTATTCATCAGCCAGCAGGCTGATAGCGTTCATACTTTTGAGCAAAATATACTCTGGTCCAAAGACTTGGCCGATCAAAGACGAGCAAATCAGTCTTTTGGTTGGGGCATCGGCCGACCCAGATGCTGGTAGGCTGCTTTTGTCACTACCCGGCCTCTTGGAGTTCGACGAATAAAGCCCAACTGCAAGAGGTACGGCTCCACCATCGACTCCAAAGTATCGGCTTCTTCGCCAATATTAGCAGCAATGGTTGAAAGGCCCACTGGCCCACCATGATAGAAATCCATCATCGCATTTAGTAACTTGTGGTCTGTATCATCGAGGCCTTTTTGATCAACCCGTAGCTTATCTAGAGCTGTTTCCACCAAGTCCGTATCAATTGCTTCTTTTCCAGCAACCTGAGCAAAGTCCCGCACCCGCTTCAACAACCGATTGGCAATTCGCGGTGTTCCTCGTGACCGCGAGGCGACGGCATAGGCACCTTCCTTGGTGATTGGTGCCTCGAAGATATCAGCCGTCCGAACTACAATTTGCTGCAAATCTTCAGGTTGATAATATTCGAGCGAATTAATAATCCCAAAGCGATCACGCAAAGGCTTGGAAAGCATCCCGGGCCGAGTCGTTGCACCGACTAATGTAAACGGTGGTAAAGGAAAATGAACGGCTCTGGCAGTCGGTCCCTGGCCCACCATGATATCAATAAAGTAATCTTCCATGGCAGAATACAGCATTTCCTCAATCGTCGTTGGCAGGCGGTGGATTTCATCAATAAAAAGCACATCCCCCGGCTCGAGCCCATTGAGCAAGGCAACCAAATCGCCACCTTTTTCAATCGCTGGCCCAGAGGCTGTCTTCAGATGCACGCCCAATTCATTGGCAATAATCATTGCCAAGGTCGTCTTGCCTAATCCTGGCGGTCCAAAGAGTAGAACATGGTCAAGGGCTTCTTCACGCATCTTGGCAGCTTGGAGGTAAACCGCCAACTCCTCTTTTAATGACTTTTGACCAATATATTCCCGTAGGTACTTGGGTCGCAAGGAGAGCTCATCTTGCTGTTCCCTGGCGTTTTCTGCCGCATCACGCAGCAATGCATCCGTCTCATTTTGGCCTTCAAACCAAGTATTAAATTGTGGGTTTTCATCACTCATATCATTACTATTATAGCGCATTTGCTCGCCTCCTTTCCTACTTGCTTAGCAAAATAAAAGACGGCCAATTCTGGTCGTCTTCTCAAAGCAAAGATCTTACTGCTTTAGCCAAGCCGGTAACGCCTTGACTAACTTTTCTAGAGCCCGACCTCGGTGTGAAATCAGGTTCTTCTCAGCCACCGTTAATTGGGCAAAAGTCTTCTGTAGTGGTTCATAATAAAAAATCGGATCGTAACCAAATTTGTTGTCGCCAATTTCTGTCTCCGTGATTTGCCCATCGACATGGCCACTAACAACTAAAGATTCTTTACCAGGACCAATCAGTTCGAGTACGGTCGTGAATTGTGCTTGACGTTCCTGCCCGCCTTTTCCAGCTAACTTAGCCAAAACTTTAGCATTATTTGCATCATCATCGTGATCACCCGCATAGCGAGCCGAATAAACCCCTGGTTCGCCTTTTAAGGCTGCAACCGTTAACCCAGAGTCATCGGCTATGATATAGTCATCTGGATAGACAATCGCAAGAGCAGTCGTCTTTTTATGAACGTTTTCTGCAAAAGTTTTGCCATCTTCAATAATTTCAGGAACCTCATCCAAGTCCTCTAAAGATAAAATATCCCAGTCCAAATCCAGCTTGGCCAAGGCCTCCTTTATTTCTTGAACCTTATGGGCGTTGCCAGTTGCGATAATTAAGCGCGTCATCTTTGCTCCTTCTTTGACAAAATCAAGGTCATTTTTTTCTAACAGATGGTCATCTGTTTGCTGGTTACTAATGCTGCAATCAGTCCGTTGCTGGTAGATTCAGGTGGGTAAAATGCCAATCGTGTTTTGAACCCAACCATTGCTCGGCTATAGTTGAAAAAGTTGAAACCGGACCCGTTGTATATAGTTGGTATTGCTTGTTTTCTGGCCGAGCGGCCGGGTCGCTATCAGCCACCAAGTCCTGTTCTTTCAAAAGAACCGCTAATTTTTGCGCTGTGGCGACACCAGGATCAACCAGCGTTACCTCTGGTAGGGCCTGCTGAATGACATCGGCCAATAGCGGAAAGTGCGTGCAGCCAAGCACCAACGTGTCGATACCAGCCTCTTTGAGGGGCTGCAAATGTTCTTTAACAATTTCAGCTACCTCAGCATCTTGATAGCGGTTTTGTTCAACAAATTGGACAAAATCAGGCTCCGCCTGTGCAAAAACCTGACTACCCGGCGCCGCTGACTGAATTTCGGCCTGGTACTGACCTGAATCAACAGTTCCTTCAGTCGCAATCACACCAATTTTCTTCGTTTTGCTTGACAAAACGGCCGACTGGACACCAGAATCAATCACACCAATGACAGGAATTGTCAAGTCTTCTTGTAAGCCGGGCAAGGCGCAAGCAGTTGCTGTATTGCAGGCAATCACCAGCGCCTTAATGTCATGGGTTTCAAGCAAATAGTCAGCAATTTGTCTAGTAAAATCAGCGACTTCCTCTGATTCACGAGGACCGTAAGGCATTCTGGCTGTATCGCCAACATAAACGATAGCTTCTGCTGGCATGGATTGGACGGCAGCCTTTAAGACCGTTAAGCCGCCAACACCAGAGTCCATCATGCCAATTTTTTTTGTATTTTTCTTCATAATAATCCTATTATCTTCCCTTCAAAACAAATTGCAAGCCTTTGCCCCCGTTTAATCTGTCTTTTGCTATAATAACGGAAGAAAGGAATCTTTACTTATGTCAAATGCTCATTCTCAATCAAATAACGGTACAAATCAGACTGTTAGCGCTTTTGCCCCACTGCTCTTACGTGATGCCCTTTTGGCTAATATCTTAACCGATGATTATGCCAACATTACCTATTGGGCTGGTAAAGAGTTGGCCCGACAGTTTCCCGTGGAAACAAGTGCTGATTTACCAGCCTTCTTTGAAAAGGCCGCTTTTGGCGATTTAACAATCAAATACCAAAGCGATGACCAACAGCAATGGCTTCTTTCTGGTACCATGGTTGAAGACCGGCTGGCAACGAACCACCAAGCTGATTTTTCATTGGAAACCGGCTTCTTAGCACAACAACTTGAACTGCAAGAAGAAGTTGTTGCGGAAGGCACCTTCCAGGTTTCTGCTCGACAACAGATAGTAACGGTAAGAATTTTAACTGATATGTCTCATAAGATAAGCTCTTTAACCTCTTCGGAACAGGTTGCACTTCGTGACCGCTTCTTAGACAGAAGCGAAGAAATCGCCACTGAAGACATTGATACCGCCGAAACAATCACCGTTGATCGCCAAAGCACACCCGATGATGAACCAGCAATCCAAATCGGTGAAGTTGATCAGGCCGCATCAGAAGCCCCCGTTGAGGTCGAGCCAGCAGCATCTGCAGCATCCATTCAGTTAGAGCCAACGACATCGGTCGCTGCAGTGGCGACTGATTCAGTAGTATCCACAGCTCCGATTGAGATCACAGAACCAACGAGCGAACCAACCGACAGCCAGGTAGCCGATACACTTTCGGTCGAGCAGTCGATTACCAATTCATTATTGGCTTTTAGTCAAGAGCGACGCCAAAAGCTTAGCCAAAAAAATGATTCAAGCTTGAACTAATAAACCATTAACAAAAATAAAGAAAAGAACAGCAGCCCCAACAATTTTGCGGGTTGCTGTTCTTTTTAGTAAGCCAAAGCTAGTTAACCTTAGCCTTCCTTATTTTGACGACGCGTATTCCGGCGATCTTGACGAAGTTCGATTCGACGATCCATTTGACGCTTACGCTTAATCTTATTCTTAATTTGACGCTTATAGCCAGGCTTGATGTTCTTCTTCTTTTTCTTGACCATCCCAACCATTTCAGGGTCCAACTTATTAGTTGTTGCATGGCGCTGTGTCCGGGCCTTTCGATCCTTGACCGCCACGACTTCATCCCCACGAATCTGCTTATGAGCAAACTCGATACCGATTTTTTCCAACTCGGCAATGCGGTCTTCTTCATCAGGTCCATAAAGGGTCACAGCCGTTCCAGCCAGCCCATTGCGTCCCGTTCGACCAACACGGTGAACGAAGAATTCTAATTCGTCTGGCACACCATCATTAATGACATGCGAAACCCCTTCAATATCAATCCCACGAGCAGCTAGATCAGTCGCAACGACATATTGGTAATCCAGGTGCAAGACGCCCTTCATCGTTCGCCTTCGCTCACGTGGTGGAATATCGCCATGAATTTCGGCAACTTTGAGACCTCGGCCACGCAAATGTGCTGCTAATTCCTTAGCTCGTTCCTTCGTATTGGCGAAAATCAACGCCAAATAAGGATTGAAAATCGTCAGCAACTTATCGATAACCTCTTCCTTGTCCTTGGACTTAGTTGGCACCAACCAGTTGTCGATGGTATCGGCAATCGTCGCTTCCGTTGGAATTGTTTGGAAATCCGGATTGTCCAAATACTTCTTTAAGAACGGCTTCAACTTTTCTGGCATCGTTGCTGAAAAGACCAACGTTTGCAGGTCTTTTGGCATCGCACCGGCCAAGAAATCAACTTCGTTTAAGAAGCCCATATCAAGTGTCATATCCGCTTCGTCGACAACCAAAGTCCGCACCTGGTTAACAACCAAGGCCCCACTTTGAACCAAATCCTTTAACCGTCCCGGCGTTCCAACGACAATTTGCGCTTGGTGTTTTTCTAACTGGCGAACTTGGCGGGCCTTATCCGTCCCACCAACATATTCGGCAATAGAAACCTTCACCAATTCCATCTTTTCCGCAAATTCACGGGCAGCCTTTGCAATCTGAGCAGCCAATTCCCGTGATGGTGTCGTAATCACCACCTGGGTTTGATTCAATTCTGGTTGCAAGGCGTTAAAAATGGGTACCAAGAAAGTATGCGTCTTCCCAGACCCCGTCTGTGACTGACCGACAACATCCCCACCACGCAGGATTGTTGGAATCAAGCGCGCCTGGATAGGCGTTGGCTGGTCAAAACCAATCGCCTTTAAAGCCGAAAGGACTTCCGGCTTTAAATTGTATTCACCAAATTGTTGGTTTGTGTTTTTCATGTAAAATCCTTTAAATTTAATCGGCTTAGTCTGCCTTTAAAGCGCTATCAACTCGGTCAATCACCTTTTGAATATCCGCTTCATTATAAGCCCAGGCACCTGCAGCCATGGGATGTCCCCCACCATCAAAGTCTTGGGCAATGGTATTAATGATAACTGACCGAGAACGCAAGCGAACCCGGTAATCACCATTTTCTTGTTCTTCAAAGATGGCCCAGGCCTTCACCTTGTCAATCCGTGACGGAATGGAAACGACAAAAGAAGTCCCTGCATTACCAAGGTCAAAGCTATCAATCACATCCCGCTTTAGAATCACGTAGCCAAAGCCAGATGGTAACAAGTTAATATGTTGCATCACATAACCCGAAAACTTCACAGCATTTTCTGATAAAGTCGTCATCGCGTTATAAATTTTTTGATAGTCAAAGCCGTAGGTAATCAACTCACCGGCCACATCAAAGGTTTCTTGATCTAATGAATACATAAAGCGGCCGGTATCACCGATAATGCCGATATAAAGGTACCGAGCGGCCTTTTTTGTCATCTTCAAACCCTTGTCAGCCAAAGCTTGATAGAATTGATAAATTAGAACAGAGGTCGCTGAGGCTTCGTCTTCAACCCACTGCCAATCACCGTAAGGTTCCACATTGGGATGGTGGTCGATTTTGACAATTTCCAATCCATTGCGCCAACGTTGGTCATCGATGCGGGGGTCATTGGCGGTATCACAAACAATTACCAAAGCCTTCTTGTAAGCTGAATCAGGAATTTCATCAGCTAAAGGCTGACCATCCCCAATCCAAGCTAAACCAGGAATTTCTTTTCCAACGGCATAAATCTTTTTTTCAGGAAACGAAGCCTGCAAAATTGCTTGCAAGCCCAATTGTGACCCATAAGCATCCGGATCAGGTCGTTGGTGCCGATGAATAATAATAGTATCGTAACGTTTAATTTGTTCTAAAATATCTTCGTGAATTTTGGCCATATGCGCCCTTTCAACTCTTATTACTATCCTTTATTATACCGTAAATGTGAAATTCATTGTCAGGCATTTCAAATCAGCATAACTGACTGATTTGACCAATTAATCATCAAAAAGCGATAACGATTGAAAGGATTGTGGGCTGACATTGGAAAAAGTTAGCCCCAGCAAGCGAATGGCAAAGTCATCTGGATAAAGGTCATCAAAGATTGATTGTGCCTTTCTTGCCAAGAAATCAGGATCAAGCTGAAACGGATTTGCCTGTGTAATCGACCTGGTCAGCGTCTTAAAATCATCATCACGGACCTTAATATTCAATGTTCGACCAACCAAGTGTTTAGCCTCCATGTTCGTCACAACCTTTGTGGCCAAGCCCTTAAAGGTCGCCAAAACAGCCGAACGGTCATGAAGCGGAAATTCAAACGTCCCCTCTTTTCCGACCGATTGCCGAATTCGATGGTCCTTTACCTGACCAAAGTGCGTTGCCCGCGCTTGCCAATAAAGTTGGTCACCAAAGGAACCAAAGTGTACCCGTAATTCGTCTTGACTCAAGGCCCGTAAATCTGCGCCCGTTTTAATTCCTAATTTTGCAAACTTTTCCTGTGCTTTCTGACCAACACCACGAAAGTCCTTAATAGGTAAGGCCGCCACGAAGTCCATTGCGACATCAGCACCAATGACCGTGACCCCATTCGGTTTGTGGTGCTCGGAACCAAGTTTGGCTAATACTTTATTATAGGAAACCCCGACCGAACACGTTAGCTTCGTTTCCTGCCAAATTCTATGCCTTAACTCGGCGGCCAATGTTGCGCTCGCCATTGGGCTTTGACTAACGTCTAAGTATGCTTCATCCAGTGCGACTGGTTCCACCTTATCAGTGAATTCGGCAAAAACTTCATGAATTTGAGCTGACACTGACCGGTACTTATCAAAATCAGGAGCAACGAAAACGGCATTAGGACAAAGTCGCTTTGCTTCAGTTGACCCCATGGCTGAATGAACGCCGGCCTTTCTGGCAATGTAGTTGGCGGTTGCCACGACCCCATGACCGTGATGTAAATCAGGATCACGACCGATGATTAGCGGCACCTTCTTTAAAGCAGGGTTGTCACGCATTTCAACTTGAGCATAAAAAGCATCCAAATCGACATGCAAAATTTTTCGGTCATCAACCGCTTGCAAAAATTCAGCCATGCCAGTCCCCCCTCTTTTCAAAACTGATTTTTTTAAAAAGAAAAAGCCTCCACTATGTGGAAGCTTGTTGCCGTAATCACTTGACGTCGAGACGACGTTCCTTGATACGAGCGGCCTTTCCTTGCAAGGCACGCAAGTAGTACAACTTTGCGCGACGTACACGGCCCAAACGAGTTACTTCAATCTTATCAACCCGTGGTGAGTGCAATGGGAACGTACGTTCCACACCAACACCAGAAGAAATCTTACGAACAGTATAAGTAGCTTGGATACCAGTACCCTTACGCTTGATAACAACTCCTTCAAAGAGCTGAACACGTTCGCGAGTTCCTTCAACAATTCGTGCGTGGACACGAACTGAATCACCAGCGCGGAATTCAGGAATATCTGTCCGCAATTGGGTTGAAGTCAACTTTTCTAAAATGTTATTTTGACGCATAGTCATTCTCCTAATCGCTAATCTTACACTCGTCCTTAGACTAACGCACAGCGGATTACCGTTAATTACGGCTTATAGCCAATAGTCAGTATAACAAAAAAGGAAGGACCCTGTAAAGGGTAATCAGAAAAATTACCCGAACATGGTTCCTCCCTGGCTGATAAAAACGAATCTAGTTCGATAATTGCGCTTAGATGAATAGAAGCTAACTTTATTTTTGTTTGCCAACTAAACGTCTTCAGTAAAATTAAGCCTGAATTTTTTCTTCCATCACAGCTTCAAAGGTTTGTAACTTCGCATCCGCTTCAACCTGTGAATCAGCGACAACGCCAAGATAAAGTTTCAACTTTGGTTCCGTTCCAGATGGGCGCAGTGCAATCCATGAACCATCCGCTAACCAATACTTTAAGACATTGGCCTTAGGCTGTGGCAACTTTTTCTCTGCTCCAGCTCGATCAATCTGGGTCTGATTAGCAAAGTCTTGTGTCGCCAGAACTAACTGATCACCAACCGTTGCCAACCTTTGGTTGCGGAACTTAGTCATCAAAGCAGCCATTTCCTCGTGACCATTGATACCAGGAAAATCAAAGGCAACAGTCTTTTCCTCAAAGTAACCATATTGGTCGTATAGTTCCTTCAAACCATCAGCAAAACTTTGGCCCTTTTCCTTATAATAAGCAGCCATTTCGGCAAACAAAACCAAGGCCTGAATGGCATCCTTATCATGGGCAAAAGGCTTCACAAGGTAACCAAATGATTCTTCAAAGCCGAAGAGGTACGTATAATCCTTCTTTTCTTCAAAACGGTCAATCATGGCGGCAATATACTTAAAGCCGGTCAACACGTCTAAGGTAGCAACGCCGTAGTTCTTAGCAATTTCGCTAGCAAAGCGTGATGAAACAATCGATGTTACAATAGCACCATTTTCTGGTAATGTCTGATTTTTCTTTTTAGCTGCTAACAAGTAGTTGACCATCAAACCAGCAATTTGGTTACCAGATAAGACTTGGTATGAGCCATCTGCTAAACGTACAGCAGCCCCCATCCGATCAGCATCGGGGTCCGTTGCAACAACCAAATCAGCTGCTTGCTTCTTGGCGTATTCAATCGCCAATGACAAGGCAGCAGGGTCTTCTGGATTTGGCTTTTTAACCGTTTTGAAATCCCCATCGAGCTCTGCCTGTTCCTTGACAATCGTGTAATTGGTAAAACCTGCTTGCTGTAATGCTTTTTCGCCAATATATTGACCAGTTCCATGCAAAGGGGTGTAGACAAATTTCAAGTCTGCCCCCTCTTTTTGAATCAAATTCTGATCAACGGAAACTGTTTTAACTTCTGCCAAATAAGCATTATCCAACTCATCATCGACTACTTGAACATTGGCTTCTGTTTCATCTTGTGCAATAGTAAACCCATTTTCGACTGCTGCCATCCCATCAATAACGGCCTGGACAGCTTGGGGAACCATTTGACCACCATCGGCACCGTAAACCTTATACCCGTTATCCTGCTTCGGATTGTGTGAGGCCGTAATCATAATACCAGCAAAGGCCTTTAAATGACGGACTGAAAATGATAATTCAGGTGTCGGACGTAATGATGAGAAGCGGTAAACTTTAATCCCGTGTGCTGATAGCACGCGACTGGCTACTTGAGCAAATTCTTTTGAGTGGTGACGAGAGTCAAAGGCGATGACTACCCCCGCTTTTTTTGCTGCAGACCCACTTTGATCAATGTAAGCAGCTAATGCTTCCGTCACCAAGGCAACCATCACAACATTAATGCGGTTGGTTCCAACCCCCATTTGACCACGCATACCAGCAGTCCCAAATGGTAAGTTTTGATAGAAGGCATCTTCTTGTTCAGCTGGACTCAATTGCTTTAGTTCAGCAGCTAAATCAGCAGGTAGGTCTGCTTGTTGCCAACGGGCTAAGGTATCTTGATAAGTCATTCTTAAAGTTCCTCTTCCTTTTCTCGACTAGATTTTGTGATTAAACTAATAATAATTTGCCGAAACCTGGGTGACCGGATCACTGCCAGCACAAAGACGGCAGCCAGGACAATCACGGTGATGGTCACTTCTCTTGGCAACTGTAAGTGACCAAAGTAATAACCGATTGTCACCATGGTCAATGCCCAGAGGCAGGATGCCAGAACAGACATCCGAAAGTAAGTCGCAAACCGTAACTTCAAACGATGAGCAGATAGCGGGACAATAGTTCTGACAAAAGGAACAAATCGGCCCAAAATAATAAAGATTAACCAACGTTTCGGATTTAAATTAGACGAAATTTTTTCGGCAAAATCACCGTTTACGTGGCGAGCGACCAAGGGAATTTTATCAATCTGCTTAATTACCCAAGCACCGAACCAATAATTAATTGTGTCTCCGATCATCGAGGCAGTCGCAAAAATCACCACCAACAAGGCAAATTCAACCAAAGAGTGATGGCGGCCAGCAAACCCCGCAGCCGTCATGACCAACGCATCGGCCGGAATAAACCCTGTGACAATTCCCCCAGTTTCAATCAAAATCAAAAAAAACAGAATCGACAATTCAATTACAGAAAAATTGGCATTCGCAGAACTAATATGCGTCAACCAATCCGACACAGCAGCAAAAGCTAGAACCATACAATCAGGGTACTCCTTTAGGAAAAAAGTCTGTCTGAGTATCGCTACTAGTCAACGCTTTGGGTACATGAATCCGCCCTACCAGCTAGCAAGATACTCATGAATCAGCAAATAATAGTCAGTAGAAGTTAATCCTGATATTATCTCGATAAAATTAAGGCTAGATAAAACACAGCCTACGTCTATCATACGCTATTTCCCCTGTTAAGTCTGCTTACAAAGCGTAAAAAAGCTAGAAAAATCAAGGTGCAATCAGACTAATTGTTAAGCATTCGCTCGCTAAATCATCCACTTTTTCTATTATAACAACTCTTTATAACAAAACTTATGCCAAATGAGCATAAATTTTTCAACCAAAATGGACTACAATGACGGCGAAAAGTGGCAGAACAAAACACCAGGCGGCCGACTGAAAAACGCTCTATTTGCTCACTTTTTATAGTAATTAATTTCCTTTTAAAAGCACTTTTATCAAGGTTTTAAAAAGTTTCTTTTTTCACTTGACAAAACTTTGTGCAAATATTATTATGTATGTGTAAGTTGTTACAAGGAATTACTCATTGGAGGATAACAGAACATGGAAGCCTTAGTATTAACTGATAAGAAGAAGTTGGAATTGAAGGACATCGAAAAGCCTGTCTTGAAGCCAGATGAAGTTTTGATTCACACTGCCTTTGCTGGTATCTGTGGAACTGATCATGCTTTGTATGCTGGTGAACCAGGATCAGCCGATGCTGTCCCACCAATCGTTTTGGGACACGAAAACTCAGGTGTTGTTAAGGAAATCGGTTCTGCTGTTACCAACGTTAAGGTTGGCGACCGCGTTTCAGTTGACCCTAACATTTACTGTGGACAATGTAAGTTCTGCCACACTGGCCGTCCTGAATTGTGCGAAAACTTGTCAGCGATTGGTGTAACTCGTGATGGTGGTTTCGAAGAATACTTCGCAGCCCCTGCATCAGTTGTTTACCCAATCCCTGACAACGTTGACTTAAAATCAGCAGCGATTGTTGAACCAATTTCATGTGCCATCCACGGCATGAAGTTGTTGAAGCCATCACCATACCAAAAGGCTTTGGTTATTGGAGACGGGTTCATGGGCGAATTGTTCGTGCAAATCTTGCAAGCATACGGTATCCACCAAGTTGACCTGGCCGGAATCGTTGATGAAAAGTTGAAGATGAACAAGGATTTGTTCAACGTTAAGAACACATACAACACTAAGAACGGCGACAAGATCCCTGCTGGAGAATATGACGTTGTTATCGAAGCCGTTGGTATGCCACAAACACAAGAATCAGCCATCGAATCAGCTGCTCGTGGCGGTCAAGTTTTGATGTTCGGTGTTGGTGGACCTGACGCTAAGTTCGAAATGAACACTTACGAAGTCTTCCAAAAGGAATTGACTATCCAAGGTTCATTCATTAACCCTAACGCATTCGAAGACTCATTGGCATTGCTTTCATCTGGTAAGTTGAACGTTAAGCCATTGTTGTCACACGAATTGGATTACAACCAAGTTGACGATTTTGTTAACGGTCGCTTAGGCGTTGTTTCTAAGGCCGTTGTTAAAATCGGTGGTGAAGAGGCCTAAATTTTATGAATAATGCAAAGCGGACAATTTCTTGGACCGCTGCCCTCAGTTACTTTGCCTTCTCATTGGTAATTAACTCAATGGGTAACGTGCTAACAATTGTTACCAGTCAAAAAATTCATCCGTCAATTTTGGGTTCTGCCTATTGGACAGCTGCTCAAAATGGATTAAACCACTCATTGCATGGTAATAGTGCAACACTATCCATCGTGTTCTTTGTGGTCGGTATGTTAATCGCTGTTTTGAACATGGTTTTGGAGCACCGCATTGATATCAAGCGCTTCCTTGGAAACTTAGCTTTCATGGTTCCTTTCTCGGCCTTGATCTCTGTCTTTGCAAGTGCCTTTTCAAAGCTCTTGCCAGAAGCACATAGTTGGCCAATGATTGCCTTCTATATTTTCTTAAACTTCTTCGGTGTTTCCTTAATTGCGATTGCCATTTCAATTTATCAGCGGACCAACATCGTTTTGCACCCTGCTGATGATTTGATGCAGGTTCTTCGATTCAAGTATTTCAAGGGTAATGCCGGTATTGCCATGTGGGTTTCTTATATTCCACCTACCATTATTGGTGTTATCGCCTTGATTATGGTTCCTGATTTTACCAACTATGGAATTGGAACTATCTTCGCCTTCCTTTTCCAGGGAAGTATCACTGGATGGGCAGACACACGTATCTTTAGCAAGTTAAAGCACCAGGGAATCGCTATCGACTAAGATAGTCTCCCCCAATTGAAAGGACGGGTTATATGATGGCCTTTACTGATTATTTTGACGATATTCAACACGTTGGAATTCCAACAACCGACTTGGACCGCGCTGAAAAGTTCTGGACAGGCATCGGTTTTGAAAAGACCGGTGACTTTAAGGAAGGTGGCCCAGTTAAATTCTTTAAGTACGGTCACCTCGTTATTGAAACGTGGTTGTCTGATGAAGGAACCGGCAAGCCCGGTTCAATCAACCACATCTCAATGAACACTTCTAATGCTGATGCAGCCTTTGTAGCAGCAAAGGAACAGGGATTAGATTTGATTGATTCAGAAGTACAACATCTTCCCTTCTGGGATAACGGTATCAAGTTCTTTAATGTTCGCACCCCAGATGGTGTAACATTGGAATTCTGTGAAATCGTCAAGGATTAATTCATCATTCAAGAGCCTCAACTACCAAATAGTAGTTGAGGCTTTTTTGTATCTTCTATTTGCTATTGACGACAGCTGAAAGTCACCATTACTTCTATTTAAGCTTTTAAGAACCCTTCAACCCACTTTTTCTTTCACACAAGTAAAAAAGGCTATACGCCCATTTCTAACTCCATATACCACGTTAATGGTTCGTTGGTTGTTGTCCATTAAAGCGCGCAACAAAAAAGTCCGCTACATTTCTGTAGCAGACTTCTCAACATCATTTATTTTATGCCTCTGATTTTAATTCAGCAACATATTGATAGGCTTCTTGGCCAGCCAAACCACCATCGCCAACAGCAGTCGTGATTTGGCGCAAATCCTTAGCACGAACGTCTCCAGCAGCAAAGATTCCTGGAACGGCAGTTGCCATCTTGTCATCCGTCTTAATCCAACCGCGGTCATCAGTAATCCCCAAATTTTCAAATACCTGAGTATTTGGCTTGAGGCCAACGTAGATGAAGATTCCACTTTGGTCAACAACCCGGTCCTCACCAGTCTGATTGTTATGAAGCTTCAGCTGCGAAACAGCCTCACTATCGCCTTCAATGGCTGTGACTTCAGTATTCCAAACAAAGTGCATGTTTTCCTGTTTCTTTGCTCGTTGCTGCAAGATTGGCTGTGCCTTTAACTTACTATCGCGAACATAAACCGTGACATCCTTAACCACATTGGCCAAGTACAGTCCTTCCTCGACAGCGGAATCACCACCACCGACAACGGCAACACTTTCACCCTTAAAGAAGGCACCATCGCAGACAGCACAGTATGAGACACCTTTGCCTTGGTATTCTTCCTCGCCGTCAACACCCAAGTGAATGTGTTCGGATCCAGTCGCAACAATCAAAGCTGGTGCTTGAAAATCGCCCATATCAGTATGGACCAATTTTTCATTTTTAGCTAAAATTTCCACACCAGTAATCATACCAAATGAGTATTCGGCGCCAAACTGTGTTGACGAAGCATACATTTTTTCGGCCAAATCAGGACCCATAATACTGTTATAACCAGGATAATTTTCAACTTCAGCAGTATTATTCATCTGCCCACCATAAATCCCCTGGTCAAGCATTACAGTCTTTAAGTCCGCCCGTGAGGCATAAGTAGCGGCAGTCATTCCGGCTGGGCCAGCACCAATGATGATGACATCATATTGCTTGACTTCTGTCATGAGAAACGGAACCTCCTTTTTTATTATGACGTCTATTGTACCTTGAATCGGTTCTTTTGTCTAATTTTAACCAACAAAAAAGAGGTATACCACCTCTTTTGTTTTTGCTAAATTTTACAACTTAGCTGCAAGTTCTTTAATATAAGCGCGGAGCTGATCCTTTGTTTGTGGATGCTTCAAGCCAAATTCAATATTAGTTTCCAAGAAACCAATCTTAGAACCAATATCATAACGGTCACCCTTGAATTCATGAGCGTAAACATGCTGACGATTATTTAATGAATCAATGGCATCGGTCAATTGAATTTCGCCACCCTTACCAGGCTTTGTTTTTTCTAATTCTTCAAAAATTTCAGGCGTCAACAAGTAGCGACCAATGATTGCCAAATCAGAAGGGGCATCTTCAGGCTGAGGCTTTTCAACGAATGACTTAACCCGGTATAGGCCGTCTTCTTTTACCTTTGCGGCAGGATCAATAACACCGTATTCGGATACTTGATCATGGGGCACTTCCAAAACTGCCAAAGTTGATTCGCCAGTTTCATGATAGCGGTCAATCAACTGCTTCGTCAATGGCACTTCATCTTGCATCAAATCGTCACCCAAAAGAACAACGAATGGTTCATCACCAATGAAGTCCTTGGCTGTTAAAATGGCATCACCCAAGCCCTTTGGATGTGATTGACGAATGAAGTACATGTTGATATCGGTTGTTTCTTCGACAACCTTCAATAATTCCAACTTGTTCTTTTCGCGCAAATTGTTTTCCAATTCTGGGTTTGAATCAAAGTGATCTTCGATTGAACGCTTGGACTTTCCATCGACGACAACAATATCTTCGATTCCAGAAGCAATGGCTTCACGAACAATATATTCAATCGTTGGTGTGTCAACAATTGGTAACATTTCCTTAGCCAAAGCCTTTGTGGCTGGCAAGAAACGAGTTCCCAAACCAGCGGCCGGGATAATGGCTTTACGTACAGGTTTCATACTTTCCTACTTTCATTAATGACGTCAAAGGCGCCGAAGTATTCCACTGCTATTATAACAAATATATGGTCAATCTTCAGCTTTTAATGGACGAGTCATCAGTAATTTAATTTGGTCTTCAATTTGAGCCTCTTCGTATAAGACCTGATACAAAGCGGTCGTAATGGGCAAATCGAGTTGATGGGTCTGTTGGTACTCATAAACCGCCTTAACAGTATTTACCCCTTCAATGACCATGCCCATCTCTTCTTGGACCTGATTTAACGACTGACCATGGCCCATGGCAAAGCCAGCACGGTAATTGCGTGAATTGGGTGACATTCCCGTCACAATTAAATCACCAATTCCGGCTAAGCCAAGAAAAGTCTCCGGCTTAGCCCCCATTTTTTGACCAACGCTACGCATTTCAACCAAGCCACGTGTTAGAAGGGCTGCCTGAGCATTGACGCCATAGCCTAAACCAACGAGCATTCCAGAACCCAAAGCAATAATATTTTTTAATGCTCCACCTAACTCTGATCCCAATAAATCATGGTTAGTATAAGGCCGAAAATTCTCACTGGCTAATGTTTCCTGTAAAACCGCCGTAGCAGCTTCGTCAGTCCCACCAATAGAAACTGCAGTCAAATCACCCTTAATCACATCTTCAGCATGTGACGGGCCAGAAATAACAGCTAGAGATGAATAATTCTCACTCGGAACAACTTCCTCAATCATTTGCGAAATCCGTAGGTGCGTCCCCTGTTCCAAGCCCTTGGTCGCATGAGCCAAAATTACTTGCTGATCCAAATTTTGTAAAACCTCTGCTAATTGGGAACCAACAGAGCGAATCGCCTTCGTTGGTACCACCATTAAAACAACATCTGCATCCGCCACAGCGACTTGCATATCAGCAACCGCTAATAACTTCTCTGACAAAGTTGCGCCAGGTAAATAATGGTCATTTTGGTGACGCTGGTTAATTTCATCAACCTGGTCCACACGGTGTGACCAGATATTAACAACTACGTTGTTTTTCGCCATTGTATTGGCGAGGGCGGTCCCCCAGGAACCAGCGCCTAAAACAGCGACTTTAGTCATGCTTTTTTGCCTCTTCGTCTTCTTTTTCATTAACTTGCATTGCGGCATTCATCCGCTTTTCAAGTGTCTCTAAGGCATCATAGCCCATGTTCTGCGTCCGGAACTTAACAGCCGCTGCATCAATAACGGAAGCAGTATTTCGCCCTGGTGTAACCGGTACAACCATCTTTTTAATATTGACTCCTAGAATATCTAAGGTATCAGCCTCATTTCCTAACCGATCAAAATTCTCTTCGCCAATTTTACCGTTTGATAAGTGAATATTAAGCATAATTGAAGCATGGGAACGGACCGAAACCGCACCGTAGACTTGTTGAACATCAATAATACCAACACCACGAACTTCCATCAAGTTCCGTAAAACTTCTGATGGTTGTCCAATCAAGCGCTGTTCATCCTCTTGGTGAATATCAACACGGTCATCAGCAACCAATCGCGCTTTCCCCTGTTGAATCAATTCCAAAGCGGATTCAGTTTTTCCAATTCCAGCATCACCAGTAATCAAAACCCCTAATCCGTGGACATCAATCAAAACGCCATGGACAGACTGCCGTGGCGCTAACTCGCCCCCTAGGTAGTAAGTCATGTTTGATAAAATTTGTGATGAAGTCAATCGCGTATTTAAAATTGGAATCTGAGCTTCTTCTGCTGCTTGCTTCAATTCATCCGCAATTGGCAAATCAGTCGAAACCACAAAGGCTGGCGTCTGTTTAGAGGCCATTTTTCGATAAACCATCAATAATTCGTCATGGCTCATTCGATTTGAAAAAGAAGTTTCAGTGATACCCAACAACTGCACCCGTTCAGGAGCATAGTAAGTAAAGTACCCCGTCATTTCCAAGCCTGGCCTAGAAATATCAGCAGTAGTAATCACTCGATTTAAATAATCATGACCTGCTACAATTGTTAATCGTGTGTTATCAACTAAATCTTTAACTGTTACGGTTGCTTGCGCCATTTTTTACCTCCGCACCGAAATCTTCGTTTGACCCATGAATAAGAAATTAGCTAAGGTCAACAATATTGCAACCAGCATTGCCCAACCAAAAGAGGCAAAGGCAAAACCATGAATAATATGCGCTGTTAATTCTAGCAGCACTGTATTAATAATTAATAAAAAGAATCCTAACGAAATGATGACTAATGGTAGTGAAACAAAGACCAAGATGGGCTTGATCAAGCGATTCAATAAGGCGAGTAGCACTGCTGCCACAAAAGCGGTCGTCATGTTCGCCAAAACAAAACCACTTGGGAACAGCAACGCACAGGCCAAAAAGACAGCCATGTTAATCGCCGCTTGCATGATAAAACGCATAGGCCCTCCTTTAGTAAATTTATTTCCTACCCCTATTATAACAAAGTTTCCTACCACAAAAAAAGGAACCCAAAGGGTCCCTTTTTCGATCAAATTAAATAAAGTAGTTATAACCTGGGTTCAATTCAATAATCTTACCCGTACGCTTATAAACAATCCATTCAGCGATGTCAGTCGTATAATCACCAATTCGCTTGATGTAGCCGGCAATGACCAAATAGTCCGCTGCTGAATCAACCAATTCAGAGTCTTCCTTCATGCCATTGACGGAATCAGTTCGAATCTGAGCCGCTGCATTCGACAATTGGTGGTTCTTAGTCGCGATATTTTCAGCACCCAAGGCATCGTTCTTCACGTAGTAGCCCATGACTTCTGAAACCATTGAAGCAACCAATTCACCCATTTCACCCAACTGCTTTTCAACAGCCTTCATGTGCTTCGTTCCCTTAACGCGGATAGTTGACGTAGCAATGTTTCGTGCCTGATCACCCATTCGCTCCAAAACAGAAACAGCCTTTAAAATCGTTACGATTTCACGCAAATCAGTGGTCACCGGTTGGTACAAAGCAATCATTTCAAATGACTTCTTTTCCAAAGCGGCTTCCCGTTCGTTAATCTTGTAATCATGATCAATGATCTTGTGGGCACCATCGCGATCGTGCTTAATAAAGGACTGAACAGATTCCTGAATGGTCTTGGCAACCTGTTCACCCATTTCCGTAAAAGAAGTATCCAAATCAGCTAATTCTTCATCAAATAATCGACGCATGACAAATTCCTTTCATGTAACCTGTTTCTCTCTAATAACAGTAGGGCATTTTAAAAGCAAAGATATTTTTTGAACAGCCTGAACGATGGGCTTCACCAACCAATCATCCAGTCACTTTTTATCCAAAGCGACCAGAAATATAATCGGCAGTTTCCTTTTTCTCGGGCTCCAAGAAAATCTTACGAGTGTCCCCATATTCGACCAAGTTTCCACTAAGGAAGAAAGCCGTCTTATCAGAAATTCGTGAAGCTTGTGATAAGGAATGAGTCACAATAATCATGGCATATTGGTCACGGAGTGACAACAAGGTTTCTTCAATGTTGTGTGAAGAAACAGGATCCAAAGCCGATGTTGGTTCATCAAGCAACAACACATCTGGCTTTGTGGCCAAAACACGAGCAATTGAAACACGTTGTTGTTGTCCACCCGAAAGTCCAAGTGCTGATTTATTCAATTCATCCTTAACTTCATCCCAGATAGAGGCTGCCTTCAACGACTCCTCTACTGCCTGGTCCAAAGTCTTCTTATCCTTCACTCCAGCTAAACGTAAGCCAAAGGCCACGTTATCGTAGATAGAGAATGGAAACGGATTTGGCTGTTGGAAAACCATTCCAACGCGCTTACGCAAATCAACGGTATCCGTTGTTGGCGCATAGATATCCTTCCCAAGAAGGTTGAAAGAACCCGTCACAGTGACGTTTTCTTCCAAATCATGCATCCGGTTTAAGGCTCGCAAGTAAGTCGTTTTACCTGATCCAGAAGGTCCAATCAAGGCAGTCACACCTTTGTTGGCAAAATCCAAATCAATCCCATGTAGGGCTTCCTTGTTTCCATACCAGAGCTTGACGTTACGAGTTTGTAAGATTGTTTCGCTTTGTTTTGTCATCCAAAATTACCTGAAATATAATCGTTGGTCAATTCCACCTTAGGACGGGTAAAGATTTTACGAGTCAAATCATATTCAATTACCTTACCTTGGTGTATAAAGGCCGTGTAGTCAGAAATCCGGGCTGCTTGCTGCATGTTGTGCGTAACGATAATAATCGTGTAGTTTTTCTTCAACTCCAACAAAGTATCTTCAAACTTAGCTGAAGAAATTGGATCTAAGGCTGATGATGGCTCATCGAGCAATAAGATATCAGGCTTTAGAGCCAAGGCACGGGCAATCACCAATCGTTGGGCTTGTCCACCTGACAATGAAAGCGCTGATTTATTCAATTCATCTTTAACTTGGTCCCACAGAGCAGCTTGCTTTAGCGTTGTTTCCACAATCTCATCGAGCTGAGCCTTGGTGTACTTACCGCGACGAGTCAATGGGAAAGTAATATTATCATAAATTGACTTAGCAAAAGGATTTGGTCGTTGAAAAACCATTCCAATGTGACGACGCATTTCGTAAACATCAATATCTTTTGAGTTGATGTCCAATCCACGGTACCAAATATGACCGGTAACATTGGCCACCCCATCGTTCATTCGGTTCAACGAACGCAAAAGGGTTGACTTCCCTGATCCAGATGCTCCAATCAAAGAGGTAATCTTGTAACGTTCAAAACGCAAATCCCCTTCACTTAGAGAAAGGTTATCGCCATACCTTACTTGCAAGTTTTCAGTTGAAAGGGCAATTTCATGCTTATTATCCTCCATTGGAATAATATAGCGTTCTGGTGCCTTTTCAGGAATAAAATCTGATACTGGCTTTAATTCTTGACTCTTATCTGTCATGCTAACCTCACGATTTTGTCAACTTCTTATAAAGAAGTGTTCCCAAGCGACGTGCACTAAAGTTAAAGAGCAATACCACGATAATCAAAACCGCTGATGCTCCCGCTGACACAAGTGACAAATCCGGCATAATTCCTTCCGAATTGATTTTCCAAATGTGCACGGCTAAAGTTTCGGCTGGTCGGAATGGTGACAATGGTGATGCCAAGTTGAATGGGTTCCAGTCACCAAAGTCCAATGAAGGTGCTGATTGACCAGCTGTAAAGATCAATGCCGCAGCTTCACCAAAGACACGTCCCGCAGAAATAACAACCCCAGTCACAATCGATGGTACAGCTGCTGGCAAGATAATGTGAATGACTGTTTCAAATCGTGAAAGACCTAAAGCCGCCCCAGCTTCACGTTGCAGATTTGGAATCTGACTCAAAGACGTTTCAATAGAGCGAGTCAGGATTGGCAAATTAAAGAATGTCAATGCGATTGCTCCAGAAATAATGGAAAAACCAAGCTTCAACTTCACAACGAAGATCAAAAAACCAAACAAACCAACAACAACAGACGGCAATGATGACATCACTTCAATTGCGGTACGAACCATCGATGTCCAAATCGTTGGCTTGGCATATTCATTCAAGTAAATAGCCGCCCCAAGAGCGATCGGGAATGAAATCAGCATGGCCAAAATCAAGAGGTAGAAGGAATTGAACAATTGAATGCCAATTCCCCCACCAGCTTCGAATGACCGAGCTTGTGCAGTTAAGAAGTGCCATGACAAATGAGGCAATCCTCGAACCAAGATAAAGGCCAGCATTGCTGCTAGCACCAACGCTACTGAACCAGCGATTGCATAAATCACGGTTGTAGCAATTTTATCAGCAGTTTTTGCGTTCATTACTTCAGTTCTCCTTTTCGACCAATCCAGCGAATCAAGAGGTTAAAGACGAGAGACATCAGAAGTAAGATCATTGCTAATGACCACAAGACGTTGTTTTGCAACGTGCCCATGACTGTGTTTCCAATCCCCATCGTCAAAACGGAGGTCAAGGTTGCTGCTGGTGACACCAGAGAACCCGGCATCTTAGCCGCATTTCCGATTACCATTTGAACAGCCAAAGCTTCACCGAAGGCACGCGCCATTCCGAAAACAATTGCTGTCAAGATTCCTGGCGTTGCTGCTCGCAAAATCACCTTGTAAATCATCTGCCAACGTGTCGCTCCAATTGCCAAGGCTGACTCACGATAATAACGAGGCACACCCTTTAAAGAATCGACCGTCATTGATGTAATGGTTGGTAAAATCATGACAAACAAGACAATCGTTCCAGACAAGATTCCAAGACCCGTTCCGCCAAAAATTGAGCGGACGGCTGGGACCACAACAGTCAAACCAATAACACCATAAACAACGGAAGGAATTCCAACCAACAATTCGATGACTGGTTGCATAATGCGCGAACCACGTTTCTTGGCAATTTCAGTCATAAAGACCGCTGTTCCAATCGCAAATGGTGTCGCAATAATAGCGGCCAGAATTGTTACCGCCAGGGAACCAGTAATAAGCGGTAATGCGCCTATTCCTGGCTGACCCGTCTTAGGGTCAACAACACTCGGATTCCAATTCGTTCCAAAGAGAAACTTACTAACTGAAACTTTATTGGTCGTAAAGGTGGCTAACCCCCGAGTGATTACAAAGCCGAAAATTAAGACAACCACCGCAGTGATTAGAATTAAGGCAAGAGCCGAAATAAACTTTCCAAATCGATCTTGCTTGGTTGACAACGAAGTTTTTTTAATTTTTTCGGTAATAAGATCCATTGTCTGCCTTACCCCTTCTGCTTAGCGGTAATGTTACCATGCAGGTCACGTTCAATCTTCATATTTGAGTTTGAAATGTAACCCAACTTTGGCACGTACGTTTTCTGTACAAAATCTGAATTAAAGAAATCCAAGAACTTAGCAACTTCACCAGTTGGCTTGCCATGCGTGTAAATGTGTTCATATGACCAGATTGGGTAAGCCCCATCTTCAACATTGGTATCGGTAGGTGCGACACCATTGATACTTGCCCGAACAACATCGTTTGACTTATAAGCAAAGGCAACGTAAGAGATAGCTCCCGGAGTGCTCTTAACAATTGACAAGACCATTCCTGATGAATCTTGTTCTTGTGCCGAGGCACTCTTTTTGCCACCCATGGCCCACTTTTCAAAAGCGGCCCGAGTTCCGGAACCAGCGGCACGGTTAACAAGCACGATTGGCATGTTCTTTCCGCCCAGTTCACTCCAATTTTTAATTTTACCGGTAAAGATATCGGTTAACTGTGCTAGTGTCAAATTTGTGACACCAGCTTGCTTATTAATGATTGGCGCAATTCCAACGATTGCGACTCGATGATCAACTAAATTCTTTGTATCAATCCCCTTCTTTTCTTCAGCGAAGAGATCTGAATTCCCGAGGGAAACAGCCCCTTGCGCTATTTGCGACAGACCCGTACCACTTCCGCCACCTTGAACGGTAATGGAGACACCAGGGTGAGAACGTTGATAGTCCTCCCCAGCGGCTTCAACCAATGGTTGCAGTGCAGTTGAGCCAACTGCAGTAATGGGTGCGGTGTTGGCTTGCTTGTCTCGGTTTTGATAGGCAATTCCCAAGATGATGGCAAGTACAACGACGACAGAGGCCACTATCCATGACCCGCGATGCGATCTTTGCATGATTCCTCTTCTCCCAACTGGGTGCAAAAGATTATCCTACAACAACAAGTGTCCATTCCAAACTAATTTAAATAATTTGTGTGAAAATAAATCATTCACTTCAGTTAAGAACAAACACATTATAACAAAAAAAAGCGTTCTACAACGCTTTTTAATATTAATTTATTATTACTATTTCTAAATAATTGGTTCGTCAGTAAGCCCGTCGTTATCGTGATTTTCTGCACTTTTGCTATCACTTTCATCAGGGCCAGCAGCAACAGCTGGTTCATCGCCAATGCCATAAGCATTCCGCACTTGTGTGTAGATATCTTCCTTCAGAGCAACGTGCTCAGGGTCATCCAAATATTCCTTGGCCTTTTCGCGACCTTGGCCAATTCGTTCCCCATTATAGGCATACCATGCACCAGCCTTATCAATAATATCTTGATCAACAGCCAAATCAAGAATTTCACCAGTTTGTGAGATTCCCTTTCCATACATGATATCCACTTCAGCAACCTTAAAGGGTGGCGCAACCTTATTTTTCACGACCTTGACCTTGGTCAAGTTACCAGTAACATCGGAACCGTCTTTAATTTGAGTTGAACGACGAACCTCTAATCGAATCGTTGAGTAGAACTTCAAAGCTCGGCCACCTGGCGTTGTTTCGGGGTTTCCAAACATTACGCCAACTTTTTCACGGATTTGGTTAATAAAGATAGCAATTGTTCCCGTCCGGTTCAACGTTCCAGCTAGCTTTCGTAAGGCTTGCGACATCAACCGTGCCTGCAAACCAACGTGGGCATCCCCCATCTCACCTTCAATTTCTACACGGGGAACCAGGGCAGCAACGGAATCGACCACGACCATGTCGACGGCGCCAGATTGAACCAAGGCATCAGCAATTTCCAATCCTTGTTCACCAGTATCTGGCTGTGACAACAGCAACTCATCCTTTTTAACACCTAAAGCTTCAGCATACTTTACGTCCAAAGCGTTTTCGGCATCAATATAGGCAGCAGTGCCACCATTTTTTTGAATTTCAGCTACTGCATGCAAAGCAATCGTCGTCTTACCTGATGATTCAGGCCCATAAACTTCAATAATTCGTCCCTTTGGGTAGCCCCCAACTCCTAAGGCAACATCCAATTTGACGGACCCAGAAGGTGAGGTCTCTACCTGCGTTAAGGCATTATCGCCCAACGTCATGATCGAACCTTTTCCAAAGTTTTTTTCAATTTTCTTTAAAGCTTCATTTAAGGCAGCCTGACGGCCATCCTTCTTGTTATCATCGCTTGTCTTTTTTGCAACCATGCTTGATACTCCTTCAATGTCTATCAACAGTGTACGGACTTTTTCAACAAAATGCAAGGGTTTTGCGAACATTTGTTCGCGTTGTTTTTGTCTCTATTTTATTGGACGAAAAAAGCGCTTATAGCGCTTATAATCCGTCTGCAAAAACCGAGCGGCTTTTCCAGAAATATTCAATTCCTGAATAGATTGTAAAGCAAACGGCAATATACAAGAGCACTTGCCCGATTGGGAAGTCAACAAGGGCGAATGGCCAATCCTTCAAGTAAAGGAAGAAAATAGCAAACATCTGGGAAAATGTTTTAATCTTGCCAGGCCAGGCAGCAGCCATGACCGTTCCGTTATTTTCAACAACTAGAGTCCGTAGACCAGTGACCGCTAATTCCCGGATAACAATAACTGCAGTAATCCAGGCAGGAACTTGATGAAAAGCAGTCAGGTAAATCAAAGCAGTCATAACCAGAAGTTTATCAGCTAACGGATCAAAGAATTTACCGAAATTCGTAACCAAGTGCTTACGACGAGCAATTTGCCCATCTAAGAAATCAGTAATGCAAGCCACGGCAAAGACGATTGCTGCCAAGACCCATGAAAGGGTCAGGCCTATCTCAGCATTCAAAATTGTTGAACCCTTTGAGTAAATCAAAAGGAACATGAAAACTGGAATCAAGATGATTCGAAAGACCGTTAGTTTATTTGGTAGGTTCATTTTGTTCTCACTTATTCAAATTCAAGACAACGTTCCAGGTCGTTGGAGCTGGATTGGTTGGCAAGTTTGGCAAATCAATGTGTTGGTTGTTAATCGTTAAGTTCACGTGGCTCACTTGTGAAACTTGAATATTGACAATAGCCGTATTGGCTGGCACTTCAACACTTTTTTCATCAGTTTGATTCAACCAAGCGTTGTATAAGACCTTACCGGTTCCGTCAGTTACCTTAAACATCGAACCACCATTTTGACCTTTGGCTACAATAGTATGCGTATTAGCCAGTTGCCCACCTACAGTATAGGTGGTCGTCAACTGGGCGGTATTGGTGGTTGCAGTCCCGAGGTTAATGCCACTGTTCGCACTTGAGGAGGATACCATTGCTGACGATGATGACTGTGGTACCGATGACGATGCAACCTCAACTTGGTTACCACCGTTAGACGAATTGGAACCTGAACTGGCCCGTGTAACCACAAACCAAGCAACCAACAAAACGGCAACAACGATAATTGCAAGCCAAATTCTTGGAATAAAGCCACGGAAACGTGACTTAAAGGCCTCTGAATTATTAACCCCAGCTCGAACGACGCCATCTTCATCACGGTGTGCATGGGATAAATCACTAATTACCTGTGGATCAAATTCAACTTCATCAAAAAGTTCATCCGGGTTTAAACCAACAGCTGCTGCAAATTGCTTAGCAAATGCCCGAGCATAAAATTGACCAGGTAAAACATCCTGGTCACCATCTTCAATTGCTTGTAAGAAGCGAGGTTGAATTTTGGTCATCTCGGCCAACTGGTCGATTGTATAACCTTTTTCCAATCGTGCTTCTCGTAACTGTTGACTAACTTCGCTTGCTAAATATTCAGCCATTTTTTCTCTTACTTTTCTAATACTAAGCGAGTCAAACGACCACCTTCAAAAAGCCGTTTGCCGCACTGGACAACATCATCTAAGCAAAAACGTTCTACTAAGTTCATTTTATCAAATAGCGATACCCCATACAAGGCCAAATCCTCGTCTAAACCAAGGCGGTCTGGACGATTTTGACTAGTCAAAGTTTGCCCAGCCAAAGCTTTTTTTAGCCGGGTAAAATCAGTCTGGCTTTCAGCTAAAATTGTGGGCGCTTCTGCTAGACGTTTCAGCAAATATTCTTGAACCTGGTCTTGATTTTCACCATCTGCAAAGAACGTTAAATATTGGTAGGGACCAAAATTACTGTACTCATAATCAAAATCATCACCGAAAATTCCCTTTTCATAAGCATCTTGAAACCACACTGTCTGATCACCAAATACCAAGTCCAAGGCGAGTTCACCTAATAAAATTTCTTTAACACGGTCAATTCCTGAAATATCCGTAGGACGACTTGGTAAGCGAAGACCATAGGCCCCCTTTGCCAGCGATAAGCCTTGCTTCTTTTCCAGTGCAAAGGCTGCCTGTTCTGCCAACTCTTCTTTTGGTACAGAGACAGTTTCTGCCTGACTATTGATGTGACCTTGTTGACCTTTAATAAAGGCCATTAATTCATTGGTATCAAAATCGCCAACAACGGTCAACACTAAGTTTTTTGGTTGGTAAAAGCCAGCATGTATTTGATAGAGCAAATCAGGAGTGATTGCTTGCAAACTGTCCTTTGTTCCTGCAATATCTTGACTTAACGCTGATTTTGGGTACAGTAGTCCGATAATTCCCTGGTACAACTGCCAAGCAGGATCATCCTGATAAAGTTTAATTTCTTCTTCAATAATCCCCCGCTCACGCACAACTTTTTCTTCCGTAAAATAAGGCTCTTGCACAAAATTCATTAGCCAAGCCAAATTTTCTAAGATGTGACTAGTGGCCGTAAAATAATATGTTGTTTGGTTTGGACCGGTAAAGGCATTGGCGTCAGCCCCCAACTCCGTAAAGCGAATTAAAGCATCACCATCTTTTTTATCAAAGATTTTATGTTCTAAAAAGTGTGCAGTACCGGCTGGAATTGTGATTTGCTGGTCATCGGCAAAGCGCATTGCCGTCGTTAACGAACCAAAACGAGCAGTTAAGGCGGCCAAAAATTGGTGATAACCAGACTTTTTAATCAGGTTAACCGTCAACCCCTCTGTCGTTTGAAAAACGATTGGCCGTTCTTCATAATCAATCATTTCCAAAAGATTCCCTCTTTCCCCCAGGCGCTTGAACAAAGCGACTTTGCAAGATTAAATTCTGAGCAAGATCCTGCACGTCAGCTACCGATACCTGGTCAATTTTGGTTAGAAAATCAGTCATGCCCGCTTCGGCCTGACGCAAGAAGCGACCAACTTGACGCTCCGCTAGGTAAGCCTGGGAATCTTGGCGGATTAAGTACTCATTTTTCAAGCTTTGCTTGGCATTGTCAAGCATTTCTGCTGTAATTTGGCCAGCGGTCAGTTTCTGCAGTTGAACCTGAATCAGGTCTTCAACCAGGTCAACTTGGTCAAAATCAAAACCAGCCACCACGGTCAAGACGGACAAGTCCGGCTGAAAACGTGACAAAATATTATAAGCTAAACTATTTTTTTCGCGAACCTCAGTAAAAAGCAAACTAGCTGGACTAGCACCAAAGATGGTGTTCAATACCAAAGTGGCATAATAGCGTGAACCATTGTCTTGTAAAGACAGACCTTCCACCTGATAATTTTGCACCAAAACAGCCTGTTGCCAATCTGCTTTTTTCACAAGTTTTTTTTGACCAGCAACTAACAATTCAGGAATCTGCGCTGAATCATTTTGGTCAATAGAACCCTTTTCCTCACGACCGAAGTCTGTCCAAGGCCAAGCAGATAATTTTTCTGTCAATTGGTTAAATTCTAAGTCGCCGACAACCGAAATCACGACTTGATTTTCAGCTAAAAGTTCTCGCTGCTGCTGTTGAACACCCTCTAAAGTCAATTGGTCCAATTCCTCAAGCGACCCTAAGATTGATTCTTGCACAGCAGCATCCGCAAAGGTCAGTTCACGCGCCTGGTCCAAAGCAAAGGCCACCTTATCGTCTTGACGACTTAAAATAGCTTGCTTCAAATTCTGCCGTTCTTGGTCAAAAGTTGCCTGTGCCTGAGGACTTTGCCAGTCAAAATCAAAGAGCATGGCTTGCAAAAAATTTAAAACTTGATCTAAAAGCTGCTTTGAATTTGGTAACAATCCTGGCTTGATAAACTGAATCGAAACCGTTAGCAAATCCAAATCACCGAGTGTGGCCACCTTTGTCTGAAAGTTGGCACCAAAGGCATCAATCATCGCCAAAGATACCGCTCGCTGGTCTGGAAAACCTTTTGAAGAGACTGCCATCAAATAGGACAAGAGTGCCCGTTTAGTTGCAATGGTTTTCTTAGCCTTAGTCGCAAAGGTCACGTTGACATGAATTGTTTTAAATTGCCCTGTTGGCTGGTAAACCAGCTTGACGCCAGGCGCCACAATCGTCTTTTTTATCATATAACTATCTTACTCGGTTTTACCCAAAGAAAAAACGCCCGTAGGCGTTTTTAATACTTTCTCAATTAATTTTGCGCAAACCACTTATTTTCCAAAGCAGAAACAAAACCATTCTTGGTTAACTTCGTCAATTCCCGATTAACCGCTGCCTTGAGTTCAACATCGCCCTTACGGAATCCAACAACATCTTCTGTCTCTGGGAAGCCACCCTTTAAGATCTCATAATCTGCTGGGTTGGCTTGGTGATTAATGTAATAGCGGGCATAGTCCTCATCAACTAACAAGCCATCAATTCGGTTAGCATTTAAATCAGTAAAGGCCTTGTCAAAGGTATCATACTCAATTGGCTTTTGCCCCTTAATGTACTGCTTCAAGACCTTTGGCTGATCGTTCAATGACGACTCACCAGAAGACCCGGTTTGAACACCCAAGATTTTACCGGACATATCGGCGAACTTATTAATACCCTGACCCTTCTTAACAACAACAGAAAGAGCTACCTTGTGGTAAACCTGTGAAAAAGCTACCTGCTTTGCCCGGGCAGGTGTCTTGGTATAACCGTTCCAAATAGCATCGATGTTTCCAGTGTTTAACTCGGTTTCCTTCATGGACCAGTCAATTGGTTGCCAATTAACCTTGATGCCCAAATCAGAAAAAACCTTATCGGCTAAGTCAATATCAAATCCTTCTAACTTGCCAGAAGAATCCCGGAAACCCATTGGAACAAAGGTATCATCCAAACCAATCGTAATCACTTTTTCCTGTTGAATCTTGGTCCAATTATCCTTGGTATTAGCATCATTATCTGTCTTTGGTTTAGAAAGAAAGGCAGCACAACCAGCCACTACGGCAAGAAAGACCACAATCACAGCTGTATTAACAATGACTTTCTTTTTCATCGTAATCATTAGCGTTGGACCTCCTTTTCAAAGTCAAAGACTGTATCCGCCACCTTATCAGCAAACGGCAGATCGTGAGTCACGACTAATTGGGTAACACCAGCCTTTTTCAAGGCCAGCAATACTTGGCTTACCTGTTCCGTGGTTTTTTCATCCAAACCTGAGGTTGGTTCATCGTAAGCAATAATTTGTGGATCCATCGCAAGTGCCCGAGCAATCCCTACCCGCTGCTTTTGACCACCAGACAGCTGGTAAGGATATAAGTCCGCTTGCTCAGTCAAACCCAAAGTTGAAAGCAACTCATTAGCCCTTTCATTTGCTTGCTGCTCGGACATCTTCTTAACCGTCATTGGTGCCAAAGTTAAATTCTTCTTAACCGTCAAATGTGGGAATAAATTAAAGTCCTGAAAAATCAGACCAATCTGGGCTGCTAAAGCGGGATCGCCAACTTGATAGGTCTGGCCATTCAAATCAATTTCACCAGCACTAGCATCCTCTAAACCGGTTAGGGTCTTAATAAAAGTTGTTTTACCGGAACCAGAGGGTCCCACTACTACCAGGATTTCACCATCATCCATCTTCAGTGATAAATCTTTAAAAATCACATTATCGCCATAGGCTTTTGTCAAATTTTTAATCGCAATCATGGTCTTACCTCCAAGCACTCAAACGCTTCTCACTACGGCGTAGGGCAACCGTAACGACTGCTACCATGGCCAAGTACATCAAGCCGACAATTAAGTATGGTACTAATGAAACGTCCCGACTGGCTGCAATTGAACCGGCTCGCAAGATATCACCCAGTCCAATCACATAAATCAAAGAGGTATCCTTAACTAGGTTAACAACCTCATTTCCAAATGATGGCACAACAATTTTAATCACTTGTGGCAAGATAATCTTGAAAAAAGTTTGAACCTTATTCAAGCCCAAGACTTGAGCGGCATCGAATTGACCCTGTGGGATAGCTTGAAGGCCGCCACGAAAAATTTCTGCCAGGTAAGCTGCATAGTTAATAATAAAGGCAAAGGCCGCGGCATCAAACCGTGAGAAGGAAATGCCGACCATAGCCAAACCATAATAAATAAAAATCAGCTGCAATAAAAGAGGCGTTCCCCGCATCAGCCAAATATAGCCATTCACCAACCAACGCACGCTAAAGTATGGTGACCGCATTGCCAAGGAAACTAAAATTCCCAATGGAATTGACCCAACAATCGTAATAAAGAAGACCCCCAGGGTCATTTGTAAGCCAGTGGCAATGCTTGGTAGTATTTCAAAAAAATATTTCATCAGGATTTCCCCACTTTCACTATTAAACTATTAAAACGATGGGAAATAAAAAAGCCCCCTAAGTGCACAGCACTTAGAGGGCGAATAGACGCGGTCCCACCTCATCGTTGTTTCTCTATTACTAAAAAAACCTCGTGGTGTTAGTTTCCTAACAACCAGTGCGATAACGGACACAACCGATGCTACCTACTTAAAGTTCAATAGCACACTCCTAGGTGTGGTTCACCAACAATTCTTGCTTACTCTCAATTGCCGTAAGCTTCCTGAAAAGAATTTGTTAGTTACTCGTCTAGTCAACGTTTTAATTGAAGTCATTATAACCCTGGCCCGGTAAAAAAAGCAAGTTTAAATTAATCTTTGATACAAAGACCAGGTCGGATAATAACCTAAAGCTGCTAGGACTAAGTTCAAAGTCGCCGTTGGCAAAACATCTTGAATGATAAAAGCAAAGGGTGACAAATTAGCAATGTTAATCATCGACCCGGCAAAATAAGTTACCACAAGATAAGCCAATAGGCCAACTAATAGCAGGAGCATCCCAGACATTAAGCGTTCATCAAAATAAGGATGCAACTTATCCATCAAGATCGTGGCGGCTAAAAAGGCAACCGTATAAGTACCAATAATGCCCGTGTAATAAACATCAAAAAGTAAGCCAAACACGACTACATAGAAATAATAAGGCACAAAGGTTGTGGCCTCAAATTGAATGGCATAGAAAAACCAAATCAACGTGAGCGTTGGAATGATATGAAACGGTGGATGGAGTAGAAAAGTGCCAAACGAAGACATAATATTTCCATCAATGAAAAACAGAAGAAGTAAAATTAGCGGATACACAATCCGAAATCGAATAAATTGCCAACCTGCCATATTATGACCCTACCTTTGTTTTGGCCACTAAAACAGTACTCAAACTGCTCAAATCAGAGCTCGATTGAATATAAATCTTACGTGATAGACCGTAATCATCGGTCGTGACCTTTGCCACCTTACCGATCAGAATCCCAGACGGCATTGATCCACCTAATCCTGAAGTCACAACCTTATCACCAGGGTTAATCGTCTGACTCTCAGTGACTTGCCCCATAATGAGTAACTTCTGGTCCGCATCATAGTCAGTAATAATACCATTGACATCGCCTTGACTACCGTTAACAGTGATTGCAAAGCGATTTGTATCCTCGCTCGTATCAGAAATCAGCGTCACCTTCGAATTGACCGTATTCACTTCTGAAATACGACCGATCAAGCCAGAATCACCAAGGACAGGCATGCCCTTTTTCAATCCTGATTTGGCCCCCTTATTAATCACAAGCTGTGATTGCCAAGTAGTCGGCGAGCGAGCAATCGTCACGGCAGAAATTGTTTCATAATCCGTCAACGTTGCTTTCAAGCCAAGCTGCTTCTTCAACGACTTATTTTCCTCTTCCAAGGTTTGCATCTTAACCTGGTTTTGCGCGTACCCGTCTAACTTAGCCTTCAATTTTTGATTTTCGTCAAATGTTGACATCAAATTTGAAATTGAATTAGCCCGTGTCCCAATGGCATTGGTTGGCACGGCAATCAGGCGTGAAACACCACCAGTGATATCATTAACTGCGCGCTGAAAAAAAGGTGGCGTATTGGTTTTACTGGCCCACCAATTTGATCCGGTAATCAAGCCAACAATAACCATGACTGAAATCATTAAGATTACAGCCGTTTTGGATGAAAATAACTTACGCATGGAATAATCCTTTTCACACCAACTGCCTAGAAAAGAAAAGCGCAGCGCAAGCGCTACGCTTTTTGGCAGTTTACCTGACCTGTCTTATTAGTTTCGTTGCAAAACGTCCAAAGACTTCAATGACTCACCAACACCCTTGACAACAGCATCCAAAGGATCTTCCGCCACAATGACGGGAACCTTCGTCACTTCTTCAATCAAGGTTGACAAACCGCGTAACTGTGCTCCACCACCGGTTAAGACCATTCCATGGTCAATCACATCGGCAGAAATTTCAGGCTGTGTTGATTCCAAAGTTTCCCGAATTGAGTTAACTACTTCGTTAATTGGATCTTGGATTGCAGTGGCCACGTCATAAGCCGAAACTTCAATGGTTTTTGGCAATCCAGTCAACAAGTCGCGGCCACGAGCCGTTGTTGGTTCCATCATTTTGGCATCTTCCAAAGAAACAGTCCCAACTTCAATCTTCAAACGTTCTGCAGTTGCTTCACCAATTGCCAAATTGTTATTATTGCGGACAAATGATGAAATTGCTTCGTTGAGCTTGTCACCCGCAAAACGAGTTGAACGAGCCGCAACAATACCACCAAGTGAAATTGTTGCAACATCCGTGGTCCCACCACCAAGATCAACAACCATTGAACCTGTTGGTTCCATCACTGGTAAGCCAGCACCAATTGCAGCCGCAAATGGCTCTTCGATGACATAAGCGTCACGCGCACCAGCGACACGGGCAGCATCAATGACTGCACGACGTTCAACTGCCGTAATCCGAGCAGGTACTCCAAGTGTCACGTATGGCTTACCAACGCGACCTCCGAGTGCCTTCGTCAAGTAATAAGAAATCATGGCAACTGTCGTGTCATAATCAGCAATCACGCCATCGCGCATTGGACGAATAGCTGCGATACTTGCAGGCGTCCGGCCAAGCATGTCGAGGGCTTCAGAGCCGACGGCAATCACTTCTTGCGTTTCAGTGTTACGTGCAACAACTGAAGGTTCACGTAAAACGATTCCCTTTCCTTCGACGTATACATAAGTATTTGTCGTTCCTAAGTCAATACCAACGTTATGTTGTCCAAATGATAATGCCACGATTTTGCCTCTCAATTAAAGTCGACACCCGAAAAAAGCGAGCCCGGCCATTTTTAATATAGTTTACTTAAATATTATTGTAGCATATTTTAATCGCTACAACAGTCTATTTTGCCTGAATATACGTCACTTTTCCTGATCTTTGGGCGATTCCCTTCACTGTGTTTTGATAAGGAAAAGCAGACCAGGCTTTTTGAAACGCCGGAAAGGTTTCGGGATCAACATCAAAATGATCAATTTTTCCATCTTTTAAATCTATTAAAGCTTGTACAAAATCCATTAGTCACCCCTTTTTACTGCTTATATTCTTTCAAAAAATTAGCAACTTGCTGATCAGCAATTTCCCATGCGTTTTGACCATCAATCCATTGTAACCCCGGAATTTGATGACGCCAATAGGTTAATTGTCGTTTGGCATAGCGCCGAGAATTTTGTTGGATAGTTGCGACAGCTTCTAAAAGACTCTGCTGTCCCTCAAAAAAAGGATAAAGTTCAGCATAACCGATACCACGGCCGGCCTGCAAACTCAATCCACCACGGTCATAGAGCCCTTTGGCTTCTCTTTCAAGTCCTTGATCCATCATCAGCTGAACGCGCTGATTAATACGGTCATATAAGACCTCTCTTGGCCAATCTAAGGCCAAAATAAGGGGGGTATAGTCTGGGCGTTTGGGGCGCTTAACTTGACCGTGACACGCGATTTGGATTGCGCGAATGACCCGCTCTTTATTTTGTAGATCAACTCGAGCCAATAACTTTTCGTCAGCCACTTGCCTCAATTTAATTTGCAGTTCCTCTAAAGGCTTTTCCTGATCTGCTCGAACTTCTTCTTCATCAGATTGAGCAAAGTCCAATGACTGAAAACCTAGCAGTGCTTTGACATAAAAACCAGTTCCCCCAACCACAATTGGGACTCGTCCTGATTTAACCGTTTCTAAAATTGCCTGATCTGCTAATGATATGAAATCAGCCACTGAAAAATCAGCAGCTTGATCGACCACATCAAGCAAATAATGAGGAATCCCCCCACGTTCTTGAAACGGTGTTTTGGCTGTACCAATATTGAGTTCTTGGTATACCTGCAAAGAATCAGCCGAAATAATATTACCGTGATATTTTTTAGCTAGCCGGATTGCCAAATCTGATTTACCAGAAGCAGTCGGGCCTGCAATTACAATTACTGGGATTGCCATATTCCACCTCCATTTTACAAATAGGGATTTACAAAGTCTTTTATTTCAACGATAATATTAAGAAAAGATAGAAAGGAGATTGAGGATGAAAAAAGATTTTAAACTCGGATTGGCAACAGGCGTACTTGGTTCAGTCCTAGCCGTTCTTTCAGCTGGCTTTGGCTACAAAAAATTAGTCCAAGAACCACAGGAACAAGAACAAGAAAACTATGAAGAGGTTTCCCGTGCTGCAATTCGAAAATCAGTTGCCGCTCACCAATCTCGCTTCTAATAGTTACTAAAAAAGAATCGCTAAGCGATTCTTTTTTTTAGCTCTTTTTTTGCTCCGTCACTTGACGATAACCGCCAGCCATCAAGAAAATTTGACTTTTAGCCATCCCTTCTTTGCGGAGGTGACGGGCAACAGAGCTCGCCCCAGATAACGTATCACCGTACAAATAAACTGGCATATCCTGGCGCAAACCAGACTTTCCCTGTGAAAAAGTTAATGCTGGCATGTTTCGAGCTCCCCTTAAGTGATTACGCTTATAGGGTTCCTTATCACGAACATCAACCAATTGACCATGGTTTTCTGCCTGCTGTGCCATAAAATCTTCTGCCTTTAAAACAGTCCCCCGTTGCTTGGCCATGATTCGCGTACCAAAAGTACTAACCACGTAAAAAACAAACCAGATAACTAAAACCCAGGTGATAACAAGCAAGATATTCATGAAAATGCACTCCAATGCTAAATGATAATACTGCCATTATACCTGATAATAGAACAGGAAGAAAATCTATTTTAAAAAAAGGATTGACTGTTGATTACCAATCTAAAGTTAGTTCAATCAACGAGACAACAATAAGATATAAAAAAATGGAAAACCTTTTTAGATTTTCCATCCTATTATTTTATTCAACAGAAAACAGTTGGTTCAATGATTGTACAGCCTGATTTTCAAACAAAGTCTTGCCGTGCTCCGACAAAACAGCTTCATTCAGCTTCGTATAACGGCCAAATTCAACAATCGTTGCCGACAAAGTATTATATTCAGCAGCTGTCAACGACATCTTTGTTGAATCTAATACTAAGTAATAATGACCTTTGTAAAAATAAGCACTATTATCACCAGTAAACTTTTCCAAACGATCTGAAAGCGACAAAAGCAAATCAAAATCGGCTAGTTCAACAACATCAACATGACCGTCAACACTCTTTTTAATAGCATCCTTTTCATCATCGTGGTCCATCAAAGCCATCTTTTGTTCAAAAGAAACATCGTCAATGGCTTCTTGATTAACAATTTCTGAAGCATCATCACTACGTTCACCAACAATGTTTGCCAATAAATCATTTAAAGCATCTTGATCATCAAGACGAGAAATAAATAGTTCTAACCCATTTTGATTAGGCAAGACTTGAAAAGAAACTTTATCATTATCAACAAAATC
This sequence comes from Fructobacillus sp. ESL1117, assembly GCF_058508565.1. NCBI lineage: Bacteria > Bacillati > Bacillota > Bacilli > Lactobacillales > Lactobacillaceae > Fructobacillus > Fructobacillus sp. ESL1117. The sequence continues at coordinate 5,734 of NZ_CP196385.1, read as the reverse complement.
CTCTTCTGTATCGATTTCAGACAGAATATTATAAAAGAAAGATTCAATTTTATTCCGATCGCTAAGCAAATCGCGAACGGAAGTTCCACGGTCTTGAAGGTCCTCATTTTCAATCATGACCCGAATAGTGTTATCGTTAATTCGTTCCATTTCCATAAGTATTCACCTCAACTTTGATTAACTTCAATGCCAAACCAAAGCATCCTGTTACTATTTACTATATTTTAAACTGTATATAAATAAAAAACAACAGAGGAACTGATATTTACCAATTCCCCTGTTGTATTTATATGTATCGGCATCGCGTCGTCCTATCCTCGCAGCCAGCGTTCCGGCAACTACTTTCGGCGCTATAGAGCTTAACTTCTGTGTTCGAGATGGGTACAGGTGGTTCCTCTATGCCATCAACACGACACCTTTGAGCTTTTACACTCAAAACTAAATAATCCTTACTCTTCTTTTCCTAAATTTACCTTTACTCATTGACTCTTTGGTTAAGTCCTCGACCGATTAGTACTAGTCCGCTCAACGCATCACTGCGCTTCCACTTCTAGCCTATCTACCTCATCATCTCTGAGGGGTCTTACTCTATTGTTTAGATGGGAAATCTCATCTCGAGGCGAGTTTCACACTTAGATGCTTTCAGCGTTTATCTCATCCATACGTAGCTACCCAGCAATGCCTTTGGCAAAACAACTGGTACACCAGCGGTATGTCCATCCCGGTCCTCTCGT
>NZ_CP196385.1:0-2500 GCF_058508565.1 Fructobacillus sp. ESL1117 | reverse complement strand
ATCCTATGTATTCAGATAGTGATAGCACTTCTATGTGCTGGGTTTCCCCATTCGGAAATCTCTGGGTCATAGCGTACTTACCGCTCACCAAAGCTTATCGTAGTTAGTCACGTCCTTCATCGGCTCCTAGTGCCAAGGCATCCACCACGCGCCCTTATTCACTTAACCACAACTTTTCAGTTGGATCAGTTTTATGAGTTGGTCTTCTTTCAGACCTGCGATTAAACCGTTCTTTTTAAAGAACTTGTGTTGTTTCTCGGTTCATTTAGATGATTCACCTCTGAATCATTTTAAAAGAATTTCTTGATTATTCAGTTTTCAATGTACTAGCTTTTGGCCAAAAGGCTTTCTTCTGGCCAATGGAGAATAGCGGGATCGAACCGCTGACCCCCTGCTTGCAAAGCAGGTGCTCTCCCAGCTGAGCTAATCCCCCATGCGCTGGTTGTGCTTCACGCACTCAAAACTAAACAAAACTTTGCACAAATCAAATTGACTCTGACGTCCCTGTAACGCTCCGATTATCCTTAGAAAGGAGGTGATCCAGCCGCAGGTTCTCCTACGGCTACCTTGTTACGACTTCACCCCAGTCATCTGTCCTGCCTTAGACGGCTCCTCCCTAAAAGGTTAGGCCACCGGCTTTGGGCATTACAAACTCCCATGGTGTGACGGGCGGTGTGTACAAGACCCGGGAACGTATTCACCGCGGCATGCTGATCCGCGATTACTAGCGATTCCGACTTCATGTAGTCGAGTTGCAGACTACAATCCGAACTGAGACGTACTTTAAGAGATTCGCTTACCCTCGCGAGTTCGCTGCTCGTTGTATACGCCATTGTAGCACGTGTGTAGCCCAGGTCATAAGGGGCATGATGACCTGACGTCGTCCCCGCCTTCCTCCGGTTTGTCACCGGCAGTCTGTCTAGAGTGCCCAACTGAATGCTGGCAACTAAACATAAGGGTTGCGCTCGTTGCGGGACTTAACCCAACATCTCACGACACGAGCTGACGACGGCCATGCACCACCTGTCACTTTGTTTCCGAAGAAAACAGCACTATCTCTAGTACCTTCAAAGGATGTCAAGACCTGGTAAGGTTCTTCGCGTTGCTTCGAATTAAACCACATGCTCCACCGCTTGTGCGGGTCCCCGTCAATTCCTTTGAGTTTCAACCTTGCGGTCGTACTCCCCAGGCGGAACACTTAATGCGTTAGCTTCGGCACTAAAGGGCGGAAACCCTCTAACACCTAGTGTTCATCGTTTACGGTGTGGACTACCAGGGTATCTAATCCTGTTTGCTACCCACACTTTCGAGCCTCAACGTCAGTTGCAGTCCAGTAAGCCGCCTTCGCCACTGGTGTTCTTCCATATATCTACGCATTCCACCGCTACACATGGAGTTCCACTTACCTCTACTGCACTCAAGTTCGACAGTTTCCAAAGCACTTCCACAGTTGAGCTGTGGGCTTTCACTTCAGACTTATCGAACCGTCTGCGCTCGCTTTACGCCCAATAAATCCGGATAACGCTCGGGACATACGTATTACCGCGGCTGCTGGCACGTATTTAGCCGTCCCTTTCTGGTATGGTACCGTCATGTAAAGATCATTTCCTACCCTTACCGTTCTTCCCATACAACAGTGCTTTACGACCCGAAAGCCTTCATCACACACGCGGCGTTGCTCCATCAGGCTTGCGCCCATTGTGGAAGATTCCCTACTGCAGCCTCCCGTAGGAGTTTGGGCCGTGTCTCAGTCCCAATGTGGCCGGTCAGTCTCTCAACTCGGCTATGCATCATTGTCTTGGTAGGCCTTTACCCCACCAACTAACTAATGCACCGCGAATCCATCAAAAAGTGGTCCAAACGGACCTTTTAACGTTTTGTCATGCGACAGCACGTTTTATACGGTATTAGCATCTGTTTCCAAATGTTATCCCCTGCTTTTCGGTAGGTTATTCACGTGTTACTCACCCGTTCGCCACTCGCTTGAAGAGTGCAAGCACTCTTCGCTGCGCGTTCGACTTGCATGTATTAGGCACGCCGCCAGCGTTCATCCTGAGCCAGGATCAAACTCTCATGTTAAAAGTTTGAAGATTGCTCTTCGATTAAACTGACTAGTTGCTATCTCTCGATAACGCCTATCCGTTTATTGTTTGTTACGAATTGACTTCGCAAATTTGTTTGTGACTACTTACCAAGTAGCCACCGTTACAGATTTGTTTGTTCAAAGTTTTGTTCAGTTTTCAATGTGCGATGCCTTGTTGGGCAACTCATTTATCTTACCTTAGCTGTGACCTAAAGTCAACAACTAATTTAGAAAGTTATTTGAGTTGCTTTGTTAGGGCAACTTGATTAGTTTATCAGGAATGTTGAAGCTTGTCAACAACTTTCTGATGAACTTTTATCAACTGCCGGTCATCTCTGACAACCAGCGCCTCGCTCGAAGCAGCTTTGCTTCGTAACGAACAATAACTAGTATAGCGCCTACCTGACTACTCGTCAA